>NZ_FRBV01000007.1 GCF_900142705.1 Nitrosospira sp. Nsp11
GCGAGCGTGACCAGCTTCAGCCAAGGTTTGACAACCATTTGTTCTCTCCTTTACTCCGTGTTGATTTGTTGTGTTCAATATCCAGACTTGAAACCATGATCAAAGTGCGATCAGGCGATGTCACTGCGGGAGATCAATGCCATGGAGCCGCTCGATGGGCGCTCCTTATAGATAAGGACATGACTCGCGTGATTTTTTGAAATTTATTATGACCGTACTTTATAGCTGGTTTATATAAACGTGTAGCACCAGTACTATGACTCTTTCTGGTACCACTGATACCGCTTCAGCAGCCAGATAAAGCCACTGGCAGAGTAGTTGCTTTTATGTGTTTCCGGTAGCGGGTATACCCAGGCTTTGATGAGGAAGTATCGAGCGATACACAGTCAGAAAAATAAGGATAAACATTTTTGGTTTTTTCATACCGGGCTGTCGATATCTATGAATTGATGAGTGATACCAAATTTCTGCGCGATATGATCGCCCAATGCCTGTACCCCGTATCGCTCGGTGGCATGGTGCCCGGCCGCAATAAAAGCAACGCCGGACTCGCGGGCTTCATGAACGGTTCGCTCTGAAATTTCGCCGGTGATAAACGCATCTACGCCCAGACGGATAGCCTCGTCGAAATAATCTTGAGCGCCGCCGGTACACCAGGCTATGCGTGTCACCGTCTTCAAATCCTCGCCGATTACCAAAGGTTCGCGCCGTAGGACGCGTTCGATATTCATGCGCAGTTCCTTCACGTTCGACACGCCCGGCAAAAGCGTTCCGTGCATGGCAATTTCTTGATCGCCAAAACGGCTGGTTTCAACGAGACCTAACCTATGGGCCAGTTGAGCGTTATTGCCCAGCTCCGGGTGAGCGTCCAGCGGCAAATGATAGGAGAGAAGTCCGATGTCGTGCGCAATCAACCGCGCGATACGGCGGTGCTTCCTGCCAACAAGGCATGGGTCCTCACCGCGCCAGAAATAACCGTGATGTACGAGCAGCGCGTCTGCGCCTGCTTCTATAGCAGCTTGAATGAAATCCAACGAGGCGGTTACACCACTAACCAGATGACGCACCTCACTTCGGCCTTCCACTTGCAGCCCATTTGGGCAATAATCACGGAAATGGGCAATGTTCAGGAGTTGGTTCAAATAGATTTCGAGCTTATCCAATCGCATCATATTCGTCTGGTCTTTATAAAAATCATACTAAATCTCGAAACCTAAATCCCAAATGCACAAGCTCTGGCTGATTTTCGCACAAACGGTAACGATAGTCCTTGCCGCATTGTTTGTCGTTTCCACTTTAAGGCCCGAGCTGTTGCCCTGGCAATCGCGGGGGGGCGGCGGCGCCGTGGTAACTATAAAAGAAGCGGTTTCCGACACGGCGCACCCCAATGTGCCCCTGCCCGCCAGCTTCAGCGCTGCAGCGCAAAAGGCCATGCCATCGGTGGTCAACGTTTTTACCAGTAAAGAGGTGAAGATATCCTCCCATCCCCTGATGGAGGATCCCATGTTCCGGCGTTTCTTTGGCGATCGTTTCGAATCGCCGCAGAGCCGGCGTGCGTCGAGTCTCGGGTCCGGGGTAATTGTCAGTTCCGAAGGCTATATTCTTACCAATCACCATGTGATAGAAGCGGCGGATGAAATCGAGGTTGCGCTGGCCGACGGCAGGAAGGCCAAGGCACGCGTAATCGGTTCAGATCCGGAAACCGACCTTGCGGTTGTAAGAGTGGATATGGAAGCGCTTCCGACAATGACCTTCGGGCATTCCGATAATGCCCGGGTCGGCGATATCGTGCTTGCAATCGGAAACCCCTTCGGTGTGGGACAGACGGTTACGATGGGTATCATCAGCGCGCTGGGGCGGACACATATGGGCATCAATACCTTTGAAAATTTCATTCAGACTGATGCCGCCATCAACCCCGGCAATTCAGGAGGTGCCCTGGTTGACGTTTCCGGCAACCTGATCGGTATCAATACGGCGATTGTGTCTCGTACCGGTGGATCGCTCGGTATCGGCTTTGCCATTACAACCAGCGTGGCCAAACAAATAATGGAGCAGATTATCCAGACGGGTGGCGTAACGCGCGGCTGGATTGGAGTGGAAGTGCAAGACTTGACCCCGGAACTGGCTGAATCGTTCAAGCGCCCCAACACCAACGGCGCCTTGATCGCGGGAGTGCTCAAGGGTGGACCCGCAGATCGGGCCGGTGTAAAGCCAGGGGATATCATTGTGGCGGTGAAGGAAAGCCCGGTGGTTGATTCATCCGTGATGCTCAATCTGATCGCCGCATTGTTGCCTGGAGAAGCAGCCAACATTACCGTGATGCGCAATCAGACGGAGAAATCCATCGAGATCAATGTGGGCAAGCGACCCATGCCTGCGCCTCAAGACCAGTATCAAGACCCGGATGCAATAGACTAAAAGCTCAGTTATGTAACGTATAAGAAGTCAATTGCAAAATCCGTACGCTTTCTCGAATTTGGCAACATACATCACCCGGTAAATGCCGCTGCCCCCGGAAACTTTAAGGTTGCCCAAAATATTCGGGTAGGCAAATCGCGCTATCTTTAACGCAATACGGCCGCGAGATGCCTGCTACGGCGCAGATAGCGGTACGGAATGTTGCAGCGGGACTTCCCTGGTCTGGTTGGCGAAATCCGCGATCGCCCAGAGATTCCTTAGTCGTTTCTTTTCCTCGTTTCAGCCTCTTCCAGTTTCTGCTCCGTATCCATGTCGTTTGACGGTTGATGAGCTAATAGCTTTGCCGGTTGGGTAACAAGCCCTGCCACCAGTATGCCTAATTCGTAAAGCAAATAAAGCGGCACGGCCAGCATGAACTGTGAAACCACATCGGGGGGGGTGAATATGGCGCCGATGACGAATGCACCGACTAGAACATAACGACGTATTGCCTTTAGTTTTTCGACTGAGACAATGCCCGCCCGAACGAGTATCACGACCAATATCGGTACTTCAAAGGTGATGCCGAAGGCAATGAACATAGTCAGCACAAAATCGAGATACCTGCCGATATCGGTCATGACTGCCACGCCCTCTGGCGCGAATTGGGTGATGAATTCGAATACCAGGGGCAGAGCGGCAAAATAAGCAAACCCCATGCCGCATATGAACAGGAGGCTGCTGGTGAAGACGAGCGGCAGGACAAGGCGTTTTTCGTGGGAATACAACCCGGGCGCGACAAATGCCCATATTTGATAGAGCGTGTGCGGCAAAGTAATGATAAAAGCAGCCATCATGGCAACTTTCATCGGCACAAAAAAAGGCGTCACCACTTCGGTTGCAATCATCTGGCCCCCCTGTGGAAGTTTGTCCAGCAGAGGTTGTGCCAGCAATGAATAGAGTTCGCGGGCGTAGTAAGCGCAGGGGATAAAACCAAGCAGGAGCCCGCCGAATGCCCGTAGCAGCCTGGCACGAAGTTCCACAAGGTGGGAAATGAATGTTTCGTCGGTACTCATTATCCTAAATCCGGCAGTTGGCCCCTGTAGCGAGCCCACCAAAAAGGTGAAGATCACGGGATAAAAAAATGCTTTTCGATTATAGCGTTAAACCGGAAAATAAGCGGTCAACTGCCGGATTCAGGATTATTGTGAGCGGGGCCAAAAGAATTGAACCGGTAGATACCGATTCGTGTCAGCGAGTATATATTCTCCGGCGCTAAACTATTCGCGATGTACTTCTGGTCCGGCTGCGTCGTGACTTGATTCCGTTCTGATTGATGGCTTAGCGGGGCTGATTGGAGTGGGGGAAGGGAACGATGCTGCAGTATCTTCCTCCGTGGCCTTGGGAGAAGATGCGGAAACGGTCGTGGAAGGTTTTGGTTCTGTTTCCGTTTCCATCACGTCCTGGAACTGCGTCATTTCTTTTTGTACCGAGTCTTCGATGGAACGAGCAG
This sequence comes from Nitrosospira sp. Nsp11, assembly GCF_900142705.1. Taxonomy (GTDB): domain Bacteria; phylum Pseudomonadota; class Gammaproteobacteria; order Burkholderiales; family Nitrosomonadaceae; genus Nitrosospira. The sequence goes on from NZ_FRBV01000007.1 coordinate 3,914, forward strand.
TTCCCTCCACGGAAGCTTTCCATTTTTTGAGTTCTTCCAGTTCCATTTCTCGCTGGATGTCATTCTTGACATCATTGGCGTAACGTTGCGCCCGGCCGAACAGATGCCCTAGCGTACGCGCTACCTTGGGAAGGCGCTCAGGACCAATAACGACCAGCCCCACGATTGCTATAACGAGAATTTCCGTGAAGCTGATATCGAACATTTTTTATGGAAATTTACCGATGAAGCGTAGCGAGCGGCTATGGGATGCTATTTCCGTCATATGAGATCGTTGTATTCCATTAGCCGGATTTTTTACCTTTGTTCGCTGGCCTCATGATTTTGACTGCGTCTTTTCCCTGGCTTCCGCCTCGATGGTCCGGGCACCGGTTTGATGAGGCACAGAAGATAGCTCCTCTTCATCAGCCGTTTTTACCCCTTCCTTGAAGCCTTTAACTGCACCGCCCAGATCACTGCCGATATTGCGGAGTTTCTTGGTGCCAAATACCAGAACAACAATCAGCAGAACGATCAGCCAATGCCAAATGCTGAATGATCCCATCATTTACTCCTTTATCTCGGATGATGAATCATAGCCGGCAAACGCTCGGTGCCGCCTACGATATGAATATGCAAGTGATGAACCTCCTGCCCACCAACGCGTCCGGTGTTGATAATGGTACGAAAGCCGTCCGTGCAGCCTTGCTCCCTCGCCAGCCTGGGTATCAGTACCATCATCTTGCCCAGCAAACTGCGGTGCTTATCTTCGACTTCGTCAAGTGAACCTATGTGTAGCTTGGGTATCAACATGAAGTGTATCGGTGCTGCGGGGTGAATATCATGAAAAGCAAAAACGTCAGCATCTTCATAGATTTTTTCACTGGGAATTTCTCCCCGCACGATTTTACAGAAAACACAGCTGTCCATTTTTATCGCACCTTCCGCGCTGCTTTTTCATCCAGCCCCGAAACTCCCTCCCTGCGGAGGAGCTCGTTCAGCACATCGTCGGGCCCCACGTTGTGGTGGGCTAACAGCACCAGGCAGTGAAACCACAGGTCTGCGACCTCTCGTATTACATGCGATTTGTCCTGCTCTTTCGAGGCCAGCAAAACTTCTGCCGACTCTTCCGCAATTTTCTTCAGAATCTTGTCCTGCCCCTCATACAGCAACTTTGCGACGTACGAACTTTCAGGATCGGCATTTTTGCGGCCTTCAATAACTTCAGTCAGCCGGTAAAGAATAGCTGGATCGGTCATTTTTTGTATATTTCTTCCGGGCTCTTGATTACTGGCGTTGCCACTGCCCATTGGCCGTTTTCCAGTTTATTGAAAAAACAATTATGTCTGCCGGTATGACAAGCGATGCCGTCAACTTGTTCCACTGTCAGCAACAGAACGTCCTCATCGCAATCCAGCCGGATTTCTTTTACTTTCTGAACGTGCCCTGATTCCTCGCCTTTATGCCAGAGCTTCCTGCGAGAGCGCGACCAATAATGTGCCTCGCCGGTTTGCACAGTAAGCTTCAATGCTTCGCGATTCATCCAGGCGACCATCAGCACCGCCTTGCTGTCGGCTTCCTGCGTAACGACTTGCACGAGTCCGTCGTCGGACCAGTTTATCTTGTTGAGCCAAATGTCGGACATAGGTATGCTTTAGGATCAGGTTATTCGGAACGCTTTAAATATAGGTATTAAATGGAGCGCTTGGTGGCAAAGAGCTGATTCCGGGTTTCAGCTTGACTGGCATTAATGGATGCTCGGAAGATGCGATAAAGACCGCCTGATTTGACGGCGCACCGGGGATAATAGATAAACAAGTGAGCGCCTGCTTCTGCAGATCGGGTGGAATGAAGGATTTTTGGAAGCTGGTGTATCGGGTTTTCCGCTCCATAAAGGAAAGTAGCATAGCGATCATTCTCGTATTCGCCACTCCTTATCTTTGGGGCATCCCATCCCTGACCCGCTGCGGCGTCGTCGCATCATGTGAACGGACCGTTATTCTACTACTAAAGCCGTACCTCAATGCCATGTTCCGCCATATACCCTTTGGCCTGAAGTATACTGTAATCGCCATAGTGAAAAATACTGGCCGCCAGAACTGCGTCGGCATGGCCCTCTACGATTCCTTCCACCAGGTGATGTAAATTACCAACGCCGCCACTCGCGATCACCGGCACATCCACCGCGTCGGATACAGCGCGAGTCAGTGCCAGATCAAACCCGTTGCGAGTACCATCCTTATCCATGCTGGTAAGCAATATTTCGCCTGCCCCCAGCGATTGCAGTTTTTTTGCCCACTCGACCGTATCCATGCCGGTCGCCTGACGTCCCCCGTGAGTGAATACCTCCCAGCCGTTTTCCACCCGCTTGGCATCTATCGCCACTACGATGCACTGAGAACCGTAACGATCCGCGGCATCCGCCACCAGTCGAGGATTCTGCACCGCCGAAGTGTTGATGCTTACTTTATCGGCACCCGCATTCAACAGCCTTCGCACATCTTCCACCTTGCGCACCCCGCCACCCACTGTTAACGGAATGAATACCTGAGCTGCAACTTCCTCAATGATACGAAGAATCAAGTCACGGTTATCAGAACTGGCAGTGATGTCGAGGAAGGTCAGCTCATCCGCTCCCTGATCACCGTAACGGCGTGATATTTCGACAGGATCACCCGCATCCCGAAGCCCGACAAAATTAATGCCTTTGACAACACGGCCATTTGTTACGTCAAGGCAGGGAATAATACGCTTGGCAAGACCCATACGATACCTTTATAAATCGCAAATTTGCCAGCATCCGCTTTGCGAACAGATGCGCAGCCACTTCGTATCCTTAGTTAACAGATCATCTATCCGGAACCCGAATTCAGGGGTATCCGGAGAATTCAGCACCTCTTCCATAGGGGAAGCAAGATAAAGAACAAGAAGGTTATAAATCCTGAAGCCGAATTTACCGCAGTTCTATTTTTTCGAAATGAAGACCGAGCTTTATCAGGAAAGGGATTTATCGCGGGAGATTTTCATACTTAGCTCATCCGCCAATGCTTGCGCCCGTTTGAAATCCAGAGCGCCTTCATACAGGGCGCGTCCCGTAATTGCACCCATGATACCTTCCAACTCGAGGTCGCAGAGCGCTTTCACATCGTCAAGATTGCCGATGCCCCCGCTGGCAATGACGGGAATGGTAAGTGCCCTGGCCAGTTCCACCGTGGCCTCCACATTGACGCCGCTTAACATGCCGTCACGCCCGATATCAGTATAAATGATCGCTTCGACCCCATAATCCTGAAATTTTTTGGCGAGATCCACGACGTCGTGACCAGTAACTTTGGACCAGCCATTGACGGCCACCTTCCCGTCCTTCGCGTCCAGACCTACCATGATATGGCCGGGGAAAGCGTTGCAGGCATCGTGCAGGAATCCTGGCGTCTTCACCGCTGCGGTGCCGATGATAATGTAAGTTATGCCATCGTCGAGATAACGCTCGATAGTTTCGAGGTCACGTATGCCACCCCCGAGTTGTGTCGGAATTTCGTCACCAATAGCCTCAACAATATCACGTATGGCCGGTTCATTTTTTGGCCTGCCGGCAAACGCGCCATTCAGGTCCACCAGATGCAATCGGCGCGCGCCCTGGCTCAGCCAATGGCTGGCTATGGCGCCGGGGTCTTCGGAAAACACCGTGGCGTTTTCCATCACGCCCTGTTTCAGGCGTACGCACTGGCCGTCTTTCAGGTCTATCGCAGGAATAATCAGCATTTTTGAGTCAGGTTTAAAGTGTAGAGGTGAGTTTTTAGGTTTGGATCGGGAAGAGGTCACGCGTGGACTTGACTATCCCTTCCTGAAACTGAAACGGTTCCCATCGCACAAAATTATTCAGCAGCGTCAACCCTGCGTCATGGCTTTTTTCCGGGTGAAACTGGACGGCAAAAATATTATCCTTGGCCACCGCGCTAGTAAAAGAAAAGGGATAGTTGGTGGTAGCTGCCGTCGATTCCGGGTTGGCGGTTTCCACATAATAACTATGCACGAAATAAAAGCGTGCATCGCTGGGGATATCTTTCCACAAGGGATGTTCAATGGCTTGGTGAACCTGGTTCCAGCCCATGTGCGGCACTTTGAATCGCAGCCCGCTGCTATCTGCCACCGACGTGGAAGGAAAACGCCGCACAGTGCCGGTCACAATACCGAGGCCTTCTACGTTGCCTTCTTCGCTGCTGTCGCACAGCATTTGCAGGCCGATGCAGATACCGAGAAAAGGTTTGCTCATCGCTGCATAGCGCACCGCGCTGCGCAATCCGCGTTTATCCAGTTCGCGCAGGCAGTCGGGCATTGCGCCTTGACCTGGAACCACTACACGCCCAGCCTTCCGCACTACCTCCGGATCGTCGGTGATGACAATGGAGGCGGTCGGCGCGACATGTTCCAGCGCTTTGGACACCGAGCGCAAATTACCCATGCCGTAGTCAACGATTGCAATATCAGTCATGCTGGGTAGATGAGGGTTGAGGGCGTCTACAAGGAGCCTTTGGTGGATGGAATCGTATCCAAGGCGCGGGGGTCGGTTTCGATTGCCATGCGCAATGCACGTCCAAATGCCTTGAATATGGTTTCTGCCTGATGATGCGCGTTGCAGCCGACCAGATTGTCAATATGCACGGTCATCAAGGCATGATTTATAAACCCTTGAAAAAACTCCTTTATCAAATCCACGTCGAACTCGCCGATGCGGGCGCGTACAAATTTGACATTAAACGCCATGCCCGGGCGTCCCGAGAGATCCACCACCACACGCGTCAATGCCTCGTCCAGCGGCACATAAGCTTGGCCGTAACGTCGCAGGCCCTTCTTGTCCCCAATAGCTTGCTTGAATGCCTGTCCAAGGGTGATGCCGATATCCTCTACCGTATGATGGGCGTCGATATGGAGATCGCCTCTAGCAGCGATCTCCATATCTATCATGCCGTGACGCGCTACCTGGTCCAGCATATGATCGAGAAATGGCACTCCCGTATCCAGCGCTACGTTCCCGGTACCATCCAGATTAACTTTGACGTCAATTTGGGTTTCCAGGGTGTTTCGGTTAATTTGGGCCTGACGCATGGATGGGTTAATTTAATTGTTGGATTTATCAAGCGAGGCCTGAAGCGCCATCAGAAATTTCATGTTTTCGTCGGGTTTGCCCACTGTGACGCGCAGGCAATTCTTCAATAGCGGGTGGTGCCCGTCAAGATTTTTGATCAATATTCCGCGCTCTTTAAGTCCCAGAAATACCCGATTGGCTTCATTCCCGTCACCCTCTCGAGTCACGCGGAACAAAATGAAATTCGCATCCGTCGGGAAAACCTTGATACCGTTCAGTGCCGCCAGCCGTTCACCCATTAACGAGCGTTCGGCTTTGATCGCTGTGGCCTGTTGCATCAGGACATCACGATGCTGCAATACCTTTTCCGCGATCAGTTGGGTGACAACGCCTACATTATACGGCAAACGCAATTTTTCAAGCTGTATCAACCATTCAGATCTTCCGGCCAGGAGTCCCAGCCTTAAACCCGCCAGCCCCAGCTTGGAAAGCGTGCGCATCAATAACAGATTGGGGTATTGCGCCAGCTTGCCCATAAAGCTTGCATCGGCGAAGACATGATAAGCCTCATCCACGACCACCACGCCAGGAGCAGCTTCAATAATACGTGAGATTGCTTCGCTGTCAAACAGGTTGCCAGTGGGGTTATTTGGATATGCAATAAAAATTACCGCTGGCTGGTGCTGCGCAATGGCGGCAAGCATCGCGTCCATATCAAGTGAAAAATCAGAATTTAACGGCACCCCTGCATATTTCATCCCGGCGAACACGGCAGTCATGCGAAACATGACAAAGGCGGGTTCGACACTCATCAACACTGCTCCAGGTCTGGCGAAGGCCAAAGCGATGATCTGGATGATCTCGTCCGAACCGTTACCTAGCATGATTTCCATACCTGGCGGGATCGAAAGTGCTTTCCGCAATGCGTTTTTAAGTGAAGCAGCGCTCGCATCGGGATAACGGTTGATCGGCGCGCCGGCCGTGAGCCGTGAAATCTCTTCGCATAACTCGGGTGGAAGAGAATAAGGATTCTCCATTGCGTCCAGCTTCACCATTCCGCTTGCAGGCGGTACGTGATAAGCGGAGAGCGCGAGGATCTCGGGCCGAATGATTTGATCGGGCGATGCTGGCATTTTTATATGACTCAGCTTCGATTTACGGCCGGCAGCATACGGCATACAGTATGGCTTGGCTCTGAAAGAATCCGTCGAATCATTTCACGTCGACGCCATTCCTGATCCGATATTCCGCAGACATCGCATGGGCTTGCAAACCCTCTCCATGAGCCAGGATGGAAGCTATCGGACCTAATTTTGCCGCGCCCTGTTCCGACACCTTGATAATACTGCTACGTTTCTGAAAATCGTACACGCCTAACGGTGATGAGAAGCGTGCGGTACGAGAGGTGGGCAACACATGATTGGGGCCAGCGCAATAATCGCCGAGCGCTTCGGAAGTGTAACGGCCCAGGAAAATGGCGCCGGCATGCCTGATCTTTTCCAGCCATTTTTCCGGCTGTTCAACCGATAGCTCAAGATGCTCCGGTGCGATATGGTTGGCTATGGCGCAGGCTTCGTCCAGATCTCGTACCTGGATCAACGCGCCACGGTCTTCCAGCGAAGCCCGTATTACCGCCTTGCGCGGCATCGCTTCCAGTTGGCGGGCAATACTTGCCGCTACCGCGTCGATAAAATCGGCATCGGGGGAGAGCAGGATCGCTTGCGCCAGCTCATCATGCTCCGCCTGTGAAAACAGATCCATGGCAATCCAGTCGGGATTTGTTTTGCCGTCACAAATCACCAGGATTTCTGAAGGTCCCGCTATCATGTCTATGCCTACCATACCGAATACGCGGCGCTTAGCCGCTGCCACATACGCGTTGCCGGGGCCGACGATCTTGTCGACGTGCGGCACAGCCGAGGTGCCATAAGCCAGTGCGCCGACGGCTTGAGCGCCGCCAATGGTAAATATTCGCTCAACCCCGCAAATGGCTGCGGCAGCCAGCACGAGATCATTTATCTCGCCACCGGGGGTCGGTACGACCATGACGAGTTCGCCCACGCCTGCCACCTTGGCGGGAATTGCGTTCATCAGCACGGAGGAAGGATAAGACGCCTTGCCGCCTGGAACGTACAGGCCAACACGATCCAGCGGGGTTACTTTCTGGCCGAGGAGCGTACCGTCAGGTTCGATATAGCTCCAGGATTGTGCCAGCTGCTTTTCGTGGTAAGCGCGCACGCGCAATGCGGCTTGTTCCAGGGCCTCACGCTGATCTGCAGGCAGGTCTTGCAGGGCTTGTTGCACGCGTTGGCGGGGCAATTCGAGTGCCGCTGCCGAAACTGGATCCCAATTGTCGAAACGACGCGTATATTCCAGCAGGGCTTCATCACCCCGCTTCTTGATATCAACAAGAATGTCGGCGACGGCTGCCTCCAGCTTCGCATCCTGGACGTTTTCAAAAGCCAGCAGTTCCGCTAGTGCTTCGTTGAAGCGGACATCGGTAGAGGACAGCCGTTTGATTTGAATCATGGGAAGGCGCGTGGATTTATTGATTTTGACGTTTTTGCTAATTCATGCTTCATTTGATGATTGCCGCAGAGAAAGCTTCCAGCATTGGCTGTATCGCTTCCCGCTTCAATTTCAGTGCTGCCTGATTGATGACCAGTCGCGCCGAAATCGGCATGATCTCTTCCACTGCCTTCAGATGGTTGGCCTTTAGCGTGCCACCGCTGGAAACCAGATCCACAATCGCGTCCGCCAATCCTACCAGCGGCGCGAGTTCCATCGAACCGTAGAGCTTGATAAGATCCACGTGCATGCCTTTTTCGGCAAAGTGTTCACGTGCTGTTTGTAAATATTTCGTTGCGACTCGCACTCGCGCTCGCCGGCTCACGGCCTCTTCGTAATTGAAATCATCGCGCACCGCCACCATCATGCGGCAGCAGGCAATATTCAAGTCCAGCGGCTGATAAAGCCCTGCGCCGCCATGCTCCAGCAGTACGTCCTTTCCCGCGATGCCCATATCCGCGGCGCCGTACTGCACGTAAGTGGGTACATCCGAGGCTCGTACAATGATAAGCCGCACGTCACCACGATTGGTCGCAAGGATCAGCTTACGCGACGTTTCAGGATCATCTAGCGCGACGATACCGGCTGCTTTCAACAACGGCGCAGTATCGTCAAAAATGCGGCCCTTGGAAAGGGCGATCGTAATGCTCGTCATGGAGGATTCTGCAAAGGCCTCATTTTAACCCAAAAGTGGCAAGCCGACGTTACCCGCAAAATATTCAACGAATAACCCCCTCAGGAATTCAAGCTGGTGCTTCGGCGAAATTCAAGTCAGCTGACAGATGCGGAGACCTACAAAGGTTTCGGTCCCTTAGAGAACAGAAAAACCGACGATAACAACCCGAGTGCGACCATGCATGTAGCGCCACGCTATGGTGGTTCCCCGGCTTAGGTACTAGCTCTTCAATGCTTGGGCATGGTTGGGCCTGTACGGTCTTTACCTATGGGTGAAAAGGGATTCTGTCGTCGAATTACTCGCAATAACTCCTGGATAAAGAATTACCCAACCTTCGTTTTGAAGTTCCTATAAAAACTCCAAAACGAGAAAAAAAAGCCTTAATACCTTAAAAAAAATGTGGACTTCACAATTTCTTCACAATTTCTTCACAATTTCATCACACTTAATTCTTGATACTTCACATCTTCTTCACAAGTACTTCACATTAAATTCACACTTACTTCACACTTACTTCACGTTTACTTCACATTTCCTTCACAAAATACTTAGGAAGCGGAGTCGAAGTTGAAGTAAGAATCCACAAAAAGTAAAAGCGAAAATAAAAAATGCCACTAAAGTTTGGAACAAATAATAGCGTTAATAGAGGTTGGATAAGCGGTACTAAAAAACTTTTCGGTCTCTTTCTGTTTCTTGTGACAGCCTGTATGTCTTCTGCCGTACTTGCGAAAACAGACAGCGAGCTTAAGAAGAGGCTCGAAACCCTGGAAGCAAGGATTCTGGAGTTGGAAGCGCGTTTGGAGAGTAAAGGGGGGCAAGGGGATCGAAATACCGTGAGCACAGATCACGGTGTCGGCAAGGAAAAATTACACGATACCGTGACGGTGCAGTCTTCTGCTTCGCCCGCGCAAACAGGTAACGAGTTCAAGAAGAAGCCGGAAGCCGTGGGAACAAAAGTTGCAAACGTGGAAAAACCGGTGGCGGGCGCAGGATGGCAGGATGCCGATGGTGGAGGTCACGGCCTTGACAGGAAAAAATTTCATGGTGGCGTGACCTTGAAGCAGGATGCGTTCTTTGGTTTTCAAACCATACTCGATGCAGAATATGAAGTCCTCGACAATATCGACTTCACTTTTTATAGCTGGCTATGGACGAGTCCCAATTTCGGCCGCAGCCGGGTGGTTTCCGGTCCGAACGGCACTCAGGTCGATGCTGGTGGTAACGGGCTGTGGACTGAGGTCGGCATGGGTCTGAATTTTCACTTTCTCAACCATGCATTAAGTATCAATCCCCAGATAGGCATGCTGAACGGCGCCTTATTATCCAGCAAAATCGTCGGCAGGGGTATTCGGGCTGGGGAAGGCGTGGTGCCCAGTATGACGATAAACTATAATGACGACCATTTTACCGGGCAGGCGTATCTTGCCTACTATATGGCTATCCGCGATGAGCGGGCCAGGGATTTCATCCATAACTGGATCAGCCTCGGTGTCAAACCGGCGCTGTTCAATTTTAAAAATACACCGGTCAGTTCCGTAGGCGTTCACTGGGAGCATCTGCGATTCCATAAAGACAGGATAGAAGGAAATACCGGGACGGTTTATAACTGGATAGGTCCCTATATCGAATTTGCGCTGCCTATGAATCTCGCCCTGCGCTTCGCGGCTGGTGCTGATCTCAAGGGAGACGTGTCCAAGGAATTCTATCAAGCCAGCATCAAGGTTCATTTCTAGAGCTAGCAGCCTGTCGGACTTAAAGAATCGCAGCGAAAAAGTGACTGGGTGAGGCCAGATTTTGAGGATTTGAAGGCCAATAGTTATTCTATTGGTCCAAAAAACAGCGAAATATCAAACCGGCCAGACGCTTTTGCAGCCGATTTCCTTTAAGTCCGACAGGCTACTAAAAGTGAATATGCGCACAGGAATGAGGATCCTTGACTTGTACTCCAGATGAATATGGGTATTACATCAGGATTGACCCCCATCAGTATTCTGAAGCGAGCGCTGAAACACAATAGAAGTGTTGTTCCGCAATAGTATTGTATGCGTAGTCATACCGATGATGGTACAGGCATTGCCCGGCCATTGGCGGGCAAAAGGGTGGGAAAAGTGAGCGAATTGGCGTCGCCCAAGTGCAATCGGCGACCTGGTGCGCCAGGTCATTCTTTAACGTCCATGCCGAGATTACCGGTCTTGAGGCCGAACGGCAAATCGGGGAACTGAGATGCAGGAGAAGATGGATTGTATGACAAGCGCCGAGTTGCGCGCCGTGATGGCAGAATTACGTCCGCCGGACGTATGCGATCTGGTGGAGCGCGACCACGAGGTATTGGCTGCCCGGCAGGCTCGCGATTCCTTATCAGAGCAATTGCGGCAGGCCAGAATGGACGTAATGAACGCGGAGCGTCAGATGGACAGCTGGAGATCTGCTCACCCCTTGCGGGCCAAGCTTCATGATTTCGGACTAATGCCGACCAGATTTCTCGCCGAGCGCAACGAGATGAAGTCCGCAGCGGAAATAGAAGTACTGAAGCTGGTTCCACGTGTTCACGACGTTACTGAGTATGTAAGTAACATAGAGAACGAGGTCGAGGCTCGTATCCTGCTAGAGCAGGCGCCTGTGCGCGAGCGCATGGCCGAGTTGGAGCGTCTTGAGCGGCGGAAGGCTATGCGGGAACTGACCGAGCGGTGGCAAACACGGGAGTTGGGCAATACCCATTCAGTGTTTAAGCCCGGGATGAAAGCTTATGATTGAGGCGACGCCGGGAGTAGCCGGAGCGCCTTGCCGAATTGTTGCGCAAAACCGCCCGGAAAGGTAGTACAGAGACAGCTCGGTTTGAACTGGGACGCTCCTTCCTTTTCTATATATGAATCGCGCGTTTATCCACGCTCAGCGCCGCCTCGTGCAATACTTCGGAAAGCGAGGGATGGGCATGAACGATGCGCGCAATATCTTCACTGCTGGCCGCGAATTCCATTGCGACCACCGCTTCGGCAATCATCTCTGAAACGTAGGGACCGATCATGTGGATGCCCAGGATGCGGTCGGTGTTCGCGTCAGTCAGTACTTTGACGAAGCCACCTGTCTCTCCGAGCGCGCGTGCACGACCGTTAGCCATGAAGGGGAACTGTCCCGCCTTATATTGAACGCCTCCCGCTTTCAGTTCCTGCTCGGTTTTGCCCACCCAGGCAATTTCCGGTGAGGTATAAATTACCCAGGGGACCGTATCGAGATTCACGTGTCCAGCCTGACCCGCAATGGTCTCGGCAACCGCGACACCTTCCTCGGAAGCCTTATGCGCCAGCATGGGCCCGCGCACCACGTCACCCACAGCATATATATTCGGGAGGTTGGTACGGCAATTGCTGTCTACTTCAATATAACCCCGCTTATCCAGCTTCAGCCCGATATTTTCCGCGCCCAATTCAGCCGTATTGGGAACGCGTCCCACCGCGACAATCAGTTTATCCACTTCGAGTTTTTGTGAGATCCCCTGTATGTCCTCTGCGTCTGCGTACTCAACGGTGATACTTTTTTCACCCGTTTTGATCCCGCTTATCTTGATACCTGTTTTTATCACCAGGCCTGATTCTCGGGTGAAGATTTTTCGCGCCTCCTTCGCCACTTGCTCGTCGGCGGCCATGAGAAACCCGGGCAGCGCTTCAAGAATGGTGACTTCCGAACCGAGCCTCCGCCATAGACTGCCCATTTCGAGGCCAATCACGCCCCCGCCGATGACGCCCAGTCGTCCCGGCGCTTCTTTCATCGCCAGTGCACCCGTGTTATCCAGTATTCGCTCATTGTCCACGGGTGCGAACGGCAGCGTGCGCGGGGTTGAACCCGTGGCGATGATGACGTGTTTTGCCTCGATGGCCTCCGTCTGGTCCCCATTCTTCACCTCGATCTGCCAAAGACTATGGTTGCCACTAGCGTCTTTGCCGCTCTTGAGCAAGGTGCCATGCCCGTGCATTGACGCGACTTTATTTTTTTTGAGCAGCATGGCCACGCCGCCGGTGAAGCCTGCGACAATCTTGTCCTTGCGAGACATCATTACCGGGATGTCCACCGACAAACCCTCGATCCTGATTCCATGAGCAGAGAATTTATGGGCGGCACGTTCATAATTTTCCGATGATTCAAGGAGCGCCTTCGATGGGATGCAGCCCACATTCAGGCAGGTTCCACCAAGGCTGGGCTTGCCCTGCGGATTTTTCCACTCATCTATACATACGGTATTGAGCCCTAACTGGGCGCAACGGATTGCCGCGACGTAGCCGCCAGGGCCCGCGCCGATTACTGCGACGTCAAAAAGTTGGGACATATTTTCACTTATAAAAAAACAGGGTACAGGAGGAATGCGTAGCGCTTATGAAATTGCGGCTTGCCTGGCGTCTCAGGCTTCCAGTAACGGGCTCATGGGATATTCCAAAGCCTCTTTCATCGCCACTAAAGAGAGTACCGCTTCACGTCCGTCGATGATACGGTGGTCGTAGGAAAGCGCGAGATAACACATCGGACGAATCACTACCTGTCCATTCTCGGCTACTGGCCGCTCCTTCGTGGCATGGATACCCAGAATCGCGCTCTGGGGGGGATTGATAATGGGTGTTGAAAGCATCGAGCCGAATATGCCGCCATTGGTGATGGAGAAGGTGCCGCCCGTCAGCTCTTCCATCGTTAATTTGCCATCAAGGGCGCGCTTGCCGAAGTCTGCGATCTGCCTTTCAATCCCCGCCTGTGACAAAGCGTCCGCATTTCGAATGATGGGAACCACCAACCCGCGCGGACTGCTTACCGCGATGCCTATGTCGTAATAGCCGTGATAGACGATGTCATTTCCATCCACGGATGCATTGACGACAGGAAATTTTTTCAACGCCGCTACCGCCGCCTTGACAAAAAACGACATGAGGCCAAGCTTGATGCCGTGCTCTTTTTCAAAACTCGTCTTGTAGCGGGCGCGCAGTTCCATTATCGCTTGCATGTTCACTTCGTTGAACGTGGTAAGTATCGCGGCGGTGGATTGGGACTGAACGAGTCGTTCGGCGATACGCGCCCGCAACCGGGACATCGCCACCCGTTGTTCGGGTCTGTCACCCGCAAGCGCGGGTGCGGCTGTCGCGGACGGTGCCATAGTCGTGGTTGAAGGTGCAGGTGCAGGAGTTGCCGAAGGGGCGCGGCCTGCCGGTGACGGCGAGGGAGAAGGCGCGCCAGAGGGCGAAGGTTTCTTTTCCACATGGGCCGCCACGTCCTCTCTCGTAATTCGGCCATCGCGTCCGCTACCTTTAATCGAGCTGATTTCACCCACATCAAGATTTGCCTGCGCCGCCAAATGTTGCGCGGCCGGCATCATCGTCGGGGCTGCCGCAACAGCGGAGGTGGCCTCGGGAGCGAATGTCACGCTTGAGGAAGCAGACTCCGCCGCCGCATCTGGAGCCGCTTTGGTTTCGGCTGGAACCGCCTCGGTGTCTATGGTGGCGATGATCTCGCCGCCTGCTACTATCGTCCCGTCGCCCTTGACGATTTTGGCCAATACGCCAGCGGCCGGCGCCGGTAACTCCATCACGACTTTATCTGTTTCGACATCAATCAGATTCTCGTCTCTATCAACATGTTCGCCTTCTTTTTTATGCCAGGAAAGCAATGTGGCTTCCGCCACGGATTCGGATAAAACCGGAACTTTGACATCGACGAGCATGATTCTTCCTTTGGCTTAAATTTTTTCGCGAAACGCTGCCACTATCAATTCGTTCTGCTGAAATTTGTGTTTCGCCAGATACCCTACTGCCGGGGAGGCTGACGACGGCCGCAACGCATAGCCTAAACTTTGGTCGGGACGCTTGTGCCGCAGCAGATAGTGCTGAATACGGTGCCAGGCGCCCTGGTTGCCGGGCTCCTCCTGACACCAGAGTATATCTTTAGCTTGAGAATAGCGGTCAACCTCAATCTGGAAATCGTCATGTGGAAAAGGGTACAACTGCTCGATACGAACAATTGCGATATCCTTGATTCCGTGTTGCCGGCGATAAGCCAGCAGTTCGTAATATATTTTGCCGCAGCAGGCGATGACGCGCCGTACATTTTGGGGATCGAGCTTGTCCATCTCCGGAATCACGTTCCGGAAACTGCCGTTGGCCAGATCTTCGAGACTTGAGAAGGACTCCTTATGCCGCAGCAGGCTTTTAGGACTCATGATGATAAGCGGCTTGCGCATTGGCCGGATCATTTGCCGCCGAAGCATGTGAAACATCTGTGCGGAGGTGGATGGAACGCACACCTGAATATTGTATTCGGCGCAGAGTTGCAGAAAACGCTCCAGCCGTGCGGAGGAGTGCTCGGGCCCTTGCCCTTCATAGCCGTGCGGCAGCATCATCACCAGGCCGCATAGACGGCCCCATTTGGCTTCGCCGGAGGCGATGAACTGGTCTATTACAACCTGCGCACCGTTTGCAAAATCGCCAAACTGCGCTTCCCATACTACCAGTTCATTTGGTTCCGCGGTTGTATAGCCGTACTCGAAGCCCAGCACGGCTTCTTCCGAGAGTACAGAATCGATGATAACGAAACCGGGTTGCTCGGGAGCAATATGGCGAAGGGGAACGTACGTTCCCTCGTTCCATCGCGCCCGGTTCTGGTCATGCAGCACAGCATGGCGGTGAAAAAAAGTTCCACGTCCCGAATCTTGTCCGGAAATGCGCACCGCATATCCGTCTTTCAGAAGCGCCGCATAAGCAAGGGTTTCAGCCATTCCCCAATCCAGCGGTAATTTTCCTTCGCCCATCAAACGGCGGTCGGCGATGACCTTTTCCACCCGTGCATGTAACTTGAACTTGGAGGGAATATCCGTTAACCGCGTGGCCAGATTTTTTAATTCCGCTATCGGCAGCCCGGTCTGCACCTTCATGTCCCACTTGTTATTCTTCAGGAAGGGTGTCCAGTCCACCGCGTTCGAAGATTTGTAGCCATAAAGAATGGTTTTGTTGGGGTTGCGGCCTCTATCCATGTCATCCCGATAGGCTTTTACCATCAGCTCGGCCTGGCCGGCGCCGATGACGCCTTCGGCTTCCAGTTTGTCGGCATAGAGCTTGCGCGTGCCGGGATGGCGGCCGATAATCTTGTACATCAGCGGTTGAGTCACCATGGGTTCGTCCTGCTCATTGTGGCCGAGGGTGCGAAAACAAACCATGTCCACGACCACATCCTTATGAAACTTCATCCGAAAATCAAGCGCAATCTCAGCCGCCATGACGACTGCCTCAGGGTCATCCCCGTTGACATGGAGAATCGGCGCTTCGATCATTTTTGACACATCAGTGCAATAAAGTGTAGAGCGCGTATCACGTGGATCAGAAGTTGTGAAACCGATCTGGTTATTGATAATGACGTGTATCGTGCCACCGGTACCGTAGCCGCGCGTTTGCGACAGATTCAGGGTTTCCATCACCACGCCCTGAGCCGAGTATGCAGCGTCGCCATGCAGAAGCACAGGCAGCGCCAGATCGCCCTGCCTGTCTCGCAGACGCTGCTGACGGGCGCGCACCGAGCCTTGCACTACCGGGTCTACAATTTCCAGATGTGATGGGTTGAATGCCAGCGTCAGGCGCATCGTACCGCCCGGAGTGGATACCGCGGAAGAAAAACCCTGATGATATTTGACGTCGCCTTCAGTCAGGTCCTGCGCATATTTGCCTTCGAATTCCTGGAACAGATCGCTCGGCAACTTCCCCAATGTGTTGACCAGGACATTAAGCCGTGCGCGATGGGCCATGCCGATGATAACCTGCTGCACGCCCATCTGGCCCGCGCGCTGCAGCAGGTTATCCAATAGCGGAATCAGGCTTTCGCCGCCTTCGCCGGAAAAGCGCTTCTGTCCGACATAGCGTGTGTGCAGATACTTTTCCAATCCTTCTGCCGCATTGAGGCGTTCCAGGATATGGCGTTTGTATTCAGGGGAAAACCGGGATTGTGCGCGCGAACCTTCGATACGATTCTGTATCCACCGTTTTTGCTCGGTATCGGTAATGTACATATACTCGACACCGATACTGCCACAGTAAGTTTCCCGCAGTATGCGCAGAATGTCCGCCAACGATGCGCGCGGCGGACCGATCAATGAGCCGGTGCCAAAAACCGTACTCATGTCCGCTTCTGTCAGCCCGTAATAGGTGGGTTCAAGTTCGGGAATATGCGGCTTTTCCTGATGTTTGAGGGGGTCGAGGTCAGCATGGCGCACCCCCAGGAAACGGTATGCATTGATGATTTGTAATACCGCTATCTGTTTGCGTTCCGTTTCCAGGTCGTAATCGTCCTGTAGAAATTCCTGATCGGGGCTATGTCCGCTGAGGCGCCAGGGCGCTGCCGCTGGTCGGCTGAACGATTCGACTTCCGATGAGTACGAAACATTTTGAGAAGCCTGTCCAGCAGATCCGCCCGTTCCGTCTGCCTGCCGCAGTTTGTCGAAGTATGCATGCCATTCCGGCGGAACCGATTCCGGATTTTGCATGTACTTTTCATAAAGCCCTTCAATGAAGGACGCATTGGTACCGAACAGCAAGGAATCCTCAAACAGTTGCTTCATCATGGCTGGAGATCTCCTGGCTGGCAGAGCGAGACTACTTGCGTAACGCAATCGAGACTACATCTCGTGTGGTGGCCCCAGTATAGAGCTGACGTGGTCGCCCTATTTTATAGTCCGGATCGGAAATCATTTCGTTCCACTGGGCAATCCAGCCTACCGTGCGTGCCATGGTAAAAATGGCAGTGAACATGGAGACTGGAATTCCCAAAGCACGCTGCACAATGCCGGAATAAAAATCAACATTGGGATAAAGTTTCTTGGAGATGAAATATTCGTCTTCAAGCGCAATTTTCTCCAGTTTCAGCGCCAGCTTGAACAAGCGATCGTCGTGCAGCCCCAGTTCGCTCAGCACTTCATGGCAGGTTTCGCGCATCAGCTTGGCGCGGGGATCAAAATTTTTGTATACACGGTGGCCGAAGCCCACCAGCCTGAAACTGTCATTTTTGTCTTTAGCGCGCTCGATGTACTCGCCGATGCGCGAGTCGTCCCCAATTTCCTCCAGCATGTTCAGGCAGGCTTCGTTTGCTCCACCATGCGCAGGTCCCCATAAGCAGGCGATACCGGCTGAGATGCAGGCAAATGGATTGGCGCCGCTAGAGCCGGCAAGCCTCACGGTGGAAGTGGAAGCGTTCTGCTCGTGATCGGCATGCAGGATCAAAATACGATCCAGCGCTCGCGCAAGCACCGGGTTGGGCTTATATTCCTCGGCGGGCGTGG
Organism: Nitrosospira sp. Nsp11; assembly: GCF_900142705.1. Lineage (GTDB taxonomy): Bacteria > Pseudomonadota > Gammaproteobacteria > Burkholderiales > Nitrosomonadaceae > Nitrosospira. Next base: position 21,518 of record NZ_FRBV01000007.1, read on the forward strand.
CGAACATCATGTGCATGAAGTTTTCCGCATAGCTAAGATCGTTGCGCGGATATACGAAAGGCTGGCCGATATTATATTTATAGGTCATTGCCGTAATGGTAGGTAGCTTTGCTACCAGCCGGAAGGCCGACAGTTCACGGTGGTTGGCATCGGAAATATCCATCGCGTCATGATAAAACGCCGACAATGCGCCGACTACGCCGACCATCACCGCCATGGGATGGGCATCACGGCGAAAACCGGTAAAAAAGCGCGCGAGTTGCTCATGCACCATCGTATGATCTTTGATGGTCTTGACGAACGCGGACTTCTGACTTCTGGTCGGCAGTTCTCCATTCATCAGCAAATGGCACACTTCCATGAAATCACATCGCTTGGCCAATTGCTCGATCGGGTAGCCCCGATAAAGCAGAATGCCCTTATCGCCATCAATGAAAGTTATTTTGGAACTGCAACTGGCGGTGGACAGGAAGCCGGGGTCGTAGGTGAATACCCCGCTCTTGGCATGCAGAGTACGAATGTCTACCACATCCGGGCCCATACTGCCGGCCATGATAGGAAATTCAGCCGGATGATTGCCGTTATCCAGATTGAGAGTCGCTATATGTTTTTGCTCCATGTCGTTCCCCCCTTATTTTCTTTTCAGCAAAAAAAGCCGCGATGATGCAATTAAACCTAAATCCGGTAGTTGGGCAGGGTGGAGTGTGTTCAATCCACCCCGTAGCCAACTCACCAGAAAGGTGAAGGCCAAGTGATAAAAAAAGTCGTTATGGATCATAACGCTAAACTGAAAAATAAGCGATCAACTGCCGGATTTAGATTAAATAGTCCGCAAGAGATGCAATACGGGTTGCAGTCTCATATCCTCCGCTTCTTTTTTTAGCGCGATCATATCCCACAAGTCATTATCAGGAAGATCCAGCAATATTTCAAATTGCCGGAGCTCGGCTTCATCCAGTTTAACGTAATACGCATCCATAAACCGTTGCAGCACGATATCCAGTTCCAGCAGGCCACGACGGCAACGCCATCGGGCACGCTCCAGTTTCCTCATACCGTTCTTTTAACCATCATATCTTTGATCCGTCCGATGGCGCTGGTGGGATTCAATTCCTTGGGGCATACATCGACGCAGTTCATGATGGAATGGCAGCGGAACAGGCGGTAGGGGTCTTCCAGATAATCCAGGCGCTCAGCTGTGGCCTGGTCGCGGCTGTCGGCGAGAAAGCGATATGCCTGCAACAGTCCGGCTGGGCCCACGAATTTATCAGGATTCCACCAGAATGAAGGACATGCAGTGGAGCAGCATGCGCAGAGTATGCATTCGTATAGTCCATCCAGCTTTGCCCGGTCTTCAGGCGATTGCAACCGCTCGGTTTCCGGGGGGGGGTCATTGTTGATGAGGTAAGGCTTGATCGAATGATATTGCTGGAAAAATTGCGTCATATCCACGATCAGGTCGCGTATCACGGGAAGCCCGGGCAATGGCCGCAGTTCCACGGGCTCTTTCAACCCGGCTACTGGAGTAATGCACGCCAATCCGTTGCGTCCGTTGATATTCATTCCATCCGATCCGCATACCCCTTCACGGCAGGAACGCCGCAGGCTCAAGCTGTCATCCACGGTTTTTATTCGGATGAGCGCGTCCAGCAGCATCCTGTCCGCCGGTTCCAGCGCGATGTCATAGTCCCGCATATAAGGTTTTTCGTCCTTGTCGGGATCGAAGCGAAAAATGGAGAATTTCATAGTTTGTTAACCTTTCGGCGGATGTAAGAAGATATCGGGCGCTACTCTTGCGATACGCAAGGGATAACACATAGACGTTTCCTCATCAAGCACCCGTGATAGAAAAACGCAAACAACCGACCAGCCGGAAAGACATTTGAGACTGGCCGGTCAATCTTTACTCGACAGGAATGACCTGTTTTGCATCCCAAATCTTGCTGGCATATTGCATGATGGTATGGTCACTGGAAAATTTACCCATGTTGGCAATATTCAGAATTGCCTTTCGTATCCACTCGTCCTGATTCTGGTATGCGATCGCAACCTTTTCCTGGCAAGCGATGTAAGAGGCATAATCCGCCAACAGCATGTACTTGTCGCCGCCCTGCAAGAGAGAATCTACAATAGGTTTAAAGCGGCCCGGCTCACTTATGGAAAAAAAGCCCGAAGCGATCATATCCAGCGCCGTCCGCAATTCCGCGTTATCGTGGTAAAAATCCCACGGACGATAACCCTTTACTTTCGCCTCGGCGACCTCCGCCGCCGTGAGGCCAAATATGAATATGTTGTCCTCCCCGACTTCGTTGCGGATTTCGATATTTGCGCCATCCAGGGTGCCGATTGTGAGTGCGCCATTCAATGCCAGCTTCATGTTCCCGGTACCGGAAGCCTCTGTACCTGCTGTTGAAATCTGCTCGGAGAGGTCTGCCGCCGGAATCATTTCTTCCGCGGTCGATACATCGTAATTGGGTATGAATACCACTTTCAGACGGCCGGCTACCTTTGGATCGTTATTGACGATATCCGCGATGTCGTTGATAAGCTTGATTATGAGCTTGGCCGTGGCGTAGCCGGGCGCCGCCTTGCCACCGAAAATTACGGTACGCGGGACGTAGTGGGCATCTGGATCCTCACGAAGGCGGTTATATAGTGTGACAATATGCAGCACGTTGAGAAGTTGCCGCTTATATTCATGAATACGTTTGATCTGGACGTCGAACAGCGAATCTGCGCTGATATCAATGTTGTGCTTTTGCTTCAGCATAGTGACGAATCGCTCCTTGTCCGCGCGCTTCACGGCAGCGAACTCCTCGCGGAAAGAAGCCTCGTCGGCAAGCGGAATCAGATTTTTCAACTGACTCAAGTTCTTGACCCAGCCAGCGCCGATGCGTGAAGTAATAAGTTCAGCCAAGCGTCGATTAGCCTGATTCAGCCAGCGGCGCGGCGTAATACCGTTGGTGATATTGATGATCTTGCCGGGAAAAAACCTGTCGAAATCCGCAAATATGGTCTGCTTCATCAGTTCGGTATGAATTTGTGCTACCCCGTTCACTTTATGGCTACCTATAATGGCAAGATGTGCCATGCGGACCCGCCTGCCTCCTTCCTCGTCAATGATGGACATGCGACGCAGTATTTCGGTATCGCCAGGATATCGGTGCATCACATCTTTCAGAAAGCGACGATTGATTTCGTAGATGATTTGCATATGGCGCGGCAGGACATTCTCGAACAGGGTGACCGCCCACGTTTCGAGTGCCTCGGGCATCAGCGTATGGTTGGTATAGGCGAAAGTGCGGATCGTGATATCCCACGCTTTGTCCCAGTCGAGACGGTGCAAATCCACCAATATGCGCATCAGCTCCGGAATGGCGATGGCGGGATGCGTATCATTCAGCTGGATCGCGACTTTGTCCGGAAGGGCATCGAAATTGGTCTGGTACTTGTTATAGCGATAGAGGATGTCATGCAGTGAAGCGCATACGAAGAAGTATTGCTGTTTCAGGCGCAGTTCGCGCCCCATTGCCGTGGTATCGTCGGGATAGAGCACTTTGGACAAGTTTTCGGAATCGTTCTTATCCTCCACCGCTTTGACATAATTGCCCTCGTTGAAGTAGCGTAATTCGAAATCGCGCGTGGCTTTCGCAGCCCATAAACGCATGTTGTTGACAGTGTGGGTGCCATAGCCGGGGATAGGGGTATCAAATGCCATCGCCATTACGTCATCGGTATCGATCCAGTGATAGCGCGCTACACCATTCTCATCTTCATATTGAACCACACGACCGTGAAATTTGACCTGATGCAACACCTCGGCGCGGGGGAACTCCCAGGGGTTGCCGTAGCGTAACCAGTTATCCGGATGCTCCACCTGCCTGCCGTCCTCGATACGCTGGGCAAACATGCCGTATTCGTAGCGAATGCCATAGCCGTAACCCGGGAGGCTGAGTGTCGCCATGGAATCGAGGAAGCAGGCAGCGAGACGTCCCAGGCCGCCATTTCCCAACGCGGCATCCGGCTCTATTTCACGTACTTTGTCCAGGTCGATCCCCAAATCATTGCACGCCTCCCGGAATTGCTGATCAAAACCGAGATTATGTACGCTATTCATCAGGGTGCGCCCCATCAGGAACTCCAGGGAAAAGTAATAGACACGCTTGGCGTCATTGATGTAATAGCTGCGCATGGTCTCCATCCAGCGGTCGATCAGGCGGTTGCGCACCATATAGGCCGCAGCAAAGAATCTGTCGCGATTGATAGCGGTAATGGTGTCTTTGCCTACCGAATAGGTCAGGCCGTTGGAAAGAGAGTGTTTGATCGAATCCGTGTCGAAACCAACTTTTTCATGGTCAAAAATGGAAAGCTTTAAGGGATTATTCATGATTTATCCTGTTGGATTTACGATAAATACAAAGATGTCCATTAGAAGATACTGCTTTCATAAAACAGATACGGCAGCATCAATAAGCTTGCAAATCAGCGCCTTCGGGGTCAAGGGAGTGGCGCCAAAACTGATCGTCACTATCAAATAGGCGATAGGTACCTCGCGGCCCCCAACTGCCGGCGTGATAACCGTTGATGAAATCGCGCTCCATCGCCCATACCTTGATAATGGGATCGACTGCGCGCCAAGCCCATTCCACCTCATCAATACGAAGAAATAATGAATGATCGCCTTGCATCACGTCCAGCAGCAAGCCCTCGTAGGCGTCATGTTCCTGTTCGCTTTCCTTGCGGTATGTGGCATCCAGGCTGATGGTGCGAGTCGTCAGATCAAATCCTGGCACTTTTACCTGAAGTTCCATTTTCAAGGAGTCATTGGGCTGAATTCCCAGCATGATCCAGTTTGGGCGTGATGACTCGTGATGCTCCTGGTGCATTCGACGCAGCAAATCCTGAGGCGGCCTCTTGAAGCGGATACAAATTGCGGAACTGTTTTCCGCCATGCGTTTGCCGGTACGCAGATAAAACGGTACGCCAGCCCAACGCCAATTGTCGATGAACAGCTTCAGTGCCGCATAAGTTTCCGTGGCGCTGTCCGGCGCCACGCCGGGTTCGTCCACATAGGCGGGAACGGGTTTGCCATCAATGATGCCGTTGGTATATTGGCCGCGAAAGGCATGGGCGTGTACCGAATTTTGCGTGATCGGCCGTATTGCTTGCAGCACTTTTACTTTTTCGTCCCGCAAATGTTCTGCAGCCAAAGTTACCGGCGGTTCCATCGCCACCAGGGCGAGCAACTGCATCAGATGGCTCTGGATCATGTCGCGCAGCGCCCCGGCACCCTCGTAGTAGTCGGCGCGCCCGGCAATGCCCTGGGTTTCCGAATGCGTAATTTGCACATGGTCAATATAATGATTGTTCCATATCGGCTCCAGCAATATGTTAGCGAAGCGAAATACTATTACGTTTTGCACCGTACCCTTGCCCAGGTAGTGGTCGATGCGATAAATTTGCGGTTCATTCAAATGCCGGTACAGGCTCCCCTGCAAAGTCTGTGCACTCAGCAAGTCATAGCCGAAAGGTTTTTCAATTACCACGCGGCACCAGCCCCTCTGTTGATTAAGCAACCCTATCACGCCGAGCTTGTCGATAATCGCCGGGAAAGCCGAAGGTCGAACGGCCATGTAAAACACGGTGTTAGGTGGAAAGCCGGGGGTTTCTTCCAATACTTGCTTTAATCTGAGATAAGCATCGCCGTTGCCCGGGGGGTTGGCATGGTAATGCAAGCGGGCACTAAAACGCTCGAAGGCCTGCTCATCAATGCCATCCGCAAATTTGGACCGAAGCATCTTCGATACCTCCGCGATCCACTGACCATTGCTCCATGGTTCAAGGCTACAACCCAGTATCGCCATTTTTTCGGGCAAACGCCCGGCTACGTCCAGTCGAAACAGCGCAGGAATCAATTTGAGCCGCGACAGGTTCCCGCTCGCTCCGAAGATCACCAAGACGCAAGGTTCAATAGTTTTCATTCTGTATTCCCTCTTGTTTTATCGCTGGCGCCGAAGCGGTGCAAATTCTGAAAACATGACTGGCGACAGCCATGACCATTTTTGTCTTATCTGGCCATTCTTAAATGTCCCATCTATACCCGGTTTTCGTTTGACATGGGACGCTCTTGACTTTCGTTATTGCAATTTTTGATGCGTTTAAAACAGTTGATGCTTAATTAAAATCCGTGGTTGTTTGTTTTCGTTAGTAGACTCTTGCCTTCGGCGGGAAAGAATCCACGGTCAACGGCTTCAACCGGACCGGCTTGTAATCCAGCCGGCGGCCTGCGCTGAAATACAACGTATGCTTGAGCCATTTGTCGTCATCCCGGTTGGGAAAATCATCGCGCGCATGGGCGCCGCGGCTTTCAGTGCGCGCTTCCGCCGAAATCATGCTGGCCAGGGCTACTTCCACTAAATTGTCGAGCTCCAGCGCTTCTACCCGCGCGGTATTGAATACCCTGCTTTTGTCCCTGATCTCAGTGTGCCCGGCGCGCTTGGCCACTTCTTCGATCTTTTCCACTCCCTGCCTGAGCATGTCCGGGAAACGGAATACGCCGCAATGTGCCTGCATGGTCTTGCGTAAATCGTCGCTTACTTGCGCCACATTCTCACCATCCTTCTGGTTGTTCAGGCGGTCAAGACGCGTGAGCGCTTTGTCGGCGGCATCGGCAGGCAGTTGTTTGTGATGCGGATGCCTGTTCAAATCCTCGATGATCTGATTGCCCGCGGCACGGCCGAAAACGATGATATCGAGTAGCGAATTGGTTCCAAGGCGATTGGCGCCGTGTACGGATACACAAGCGCATTCCCCCACGGCATAAAACCCCTGCACGACTTCCTCGGGTCCGGTTTTATACGGCGCAACCACCTGTCCATAAAGATTGGTGGGAATGCCACCCATCATATAGTGCGCGGTAGGCACCACTGGGATCGGATCACGGATCGGGTCTGTATGGGCAAATTTCATGGCGATTTCACGAATGCCTGGCAGTCGCGCCTTGATCACATCCGCACCGAGATGATCGAGTTTCAGCAGCAGATGGTCGGCATCCCTGCCGCAGCCGCGGCCTTCTTTTATTTCCATGGTCAGCGCACGCGATACCACATCCCTGCTGGCCAGGTCTTTAGCGTGAGGCGCGTAGCGTTCCATAAAGCGCTCGCCATTTTTATTGAGCAAATAGCCGCCTTCGCCGCGCACCGCTTCGCTGATAAGTATGCCGACTCCATACACGCCAGTAGGGTGAAACTGCCAGAATTCCATATCCTGCAGGGGGATGCCGGCACGTACTGCCATGCCGAGACCATCGCCTGTATTGATCAATGCATTAGTGCTGGCGCTGAATATGCGAGCGCCGCCACCGGTCGCGAATAGCGTCGCCCTTGCTTGCAGGAGCATGACTTCACCGGTTTCGATGTCCAGCGCTGCCACGCCGCACACATCCCCTTCTTCATCACGAATCAGATCCAGCCCCATCCATTCAACAAAAAACTGGGTGTTGGCCTGTACATTGCGCTGATATAACGTATGCAGCATGGCGTGGCCGGTGCGATCCGCCACGGCGCACGAGCGCGTTGCCTGTGCGCCGCCGAAATTCTGTGATTGGCCGCCAAAGGGACGCTGGTAAATTTTTCCGCTCTCCAGGCGATCGAACGGCATGCCGAAATGCTCCAGCTCATACACAACTTCGCTGGCCTGGCGGCACATGAATTCGATAGCGTCCTGATCGCCGAGATAATCCGAGCCTTTCACGGTATCGTACATATGCCAATGCCAGTTATCCTCCGTGACATTTCCGAGCGCCGCGGCAATACCACCCTGCGCAGAAACCGTATGGGAACGGGTGGGGAAAACCTTGGATAGCACGGCTACCTTGAGTCCCGCCTCGGACAATTGTAATGCCGCACGCATACCGGCGCCCCCGGCGCCCACGATTACCGCGTCGAATTTTCGTTTACTCGTCGTCATGCCATCTCCAAGGCCCACAAAATTTCCGCAGACCAGATCGTATAAAATATCAGGGACAGGATGACCAGTATCTGTAGCGTCAGGCGAATGCCGGTAGGGTGAACATAATCCATCAGGATATTGCGCATCCCGATCCATGCATGCCAGAAGAGGCTGACAAGAAACAGGAAGGAGGCGGTCCGCATCCACCGATTACTGAATATTGCTTTCCAGGACGCCTCATCATGTGGCGGCGAAATCATAAATATTGTCGCAAGTAAAAGAGTAAAGACAATCATGACCACTGCGGTGATGCGCTGAGCCAGCCAGTCACGCAGACCGTAATGAGCGCCGGTTATGACACGCTTTACCATATCCATGCCCCCATCAGTAGCGTGAGAATGATCCCTATGGCCAGCACTATCTTGCTGGTGAGGCGCGCCTGCTCCAGCTTGCCGCCATAATGCAGATCCAGCGCCAGATAGCGAATGCCGGCACAAAAATGATGCAGGAAAAACCACAAAAAAAGTGTTAACGCCACCTTGAAAAGCGGGTTTGTCAGAAACGATTGGAATTGAGCGTAGCCTTGTGGTGAGTTTAATATCAGGTCAAGGCCGCAAAGGAGAAGCGGAATGCCGGGAAAGAACAGCAGCGCTCCGCTCAAGCGATGCAGGATCGAGATGATGGCAGGAAGCGGCTGCCTGATTTCCAGCAGATTAAGATACTTGGGACGTTTTCTCTGCAATTTTTGCTCTCCCGTAACATCGGATTCTGCATCCACGGATTAGTGTAGACCGTTATATCGAGCGGCACAACCTAAGCCTCTTCATAAATAATCCCTAAAAAAAATAAGGCATTACATTCGAATTCAGCCTAAAGGAATCCCCAACGAATTTGAATTGGCAGCAGCGCCCAATATTTTTCCAAGCGGAATTATTTGATGTATTAAAAAGATTCTTTTTTTAAATCCTTCGCATCGAGCAGGATGCTTGAGCATAAAAATGCGAATATGACGGCAAGCGCATGCTCTCCGGTGATGACTGAATTTCGAACCTGAGCACGTTAGACAAGCATGCCGGATGCGTGGTAAATTCCAGAAAATTTCTTGTCCCGGCAACTCACCTACAGGAGTGCAGGAATGGATCATCCTATTCGCGTGGCGATCACGGGTGCAGCCGGCCAGATCGGTTACAGTCTGCTGTTTCGCATCGCTGCGGGAGACATGCTTGGCAAGGACCAGCCTGTCATCCTGCAATTGCTGGACATACCACCATCATTGCCTGCGCTAAAGGGGGTCGTAATGGAGCTCGATGATTGCGCATTCCCGCTGCTGGCCGGCGTAACCATCACCGATGATCCCAAATCCGCTTTCCGCGACGCCGACATCGCAATGCTCGTGGGTGCGCGTCCACGCAGCAAGGGCATGGAGCGTAAAGATTTGCTGGAAGCAAATGGCGCCATATTCATCGGACAGGGCAGGGCGCTGAATGAAGTTGCCAGCCGCGACGTGAAAGTCCTGATCGTGGGCAACCCTTGCAATACCAACGCCTACATCGCCATGAAAAACGCGCCTGACCTGAAGCCGGCCAATTTTTCTTCAATGATGAGGCTGGATCATAATCGCGCCTTATCACAAATTGCCAACAAACTTGGACAATCGGTTGGCAGCGTAAGAAAAATGATCGTCTGGGGTAACCATTCCGCTACCCAATATCCCGACTTGAATCATGTCGAGGTTGGCGGCGATAAGGCCACTTCCCTCATCGACGACCCTGCCTGGGTAGAAGATTATTTTATCCCTACCGTGCAGCACCGTGGTACGGCGGTCATCGAGGCGCGTGGCATGTCGAGCGCAGCAAGCGCCGCTAATGCCGCCGTCGATCATATCCGTGATTGGGTTTTCGGCACGCCAGAAAATGACTGGGTATCCATGGGCATCCCGTCCGATGGCAGCTATGGGATTCCTGATGGTGTTATGTATGGTTTTCCAGTGGTCTGCAAGAAGGGGGCCTACCATATCGTTCCTGATCTGGAGATCACCGAATTCAGCAAGGAAAAAATGCAGGCCACCTATCAGGAACTGGTGGATGAGCGAGATTCGGTGAAGCATTCGCTCGGATAATCCCAGTTGATTTTTCAGCTTTTATGATCATCTCCGCTGGTTCCCGTTTTCGCGCCGCGCTTGCCGAGGAGAAGCCTCTGCAGGTTGCGGGTTGCATCAATGCGTATGCGGCGCGCCTGGCCGCCGGTACCGGGTTCAAAGCGCTTTATCTTTCCGGCGGCGGCGTGGCGGCGTCGTCGCTGGGCGTGCCCGATCTTGCCATTTCGACGCTGGACGATGTGCTGACCGATGTACGCCGCATCACGGATATTACCGATGTGCCGCTACTGGTGGATGCGGATACTGGCTTCGGTGGCGTTCTTAATGTCGCCCGCGCGGTTAAATCAATGATTAAAGCCGGCGCAGCGGCGATGCATATCGAAGATCAGGTCGAGGCCAAGCGTTGCGGCCATCTTCCGGGCAAGATGATCGTCAGCGAGGCGCAAATGGTGGACCGTATCAAGGCTGCGGTCGATGCCAGGACCGATCCCGAGTTTGTCATTATGGCGCGCACGGATGCACTGGCGGTCGAAGGTCTGCAATCTGCCATGGACAGGGCCTGCGCTTGTGTGGAAGCGGGCGCCGATATGATCTTTCCGGAAGCCGTGATTGAATTGGACACCTACCGCCGATTCGCCGCAGTGGTGAGAGTGCCGGTCCTGGCGAACATAACCGAGTTCGGCGCGACGCCTCTTTATACGGTGGAGGAATTGGCCAAGGCAGACGTTTCCCTGGTGCTTTATCCGCTATCCGCGTTTCGTGCCATGAGTGCCGCTGCCCTGAATGTGTACCGGGCAATACGCAACGAAGGCACCCAAAAGAAGACGATTGAAGCTATGCAGACTCGCGCCGAGCTATATCACTTTCTCGATTACCAGGCCTACGAGGAGAAACTGAATAACATGTTTTCCGAATCCAGAAAGCCTGAAAATGAATAAGACCACCGGAAGTACTCCTTCCAGAAGCAAGAAATCCGTGGTGTTGTCAGGTGTGATAGCGGGAAATACCGCCATCTGTAGCGTCGGCAGAACCGGCAACGACCTGCATTATCGCGGTTATGACATTCTCGACATGGCCGACAACTGTGAATTCGAAGAGATTGCCTATCTGCTGGTGCATGAGAAGTTGCCCACGCTGGGCGAACTGGCCGCGTATAAGGAGAAACTCAAAAGCCTGCGTGATCTGCCTGCCGGCATTAAAACCATTCTGGAAGCGATCCCGGCAACTGCTCATCCGATGGATGTGATGCGTACCGGCGTGTCCGCATTGGGCACGGTATTGCCGGAGGCGGAGAAACATACCGTCGAAGGCGCGCGCGATCTGGCGGACCGGCTTCTGGCCTGCCTCGGCTCAATCTTGCTTTACTGGTACCACTACTCCCACAATAATCGCCGCATAGAATTGGCAGTTGATGAGGATTCCATAGGTGGACATTTCCTGCGTCTGCTGCACGGCAAACCACCGCCTCAGTCGTGGGTGAAGGCCATGCATGCTTCGCTGGTGCTGTACGCCGAGCACGAGTTCAACGCTTCCACTTTTGCTGCTCGCGTGATTGCCGGCACGGGGTCCGATTTTTACTCGGCAATCACCGGCGCTATTGGCGCGTTGCGCGGCCCCAAGCATGGCGGCGCTAATGAGGTCGCATTCGATATCCAGACGCGCTATGCCAGCCCGGATGAGGCCGAGGCGGACATCCGCCGCCGTGTAACCGATAAGGAAATCATCATTGGATTCGGCCACCCCGTATATACAAGTGGTGACCCGCGTAACAGGATCATCCGGGAGGTTGCGAGGAAACTTTCAGTAGAAGCGGGCGATACGGAAATGTTCAGTATTGCCGAGAGATTGGAAACGGTAATGTGGGATATAAAGAAAATGTTCCCCAATCTCGACTGGTTCTCCGCCGTTGGCTATCACATGATGGGTGTACCGACAGCGATGTTCACACCGCTATTTGCGATTGCACGAACCAGCGGCTGGGCCGCGCACATCGTCGAGCAGCGGGTGGACAACAAGATTATTCGGCCTTCTGCGAATTACATCGGGCCGGAGGAGCGGGAGTTTGTGCCGATTTCGGTGCGGGCGTAGAACTAGCTTAATTACCAGGATCATAAAAATATTTTGGTACCCATTAATCGCTCATGGGGAATGAGAGCTTCGCAACTGAAAGACTATAGCCTCTGGATTAAGAATGAGTACTGCAGTAAAACCTAAGCAATAAAGGTGCGGCAAACAAGGAATGCAGGATGCTTCTTGCTTCCATTGCAGGAAGACCACGTCCTTCCCATCACTCATTTATCCAGCGTTTAAATAGTTTAGAAAAGACCTTGGATTTCAATTAGCGGGAAAAAATACTTACTGTTAGATGATAGGTTTTATAATATGACCCGTTCTTCCGATAAATAATCATGTCATTGCAGGTCTCCAATATTCGCCCCCAACCCGATCAAGTGCTGGTGGACATCGCGAATTACGTTGTTGGTCGCCATATCCCCAGCACTCTTGCTTACGATACCGCGCGTCAGTGCCTGATGGATTCGCTGGGTTGTGCGATGGAAGCGCTTACTTACCCGGCTTGCACCAAACTGCTGGGGCCGCTCATTCCCGGAACCACGGTGCCGGACGGAGCGAGAATTCCCGGTACACGATTCGAGCTCGATCCGGTACAGGCGGCATTCAATATCGGCACGATGATACGCTGGCTCGATTTCAACGATACCTGGCTGGCCGCGGAATGGGGTCATCCGTCGGATAACCTGGGCGGCATACTTGCCGTGGCCGACTGGTGTTCGCGCAAGGCTGTGGCCGGGGGAGAGAAACCGTTCATCATGCGCGACTTGCTGACGGCGATGATCAAGGCCCATGAAATCCAAGGTTGCCTTGCGTTGGAGAACAGTTTCAACAAGGTTGGGCTGGATCATGTCGTATTGGTGAAAATTGCATCCGTCGCCGTCGTGACGCATTTACTGGGCGGCAGCCGTGACCAGATCGTGGATGCACTTTCACAGGCTTGGGTGGATGGACAATCGCTGCGCACTTACCGTCACGCACCCAATACCGGCTCGCGCAAATCCTGGGCAGCGGGTGATGCCACCAGTCGAGCCGTCTGGCTAGCGCTGATTACTCTTAGAGGAGAAATGGGCTACCCTTCGGCACTCACGGCCAGGATCTGGGGGTTTTACGATGTATTGTTCAAGGGGCAATCGTTCAAATTCCCGAGGCCGGTCAAACAGTGGGGTTCGTATGTCATGGAAAACGTATTATTCAAGATTTCCTTTCCCGCCGAATTCCATTCCCAGACAGCGGCAGAATGCGCGATGCAACTGCACGGCCTTGTGAGGGAGCGGATCGCTGATATCAAGAGAATCATAATCCGCACTCACGAGGCTGCGACTCGCATCATCGACAAGAAAGGGCCGCTCAGCAATCCCGCGGACCGCGATCATTGCATTCAGTACATCGCTGCGGTGCCGCTTATTTTTGGAAGACTTACCGCTGCCGATTATGAGGATGATGTTGCTGCCGATCCCCGAATCGATGAATTACGCGAAAAAATGGTGTGTGTCGAGGATCCGCAATTTACCAGGGACTATTACGATCCTGAAAAGCGCGCTATCTCCAACGGCCTGACGGTGGAATTCAAAGACGGCAGCAAACTGGATGAAGTTGTGGTGGAATATCCCATTGGTCATCGGTTTCGCCGCAGCGAAGGCATCCCGCTACTTGAAGAAAAATTCAAAATCAACCTTGCGCGCCGTTTCCAGGCAAAGCAACAAAAGGCAATCATTGACCTCTGCCTCGACCAAAGGAAGCTGGAAGCAACACCGGTCAATGAATTTGTCGATATGTTTGTGGTTTAGCCCGAGATTTTCCTTCAGGGAATGGTGCAAGGGCAAGCACAATATCAGCCCGGTTCATGCCCGGTTTCGGCCAGATTTCTGCAATCTTTCCCCGGAGCAGGGCCTATATTCAGCAATATTTTAAGCGCTGTAAGCCGCAACTTCCACGACGCGCTTGCCGTTGGGTCCGCCGATAATCCTGCTACCAGCTGTTCAACGCCATCGACCTTTGCACCATCGCACGTGGATAAAAAGCGCTGCAACTCGTCACTGCTTCCGATACCCGTGCGACGGACGAAGTCAGGATAATCTTCGCGCAAGTGAGCAGCAAGCCAGGCCTGGTCTATCCATTGCTTCAACTGGCCGTAGCTGAAATAGGTGCGTACCGCCAGATCCACGGCATCGGCACTGCTCAGATTTTCAATGTTATCGAAACCTTCTCGTTCCAGCCTCAACTCATGGGAATAGCTCATTCCCGCCAGCATGGAGAGTGGAAGCGCACGGTAGCTGCCTTCGGACATAATATTTTTCATTACCTTGAGCGCCACGCGCTCGATCGCCAGTGATGCGCGTTTGGGGTAAAAGCCAAAGAAAAAGGCCACGACGGGAAGCATGCTCAAGCCTGCAGGGATTGTTGACTCTATCTCATTGGGATGGCGCTTGGAATTTCCCTGCGCATCCTCGCCAGCACGAGCAGTTGAAGCCGGGGTGTCGGACTTAGGCTCGATAGTGGACGAAGATTTAATGGAATCGCCGCCGCGTGTATCGGATGCGGCAGGAGCGGAAATAAGCTCCTCGGGGAGAGCAAGGTCGAAGGCGAAGGAGAGCACTAGCGCCAGTATGCTTGCAACGATCATACGAATGGCGCCATCGACGAAAGTGAGAGAAGTCAAATCCAACGTGAAGTACGCACGCACGACTGAGCCGATGAAATAGACGTAAGCGCCCAGGAAGCCAAATTGGAAAGCGATCTGATTCCGGATCAGGTGAGAATAATATGAGTCTGGATTTTTTCCGTATAACTCGGCGAAAGGTCCCATTGTCAACATGTTTGCGCCAAGACTGAAGTCGACGCCCATACCGCCCGGCGAAGAGACAGGTTTGAACAATAGCAGTATGGAAACGCCCAGCATCACCACTGTCGTAGTCAACCAGACGCTACCCCTATATTCGCCAAATGAAGCGCGCCGCCCCATTCTTCTGCGGATTTCGCCCCGACGCTCAGCCGGGACCTCATGTTGCAACCGGCGCTCCTTTCGGTCTGTCATGATTAGCGTATAGCTTAGCGCGAGCGAGGGCACGACCATCACCACCAGCAATGACATGACCAGGTTGTATTGAAAGAACACTGGGTCAAACCAGTGTGCGATAGCGCGGAAATCCTGATACTGCGTTCCATCCGGACGCAAGGGGGAACCAAGGGCCGATTCCAGCCCAAGGCTGATAAAAAAAAGCGACGGCAGCAGAAATATAAGCCAGTCATACCAAACCATGCGCCATTGTTTATCTTCATTCTGATCCATGCCATTTCCTCTTCAGCTTATTTTTCCTCCGCCGCAGCCATAGCCTCAGCGGCGGCCCGGGTCCAGAAAGGGAGGTGATCGAAAGGCCGCGCGGACCGAATATCTGGCAAACTCAGGCTCCATCCGAGCATCTCCACATGATCCGCGCGCAGGGTGCCACGAAATTCTCCCCATTGCGCGGAGCTAAGCGGAACCATTCCGTCGTTATCTTCGGAAATAATGCGCCCATAGGATTTGAGCCAGAAAGGAAGCTCGTCAGCACGGCGGCAGCTCGCGTAGGAAGCGTAATTTACATCTTCCCGGTCCGGGATAGACATGGCTGCGCATGCCTTCGGGGTCAACTCATCCAGCGCCGGGCGGCCAATATGCCGGAACCAGGCTGGAATTGGTCCGCGTGCTTCGAGCATCCATGCCGCCAATGGACTGCCGCGATGTGGTGTGGAAACAGTAAGCAAGCTTTTTATGCGACGGTCCGGATCTAGATAGGTAATCAGGTATCTGGCGTCAAGCCCACCCATGCTATGCGCCAACAAGGCAAAGGTAGATGTGTTGCCGCAGAGAAGTTTTGAGGCAAGCGTCTCTGCGCGCTCGGCTACGGTGCCAGCGGAAGGCACTTCGGGGATAAGGGGCGTAATATGCATATCGCGCAACGCTCCTTTTACGCCGCGAAAATATTCGATAGGCCCTCGATGTGAGAAACCGAGAAAGCCATGCAACAGAGCCAGCGTGGGGTGTGCCATAAGATGTTCTTATAAGAAAACCTGGCGAGCCGCATCCACATCAGCGGCAAAGTTTGCAGCATAGCGCGCTTTGCCCAGGCACAGGCAGAACTGCGTTATCACCATCCTCTTCTTCATACTAGACAATTTTCGGGATTCAAGCGGTATTTAGCGGGTTATGCCATTAACATTATTGATCAAGGAAAGCAGCCTCTTCCGGGCTCCAATGATAAACTAACCTTTTCCTCTTGTTCCACTGAATACAAGCGTTGGTTGGATCCAGAACCTCAACGGCCCAAGATCGCGGGAAATAGGAAGCTCTGAATAAGGACGCTTTGAATAAGACCTGCGCGGAAGGGTTCAAGCGGAATATAATTGAACACGTGTTCATGGTTACCCGGATCGGCATTGATTCACGTTACGCCAGTGTTATACATAAAATGAAAATAACCTGCGACATCAAAGGCAAGATAGCGCTTGTTACGGGAGCGAATCGCGGAATAGGTAACGCGATAGTCGATGCTTTTTTGCATCACGGAGCAACGAAAGTCTATGCTGCGGTTCGCAACCTGGATTCTGCCATACCCCTGACCGAGCATTACGGCGACATGGTGGAGCCAGTTCAGCTGGATCTGGCTGAACCGGAGACTATCACAGCGCTGGCGGATAGAACGAGTGATGTTCAGGTGGTGGTTAATAATGCGGCTGTCTTTAAGGCTTCAACCCCGCTGGACAGCGACGCGATAGATTCGCTTGAGCTGGCAATGAAGATCAATGTATTCGGGCTAATTCTCATGGCGCAAGCCTTTGCTCCCATTCTCAAGTCGAATGGGGGCGGTGCGTTCGTCCAGCTCAACTCGGTTGCATCATTGAAATGCGCTTCGAACTTTGCGACGCACTCCGCTTCCAAGGCGGCCACTTACTCTCTCACACAGGCGTTGCGCGAGTTGTTGGCTCAACAGGGCACAGCAGTGCTCAGCGTGCATCCCGGCCTTATTGCCACTGACATGTCCGATACGGCTGGCTTGAGTGGAAATGCCGAGCCTACGTCGATTGTTGCGGAAGGTATAATCGCCGCACTGAAATCAGGAGATTTCCATCTTTTTCCCGACAAAATGGCCAAACGCATCGGGCTTGCCTACCAGAGTTTTTCCGAAAGCGTAATCGAAACTGATATTGCAGAATATAAGACAAAAAAATAGCAAAGATATCGCCAAGTGATCTTGATTGAGAATCGTCAAATGACCCGCTCAGTTTGGTACGCTCAGTTCAGAGGTCGCAAATTCTGATCCGTGCCGTGGGAATGATTTCTGCAAATCCTGGCTCGACCGATCCGGCACTTTTTAAGGAGTATCATGACTCACAACCTATTCAATACACAAAAGGAAGTTGCTCTTTCAGCGAGCAGGAAAGCAAAATTTTATTCTTTGCCTGCGCTCGAAGCATCGGGCGTGGGCAAGATTTCGCGTCTACCGGTTTCCCTTCGTATTGTGTTGGAATCGGTTTTGCGCAATTGCGATGGCAAGAAAGTTACGGAAGCCCATGTGAGGCGGCTAGCCAACTGGCAACCTAATGCAGCGCGGATGGATGAGATTCCCTTTGTGGTATCCCGCATCCTGCTACAGGATTTCACCGGCGTACCGCTCCTGGTCGACCTGGCGGCAATGCGTGGTGTGGCGGAAAAAATGGGCAGGAACCCAAAGCTCATCGAGCCGCTGGTACCTGTTGATCTAGTGGTTGACCATTCAGTTCAGGTTGATTACTACGGTAACGATCAGGCGCTCAACCTCAACATGGAGATGGAATTCCGCCGCAACAACGAGCGTTATGAATTTATAAAATGGGGCATGCAGGCATTCGACACGTTTAAGGTAGTGCCCCCCGGCGTCGGTATCGTACACCAGGTGAATCTGGAGTATCTCGCCCGTGGAGTACACCAGAAAGATGGCGTGGTGTATCCGGATACATTGGTCGGTACGGATTCACATACTACTATGATCAACGGCATCGGAGTCATAGGCTGGGGCGTCGGTGGGATCGAAGCGGAAGCCGGAATGCTGGGACAGCCGGTTTATCTTCTTACTCCCGACGTGGTTGGAGTAAATCTTACAGGCCGTTTGCGTGACGGCGTCACCGCCACCGATCTGGTGCTGACCGTTACCGAGATGTTGCGCAAAGCTCACGTGGTAGGCAAGTTCGTAGAATTTTTCGGCGAAGGTACCGCGTCGTTAACGGTGCCCGATCGCGCCACTATCGCCAATATGGCGCCCGAATATGGCGCCACTATGGGCTTCTTTCCCGTGGATGACGCCACCATCGAGTACTTCCGCGGTACCGGGCGTAGCGACGAGGAAGTTACGGCCCTTCAATCCTATTTTCAGGCTCAGGAGATGTACGGTACACCCCGCAAGGGCGACATCGATTACACACGTGAGCTGGAGCTTGACCTGCGAACAGTCTCGCCCTCGCTAGCAGGGCCTCGGCGCCCTCAGGACCGCATTGAAATCGACAACATTAAATCCAGGTTTACCGAACTCTTTACCAAACCCGTTATGGAAAGCGGTTATGGTAAAAGTGCGGCGGATTTGAATCTGCGCCATCCAGTGCGCAGTTGTAATGACAAAGAGATGGGCAGGGAGGCTCACATTGTCGGCTCAGGGCAGAAGAACATTCCCTTGCAACTGGGGAGCGCAAGGAATGTTACGGAAATGGTCAGCAATCGTCCGATACTTGATACGGACGAAGCGCCGGTATGCATATCGAACGGCCCATTCGATCTGGGCCACGGGGATGTGGTGATTGCGGCGATTACCTCCTGCACTAATACTTCGAACCCCAGTGTGCTGCTTGCAGCCGGCCTGCTGGCAAAGAAGGCGGTGGAAAAAGGACTGACGGTAAAGCGGCATATCAAGACTTCGCTGGCACCTGGATCGCGCGTGGTGACGGAATATCTCAGGGCCACCGGTTTGTTGGCCTATCTGGAAAAACTTGGTTTTAATCTTGTGGGCTATGGCTGTACCACTTGTATCGGCAACTCGGGTCCGCTATCCGAACCGATCGAGGAAGCGATGGCGACGAATGATCTGGTGTG
This sequence comes from Nitrosospira sp. Nsp11, assembly GCF_900142705.1. Classification (GTDB taxonomy): domain Bacteria; phylum Pseudomonadota; class Gammaproteobacteria; order Burkholderiales; family Nitrosomonadaceae; genus Nitrosospira. Next base: position 40,738 of record NZ_FRBV01000007.1, read on the forward strand.
TGCCGCGGTACTATCCGGCAATCGCAATTTCGAGGCGCGAATTCACTCCAGTATCCGCGCAAATTTCCTTGCTTCTCCACCGCTGGTAGTGGCGTATGCCATTGCCGGGACCATGCTCAGGGATTTGACGACTGAGCCATTGGGTTTTGCGGAGGATGGGACAGCTGTCTTGCTTGCAGACGTCTGGCCGCGCGAGGACGAGATCCACGCGCTGATGAAATTCGCCACCAATGGGGAAACGTTCCGTCGGCTCTACAGCAATTTAACCAAGGATCATCCGTTATGGAATGACGTATCATCGGTTTCAGGTCAAGTATACACTTGGCCAAAATCGACTTATATTGCCGAGCCACCGTTCTTCGAAGATTTTTCCATGCAGCCCAGGCAGATCGGCGAGGTACGGAATGCGCGCGTCCTGGGCATTTTCGGTGACTCGGTGACTACGGATCACATCAGTCCTGCCGGTGCCATCAAGGACACGTCCCCCGCGGGAAAATACCTGCTCGCAAGTGGCGTATCAAAGCCTGATTTCAACAGTTATGGCGCGCGCCGCGGGAATCATGACGTAATGATGCGGGGTACCTTCGCTAATGTACGCATCAAAAATCTGATGATACCCGGCAGCGAAGGGGGCATAACCCTGCATTATCCTGATGGTCAGCAGATGAGCATTTACGATGCAGCCATGAAATATGTCGCAGACGGTGTACCGACGCTGGTATTTGGAGGAGAAGAATACGGCGCGGGATCAAGCCGCGACTGGGCTGCAAAGGGAGCACAGCTACTCGGCGTCAAGGCGGTAATTGCCAGGAGCTTCGAACGCATACACCGCAGCAATCTGGTTGGCATGGGCGTATTGCCGTTACAATTCAAAGGGGACGACAGCGCTCAGTCGCTCGGCATTAAAGGTGATGAACAATTCGATTTGCTGGATTTGCACGATATCCGCCCGCAGCAGGACGTGACACTTGTCATTCGCGACGGAAATGGTTCAAGCCGGAAAATCGACCTACTGTGCAGGATTGATACGGCTATTGAGGTGGACTATTACCTGCACGGCGGTATATTACCTTACGTTCTCAGAGAACTCATGACAGGTTAGCATCCTGTATCACACGCGACAAGCCGGACTACTCAGCTTAAATCAGGTTGGGGAGGGCGAAACCTGATTTTCGCTGAAGTAGTCCGGGGCTCTCCTCAATTTACAGCCCGCAACTCTTCTTTCATGTTTTGGCTTGTGTTTCACACAACCAGATCCAGATCCCGAGCAGGAAAGGGATGGGGGTCGTTCCATAGCAGACGGTCATACTCGCCGTTTACCACCGTATAACATTCACATACCGAGTTTTCCAGCTCTTCACGATCCACAACCGTGATATGGCCTCGGCTGTAGTGGATTGCACCTATCGTTTGCAGCTTGAGAGCAGCCTGGGTCACGCTTTCGCGGCGGACGCCCAGCATGATTGCAATCTGCTCATGTGTCATTTTCAACTCATGGCCCGGCAAGCGATCCAGGCTCATCAGCAGGAAACGGCATAACTGCTGCTCTATATTATGGTGGCGATTGCAAACAGCGTTCTGCGCTGTTTGAGTAATCTGCGCCTGGGTAAAACGGAGTACCAGGTGCTGTAACCTGCCCCTCAAATCGAATTCTTTTTTCAGCACGTTCGCTTTTACCCGGTAGCCATCTCCGGCGCTTTGCACTACCACGCCGGCTGCCATGCTGCCGCCGCCTAACAGAAACGAAATACCGGTGAACCCTTCATTACCGATTATTGAAAGTTGCACGGACGCCCCGTTCTCTACTCCGTACAAAGGCGCAACAATGCTGGTGGTTGGAAAATATGCATAAGTAATAGGCGAACCAGGCTCATGAATTATTTTTCCCAACGGCATCGATATGAACTCAAGAAATGGGAAGAGCCGTCCATAATCCTCTCGCGGCAGGGCGGCGAGAATGCGATTTTGCTTCGGGCTGTGCAGTGGAAACATAATGAGACCTCTTTTATGTCAGGCTGTGCCGCCGAAGTGTACCCTTCGCTCATGACACTACTATGGTGACGCTGTTTAGCGGGGATCCGCTGACCCTGAATTGACGCGCTTCACGCTTCTTCCTCCGAACATACCCCAGCCGGAGGATAAATTCTCGGCGCTCGATTAACAACAGACCTCACGCTGGTAATGCAATTGCTATATAAAAGCATTTATCGTGCCAGGTTTTATTACTCCTTGCTAAACAGCTGGTTGTATAAAATCAGAAGAAAAAAATGGAATTTGACAGTATTTTTATGTTGCCTGTAAGCAACATAAATGGAGCTTCTAACTATAACCCTTTGATAATAAGTATGTATTATATGTCGTTAAATAGAGACGAGATAAATTTACTATAAAATCAATGGCTTCTGTAGCACCAGGGAAGAGCTTCAGGCTTAGTATCATATAAAATGAGTTTAATTAGTCGCGTATGCGAGGCAAACGTTCCTCGATGCTTCAGGTTGGTCGCATCGTTCCTATTGTCAGTCCGGTACGCACTGATCGCCTGACTTACTCTCTTCATTCAATTTTTGACAGAAATTTCCAGATTGTCTATCAACCGGGTTTTGCCCAGTCGGGCCGCTCCCAGTATTACCAAGTTTTCATCTTCCTTGCACGGTGGAGCCAGCGTATCGCGGTGCCGCACGGCAATGTAATCAATTTTCCAATGGTGTTCGTTAAGCAGTTTCTTTGCGTTTTCCTCCAATCCACTAAAATTTCTATTGCCGTTCTCTATCCCTTGCTTCACCTGCAGCAGCACCTGATAAAGCCGTGCTGACTCGGCGCGTTCCTCATTCGTCAGATAGCGATTACGAGAACTCGACGCCAGATTGTCCGGTGCGCGTACCGTTTCTCCTGCGACGATCTCCACCGGCAAATTCAACTGCCGCACCAGTTCACGCATGATGTGCAGTTGCTGGTAATCTTTTTTACCGAATACCGCTGCCTGGGGCTGCACGATATTCAGGAGTTTCAGCACAACCGTGGCTACGCCACGGAAAAACCCGGGGCGAAATTCACCTTCGAGAATATTGGCTACCGGTGGTGGATCCAGCATGAACTGCTGCGGCACAGGATAAAGATCTTTTTCCCCAGGTGCAAAAACCATATTGGCGCACCCGTGATTTTTCAGCAGTTCGCAGTCATCGGCCAGAGCCCGGGGATACCGATCAAAATCCTCTCCCGGCGCGAATTGCAGACGGTTGACAAAAATGCTGACCACTACAAAATCCGCTTCTTGCTGTGCAAGACGCACTAGCGACAGATGGCCTTCGTGCAGGCTGCCCATGGTCGGCACAAAAGCAATGGAAGGTTCATGCCTGAGGCGCGCCCGCAAGGATGAGATATCGGCAACAAGCTCCATGCTCAACCCACGAGTCAGAATGCATGCTCCGGCCCGGGAAATTCTCCAGCTTTCACCGCCCTGACATAATTTTCAACTGCTTCATGTATCCCGTTTGCGTCGGTCAGGAAATTTTTCATGAACCTGGCTTTCTTGCCGGAATAGATCCCCAGCATGTCATACAGCACCAGTACCTGCGCCGAGCAATCTATCCCGGCCCCGATACCGATGGTGGGAATGGACAGTTTCTTGGTAACTTTTTTCGCGAGCGTAGCGGGGACCACTTCCATCAAGAGCATTGCGGCGCCGGCGTTTTCCAGGGCGACCGCGTCTTCCAGCAACTGTTTTGCCTGGTGGTCAGTCTTGCCTTGCACCTTATAGCCGCTTAACTGGTGAACGGATTGAGGTGTCAAGCCGATATGGGCACAAACCGGAATACCGCGACGAGTCAGGAATTCAACGGTTTCCGCCATGACGGAACCCCCTTCAAGCTTGACCATATTTGCTCCCACGGCCATCAGCTCGGCGGCGTTCTCGAAAGTGTCCTGGGGGCTTACCTGAGACGTGCCGAAAGGCATGTCAGCCATAATGAATGCCTTTGTCGAACCGCGTGAGACGCAACGGGTATGATAGATCATGTCATCGAGCGTAACGGGGAGGGTGCTCTCCTCTCCCTGAAGCACGTTACCCAGCGAATCGCCCACAAGCAGGATATCAACACCCGCATTTTCCAGCAAAGCCGCAAAGCTTGAATCGTAGCAAGTGAGGATCGCGATTTTCTCCCCATCATCCCGCATCTTTTGTAAAGCGTCCTGTGTGGTGCGCATGCTTGAGCTCCTGATGTAGTGCGTCGGATAGTCCCGGTTGAAAATGACCTGATATTGCTATCGGCCTGGCTAAATCCCGAGATTGAAATACTCCCGAGGGCCGCGCATCTGCTCCACCTGCCTCAACAATAGATCAAAATCCGCCTGCCTATCGACAAAGTTGAGATTTTCACTGTTGATTATCATTAATGGCGCATCTTCGTACTGATGAAAAAAACGGGTATAGCTTTCGGTCAGCCGGCACAAATATTCGGATGTAATAGTATTTTCAAAAGCGCTGCCGCGTCGCTTCACCCGTTCAATCAGCGTCGCGGGCGACGCCTGCAGATAAATCACCAGGTCGGGCGAGGGCGCTTCGGGCTGAAGGTGCTGATAAATTTTCCGATACAGATCATATTCGGCATCGCTCAGGGTCAGCCTGGCAAAAAGCGGGTCCTTGTCGAGGAGAAAATCGCTGACAGTGGTTTTGGCGAACATATCAATTTGCGCCAGGCCCTGTAATTGATTGGCCCGCTGGAACAGGAAAAACAGTTGTGTCGATAACGCATGGCGGGGAATATCATCATAGAATTTTGCCAGAAACGGGTTTTCGCCCGGCTTCTCCAGCAGCAATTCGCTGCCCAGGTGACCGGCGATACGCCGAGCCAGACTGGTTTTGCCCACGCCTATCGGCCCTTCCACCACAATGTAGCGATATTCTTCCAGCTTCACTACGCTTGCTCTCGTTCGACTTGCTGTCCAGCGCACGCAGCCAGCAATTCAGCAATAGAACCGCGCCCGGGAATATGGCAGTCCGGTGCAATTTCCCGAAGCGGTTGCAGCACAAACGCCCTTTGATGCATGCGCGGATGCGGCAGAATCAGGCAATCCTCGTCCCATTGCAGCCCATCATACATCAGTATGTCGAGATCAAGCGTTCGCGGCGCGTTGAGATATTCACGCACGCGCCCATGATAATGCTCGATTTCAAGCAGGGCTTTGAGCAGATCATGGGGGGCGAGCGCAGTTTCGATCAGCGCCACGGCGTTGATGAAATCAGGCTGATTGGCCTCTCCCAGTGGCGCGCTGCGATAAAGCGAGGAATGCGCCAGTAGATGGCTTGATGGAAGGCGCGCCAACTCCTCAAACGCTTTCCGTATCTGCGCGGCCGGATTATCCAGGTTGCTGCCTAATCCGATATATGCCTGGGAAACGGCGTGACGATCTGACATACGATTCATGATACCGACCTATTCCCGCTCGTCCGCAACTGCATTGTCGGGACTCGGGGCATCGGCGGAGGCGGATGTTCGGCGGCCGCGGCTTCTTCGGCGCTTCTTTTTCGCCTCGTCCTTGAAAAGCATGGCTTCACGGTCGCTGGTACTGGCATGCTGGAACGTTTCCCACCATTTCCCGAGCTCCATGTCGACCTCGCCGCTTTGGCAACGCAGCAACATGAAGTCATATGCGGCGCGAAAACGCGGATGCTCCAGTAAACGAAATGGCCTGCGTCCTGACCTGCCTATGAAGCGCGGTTGCATCGCCCAGATTTCCTTCATGACGGCATCGTACCTGCGTGGGATCGCAAGATTTCCATTTTGTACCGCCAGCACGTCATCCATCGCCTGATGCAAAGCAGGAATCAATTTTTCCCCCGCAGCTTGACGAACGTTCCACCTCGCGAGTACTTCGTGCCATAACAGGGCTGCAAACAGGAAACCGGGGGAAACCGGTTTTTCCTGACGAACACGCTCATCGGTATTTTTGAGCGCGAGCGTAATAAAGCGCTCACCCAGCGGCTGCTCCAGTATGACGTCCAGCATCGGCAACAAGCCGTGATGCAATCCGCGTTTACGCAAATCGGTCACGCAGGTAAGCGCGTGACCGGACAGAAGCAATTTCAACATTTCGTCAAATAGCCGCGACGGCGGCACATTTCGCAATAAAGGAGCAAGATCGCCAATCGGCTCGGCGGTCGCCGGATCAATCTGCATATCGAGCTTTGCAGAAAGCCGAACTACCCGCAGCATCCGTACCGGATCTTCGCGATATCGGCGCAGGGCGTCGCCGATGATGCGCAAGCGTCGTGCCTTGATATCGTCATAACCATTCAGGTAGTCCCAGATTTCTTCGTGGACAGGATCAAAAAATAATGCATTGACGGTAAAATCCCGCCGCCTGGCGTCTTCTTCCTGGCTACCAAATATATTGTCTCGCAGAAGGCGCCCATGCTCGTCAGCGTGCGGCTCGGCTACTACTCCTTCAACCTCGCTCGCGGATGTGCTCCCGCGAAAAGTGGAAACCTCCACTGTCTCAGCTCCGCACATCACATGCACCAGCCGAAAACGACGGCCAATGATGCGCGAACGGCGGAAAATGGCGCGTACTTCCTCAGGCGTCGCATTCGTGGCGATATCATAATCTTTCGGCTCCAGTCCAAGAAGCAGGTCACGTGCGGCGCCACCGACGACGAAAGCGGAATATCCCGCTTCCTGCAGGCCTGATGTTACTTTCAGCGCACAGGGATTGATGTGGCCGCGCATAATGCCATGTTGTTCCCGCGGGATGATATGCAACTCGGCGGAAGAAGAGCGGATAGAAGGGACGGGAGCAGATGAGTTGCGGCTGAAGACGCGGCGGAGCAGTTTACGGATCATTACGAAATCAGGAAGCCTCTGAATAAGTCTCGCGCAGGCGAATTCATCAAGAAGGTGGGGTTAAGTGATGCAGAAAGTACGCTGCTGAACATGGCGCCCACAAAAAGATGAGCTGAAAGGCGCGGTCCGCTGCTGGATATGGAATTATACACGCGGCATTGTTTCCGGCACGAAATGACGCTCGCTTCCGAGAACGAATTCCTTCATATTACACTGGTAAAGTGCTTCGAGATTATTCCGATTAAGTACTTCTTCAGTGGTTCCCGCAATGGTGCGGCCATTATCGAACAGCATGAGGATATGGTCGCAGAAGCGGTTCGCCCAGCCAATATCGTGGAGCACCATGACGAGCGTCTTGCCTTGCGCCGCTAATTTGCTGAACAGTCTCATTGCACTTGCTTGATGGCGCAGGTCCAGGTGTTGCAGCGGTTCATCCAGTAAATAACATTGCGGCGCTTGGGCGAGCAACAAAGCGATACGAGCGCGTTGGCGCTCGCCACCTGAAAGCGTAATAAATGGACGACGGGCGAGTTCGGTCAATTCCATTCCCTCAATGGCTTCACTTGCAATTTCGTGGTCCACAGCCTGCCAGCCAAACATATTCTTGGCATGGGGGTATCGTCCAAGCAATACATATTCATGCACATTTCCCCAGAACTCGCCCGGCTCTTCCTGCAGCATAACGCCCAGAATACGGGCAAGTTCGCGCTGAGACCAGGCTTGCGGCGTTTTTCCCGCCACCATTACCTGCGGCTCATCTTTTCTATTGATCTGGCTCAAGCCGGCCAATGCATGGATCAAAGTCGTTTTGCCGCAACCGTTCTGGCCGAGTATCGCCCAGCATTCACCCGAATTGATGACCAAGCTCAGGTTTTGGCACAGTATCTTGTCGGGATACCGAAGATTTAGATTCCTGATCTGTAAAACCATTCATTAATATGCGTTCATGTTTAATTCATGAAGCAGCCTGAATCACAGACGTCAATATAAGGGTTTTTTATACCCGCAAGTATTCAGTTTTTCCTCCCATCCAACGCTTAAGATGGTGTCTCGCAGCTTCGGGATAGTCACGCAATAATTCCTCGGCGGCGGCACGAGCCGCGTCAAGTAAATCCGCGTCCTGTTCCGGATCGGCAAAGCGCAGCATGGGTACACCGCTTTGACGGGCGCCGAGAAACTCGCCTGGACCACGAAGCCGCAAATCCTGGCGCGCGATTTCAAAACCGTCGGTTTGCTCGAAAATAATTTTGAGCCGCTCCTGGGCCGTCGCGGATAAAGGCTTCTGATACAGCAATATGCATATCCCTCCTTCCGCTCCCCGTCCCACGCGGCCCCTTAATTGATGCAACTGCGCCAGGCCCATACGTTCGGCGTGCTCGATCACCATTAGCGAGGCATTAGGCACATCCACGCCTACTTCGATAACAGTGGTGGCGATCAGTAGATGAATCTCACCTTGCGCGAACGATTCCATCACTGCCGATTTTTCCTGGGATGGAAGCCGTCCATGCACCAGGCCGATTTTCAATTCCGGAAAAGTCAGGCTCAATGTTTCGTAAGTCTCGAGGGCAGTCTTGAGTTGCAGAGCCTCGGATTCTTCAATCAACGGACAAACCCAGTAGGCCTGTTTTCCCCCACGGCAAGCTTCCCGGATACGGGCGGTGACTTCATCGCGGCGCGTATCTGCGACCAGTTTGGTCAAAACCGGCGTTCTGCCGGGCGGCAGCCCGGCAATCAGCGATACATCAAGATCGGCATAATAGCTCATTGCAAGGGTGCGCGGAATGGGCGTGGCGCTCATCATCAACTGATGCGGCCTGGCGCCGCTTTTCGTGCCCTTTTCTCGTAATGCCAGCCGTTGATGAACGCCAAACCGATGCTGTTCATCAATGATCACAAGGCCCAGTCTGTCGAACTCGACCTGCTCCTGGAATAGTGCGTGGGTGCCGATGGCAAGCATGGCATTACCCTCGGCGATATTGGCAAGCATGATTTCCCGCTGTTTTCTTTTCTGATTGCCGGATAACCGGGCAATCGTCACGTCCAGATGAGCCAGGAGCGGGGCAAGCCAGGCGGAAAGCTTCAGATAATGCTGTTCAGCAAGGATCTCGGTCGGGGCCATCAGTGCGGCCTGATAATTATTTTCAATGGCTTGTAACATGGCCAACGCCGCCACGACGGTTTTGCCGCTTCCTACATCTCCTTGCAACAGTCGTTGCATCGGATGGGCTACAGCCAGATCGCGGCTTATTTCAGAAAAAGCCTTCTTCTGTCCGTTGGTGAGTTCAAACGGCAACGATGCCAGCAACGCTTCAGTCAACTTGTTCCTGGCGCGCAGAACGGGTGCGCTGCCGCTGCGGCGCTGCCGATAATGCAAGCGCATGGACAATTGCTGAGCCAGCAGTTCATCGAACTTGATCCGGCGCCAAGCGGGATGGGTGCGTTCCTGCAATAGAGCGACCGGCGCGTCCGGCGGGGGTTGATGCAAGAATAAGACGCTGTCCCTGAAACTCTGGAGCTGATAATGCGTTAATACCGTGTCAGGCAGCGTTTCCGAAAGATAGTCCCATTGATTGCCCGCATCTCGTGTTTGCTGAAGCACTCGACGGATCAGCTTGCGTACCGTCTCCGAAGAGAGTCCGGCAGTAGTTGGATAAATCGGCGTCAGCGCATCGGCTAGTGGTTGCAGCTCCCCTACAAGCCGGCATTTTGGATGGACCATTTCAACGCCAAAAAAACCTGCCCGGGCTTCTCCAAGCAATCGCACTCGCGTGCCGGCAGAGTAGGCTTTCGCCAGGCTACCGTAGAAATTGAGGAAACGCATAAACAACGTGCCGCTGCCGTCTTCTATCCGGCAAACGAGTTGTCGGCGGGGGCGATACATGATTTCGCTGCGGGTAATGACGCCCTCAACCTGTACTGTCGTGTTGGCAGGCACATCATTGATGGGATAAAGATGTGTTTCGTCTTCATAGCGCAGCGGCAAGTGCAGCACCAGATCGAACTCATCGGCAATGCCCAGCCTGGCGAGTTTCTCCTGCATTGTCTTGCCGCCCAGATGAGAAGGGGCATGAGGCGTGGAAGTACATTCTGTGTTGCCTTTCACCCCGGCAATACCAGTACCGCATCCATCTCCACTAGCGCGCCGCGCGGCAGCGCCGCTATACCGACCGCAGCGCGTGCCGGATAGGGCGCCTCAAAGTAGCTGGCCATGATTTCGTTTACTTTTTGAAAATTGGCAAGGTCTATCAGATAGACATTCAATTTGACGACATCGCCGAGACTGCCGCCACTTGCCGCTGCCACGGCTTTCAAGTTTAAAAATACCCGATGGATTTGCTCCTCGATCCCACTCACCATCTGCATGGAAAGCGGATCCAGGCCGATCTGGCCCGAAACATAAACTGTGTCTCCGCCGCTTACACGTATCCCTTGAGAATAGGTGCCGATTGCCTGGGGCGCATCAGTAGTTTGTATCGTCTTTTTTTTCATGTAATCTCCTCGGATTGTAATGCGACTTTGCTATAGAAGCTTGTAAATTCGGAACTATGAAGGCCAGCTTTGCGATATGATGACTGGAATTTACGTACATTTCAACCGTAAAACCTCAAGCCCGGTGCCCATCATCATCACTAAAAAAATAGAGTGCACTTATAAGCTTATCACCAGCTTCAAGGCGCGGAAGTAAAATCCATTAGCATATGATCAACCACTCGACCGGACCGGAATTTTCCCAGGCGTCCATATTGCCGTGTTATCGGGTTTGAGAAACTTCTCATCGCTAATTCGATAATAAGCAGAGCATTGTATTGCTCACCACTTATAAGTAATAGCCTATGCAAAAACTCATCATACAGGGCGGCGAGCCTCTTTCTGGAGAAGTCCACATTTCCGGTGCGAAAAACGCTGCCTTGCCAATTCTATGCGCTTCTTTGCTTACTGGTGAAACCCTCACAATAGAAAACGTACCGCATCTGAACGACGTAACGACCATGCTGGGTCTTCTTGAACAGATGGGCATCAGCGTCGCAGTCAACGACGACAGGACAGAATTGACTGCCGCGCAACTTTCTCATCTCGTTGCGCCTTATGAGATGGTAAAAACCATGCGTGCCGCAATTCTCGTGCTGGGCCCGATGCTGGCGCGGGCAGGAGCGGCAAGCGTATCGCTACCGGGTGGTTGTGCTATTGGTCTGCGGCCCGTTGATCAACATATCAAAGGGTTGCAGGCAATGGGTGCGGAAATCGATGTCGAGCATGGCTACATTCATGCAAAGGCAAAGCGCCTTAACGGTGCGCATATCGTCATGGATATCGTCACTGTTACCGGCACCGAAAACCTGATGATGGCGGCAACCCTGGCTGATGGGACAACCGTACTCGAAAACGCAGCGCGAGAGCCGGAAGTAACGGATCTGGCTAACTGTCTTATTGCGATGGGCGCGAAAATTCATGGAGTGGGTACCGATATCATCACTATCGAGGGCGTGGAGGCCTTGCACGGAGCGACCTACCGCGTCATGGCCGATCGCATCGAGACCGGTACGTTCCTGGTCGCCGCTGCTGCCAGCGGTGGTGAGATACACCTTAGGCAAACGTGTTCCGGCACACTCGACGCGGTGCTCGACAAACTAATGGAAGCGGGTGCGGCGATTGAATCCGGAGAAGACTGGATACATTTGAAAATGAATAATCCATTAAAGTCCGTAAATCTGCGAACCGCGCCTTATCCGGCTTTTCCCACCGATATGCAGGCACAGTTCATGGTGTTGAACAGCGTCGCCATGGGTACAGCCATCATTACCGAAACCATATTCGAAAATCGCTTCATGCATGTGCAGGAATTGAAGCGCATGAACGCCGATATCAAGGTCGAGGGCAATACCGCGGTAGTATATGGTGTGGCTCGTCTCGATGGTGCCAACGTCATGGCCACCGACCTTCGCGCGTCCGCCAGTCTGGTGCTGGCGGGACTGATCGCCAAGGGTGAAACGATCATCGATCGCATCTATCACCTTGATCGCGGCTATGAGCGTATCGAGGACAAGCTATCCCGGTTGGGGGCGAGAATCAGGCGAACGAACTAGCAGCCTGTCGGACTTGAAAAATCGCAGCGAAAAAGTGGCTGGGTGGGGACAGGTTTTGCAGATTTGAAGGCCAATAGTTATTCTATTAGATGAAAAAGCTATTGGCTGAAAAAGCAGCATGAACGGCCAAGCGCTTTTGCAGCCGATTTCCTTTAAGTCCGACAGGCTGCCACGAACTTCAGGGCAATGTCATGGCAAGACGAAAACCCAAGTATCGCATGCGCTTGTTTGTATCAAACCAGTTGCGGGTGATAGCGCGCATATCCTGGGGCCTGTGATTCCACGAGCCGCCGAAAAACATTCGCTTTGCGCAATTGCCTTGCCAACAGGTATCCGTCCATTGCCAGACATTTCCCATCATGTCGTATATCCCGAACGCATTGGGCTTGAAACTACCCACCGGCGCGGTTCTTCTGTTATCCCACTCGCTTCCGCAGCCATCGCAGTTAGCATTATTACGTCCGACATCGTTGCCCCAGTAATAATCGGTGGTTGAGCCCGCCTGCGCTGCGATTTCCCATTCGTCTTTGGTTGGAAGACGATAAGCTTTCCCGGTTTTTTCGGATATCCACTGTATATAGGCTTGTGCATCATCCCAGCTCACGTTGATCACGGGTCTGGTGCCGCGCCCCCAGCCATTGTCCGGGGGTTGATATCCTCCACAGCCACCTGCCGCCACACAGGCGTCCCATTCCTTGAAAGTGACGGTATATTTTCCGATCGCAAATTTATGCCCTGGAATGGGTATCATTTCAGGGCACTCGGGGCAAGCCCCGCCGGCTTCGTTCTGACGTCCGGTTGAAGTGGATAAAGCCACCCTTTGCTGCTGGTTGCCTACCTCATCCGGGGATGTTAATCGTATGCCAGTCGTTGTTGTTGCCGCGAGTACTACTTTTTGAGCTGTACCGCCATCTATCGGGCGTTCACCTTCAAATGCCTCGCTATTATCGCCGCGGGTTCTTTCTTGTATTTCCGCAATGCGTTTATTGTTGAATTCGCCGTCGGCGGCCATTCCCCTGCTCGTGGCATTATCTTTGTAATCGGAATTAGCAGTGGATGCGAATGCACCTGCTTCGGCAGATGCTGCAAAGCTCAAGGCGAGCAGGACAGTAGACAAAACTGATTTCATGAATTCCATTTGAACGCGGATGGGGGTTTTTTTTTCGATTCATGTGTGGATACCGGGAGCGTAGTTGACCGGGTGCATGGCACATAACCACTTTCCATGAGTGCTTCCAGCCTATATGGTAGCCGATGCCAGCCAGATATGGGGAAAAATAGACTTGCGTAGAGGCACGAGTCTAGGGGCACCAGTCCTTGTTAAAGCGATCATTTGTTAAATCCTGAATTCAAGCGTAGCCTTTCTTATTCCTTAATTGTCCTGGAAAAAAATGGATACGGTAGCGGTTCGCTGTTGTATCGCGGGTGGTGGTCCGGCTGGCATGATGATGGGGTTGCTATTGGCTCGCGCCGGTGTCGAGGTATTGGTTCTGGAAAAGCATGCGGATTTTCTGCGGGATTTTCGGGGGGATACCATCCATCCATCCACATTGGAAGTCATGCATGAGCTTGGATTTCTCGAAGCGCTACTGGAATTGCCGCATCAAAAAGCACATCGAGTCAATGGCCGGTTTGGCGCTCTTGCGTTGACAGTGGCTGACTTCGGGTATTTGCAAACCCGATGTCCCTTTATCGTTTTTATGCCGCAGTGGGATTTCCTGAGTTTTCTTGCTGAACGGGCAGCCCGGTATCCGACGTTCAGCTTGCGAATGAATGCTGAAGTGACTGGGCTCATCGAGCAGGAGGGACGTATCGTCGGGTTGCGGGCCGTGACACCTGAGGGTCCGTTGAACGTACATGCGAGCCTTGTCGTTGGAGCGGATGGCCGTCATTCCACTGTGCGTGCTCGTGCCGGACTGAGGGGGATCGAGTATGGTGCGCCTATGGATGTATTATGGTTTCGGCTGTCTCGTCGTGCGGGTGATCCTGAAGACCCTGTCGGACGTTTCGATGCGGGCAGGGTCTTTGTCATGCTGAACCGGGATGCTTACTGGCAATGCGGTTTCGTAATCCCGAAAGGCTCCTATGCGCAAGTTCGGGAGCGTGGGTTGCCGCCATTACGCGATACCATTGCGGAGTTGGCCCCGTTTGTGGCCGATCGCGTCGGTGAACTGCAAGACTGGGAAGCGATCAAGTTACTCGCTGTTCAAGTCGATCGGCTGCGTCAGTGGTATTGCCCGGGCCTTCTCTGCCTTGGTGATGCAGCACATGCAATGTCCCCCATCGGCGGTGTCGGAATCAACCTGGCAATTCAGGATGCAATTGCCGCATCGAATGCGCTGGCTGCACCGTTACTGGAGGATAGACCCACTATCGGGGCGCTGCGGGGGATTCAGCGGCGTCGCGCATGGCCAACGCGGATGACACAGCGATTGCAGCTCTTTCTTCAGAAACAGATCATTGGCCGCGTATTACGTGGCGGTGATTCTCTTTCGCCCCCATTTTTTTTCCGTCTACTCGCACGCTTCCCCTTGCTGCAATGGCTTCCCGCCCGGTTGATCGGTATCGGGTTTCGTCCCGAGCATGTCAAAACGCCTGACATATGGCCTCGCTGAACTGGATAGATCGCTAATCTGCTCATCGCATATCCGTTGTATTTCCCCCTGAAACTGTGAAGGCCGCATCTCCGCCAGTCGGGCCCTGGTATCTTTTATTACTGATAGTTAGTGCGTTAGCGCACCGAATCCTGCGGAAAATTCACATAAATTTAAATCGCAGCAATATTGCTGAGTTGATAAAGGATGCGGCCATGAAATTTTCTATAAAATTGAGAGCTAAGTTATTGACGTTGGCGAGTGCGTTGGTTTTCAGCGTAGCTGGAACCGGAATGGTTCACGCTGCGGCGTCCGGTGAGCATGATATGCCAGATGAGATAGGGCCCGGGGATTCCGCGGCCGTGAGGGACTCGGATGCCAACCAGGACAAAAGTATCAAGGAGAGATGGAATAAAAAAGATCGGAGTTCGACCAGCACCAGCACGGACCGTGACAACTCAAGATACAGCACTGACGGGACGGAAAGGTATGACGACGATGAAGGAAATAGCGGCACGGGTCCCAAGCGTCCAGGCCATTATTAACGGTGGAGGTAAAGGCTGACTCCGGGATCGGCTACCAGGTTTTACCCCGACTTCACAGACAAATCTAAACAGGCTGATGTCGGGGATGCGTCATGTCAATACCAAGAAAAATACGCTATGGAATTCAAGTGGAAAGCGGTACAACCAGTTAGAGCCGTACTCAGCCAGCAAGCCAGATTCGCGTGTATTTTGCAGGAGCTGCGCTATGAAAGCGAGCCGTCGGTCGCCATCCTGGCGCGGCTGATGCATCAACGAGGGGTGTGTGGTATCCCGCAGCATTGACGCTGGCGCACGAAGGTTTCCAACCAGCGGATACGATGAATTCCGCTTCAGTATCTGAGTACACGCGCCACACTCAGCGTCTGCCAAAATCGACCAGAATCAGCGGATAGAACTCTCTGGCTATATAGCGTTTCAAGTAGCGGTGAATTCTTTAAACCAAATAATTCCGTTGCTTGTGGGACGACTAAGAACGATAATCGACCTCGACAATCAACCCGGTATCTCTTCAGGAAGACTCTACCGTTGAGAATCATCAGTAGCAGCGAATTTCTATTGCTCGTGCGGATTTTCAGTCTGAGCAGGAGTTATATAAATGTTTAATTTAGGCTCCATGTTCAATCTAGGCCCCGCTGATCCAGTGGTCGGCAAGAAGAGCATCCTGGTCAAGTTACCTGCTGCTGAAGTCTTCAAATTTATTGGCGACGATTTATTTCATAACTATCCCAGATGGTCGCCGGAAGTACAGGAACTTGAATGTCTCACTGATGGGCCCGTAAAGTCAGGAACCATAGCAAGGCAGGTACGCGTAGATCATGGCCAACGCTCGGAATCAAAATTCAGGATTACGATTTATGAACCTTCGAGGCGACTGGCCTTTGCGGGAATTATTGAACCTTATCGCTGCCTTTACGAACTACAACCCCAAAGCAGGGGAGATGTAACGGAATTGAAGTTTACTTTTGAACTACTTGAACTCAAAGTATTCATGCGACCTTTTGAACAGTTGGTCCGGAGCGCAATTCAGGAGGGTGCAGTCCACACGGTAGAAAATATAAAACGTCTAGTTGAAAGCAGCAAACACGCCACAGCTGTTTGACTCTGACAGAGACAGCTACTTGCAACTTTTAGAGAATGCGACTTACGGTCGGAGCAGAAAAATCTTTTACGCTCGACATTGTCGCCGGTGGGTAATAGTTTCAGCATTCCGATCGATCGGCGCGAGGATTTACTCATGACAGATGAAGTTTCTAAAGAAGCACCGCAACCGCAGATACCTGACGATAGAAAACTATGGGATGTTATCCTCGGAATTTATGGCTATCCGGCGCTGCTTCTTGCGCATAAGCTCGGCGTCTTTTCTCTGCTGGAAGACGGCGAACTTTCGCTACCCGTCATCTGCGAGAGGCTGAACATCAAAGAGCGCCCTGCCGAAGCTATTCTGACGGCAGCAACAGCGCTGGGGTTCTTGTCGGTAAAAGGAGGACTTTATGCGTTGACAGCAGTCGCTGAGCACTATCTGCTTAAGAAAAATCCGAGCTATTTTGGCTTCATGTGGGATCTGATGATCGAAAACGATCAGGTACATTCATTTAAAAGCCTGGAAAAGGCAATACGCACAGATGAGCCCCAGGTTTACGGCGGGGCAGGTATTTACCGTCCTGAAGAGGTGCAGGCCGAACTCGCACGAAGATTCACGCGTAGCATGTACAGTATGAGCATCAAATCGGCTTTCTACTGGCCGGAGGTGCTCGATCTCTCCGCTCACCATATCATGCTCGACGTTGGTGGAAGCTCGGGCGCACATTCGATTGGAGCCGTATCAAAGTGGAGTAATTTACAAGCTATCGTTTTCGATTTTCCCATGGTATGCGAGATTGCAAAAGAATTCATTGCCCAGCATGGCCTGCAAGATCGCATCAGGACATGTGAAGGAGACATGTGGCGTGATGAAATGCCAATAGCCGATCTTCACTTTTACTCCACCGTTTATAATGACTGGCCACCTGAGAAGTGCAGCTTTCTTACCGCGAAGAGTTTCAATGCTCTCCCGCCCGGAGGACGCATCATCATCCATGGAATGCTCTATAACGAGGACAAATCCGGTCCTTTCGCTGCGGCTGCATTTAGCATGCTCATGATGGGGTGGACCGAGGGAAAATCTTACTCCTCCACGGAGTTGTCAGCCATGTTGAGCGATGCAGGATTCAGTGATATCGAGGTGCGCCCAGCCTTTGGCTACTATAGTATAGTTACTGGTCTCAAGCCTTAAAATATAACTTTCCCAGAATAATCACTCGTTCCTCCGGCTCATATGCCGGTATCCGCACCCATCTGCATTTGAAAATAATGCTGGTCGGACCATTTCCAAATGCAAGTCACTCCAACTATGGGTTTTCCGGGAAAAAGCGTCTCTTTTTTCCTTATTTCGCGGAGAATCCCAAGGAGGAGCGGGCTTCGGATGACGCATAACCTAACGCATTTGAGACGGGCAGCTTCCTCTGCCCGGCAAAAGGCGCCGTTCGGCCGGTTGCTGATCCTTGCCATATTGCTTGTAATGCAATGCAGTCCTGATCTGTTCCAGACTTACGTCCTGATCGCCTCCGTTTGCAGTCTCCTCCACTTTCCTTTACCCCATAGAGATTTCCATGCTCAAATGAACTCACCATAATTCATTACCGATTAATCGGCTTGTACCTGATCCGTTTAGGTTTTGCGCCTTCTTCGCCAAGGCGCTTCCGCTTGTCGGCTTCGTATTCCTGGTAATTGCCGCTGAAGAATGCAACCTGCGAATTGCCTTCGAACGACAGGATGTGGGTTGCAATACGGTCGAGAAACCAGCGATCGTGCGAGATGACCAGCACACACCCCGCAAACTCCAGCAATGCATCTTCCAATGCTCGCAGCGTTTCCACGTCCAGATCATTGGAAGGCTCATCCAGTAACAGGACGTTGCCACCCGAGATGAGCGTTTTTGCCAAATGGAGCCTGCCACGCTCGCCGCCTGAAAGATTGCCGACGTTCTTCTGCTGGTCCGCCCCTTTGAAATTGAAACGCCCCAGATAGGCGCGAGCAGGCGTTTCATACCTGCCGACGGTGAGGATATCATGGCCGTCTGAAATGGTATCGAATACGGTTTTGCCGCTTTCGAGGGCGTCACGCGATTGATCCACATGCGCGATCTTGACGGTTGTGCCAATCGTTAATTCTCCCGAGTCCGGCTGTTCCCTTCCCGTAATCATGCGAAACAAGGTGGATTTCCCCGCCCCGTTGGGTCCGATAATCCCGACAATGGCTCCCGGCGGCACTTTAAAGCTCAGGTTGTCGATCAGCAGCCTGTCTCCATAAGCTTTGGATACTCCCTTTAACTCGATGACTTCATTACCGAGCCTGTCCGCAACGGGAATGAATATCTCCTGTGTTTCGTTGCGTTTCTGGTATTCCTGGGAGTTAAGCTCATCGAAGCGGGCAATACGGGCCTTGGATTTCGACTGACGCCCTTTGGGATTCTGCCTGACCCACTCAAGTTCTTTTTTCAGCGCTTTCTGACGAGCAGACTCGGTCGATTCCTCCTGCTTCAGACGGTTTTCTTTCTGCTCCAGCCACGAGCTGTAGTTGCCCTTCCAGGGGATACCATGGCCACGGTCCAGTTCCAGTATCCACTCCGCGGCGTTATCGAGGAAGTAGCGGTCATGCGTGACTGCCACGACAGTGCCGGGAAACCGGGTAAGGAACTGCTCCAGCCATTCCACTGATTCGGCATCCAGGTGATTTGTGGGCTCGTCCAATAGCAACATGTCGGGCTTGGATAGTAAAAGTTTGCACAAGGCTACCCTGCGTTTCTCGCCGCCGGAAAGATTTCCGATAATGGCGTCCCATTCCGGCAGGCGCAGCGCATCGGCGGCGATTTCCATCTGTTGACTTCCATCTCCGCCGCTGACGGCCAGGATGGCCTCCAGCCGGACCTGTTCGGACGCCAGCGCATCGAAGTCTGCGTCCGGCTCGGCATAAGCCGCATAGACCTCTTCCAGCTTCTGCTGCGCACCGAACACTTCGCCCAGTCCCTCCTGTACAGCGTCGCGCACAGTCTGCACGGGGTTGAGTTGCGGTTCCTGCGGAAGATAGCCGATATTGAGGTTGGGCATCGCCGTTACCTCGCCTTCGATGTCCTTGTCCAGGCCTGCCATGATTTTCAGTACGGTTGATTTACCGGAACCGTTCAGGCCAAGCAACCCTATCTTTGCGCCGGGAAAGAAACTGATGGATATATCTTTGAGAATCGCGCGCCGGGGCGGGACAATTTTGCCCACTCGATTCATGGTGAGTACGTATTGAGCCATAAAAATATCAGATCAGCAAAATGCTTGAGTTTAACGCATGGAGAACCGACAGACAAAAGAATGACATAAACCCAGTTATGCAGACCGTTCTCCCTTCCGGGTAAGGTCTGAAATATTCCCTTGATAATGCCGCAAACGCCAACAGGCGATAAGAAGAAAAAAATTCCTGAAACCTCCAATTTTCAAACTGCTGAGTATGAGTTAATATCTCGACCCTTAAACAGATTCCGATTGTTGGTTACTGATCCCGTTTACGTAAATTCAGACGAGGCCACATGAATACAAGATTATCGATTGTATGCGCAGTATTGATGTTGAGTGCCTGTGCAAGCCCTACCCGCACAGTACAAGAAGGCGTTAAAGACCCTGGGCCGAGGGTGGCCGCACGGCCTTTGCCCGCCGCCGAACGCATGACTGTCGGTATCGCGCGTTTCACCAATGAATCAATTTACGGTAGTGGTCTTTTTACTGATGCTTCCGGTGACCGTATCGGAAAGCAGGCATCTGATCTGCTGGCCCGGCACCTGATGGCAACGCAACGTTTCAACGTGGTCGAGCGACAGGACATTGGCAAGCTGGCTGCGGAAGCTGACCTGATGGGCATCAGCAAAGAGCAGTTCAAGCAAAATCTGAAAGGGGTCGATGCCTTGATTCTTGGTTCGGTTGCCGAGTTAGGGCGAGATACCACTGGAAATACATGGTTGGTGGGCAAGCAAAAAACTCAACGAGCGCGGGCACGTGTTGTATTGAGGCTGGTGGATCCCAAGACGGGCCAACTGTTCTATACACAGGAAGGCTCGGGAGAAGCGGATTTGTCGTCCAGCAGCACCTTCGGCTTTGGTGGTGCGACGGGTTTTGATTCAACTCTGGAAGGAAAAGCGATTGATGCCGCAATCGTCAATATGATTAACAGCGTGGCGCAAACCCTGGATGCACGCCGCGCGATGGGGCAGTAAAAAATATGAAAAACGATCACTATTCCCTGAGTGATCCTGAACGGATCTATTCCAGGTTTTTGGTTCTGGTCGTCGCAATGGGCCTCACAGGTTGTGGCGCGCCATCCATCTACCATTGGGGTCGGTTTGAGGATGGGCTACATGACCGCTATGTCAGCCAAAACCATCCACAAGCCGATGCTTATTTGCTCGAAACCATCACTAAGGCCGAGCAGGAAAATTTAAGAATTCCCCCCGGCGCGTATGCGGACTACGGCTTTTTATTGTTCAAACGGGGTGATCGTGAAGGAGCGATTGCCTATTTTGAAAAAGAAAAACGCATTTTTCCGGAATCTGACGCCTTTATGACCAAACTGATTGAGCGCATCAAGCAAAAGGAATCTGATTCTGCTGAAAAGCATCAGCCACAGGCAGCCATAATTCACGGAACTCAGCCATGAAGTCAATTCTGGCTATTGCTGCGTGTGTCGCTTTGAACCTGCTTTCCGGTTGTGCCGTGCAGCCAGAGAAAATTGATCTATCGGCCTTCCACACATATAAACCACGTTCGATAGTGATTGTGCCGGTACTTAACGAGACGACGGAAATCAGCGCACCATCCGTTTTTGTCTCTACCATTACAAGGCCGTTGGCAGAACGAGGCTATTACGTTTTTCCGGTATATCTGACTGATCTGGTATTACGGGATTTCGGGCTGGCTGAAGCCGGGCATATCCACCAACTGGATACGCAACGCTTGTTTGAATTATTCGGGGCAGACGCGGCACTGTTTATTACTATCAAGGATTGGAGCAGCAAATATATCGTTCTCGCCTCGACGGTCGTTGTGGAGATGGATTACGAGTTGAAGGATACTAAAACGGGTACTGTTCTATGGCGTTCAAAACAACAGGTTGCCCAAAGTTCCGGGGGAGGCGACCTGATAAGCATGGCGGTAAGTGCCGCGATAACAGCTATGCTTGCCGATTATCTTCCGCTGGCTAGACAGGCAAATAACCAGGCATTCATACCCCCTCGTGGTTTGCCCGCTGGGCCTTATAACGCTGATTATGGCAGGGATCAGGACAAGTTTTAACGTCAGTGCAGTTAGCATGTCATTGGTTGCTTATAGTTTCAGGGCTGAAAGAAGCGCTATTTCGGGTGCTTGAGCGCAAGATAGCCCAGACGAGGCGGCGCAATACTATCCTGGATAGTGAGGGTGTCGGCGCTCCCCCAATTATCGTTGTTGATATTCTTTTCGCTGAGATGCATACAGCTATGCAGCCTCGCTTCAGATTTTCCAGGCTTTCGTGTATGACATTAACATTAATATTAATATCAAGAACTGCCATATTGCTATAGCAAGGAAAAATTTTGCCGATAAATATTTTTCTGTCATATTCTCTGCTGTGATCTCTTCCTTGAAGATCGGCTGAGGTCCACTCATACAAAATACAAGCGCAAGTATTCCCCTACTTGCCGCCGTTCCTTGGCAACGTAGCCTGAGTGAGGCGCTCGGCATTATCCTTCGTATCATAAATATTGATATGTGGGCGGCTCTCTGCCGCCTTTTCCATGCGCTCGCGAATTTTGGTTGTCATTTCATTATTGCGCCGCACGGCCGGGCGTGCCTGCACGGCGTCGAACCAGCGCATGAAATTGGGAAAAGCAATGCTGTCGATGCCGCGATCTTTATGCCCTTTGCACCACGGATAAGTGGCGATATCGGCGATAGTATATTCGTCGGAAGCGAGCCATTGATATTTGCTCAATCGGTTTTCCAGTACGCGGTACAGACGTAGCGATTCGTTGTTGTAGCGATCCCGGGCGTAGTGGTTATCCTTGGCCTGGCCATTGAAGTGATTAGCCTGGCCGAACATGGGCCCGATATGTGCTACCTGGAAAAACAGCCATTGCAATGTGTCATAGTGCTTACGCGCATCCTTTGGCATGAATCTTCCGGATTTCTCGGCGAGATAAACAAGAATAGCGCCCGATTCCATCATTGTGTAGGGGCCACCCCCAGGCCCGTCCGTATCCACGATGGCAGGAATCTTGTTGTTGGGGCTGAGCTTCAGGTGTTCGGGCTCGAACTGTTCACCGACGCTGATATTCACGTCGACATGCTTCCATTCGGCTTCCATCTCCTCAAGCATGATCATCACCTTCTGGCCGTTTGGCGTTGGGCTCGAGTGCAATTCAATCATGGTTATCTCCTTGTTTGCTTCGTGCATCGAGGTGAATTATCAAAAACTTCCGCCGCTTCCTGGCGGATATATTTC
The DNA here is from genome assembly GCF_900142705.1 of Nitrosospira sp. Nsp11. Lineage (GTDB taxonomy): Bacteria > Pseudomonadota > Gammaproteobacteria > Burkholderiales > Nitrosomonadaceae > Nitrosospira. The sequence goes on from NZ_FRBV01000007.1 coordinate 63,360, forward strand.
TGCGAACTGAGCAAGGCTTCGGTAAACTGATCCATAGTCAATTTTTTCCAATAATGGCAGGAATTTCATGTTGTTCAAAATAATTGGGGTTTTGCTAGGCTATCACTTCTTCGGCATTTTCGGCGCAGTGCTTGGCTATATCGTCGGAGGTATCGTCGACCGTTACATAGCTTACGGCTCGGGTGCGGTTAATCCGTTTACGAATGCTCATCGGCAGTCGGTTTTTATCGAAGCTGTTTTTTTGCTGATGGGGAAGCTTGCCAAAGCGGACGGCCATATTTCGCAAGATGAAATCACTCATGTTGAAGATTTCATGCAAAAGTTGCACATGTCGTCCGAACACCGTGAGCGCGCAATTGCCTTGTTCAGGCAGGGAGCGGCGTCCGATTTCGATTTTGAGCCGAAGCTGAACGAATTTATCGCTGTTTGCGGACACACCCATAGCCTGAAGCAGATGCTGCTGGTTTACCTTATCGTCATGGCGCTGTCCGACGGGCGAATGGATGCGGCTGAGGAAAGTTTGTTAAAAGGTATTGCGCTTCGCCTGGGGTACGATCAGCTTGCGTTTTCACGATTGCTGGAGATGGTCTTAAACCAGTCACACTTCGCGGGAGGGCGCGTACCTTCGGCCAACGCGCTGGATGAGGCTTATAAAGCATTAGGTGTAAAGAAGGAAAGCAGCGACCAGGAAATAAAGCGGGCCTATCGGAAGCTGATAAGCCAGTATCACCCGGACAAATTAATGGGACAGGGGGTCCCGGAAGATATGATTGCTGTGGCTACCGCACAAACTCAGGAAGTACAGACCGCTTATGACTTGATTAAAAAGAGCCGCAATATGTAGTCGCCTTTGTCCAGAATTTCTCATATTTTCCTTCGCAATACGGTTTTGCTTTCGCCAATGCAAGTGGGGAAGAAATTTCCCCGCCAGCTCCTCCCGGACTGATCCCGATTATGTATTCTCGGGGCATCCTCGCCTTGAACCGCTAAATAAATCCACGCCGAAGCTTGTCCACGTTTGCTCAATCATCCTTCCAACGGCTGACTGAGCAAACGACGTGCCTGATTCGTTTGTTGGCTATCGTACAGAACACATCTACGAGATGAACCAGACTAAGGTTCCGCATCCTGGAGTTTCGCCGGGATCGACTGAGGACGGAAGTCCAAGGAGCCTGATCCTTGAATACGCCTGCACAATTGACTGAGGTTTGGCCTCTGGTAGCCTACTTCCTTCTCGTCATCGCGCTGATGGGCGTAATCCTGTTGCTTTCTTATGTCATTGGTGAACGTCACCAGGCCAGGGTGGCGGATGAGCCGTTCGAGTCCGGTGTTGTCACCGTTGGTTTTGCGCGATTGCGGCTGTCTGCCAAGTTTTATCTGATCGCAATGTTCTTTGTGATCTTCGACGTGGAAGCTGTGTTCCTCTTTGCCTGGGCGGTCGCTTTTCGCGAACTGGGCTGGGCTGGGTATATCGAGGTGGTTATCTTCGTTGGTGTTCTGGGCGCAGCACTGGCTTATTTATGGATGCTGGGCGCGCTGGACTGGAGTTCCAGCGGACATCGTTCCAATGGGAAGAGAGGGATCGAACGATGCGATGGTCACTGAGCAAGGCAACCAGGGCAGCCGAGCCAACTGGGCCAATCGAGCCAATCGAGTCCCGCGAGCCCGCTGAGTCAACTGAGCCAACTGAGCCGCCACACCACAAGTCGGTTATGCGCAGTAATCATGGTATTGAAGAAGACGGGCAACGCAGTGTATTGCTGGCGCGGCTGCAAGACCTCATTGCGTGGGGTCGAAAAAATTCCGTCTGGCCTTACAACTTCGGTCTCTCGTGTTGTTACGTGGAAATGGCCACGAGCTTCACCAGCAAGTATGACATTGCGCGGTTCGGCGCCGAAGTGATCCGCGCCTCACCTCGTCAGGCGGACTTGATCGTCATCTCTGGCACCGTATTCATGAAGATGGCCCCAGTGATCCAGCGGCTTTATGACCAAATGCTGGAACCGCGCTGGGTGATCTCGATGGGCTCCTGCGCCAACTCCGGGGGCATGTACGATATCTACAGCGTGGTACAGGGGGTGGATGCGTTCATCCCGGTGGATATTTATGTTCCAGGATGTCCGCCTCGTCCGGATGCATTCATGCAGGGCTTGAATCTGCTCCAGGACGCGATTGGCAAGGAAAGGCGTCCGCTGAGCTGGGTCATCGGCCCGCAAGGGGTCGAGCGGTCGGACCGGTTATCGCAGCGGGATATCAACAGAGCCCGGAGAATGCGCGAGACCGTACTGCGTAGTCCCGACGAGGTTTGAACCTTGAGCGAGACTTCATCCAGCGTTGTCCTGGAACAGAACGTTCCCGATATTCTTGCGGAATTGAAGGATCGCTTTGGCGCGGCAATCGGGGCCACGCAGGAAACCTGCGATGGCATACCGACACAGTGGGTAGCGAGGAACAGCGTGTGCGATGTTTTGCGCTACCTGAAACTGGAGGCGCAGCGTCCTTATCGCATGCTGTATGACCTTACCGCCATCGACGAGCGCACCCGTGTTCACCGGGGCGATCAGCCGCCGAGTGATTTCACTGTAATTTATCACTTGCTGTCGTTCGAGCGCAACGCGGACATCCGTCTCAAGCTCGCGCTTTCTGCCGACGATTTGCTGGTGCCCACCATCACCGGCATTTGGCCTGCAGCGAACTGGTATGAGCGAGAGATATGGGACATGTTCGGCATCGTTTTCACGGGGCATCCACACCTGCGCCGTATCCTGTTGCCCCCCTGGTGGAAAGGCCACGCGCTACTTAAGGACCATCCCGCTCGCGCCACGGAAATGGAGCCTTTCCGGTTACCGCAGGATAAGGGGGATGCCGAGCAGGAGATGCTACGCTTCCATCCGGAAGAGTGGGGAATGCGGCGTGCACATGAAAGCACCGATTTCATGTTTCTCAACCTGGGACCGAACCACCCATCGGTGCACGGCGTCTTTCGCATCGTATTGCAACTCGATGGGGAAGAAATCATCGACGCCGTGCCCGATATAGGCTTTCATCATCGCGGCGCGGAAAAAATGGGTGAGCGTCAGTCCTGGCACACCTACATCCCCTATACCGACCGCGTGGACTATCTGGGAGGGGTGATCAACAACCTCCCTTACGTGCTGGCGGTAGAAAAACTGGCGGGCATCGAAGTGCCCGAGCGCGTAAAGGTAATACGCGTGATGATGGCTGAATTTTTCCGCATCGCAAGCCATCTTGTGTTCTATGGGACTTATGCCCAGGATCTGGGCGCGTTATCGCCTGTATTTTTCATGTTCACCGACCGGGAGCGGGTATTCGATATCGTCGAGGCTATTTGCGGAGGCCGCATGCACCCGAGTTGGTATCGCATTGGCGGCGTGGCGCAGGATCTGCCTGATGGGTGGGACCGGCTGGTGCGCGACTTCCTCGATTATCTCCCCCCCCGACTCGACGAGTATGACAAGATCGCGCTGGGCAATCGCATCCTCAAGGCACGCAGCCGCGGTATCGGTACGTATACAGTGGATGAGGCGATTGAGTGGGGCGTGACGGGGCCGGGTCTGCGTGCCTGCGGTTTTGCATGGGATTTTCGCAAGGAGCGGCCTTACTCGGGCTACGAGCAGTTCGATTTCGATATACCCACGGGGCAACACGGCGATTGCTATGACCGCTGCGTGGTGCGCGCCGAGGAGATTCGCCAGAGCCTGCGCATCATCGAGCAGTGCCTCAACCATATGCCGGCGGGGCCTTACAAGGCGGATCATCCGTTGACTACGCCGCCGCTCAAGAAGTATACCCTGCATGACATCGAGACTCTCATCAATCATTTTCTGGGCGTGAGTTGGGGGCCGGTCATCCCGCCGGGCGAAGCATTCGTCGGCATTGAGGCGACCAAAGGCAACAATGGCTATTACCTGATCAGCGACGGCAGCACCATGGCCTACCGCGTGCGCATCCGCACACCTTCTTTTCCGCACCTGCAAATGATTCCCCTGATCAGTCGCGGGCTGATGATTTCCGATCTGATCGCCATTCTGGGTAGCATTGATTTTGTCATGGCCGACGTGGACCGTTGAGGCGCAGATGCTAAGTGAAGAGGAAAAACAGGAAATAGAGGCGCAGTCGCAGCACTACCCGACGACGCGGGCGCTGTGTATCGAAGCACTCAAGATCGTACAGGAGCACCGTGGGTGGGTGTCGGACGAAGGCATTGCGGACGTGGCTGAGGCGCTGCAAATGGCGGCGGCGGAATTGGAGGGTGTGGCAACTTTCTACAACATGATTTTTCGGAAACCGGTGGGCAGGCACGTGATCTTGCTGTGCGACAGCGTGAGTTGCTGGATTATGGGTTACGACCGGCTGCGTGAACATTTTCGGGCACGGTTGGGTATCGGGCTGGGCGAGACTACCGCCGATGGCTGCTTCACGTTGCTGCCGAATGTATGCCTCGGCGCCTGCGACCACGCGCCGGCGATGATGATAGACAGTACGCATTATCAGGACCTGGACCCTGACAGGCTGGATGAAATTCTCGCGAAATACCGTATGGAAGAAATAAGGGAAGAAAAAAAGGAAAAAAGAGGGCCCGCTGATGGAAACACCGCTGACCCGTAGCATTGCACCGGAAAAAGCGCCGCCCGATCTCGCGCAGTATGAAAAGGCAGGAGGCTACGCGGCGCTGCGCAAAGCGCTGCGTATGGCACCTGGCGACGTGACCGCGGCAGTGAAAGAGGCAAACCTGCGCGGACGCGGCGGCGCTGGTTTTCCCACGGCGCAGAAATGGAGTTTCGTGCCGATGGGGGACGACGCTCCCCATCCCAAATACTTCATCTGCAACGCGGACGAGATGGAACCCGGTACGTTCAAGGACCGCCTGTTGCTTGAAGGCGACCCGCACCAGTTGATAGAAGGCATGATCGTAAGCGCATATGCCGTCCAGGCCGATGTCGGCTACATTTTCTTGCGCTGGGCATACAAACTCGCGGCTCAGCGGCTGGAGCAGGCAATCGCCGAAGCGTACCACCGGGGGTATCTGGGCAGGAATATCGCCGGTTCGTCGTACAGCCTGGAGCTTCACCTCCACGTCAGCGCGGGGCGCTACATGTGCGGTGAAGAGACCGCGCTGCTTAACGCACTCGAGGGCAAGCGTGCCAATCCACGGGCCAAGCCTCCCTATCCCCAGGTAAGCGGCTTATGGGGTAAGCCCACCGTCGTCAACAATGTCGAAACGTTATGCTGCGTGCCGCATATCGTGAACAAGGGTGCCGCATGGTTCAAAAACCTGAGCCGTAGCGGCGATGGCGGCACCAAGCTCTATGGCGTGAGCGGAAGAGTGAAGAAGCCAGGACTGTGGGAATTGCCGATGGGTACGCCCATCCGCGAAATCCTGGAAGAACACGCTGGGGGGATGCGCAATGGATACCGCTTCCGCGGTCTGCTGCCGGGCGGGGCATCGACGGATTTCATGATCGCCGACCACCTTGATGTGGCGATGGATTTTGACTCGATGCAGGCGGCGGGTAGTCGCCTTGGCACTGGCACCATGATTATCCTCGACGACAGGACCTGCCCTGTTGGCATGTTGCACAATCTGGAACATTTCTTTGCGCAGGAATCGTGCGGCTGGTGCACGCCTTGCTGGTCTGGGCTGTCGTGGGTGGAACAGATACTGAAAGGCCTGGAAGATGGCAAAGGGGAAGCCTCGGACCTGGAACGGCTTCAATCTCATGCGCGCCTGCTGAGCCCGGGGCACACGTTTTGCGCACTGGCGCCAGGCGCCGCGGAACCATTGCAAAGCGGCCTCAAGTATTTCCGCGACGATTTCGACCGGCACATCCGCGAGAAGCGCTGCCCTTGGAGATCCTAAAGGTGAAGATGGCGACGATCCATATCGACAATCGACCTTACCCGGTGAAAGAGGGAGAAAATCTGCTGCAACAATGTCTTTCGCTGGGGTTCAACCTCCCGTATTTTTGCTGGCACCCCGCATTAGGCTCGGTAGGCGCCTGTCGCCAGTGCGCGATCAAGCAGTTCAAGAACGAAGAGGACAAGCACGGCAAGATTGTCATGGCCTGCATGACGCCAGCCACAGACGGTGCCCGCATCTCGATCGAGGATCCCGAGGCGCGGGAATTCCGCGCAAGCATAATCGAATGGCTGATGATCAATCATCCGCACGACTGCCCGGTTTGCGATGAGGGCGGCGAATGCCATCTGCAGGACATGACGGTTATGACGGGGCATACTTATCGCCGTTATCGCGGCCGGAAGCGTACATTTCACAACCAGAACCTCGGTCCTCTCGTTAACCACGAGATGAACCGCTGCATCCAGTGCTACCGCTGCACACGCTTCTACCGCGACTATGCCGGCGGGCGCGATTTCGATGCGCTGGTGCTGCGCAACGAGGTTTACTTTGGACGCCACCAGGACGGGACTCTCGAAAGTGAGTTCAGCGGGAATCTGGTGGAGGTGTGTCCTACCGGTGTTTTTACCGACAAGTCCCTGAAGCAGCATTACACGCGCAAGTGGGATTTTCAGACAGCGCCTTCCGTATGCGTGCACTGCGGACTGGGCTGCAACACGATCCCCGGCGAGCGCTACGGCACATTGCGTCGAATTCACAATCGTTTCAACGGCGCGGTCAACGGCTATTTTCTCTGTGACCGCGGGCGTTATGGGTACGACTTTGTCAACAGCGAGCGGCGCATCAGGCGACCGGCCTTGCGCAACAACCGAAGCGAACCATTGCAGCCTATCAGCAAAGGCGAAGCAGTGCAGTTTTTGGCCGAATTACTGGCTAATGGAACCAGAATAATTGGCATCGGGTCTCCGCGCGCCTCGATCGAAGCCAATTTTGCGTTACGCACGCTGGTTGGGCCCGAACGGTTTTATGCCGGCGTTTCCGAACAGGATGGTCGTCTGCTCGCTTCCATGCTGGATATTCTGGGGCAGGGCCCGGCGCGTTCGCCATCATTGCACGAGGTGGAGCTTGCTGACGCCGTTCTGGTGCTGGGCGAAGATGTAACCAATACCGCTCCCCTGCTGGCGCTTGCGCTACGCCAGTCGATTCGTCGCCAGCCGCAGAAAATGGCCGAGAAGATGCACATTCCCCATTGGAACGACCATGCGGTGCGCGCAGCGGTGCAGCAGGAGCAGGGGCCGCTATTTATCGCCGCCATTGCCGACACCAAGCTCGACGATGTTGCTACCGAGATGTTTCGCGGGGTTCCCGACGATTTGGCCCGGCTCGGGTTTGCGGTGGCGCATGCGATCGATCCCAGGGCTCCTCCGGTATCGGACTTACCAGATACGATGCGGACGCTGGCCGATACGATCGCAAAAGCGCTAAAGGCCGCAGGGCGCCCTCTCGTCGTTTCCGGCATGGGCTGCGCTAATGTGGCTGTCATCGAAGCGGCAGCCAGTGTGGCGTGGGCGCTGTGCAATACGGGGCATGCGGCGGAGCTTTGCTTCGCGGTTCCTGAATGCAACAGCCTGGGTGCGGCCATGATAGGCGGAGCCCATCTCGAATTGGCGTTCGAGACAGTGCTCGGCACCGCTGCCTATACAGGGATCGCGGCCGACACCGTTATTATCCTGGAAAATGATCTTTACCACCGCGCTGACGCTGCAGCAGTAGATCGGTTCCTCGCGGCAGCAAGGAACGTTGTCGTTATTGACCACATCAGCCATGCGACCAGCGCGAGAGCGGACGTGGTGCTGCCAGCCGGAACTTTTGCCGAGACAGACGGCACACTGGTGAATAATGAAGGCCGGGCGCAGCGCTTCTTTCAGGTGTTTGTCCCCCAGGGCGATATTCAGGAAAGCTGGCGTTGGGCGCAAGACCTCATAACGGCAGCCGGGGCTGATAAAGACGATCCCTGGCTGAACCTGGACCAGGTTACTGCCGCCTGCGCTGCTTCAATTCCAGGATTACAACCTATTTTGCGAGCTGCGCCGACGGCAAATTTTCGTATTGGCGGCCAGAAGGTCCCCCGCCAGCCACACCGTTACAGCGGGCGAACCGCCATGCTGGCGAACATCGACGTGCATGAACCCGAGCCACCCGAAGATCCGGATGCGCCACTCTCATTCTCGATGGAAGGATATCCGAATCATCCTCCTCCCGCGCTCAATCCGCGTTTTTGGGCCCCGGGCTGGAACTCGGTACAGGCACTCAACAAATTTCAGGACGAGGTTGGGGGGGCGCTCACCGGCGGGGATCCGGGTGTGCGTCTGATCGAGCCGCTACCGGCCGGAAAAGTCGGGTACTTTACCAACATACCGTCAGCATTCGAGCGGCGCGCGGGCGAATGGCTGGTCGTGCCGCTTCGTCATATCTTCGGTACAGAGGAGTTGAGCGCGCTCGCGCCTGCGCTCGCAGAACTTGCGGCAAAGCCATATCTTGCGCTCAATCCAGACGACGCGGCGGAGCTCGGCCTTGCCACCGGGGATGACTCGCAACTGCAGTTACAACGGAATCCCGGCCAGAAGTATAGGCTGCCAGTACGGTTGGAGCCCGGGTTGCAGCGCGGCTCGGCTGGCCTGCCTGTCGGTTTGCCGGTATTGGCGGGAATCGCGGTACCGGCTTGGGGCAAGGTAACAGGGGTGGGGCAGGAGACTCCATCATGAGCGAACTGGCGCTCGCCTGGTCGAACGTGATACTGATTCTGGCCGTTGTGTTCAGTTTCGCGGCGCTGTTGTCCTGGATCGAGCGCCGTTTGCTCGGCGTCTGGCAGGACCGCTATGGGCCGAACCGGGTGGGTCCGTTCGGTTTGCTGCAGATCGCTGCCGATGCGATCAAGCTCCTCAGCAAGGAAGACTGGGTTCCGCCGTTTTCTGAAAAAGCCCTGTTCGTGCTGGCGCCGGTAATCATCGCCGTCACCACGCTGCTTGCGTTCGCCGTGGTGCCCGTTGCGCCGGGCATCGGCGTAGTCGATCTGAACATTGGCTTGTTATTTTTCCTCGCCATGTCCTCGCTGGGGGTTTACAGCATTGTTCTCGGTGGATGGGCCTCGAATAACAAATACTCACTGCTGGGCGGGTTCCGGGCAGCAGCACAGATGCTGAGCTACGAGGTCTTCATGGGCCTCTCGCTGATGGGCGTGGTCATGCTGGCCGGCTCGTTCAATCTGCGCGATATTGTCGCGGCGCAGGAAGACCTGTGGTTTTGCATTCCGCAGATCCTCGGGTTCATAACCTTTACCGTTGCCGGCATTGCCGAAGCGCGCCGGCTGCCTTTCGATCTCCCAGAGGCGGAGAACGAGTTGGTTGCCGGTTTCCACACCGAATACTCCAGCATGAAGTTCGGGCTGTTTTTTATCGGCGAATACGTCGGCGTCATTCTCATTTCGGCGATGATGGTGACACTGTTCTTTGGCGGCTGGCTGGGGCCGCTATTACCTCCATTGATGTGGTTTCTGCTTAAAACCTTCATTGTCATTGGTTTCTTCATTCTTTTGCGCGCGTCGTTGCCGCGGCCCCGCTACGATCAACTGATGGCTTATGCCTGGAAAGTGATGCTGCCCCTAACCCTGGTCAATCTGCTGGTCACGGGGGCGATCGTATTGGCATGGAAATCATGAGAATGCCGGGTGGACTGTGACTTGAGGAGAAAAATGACATGTGGAATTCTCTGAAAACGATGTGGACGATCTTTCTGCACATGTTCCGGCGCCGGGTAACGATTCAGTATCCAGACGAGAAACCTGTTATTCCGCCGCGCTGGCGCGGGCGCATCATCCTGAGCCGCGACCCTGACGGAGAAGAACGCTGTGTGGCGTGCTATCTCTGCGCCGCGGCATGTCCGGTGGATTGCATCGCACTCCAGGCAACGGAAGATGAATATGGCCGTCGTTACCCGTCATTTTTCCGCATCAATTTTTCACGCTGCATTTTCTGCGGCTACTGCGAGGAAGCGTGTCCCACCGATGCTATCCAGCTTACCCCGGATTTCGAAATGGGCGAATACGACCGGAAAAACCTGGTGTACGAAAAAGAGGATCTGTTGATCGACGGCACTGGAAAATACCCCGGCTATAACTTCTACCGGGTGGCGGGCCTTGCGATCAAGGGCAAGGACAAAGGCGATGCACAGGACGAGGCGCCGCCCGTGGATCTGCATCGCTTGTTGCCTTGAATTTCCAACCAGAACTGAAAGTACGGAGGCAGCATGGAGTTCACATTTTATCTTTCCGGCGCCATCGCCGTAGCGGCCACGCTGATGGTCATCACGGGCTTGAACGCGGTGCATGCGCTGCTCTACCTGATCGTATCGCTGCTCGCGGTGGCAATCGTGTTCTACGTGCTGGGAGCACCCTTTGCGGCAGCGCTGGAAGTCATTATCTATGCAGGCGCAATCATGGTGCTGTTCGTGTTCGTGATGATGATGCTTAACCTTGGCAAAGCCGCCGCCGCGCGAGAGCAGGACTGGCTGACTCCGGGCATCTGGGCGGGTCCCGCCGTTCTGGCCTCGCTTCTGCTGGCCGAACTGGGATATATCTTCGCGCAAGGCGGTACGGCCGCCGGCGCCGTCGCGGTGACTGCGAAAGAGGTTGGCATTGCTCTCTTCGGACCCTATCTTCTTGGTGTCGAGCTTGCGTCGCTGCTGCTGCTTGCAGGACTGGTGGGCGCGTGCCACCTGGGCCGGCACGAGGATGTCCATCATGGCTGGGATGAAGATGAGCGCCATGAGAACGGCTGAGGCGGTTGCCGCGATACCCATGCACCACGGGCTGGTGCTTGCGGCGGTCCTGTTCGCGCTCGGGCTAATCGGCATCCTGGTCCGGCGCAATCTGATTTTCATCCTGATGTCGATCGAAATCATGCTTAATGCGGCCGGGCTTGCCTTCGTGGTTGCCGGTGCGCGGTGGGAGCAGGCCGATGGCCAGGTGATGCTCATCTTCATCCTCGCAGTGGCAGCGGTGGAAGTCTCGGTCGGCCTCGCACTGCTGCTGTTGCTCCATCGCCGCTTCCAGACCCTGGATGCCGACGCGGTGAGCAAGATGCGGGGATAACATGCTGTCCCTGCTCTGGCTTATTCCCACGCTGCCTCTGGCCGGTTTCCTGGTGCTGGCGCTCAGCGGAAAATATCTGGGGCGTCGAAGTATTGCGGTAATTGGGACGAGCTCGGTGGCTCTGTCGGCACTCATCGCCATCCTGATCGGGATAGATTTCATCGCTGCGCCACCGCCGGGTTTTGTCTTCAGGCAGGAAGCATGGACCTGGATTGCTGTGGCCGGTTTCTCGCCAGGGATCGGCTTTTACCTCGACGCGTTATCACTGGTAATGATCCTGGTCGTGACCGTCATCAGTTTCCTGATCCACCTCTATTCGACGGAATTCATGAGTGGCGATGACGGCTATGCGCGCTTTTTCGCCTACATGAATCTCTTTGTCGGCTCGATGTGCATCCTGGTTCTTGCCGACAATCTGCTGTTTCTTTACCTTGGCTGGGAAGGGGTCGGGCTTTGCAGCTATCTGCTGATCGGATTCTGGTATCGGGATTCTGGCAACGGGCGTGCTGCGCGGAAGGCATTCATCGTCACGCGGGTCGGCGATACCGCTATGGCGCTCGGCGTTTTTCTGCTGTTCACTCATCTGGGAACCCTTGACATCCAGTCGTTGATGCAGCGTGTGACGCAGCAGTGGCCGGAGGGGTCGGAACTCGCTATTCTCGCTGCAGGGCTTCTGCTTGGCGGTGCGGTGGGCAAATCTGCCCAGCTCCCGCTACAGATTTGGCTGCCTGACGCAATGGCCGGCCCCACGCCGGTGAGCGCGCTGATGCATGCTGCGACGATGGTAACGGCAGGCGTCTACCTGATCGCCCGCACGCATGTGCTCTTTTCGCTTGCGCCACCCGTACAACTGGCGGTAGCAGTAATAGGCGCTCTTACCCTGTTGCTGGCAGGGTTCAGTGCACTTGCTCAAAAAGACATCAAGCGCGTGCTCGCGTATTCGACCATCAGCCAGATCGGCTATATGTTCCTCGCGCTTGGAGTGGGCGCTTGGTCGGCAGCCATCTTTCACCTGATGACTCACGCCTTCTTCAAGGCTCTGCTGTTCCTGAGCGCAGGTGTGGTCATTATGACCCTGCACGAGGAACATGATATTTTCCGAATGGGTGGGCTGAGGAAAAAACTTCCCGTTGCATTCTGGACTTTTCTGATTGGCAGCGCATCGCTCGCGGCGCTGCCCCTCGTTACTGCGGGCTTCTACAGCAAGGACCTGATTCTTTGGCAGACCTGGTCGTCACAAGGAGGGAATCCATGGTTATGGGCTGCGGGATGCGGAGGTGCAATATTGACCGGCCTCTACATCTTTCGTGTGGTGTTTCTCGTCTTTTTTGGTGAAGCGAGGGCTGCGGCGCCTCCCGATACCAGACGGCCAGGGCTGCGCATAACTATACCGCTTATAGTTCTTGCCGCATTCTCCATAGTCGGCGGATGGATTGAAACGCCACCTTTTCTCGGCCATTTAACTCTGTTTTCCGATTTTGTTCAGCATGCCTTGCCGCCGGCTCAGGTCGTTCATGACGGTAAAAATGACGAAACCGTTCTGGAACTGCTCGCAATTGCTGCCTCTCTTGGCAGCATCGCGCTGGCGTACCTGTTGTTTTTGAGATATCCCGCCTTTCTCCATGGACTGATGCTGATCCCGGAATTGGCAAGAATACGGAAGTTCTGGCATTTTGGCTGGGGTTTCGACCGGTTTTATGAGTTCCTGTTCGTCCGGCCCTATATCTGGCTTGCGTACGCCGATCGGAACGACGTGGTCGACAATATCTACAAAATGGCGATTTCATTCACACTGAGGTGGCTCCAGAAGGTCGATCGGCACGACGTGATCGACTATATCTACAGCGGCCTGGCCGAGCTTTGTCTATTTCTCTATCGCGCCTTGAGTGCAACGCAAAGCGGACAGGTACGCCGCTATGCGGCGGCGATTGCCGCCGGATCGATCAGTATTATATTCATCGGGATATTCGCATGATTCTCTCGACATTAATTTTCATCCTGGTGGCCGGCGGTATGCTGTCATGGGTGGTTGAACGCTGGCGCCCAGGCTCTGCGAAATGGGTTGCGCTGACAACGGTGGGCATCGAGCTCCTATTGACGATATGGCTTTGGCTGCAGTCTGCCAGCGCTATGGCTCTTCCCGCTCACGGAGGGTGGCTTGCCGAGCTCAGGGCGGAGTGGATTCCGCGTTTCGGAGTGAGCTTTCATCTGGCCATGGATGGAATAAGCCTCATCCTGGTCGTGCTGACCGCTTTTCTGGGGGTGGTGTCGGTGGCATGTTCCTGGACAGAAATCCAGGAGCGTGCCGGGTTCTTTTACTTAAACCTGCTATGGACTTTGGCAGGGGCGGTCGGCGTATTCCTTGCGCTGGACCTGTTTCTGTTTTTCTTCTTCTGGGAGCTGATGCTGGTGCCGATGTATTTCATGATTGCGATCTGGGGCCATGAGAAGCGGCAGTATGCATCGATCAAGTTCTTCATTTTCACCGAGGGGAGCGGTCTGTTCATGCTGGTGGCGATTCTTGCGCTGGTATTCGTCCACTACCGCAGCACGGGAGTCCTGACATTCGATTATTTCGAGCTGTTGAATACAGCCATGTCTCCCTCCACCGAGCTGTGGATCATGCTCGGCTTTTTCATTGCGTTCGCAGTCAAGACGCCCATCGTGCCCTTTCACACGTGGCTGCCGGACGCACATACCGAGGCGCCGACAGCAGGAAGCGTGATTCTTGCAGGGGTGCTGCTGAAAACGGGAGCCTACGGGCTATTGCGCTTCGTTGTTCCGCTATTTCCCCAAGCGGCGGGGTATTTTGCCCCGGTGGCAATGGCGTTGGGAGCAATCGGAATTCTCTATGGGGCTTTCCTGGCGTTCGCCCAGACAGATTTCAAGCGCCTCGTGGCCTACACCAGCGTGAGTCACCTGGGCTTTGCGGTGGTCGGGATATTCGCCTGGAATCCTTGGTCGCTTGGGGGGGCCGTGATGCAAATGATCGCACACGGCGTCAGTACGGGAGCACTATTTGTAATTGCTGGCATTTTGCAGGAACGGACGCATACCCGCGATATGCATCGCTTTGGAGGCGTGTGGGGCATCATGCCGCGCCTGGCGGCAATGGGATTGTTTTTTGCCATTGCCGCGCTTGGGCTGCCGGGAATGGGTAATTTCGTCGGGGAATTCCTGGTACTGATGGGATTATCCCGCGTCAACAGCGTGCTGGCGTCCGTCGCAGCCGTCGCATTTGTCACCAGTGTCGTGTATGCGCTTGCGCTGGTGCAGAAAATTTTTCATGGCGAGAATACGCAGGGTTGGCAACTACATGATCTATCAGGCCGGGAAATGGCTACCCTATATTCAATGGCGGCCATTACCTTATGGCTGGGGCTGTACCCGCAGCCGGTGCTCGACGCTGCACCGAGCATCGCAAATCGTCCGCCCGCGATTGCTGTCGCCCACCGGGAGGGGAATGCGGAATGAACACGCCACCCTTCGCGCTACACTCCAACCTCATGGTCCTGTCCCCGCTCATCCTCCTTGCCGGGTCCGCGGTAGTGGTGATGCTGGCGGCAGCCTTTTATCGTCATCCTCGACCGGTCATGATGTTGACGCTCGCCGGGCTGGTTCTGTCATTTGCATCATTGTTTCTGTCTCAGGGCGCCGGGTCTCCTCAGGTCACGGCTCTGCTGGTACTGGATCACTATGCGCTGTTTTTTATCGGGCTTATCGTAGCCGCGACCTTTGTCGTCGTGGTGTTGTGTTACCGCTACTTCGGCGGTGACGAAAGCCGGCATGAGGCGCTTTACATCCTGCTGCTGCTGGCTGCCCTCGGTGGCGGGGTTCTCGTCGCGAGCAGCCACTTTGCCTCGTTTCTGCTGGGCCTGGAACTGCTCAGCATTTCACTGTTTGCATTGATCGCCTATCCGCGATTCACGGAGCGGCCCCTCGAAGCAGGAATTAAATACCTGATTCTGGCAGGCTTTTCCTCGGCATTCCTGCTGTTCGGCATGGCGTTGATCTATGCCCAACTGGGTACGATGCAGTTCGCGCAGATCGGCGCCCTGCCTGCCGTCTTTGAGCGAGGGCTCGACGCTTATGGACTTGCCGGCCTCTCGCTGATCCTGGTTGGCGCCGGATTCAAGCTCGCGCTGGTACCCTTTCATATGTGGACGCCAGATGTGTATGAAGGTGCGCCCGCACCGATATCCGCATTCATTGCAACGGTTTCGAAAGGCGCCATGCTTGCGATGCTGCTACGTTATTTCGTCGTGGCGGACGCGCACCAGTCGCAATCTGTCGTCATGGCGCTGAGCCTGATCGCGGTCGTTACGATACTGGCAGGCAACCTGCTTGCATTGCGCCAGGACAACATCAAGCGAATTCTTGCCTATTCGTCTATCGCGCAGCTTGGGTATCTGCTGGTCGGGTTTCTGGCGTTCGGCGCGATGGCGGTCGAAGCAGTAGCCTATTACCTCGCAGCCTATTTCGTCACCATGCTCGGCGCTTTTGGTGTTGTTACCGTATTGTCCAGGGGCACGCCGGAACAGGACAGCGATATGCTCAACGAATATGCCGGCTTGTTCTGGCGCAGGCCCTGGCTTGCGGGCGTGTTTACCGCCATGCTGCTGTCACTTGCGGGCATTCCATTGACGATGGGGTTCATTGGCAAGTTCTACGTGCTTATAGCCGCAGTCGGCGCATCCTTGTGGTTGCTCGTCATTGTCTTGGCCGTCGGCAGCGCGATGGGGCTGTATTATTACTTGCGCATCATCGCAGTCATGTGTGCACATGGCTCCGAGGCAGTAACCGGGCAAATGGCCGCGCCCAAGGTGAAGGCTTCGCTGGCGGAAAGTTTTACACTCGCGGTGCTCGCATTACTTCTGATATGGCTGGGCGTTTATCCAGATCCGCTCATCCGTATGCTTGAAACAACGGCCGTTCATCTGGCCTGATCATATTCATAGCTTCAACGATTCCACATACCCGGTCATTTCAAAATAGCCGCGGCCCGCGGGCTTGCCGTCGCGGCTGATCCTGACCGCGCCTTCCCAATAAACTGCTCCCGTCGATTGCCGCGAATCGAGTTCCTGGTCGTCTTGCAGCGGCGTAAGCAGCCATACGGTCGAGCCGGTTTGAATTCGCATTTCTACCGGATAAACGGCGTCGGTATGAGGGGAGCGCCAGGTACGCTGCGGCTGAAAGCTTACCTGGTCCGGCTCGAACCGCGTAAAGCGGCCGGAAGCATCGCGGATTCCCGCATATGCCCATACTTTACGGCCGTCTTTTCCGCGAATCAGAAATGCCATCAGGGAAGAACCATCATCGAGGTTGGCGCCTACCCAGTCCCACCCCTCGGCACTTGGATCGAGGTAGGCGGTGGACCACTCATGGTCGAGCCAGGCAATACCGTTGACAGCAATCTCCTTGTCATGGTGGGTGACGGTTCCCGTCACTTGCAGCTGCGGTTCACTATAGTAATAACTGGCTTGTTCCGGTAGCGGCCCTTTGTGTGAAAAGCCGCCGTCATCCTGCAGCATTGGCTTTTGCGTGGGTGTCAGCGAGAAGCGCAGCATGAAGTCGCGCGCTTTTATGGTGGTCTGGTAGCGGCCGTTTTCCTCGCGCAGCATATACCAATCGTCCAGCTTCACATCCGTATCGCCTTCTTTGGTATAAGCCAGGCCCAGACCCTCGCGCGCGCTTTTCTGGTCGTGCAACAGTTTGCCTACCGCAGGATCCGATAACGCCGCGTGTGCGATGATGAGCTGTTTGGGAGCAAAGCGGCTCGGATTGGCACGGTTGTGCTCTGTCGCCACGCGGAAAAACGTTATCTGGAAGCCAAGCGGTTTTTTATCCGGCGTTTCCAGCCAGCCTGTGACATACCACCACTCGTTGCGGAAGTCGGGATGGGCGCCAAAATCCTGCGGAAAGACGAGGGGCACACCCGGGACAACCGGGGAAAACCTGGGCGGCTCAGCGGAGGCGCGTGTCGCCAGGAACCCGGCAATCAATAACGTAACAGCCAGGCTCAGTAGCCGCATCGCCCTTCTCGCAATGCCGAGGAGCCCGCATCCCCGCTTGGGAGAAGAACCGGTATGGGCAGAACCGCATTTCAAAATTTCCATCACCAATCCTCCCTAACTGCACGTATTGCGTTACCCGATACCGCATGGCGGCCCGATAGCAGCGCGGTCAAAGCGGCCGATGCCGTTAATACGAAGGCTACGGCCAGCAATCCTCTCCATGGCAGGCTCAACTCCATCGTCCAGTGGAATGATTGAGGGTTGACAATGAAGACGAGAATCAGGCTGATGCAACCGCCAAGCGCGAAGCCAAGCACAATGCCAAGCACGGTGACCAGGCCGCCTTCTACCGCCAGCATCGACAGGATCTGGCGGCGGGTCGCGCCGATGTGGCGCAGCATGCCGAATTCCTTGCCGCGTGCTAAGGCTTGCGCCGAAAAACTTGCTGCCACTCCGAGGAGGCCTATGACGATCGCAACCATTTCCAGCAGGTAGGTCACCGCAAAGCTTCGGTCGAAAAAGTTCAGGCTGGAGGCGTATATTTCGCCGGGTTCGGAGAATTCCAGCGCATCGCCGAACGGCAGGCGTTTCATCGATGCAATCGCCTGCTCAGGTGTAACGCCCTCTTGCAGCCAAAGCGCAGCATCATTTACTTTGTTGTCCCCCGACAGCGCCTGGTAATCCGCCAGCCGCATCTGTATCGCGCCGAATTGCCGCCCATAATCGCGCCATACCCCGGCAACGACGAAAACGGGAGAAGGTGTTGCTATTGGCAACGTTACCCGTGTGCCTGGCGTATAGCCGTATAGATCAACCATTGCTTCGGATACCCAGATCGGTATCGCGTCCTTCGGAAGCAGGGCAGGCGCGATTGCCTCGCCGGTTATCGGCAGAGTATTGCCCGGATCGGCCGCGTCGATGGGGCGAGCCATCAGCGCGATGCTGGGGCGGCGTGGATCGAGCGTCAGTTGGGACGAGCGGAAAAAGTCCGCACGAGAGATACCGGGCAGGGCCGCGAGCGCTTCCTTTTCACCTGGAGTAAGGCCACGCGTATCTCCGCTGGTTGCCGTCTTTACGTATAACTGGGCTGGCAGGATATGTTTCAACCAATCGTCGACCGAAACGCGAAAACTGGCGACCATGATTGCCATTGATACCATCAGCGTAAAGCTGGCCAGGACGCCGCCCAGTGCGATAGAGGCCTGGTTGGGGGCGTTGGCTAACCGGGCCAGCGCCAATAACGGCATGGCTCGGGATGTGCGTTTGCTTATCGCGGAAAATACGGCGGAGAAGATCAATGCTGAGAGACGCGGCATGAGCGCAATACCGCCTATCAGCAACAGCACCACCGCAAGATAGCCAAAGATCGGCAATTCAAAAATTGGGGGCAACTGCGTGAGCACCCCCGCCAACACCAGACATACCAGGGCAGGCCAGGACGTGGCCAGTTTCGAGAGCGCGGCATCTTCGCTACCGGATTTCAGCGCCGGCGCCGGTTTGGCGGTTGCTGCTTCCCAGGCGGGCGCGGCACTACCCAGCAAGGTGGTGCTTAGCCCCAGGAAAAAAAGGAACGTCGCTACCACCGGGTCAAAATGCACGCTCGGTTTCACTCCTGAAAAAAATCCGCTCCCCAGGTCTCCGCCAAAAACGTGCAACGCGGTAGCGGCCGCTACGTAACCCAGGGCGAGGCCCAACAGCGAACCAACGATGCCAAGGGCGCCACCCTCAAGCAGAATTTGACCCAACAGTTGCCGCCTTGTTAGTCCGAGCACACGCAACAAAGCGAATTGATGGCGCCGCCGTACGACCGAAAGCGCCTGCGTCGAAAATACCAGGAATGTGCCGGTGAACAGCGCCACCATGGCGAGCATGTTCAGGTTGACACGATAAGCGCGCGACATGTTGGCAACGCGGGTTTCCTGATCTGCAGGTTCCGTGACCAGAAATTGTCCGCGCAGTTTCAGTTCCTGTTCAAGCGCTGCCTTGAATGCGGCATGACCCATACCTCGCACCAGTTTCAATTCGATGCGCGATAATTGGCCGATACGCTGGAAGCGCCATTGCGCCGCGCCGATATCCATCACGCCGATGCGTTGCCCTGCGCGAGCTCGCGTCAAACCGCCGGCAACCCGTAGCGTGATAGCTTGGGTTCCGACGCGTAATTGCAGCGGGTCGCCTAATTTTACGTCCAGCCATTCCATTGCAGCAGGAGACAGGAAGATGGCGTCATCCGCCAGGATATCGAAGAGCTTGTCTTCAGCCGGGATGCCGATCAGGTCCGGCGTCATGATCGAGGCGCGAAAAATATCCAGCCCGAGAATTTTCAGGGTGGCGCCCTTGTTTTCGTCGCGATTGCCGGGAATGGCGACATCAAGCTCCAACACCGGATTGGCAAGTTCGACACCATCACGTTCCGCCAGAACCGGGAAAAGTGATTCGTCGAAGGTGGCTTGTGCGCCGCGCACCTGAAGGTCGGATTGACCGGAAATACTTCTGGCGGCGGCCGAAAATTCATTGAAGGCGGCAGCGTTGATCAGATGTATCGCAAACCCAAGCGCCACCCCTATCGCGATTGCGATGACGGCAACTACGGCTTGCGACCGGTGGGCCCGCCATTCGCCCCACAACAACCAGCGGGACAGCGCGCCGCTATGCGTCAGCTTCGCCATCTGCTTTGGCGTGAAGCTGCCGAACTTTCCGGGTTTAATGGATGCAATCCATCTTTTGTCAGCACCAGCACGCGGTCTGCGGTTGCCGCCGCTGCGTGCGAGTGGGTAACAATAATGCCGGAGGCGCCATTCGCTTTGATTTCGGCGCGCATTAGCGTGAGGATGTCGTGTGCCGTATCCGGGTCGAGGTTGCCCGTGGGTTCATCTGCCAGGATCAGCTTCGGGCGGTGGACCAGCGCCCGGGCGATTGCAACGCGCTGCAACTCGCCGCCCGACAGTTGGCGCGAGAAGTGGTCTCCTCTTCCGCTTAAACCAACAGCGAACAGCATTTGCTCGGTTCGTTCCGTGGCCTCTTCAGCCTGGATACCGTTCAACAGCAAGGGCAGGGCGACGTTCTGGCTCAGCGTCAAATGCGGCAGGATGTGAAAAGCCTGAAAAATGAAGCCGAATTCCTTGCGTCGCAGCCGCGTTGCGGCATCGTCGTCCAATGATGACATGGCCATGCCGTCAATCAGTACCTCACCCGAGTCCGGGGCATCCAAACCAGCGATCAGATTCAACAGTGTGGATTTACCGACCCCGGATTCGCCCATGATCGCAACATACTCGCCAGCGTCGAGAATATAGGATAGATCGGCTAACACTCGCCGTCCGCTCGCATAGGCTTTTCCGATATGGCGCAGTTCCAGCATGATGGACTCTAACTACCAGGAAATAGAAATTGCATGAGACTGTTCATGGGGAAGAAAGTCCCTATTGTAACCGCGTTCGTGTTTAAGGAACCTCCGGCTCCGGATAAGTCCCGTTATTGCTGGTCGGGCCCAAGCTGAGCTACCGGTTGAGCGTTCGTCGCAGAATTTACTCGGAGATTGCTTTGGCCGTTCAAATGCCCTTCCTCCGGTGGCTTCACGGTTCTAAACATCCGGAGCAATAGCAAGTCATAGATAATTTTCAGCCCGCCTGCGATAACCAGCGACCAGCCGAAGGATGATATGCTCAGTAGATACCCGGCGAGAAAAGGACCCGCGGCGGATGCCAGGCTGCGCGGGACCGAAGTCATACTCGCTGCCGCCGCGCGTTCCGCGGGGGGCACGATCGCCATGACATATGAGCTTCGCGCCGGCACATCCATTTGCGAAAGACCGCTCCGTATAAGCAATAGTGCAATTGCCCAACCCAATGTCGGCATGAATGGAATGAGAATCAACAGTACATTCGCCGGCAGATGCGTAAATACCATCGTATTTATCAATCCAAACCGGTTGGCAATGCGAATCGCCGCAAGATAGGAGAGCGCGGAGAATATCCCGGTCCAGAAAAAAATAGTGCCCGCCATTGAAATGGAAAGCTGAAACTTCTGGAACAACCATAACGCGAGCATAGCCTGCACCACGAAGCCACCGCCGAATGCATCCAGGCTGAATAGCGCAGCGAGAGTATAGACGATTTTTCTGGATTTCTTTAATGGAGCGGAGCGGGTCTTGTTTACGGCTCCCGTCTCGGTAGACCCCGTTTCTTCCGGCAGGGTTGCATAAATTGCCGCGCACAACAATCCTATTATGCCGTACAACACAAACATGGCTTGCAATGCGTCTCTGGCATCGATTTGGATTGAGGCCGCTGCAAAGTCAGGTAGTCCGGCAGCCAACGCCCCGGCGGCTGCCACAAGGGCGCCGACCATGCTATATCGCACGAAAACGGCGGTGCGCTGGCGGTCGCCAACAAACCGAGAGAGAACCGCATGCTCAAGCGGTAAAAACAGGCTTACGTCGCCGCTGGAAGGGTTCAATGTCCCTACGAAAGCCACCAGCAGCAAGGGCCAGAATTCAGTGATAGCCGCAAAGCTGAAGCCGGTTGCGGCCATCAGCGCAGTCGCCGCCAGCAACAACGTCTTATAGGTGAAGCGATAGGCCTGGAAACCGGCCAATAATGTCACGATGCCGGAGCCGATCAGGGTGGCGGTCGTGATGGTGCCAACCTCAAACGGGTTCATGCCCAGCTCGATCAAATAGACCGGCAGCAGCAGACTGACGTATCCGTCGCCGAAGGCCCGCAGGCCGCGAACCCATAAAATACGGGTGAGAATGGGTGAATCCATTTCAGCTACAGGCTCAATGGCGAAATACCAGCAAGATATATATCACGAGCATGGT
Source organism: Nitrosospira sp. Nsp11 (assembly GCF_900142705.1). GTDB lineage: Bacteria > Pseudomonadota > Gammaproteobacteria > Burkholderiales > Nitrosomonadaceae > Nitrosospira. Next base: position 85,226 of record NZ_FRBV01000007.1, read on the forward strand.
GAATATCCGATAGTTTTCGGTAGAGCGGCGTTGTCCTGGTTGGTGGATGGCTACATAATATTGGCATAGGGCAGGCGCCAGCGTTCGGCTCAATTTGCCAGGAAATCTGTGCAGTCATTGCAGACCATCGGGGTTCAATCTCATGAAATTTGCCAATACGTCCCAAATGCGGGAAAGACGCATCCGGAACGCGCTTTGGGGGCTTTTTATCGGCGATGCGCTGGCAATGCCCGCGCATTGGTTTTACAGCCTGAGTAACATCCAGCAATATTTCGACGGTGGTATCAGAAAATATGAGGCAGCGCCTCATCCTCATCCTGAAAGCTTCATGGTTGGGATGACATACTCGCCGGATGTTGAAACCGCAAATCGCCTGGGTCGTTCCTATGACATTCTTCACGAACACGTCCGTTTCTATGAAACCAGTTATAGTGAGCCGACTATCCAGTCTTCGGAACAGGAGAGCGAGCACGGCAACCCCGTTCCCCGGCTAGAAGACCGCTTCCACTATCATCACGGTTTGGCGGCAGGGGAGAATACGCTGGCTGCCCACCTGGTCCGCGTGCTCATGCGTTCGGTAATACGCCTGGGCCGCTATGATCCACAGGATTTTCTTGAAGGGTTTATAAAGCATCTCACTACACCGGGGAAAAACCGCGATCCCTATACCGAAATCTATATCCGGCGATGGTTCGAAAATTATTCCCGGGGTTTTCCGCCTCATGCCTGTGCGGAACTGCAACGCAACATATGGTCTATCGGCTCCCACGGCGGCGTTTTACGTCCCATGGTTCTCGCGATGCTGGTCGAGAGCGCTTATCAAGGGCTTGGGTTCGCCATGGAACATCAGTGTCTCACCCACCGTTCCGAAAATGCAGCGAGTGCGCTGGGTATCTTTGTTCCGCTTTTGAATTCACTGGTAAACGGTGCCGATCCGATCGAGGCCATTTCTGCGCACGCCAAGCCGATACGCATGCCGCATATAACCGGCGAGGCGCTTTTCGCGGCTTACCGCAAGCATAATGGCCCCGGCAACATCCCAAAAGATGAGATGTGGCAGCTTCATGTGAGACTGGACGACGCTCCTTATGAAGTCGTCCAATTCGTCCGGCAGTATACCGAGCGTGAAGTGATACGTCATGTTCTTGCAACCGCTTGCTATCCGGAACACGGTCTTCCGCTGCTTCTGTATCTCATCATGAAACATGATCTTGCGGTGGAGGACTCTCTTTTGGCCAACGCGAACGCTGGCGGGGACAGCGTCCACAGAGGCATGATCATGGGGATGATCGCCGGCGCGGCCAATGACGACCTGCCAGAGCATCTCATAAACAAATTGCTTGCTCACGACGAATTGAAGGTCGAGATTGATGCCTTCGTAGATGTCGCGCTGCGGGGAAACGCTATCTGACCGGTATTCCAGACGTTCTTTAATTTCGTTTGTAGTTTGTCTCGGGTTCCTGGATATTGTCGGCCTGGCGATTTTCAGTGAAAATAATTTCGTGGGCAGAAAGACAAGTTTTGCCAGCAATTCAGATGAGTAAACCTGGTGGGAGAGGAAACCATAATGCGGCACTTGCGTGCGATTAAATATTCTATTGGCGATCGAAATACAAGGTTCGTGGCCTATTGGGTCACCGTTGTGGTGGGGTCGTGTCTTATCGCGATAAATCAGGGCATTCCATTGCTTTTGGGAGAACCGATGACGGTCGGGCGATGGATTTCGGCCTGTATCACTCCCGTGGTTCCGTTCCTGGTGAGTTGCCATGGACAAGGTATGAAGAAGACAAGCTAGCGGTTTGCTTCGCGAGATTAAAGCGGCAATACTTTAGTGCGGGTGGTGATGACCTGAAGCGACTCAATCCAGGTTCGCGGTTGAGTCGAGGCAACACGCGAGGACATGCGATCAGTCCTGGCGCTGCAAGGTTTGCCATGCACGTAGTTCCGGCGGGAGCGATACCCTACGTTTGTTCTCCGCAATGGAAAGCGGCTTGTTATCCCAAAGTCTATAACCTATAAAGATTGAGGCAGTATTCGTTTATCAGTTGCTCACGTTAAGCAATCAATTTGAAACTCGCGCCAAAAGCGGCATCTATCAACCTTATGCTGTGAGGGACCTTATGAGACTGCTTCTTTTCGGATCATTGTTTCCTGCTATGAGCCGTCTTGTTTTTTCCGGGATGCTGCTCTTCGGATTCGCGCCGTCCGTTGCGCTGGCCCAAGCTCCGGTGCCCGTTGAGAGGACGATGGAAAACATGCTTTCGGCTATCCAATCCAATTCATTGGCAGCTTTTGTATCCTCCGGGGACCCAGTATTCAAAGCGGGCATAACAGAAGAAATATTCGATAACATAAGCAAATCTCTCGGCTCCCGCCTCAAGCAAGGCTATACCGCCAAATTTCTGACCCAGCTGAATCAGCAGGGTTTCACGGTCTACTTATGGAAGCTGGAGTTCAAGGATGCCAGTGACGATGTCCTTGTCAGCACTGCCATAAAGGACGGGAACGTCAGTGGATTCTGGTTGCGGTAGCGATCCACTCGATCGCTTCCAGGTTCTCCATGATTGGAGGCGCCTCGCGAAGCGAGGATTGGAGATCGGCAGTGGAAACTCGTAAGGCACTGATTCGGTCTAATAAGCGTTACATGAATTGAAAGTATGAATTGGGAAAATCGAAGGGGTAGCGTACGCCTTGAGGGAACTTAGGGTCTGAGCGCTTATAAAATTAACCGGCCAGCACAATTTTTAAGGGTAATCTTCAGCCAGTGACGAGGATTCCATGAAAAAGGTCCAATCAGTCTGTCTTGTCGTCATCTTGCTGGGTTCGATTCCCTGCGAGTTGGCATGGGCGCGCGGCGGCGTCGGTGGGGGGCAAATGGGAGGTGGACGTGTTGGAGGCGGAAACGTTGGAGGTGGCCACTTCGGAGGGGGGCACTTTGGGGGAGGCCACGGAGGCCCAGGTTTCAGGGGAGGGGGAGATGGAGGTGTCCCCCGGATGGGAACGCATCGCGATGGAATGCACTGGGGAGGTCATCACCGCGGTTACTGGGGCCATGGTTATCGCGGATATGGATACGGTTTTGGCGGGTATGGCTTGGGGTTGGGCTTGGGCTATGGTCTGGGTTATTACGGTTATGGCTGGGGTCCGCCTTATTATTACCCACCCTACTACACATCTCTACCTGCAACTGTCGTGCCCCCGGCGCCGCTAGTGTATATACAGCGTCCCGATACCGTGCCGCCCACGTCGGCGCCCGTATTACAATCCAATTACTGGTATTACTGCGAGAACCCGGAGGGTTATTATCCCGAGGTTAAAGAGTGCACCGAGGGTTGGCTGCAGGTCGCGCCTCGACCGCCTGATCAATGAACCTAAATCCGATAGTTGACCGCTCATTTGATAGATCAGTATTATGATTAATAACGATATTTCGTATTATTTGACGCTCACCTTCCGGGTGAGAGCGCTACGAGGTGAATTGCACGGTTTTTGCGGCACATGGCTGCGTTGCAACTTCTTGGAATGGAACGGCGCCCCGAAGCGCCGCCCGAGGGGCTCCGCGCAGCGGGGATCGGGCAGCGCAGGGGATGCCGCGATCGCGGTCCACACGCAAAGGGGCGCCCGCATCCCGCTTCGGGGTCGCACCTTCCTGCGGAAGGCACTGCTCCGCCCTGCGCGATCGTATTACGCGTCGTTGCGCCTTGCCCTGCACCCCAAAAACCGTATACTTCTCCCCGTCCAACTACCGGATTTAGGTTGAAAGGAACGCCGTTATGTATAACATGCTCAGAAGGTCCGCTTTGCTGTTGTTATTCTCGCTGGGGGCGTGCGTGAGCATACCGTCGGGTCCCAGCATAATGGTTCTGCCAGGGTCGGGTAAAACCTTCGATCAGTTTCGAAATGACGACTTCTACTGTAAACAATATGCCAGTGAGCAAGTTGGCGGTGTAACGCCGAATCAAGCCTCCGTTTCCAGCGGGGTAGGAAGCGCCGCCGTTGGCACAGGGCTTGGTGCGGCGGCTGGCGCGGCTTTGGGTGGCGGAACCGGCGCCGCGATTGGCGCGGGTAGCGGCTTGTTGGGCGGGGGGTTGGTGGGAAGCAGCACCGCCAGCGAATCAGGATATATTAATCAGCAACGCTACGATATGGGTTATATACAATGCATGTACGCCAAAGGTAATCGCGTCCCGATAGCCGGCCAGATCATGGACAACGCTTCCATGAGCAGTCCTCGTCAGAGTATAAGTGCGCCACCCCGCTCAGGCGATTCACGCCGTTCTCCCCCTCCACCGCCTCCGGGTAATCCTCCACCTCCACCCCTGCAATGAAGCGCTGGTGGGCTCTGTTGCTAATGGCAGCTATTAGCAGTTATTCGTAACGTAAAAAGTCCTCTGCCAGCGAGTCAGCGCCATAGCGCCTGATCAGCGATTCAATCTCCGAAAGCAAGGTGTCGTCTTCATCGTCCTCCAGGACGCCATCCCCGACCAGCCTGGCCGGCAGGCCCGAGGCGATAGCTTCTCTTATCGTTTCCAGCGTAGGCGGATTCTCCCGATTCTCATCGTTCATCACAGCGTCAATCACCCGCGAAAGCGGCTCGCTGGCGGTGTTACGGGAAAAGTCGATAGCGAGTGCATCGCCCCCGAATTCCTCGATCAGTAAGTCGAGTTCGTCAAGCAGCGACGCGTCGATATCAACATGGTGCAGCCGCTCCGCTTCGTTCAACGACGCGGGCAACAAACCGGCGATAAAGGCGCGCACCGAAGCGAGTGTTGCAGGTTGCTCGGCATCCGGATCGTTGACCTGGCTCTCGATAAGCGCCGACAGATTGGGGCTGACGTAAGTGGCAATATCAATCGAATTTTGAATCATGGCGTTTTTCCCAATACGGAATGCTCGAATGGCTGTGCATGAAGGCTTGACCTGCTTTAAAAAAAAGTGGAGTTTGGCCGGTATTTACCTTCTCCAACTGCTGCGTCAGACCTTGGTCGTGCAATGGAAGATGTCACGTTGGAAGATCTTATGTTCCTCAGTTTAGGTCGCATGACAAAAAAGTCAATGTCCGGCCATGTGCTTTTACACTTGAAGTTGAAGCTGCTGATCGTTTTGCCGCCATCTCATCCGGAAGTTCATGGCTAAACGGTAGTTCGACGTAAAGGTATATGCTAATGTATTTGTTATCTCGATCCTGCAAAGATTGGCGATTTTTTCGAAAATCGCGGTGATGTCGGCATTTTGGCGCAGCATACGAATATTTTTTACGGTTCAACCTCATTGAACATATTGGTAGACTATCGCGGAGAGGAGTTTTCTTGCGCTTGCTCGATAAATCCGGTACATCGAGGGGCGTATAGCAGGGTCAGTGTCGGCACAGTACGTTTGATTTGCACTTGACAGGTCTTGCGGGTTCTCCTATAGCTATTAATAGGAGATTCGTTTTGAGTAGGGGTAAATACGGCAGATCAAGAATTTACTAAAGGAGGATCAGGTCTTGCCAGCCCAATTTCCAAAGCATTTGAACACATGTGAATATCGGCATTTACCGGTCCAGAAGCGGTTGCTGAGCGTGCCAAAGAATGATGTTTCCGAGGATAGCAATGTATCGAAATATTCTGGTTCCAGTTGACGGTAGTACAACCTCCAACCTTGCAATACAGGAAGCCGCCCGGCTTGCCCAACACCAAGAGCAAAGTGTGCACTTGAGGCTGGTGCACGTGGTGGCCGACATTCATCTTATGGACGCAAACAGCTATATCAATTACGACGAGATGAAAGAAATAGAAACGAGCATTGGCAAAAAAATACTGGCACAAGCACAAACGTTGGCGCGGCAAGCAGGCATGGCAGCTGAGGTAAAGCTGCTCGAGGCCGGTGGCGAGCGCATCGCCAGCATCCTCGTGGCGGAAGCCACACGCTGGCCAGCCGACTTGATCGTCATCGGGACCCACGGCCGCTCCGGCTTCAGCCGCGTTTTGTTTGGCAGCGTTGCCGAAGGGGTAGTGCGCACCGCCCATACACCCGTGTTACTGATTCGCGGCGCATAGATCAGATCCGGGTAAAATGCTAATATCATCCCAGCTCATTATGACGCCATGCCGTCCCGTTTACTCTGGGGGGCTGCACAATATGAATCATCGAGAGGACATAGCCATGAAATTCCAACTACAAATCACGACACGCGATGTTCCCCATTCTGAAGCGCTGGAAAGCCATATCCGGCAAAAAGCGGAAAAGCTCGAGACGTTTTATTCGAATATCATTTCATGCCGCGTAGTAATCGAGGTTCCGCACAAACACAAACATCAAGGCCGCGCGTTCGATGTGCGTCTCGATATTACCGTGCCGGGCAAAGAGCTTGTGGTGACGCGAGAGGCAGATGAGGATGTGTATATTGCGCTGCGGGATGCATTTGGCGCCGCTAAACGCCAGCTTGAAGACTACGGCCGCCGCCAGCGGGGAGACATCAAGGCGCACGCGCCTGTGCTGCGCGGCAAAGTAGTGCGTCTGATAGCAGAGGAAGATTATGGTTTCATCGAGACGCCCGACGGGCAGGAACTATACTTTCATCGCGAAAACCTCGCTAACGTCAATTTTGATCAACTGGCGGCAGGCAGTGAGGTGCAGTTCCTGGAGGATATCGGCAGTGAGGGCTTTCAGGCGAAACGGGTGAGCACGGGTAAGCGCCATGCCGAAGAAGGCGAGGAAGAGGAAGAGTAAGAAATGACCGGCAAACTGTAAATCATGAATAACAATAGGGAATCCGGCCGCTTGCAGAATTATTCGAAAAGGTAAGGCGCTGACTTGAAAATGAGCTTGAAAATGAGCCGTTATCTGCGCGGACCGGGGTAGGGCGCGTGAAAGCCAAACTGGCTGCTGGAGACGCGCTGATTTTCGTGGACGTGCAGAACGATTTTCTTCCTGGCGGCAGCCTCGCCGTGCCTGCCGGGAACGAAATCATTCCGATACTCAATCGTTACATAGCGCTTTTTCATGCATATGGACTGGCTATTTTCGCCACCCGCGATTGGCATCCGCCGGACCACTGCTCCTTTATCGAACAGGGAGGGCGGTGGCCGCCTCACTGCATCGAAGCAAGCCCAGGCGCGGCATTTCCCGCCAGCCTTGAATTCCCCTGCGATATACACATCATTTCGAAGGCGACTACCAGAGAAAAGGACGCGTATTCAGGCTTTGCCGATACCCCCCTCAATGCTTTACTGAGGTCGTCCGGCATCGGGCGCGTATTTATCGGGGGGCTCGCTACGGAGTATTGTGTGCTCAATACCGTAAAAGATGCCCTGCAGCTTGGCTATGCGACCTTCATCCTCACGGACGCAGTTCGTGCGATCAATTCAAGCTCGGATGACGGCCAGCATGCGCTTGAAGAAATGGAGCATCTTGGCGCTGTTCCCATCCATTTTGAAGCGATTTCGGCGTGAATCCCCTTTCCAGTCCTCTTTTGACTGACCATTATCAGCTTATGATGTTGCAGAGCTACCTCGAGCAGCACATGGAGGAAACCGCGGTATTTGAGCTCTTCGTACGCAAGCTCCCCCCGGGGCGGAATTTCCTGGTTGCGGCCGGGCTGGAACAGGCGCTTTATTTTCTCGAAAACATAAGATTCTCGCCGGAAGAGCTGGCCTGGCTTGCTCCACGTTTTGCACCTTCTCTTATCGCCTACCTCGAGCAATTTCGTTTTAACGGCGATGTTCACGCCATGCCGGAAGGAAGCCTTTTTTTTCCGGATGAGCCTATCCTCCGGATTACCGCTACGCTGCCGCAAGCTCAGTTGGTCGAATCGCGCATCATGAATCTGATGCATTTCGAAACGTTGATCGCCTCCAAGGCAGCCCGCTCCGTGCTGGTTGCGCCGGACAAGTTGCTGGTGGATTTTGGCATGCGCCGTGCACACGGGGCGGAGGCGGCGCTGCTCGCCGCGCGGGCGAGCTATCTGGCAGGATTTTCCGGTACTGCCACGGTGTTAGCCGGGGCAGTGTATGGAATCCCGCTGTTTGGTACCCAGGCTCATTCCTACATTCAGGCACATGAGGACGAAGCAACCGCTTTCGAGCAATTTGCACGTTGCCATCCGGACAACGTGATTCTGTTGATCGATACCTATGACACGGAGGCCGCCGCAGCCAAGGTGGTTGCCCTGGCCCGCAAACTTCGAGCGTGTGGTATCCATGTCAAGGGTGTGCGGCTCGATAGCGGCGATCTTGCGGTCCATGCCCGGCAGGTGCGTGAAATACTGAACGAGGGCGGATTGGAAGAGGCGACCATTTTTGCCAGCGGAAATCTGGATGAATACCGGTTGCGCGCGCTGTTGTCTTCCGATACATCGCCCGGTGCGCCAATAGATGGTTTTGGTATAGGGACTGCGCTCGATGTGTCCAACGATGCGCCTTCGCTGGACTGCGCGTACAAGCTCCAGGAATATGCCGGTAAGGCGCGGCGCAAGCGCTCGGAAGGGAAGGCCACCTGGCCGGGCCGAAAGCAGGTTTATCGTAGATATAATAGCGCTGACGGCTCCATGGCGGGCGATATTGTCGCGCTGGCGGAAAATGATTCTCATGACGGAGAGCCGCTTATCATGCCCGTAATGCAGGCCGGCAGGCGTATTAACGAAAGTACCCCGCTGGATGAGATACGCCGGCGGACAATGGAGAACTATGCCCGCCTTCCGAAGCCAATGACGACTCTTGAGGTGGTTTCGGCTTACCCGGTGGAAATTTCCGTCTCGCTGCAAGCATTAGCGAGGCGGCTGGATAAGACTTCAGGCGGATCTGCCTGTGAAGGCCAGGCGTCATGATCTGACGAGTTCAGGCGCTACGCCCTGCGGGTGAGCTTTTAGCAATCGGGCCAATTTTTTCCATGCCTCCGACTCGGTTGCAGAACTATCGCCCTCATTGAAAAACTCTACCGCATGGAGCCGCTCCTGCGGCGATAGCACTTCCTGTTTTTCCTGCAATGATTCCAACACGGCGAGATTCGCTTCGGAGGCATCGTTTGAGTCGCTCTGCCGCTGAGTGATGCGCGCGCGCAAGGTGGCTTCGTCGGCCTGCAAAGACGCGATGGCAAACGGAGCCCCAAGCTCATGTGCGAGCTGGCGAAAATGCTCACGCTCATGTTGTTTGAGGAAGGCCGCGTCCACGACTACCGAAGCACCTTCAGTAAGCAGTTCCCGTACCAGTTCTTGGAGGCGTGCATAGGTGCGCCGTGTCGCGTCCGCGCCGTATATGTCGCCTGTATGCGAGCGGCTGTCCGCCAGCGGCGGCAATCCGAATAAACGCTTGCGCTCCACATCGGAGCGGATGCGTATTGCCTGGAACCGTTCGAGTGCTTCCTGTGCAAAGGTCGTCTTGCCCGACCCCGGCAAGCCATGGGTGATGATGAGTGCAGGGCAGCGCTTGGCGAGGCGCTTCGCAGCCAGAGCAAGAAAACTGCGACAGCTTGCTGATGCCTTCACTCTGGCGCTTTGGGACAGGCTTGCCTGCCCGGCGCGGATGGCATTGACCATAGCGCGCACTGCGGCACGGTAGTAGATATAGTAACGCAGCACGGATACGCCGCTATAATCCCCGGTGGCTTCCAGATAGGCATTCAAGAAACGGTAGGCTAGATCAGGCCGCTGGCAGTGCAACAAGTCCATCATGGTAAAGGCGACTTCACTCATCACATCGATCCAGCGCAGTGCCGGATCGAATTCGATGCCGTCGAAGGGAATGGGCTGTTGATCGATAAGTGCGATATTGCCGAGGTGCAGATCGCCATGACATTCGCGAATAAAGCCTTGTGCATGGCGCTGCTCGAATCGATCCATACATCTGGCATATTCAGCCTCGCCCGCCCGGCGCAAAGCGATCAAGCCAGCCTCGTCCTTGCTACCTTTCAGCAAAGCTTGTAATTGCTCGAAAATTTTCGATACCGTCGAATATATGACAGCGGCCGAACCGAATTCCGATCCCGCTTCGGCCGCAGGCAGGCCACTGTGAAAATGCGCGATTGTTGCGGCGAGACTATCCATGTCGCGTGGCAAGATTTTGCCACGCGACACCAGTTGATCCAATTGTTTGGAGGAAGCAAAGCGCCGCATCCGCACAGCATATTCTAAAGCTGGCAGCGCATTGAACTCAGGCGTTTTCGGCGTTCCTCCGATGGGGACAACATCGAGATATAGCTGCGGCGCGAGACGGCGGTTAAGTCGAATTTCTTCTTCACAGTAATAGCGGCGTAAGGCCAGGCTGGTAAAATTCACAAAACCCAGGTCGACTGGTTTTTTTATCTTATAGGCATATCTTCCCGCCAACAGCACCCACGAAATGTGAGTCTCGGTCAGTCGAACAGTCTTCGCGGCATGAGGATAACGGCGGGGGTCCAGCAAGGCGTTGACCAGGTTGCTTTGGACACGCTCATTGGTGGACAAAGCCTTGGAGGGCGGTTGCGGTTGTTTGAACGTATCGGTCATGATGCCATTTTCGGCTAAAAAAGAAACCAGACGATCCAGGCTATGCCAAGAGCCTATGCAGGGCTTGATCCCTTGAACTGCTCCGCGAAAATCACGAGAAATCGATCAAGTGCGTCTGTTGGCAGACGGTTGATGCCTGCCGCTGCCTTACGCCCCCCCCCTGTCTCAAACTTCATGCAAAGCGTGTCCGCGCCCTCTGGTTTTGCTATCGGCGCACGCACACTGACCGAATAATCCCCGCAGCGGGTTGGTGTAATTACCGCATGCGCGCGAGACGGGTCATCGTTGGCCAGTCTGTTTGCAAAGACGCCTGCCACGCGTCTTGCCCAAGGTGCATCGGGCAACAAATAAGCAGCGTAGCGGGCACCCTCCGACAATGGAAGCAACGTGCCTATCATGCCCATATCATTGCGAAATCCCGCGGCGAGCAGATTGAAGGCAGCTGACCCGTCAATAAAATCGAATGGATCAGGATACGGTTTCATTTCTTCATAAAGTTTGACCGGATGAAAATGCAAGTCATCCAGGCTATCGCCGTAGCCATTGTAATTCAGATATTTTCCCAGGCGTGCCAGCTGTTCTATTTGTGATTCGGCAAGTCCTGCCGACCTCGCAAGCACGAGCGCGCTTTGCCTGAGATTATCGCCAAAGGCGGCGACGACAGCCCAAAGGCGGTAACGCCCTTCCAGGGATCGATCGACTAGAATACTGGTGCATACATCCGCGGATACATCAATATGGGAAACCAGATTGATGTGGCGTGGTATTTCGCCGGCATAGTGATGATCGAAATACTCGACATGCACCGCCGCTTCCAATAACTGCATGAGCCGCGCACGGTTGCTATCCAGCGAAATGTCGAGTACGGTTACCTGGTCGCCGGCAACGGCCTGCACCCTGTCAAGCAGCTTGATATCGCGCTTGACTCCTGTTATCAATTCCGCTTTTACAGGATTCGCCAGCCGAAGCTGATGCAGTGCGCATAATCCGTCGGCGTCGCCATTGAATACATCGTAGTTCATATCATTTCTCGGAATGTGGGCGCTTTTTGATTTATCGATAGTACTCTCAGCTACACTCCTGACAGCGTGAAATTTTGATTAACCGTTCAGACGATCATTCACCATGAAAAATATCATATTAACCGCTATATTGTTATTCATGACTTCAATAGCGCAGGCTGAAGTGCAGGGTAAGGAGGTGACTTACAGTGCCAATGGCACGTTATTGAAGGGTTACATTGCTTACGACGACGCGATTCAGGGCAAGCGTCCCGGCGTGTTGGTAGTGCATGAATGGTGGGGGCTGGACAATTACGCGCGCAAGCGGGCGCGAATGCTGGCGCAATCAGGCTATACCGCGCTGGCGCTGGATATGTATGGCGAGGGCAAGCAGGCTCATCATCCGGATGACGCTGGCAAGTTCGCGGGTGAATTGGCGAAGAATCTGCCGCTGGCAAAAACACGTTTTGAAGCTGCAATGGAATACCTGCGGCAACAAAAAAACGTGGATGCGAAAAATATCGCCGCGCTGGGCTACTGTTTCGGCGGGAGCGTGGTGTTGCAGATGGCTCGCCTGGGCGAGGATTTGAAAGGCGTGGTCAGCTTCCATGGCAATCTGGCGACAGCGCATCCCGCGCAACCGGGTGAAGTCAAGGCACGGATCATTTCTTTTACCGGTACCGACGATCCCATGATTCCGGCGGAGCAAGTGGCGGCCTTCAGGCAGGAAATGGAAAAAGCGGGGGCAGATTACAAGGTGGTGACTTTCGCCGGCGCCAAGCACAGTTTCACCAACCCTGCTGCTGACGAGTACGGGCGCAAGTTCAACCTTCCGCTTGCTTATGATGCAAAGGCGGACAAGGCATCGTGGAGCGAAACTGAAAATTTTCTTGCCGGCATCTTCAAGCAGGAATGATATTCGACAGGGCGTGGCACGCGACTTTATCGCGAAATGCGAGGGTAAGTCGAGGCGGAGTTCACCGCACGATGCTGGGTGCGGCAACGGGTTCTCCAGTTCAGTTTTAGTAGAGACCCTTGCCGCTGCCACTCGTATTCGCCGCGCCATCCGGTTTTTTCGCGGGTTGGGCGATGCGGACGGTATCACCATCGGCAATACCGTCGGGCGGGCTTTCAATGACGTTATCGTCGGGAGCAAGGCCTGAACCCAGTTCGATGATCTTGCCGAGATCGCGCATGATAGTGACTGGCTTCAGCACAACCTTATTGTCTGGGCCGACGGTGGCAACACGCAGTCCTGCCCTGTCGAACATCAGGGCGCTGGCTGGCACGCTCAGCACCGCAACGTTGCCGGGCAGATCGAAACTTACGTTCGCGAACGCGCCTGGCAGCAATTCGCCTTTCTCGTTATCGACCAGGATCTGCATCAGTGTAGAGCCTGATGCAATATCGACCGCCTGAGCCGACGACGCCACCGTCGCAATATAGGTCTGCCCTGGACGTTCCGGCACCGTGATTTTTGCCTGGGTATCGGGGTGGATACTTGGTACATAGGTCTGCGGGACGTTGACATAGACTCGCAGTCTCCTCGTATTCGATATCTGGAAGAGTTCCTGGCCCGTGCCGCCGGTGCTGCCCGGGCCCATGCCGATACCATTGCCAGCGGCAGGGCCGATGCCACTGCCGCTACCCCCATTGATCAGCGCGCCGATATCGGTTCCGCGAGCGGTGATGATGCCATCGAACGGTGCGACGATACGTCCAAAATTCTTCAAGGTCTTCAAGCGGTGGACATTCGCCCGAGCGGATTCCGCCAGTGCCTGCTTGGTCCTGAAATCGCCATTTTTTTCGTCGACTGCCTGGTTCGATACATACCTGGAATCCAGCAGCGATTGCCAGCGTTTTGCCGTAATTTCAGCGAGTGCCGCGGTGGCCTCTGCGCTGGCGAGATCGGCTTTCGCCTGCAGCAACTGCTGGTCGAGGTCCGGGGTCTCGATCTCGGCAAGCAGTTGACCCGCCTTGACCGGTTTGCCGATGTCGACTTTCCAGCTCTTCAGATAGCCGCTGACGCGGGCATAAAGCGACGCGCTCGAAAAGGCCTCCAGACGACCGGGTAGATCGAGGGTCGCGACGTTGCCGCGCTTGCCGGGCTTGATGAGGGCAACGGTTGGGATCGCTTGGTCGTCGGTCCACTCGCGAAGCTGCTTGTCGTCGGATTTCCGCATGACGAGGCCGGTGATGACGATGATCGTAACGAAGATCGCTGCGACGATGACGGCGAGGCGGACCTTGCGGGGGGAAGCTTCCTCAACGGGCGTTTCAGGTGGCACGAAGTTCTCCAGCGGCGGGGCTTGGGGCGGATCCTTTGCCGTGCTTTTCATGTACGATACTGAAAACCACGGGAACGAAGATCAGTGTTGCGATAGTTGCGAAGATCAGGCCGCCAATGACCGCGCGCCCCAGCGGTGCATTCTGCTCGCCGCCCTCGCCCAGGCCCAGTGCCATCGGCACCATGCCGATGACCATCGCCAATGCCGTCATCAATACGGGCCGTGAACGCACGAACCCGGCGTCAAGCGCGGCTGCGGTCGCGTCACCGATCGCGTCGAGGCGCTCGCGCGCGAAGCTGATCATGAGCACGCTGTTTGAGGTTGCGACGCCCATGCACATGATTGCGCCGGTCAAAGCCGGCACCGAGATCGGTGTGAATGTCACGAATAGCATCCAGACGATGCCGGCAAGCGCGGCCGGCAAAGCGGTGATGATGACGAACGGATCTGTCCAGGACTGGAAGTTTACGACAATCAGCAGGTATATAAGCACAATTGCACCGAGCAAGCCAAACAGCAGGCCCGAGAACGCGCTTTCCATCGTGCGTACCTGACCGAGCAGTCTGACGGTCGATGCTTTCGGCACCTGACTCACGGTATCGTCAAGAATGCGGCGAAGTTCGACCGCGACCGCGCCGAGATCACGTCCCTGCGTAGTTGCAAAGATCTGCACCATAGGCTGGATGTCGTATTGGGTGACCAGCGCGTTGCCGCTGGTGCGCGTGAAATTGGCAAGCGCGCCGAGCACCTGTGGATTGCCGGCACTGCCGCCTACCGGCAGGTTGGCAAGCGCGGCGAGTGTATCGAGCCGGTACTGCGGCGTCTGTATTACGATTGGATACTGTACGCCATTCTGCGGATTCAGCCAGAAAGTCGGCGCCACCTGGCTGCTGCCCGCCAGGTTGGCGACCAGGGCGCTTGTAACATTCTGCATGGTGATGCCGACCTGCTGCGCGCGTGTGCGATCGACATCGATATCAAAAATCGGCCGGCTTCGCGACTGTTGAATGCGCACGTCGGCAATGCCACTGATCATACGCATCCTGTGCAGCAGCAAGTTGGCGTAATCGAAATTCGCATCCAGATCATTACCACGGATTTGTAGCTCGATCGGGGCTGGCGAACCAAAATTCAAAATTTGGCTGACGATGTCGGCCGGGGGAAATGAGAATGTTACACCGGGAAATTGGCGTGGAAGTTCCTCACGCAATTTACGCACATAGTCGGCAGTTGGCTGATGGCCTTCTTTCAGCGCGATCTGGATGTCGCCATCCTGGGTTCCCATCACTCCCGTATTGTTGTAGGTCAGGTTGATGCTGCTGGGCGGAAGCCCGATGTTGTCAACCAGGACGCCGATCTCGTGCGGTGGAATGATTTTCTGGATTGCTTTCCGGATCTCCGCGAACTGGTTCGCGCTCTCTTCCACGCGTGTGCCCACCTGCGTGCGCGCATGCATCAGGATCTGGCCGCTATCGACTGCAGGAAAGAAATTGCGGCCGAGGAATGGCAGCAGCAAAAATGAGGCGAGTACGAACGCAAGAAAACCGATAACGAATACGCGCCGATGGGCGAGCGCAAGCTTCAGGTATTCCCGATAGCTCGCGCGCAGGCGCTCGAATCCGGCTTCGAAGCGGCGTTGGAAACGCACCAGGGAATTATGCGACGGTTTTTCCCCCTCATCGCGCGGCGCATGCGGATGCAGCAGGTACTTCGACATCGTCGGCACCAGCGTACGCGACAGGATGAACGACCATGCTATCGCAAAAATGACCGCCAACGCCATGGGTACGAACAGGAAGCGTGCGACGCCTTCAAGGAGGAACATCGGGATGAAAACGATAGAGATGCACAGTAGCGCAACAAATGCCGGGGTCGCGATTTGCGTTGCACCATCCATGATCGCGGTCTCGACATCCTTACCCTCCTCAAGATGCAGGTTGATGCTCTCGATTGTTACTGTGGCATCATCGACGAGGATGCCGACCGCGAGCGCGAGGCCGCCCAGCGTCATGATATTGAGTGTTTCGCCGAGTGCCGCGAGACAGATGATCGAACCGAGAACCGACAGCGGAATCGACACCGCAACAATCAGGGTCGAGCGCCAGCTGCCGAGAAATAGCAATATCATGATACTTGTCAGCACCGCTGCAATGGTTCCCTCTAACGCAACGCCCTTGATTGCTGCTCGCACGAACAACGATTGGTCGTTAAGTGGCTCGACCTCGAGATTTTCCGGTAGAGATGGTTTGATCTCAGCAAGCTTGGCCTTGATGCCGGCGACGATAGAGAGGGTAGAAGTCACGCCATTCTTCAGAACCGACATCACCACCGAGCGCGCGCCGTCAACGTGTACGATATTGGTCTGCGGCGCATTGCCATCACGCACATTGGCTACATCCCGAATATAAACCGTTGCGCCGTTGACAGTCTTGATCGGCAGGTCGCCCAGGTCATCCACCAAGGTTGCCGTATTGTTCAACTGCAACGTATATTCGAATAAGTCTATTTTCTGCGTACCGATCGGGGTGATCAGATTCTGTGTGGCAAGTGCATTGCCCAGGTCTTGCGCGGACAACCCGCGCGCCTGAAGCGCTGAGGGATCCATGTCAATCTGTATCTGCCGCGTCTTGCCGCCGTATGGATAGGGAATCGCGGCGCCCGGCACGGTGACCAGGCGTGTGCGAACCGTGTTAAGGGCGAGATCGGACAGCGACTGCTCCGACATGCCTTTTCCAGATAACGCGAGCTGCAGGATCGGCACTGTCGAGGCATTGTAGTTGAGGATCAGCGGTGGCATCGTACCTAGCGGCATCTGCCTCACGACGGTCTGAGCGATGGCCGTGACCTGGGCATTGGCCGTCGCTATATCCACGCCCGGCTGAAAGAATATCTTGATGACGCCTGAGCCTACATATGAGTTCGCTTCGATGTGCTCGATGTCGTTGACGGTGGTTGTCAACGAGCGCTGGAACAGGGTGGTAATGCGCCCGGCCATCTCATCCGGCGGCAGGCCGGTGTATTGCCACACCACCGCAATTACCGGAATGCGGATATCCGGGAAGATGTCGGTTGGCGTGCGAAGGGCTACCAGCGGACCGATAATCAGGAGAAGGATCGCTAGTACAATGAAGGTATACGGGCGCCGCAAGGCAACGCGGACGATCTCAATCATGCGACATAGCGAAATGAAATTGGGTGTGGCACGTCAAATATGCGCTTTTGCCAACGAACTCTGAATGAACCCTCAAGTTTGCCAGCAAGGGCGCGACGGTGGCAATGGCATAAGCAATACTAATGCGAAAATGCGAGCGGCAGATTCCCGTGATTGGAAGCCCGTCAAAGCGGGCGCCCGGAACTGCTGAATACGACGAGGCAAAATGCGCTGCTTACTGCTTATCGCCGCGTTACTTTCATGGGCATCATT
Source organism: Nitrosospira sp. Nsp11 (assembly GCF_900142705.1). GTDB lineage: Bacteria > Pseudomonadota > Gammaproteobacteria > Burkholderiales > Nitrosomonadaceae > Nitrosospira. The sequence goes on from NZ_FRBV01000007.1 coordinate 102,404, forward strand.
GTAGAGCAGGTATCAATCATAACAGCCGCTACGGCCTGGGGCGCCTCGTTTGGCCGTCGCTACCGCTTGATTGGGAAATGATAGGTTACTCATAATAAATAGATGGTTTCAGTTCAAGAGTATAACCAGTTTTTCAGGGTTAGGCATGCAAGGTCGGCCGAGTTGCTAACGCCGGACATGAGGCCTGCAGCAGCGCATAGCGGCGTGGCTATCATTAATCGCATTTAGCTATCGATAAAATAGGTTATCCACAGTGAACGGTAGAAAAAACTCTATTTCATCCGCAAGAATTGTCAAAAGATAATGTTTAAGAACACAGTAAAAGGTAGACCCGAAAGTACGCGGGTTCAATGAACAGTAACGGGGTAAGCTCGACCTGAAAAAGAAAAGGGTTCGTAACACTGCGGGGAGGTGCGACGAACCCAAAATGTAAAGGAAGGTAATACGTTAAAACCGACTACGGGATTACTTGCGCCTACGGATAAAACACAATTACAGATACTCTTGTTACACCGTGGCAGTTTTCAGCGTCAAGAAGAATATCTGTCGACAGGATAATCCATTTTTACCACTATAGGAATGTGACAAATTGTCGCGCGACAATTTGTCGCAGGTACTTTGAGAGGTCGTGACTCGGGAAAAAGATGGCAAGCTTTTATTCCTGCGCGAGCCGGTACCCTTAAATATTGGAGATAACGATACACCCGTCATTACCGTAATGGCCCGGGTCTTGGAATAGCCGGACGTTTAAGGCGAGTTTCAGAGCCGGCAAAATGGTGAAAACACTTTTGTTCTCGTAGACCGGGGTTCCAAGCCAAAATCTGATGAATTTTGCATCCTTCACCCACTGGTTCGCAGTCACCAGAGTTGACGGCTTGTACCCGGCGTAAACGAATCCGAATGCGCGCTTGGGCAGGTTTGCAGCAACCTCTTGATGCGGTTCTGTCCGAAGTGAGCAAGGCTCTAAAAGACGAACAGCCACAGGTAGACGAGTCCACTGGCCATTAATAGAACGGGTAGAGAGAACGCGTGAAACATCAGCCATGCTCTTCCATCATGGGCCATGCGAAGTGCAATGATATTGGCAAGTGAACCCAATATAAAGCCAAAGCCGCCAACATTCACGGCATAAGCTATCAGCCTCCAGTCATCCGAATACTCGGCCAGCAGAATCGCGGTTGGCACATTGCTGATGAGCTGTGAAATGATGATGCCTGCGAAATAAATTCGCTGAGGATCGCTTAGCCCTATCTGCTCGATAGCTGAGTTGACTATTGGATCTCGCGCGATCAATCGCATATCAACAAACATGAGTATGAATACCAGAATTAGTGTCCAATCGACCCGCGCGAGCACTTGGCGCTGGATAACCAGGAAGATTACAAGCACCAGGACTATCGCTGCTTCTGCCTGATGCGAGTCAATACATACCAGAAATGGAAGATACAATGCCAGAGACAGATACAGCAGCCTCTTATTCAGCGGGAGCAGATCGGTGTCGTCTCTGCTGACGATGCTGCGGCCGGTGAATGTAAAGAAGGTAAGGAGAAGGAGGAGACCAAGCAAAATCAAGGCGAGCGGCAGCATCGCCCCAGTGTATTCATAAAACGACAACTGCGAGAGTTGCGAGAGAAACAGATTCTGTGGATTTCCAATGGGCGTAAGCGCGGACCCCGCATTTACTGCAAGTGCCTCAAAGACGATAAGTCGCGTTACCGGTACGGTACTCACTGTCCGCAGGCCTACGGTCAGCGGAACGACAATGAAGAGCGCGACATCGTTGGTTAGCAAGGTCGACAGCATGGCTGCTATCAGCACAAGAAGGATAGCCACGGCCCGATCGGTAGGCATCCGCAAGATCAGGCGCTTGCCAAGATGATGCAGGTAGCCCGAGAGCTCTACCCCCTTGGTGAGTACCAGCAGGCCGGTCAGTGCGGCGATGGTCGGCCAATCCACCAGCGTGGGGTAGGTGGTGAGTTGCCCGGGTTCCGCTACGGTCAGCAAGACAAGAAGCCCAAGAAGTACCCATAAAAAATAATCCTTGAGGAGCGCTTGCAGCGGTGAGGGGATGGAGATAGCTTTTTCGTCCACTTTTGTCTGTTCTTTTTTAAAGATAAGCGTGAGGCATGCGCCCTCCCGCTGGTTGTCCCTTCTCGTGTATAGAAAGCGGTCCTGCTGAAGGACAGGCGATTTACCGAAATACCGGGGCCTGGATTTCTGTTTTTCGTGATCAGTACGGCCTGGGTTGAACAGGATCATCACATATTGGCTTGTCCAAGTTTCCGGATTGGCTTGATTCGGCTTTGCTGCGGCGGGAGCCTTGAGATTGAACTTTTCCTTTCGGTGAACTTCAATTGCCTCTAAAGCGGGCACATTACTGATAGCATGACCCGCCCCTCACTTATTAATCAGTTGATTGATTAGTGGCACGTATTTTGCTGGATATTTTCTGCTAGACCTTATGCGTAGCTACTGCCTACTACAACGCAAAGACCGAGCTGACAGCGCGTAAATCCGCCTAATGCCCGAAGATAGGATGAGAATTTGCGGGGTGTACTTTTGCTGACGTCCGAAACAGCCCGATGATCCTGCTCTCCATATCCCACTTTCTCCATCGCCATCTGCTCTGGTTCCTGATTGCCGCCTACATCATCGCCGTGTTTTTGCCTGAAGCGGGACTATGGATCAGGAGTGTTTCTTTCGGCGAGATCACCATCTTTCAGCAGAAAACAAATATTTCGTTGCTGATGATCATGCTCGCCACGCTGATGTTCAACGCCGGCCTGGGGCTGAAGATATCTCATTTGAAAAACATTTTGCAGAAACAATACGTGTTACTGGCCGGGTTGGCAGCAAACCTGGCTATTCCCGTCGTATATGTTTTTGGCATAACGATAGCGATGCGGCTCTGGTATGAACCAATAGAAGTTCAGTATATTCTCGTGGGTCTGGCATTGGTGGCAGCCATGCCGATCGCCGGATCGTCAACCGCATGGGCGCAAAACGCCAATGGTAATCTGGCCCTGAGCCTGGGTCTGGTCTTTTTTTCCACGATTTTGAGCCCTGTCGTCACGCCGGTAGCATTTCACGTATTTGGCGAAATGGCTTCGGAGGAATACGAGGCAGTATTGCACGGTCTGGCAGAGTATGGCTCGGGAACCTTTCTGGGTCTTTGGGTGGTGTTTCCGTCGTTGCTGGGCATCGCGGTGCGCTTGATAGTTGACGAGGATTGGCAAACCAGCGGCCTGCCTTATCTGAAATTCATCAATAGCATCGTTTTATTGCTGTTGAATTACTCCAATGCTTCAGTATCTCTGCCGCAGGCCATGGCTGAGGGTGATTACGACTTCCTTGCGATCACATTGGCCATTACTGCAGGGCTATGCTGCACGCTGTTTGCCGCAGGGTATGGCATGAGCCGTTTTTTCAAGCTGGACCAGGCTGAGCGCGTTTCGCTCATGTTCGGGCTGGGGATGAACAATAACGGAACCGGCTTGGTACTGGCATCCTTAGCCTTGTCTTCATACCCAAATATAATGGTGCCGATTATTTTCTACAACCTGGTGCAACACATCGCAGCGGGGATCGTGCAAGAAATCATGAGCAGGAGATCGAATGACCCGGACGCTTGAGTTGGTCAGCCGGAATTTTATTGAATTGAAACAGGGCATTGAGGGTTTTCGATTACTATCGTCAATTTTCGTGATTTTCGAACAAGCTGGGAATCTGATCGGAGCAAATCTTGATCGCACACGTAAATCTTGATCGCACACGTAACTGGCGAAAAATCTTATCTAACCCTTAAAGATTTCCAGACGGTGATAGTTGAGAAATCTGTTGTGCGGATACATATCCGGGCGTTCGGGAAGCAGCAGTTTGCGATTGCCGCCCAATAGTCGTTCGACGGTATCAGGAATGTGATCCGCCGCTAGAAGCACGTTGTAATCATCATCTAGCGAAATCAGGCCGCGGTCGAACATCCAGTGGATGGTTCCAGAAAGGGCAATTCCGTTACGAACACTGTCCGGTCCCCGATGTTGCACGGGTTGGATATGCGCGGCTTGTACTTCTGAGCGGCCTCCGCCATTGATGATCTTGAGCCCAGTTACAGCGCATGTATCACGGTATGCTTCCTTCACCGCTGCCGAGAACGCCCTATCTCGAAATGGCCTTGATACAAGCTGCTGGATGACGCGGCGATCCTGTTCTATCGGAACATCAAGGAGGTATTGTGATCGCCGTTGGCGAATACCTCCAATTGTGTGTAACGGCTCTTCTGGCACATCAGATTCCAATCGGACCTGCTCTTCGAGATCAATATCGCGCACAAAACCCGCCTGCCAGATGAGGTCGAATTCGCTATCCTTCAGATTTCGGACAGCGCGACCGAAGGCGCCCTTATTGGTCGAACCATCAGACTTCTCTAAACTCCGTTCATAGTAGAGCGGTCCCTCTTTGAAGGGCACTGGATGGAGGAATTGTAAGTAGTTCGAGACCTCCGCGTAATAGTGGTCAGTGCGAACTGGATCTGCAGTGATGCGCTCGACTCGCGCGGTGGCGAAGTAGACTTGTCTGCCGCCTCTGCTCGATAAATGGCTGGTCGAACGTCGCGGTTCGTAGTAGATGATCCAGTCGCCGACCGACTTGCTTAGCTGCGCTAGGTAGGTTTTTGGGAAATGATACCGAACCTCGGGAAGGTCATCATAGACCGGGGAAACTTTGGTGGTGAGAACCGCTTTTGTCATGCAAATAAATGCTGTAGTGTCTGAATGACTTCGAGGCGTTTTTCGACCGCGAAGAGTCCGTAATTTGCGAAACGCCCGTTCGACAGCTATCCGCGCATAAGTGCGTCAGGCAGTATCACGAGGCTCGAAAGTACTGTCGCTCTTTTGCGGATGCGGCGTTCTGGCAGGAGAAGGGAAGGTCCAGAAAAAACGCGGCGATACTCAACATCGTATACTTGGATTGATTGGTTTGCGTGTGGCGATAGTTTAGGAATATGCTGTGCCGTGCATATCCAATGAACAGATCGCTATTGACATTGGCGGTTGGCTCCAAGGCAGGACGATAACTTTAGAGCTACCGGATTGAGAACAGCGGCTCAATCCAGCGTGGAGCCTTTATACCATTTACCGTCTTTTTCTTGAAGTGGCGGAGACGGAGTGCGAAACTTCGAACCGCGTTCTGGAAATTCTAGAGGAATGGAACGACTATCTCAAGAGTAATGTCTCGTATTATCAGGAGCCGTCACCATGAGCGGCTTCAGCGATCTTCAATCGGCAGCTCAGGCATTCTCGGCTGCTGCCCGACCTTCCCCAAAGAAATCTAAACGGCGCTATACGCCTCCGTTTTCCCTGCGGCTTACCGTCGAGGAACGTAAACGGCTGGATGAACTGGCGGGTAACCAACCGCTGGGGTCGTATATACGTAATCGCATTCTCGGGGAACAGACTGAGAAACGCCGTAAAGTCAAAAAACCTACCCCTGATACCGCCTTGCTGGCTCTGGTATTGGGCGAATTCGGTCGCTCGCGGCTGGCCTCCAATATCAACCAGCTCGCCAAAGCGGCCAATATAGGAACGCTGGATGTAACACCCGAAACCGAACGTGAGATTGTACAGGCATGCGCGGAAATCCAAGCCATACGCACGCTATTAATCACAGCGCTGGGTGTAGCGCCCGTGGAAGATGAATGATCCTTATCGGCAACCAGCGCGGCGGGGCCAAGGATCTGGCCCAACATTTGCTCAAACAAGAGAATGAGCATGTCGAAGTCCATGAGGTGCGCGGGTTTGCCTCTCACAACCTCATGGCTGCGCTCAATGAAGCCTACGCGATCAGCCGCGCCACGCGCTGCAAACAGTTTTTATTTTCCCTAAGCCTCAATCCGCCCAAGCATGAGAATGTTTCGACCGAAACATTCAAACAGGCTATTAATCGGGCCGAGGAAAAGCTCGGGCTGAACGACCAGCCCCGCGCCATCGTCTTTCATGAGAAAAACGGGCGCAGGCATTGCCATGCGGTGTGGTCACGAATCAAGCTGGATGAAATGAAAGCGGTACAGCTTTCTTTCTCCAAACGAAGATTAATCGACTTGTCCCGTGAATTGTTTCTGGAACACGGCTGGACCATGCCCGCAGGACTGAGGCAATCTCATGAACGCGATCCGCGTAACTTTACACTAGCGGAATGGCAACAGGCCAAGCGGATTGGCAAAGATCCGAAACAGATTAAAGCGGTATTTCAGGAATGCTGGTCCTTCAGTAAAACACAGAATACTTTTGCCCATACGCTGAAAGAACGAGGGTATCTCCTCGCCCGAGGCGACCGGCGCGGCTTCGTCGCGCTGGATCATCGAGGCGAAGTGTTTGCCGTGTCCAAATGGGTTGGAATCAAAACCAAGGAAGTACGCACCCGTCTTACCGATGAAAAAAATCTACCATCGGTCGAAGAAGCAAGAAGCCAGATTGCCAAAGATATGACGGCTCGGCTGGAAACGCTCTCTCATGAGCAAATGACGGTGTTTACAACCCGCCGGGCTGAGCTGGAAGAAAAACGGCAAACATTAGTCCGCCAGTATCAGGCTGAACGGCAAAAATTAATCGAAACCCAGCAATCCTTCTGGCAGACCAAACAACGGGAATGGCGGAGCAACTTCAATAAAGGCATGCGCGGCCTGTTTGACCGTCTCACGGGAAGACGCAAGCAAATCGAAGAACGTAATGAACAAGAGGCATGGCAGATCCAAATGCGCCAGCAACAGGAACGCGATGCGCTGATTTTTGCGCAGCTAGAAACCCGCCGTGCCCTGCAAGCACGCATCGAGCGGCTAGACGCGCTTAAATCTTATCGGCTGGATGAACTGGAACACGATAGATCGCAATATCAAGCGATGCGCGAACAGCGCCTTGAACAGCTTGAGACACAACGCCACGAACAAAATCGGGACCGCCCGCAGCCTCGCCAGCGCGGCCCGGAATGGACGCGCTAGCGATGGGAAGCATTAACGGCTCCAGAATACATGCACCGTTTTAAAGCCGGTTTCGATTGTGAAAATATCGCCGCTCATCTCCATATCCCGGCCCATGCGTTCATAGTCGATGTAGTAAGTCAGGTTTTCAGGAATCTGCGTCGTTTCCTCTGTCAGTTCCTGCGCATAATCTGCAAGCGATTGGTAGCAGCCGCAATAATTATCCTCAGCGGCTGTTTTGGCTTCCTCCAACTCACCGCCAAAATTGCTCAGAAGTTCACCTCCAAAATCCGGATATTCGGCAATGAAGCAAGCAATCTCATGGACGGTTTCAATGCCTGCATACTCGCTTAGCGCATAACCGCCAAACCCTTCATAATCATGGATCGCGTGCTCCTCTGAATCTTCAACGGGACTTGCAGTGAGCATAGTTTTGATCTGCTTCCAGATATCACTGACATCATCGCAGGCATCAATCCACACACCATGTAAATATCCGGCGTTATAGGCAGCTAAATCGGCTACGTAAATTCTGATTTCACTACTCATGGCTTTTCTCGCTTTATCAAAGGTTAAAAAACAACCCCCGCTGGGGTTGGAAAACCCCAGAGAAAAGCGAGTGACACGAGCGAAAACACAGGTTCTGATGGAGCCAAGTCAGGGGGAACCACCCGGTCTGCACAAACGCCGTAAAACGGCGTGCGGAAGATTGGGGGATGACTTGGTGGAAGCAGGTTCTGTGTTAAATTAATTTACTCCCAGCGGGGGAAGTAAAAATAAGGGTGAACCGGAAACCGGTTCACGATATGAGGGGCGTTACGGGTATCCCCGTAGATGGGGGTGTCGGAAAACGCAGCTACGCTGCGGTTGCAGCAGGGGGAAGGCTTTCCCCTTTTAATATATAAAAATCACAAAAGAGAACTGTTCCACTTAAGAACAGCACCGGGGTATCAAATACGTATTTCTTCGTGGGGTTTCCACGGATTGATTTTCTGAATTTTTATACCCAGTTCTGTTCTCGCCTTATCAAGCTCATAGGTTTTTTGCAGGTTCAACCATAGCTCCGGGCCGGTGCCGAAGAACCGTCCCAACCGTAGAGCTGTATCCGCTGTCAAGTCACGTTTGCCACGAATAAGCTGCGAGATACGGTTTGCGGGCACATCAATCTGCCGCGCAAGCTCTGTTCGCGTCATAGCAATTTCTTCCAATTCATCAGCAAGAAATTCGCCGGGGTGAATAGCTTCTCTTGTCATATGCTGTTACCTTTCTCTCTATAAAACTTAGTGATAATCCACGATTTCCACATCATTCGCACCTTCATCCCACGTAAAGCACACACGCCATTGTTGATTAACGCGAATGCTGTATTGTCCTGCCCTGTCACCGGACAAGCGCTCAAAGCGATTACTGGGTAAAGCAGCCAGCGCTTCAAGCGTATCGGCAGCATCAAGTAATCTAAGGCGCTTCTCCGCTTGACGTTTAAAGCCGGAAAACGCTGCAACATGCTGGCCTTCAAAGAGGCGCTCTGTTTTCCGGCATTTAAAACTCTTTATCATTCTTAACCTTATCACATATTGACGTGTTACGTCAACCGTCAATATTATTGGGTAAAGTACCTAAAATAAAGGGATAATGGCTAAACTTCCGCGCCCAGCTTCCCATGCTCGATCATGTGGATAACTGGCCGGTACGGTAAACAAGCGCACGAGAACGAACGCGAACTCTCGACGGCATGCGTCGCGACCGTCGCGAGAAAGACTCGCTGATCGAAGCCACATTGATGAACGTCAGAGCTACTACACACTCGCCAAGCGCGTCAGAGCCGCACACGCTAAAACACGTCGAACATCTCCACTACTACGTTGCCGACTACATGCGGGTGCAGGAGCGGGGGCAGTCCAGTACGGAAGAGAAATTCCGTCAGAAAGATGGCCAGCAAAGCAGGCCGCCAAAACGGCCACGCCGAGATCGTGGTCCTGATCGCAGTCGCTGACCAATCAGAAATCTGAATTGCTATGGGTCAATGATGCCAATGTCAGCAAATGTCTCTGATGTGCGCGGCACGTTATGGGGGAAGATTGCCGTTGTTCCAGATGCGCAGGTACTCATCGGCGATTATTTGGGTAACTTTCTCTATATCCAAAACCGGAAAGTTGCAGGGCTTCTTTCTGAACGAGGCATCGAAGAAGGCTTCTAAACTATTCCCATGTGTATCGAAACTAGAAACTCGATACACAAAATAAATATAGTTCAACCGCACGCCGTAACTATTCATCACGGTGGCGAGCATGCTGTTGAGGTCCATTGGCTTTTCCAGTGAGGGCCAAGAAGGGTCTGCTGGCTCCAATTGACTCTTGTGCGGAAGTATCGGGTCTCTGTGGAGCTTTGCGTACTCAATCTTGAATCCATTCACACAGACATCAAATTTCGTATGCGACAAGGTGGACGAGTCAAAAATATAGAGAATGCGAAAGAAATTTTCGAGCAAAGACCGCATCAAAATGTGGGTCAGTATCCGTTCATCGACACTGGTCTTAACATTCTGAAAGCTGTGCTCAATCGTTCCTGCAATCGAGTGAAAGCGAAGCATTTCCTGAATGAAGAATGCATCCCTATGATTTCCGGGTGTGAATGCCAGAATCTTTGAGCTTTCCATTTTCAAGAGATCGAACTCTTCCGACATGGTTACCTTCCTTTTTACTAGCGATTCTTAAGACTGCCTCCAGAATTCATGCCTTGGCATCATGCACTTTCTTCCCCAAAATGCTCACCCGACTCCATCCCGCGAATTGAGCCTGATGTTCTCTGTCCGCCCTCCGCAACCAAGACAGCTTTCATGTCGATCACATGAATCTTGCTGAAGTAGATCGTCAGCTCTTTTTGTCCAAGAACGATTTCCATCTCATTGCCTGTCAGTTCTTGGAACCGCTCGCGCACTTCTTCCTTAGAGGCATTCGCATGGCGGTACATCGCGGCGTGATTCGGGCAGAGCGCCAGATAGTTCTGGCTGTGCCGCTTGCGGAGTTCTGGCAGGAATTCAACGCGCTCGAAAAAGTCACTTCCGTCGTCGAGCTTAAATGGCAGCGGCCCCTTGCATATCTGGCAAGTCATCTCGCCTTGCGGATTTCTGTAGTGTCGTCGCAAATATTCTGCCGCTTCCTCCTTTACATCTTCTCTTCCAATCGACACTGAACGGCTGCGAATTTCGCTTTCCTTGTCAGGCGCTTCCATGGCTTGTTTAGTAATATTCTGCGCACGTCGGGCGGGATTGGCTGGGTCACGATCTGGTACTGCGGTCAGTTGCACAGCTTTGATGTGCTTCAGAAGGATTAGCTCCTGCTCTTCCGCTGGAAGCGCTGCAAAGCGCTGTGCCCGGTTGAGTGCTTCACTATCAGCAAAGCCTGCTGCCTTAGCAACGTCATCCTTCTCACGAATCTCTGCTGACGCCTGAACCGCGGCGTCGCCAAACTTGATTGCTTTAAGTCCCGCATATGCGAGGTCGAACGGGAAACCATCCGGCAGCATCTCGCGCAGCGCATTTTGTGGTGCGACGAATGAGCCATCGATTTGCGGAACCCAGCTTTCACTACGCAAGTCGTGAACAAGACATGAATCGGCATAGTGCGCACCGGACGAAACGTTGTGCCTGAACATAGCTTGATAATATTCAGAGAATTTTGGGAGCGCTACCACTGTCCTCCAAACAAGGCGAGAAAGAGCAACGTTTGGCGATTGAAGAAGCTTTCTAAGATGTGGGACGTAGTAGTCCTTGTTCATCGGCGACGTATCTCTTTCACCCGGTGCTGCCCTGAGATAAATCCACTCCGGGTTCTGACTGCACTTGGTGCGTAAAATCAGCAGCCTTGCAGTCGCGCCAACGGCTTCGGCAAATTTCCCCAAGCGTTCCGGCGTAATACCGCAATCATTGTATCGCTCATGCAGAGCCTCGCAACTTGCATCCTCTCCCAACGCGCCGAAATAGGCTGAAAGATCTGTCTCCTTGTAAGGACCGTCGAGATAGATGCTTTCGGGCGTGCACCAATCGGAATCCCGTCTTTGAAATATGTAGAAATCTTTGAATAAAGATTTCTTGTCGGGCTGCTCTTCGGTGAGAATCACGAAACGCTGCAAGTCGTCCAAGTAGGTCTTGTCATCCGGGACCGCCGCTTCTTTCGTATAGCGGGTGTTCAGAATGATCTCTACCTCTTCGGCTTCCCCGACCTCTCGCACGCCTAGTTCCAGCAGAAATCTCTTCGCCTTGCCTTGCTGCATCTTGCTCTTGCCGGAGGTGTAGATCGCAACATCCACCGTCGGCAGGCCACGATCCCTGCTGGTGTCGGCTGGAAAATAGACTTGGCTAGCAACACCAAGCGCACCATCGTGAAGGCGGACGATCTTAAGATTCTTGAGTTTCGAGGCAGACCCGGATTCGACAAGTTCGTCGTGTAGTAGCGCGTAGAGTTGCTGCATCCACTCAACAGACTTTCCCCCAAGCCACTCGATAAACTTCTGGTCTGGCTCTTTAACAATGTACGGCGGCCTATTCACATAGCACTGCACTGTAGACGCATTGAGTTTCAGTACTTCAATGAACTCATCAATAGCCCAATCGCGGAGGTCTAGTCCATCGAGAAAACTGTCGATTCGACTGTTCTTCTGTGTCGCGCCGATTGCCCATAGTGGCGCTTCGTCATCGTAATCGACGAGGTACTCAATATCGTCGTCCGACAACAGCTCTTTAAGCGAAGCCTTTGCTTGGATGAGACGATCAGCTTTTGCATGACCTCGCCTATGCGTTGGAGTCAGTGTACTGGATTTCATTTCTTCAACGATGGCGCTACGAATGCTTTGGTAGCGCGGCGGAATTTGATCCTGCTGGACTGGAAGAACGGCCAGAAAATCAGGCGTCAGAAGGTCAATATCACGAATCCTGTGCAGCGATTGTGCGGCGAGCACAGCAAGTTGATTAAACAATGGGTCGTTTGCTGGCGTCTCCTTGAGACTAGCGCGGCTCAGCTCCGGCACGAAGGGGCCGTGCAGATGAAAGAAAAGACCCGACGATTCTTTAGCCGCCGTGAAGAATACGGCGACACGGCCCGGAGTCGCAGGAACGATCTTCATTTGTTCGGCGAGGGATTTTTTCACATCGAATTGCCGTACACCGGCCAGAAAGTCTAACGGGAAAGCTACTGCGACACGCTGCTTGTCGAGCTCAGGTACAGGCATGTCGAACTTGAGGAAATGCGAGCTTGATGTTGTTTTCTGACCTTCCTGCTTCAGAACCTCAAAGTGAAACTCTGAGTGCTCGTGCCGGAGCACTTCACCTGCGCTACCTGCTTCAATGGTCCATCTGATTGCTTGAAGATTGGAAAGGAAAAGCAGTGTCGTCTCGTCAAGGTCTCGGAAACCTGTTGCAATTTCCTCAAAAGCTTCCGTTGGCAGCTTCTTCGGATTGTCGAACGGAAACTCGAAACGTGTTCGCTCGCCAAGGGAAGTGTCATGCATAATTTCTTCCGGGAGGATCAGCTTTACGATGCGGAAGGAAAAGTCACCGGAACGAACGGTTGGCGACTGCGTATAGACAAAGACGGACTTGAATCCCACGCCGAACTTGCCAATCTTGTCGGAGTCCTTGTCTTGGCTCTTCGTGCTGTTGTGAATTCCCGTAATCGCCGATACGTCGGCCTCGGTGAACTTGCGCTGTCCATCATGTTCGCAAATGAGACGGTCCGCGCTGAGCGTAAACGCGACTTCAATTGCGCCAGCATCCTCTGCATTCTGCAATAGCTCGTAAACGAAATGAGCCTTGTCCGGGTAGAAGTCTTCGAATATGTCGAGATTAACCTCACCCTTGTTCGCATCAAGAGCGTCGATAAGCGTGCGGCGCTTTTCGATCAGCTTCCTGAAAAAATCATCGTCCTTGCCTGTGCTGCTTTCCATGCGGAGGTTCCTAGCACTACGATGTTGCGAATTTGGCTGCCAGCCCGTCGAGCGTGGCGCTGCCGATTATCTTGTCGTCTGGGATGAGCAGATAAGTCCATGGCTTGCTATTCCCTGTAACATGCTGAGTAGCGGTTTTACACCACTTAGTCGCTGCCGCTGCCTTCGCGACGACAACGGGATTATCTAATTCATTCGCGGCTTTCACTTCCGCAATGAACATTCTGCTCTTGGTCTCAATAACGAAATCTGGCTCATACGCATCGCCCGAGCGATAGTCGATGCGGAACTGATTGCGGCCGGGCTTGATCCATTTCTCCGTGGTCGCATCGCTTTCAATGATGGCGGCAAGCTTCCGCTCGGGATCGGTGTCGAATTTTTGCAACGGATAGCAGCACTTTTTGAAGCCTGCGAATACGTGCTTGCGAGTATCGGATAACGGCGCAATCGCTTGCCTGAAATCTCGCACCCGCTGCCCACTGGCGACGTTCATCGGCTGCGCTTCCAGTAGCGTAAATCCTCGAGTCACAGTGACCTGATAGTCATCCTCTCCAAGCGGCGTCTCCCGATAGTGCGTCATCATCTGCGCGAATATGAAATCGGCAAGATGACGACCATTCCCCAGTAAAACGTTTTCTATTTCTGCGCCGGTCGTGAGATAGGATTTGATGCGCTTCACAACTTGTCCCGCAAGTTTGTAGAGCAATCCTGCATGAGCGTCGTAATCAACCTCGTTGCGTTCGATCAGATACCGGACGAGATAATCTTCGAACCGCGCTTCGCGCGGATCATCGAGATTGCGTGCAAGATACACTCGCGCCTGAGTGCGTAAGTCCTCGATGATGATGCCGTCCTCGATTGGACGGGTGTTGATCGTCATCAGATTGGCGAGATCGAAATCTTCAAACGTGAAAGTCACTAGCTTCTTGGGAAGCACAACGATCTGCGGAATTGAAATCGTACGGGCGGCGACAGTCTCGGCGACGGACTTGACGATCTCGTCGATACGAGGTTCCGTTGCCATACCCTCCAGTGTTCCCTGAATAGGTCGAACAAGCTCCTTCACTTCGTCGGCAATCTGCTTTTGAACAGTGTCGTCACGCAATGCTTCGGCGCTTCCAAGCTTCCGCTCAAAGCGCCTGATGACCTCAAGCGTTACCTCAGCGGCCTTGCCTTCGCCCGGTGAAGAAAAAACAAACTCCGACCGGTTTTCCGGAACGAAACCCGGAATATCCGGCTTTGCGCCGGTCACAAGCATTTCGACGATTGACGGGGCTATTACCAGTACCGTGCCCGTAGGAGAAATATCTCCACCTTCACCGATCTCAACCGTCTTCATGACGATTGAGCCCGGTTCCCTTGCCTTGACAAGAATGTCGTCAAAGCGCTCATGTGCGATAACAGTCAGACGGTCCACGGCGGCGAACTCATCATCGCCACCTTTGGACACGCGTTTGCCGAATGGCAGGCGCAAGCCACGCCCCAGCGTTTGCTCGGTCAAAATTTCCGATGCGGACGCACGCAGAGGCACGATTGTATAAAGGTTGGTCACGTCCCAACCTTCTTTGAGCTTGTTCACGTGAATTACGATTTCCGTGCGCCCGTCCTTTTCGAGAGCGACGAGGCGCTCCATCGCTTCTTCGGTTTCATCGCCGCGCAGAGATGAATGCACCTCCGCTACCTTGCCTTTAAATCGGCTCTTGAAAAATTCTTCGGACTCGATGAACTCTCGTATCCGTTTCGCTTCCGTGGTATCCGCAGCAACGACGAGAATGAACGGCGTGACCTTGGCCGCGCCTGTCGCACGGTGATAGCGGTCCAATTCGACTGCCACATGATCGTGATGGTGAACGGCGTCTTCGAGCTTGATCCGCTCTAAGTCCTTCTCCAGCACTGACTTCGGATCGAAATCCTTGCGCGTGGCGACGGCAGGTTCTTTGACCAAGCCATCGGCCATAGCCTGTCCGAGCGTATAGCTGTAAATGACATTCTGAAACGGCACCGGACGCGCACCGACAGTTTTCGGCGTGGCCGTCAGCTCAAGTCCGAGAATCGGTTTCAATCCGTCGATGGCATTCGCGCCAGCGCTAGCACGGTAGCGGTGCGCCTCGTCCATCAGAAGCACAAGATCGTCGAGCTTGGACAAGTATTCGTAGTAGCTCTCGCCGATGGTTTCCTGAAGGCGTTTCATGCGCGGCTTGCCGCGCGGACTTTCTTCCTTGTTAATCTTATCGACGTTAAAAATGTTGATATGAACGTCTGAGCCAAAAATATCCGTCGATTTACCTGTCTCGTAGCGAACGCCAACACCACTCTCGTAGTTGTCGCCCGTAATAATCAGCGGCGGGTTCGTCGCGAACTCTGCGATACCTTTAAAAACGTACTTCGGACTTTCTGGCGAGAAGTCCGCAATCAGCTTTTCGTAGATGGTCCTATTCGGAGCCAGCACAAAGAAATGGCGACTTTTATTGGTGAGATAAAGATACGCGATGAACGCACCCATCAATCTCGTCTTGCCGACACCCGTCGCCAACGCAAAGCAAAGGGAAGGAAATCCACGCTCAAAATCCTGAACAGTGGGATATAGGTCTCGGATTGCCGCAATCGCAGCAGTGGGATCGGCGTCTTTGGCCAATTCAATGTGGCTCACAACATCGGCGAGAATCTCAAGAGAATCCACCTGTGGCACGCGAAGCGACAAACGCTGACAAAGTGTTCGAACGGTGCGGTCTGTCACTTCCCACTCCCCTTACTAAAGAGATCGTCCTGTCCGACGCAGATGCTTTTCTTCTGAGCTTTGGAAGGCGCTGCCGCTTGCTTCGTATTGGAGTCATCCGGCCCAGGCGGAGCTTCAGGAAGGCTCGCGACATTCAGGCTGTAGTCATCCTTACCCCATTCACATTTACGCAGCACCGCCTGCGGAATTTTCCTGATTGTCAGGTTTGGAAAGTCATCGGCATCCGCGCGGAATGCCTTGCAACAGACGAGCAATGTACGCGTCTCGCCTACTTCTTCCGAAATCGCCGCAAGCTGTTGATGCGTCAGGTTTTGCGTCGTGACATAGATGAAGTCGGTTTCCGATGAGCGTCCCTGCACCCAGTAATGCTTTTCGTCCGGTTGATAAATAAAGCCCATCAGCTTGCAGACCGCTTGGGATAGTTTTGCTGCATCGTATGATTTCGCAATAACCCAATTTCCCCACGCGTCCTTTTCGAGAAGAGAAGGTGCGAGGCGGTAGTAACGAAAACCACCGCCACCCTGCCAGTCGAAAGTGTCCGTAACGCCACCTTTATCGGTTCCGTCTATAACCTTTACAAGACGTGGGATAATGTGAGTTTCGCAATGCTCACCGAGTTCCACCATGATCCATTTTCGACCCATCTTTTGAGCGACCGCACCAGTAGTCCCGGACCCAGCGAAAGAATCAAGAATTACGTCTCCGGGGTTCGTAGCTATCTGAATGATGCGAGAGAGCAATCTCTCCGGCTTCGGTGTCGAAAACACGTCCGTCGGACCGAATAGGGCAATACTCTCCTTCTTCGCATCCTGCGTATGCCCAACTTCCTCGTACGGCCAATAGGTTTGCGGAACTATTCCTTGCTTAACCTCTGTGAGAAATCGCTTCACCTGTGGAATTGCGTCGCCCTTCGCACCCCACCAGATGCGTTTGTCACGATCAAGCTCAAGGAGTTTTTCCCTTGAAATGGACCAGTATCGACCATTCGGCGGACCGTCGATCACGCGACCGGATGGTGTCGTAATGGAATACCTTCCGAGGCTGTATGGATTCCGCGCAGACAAGTCGCTTGTCTTCCAGATACCACGCAGATCTTTATCAGGGTTTTTGTACGCTGCGTCCTGCTTCTCAGATCGCGGCATCGGATTGGGAACCCAAGAGTTCGCGTCGCGCCCATAAATCAAAATGTAATCCTGATCGACTGAGAAGTGCTGTGCGCTTGATTTCGGTGAGTAGTTCTTTCGCCAAATGACTGTAGCTATGAAGTTTTGTCGCCCGAAAACCTCGTCGCATAGAACCTTCAAATAATGCGCCTCGTTATCGTCAATCGTGATCCACAGAGATCCGTTACTTGAAAGCAGCCGCTTAATAATTTCCAATCGATCTCGCATCAATGAGAGCCAAAGAGAGTGCTCCACTCCATCGTCATAGTGCTCGAAAGCGCTGCCCGTGTTGTATGGAGGGTCTATGAAAACGCACTTAACCTTACCTGCGTAGTCCTGCTCTAATGCCTTTAGTGCAAGAAGGTTGTCGCCATGAATAAGAGTGTTGTCAAAGATATCGTTGTCGGTGACACGCACCTTGGCGAGGTATGACTGGTCTGCATCCTCAAGCAATATGCGCGGCTCCAGGCGAGGGCGCTCCTCCTTGCCGATCCATGTCAACTCCAAACGTTGCTTGCGTGCGCTCATGATGCTCGCCTTTCTTCTCGTTTTTGTTGGTACTCGTATGACTCCAGCAGGAACTCGCAAAGCGTGAATGCTACATTTACTGCGAGTCTCGCATGGTGCGGTGCTGGATTGTAGCGACGCGCATGACGGTCGCTAGCCTTGTTCGCAACCTCGAATAAGCCGCCAATCTGCCGCTGAAGCCCTTCAAGAATGGTCTTTAGATAACTCTCAAGCGATTCGCCCTTCGGCGCAAGATTTAGCGGCCCCGCGACAAGCTTGTAGAGAGCGCGTATATCTCCCTCGTTTTCATTGAACGGCGTGCCCGTCCTACGAAGAACCTGTTTCAGAAACTCTTCGACCAGCGTGTAGGCATTCGCGATTGCGCCTGCCGAATCTTGGCTTGCGATCTTCTGGCGTGCTTTCTCGATATGCTCTTGAATCGACTCTTCCGTGAGCTGCACCAGCGATGGGGCATGAACGACGCCAGTCGCACTCAGCACGGTGGTTACAAATCGCCCGTTCTCATAATGGAAACCGTCTCGCTCCATGCGACGCAAGAGAGCGTTGATTGTTATCGTGTGGTTATCACTCGGGGAACGCTCGGCGGCCACCCTAAGGTTTTCAACAATCTCCTCGTATACAGCAAGGAGCTTCTTGACGTCGGCTATAGCGGAGAAGTCGATGTTGGCGTAGTAGGCTTCGACCGAGCCGCGCCGCTGGCCACCGACGGTCGGTTGATAATCGGCACGCGGTGTGAGTCCGCCCACATCGAAAGTCATTTCTATTTCTCGCAGCGTGTAGCCAACAAGAAGCTCCCGGAAATCGTTTCTCGTTGCCTTGCTGATAAGGTCGCGCGTCATACGACCTCCCAGCGAATCGAGAAGAGAGGCGCGAGCGTTGGTTCGAGTTTCAAGCTTTCCTGAATCTTGTCGAGCATGACTTCAACGTCTTCCCGGATTTTGGCTCTACGGTCGAAGAACTCCGATTTCAGTTTGTCGCGCCTTGTTTCGAGTTGGCTAATGCGCCGTTTTTCGGCGACCTTCTCGGCCATTGTCTGAGTCGATCCGCGCATCGCTTTCTTGGCTTCCTTGATCTCCATTTCGACGCCTTTGATCTCAGTTTCGAATGCACGCTCTAGGTCTTCGGCGAAGTTGTCGAGGTTCTCGCTTTCCACATCGAGCCATTCGACGTTCTGCTTTTCCGCCTCTTCCAGCAATGCTTTCCGCCGGTCGGTCTCGCGCCTATTTAACTCCACCTCCGGCAGCGATCCGGAGAGCGGCTCGTTCTGCGCGGGAACCCGAAACAGTCTTTCCAAGGTTTCCGAGTGTACCGTCGTGCCGTCGTCCATCACGGCAGAAATAACCAAATGCTCACGGGTGATCGCCGGAGTTTTCAGTTTGAGCTTGGCGATCCGTGCCCAGCCTGATTTGCCGCGCAAGAGTTCCACGTCGGCCATCTTGCCGCCGGGATACGCATTCATGTCGAAGCGTAGGCATGACGGCGCATCGAACTGACGCTCCTTCGCCTTATTCACAACCTGCGTGGCGAGAGTGCCTTCAAGAAGACGGAAGAACTTCCAGCCCTGCTCGTCAGCAAGTGGCCATTCCGTCGTATAGATTTCGCCGCGATATTCAAAGCGGCGTTCGCTGTCGGTATGAAACCGTGCCTCAGGAAGTTCGGCACGCGCCACAAAGAGAAGCTGTCTTTCGAAATCAGAAAGGCGCTGTTCGATTTCCTTTCCTCTGGATTTCAAGCGGTCAATGACTTTTTCATCAACGTTCTCCAGCAGACGTTTCCGCGCATCGAGAATTTGGTCGCTGATCTGCGCCTGAAGGTCTTCCTGAAGTTTGTCGAACGCAATATCAATATCGGTCTGGTTCCGGGCGCTCTGCACAATCTTGAAGATGCTACGCTCGATATCCACACCGCGTTCGATAACGCCCAACACCTCGTCGCTCGCACCGAAGACGCCTTTGAAGAGGTTGAACTTCTGATCGAGCAACTGGTGAACGCGCTGCTCGGCGTGGTTTTTAAGATTGAGGAAGTTCACGACTGTTACGTCGATTTGCTGGCCATAGCGGTGGCAGCGCCCGATACGCTGCTCAACGCGCTGCGGATTCCATGGCAAGTCGAAGTTAATAAGCATCGAACAGAATTGGAGGTTGATGCCTTCCGCGCCTGATTCAGTAGAAATCAGAATGGCCTTGCTGTCACGGAATGCCTCAACGACCGCAGCTTTCATGTCGGCCGTTTTGGAGCCGGATATGGTGTCCGTTCCCTTATGACGGGCGATCCATGCCTTATAAATTTCCTTGCTGTCGGGATCGTTATTCTGCCCGTTCAGGAGAACGATATCGCCCTTGTGGCCATTTGCGGCAAGAAGCTCGGCGAGATAACGCTGGGTGCGTACAGATTCAGTGAAGATAACGGCCTTACGCTGCCCCCCCTTGGCGACGATCTGATCGAGCGCCCCGGAAAGAGAATTGACGAGCGTCGTTCCCTTGGCGTTTTCGCCGATCCCGGAAGCTAGCTGACGATACTCTTCAAGCTCGGCAATTTCGGCCTTTAGCTTTACGGAGTCGATGGGCGGGTCTTGGTCGTCGGAATCCTCGCTATCGTCCAATTCCTCGGCTTCCTCATCGACTACATCGTAATCACTGAGAGCCTCGATGCCGGGGGGTTGCAACAGCTTGAGACGGTCGATGATCTTCGTGAGCGTGTCGCAAATGGCGAAAGACGATGATCCGAGAATCTTACGCATGACCATCGTGACGAGTTGGTTTGGCTTGCTGCCGAACGCAATCGTGTCTGTGCGTTGCAAGTAAGCGGAAACAGCGTTGTAGAGATCTATCTCCGCCGATGACGGTTCGAATTGCAGCGTGAGCGGACAGCGCTCCGTGTATCGGATAAGTCCTGCTTGCTGAACTTGACGGCGAAGCGTCCGCTTGCAAATCGGCTCCAGCCGCTTACGCAGCATAAGAAGTCCTGTTCGCGCGTTGGCACCCGTCAAATACTGGCTGCGAAAGGAATCTTCATCGCCGAAGTGATGCTCGTCCAGCATCGAAACCAGCCCGTATAGCTCCATCAACGAGTTCTGCAACGGTGTGGCGGTCAGAAGCACTTTGAAGCGATCACGCGTCGCCTCGCGCAATCGCTTAGCTCGGACTGAACCGTCCTTCCGATAGACGTTGCGAAGCCTGTGTGCCTCATCGAAAACAACCAAATCCCATTGGATTGCCCGTATCTCGTCGGCCTTGAAAGCCGCAAATTCGTAGGAGGTAATGACAATGTGGTCGTTGCGGTCGAAGGGCCGCGTGACCCCCGCCTTGCGTGCGTCGTTGTAGCTCTTCCGTTCGACGATCACGGATGGCAGGGAAAACTTGTCGTAAAGCTCTTGGCTCCACTGCTTGCGCAGAGATGCGGGGACGATGAGCAGGATACGGCGCCGACGCTCAGCCCAGCGCTGCGCAATCACGAGGCTGGATTCGATGGTCTTGCCGAGGCCGACTTCATCAGCCAGCAAAACTCCTTTAGTAAGAGGCGAAGCCAGTGCGAACAGAGCCGCGTCCACCTGATGTGGATTCATATCCACTCGCGCCGTCGAAAGCGACTGCGCCAAGGCATCCTCACCAGTACCCTCCAGCGTAATGCGATGGGCAAAAAAAGCCCCTTGCTGTGAAGTGTAGTTCGCAGACGCCACGCTTGGACGGGTTGTCGTGGAGGTGCTGGCCAATGGGTCATTCGCTACGGCGATCTCCGCGACCTTCTTGCTTTTGATCCAGGCGGAGATCGTTTCGTGGTCGAATCGCCATGACCCTCCGACCTTGAAACCGGGAATCTTCTCGGCGGCTGCAAGCTTATAGACCGTCTTTTCGTTGATTTTTAGGAGGTCAGCGACCTCCCGAATCGTAAGAATATTTTCTTCCATGGGGTGACTATAGCTGAGCCGCAGAATATGTCAAGAGAAAATTGGAGAAAATTGGAGAAAATCAAGAATCGCAAGTTTTTTGACCATAGCGACCGGGCGGAAGGCGGTCTCAGCCTAAGTCGATGAATTGGCTCCGTAGCCAACACCCGCGGGGTTGCTCGATGGGGGTCTGGGGAGAGCCGAAGTCTCCTTGGTCGCAATTCAGCCGCGACGAGGTTGGCGCACATCCAATCCGCGAAGGGTTGGTCAGGGTGTCGGGGCATGAAAGCCCTGACTGGCGATGCAACGGCCACAACGTTGCACTGGCGCACGAGGCTCGATGCCGAGCTTGCGCCAGCGGCAGGGGTATCCAACAGGGGCGGCACGCAACCTTTGGCGAGATGGTGTTGTAGTACAACACACATCTTGCGCGTAGCGTGAAGCGGTGTAGAACAGAAGCGGTATGTCATACAGAGAAACGGGATGCATCGGTGGTCGGGAAATTGTCAATCTGCACAATTCATAGTCTCAAGCATCGTGGATATATCTTCAATAGAACACAATGTGATTTTGTCTGAGGTTACACCACACTTTTCCAACTGGGTTATATGATGCTTTCCTTCACCCTCTGAGCGTTGACTAACAACCCATTTGCTCCCCGGAGCCACGCCAGATATTTTTCTGATATATGGAAGATCAATTGCATTTAATGAATGCCCTATGATCACAACAACTTCGACGGTATTAAGACTTTCGAAGTAACTAGAATAGCGGTTTAGGATGTCATCAACGGGTTTCTGAAAGGCGTAGAACGGGTATTTAGCTGCACTTTCGGCGTCGGTGAATAAATGCCGATTGCTATCTCCATTTTCATCTAGTTCAGGTTCTTCTTCCCTTGATTCACCATGACCAAGAATTAGATCCTCATATTTGCTTACGCTACCATGGATATGAAAAACGAGATTGTCAGGTATTTCATACACCGTTTGAAGAAGAGGCGTGTAATTGAATGAGATAAATCGACCCCTCAAGGTAAAGTCAAACTTTGCTTCAGCATCATCTATGGGGAGAGATTCAATCCACTCCTGAAAGTGAGACTTCATGCTATCGACTATACCGCTAGCTTGCTCTGTAAGATCATCTTCTAGGCCGAATACCATACTTGGCTTGAACGATTCATCTGAGATGTCAGGGAAATTGTTGCTGTCATAAAATTCGCGCCAATCGAATCTGCCAAGATTCTCTTCAAAGTTATTCCATGAGGTTTCTGAGCGCGGATCGAGAAAATACTCCTCCAGCTCATCAAGATAACTTGCTGCAAATACATAGAAATCAGCGTACTTGGTCGGCAGTCCATGCCATAAATCAAATCCATTTCCAATGATGTACAAAATTTTCATGTCGAGATTTCAAATAACAACCTGTTATGGGGCTACTCAAGTCGAGCTATTTATTAATATAGAAATTTTTTGATCAGGATCGCAGCCCAGTTCCACATTTACCTAGGCCAGTATTATCGATCAGGTAGGTATTTTGCGGAACCTGATAAAATCGCCATCCCTTCTTAGAGGTTGGCAAGTTGGGACAGTGCGCGATAGATGGTGCGTGGAGAAACGCTGACCCTACCCCACAAAACCGTACCATTTAAAAGTAGAATTTCTGGCATGATTTTGACCTTAAATGGAAAGGAGCATGACGTGAAGAGAAGCAAA
>NZ_FRBV01000017.1 GCF_900142705.1 Nitrosospira sp. Nsp11
CCCGCAAAGACGTCCTGCATTTTTTTGATGGACCCGTTCACCGAATCAAAGCTCTTGCCCATCTGTGAGGTAGCGTTTTGCACCACCTTTTGCGCGGCAGCCACGGCGGCATTCAGGCCGGCATCTTCCGCGCTGATGCCGAGTGATACGTCTTTATCTGCCATGGCGAGCCCCTTTTAGCCGGTAATCGCGTCGGACATGACGGCGAAGGATTCAGGATGACGTATTCCAATATCCACGCTCTGCATCGCGCGAATATCAACCTGGCCGGTAGCAAAACCTGAACCGTACGGATTGGGCAGTATTTCCAGCACACCCCATTCACCGATAACCAGAGAACTCCAATCACCGAAACAGAGAGAGCTCAGGTTCGTGCCAGTCCCTTTCGTATTATTGCTGGGTAACTGATTCGTCTGGAGTACGGGATAACCGTTGATCCTGTCCACCATACGCTCAGCAATCGAGGTAAATTCGCCACCGCGTGCCCACAGGTATTGACCGGTGGTGGATTTGAGTTTGCTCAAAGAGGTTTGAGTTTTGCTGTTCACCAGGTAACCCATGCTTGTCCCTGCCGCGTTTGCATTCATCACGGCGGCTACCAAATCAAGCATGTGGTCCAGGGTAACTTGTCCGCCGTTGGTTCCCCCCACGACTGAGCCGATACCGCCGGTATTAAAGATGCCGGTAGGCTGATTACCTGTTCCAGGGCCATATAGCGCCGCTTTATCGATTGCCAGGGCGATAATCTCTACCAGGTCGCCGCGTACCAGCATCTCGATGTCAGGCGTGCTTTGGATAAGCATGTTGCGGCTGTAGCGGCTCAGGGCTGCAACCGTCTTGGGACTCAGCGATATTTTATCGAAAGTGCCCTCAGACTCGGTAATTGACCCGGCCTCAGCCACCCAATATGCGGTAGTTGCCGAACTGCGCCGCGGAATATCCACATTGCCGACCAATCCGGTAAGCATTGTGGCGCCCAAATTAATCACCTGGCAGCGGTTGCGCAAAATGTCTATGAAGCTGCTGGCGAGTAAGTTCGTAGCAACAACGTTGCCGCCAGTCGAAGGCGCGCCGGTAGCGTAGGCTGCGCGGGCCATGGGCAGATCCAGGGGAACGAAGAAACCTTCTGTCTGGCGTCCAACGCGCTGGGAAATGGCATCAGACATCGAACGTTCCAGTCCGGCCTTGCGCCAGTCCTTGCCGGCTGATGCTACCAGGGCGCGGCAAATTGAGAAGTCTTGCATGTCGGCCCGACCGAACCCGTAATCTTGACCGGAACCTTCATAATTATTGCCGTACGAGTCGGGACCTGTAACCGGAGTGTATCTACGGGCGCTTATAATTTCCAGTACAGTGCGGCGCGCAATTTCAGTATTTGAGCCGCTATCAATCAGCTCCCGCGCCACATTCGCATCGACTTTGTGGGTTTTGCACATTTCTTCAATTGCGCGAATGCGCCCACGCTCAGCTTCAGCTGCTGCTTGTTGATTTTCAAGCCCGTGCCGTTGCGCTCTACGTTGACCACGCGAAAGATCCTGTTCATCATTTTCTTCAATTTGCATTTGATACTCCATATTTAGATTGCGAAAGATTCCTGCATTGATGTCGGCAGGCACAGCGACCAGGCTCACTTCAAGAGGTTGCCAGCGCGTGACGGTTACGGTGTCGTTTTTGTCCACCCACTTCACCCACCGATACCCGACGCTAAGCGCCCCTACGATGCCGTCCTGGATGTCCTGCTTGATTTCTTGTGCGCGGGCAGACTTACCCAAACGAAGCATTCCCCGCAGTTTTCCGCCGACCAGGGTTAAATCCTCGACCAAACCGATATTGAGCTTTCCTGAATCGTGGCTTTCAATGAGGGGCAGCGGTGCGCGGCTAAGGTCTACTGCGCCAGGGTCGTGGGATAGCACCTCCACGAAGTCACCGCGTGATACGGGTGCATTCGATGAGATGGTGCAAGGGAATACATCGGATGAGCCATCCTGTTTTTCTACCTGTGCGGCTCGATGATATGTGTGTTTCATGAGACTCCTCTAGCGGATCGGCCAAAACAAAAAGCGCGCTCTAGCCGAAACGCACATAAATGAATATATGCATCTTGACCAGAGCGCGCTTTCGTAAAGCTTGCTCTCCCGCTTAAGGATACATCCCCCGACCACTCTGCAAGCGCTAAGCAATTGAACAGGTATCTGGGAGCTGTAGCATCTAGAAGCTCAGATAATTGCATATTATTCTATTAATTCTTTTTTGTCAAAAGCTTAGCTTGCGCATTAATTTTATTTATCTCAGCAATAAAAGTTTCAGAGCATCTGTTAGCAATTTTCGCGAAATCGCTTTCACTGATGGGGGTGTAGATGCTCCACATGCCTCCCCCGCAACCATTACCGGTAAATGAGCCGCCAACGTGACGGTGCTTGCAGTACACGAATTTCAGGTTGCCGCCTGATGGAGCAAAAGCGATAGCTTCTTTTTCCAAGCAATCATCACAGGGCACGGCGGGTCGCACTTCTTTAAGCTGGTTCATGATTTCCTTATAGGTTGAAGCGGGGCGGATTCTTTCTTCATCGTATCCATGCATAAGTCCCTGATAGTCACTACTAATTCTATAATCCGTTATCTAGGAAATGGCTTAAAGGAAGGAAGTGAGGAGAGGCAAAACATCTGCGCGAAATTCGCGGTCATGGCACCCGCAGTACGAGGGCCTGGGAAGTACCTTTTATCATTGGCCGCCCTGCCATCCTCGTCGATCATCATCACGCCATTTTCTTTTCTTGTTCGTCCGTGACTTGGTCGCATCCATTCGTGATCAGTAATCGTCGTCCACTTGCAGCGCTACCCGAACCAACAAGACCAGACAGAGCAACAGCAGAAGCAGGGATGTATTGGTTATATACATTGTGGACATGCGGTGTCCTTGGTGGGTCGTCAAAAAGGGGGTTTTCACGGACATGCGGCGTCCTTGGGCTAACGTCCCCACGGACATGCGGTGTCCTTGCAGAGGCCTTATCAAGGACATGCGGTGTCCAGCCTTTTTTTTCTGTTTTATGCTCTTTGGATAGTGGGGAAAGTAGATATGCGCCGGGGTGATAATCGCGTGATGTGATGTCCAGTTCGGCAAAATTGGATATGGCTAGCCAAGTGAGTGCAAACCAGTGCGAGCCATTATTTAACCCGCCGTGTCTTGTCTGAAGAATGAGTCGGTTCTGAGCCAGCTCATCCCTGAGTTTTCGAACGGTTGCGGGCCTGTTCCATCCACGTGACTCCAGCCAACTACGTGAAAGGTGAAGATGCCCATTGTTGAGCCCGTTATGCTGACGACAAAGCTCCATCAGCAGCGCTCTTGCAGGTGGGCTGCAACGCTTCCAGGCATCAGAATCGAGGATGTTATAAGGAAGGGCAAAGAAGCCCCCGCTTGGGGCTTCAGGCCGCTTCTTTGAGCGTTTAGCCATCTAAATGGCCGCCCGATCGGCTACGGCAGATAACCCGGCAACGTTGCCGGGTTTTTCAGAAGGCGTGAAAGTGCACCTCTCACGTTTTATCGTGCTGGCACGATAAAATTGCTTTGCGCTCATGATTCGCTCCCAAACTTAAGCAAATCTTGCTGTAAGAACGGAAGCATGCCCAACATAGAGAGGGAGCTGTCCCCACGAGCCCTACCTTTAATGTCTGAAATGATGCTGAAGCTATCATCGCGAGGCTCATGAATTATGCCAACGTACATCAATCCGGGCAGCCTGCCTTGCCGAGCCAGCCCAAGAAGATACTCAAGGCTATCAATACTCTCGCGGCAATTGTCGCTAAGGGAAGGAGTTGATTGGCGTATCGAGATTACAGGGGCTAATTTGCGGGCGGTAGCGGCAACAGGTGCGCGGGCTGTGGTTTTCTTGCTCACCCCATCACCTTCTTCAGCAATTTGGCCTTAAGCACCTCCACCGCCCCCAGGCAGAAAGTCGGGGACCCATCCGCCATTCCTACCGCATTCGCAAAGTATCCATCAAGATTGGTAATTTCGACATACGCCAGTCCAACAGACTCGCCGCGCTCCGCTCTACGCAACAACGCTCGCAGTGCAGATATATAATTTTTTTCAGGTACTGACGTTACAGGGATAAGTTTTAAAACGGACGCGGGCGCGCCTTTAGATTGAGCAGCCATGGCTGGCCTCCTTGCGGTATCGTTGAAATTTCGCCCCTGTTGAGGGGGCGGCCAGGCACTTCAACACCGCCGCAAGACGGCTGGCAGCTTCAGTCCGAAGACTATTTTTACACTGCCCACTACCCGGCCAAAGAGAAACCAATGGACGTAAAAAAGCCACGACTGACGGGCGCGGATTAGGCCGCTTGCGGAGGTGTGTTGAGCACCGAAAGCAAACAGTACCGGAAAAAAACGGCGCCGTCAATAAAAGGGAAATCATGACGCTGTTTTCCGTTGCACGGCGCGCGGGAGGTTGGCCAGAAAGTTATCTATTTCTTCGAGATACCAACCGACTGAATTTTCACCGAGGAGCACCCTGGAAGGGAACTTGCCTTGAGACTCCAGACGGTAAATTGTGCTACGGGAAAGGTTTGTTTTCTGCTGAACAGCAGGAAGGCGAATTACAGCTTTAGATTGCATGAGTGCTCCTGGGATACCACTGCTATGCGGCCAGTGTCAGGGCGAATCATGGTGTGTTTCTAACTCACTGAAAATATCGGAATCCGGGCATTGTGTACACAATGCTGCATTGTGACATCACAAACCTTTAAGCCATCGCTCGCGGATTGTTCTTTCCTGGACTCTCAAATCGTGCTCATGCAATATACGCTTAGCATAGTCACGAGCGAATGCCGATTTATTGTTACTGTATTCGGCTTTGTGTTTTATCCATTCCGAGATGACCCACGTCTCAATTTCCCGATGTTTTTCAAAACGTTTATTTGACATCTCACTTGAATTTTTAGAAATGAATTCAGCGGCAAGTGGCTGGATTACGTCATCCGCAGATGATCCGAGGGATGATTCCCTAATCAAATTCAAACTTAATTCGACAAATGCGCTTGCCTCTGGCGAGGCAATAATTTTCTTATCCTTGGCAGCCTCTTTCAGTAATTCTATAAGCCTCAACCAACCAACAGCGTTCGGTTCAGATAAAGCCTTTGTAAAAATCGTTTGAATATCCGCAAACGCCTTATCCACTTCATCTATAGGATTGCGCCTCGTTTCAGTTTTTTTCATAATATGTTATGTCGCTCTAAGGGCTATAACATTGCCGCTAATCGTCAAGCTGTCAAGATAATCCGCCCAGAGCTGCATCATTTCCCGGCGCACCTTCAAAAACTTTGTGCGGTTGTATGCTGAACCCAGAGCGTCAGGGACCTTATGCGCCAACTGGTGCTCAATAACTTCCGGCTTCTGATGTAGCTCTTCCGCGAGAATCGTTCGAGCCATCGCCCGGAAACCATGTCCTGTAATTTCGGTTTTTGTGTCATACCCCATCCGGCGCAAAGCTGCATTCACAGCTGCGCCACTCATAGGCTTTCGAGGATCCCGCCCCGGAAAGACATATCTCCCGGTCCCGGTCAGGGCCTGGAGTTCGCGCAGAGTCTTCACCGCTTGACTGGCCAGAGGAACGGAATGCTCAGTCTTGGTCTTGGTTACAAAGTAGCGCCATTCGGACTTGTCGAAGTCAATGTCCTTCCATTCCGCGCGCCGTAGCTCGCCTGGACGCACGAACAGCATAGGGGCAAGGCGTAAGGCACACTGAACGACAAACGTCCCTCTAAAGCCTTGTATAGCGCGCAGCAGCTCGCCAACCTGCGCAGGATCCGTAATCGAAGCGAAATGATTTTTCTTGGCTGACGGGATAGCATCTTTCAGATCCTGTGCGGGGTCGCGCTCAGCTCTCCCTGTCGCCACGGCATACCTGAATACCTGCCCGCAATTTTGCTTGACGCGGTGGGCGGTATCCAGCGCCCCGCGGCTTTCCGTTCGGCGTATGACTGCAAGTAGTTGGGGAGGGGTGATGTCCGCAATAGGCTTGCTCCCAATCCAAGGGAAAGCATCGTTTTCCAAGCGCCTGATGATTTTGTCTGCATGAGAAGGTGCCCACTGAGGGGAAAACTTTGCAAACCACTCACGAGCGACGGCCTCGAAGCTGTTCGCAGCATTTTCCCTGCTTGCGGATTTGGACTGCTGCTTTACTATGCCAGGATCAACTTCGTTCGCCAGCAGCTTACGGGCATCATCTCGCCGGCTGCGCGCAAGGCTCAGGGGCACATCAGGGTAAACTCCAAATGCGAGACGCTTTTCCTTGCCGCCAAACCTGTACTTGAACCGCCAGTATTTCGAGCCGTTGGGCATCACTTCAAGGTACATGCCCCCACCATCTGCCATCTTATAAGGCTTGGCTTCAGGCTTCGCCTTTCGCACTGCCATATCGTTTAATTTCATGAGGGAACCTGATTGGGGGCATCAAATTTGAATTGGGGGCATTTGTTGTCGAATTATGCCCCCTTTAGGTGTGGGATTCAATAGAACTTGATGAGATGTGGCGGGACGTAAAACCAATGAAAAAGCCCGCAGGGCGCGGGCTTTCGGGACTTCCTGGGACTTGCTGGAACATCTAAATGGTGGAGACGAGGAGGATCGAACTCCCGACCTTCGCATTGCGAACGCGACGCTCTCCCAGCTGAGCTACGTCCCCACGTATTAAGCGCTATTTTATAACAAAAAACGACAGCAGAATATTTACGTTACCTAGTAATCGGCAAATGAGTACCCAATCAGCGAGCACCGGTAGGGTGGATGGCTTACGAAGGAACCTGACGAAACCCATGTTCGCTCACACCCAATCCTTCCCAATCAGAAAATCAGTATAAAGCTTATCTTCGGCGCTGCCCGCCTCGGGTTTCCAGTCA
This sequence comes from Nitrosospira sp. Nsp11, assembly GCF_900142705.1. Classification (GTDB taxonomy): domain Bacteria; phylum Pseudomonadota; class Gammaproteobacteria; order Burkholderiales; family Nitrosomonadaceae; genus Nitrosospira. The sequence continues at coordinate 6,900 of NZ_FRBV01000017.1, forward strand.
TAGCGCCACTTCACGATGGGCGGCAGCGACATGAGGATGGATTCTGTACGCCCCCCCGATTGCAACCCGAACAAAGTTCCGCGATCCCACACCAGGTTGAATTCCACATACCTGCCGCGACGGTATGCCTGGAAGTCGCGTTCGCGCTCGCCATATGGCGTATTCAACCGGCGCTCCAGGAGCGGCACATAGGCTGGCACGAAATGATCGCCGACGCTCTTGGTCAGGTTGAAACAAGTGTCGAAGTCCGGCTTGCCTAAATCATCGAAAAAGATGCCGCCGACACCGCGGGGCTCCTTGCGGTGCTTCAGGTAAAAATAATCGTCGCACCATTTCTTGAAGCGCGTGTGATAGTCGGCACCGAACGGCTGTAGCGCGTTCTTGCAGGTCTGGTGGAAGTGTACGGCGTCTTCTTCAAAACCGTAGTAGGGGGTTAAATCCATGCCGCCGCCAAACCACCACACCGGTTTGGCGCCTTCCTTGCGCGCTTCCAGATAACGCACGTTCAGGTGCACGGTGGGTGCATATGGATTGCGGGGATGCAACACGATCGATACCCCCATCGCCTCAAAGCTGCGCCCCGATAATTCGGGCCGGGCGGCAGTGGCGGAGGCGGGCAGGCCGCCGCCGAATACGTGCGAATAGTTCACCCCGCCGCGCTCGAATACGTTGCCCTCTTCCATCACGCAACTTAACCCGCCGCCACCTTCCGGGCGCTCCCATTTGTCGCGGTGAAAGCGTTTTCCATCCACTTTCTCCAAGCGCTCGACAATGCGTTCCTGAAGGCCGATGAAGAACTCCTTAGCCTGTTGCGTGGTGTCCATACACACTCCCGATACCGCTCTGTTATTTTTTCCGGGCAACCGTGCCCCATGCCCCTTGTCTATGGGCTATTTACGGTGGTTGATAGCCCGGTAGCCAATGTCGCGGCGCATCTGGCAACCATCGAAATGAATCTGCTCGGCAATTTCGTAAGCCCGGCGCTGGGCCATTTTCACGCTATCCCCAAGCGCGGCAACGCACAATACACGCCCGCCCGCAGTCACGATTTCCTTGCCGTTTTCTGCACCCAATGCCGTGCCTGAATGGAATACGTGAAAGTCTTTTTCCAGCTCTTCCGTAGACGCTGACTCCGACCCCAGCGCCGGCAGGTCATGTATCACGTCACCTTTACGCGGCGAGTCTGGATAACCATGTGCTGCCAGCACCACCCCCAATGCAGTGCGGCGATCCCATTCGGCTTCCACTTTATCGAGCGTTCCATTCAGGGCATGCTCTATCAGCGTTATCAGACTGCTTTTCAGACGCAACATGATGACTTCGGCTTCCGGATCGCCCATACGGCAATTGAACTCCAGCACTTTGATGCCGCCGTCTGGCGTGATCATCAGTCCGGCATAAAGAAAGCCGGTGTACCGTTCGCCTTCCTGTTCCATGCCGTGCATGGCCGCATGAATCACTTCGCGCATTATCCTGGCGTGAAGGGCTGGGGTAATCATGGGTGCGGGAGAATAAGCCCCCATGCCGCCGGTATTTGGCCCCTGATCGCCTTCTTTCAGCCGCTTGTGATCCTGGCTGGTGGCAAGCGGCAACACGTGGCGCCCATCGGCCATGACAATAAAGCTGACCTCTTCGCCTTCCAGATAATCCTCTATCACAACGCGCGTACCGGCATTGCCCAGCCGGTTTTCGACCATCATTGCATCGACGGCGTCATGGGCCTCTGCCAGCGTCATCGCTACCACGGCACCCTTGCCTGCAGCCAGGCCGTCTGCCTTGATGACGATGGGTGCGCCTTTCTGGTCCAGATATTGGTGGGCTTCTGCAGCTGAACTGAAGGTAGCATAGGCGGCGGTGGGAATGCCGTGGCGCTGCATGAAAGCCTTGGAAAAATCCTTTGAGGTTTCCAGTCGCGCAGCCTGTTTGGTCGGGCCGAAAATTTTCTGCCCGGCGGCGCGAAAGGCATCGACGATGCCCTCCGCCAGAGGTGCTTCCGGCCCGACAATCGTGAATGCGATGGATTCCTTCTTGGCAAATTCCACTAATTCGGGGATAGCCGTGATGGGAAGATTCTCCAGTCCGTCTTCCATTGCCGTGCCTGCATTACCCGGCGCGACAAAGACCTTTATGGCGCGACTGATCCGCCATGACTGGAGGAGCCTCCACGCTAAAGCGTGTTCCCTGCCACCTCCGCCGATTACAAGTAGTTTCATATTTCTAGCCTGAATTTGCGAACATCCACTTTGCAAAATGTCTGTGCTACCCGACTTTGCGCCAGTGGCTGCCCATGTGCTGACATGTGTCGCGTCGCGTAGTTTTGATGGGTTGCGCTACGCTTCACCCATCCTACCCAAGCTACACAGGCGTCAAACTGAGAATGGTGCATAGGATATTTATCGAAAGACCCGCCGCTTCGACACATGCTCAATGTCTGAAATGCCGCACGCCGGTCAACACCATCGCCACACCTTGCTCATCCGCGGCAGCAATGACTTCTTCGTCGCGCACGCTGCCGCCGGGCTGGATAACCGCCGTGGCGCCGGCCTGAACGACTACATCCAGTCCATCGCGAAACGGAAAAAACGCGTCCGAGGCGACTACCGAACCAGTAAGCGTGAGACCCGCATTCTGTGCCTTGATCGATGCAATGCGGGCGCTATCCACCCGGCTCATTTGCCCCGCCCCGACACCCAGCGTCTGGCCGTTGGCGCAAAACACGATGGCGTTGGATTTGACGAACTTAGCCACGCGCCAGGCGAACAGCAGGTCCTGCAACTGTTGCGGTGTAGGGTGTACTTTGGTCGCTACTTTAAGTTGTGCAGCAGTGACGTTGAGGTTATCAGGTGTCTGTACCAGCAATCCGCCACCCACGCGCCTGAAGTCGAAAGTGTTGCTGCCGGTCTCGAGCGGAACGGTCAGGACGCGCACGTTGGCCTTTCGGGCGAGAATCTGTTGCGCCTCGCCGGTTAACTGGGGGGCAATGATTACCTCGACAAATTGCTTGATCACCGCCTCAGCCGCGGCGCCGTCCAGCACGCGGTTAAAGGCGATGATACCGCCGAAAGCGGAAGTCGGATCGGTAGCAAGCGCAAGCTTGTAAGCCGCGAGGGGTGTGGTGGCAACGGCCACGCCGCAGGGATTGGCATGCTTGAGGATGACGCAGGCGGGCAGGTCAAACGTCTTGACGCATTCCCATGCGGCATCCGCATCGGCGATGTTGTTATATGACAGCTCCTTGCCCTGCACCTGGACGTAACTGGCAAGACTGCCGGGGACAGGGACAGGTTCGCGATAAAACGCAGCCTGCTGATGGGGGTTTTCGCCATAGCGCAAATGCTGGCCGATGCTGAAGTTGAGATTGAGGCGTCCGGGAAAGGCCAAGCGTTCTCCACCTTCACTTTCGGTCGAGGTCAGGTAATTACTGATGGCGCTGTCGTAAGCAGCGGTGTGAGAGAAAGCCTTGCAAGCCAGCTTGAAACGGGAATCAGGCGCAACCGCGCAATCAAATGACTTCATTTCCGCCAACAGGGACGCGTAATCCTCCGGGTCGGTGACAATGGTTACGCTTTTATAGTTCTTTGCCGCGGCGCGCACCATGGTAGGTCCGCCGATGTCGATATTTTCGATGGCCTCTTCCAGGCTGCATCCAGGCCGCGCAATGGTCTCGCGGAAAGGGTAAAGATTCACCACCACCAGTTCGATAGCGGGGATTGCCGCCTTTTCCATGGCTGACATGTGCTCGGGCAGGTCTGTCCGCGCCAGAATACCGGCGTGTATTTTGGGATGCAGCGTTTTCACCCGCCCATCGAGCATTTCAGGAAAACCGGTGTAATCCCCGACTTCGGTAACGGCCAGGCCGGCTTCCTTCAGCAATTTGGCGGTGCCGCCGGTGGATAGGAGGGCTACCCCCAGCTCGCGCAACTCTCTTGCAAACTCGACAATGCCGGTTTTGTCGAAAACGCTAATCAGTGCTTGTTTAATGGACATTCGCGATCATTATTGAAATTGAATATATAGCGCTATTGCTGCGGTTCACCATCACCTGAGTAAATATCCACCTTCATATGCAATTTTGCATTGCGTCTGATTGCTTCGGTTACCTGCTGTGATGACACGGACGTGGCTATGCCGGCCTATTTGATCTGATACTGCTTCATCTTGTTGCGGAGCGTATTGCGGTTGATGCCGAGCAACTCGGAAGCCCGGGTCTGGTTGCCGCCGGCGTGCTTCATTACCAGTTCGATCAGCGGCTTCTCTACGCTGCGTATTACCATGTCGTGTATGGCGTGCGGCTTTTCACCGTCCAGATCATTGAAATAATCTTCTACGGCCTTCCGTACGCACCGGGCAATGTCGTTTTCGTTAATAATGCTCATGCGACGAGCTCCTCAGCCTCAACGTAAGTCAACCGCCGCCCATAGCCGGCAAGTTTAGTAAAAAATTCATTCACCGCCGACAACTGCTGATCCGTGCTTTGCAACTGGTTCATGGCATGACGGAACCCGGCAGAACCCACCAGCCCCTTGGTGTACCAGGAGATATGTTTACGGGCAATACGCACGCCGGAATATTCACCATAGAAATTATATAGCTCATTCAGATGCTTGATGAGCACACGGTGAATCTCGGCGACCTCGGGCAACTGCAGATGCTTCCCGGTGGCCAGGTAGTGGTTAATCTCGCGGAAGATCCAGGGCCGCCCCTGGGCGGCACGGCCGATCATGATGGCGTCGGCGCCGGTATATTCGAGCACGTGCTTGGCTTTTTCAGGGGTTGTGATGTCCCCATTGGCAATGACCGGGATTTTCACTCCGGCCTTTACCGTGGCGATAGTGTCATATTCCGCATGACCAGTGTAGGCACAAGCACGGGTGCGCCCATGAATGGCGAGCGCCTGAATGCCGGCGCTCTCGGCAATCTTCGCCACCGCGAGCGCGTTTTTGTGCTGGGTATCCCAGCCGGTGCGGATTTTCAGGGTAACGGGAACATCTACCGCGCCGACCACGGCATCGAGTATGCGCCCGACCAGGGGCTGATCCTGCAGCAACGCGGAACCTGCCATGACATTGCAGATTTTCTTGGCCGGACAGCCCATGTTGATGTCTATGATTTGCGCCCCTTGCGCCACATTGTATCGGGCAGCTTCAGCCATCATCGCCGGGTCCGCACCGGCAATTTGCACGGAAATGGGGTCTACTTCCCCGTCATGATTTGCCCGGCGCCGGGTCTTTTCGGAACCCCACAGCAGCGAATTGCTCGATACCATTTCCGATACCGCCATACCCGCGCCCATGCTCTTGCACAACTGTCGGAAAGGACGATCAGTCACCCCTGCCATGGGTGCGACGATCAGCTTGTTTTTGAGAATGTGAGAACCGATTCGCATGACTTAAATTTGACGGCGATGCCAGCGGCAAAGCGCACAGAGGACAAAACAGGTGCAATCTTAACAGGAAATGATCATGACTTCTAAAACCACTGCGCCATCAATGGATAGATGCAGGATTTTACGGGCCGGCGATAATGCAGTTAACTGCACCGACTCGCTACAGGCAGCATCTTCGGGTTTATGGGTTTATGGGTTTATGGTCCGGTTATCCTCTCGCACCGAACATCATGCGCCGCGCGACGAATCGCTTGGCTTGCGGCAAACAATCCAGCGCACTTAATCCGCTGTTTCGCAGGGCTCCCAGCACGAGATCGTCATTGGAAAAGAGCTTTATCAATGAATCAGTGAATATCCGCCCGACGCTACTATCCGTTTGGCGCTTGTCACCATATCTGGCAAGCATTACCGGCGCGCCTATGTCGGCGGGCGACGCAATAATTTCTTCAGCCAGCTCCCACGCATCGCGCAGCCCCAGGTTGAAACCCTGTCCTGCAACCGGGTGCAACGTTTGTGCCGCATTGCCGATCAATACGACGCGGCAAGCTGTGACTGGAGTGGCGTACTTCAATGCGAGGGGAAAACCGACCCGTTTGCCGGTCTCGATGAATTTGCCGAGACGGTCGCCGAAATGGCCATGCAACCGTGCAAGAAACGCCGTGTCATCCAGTGCAAGAATTTCCTGAGCCGCTGCCGGAGAAACAGTCCATACCAACGCAAAGCGGTCGCCAGAAGGCAGTAGCGCCACCGGGCCATCCGGTGTAAAACGCTCATAAGCGATGTTGGGTTGAGTACGCGCAGGGCCGTTGCCGTTAGCCTTCATTGTTTGCGAAGTTCGTTTCGCGGACCGGCTAAGTGCGGCAGTAAATGGTTTCGCTACTGCGGCGGGCGACAGGCTCCCGAAGCGCTCCGTTTTGACGCGTGCAACGACAGCCCATTGCTGGTAGTCATGCACATGTTGGGTCACGCCTTCGATTTGCCCGGTGAGGCGACCGCCGTCTGCCACTGCCAACAGCCGCGCCGTCACTTTTTTTGTGATGCCGCCATGCTGAAATTCAACCTGGCCCAGCCCGGCAGGCGTTTCCAACCGAGTTACCTGTGCGCCTTCCAGATAGTCGACATTGCAGTTTTGCAATGCTTCATGCATGGTCCGAAACACATCATGGTGACTGACTACGTAACCCAAAGCCGGCACACCGGCTTCGTCAGCAGTCAATACGGTTCGGCCGAACCCGCCTCGGCTGGAGATATGAATAGTAAGGATGGGCGTGACTTCCGGCAGCGCGTCCCACACGCCTAAGCGTTGCAGGATGAGCCGGCTGCCGTGAGATAACGCCAGCGGACGGGAGTCTTCCGTTTTTGCAGGCATTCCCCGCGCTTCCAGCAACAGCACGGATGTGCCACTGCCGCGTAGAGCGAGTGCCAACGCCATCCCTACCGGGCCGCCGCCGATAATGATCAGGTCGTAATCGTAACGAGGGGTGTTCATTCTATTTTTAGCGTGAGATTTTAAGGAGACTTTTGCTCGACTCCTCATTTTTGCCACATTTTATCTTTGTTACCGCCTATGGCCCATGATTGCTTGTGGTTACTCAGGACGGCTCATGGTGATCATGATGCTTGTTTTTATTTGCCCTGTCGGTGCTTTCCTCGATAATTTCGGCATCCTCTATGACAACATATTCTGCTTCCTCTACATCCATCTGTGTTTCCTTTGCATCCATCGTTTTTCGCAATTTGTGGCGCAGCCACCATAACCTGAGTCCGAATCCAGCCGCGGCAACGGCGAATAATGCAAGAAATGCGGTAAAAAAGAAGATGCCCAAAACCACCATGATGATCAAAAATGGGGTCAGGAGCAGGTAAGTGAGCCAACGCTTGCCGGGGCTGCCACCGCCGGCACGAAAAATATGCACGGTCTCGTCTTCCGGACCGCCAGTATTTCCGTGCCGGGATATGCGCTTTATGATTATCCGATCGTTTTCGTCCATGATTTCGATTTTTTCCGATCGCGCATCAGTTCTTCAATCTCCGCTACCGTTTTGGGAGCGGTCCCCGTCAATACTTCACACCCGGTTTCCGTCACTGCCACATCATCTTCGATGCGTGTCCCGATATTCCAGAAATGCCGGGGAACATTATCGGCCGGGCGGACATAACAGCCTGGTTCCACTGTCAGGGTCATCCCCGGCTGCAGTGGGCGCCATTTTCCGTTACGCTTGTATTCGCCCACGTCATGCACATCCAGCCCCAACCAGTGGCCGGTGCGGTGCATGTAAAAACGCTTGTAGTCTTCCGACTGGATAACTTCATCTACACTGCCGTGGCACAGGCCAAGATCGATAAAACCTTGAGCCAGCACCTGCAATGCCGCATTATGCGGAGCATCCCAAGTATTGCCCGGCCGCACCGCGTTTATCGCTGCCGCCTGTGCGGACAGCACCAATTCGTATAAATCGCGTTGCGCCGGATTGAATTTTCCGTTCACTGGAAAAGTGCGCGTAATGTCGGCGGCGTAGCCATCCAATTCGCAACCCGCGTCGATCAACAGCAACTCGCCGGCCTTCAGCCTGGCATTGTTATCGACATAGTGCAGTACGCAGGCGTTCGCTCCACCCGCGACAATGGAGGTATAAGCGGGCGCCTGCGCGCCATGCCGACGAAACTCATGCATCAATTCGGCCTCCACTTCATATTCGCTCATGCCGGGACGCGTGTTCTGCATGGCGCGACGATGCGCGCCGCCGGAAATCTCTGCCGCGCGGCGCATCACTTGAAGCTCTTCTGGGCCTTTGAACAGGCGCATCTCATCCAGCAGAAGGCGGATGTCACGAATTTCAGCCGGCGCGGTAGTGCCGCTACGCGACTGTTGCCGCACATGGTTGACCCAGCCAATCACCCTCGCGTCCCACGCCGTATCGTCACCCAGCGCGCAAAAAACGGCGGGCTGGTCTGCCAACAACCGGGGCAGCATTTCGTCCAGCTTGGCAATGGGATATGTTTCGTCGAACTCGAATGCTTCCCGGGCGGCTTCGGGCCCGTAACGGAAACCATTCCAGATTTCATATTCGATATTTTTCTCGCGGCAAAACAGGATGCTCTTTGATACATCTTTATCAACCCCCGCCACAATCACGAGTACTGCCTCGGGCTCGGCAAAGCCTGTCAGGTAATAAAAATAGCTGTCGAAGCGATAGGGATAATGCGCATCTCTATTTCGCACCCGCTCGGGGGCGGTAGGAATAATGGCAACGCCCTTTTGCATTTGGGATGCAAGACGATGGCGCCGTCCGCTGAAGGCTTGAATGGGGATCATGGATAAATATTCTTACAGCATTTGCCGGATAAAGCAAAGTATCCCGGTGGTTTCTGGTCGGTTTTTGATGGGTTGCGCTTTGCTCCACCCGTCCTACGGATGGGCTAGTGATTGGCGGTGTTGAGTGCTTAGCTGGGAATCAATCAGCCGCAATCGCTCGGGCGTGCCTACGTCTATCCATACGCCTTGGTAATGTTGGCCGCTCACTTTACCCGATGAAATCGCCTGGCGCAGCAGGGGTGCAAGTTTCGCCACGGAACCCGGCGCGATATCGGCGAAGAGCTTCGGTTGATAGATGCCGATGCCGCTGAAGGTAAGATTATTTTTCGCCGAAAGCGCCACTCTGCCGGAATCAAGGGTGAAGTCGCCCTCAGCATGGTGCCGAGGATTATCGACCAGTACCAGATGGGCGAGATCCCCATCCGGGCTGGTTTGCATGCGCCGTAAAACCGGAAGGAGGAGGGAAAAATCGATTTCACAATAAATATCGGCATTCACCGCCAGAAACGGTCGGCCTCCTCGATTTTCCCGCTCGTGTCTTAGAAGGGGTAGCGCCTGGGCGATGCCGCCCGCGGTTTCCAATGCGGCGGGTTCACTCGAATAATGGATATTCACACCATAACGGTCGCCTTTACCGAGCGCAGCTTCGATCATGTGTCCCAGATGAGCATGGTTGATGACGATGTCGGCAAAGCCGGCGCGCGCAAGGCTTTCAAGGTGATATTCGATCAACGCCTTATTCCCCACGCGCAGCAGCGGCTTGGGCAAGGTATCGGTCAGGGGACGCATGCGTTCGCCGCGCCCCGCTGCCAGGATCATGGCCTTGAAGGATACATTTTCAGAAGGTATAGCCAACTTTCGCTTCCGGCGACTTGGTGACCGTCCATTCGTCCAGCAGCGTGAGCAGAGGATGCAGTTCGCGGTAGCGCTCGCATGCCTTTCGCAAATATTCCTCCACCAGGGGTAGATGGGCGAGGTAATCGCTTTTGCCGTCGCGGTAATTCAGGCGCGAAAAGATCCCCAATACCTTGATATGGCGCTGTACGCCCATCCATTCAAAATCGCGATAAAAATCGGAAAAATCGCCGGCCACCGGCAGCCCGAGTTTGCGCGCCTGTTCCCAATAACGGATCAACCAGTCCAGTATGCGCTCCTCATCCCAACTTATGTACGCGTCCTTGAAGAGTGACACCAGATCGTAGGTAATGGGCCCGTAGACCGCATCCTGAAAATCGATAATGCCCGGATTGGGTGTGGTCACCATCAGGTTGCGCGAGTGATAGTCGCGGTGCACAAACACCCTGGGTTGAGCCAGGTTGTTTTGAACGATCCGTTGGAAAATGCGCTCAAGTTCCGCTTTCTGATTCGCCTCCGGCACTACATGCAGATGCTTGCCCAGATACCAGTCCGGGAACAGGTTCAGCTCTCTCAACAGCAGCGTTTCGTCGTAGTCCGGCAGTACATTCGCTTGGCTCGCAAGCTGGATTTGAACGAGCGCAGCCACCGCATCGCGATATAAGCGATCGGTATTATCTGCATCGCCGTTCAGCGCCTGGAGATAGGTTGTGCTTCCGAGATCGGAAAGCAGCAGGAAACCTTGTGCCAGATCCTGCGCCAGGATTTCAGGCACATGCGCCCCTGACGCGGCGAATAACTCGGCCACGTGCACAAAAGGCGCGCAATCTTCCTGCGGCGGCGGCGCATCCATTGCGATCAGTGTCCCGTCGCTAAACGTGACACGAAAATAACGGCGGAAACTCGCGTCTGCGGAGGCGGGCGCCAAGGTGAAGGGTTTATCAGGAAATTGCGTCCTGATCCAGTTTTCCAGAAGGCGAAAACGCTCCATAATAGTTCGCTGATTGCCTATTTTGCTGAAGTATGAGATTTTAGCACGCATGCGTCACTCCTCACCCGGCCGGGTGATGGAGCAGAAATTTATGGAGATAATCATGGCCAACCAAAAAGTAGTGGATGAAATCGTCACCAAGGTTAACGAACTTTTGTCACAGAACCCCATAAAAGATGTGGAAAAAAACATGCGGGTTATGCTTGCAGGATTATTCACCCGCCTTGATCTGGTGACCCGCGAAGAATTCGAGGTGCAGCAGGAAATACTCAAACGCACACGCGAGAAATTAACGGCGCTGGAAACCAGAGTAGCCGCACTTGAAACTGCCGCGAAGTCGGATAAATCGGCAGGCACGCTCGATGTTCCGGTGGAGACGCTGGATGATCTGTCGGAGACCGAATAACCAGATATTCAATACTAAAATGTCGCGTTTTCGGACATCCTGCAAAGACTTGATCCCGCCGCACTATTCCCATTGATCCCGTTGCTTCTGGCTGAGGATCTTTCTGCATGCCGCTAGCTATTCTCTATAGCCGAGCGATCTCTGGCATGGAAGCGCCACTGGTCACGGTGGAAGTTCACATCGCAAACGGTCTGCCAAGCTTTACCATTGTCGGGCTGCCGGAAGCGGAAGTGAAAGAAAGTAAAGACCGGGTGCGGGCGGCGCTGCAAAATGCGCAGTTCGAATTTCCCGCCCGGCGCATTACCGTCAATCTCGCCCCCGCCGATTTGCCCAAGGAGAGTGGGCGCTTCGACCTGCCTATCGCACTGGGCATACTGGCGGCAACGGGGCAAACCCCTGCGGACAAGCTCGACAGATATGAATGGGCGGGTGAACTCGCCCTGACCGGAGAACTGCGCGCAATCCGTGGTGCATTGGCGATGACATACGGCGCATCGCGCTCCGGAAGAAGTTTTGTGCTGCCTGCACAAAACGCGCCTGAAGCTGCACTGGTCAAGGAAGCCGCGGTTTATCCCGCGACATCGCTGCTTCAGATTTGCGCACACCTTGCCGGGCGCGAGCCGTTGCAGCTTCACAAGGCATCCAGCGTAGCGGGCACGGAAACGAGTACGTTTCAGCATCCAGGCATGGAAGAGGTGAAAGGTCAGGCGCATGCAAAGCGCGCCCTGGAAATCGCGGCGGCGGGCGGCCACAGCGTACTGATGGTGGGTCCGCCTGGCACGGGCAAATCCATGCTGGCGGCGCGCCTTCCCGGCATTTTGCCTTCCATGACAGAGGAAGAGGCGCTTGAATCCGCTGCGATGCAGTCCCTGAGCAGCAGCGGATTCAACGTTGCCAACTGGAAACGCCGCCCTTATCGGTCGCCGCACCATACCGCATCGGGTGTTGCACTGGTCGGCGGCGGCAGTAATCCGCGTCCGGGCGAGATTTCACTGGCGATGAACGGGGTGTTGTTTCTCGACGAGCTACCGGAATTTGATCGCAAGGTTCTGGAAGTATTGCGCGAGCCGCTGGAATCGGGGCGCATTACCATCTCACGCGCGGCGCGCCAGGCGGATTTTCCCGCTCGATTCCAGTTGATTGCCGCGATGAACCCGTGCCTCTGCGGTTACCTTGGACATTACAGCGGAAAATGCCACTGCACTCCCGACCAGGTAGCGCGCTATCGCGGCAAAATTTCTGGCCCGTTGCTGGATCGCATCGATATACAGGTAGAGGTGCCCGCCGTGCCGCAGGAAGATTTGATGCGTCAGGCGCAAGGTGAAGCGAGCAAGGCGATAAGAGAGCGGGTTGAATTGGCTTATCAGCGCCAAGTGGCACGGCAAGGCAAGGCCAACGCCCACCTGGCAGTGAAGGATATCGACAGGTACTGTATGCCGGATGCGCTGGGGGAAACCTTGCTCAAACAAGCTATCAGCCGCCTGAATTTTTCCGCACGCGCTTATCATCGCGTCCTGAAAGTGGCGCGCACTATCGCCGATCTGGCGGCAAGCGAAACCATAGCCAGTGCCCATATTGCGGAAGCGGTACAGTACCGGAAGCTGGACAGGAATTGATCGCGGTAGACGGAAGTAGACAAACCGAGTCTTCGCAATGAGATTGCGACCAGGTTACATTGTTACGCCGCGATGGCAGAGGCGCGTTCTACGCAACATGTAGAAACAAGCAAAGTCAATTGGCTGAGATGAGCTCCGCTCTCGATGTAAGCGCGATTGACGACGTTAGATGTGGGGGAGGGATAGGTTAGGGAAAATGCCTGCAGGGGCGTGATAGAATAAACCTCCACCTCAAACGTTGCGCTGCCATGAACGAAACCCCTCGCACCAAATTGCTGGAAGAAATCCTCTCACGTCGTATTGTGCTGCTTGACGGCGCCATGGGAACCATGATCCAGAGCTACAGGCTCGACGAAGCAGATTATCGTGGTACTCGCTTTGCCGATTTTCCCCATGATATCAAGGGAAATAACGATCTTCTGACGCTTACCCGGCCGCAGGTTATCCGTGCCATCCACGATGCCTATCTGGAAGCGGGTGCGGATATCATCGAGACCAATACCTTCAATTCCACCGCCGCCTCGTTATCGGATTACCACATGCAGGATCTGGTATACGAGCTCAATTTTGCCGGGGCCAAACTCGCGCGGGAAGCGGCGCAAGCGATGGAGGCAAAAACTCCGGAGAAGCCGCGCTTTGTCGCGGGCGTGCTGGGGCCGACCACCAAGACGGCATCCATCTCCCCGGATGTCAACGACCCAGGTTTCCGCGGCATTACTTTCGATCAATTGGTTGCGGATTATTCCGAATCCATTCGGGGCCTGATCGATGGCGGCGCCGATATCCTGCTGGTTGAAACCATTTTTGACACGCTTAATGCCAAGGCAGCGCTGTTCGCCGTGGATCAATATTTCGAAACCCACGGCACAAGATTTCCCGTGATGATTTCGGCAACGATTACCGATGCTTCCGGACGTACCCTTTCCGGACAGACACCGGAAGCTTTCTGGAATTCCGTAAGTAACGCGCGGCCATTGTCGGTCGGGCTCAACTGCGCGCTAGGGGCGGAGTTGATGCGTCCCTATATCGAAGATTTATCCAGGGTGGCCGGTGTGCGTGTAAGCGCGCACCCCAATGCCGGCCTGCCGAATCCGCTGGCTGAGACAGGCTACGACGAGTCGCCTGAATACACAGCGAGTCTGATAAAGGATTTTGCGCAATCGGGTTTCGTCAATATCGTCGGCGGCTGCTGCGGTACGACACCCGCACATATCAAAGCCATTGCGGATGCGGTGAGCGGTATCGCGCCGAGAGTCATACCCGATATTCCAAAAAAATTGCGGCTGTCTGGCCTGGAGCCGCTTGCCATTGGCGATGATTCATTGTTCGTGAATGTCGGCGAGCGAACCAATGTAACCGGTTCGAAAGCCTTCGCTCGCTTGATACTGAACAACAACTATTCGGAAGCGCTGAGCGTTGCCCGCAACCAGGTCGAGAGTGGCGCGCAGATCATCGATATCAACATGGATGAAGCGATGCTCGACTCGCAGAAGGCGATGGTTACGTTCCTGAACCTTGTCGCCGCCGAGCCGGATATCAGCCGTGTGCCCATCATGCTGGATTCGAGCAAGTGGTCGGTGATCGAAGCGGGACTGAAATGCATTCAGGGCAAGGCAATCATCAATTCCATCAGCTTGAAGGAAGGCGAAGCGGAATTCATCGAACATGCGAAGCTTGCGCTCCGCTACGGGGCGGCGGTAATTGTCATGGCGTTCGATGAAGCAGGTCAGGCTGATACGCTTGAGCGTAAAGTGGACATTTGCACGCGCTGCTACCGCATTCTTGTGGATCAGGTAGGCTTTCCGCCTGAGGACATCATTTTTGATCCCAACGTTTTCGCGGTCGCCACGGGCATCGAGGAACATAACAATTACGGCCTGGATTACATCAATGCTACACGCCTGATCAAGCAAACCCTGCCGTATGTCAAGGTGAGCGGCGGCGTTTCCAATGTGTCGTTCTCTTTCCGCGGCAACGAGCCGGTGCGGGAAGCAATCCATACCGCTTTTCTCTACCATGCGGTCCGCGCCGGCATGACCATGGGCATCGTCAACGCCGGGCAACTTGGCGTTTATTCGGATATCCCCAAGGATCTGCTGGAACGGGTAGAGGATGTGCTGCTGAATCGTCCCCCCAAAGGAGATGGGGACGCGAGCGCCACCGAGCGGCTGGTTGAATTCGCCGAGAGCTTCAAGGGACAGACCAAGGAGAATGTTGAAGACCTTGCCTGGCGCAACGAGTCACTACAGCAACGCCTGACTCACGCGCTGGTAAGGGGCATCACCACTTATATCGTGGAAGATACCGAGGCGGCGCGGCTCGAAGTCGCTGAGGCAGGTGGGCGACCCATCCAGGTGATCGAGGGGCCGCTTATGAACGGGATGAACGTGGTGGGCGACCTATTCGGCTCGGGCAAGATGTTTTTACCTCAGGTGGTCAAATCAGCGCGCGTCATGAAGCAGGCGGTGGCGCACCTGCTGCCGTTTATTGAGGCGGAAAAGAAACTGCTCGGCGATTCCAGGCCCAAGGGCAAGATCGTAATCGCCACGGTCAAGGGGGATGTTCACGATATCGGCAAGAATATCGTCACGGTAGTCCTTCAGTGTAACAATTACGCAGTAGTGAATATGGGCGTAATGGTGCCTTCTGCACAGATTCTGGAAATGGCACGGCGTGAGCAGGCCGACATGATCGGGTTGTCGGGCCTGATTACGCCCTCGCTGGAGGAAATGGCGCATGTGGCGAAGGAAATGGAACGGGAAGGTTTTACCATTCCTTTATTGATCGGCGGCGCAACAACCTCGCGGGTGCACACTGCGGTGAAAGTGGCTCCCCATTACAGCGGCATTACCGTATGGGTCCCGGATGCGAGCCGCGCCGTGAGCGTTTGCAGTAGCTTGCTGTCTGAGGATCTAAAGGCAGGTTACGTGGAAAAACTCCAGGCCGAATACGAAAAGGTGCGTGCCCAGCATAAAAATAAAAGGGGGCCTGCGCCAATGCTATCCATCGCAGATGCCAGGAAGAATTCTTTTAAAACCGATTGGGAGAACTATACGCCGCCTGAACCGGATTTCATCGGCGTAAGGTCCTTGAGAAACTACCCGCTGGAAAAGCTGGTACCTTTCATAGACTGGACGCCGTTTTTCCAGGCGTGGGAATTGTCCGGCCGGTTTCCGGCGATTCTCCAGGACGAGGTGGTGGGAGAAGCGGCCACTAACCTGTATCGCGATGCCCAGGACATGCTGAAAAAAATCGTCGAGCAGAAGTGGCTGACAGCCAATGCTGTATTTGGCCTTTTTCCCGCCAATACAGTAAATGATGACGATATCGAAATCTACACGGATAAGGCTCGCACCCGGCTAGCGATGACCTTTCACAATTTGCGTCAGCAGACCCTGAAACCGGCGGGACGTCCCAACCAATGCCTGGCGGATTTCATCGCTCCCAAGGAAACCGGAATAAAGGATGCCATCGGAGCATTCGCAGTTACCGCGGGTATGGGCATAGACGCACGGATAAAGGCGTTCGAGGACACGCATGACGACTACAGTGCAATCATCCTGAAGGCGTTGGCAGACCGTCTGGCTGAAGCTTTCGCCGAACACATGCATTGGCGGGTACGACGCGAATTCTGGGGTTTCGCAAAGGACGAAGACCTGGGTACCGACCAACTCGTCGCCGAAGAGTATCGCGGCATCCGCCCCGCGCCGGGCTACCCCGCTTGCCCCGATCATACAGAGAAAGGCCCTTTGTTCGAAATGCTGAAAGCACCTGAAAACGCGGGCATTATCATCACTGAATCTTACGCCATGGTTCCTACCGCGGCGGTATCCGGCTTTTATTTTTCTCACCCTGACGCCGATTATTTTGCGGTAGGCAAAATCGGCAAGGATCAGGTGGAAGATTATGCGAAGCGTAAAGGCTGGACGCTGGAGGAAACCGAGAAATGGCTGGCGCCAGTCCTGGCATATGATCGATAGCTATGGGTGAAAAGTGAATTGCTGGCAACCAATGCCGGGGAACTCACTGCGGGCACGCAGTATTCTGTAGAAACGTGATGCGAGACGAATCGATCAGCTCTTCATACGGGTGATTTTCGCCACTTCGGGAATACGCCTCAAGCTGCGCATCACTTGCGCCAGATGATGGCGGTTGCGGACCTGCAACATGAAATTCATGGTTGTGTACGTACCCTTTCCTTCATCTTCGTCCATAGCGACATTGTCAATATTGGATCCGGCCTCGGCGATTGCGGCGGCTACTCTCGCCAGCACGCCACGTTGATCGGCCACCATCACCTTGATGCTGACCTCGAACTGCTTGCTGATATCCTTGCCCCAGGCCACGTCCAGCCAGTTTTCCGAGTTACCGCGGTTTTTTAAAGCGGCCGGACAGTCATGGGTATGAATCACCAGACCTTGATCTTTTTTGATAAAGCCAACAATGGAATCCCCCGGGATGGGGCGACAGCATTTCGCAAACTGCACCGCCATGCCTTCAGTCCCAAGTATGGTGATGACACCTCCAGTCCCGCTCGGGCCGGAGGCGGATTCTCCCGGAACCGCCAGCCGCCTGGCAATTACCGCCGGCAAATGCTTGCCCAGCCCCATATCCGCCAGTAAATCCGTCTTGGACTTTGCCCCGCTCTCACGCGTCAGTTTTTCCCACTGCGCCGCGCTTATCGTTTCGGGATCGACCTTGAGCGAAATTAAAGCTTGATTCAGCAAGCGCTCCCCCAGTTTAGCCGACTCTTCATATTGCATGGTCTTGAGAAAGCGGCGAATATGCGAGCGTGCCTTGCCCGTGCCTACGTAATTAAGCCAGGCAGGATTGGGTTTTGCATGTGATGCAGTCACGATTTCCACGCGGTCGCCGCTTCGGAGCATGGTGCGCAACGGCGCGTTTTCGCCGTTTATTTTTGCCGCCACGCAGCAATCGCCGATGTCGGTATGCACCGCATAGGCGAAGTCCACCGCGGTGGATTCTTTAGGTAGCGCCAATATCTTGCCTTGGGGCGTAAATACGTAGACCTCTCCGGGAAACAGGTCAACTTTGAGATGCTCCAGGAATTCCAGTGAATCGGTAGAATCGCTAAGCGTCTCCAACAGGCTCTGCAACCACTGGTGGGTTTTCATGTGCAGGTCGTTAAGATCTGCATCCGTGCTCTTGTAGAGCCAGTGAGACGCGACGCCTGCCTCGGCGATTCGGTGCATTTCGGGGGTGCGAATTTGCACTTCGATGGGCGTGCCGTAGGGTCCCCACAAGGTGTTGTGCAACGACTGATAGCCATTTCCCTTGGGAATGGCGATATAGTCCTTGAATTTTCCAGGGATGGGATTGTAGAGGCTATGCAATGCGCCCAGCGCGATATAACACGAGGGCACGTCTTTGACGATGACACGAAAACCGTAGATATCGAGGATCTCGGAGAATGTGAGGTGCTTTTCCACCATTTTCGTGTAGATACTATAGAGCTGCTTTTCTCGCCCCGTCACCTCGGCATCCAGCCCTGCCACTTTAAGACGCTGCTTGATCGTATCCAGGATTTTCGTCACCATTTCCCGGCGATTACCGCGGGCTGCCTTGGTGGCATTGGCCAGAACGCGGTAGCGCGTCGGGAACAGGTAACGGAAACTTAAATCCTGCAGCTCATGATAGATATTGTTGAGTCCCAGCCGATTGGCGATAGGGGCATAGATTTCCATGGTTTCGCGTGCGATACGGCGCCGTTTCTCGGGCCGCATCGCTTCCAGCGTGCGCATGTTGTGCAACCGATCCGCCAATTTGATAAGTATGACGCGCACGTCCCGCGCCATGGCCAACAGCATTTTGCGGAAATTCTCCGCCTGTGCATCCGCATGGGTCTGGAATTCGATCTTGTCGAGCTTCGAGACGCCATCCACCAGATCCGCAACCGATTTGCCGAATCTATTACTGATCTCGGCTTTGGAGACATGCGTATCCTCCATCACATCGTGCAGTAGCGCGGCAGCCAGCGTCTGGGTGTCCAGGCGTAATTTGCCGAGTATGCTGGCTACCGCCAGCGGATGAGAGATATAGGGTTCACCGGATTTTCGGAATTGCCCGGAGTGGGCACTTTGGCTGAAAAGGTACGCGTTCTCAAGTTCGGAAACATCCTCCCGCTTAAGATAGCTCGACAGTTCACGAAAAAGGAAATTCGCCTCAGGCAAGGTAGCAGAAGAATCCGGCAGACCTCGTGCTCGCATCGTCGTTTCCTTAATTTCCCTGTTATACCCGTACAGTTTTTTTCAGGACGGCATCACCTTCACATGACAATCTACAATTCTTTTTCTACAAACGCTTATCAGTGTATTCAAGCAGGCTTTTTATAAGAAAGCCCAAGCCGTTCAAAAATCAAATGGGACCCGTTGTGAGAAGTTCAATTCCCACCCTTCCTTGTGCAAGTTCGCGCAATGCAATGACGGTGGGTTTATCCCGCGCAGACTCCACCATGGGGGTACCCCCCACTGAAAGCTGTCTTGCGCGAACGGTCGCGACCAACGTCATATCGAAGCGGTTGGGAATTCTTTTCAAACAATCGTCAACGGTAATACGCGCCATGATCTTGCCTCTGCTAATGTATAGTATAGAAATTGAAGTATAGAATGCCCCACCAACTAAAGGCAACCTGCGAAAGAGAAGTGTAGCGCACCAGCCATTCGACCGGACGTTGGAATTATCGTCGCTTATGGAAAAGGCGTTCTGCCGAGTTGCGCCATCAGACCATGGTGGCGGGCAAGCTGTTTTGTCATTCTCAAGCGCTCGGCCTGTACAATGCACTTCAAATCCTGCAATGCCCTGTCCAGCCTGTCATTGATAATAACATAGTCATACTCGCCGGCATGGCTGATTTCGTCGCGGGCCGCAGCCAGACGCCGCCCTATCGCTTCGAGGCTATCCTGAGCCCGCTGCCTCAAACGCATTTCCAGCACTTCGAGCGAAGGGGGCAGAATAAAAATTCTCACTGCCTGAGGAAAAGCCTCCCGTACCTGATGGGCACCCTGGCTATCGATTTCCAGCAGAACGTCGCGTCCTGAAGCTATGGTTTCGTTGATCCATCGTTTTGAAGTGCCATAGAAATTTCCGTAAACTTGCGCACTTTCCAGAAATTCGTCCTGTTTCAGCCTCTGCTCAAAAACCTCCCGGCGTATAAAATGATAGTCGCGGCCGTCGATTTCTTCAGGACGCGCGGGCCGCGAGGTGTATGAAATTGACAGGCTCAGGTCGATACCGGTTTGAAGCAGGGCTTTAACCAGGCTGGTTTTTCCAGCACCTGATGGAGCGCTGATAATATATAAATCACCCGGCGTTATGGTCATATTGAAGTTAGCCCTACAGTATTAACGCACGGTATCACCCGCCAGTTTGCTGGTTGCGGTGTTTCCCTCTTTCCGGCTTTATTAGCGGAGCGCTGTCGCTTGATTATTAAGTGTGCCGCCAAAGTTTAACAGCTTCGGCTCATTCCAACCAAGCCAACTGGCACGGTAGTCCACTCAATGCCATTAATGGGTACGAACCCAGCGCACAATATCCTGAGTTATCAAAGCGCCGGCCTGCCGCGCTACTTCATGTCCGTCTTTAAACAGAATCAAAGTAGGGATGCTGCGGATGCTGTATTGCGTACCCAACACTTGCTCGGTATCAGTGTTCACCTTGGCTACACGGACAAGCGGCTCCAGCATCGCCGCCGCTTGCACGAAGGCTGGGGCCATCATCTTGCATGGCCCGCACCATGGCGCCCAGAAATCCACCACCAACGGTATATCGTTGTGGTCAAGGTGCCGTGCGAATGAGGCCGTGGTGAGCTCTACCGGATGGCTCGTGAACAAAGGCTGGTGACACTGCCCACAATTGGGTTTCTGGTCGAGCCGCGCAGTCGGCACACGATTGATGGCTTGACAGTGAGGGCACACGAGATGAGAGGAGTCGCTCATGGAGTTCGTATATCGCAGTGATTGGTTATTTGATCAGGTGAGGGCAGTTCGTCCGACTTCAAATGTCATTTTTCTACGTCCGGCCTTTTTTGATTCACGTGAGCTGACAACTTAAACTCCATGCCCAATTCTTGGAGCGAACCTCCAACATATCTCTGTGACTTAGCGCACGGATATCAGTCGTGAAAAGGTAAATAATATGGGATGCTCTATCTCTATATTGAAGGGGAACGCCATGAATAGTATAACTTCCTGGATTGTTTATATTGTAATACTTGTTACCGGTTTGGGTGTTCTGGGAATAGGTTGGGTATAAGTCGTCGCCTCGGATCCATAAAGGCCTTGGAGTACTGCTTGGGGCTAATCCAGGAAGAAAGGCCAGAGACTTTAACGCCCGTCTCATCCATGCTTATAAAACAAAGATAATGTGAAGTGTCGCTTGACCTCCCTCTACCTAAGCTCATACCCACTTTCTACACATAATGAGTAGTCACGGTCCACGGGGGTAGAGGGACAGACTTTTGATACCCCTTTCCAGCATGAGCCGTTGATCAAGATGCTCATCAAAAATGCTCAGCGGGCACTTTTATAGTGCAGTTATCCGTGCGAGTTTCAGCCGGACCCATCTAATATTGTCACTCAATATTCTGGACCTGCTCACGCATTTGCTCGATCAGAACTTTGAGTTCGATGGAAATTTTCGATACTTCCGCATCTACCGATTTTGAGCCCACCGTATTGGCTTCGCGGTTGAGCTCCTGCATCAAGAAATCCAGTCGCTTGCCGATTGCGCCGCCTTTGCGCAAAACCCGTTCCACTTCTTCAAAATGGGCCTGCAGGCGGGACAGTTCCTCGTCTACATCGATTTTGCTGGCAAATAGTGTCAGCTCTTGCCGGATACGTTCATCATCGCAATTTATCATGGCATCGCGCAAACGGGCTTTGACCTTTTCCTGAAACGCCACAAGCAAGGCAGGTATACGCGGCGCTACTTCTGCTGTCAGGGAGCGCATCCTGGAGAGGCGTTCAAGCAGGATGACTTTAAGTTTTTCGCCTTCTCGGGCACGTGCGGCGGCCAACTCATGCAGGGCGGCGCCCAGTAATTCCAGGCAAGGTTCGCGCAAGCTCTCTGCCGGCATTGAATTGGCCCTCAACATTCCGGGCCAGCGAAGAATATCCGCTACCTCGAGCCCATGGGCGTCGGGTAGCGCAGCCCTGACGGTACGGTTCAGCTCAAGTAGTTTTTGCAACAGGTCAGCGTTGATGTGCTGCAGATCTTCGGTACTTGTGATTCCGGAAAAGCTTACGCGGCATTCGATTTTTCCACGACTCAGCCGAGCGGTCAGAAATTCACGCATCGTCACTTCCAGCAAGCGTAATTCGTCGGGCAGGCGGAACTGGATATCCAGATAGCGGTTATTAACCGAGCGCAGCTCCAGATTCAGTGAACCTTGGGGCAACTCGCGGGCAACCACGGCATAGCCGGTCATGCTGTAGATCGTCGCTAACTCATCCACTGACAGGTCCTGATAGGTTAAAATAGGGGGCGATGGGAATTATCGCACATGATCGTCGCAGATATGCAGGACGAGTTTGCACCCTTATCCCACAATTGTTACCGATTAGCTGATCAAATGATTGTGGTTCCGTTCGACGGCACGCCGCCGTTATAAGATCATTTAGAGATTTATTACAACCATGCGCCCCAGTAATCGCACGCCGGCTCAACTTCGTCCGGTTCAAATTACCCGCCATTACACCAAACATGCTGAAGGTGCGGTGCTGATCGAGTGTGGCGATACCAGGATATTATGTACAGCCAGCCTGGATGAGAAAGTGCCCCCGTTTCTACGTGGCAAAGGGCAGGGCTGGCTCACTGCGGAATATGGCATGCTGCCACGTTCCACTAACGAGCGCATGCAGCGCGAAGCAGCCAAGGGAAAGCAATCCGGGCGCACCATGGAAATCCAGCGCCTCATCGGGCGCGCATTGCGTTCAGTAATGGATTTGACAAAATTGGGCGAGCGCACCATCCAGATCGATTGCGATGTCATCCAGGCCGACGGCGGCACACGCACGGCCAGTATTACCGGAGCTTTTGTCGCGCTGCATGATGCGGTAGAAAAACTCCTACACCAGCAGTTGATAGAAACGACGCCGATACTCGGTCATGTTGCAGCGGTCTCGGTTGGCATGTACGAGGGCGTGCCAGTGCTTGATCTTGATTATCTTGAAGACTCCCGCTGCGACACTGACATGAACGTCGTCATGACTGGCGACTCTGGTCTGGTGGAAATGCAGGGGACTGCGGAAGGAGTTCCGTTCAGCCGCCACGACCTGGACGCCATGGTAGACCTGGCGCAGCAGGGGATACAGGAATTGATCGCAATTCAAAAAGCGGTATTGGCCGCTCGATAAAGAGCTGATATGCAAAAACTGGTAATCGCCAGCAGTAATTCCGGTAAGTTGCGGGAAATCGGCCAACTGCTGAAGCCGCTGGGGATTGAGGTATTGCCCCAGTCTGTATTCAATGTCGCTGAATCGGAAGAGCCGTATTCCACTTTCATCGAAAATGCCCTCGTCAAGGCACGTCATGCCAGCAGATGCACCGGACTGCCAGCTCTGGCGGATGATTCAGGTATTTGCATGAACGCCTTAAATGGCAAACCGGGCATTTTATCGGCACGATACGCGGGAGAGCCCAGGTCAGACGAGCGAAATAATCAGAAGCTGGTCGATGTGTTGACAGACCAGGCCGATCGCAAAGCTCACTATTACTGCGTGATTGTGCTCTTGCGCCACCCCGACGATCCGCAACCCCTTATTGCCGATGGAACCTGGCATGGTGAATTCATGCTCAGCCCGCGCGGGACCGGCGGATTTGGGTACGATCCTTACTTTTTTCTGCCGGGCCTTGGCAAAACTGCTGCGGAACTTCCCGCGGAGCAAAAAAATCGAATTAGCCATCGCGGTAAGGCACTGGCTCGGCTCGTTAAAAGAATCAGCGAAGAAACGCTCTGAGCCCAGCAGCGTCTGGTACCGGCGAAAAGAGAGATGAGCGATTAATCCGAACAAAGCAAACCGTTGTTGGTCTGATTGGAATTCTGGGTCAAATCCCAAGATGACGAAATTCACATTATCTTCTTGCAAGACCGATTATTTCAATCATCGCTGAAACGATATTTTCTTTTGCTTGTCATCTCTCCCATTAGTCATGACAACAATTATTTCTCCTGCACTCATATTGGGTTCTCAGTCCCCGAAACTGAAATCGCTGCCCCCGCTAAGCCTGTACATTCACATCCCATGGTGCATGAAAAAATGCCCCTATTGCGATTTCAACTCTCATGAGGTTCGCGATCAGGATGGCGTGCCCGAGGCTGAGTATGTGGCGGCGCTTATTCGTGATCTGGAAGCGGCATTACCCCAAGTTTGGGGACGCAAGGTGGTCAGCGTATTTTTCGGCGGTGGCACGCCCAGCCTGTTTGGTGCCCGGTCCATAGACGAAATCCTCGGTGCCGTGCGGGCCTTGCTGCCACTCGAACTTTTCGCTGAGGTGACGCTGGAAGCCAATCCCGGCACTTTCGAGGCGCAAAAATTCGCCGATTTTCGCGCGGCCGGGATTAATCGCTTATCCGTCGGTATCCAGAGCTTCAACCCCAGACATCTTAAATCTCTGGGCCGAATACACGACGACAACGATGCGCAGCGAGCCGTTGAGATCGCCCGGAATAATTTCGACAATGTGAATCTCGATCTGATGTACGGCCTGCCGAACCAGACGCTGGAGGAAGCCCGCAACGATATCGAGACCGCGGCCAAGTGTGGCGTTGCCCACATCTCGGCCTATCATCTGACGCTGGAACCCAACACGCTGTTTCATCGCTATCCGCCGCCATTGCCCGACGATGATTTGGCTGCGGAAATGCAGATAATGGTCGAGCAAACACTTGCGCAGGAAGGCTATGTCAACTATGAAACGTCAGCGTTCGCCCAACCTGGCCGAGAGTCCCATCACAACATGAACTATTGGTTGTTCGGCGATTATCTTGGGATTGGGGCAGGCGCGCATAGCAAGATAAGCTTTGCCGACAGGATCGTACGCCAGATGCGCTACAAGCAACCCAGGGAGTACCTCGTCAAAACCGCCCAAGCCACGCCGGATGCCGGCCCGCCTGTCATGGAACAGCATGAAGTAGGGCGGAACGACCGTGGGTTTGAATTCAT
This sequence comes from Nitrosospira sp. Nsp11, assembly GCF_900142705.1. GTDB lineage: Bacteria > Pseudomonadota > Gammaproteobacteria > Burkholderiales > Nitrosomonadaceae > Nitrosospira. Next base: position 31,652 of record NZ_FRBV01000017.1, read on the forward strand.
GATGAACGCGCTACGTCTTACGAAAGGCTTTGCCACGGAAATGTTCACGGAGCGTACCGGCCTGCCCATCACCCGCATACAGCGCCAGCTTGACGAGGCCGAGCAACGAGGCCTGATTACGCGCGATTATCGGCGCATTGCGCCTACGCACACCGGCAGGCGTTTTTTGAATGATCTGTTGCAAATCTTCCTTCCCGAGAAAAGCAACGACTAGCCCGGATGTTTCATAAATTCGCGTGATGATTGCGCAGAATTTTGTTTTGTAGGGAGATTTTGTGAAAGAGTGGCGTAGTTATTCATACGCCCGACTGAACGAAATTTTCATACGAAACAAAAGACCAGCAAGGGCGCGCGTCAATTTATGAAACATCCGGGCTAGGTATAGCTCGTTATTTTTTTCGGAATATCAAATCCCACACTCCGTGCCCTAACCGCAAACCACGCTGTTCGAATTTGGTCAAAGGCCGGTATTCCGGACGTGATGAATAATCAACAACGGTATTGGCCAACTGCGGTTCACTGCGCAACACCTGTAATATTTGGTCCGCATATTCCTTCCAATCGGTCGCGGCGTGGATATAACCGCCGGGCTTCAGATGCCGGCACAGCAGCGCAACAAATTCCGGTTGTATCAACCGGCGTTTGTGGTGGCGGGCTTTGGGCCAAGGGTCGGGGAAAAAGATGTGCACACCGTCCAGGCATTCCGGTGGCAACGCGTGTTGCAGCACTTCCACCACGTCATGCTGGACAATGCGTATATTCGTCAGCCCAAGCTCTTCGATTTGCTTGAGCAAGCTACCGACGCCGGGTGTGTGAACCTCAACGGCGAGATAATCGTTCTGTGGATGCGCCTTGGCGATAACGGCCGTAGTCTCACCCATGCCGAAGCCGATTTCCAGGAACCTTGGCGCGCTCCTGCCGAAGATGGTTTCGAGATCGAGCAGGCTTACCGGAGGCCTTCCGGTGAACGGAACGCCGTATAGGGGCATCAACGTTTCGTGAGCGCGACGCTGCGCATTCGAGACACGACCCTGACGGAGAACAAAGCTTCGGATGGGACGATGCTCTGCCATTTATATAGAATCTGAAAAACCGGCAGTGATCAGGATTTGTCTCTGTCTTTTTGCTGATGGCTGCCGGCAATGGTCCCCTCGACTGGCGAACTGGGACTGGCATTGTAAAGCTTCTTGGTCATGCGTCCAGCCAGATAGGCTTCGCGACCCGCTTCTACCGCTTTTTTCATGGCGGAAGCCATCAGTACCGGATTGCGCGCGGCAGCAATTGCAGTGTTCATCAGAACACCGTCGCAGCCTAGCTCCATAGCAATAGCCGCGTCCGAAGCCGTGCCGACACCCGCATCCACTATTACCGGAACATTGGCATTTTCTATTATGATTTGCAAATTCCAAGGGTTAAGAATACCCATGCCGGAACCGATCAGCGAGGCCAACGGCATCACCGCCACACAGCCGATTTCTTCCAGTTGCCTGGCTGCGATAGGATCATCCGAGGTATAAACCATTACCTGGAAACCTTCCTTTATCAAAATTTCGGCAGCTTTGAGGGTTTCCATCATGTTGGGGTAGAGGGTTTTCGGATCACCCAGCACCTCCAGCTTTACCAGCGTGTGGCCATCCAGCAATTCGCGCGCAAGGCGCAAGGTGCGCACGGCGTCTTCCACCGTGTAGCATCCGGCTGTGTTGGGCAACAAGGTATATCGGGATGGTGGCAGCACGTCCAGCAGGTTTGGCTCATCGGGGTTCTGGCCGAGATTGGTCCTGCGAATCGCTACCGTTATAATTTCCGCACCGCTGGCATCAACCGCTGCGCGAGTCTCGTCAAAATCCTTGTATTTTCCAGTGCCTACCAGAAGTCTGGAAGAGTAAGCCTTGCCAGCAATGATGATATTGTCCACCCTTAGCCCCCACCTACGGCCACGACGATTTCAAGCTGATCGCCTTCCACCAGGATGGGCTGGTCGAACTTGCTGCGAGGGATGATTTCGCCATTTCGCTCTATGGCGATACGCTTGCCCTGCAATCCCATGTGCTCCAGCAATTGTGTTACGTTCAGCGCCACAGCATCTGTGTCCCGAGTTCCTGTTTCCGCAGGCGAGACGGGAAAGCGCTGGGGTTGACCATTAACGATAAGTTGTATCATTTTTAAAAGTCGCTTGAAGCGGATACGCTGGGATTAACTGTGACTTGGCTTGAGCAATAACGTTCTTTTTAATGCAGGTCTAATGCAGATCTAGCAGGTTTAATGCAGATTATACGGTGGAGCAGCCTCATAGTCGACAATGAGGACTTCTATACGTTCGTTTTTGACTTACCCTGCCTTTACCTCGACAGCTTACACCCGAGAATGCGCTTTTCCCGAGAATCGGCATTGAATATTTGCCGGTATCTCAACGACTACAGTTGATGCTTGATCAAGAAACCGATTATAGGGACGCCATGGCTATGTATAGCGTTTTTGTCATTCCATCTTACTACTATAGCGGCTATGACGACGTTTCCATCGTATAATTCTCCCATGAAGCGGGTGTAGCTCAATGGCAGAGCAGAAGCTTCCCAAGCTTACGACGAGGGTTCGATTCCCTTCACCCGCTCCACCTTTCCCGGCCTATGAACCGTTATCCCAGATATGTTTTAATCATATTTTCCGTTACCCTGACGATTGCGCTGCCCGGTCTTGCCATATATATTGCCGCGACCTTCGACCCTAACGCCTACAAGCCTCAGATCATCCAGTTAGTGAAGGAGAAAAATCAGCGCGACCTCAAGCTCGATGGCGATATCAAGCTCACGTTTTTTCCCAGGCTCGGCGCGGAGATCAATGGCCTTTCGCTGAGCGAATATCAAAATGACGAAGAGTTTGCCTCTGCGGAGAACATTCTGGTATCTCTCGCGTTTTTTCCCTTGCTCAGGAAGCAACTGGAACTGGATGAGATCGTGGTAACGGGACTGAAAGCCAATCTGATCCGTTTTACGGATGGGCATACGAATATTGATGATTTGCTCGTTAAAAGCGACGAGGCGAAACAATTCAAATTCGATGTTGGTCGCGTTCGCGCGGAAAAAAGTACGCTCATTTTTCGCGATGAAGTCAGCCAGAAGCAGTATATATTCGGTGACCTCAATCTCAAGGCTGACAAGATCGATGTCAGGTCCAGTTCGGTGGATGATGTTATTCGCAGCAAACTGAAATTGACGTTCAGGATGAATCAACCTGAACAGCCTGAGATCGACCAGGCCATCAGGCTGTCATTTGATTTAACGCTGGATGCAGCCAATCAATATTACGCCGTGAGTGGCCTGAACCTTGAGAGCAAGGGAACAATTAACGGGATCAGTCACCTCGTGATTAATTCCACCGGTGATTTCTCCGCGCGCTTTGCTGCTGCTGGCGCGGTTGGCGACGAGTTCACGGTCACAGGGCTGACTCTCGGCATGACTGGAATAAGTGGGGGAAATAACCTCGATATGCAGTTGGACGCACCGCGATTAAGCTTGAATGGAAAAAAAGTAGCCAGTGAGGGAATCGTTGCGGTGCTGAAAATTATCGGCTCCGGGGGTAACACCAATGGTAATTTTTCTCTTTCAGGCGTGAACGGTACGATAAGCGATTTCAGGAGCAGCGCGCTAACGGTTGAGCTGGAATCACACAAAAAGGAGAGAGTCGTCAAGGCCATGCTTGCTTCTCCGCTCGCCGGCAGCGTGACTGCTCAGCAGCTGGACTTGCCGGATTTGGTGGCAACTATCGATGCCGACAGCTTCGGCGCGTCGGATGGGCTCCGTGGTAACCTGAAGGGTAGCGCTTCAGTGGATGGCCTGGCCCAAAATGCACAGATGCAGTTTAATGGCAGACTGGGGGGCAGCGATATCAAAGGGAATTTGGAAGCAAGCGGTTTAACTCCGGGCTTACCTCAGCCCGTTCTCAATTTTTTGGTGGATATCGGCCAGCTTGATCTGGATCGCTTTCTGGCGCCCCAGCAAAAGCAGCAGGGGGCAAGAAAGTTTACAAAAAAAGTTGCGAGCACAAAACGTGTGGATGAAACGCTCGACTTATCCTTATTCGATGATCTGGAGGATTTGAATATCCAGGGTTCGATCCGGATCGGCGTACTGAAAGCCGCTAACGTCACGTCGTCCGGTGTGAAACTGAATATCAGGACCGGTCAGTATCGGGACCACCATTGAACTCTTTTGCCACAAAGCTGATCCACTGGCAAAAAGATCATGGCCGCCACCACCTGCCTTGGCAGAACACCCGCGACCCGTATGCAATATGGCTGTCTGAAATCATGCTGCAACAAACGCAGGTGAGTACGGTTATTCCTTACTACCTGCGCTTCCTGCAATGCTTCCCCGATATCAAAAGCCTTGCTTCGGCATCCCTCGATGATGTGCTGGCGCAATGGAGCGGGCTCGGTTATTACTCGCGCGGAAGAAATCTGCATCGGACTGCGTGTCTGGTTATCGCAGACCATGGAGGCGTCTTTCCTCGAGACGTGGAAGTGATCCAGCAACTGCCCGGCATTGGACGCTCTACTGCTGCCGCAATTGCCGTGTTTGCTTATGGGCAACAATGCGCGATACTCGACGGTAACGTCAAGCGTATTTTTGCTCGCTACTTCGGAATCGATGGCTATACCGGAGAGAAAAAGAACGAGATCCTACTGTGGCGAAAAGCTGAGGAATTGCTGCCCGGCGAAGACGAGAGCAACGCCGAAAACGGGATCGAAGCTTATACCCAGGCGCTGATGGATCTCGGCGCCACGATTTGCACTCGCGGCAAGCCCAAATGTTCGTCATGCCCCTTGCTACGGGATTGCATCGCGTTCCGGGATAACCGGACGGATAAGCTCCCGGTTCCGAGGCCGAGAAAGTCGCTACCGGAGCGGGAGATGGCAGTTCTGATGCTGATGAAGCAGGGGCGGATTTTTCTGGAAAAACGCCCGGCCGTGGGAATCTGGGGCAATTTATGGTGTCTGCCCGAAATGTCGGTGAGCGAAAGTGCAGGCGAACATTGCATGCGGCGTTTTGGCATGAAAGTAGAGCCATTGGCGCAGATGCAGCCGTTCGATCATACCTTTACTCACTTCAGGCTGCGGATTCATCCACAGCCACTGCAAGTGGTTTCATGCCCCTCAGCCGTAACGCCGGACGGGAGCGAAAGCTGGATAACGTTTGATGACGCACTGAAGGCAGCCATTCCTTCCCCCGTCAGAAAACTGCTCATGCAATATGCTGCCCGTGATCATCACACACCCGTCGAAAAGCAGTTGTGATGGAAGGAAACCAGGTATCGCCTTCGCAGATAGCTCTTCAGAATGATGGATAACTGGCAAGAGTGGAGAAAGCAGCAGCGCGCCGAGCTGATGGTACGCAGGGAATGCGTCACGGAAGGGGAGCACCGCCGCTGGAGTACGGCTATTACGGCCTTGCTGGAACAGGGCTTTCCATCCTTGCAACAAAACGTTGTGGGGTTTTGCTGGCCTCATCGTGGCGAATATGATCCGCGCGCCCTAATGGATTTTATCCGGGAACGTGGTGCGACGCTTGCACTGCCCGAAGTAGTGAATAAAAAGGAACCGCTGCGTTTTCGCAAGTGGTGGCCAGATGCGCCGATGAAAAGGGGAGCCTATGACATTCCGGTACCGGATAACACCTGCCTGGTAACGGTGGGCGCGCTGGTGATCCCAATGATAGGCTTCGACGAACTGGGCTTCAGGCTGGGATATGGCGGCGGTTATTTCGATCGTACCTTGATCGCGATCACTCCGCGGCCCTTGGCCATCGGCGTAGCCTTCGAAATTTTGCGGATGCACAGCGCGCATCCGCAACCGCACGATATTCCAATGGATTTTATTGTAACCGAGGCCGGAATTTATCGGGTAGCGACAACCGGCCTGATGTTAATTTCTCCCGAGGAATGCGCGGCAGAGACACTTCGGTAGGCTCATAACCAGCGATGACATTCAGCCCGCAACGCTGCGCGCAAGCTTATGCATATTTTCCATATGGGTTGAAGAAGACGATGCGTCGCTCGTACCGGAATGAGCTTGCGCTTTCTCCTTCCTCTTCAGAAGCCCTACACATCAAACTCCCTGTGCCGTACCAAAACCTGGTTGTTTCCGCAAAAATATCGCGCCAACCGTTCGGCGAAATAAACCGAGCGATGACGTCCGCCGGTGCAACCGATACTCACAGTCAGGTAATTGCGATTGTCGCGTACGAAGCAGGGTAGCCAGTCATCCACGAATCGCTTGATGTCCTCAAACATTTTATTGACGCTGGCTTGTGCATCAAGGTATTCAATTACCGCGCCATCTTTTCCGGTAAGAGGCCGCAAAAGCGCCTCGTAATGCGGATTGGGAAGACAACGTATATCGAATACCATGTCGGAATCCAGAGGAATGCCATGCTTGAAGCCGAAGGATTGGAACAGAAGAGTCAGGGATGCATGATCCAGACCTACAAAATCCCTTATCCATGCGCGCAATGAACTGGCGCTCAAATCGCTGGTATCGATGCGGTTCGCGAGATCGTGTATGTCACGCAGCATTTCGCGTTCCAGCTCTATACTTTCCCGCAAAGTCGAGTGGTTATCGCTGAGTGGGTGGCGGCGTCGGGTTTCCGAAAAACGCTTTACCAGCGTATCGGTTTTAGTTTCAAGGAACAGCAGGTGCACTTCCATTCCCTGCCGCCTTAGATCGGCCAAGCGTTGCGGCAACAGATGCAAGGTTTCGCGGCTCCTGGCATCGATACTGACCGCTACGCGCTGGTGTCCGGATTCCTTCAAATACACCGTCACTTCCGGCAGCAGGTTTGCTGGAAGATTGTCCACGCAATAGTAGCCGCTATCCTCGAGAACGGTAAGGGCGATACTCTTGCCGGAACCGGAAAGGCCGCTAATGACGATCAGCTGCATTTCTCGAATACAAGGGGAGAATTAATGGTTCCCGCCCTGCAATTCAAAGTTCATTTTCATGCTTTTGACCATTTTCCATTTCCTGTTGATGTCGCGCAAAGAATTCCTGGGCGCTATCAATACCACGAAGTTGCAGAACATAATTGCGTACTGCCGCTTCTACCAGCACGGCCAGATTTCGTCCAGCGGCAACCGGGATGATAACCTTGCGGATATTGACGTCCAGGACGCTTTCAGTAACATCGTTGATCGGCAGTCGTTCCATCGCGTTGAAATCAGTGCTGCTCGGTTTTTGCAAATGCACGATGAGCTTCATGTTTTTTTTCCGGCGTACCGCGGTCTCGCCAAAGATAGTTCGAATGTTCAGCATCCCCAGTCCGCGCACTTCAAGAAAATCACGCAAAATCGGAGGACAGCATCCTTCCAGCGTTTCTGGCGCAATTCTATAAAGTTCCACGACATCATCGGCAACGAGCCCATGGCCCCGGCTCACGAGTTCCAGCGCCAATTCACTTTTGCCCACGCTGCTTTCGCCGGTGATCATTACGCCCATTCCCAGAACGTCCAGCAGTACGCCATGGCGGCTACAGGAGGGCGCAAGGACGCGCCCCAGGTAGGGGCGTAACGTCCAGATCACTTCCAGGCTGGAGTAGGGTGAACAGAAAAGGGGAGTGCGGGTGGCATCTGCCAAGGCTCTTATCGAGTCTGGCACTGAGCAGCCGCCCGCAACGATAATGCACAAGAGGTCGCTTTGTGCGATCTGCTGCATACTCTGTGCCAGGGACTCGGCACCAAGGGTGTTGAGATACTCGGTTTCGGTCTGGCTCAGCACCTGTATCCAGTTAGGATGGATGAAATTGAGGTGACCGATCATTCCCTGTGTCGAGCGGGCAACGGCTTCCGCGTCCAGATACCGGTCGCCACCGTCTTTACCGGCCTCCCAGGTCAGGCTCAGCTTTGACTGCTTATCTTCAAATAGCTGTGTAACGTTAAATCGAGGCATTCTGGCTTGCATCTTCCAGGTGATAGGACCGGGGAACAACGCTTCCGCTTATCTTGCAGTGCTAAAGTCCTGATGGAGTCGATTATTCAGGCTGTTCGACATCCCGATTCTTTAACACACCGATATTACGATGGCTTTCATTTTTTTCCTTGTGCTTGAGTATCTGGCGATCAAGCTTATCCACCAGGTTATCGATGGAAACGTACATATCGGAACCGTCGGCCTCGACAAAAATATCCTTGCCTGGCACATGGACATTTGCTTCAGCCTTTTGCCTGAGCTTTTCCACCGATAGAATCACGTTGATATCGATAACGTAGTCGACATGACGCATAACCCGGGTCAGCCTTGAAGTAACGTAATCGCGCATCGCAGGGGTAATTTCTATGTGATGACCGGTAAGGTTGAGATTCATCCTTTCTCCTTGGCTTGGATTAAAATGATTTGCGAAGATTAACGGGGGGAATTTGTATGGATTCCCGATATTTTGCCACGGTACGGCGGGCAACCATAATTCCCTGCTGCCCCAGAATTTCTGAAATCTGGCTATCGCTCAGCGGCTTCTGCGCATTTTCGGCGTTTATCATTTGCTTGATCAGAGCACGAATTGCGGTGGCGGAACAGGCGCCGCCGGTGTCGGTCGCTACATGACTGCCAAAGAAATACTTTAATTCGAATATGCCCCGTGGCGTCCGCATGAATTTTTGCGTCGTTACCCGCGAAATCGTAGATTCATGCAAGTCAAGCGTATCCGCAATTTCCCGCAATACCATGGGGCGCATGGCGACCGCGCCATGCTCAAAAAACTGTTGCTGGCGTTCGACAACTGCCGAGGATACCTTGAGTATCGTGCTGAAACGCTGATGTACGTTCTTGATGAGCCATTTCGCCTCATTCAGATGGCCCGATAGGCCTCGTGCGGAATCATCATGAGAACGTTTCAGGATATCAGCATAGAGCCGGTTGATTTTCAGGCGGGGCATTGCCTCAGGATTAAGGCTGGCCGCCCAAGAACCGCTGATCTTTGTCACAATGACGTCGGGTATGATGTAACGGGCGACTGCGGAACTGAATGCCATGCCGGGCCTCGGGTTCAACCGGGTAATCAGTTGCTGAATCGATCGCAGACATTCATCATCACAGTGCAGCAGCTTTTTAATGGCGGCGAAATCCCGGGATGCCAGACTTTCAAGATCGTCGTTCACCAGGTGCAACGCCTGATCCAGGTAAGGAGTACATTCCGGCAACGCATGCAATTGCATGAGCAGGCATTCCCTGAGGCTACGCGCCCCAATGCCCGGAGGATCCATGCGTTGCAACTGTTCCAGAGCATTGTGAAGATCGTCGATGTCTATCGCGAGCTCGGGCGGCAACAGTTCAACGAGCTCTTCAAGATCCTGTGCAAGATAGCCGTCGTCATCCAGGCTATCGATCAGTAAACCAACGATTCTCCTGCCGCGCTCCGGGATCTGGCTAAGGCTTAGCTGCAGGTTAAGATGCTCACGCAAGCTGGGCGGTTCTGCCGCCTGTTGCTGAAAATCCCGCTCGTCGTCGTCATCCCGCGTGTTGCGAACGGCTCTATCGTCCGAGAACCAGTCTGACTCATCAGTCATCTTTCTCGTATCGGAGCTGTCCTCGATAGGAAGCAATGTCGCACCGGCTTCATCCGGAATCTCAATCAGATCCGATAAGGGCTCCGCCCGAATATCGATGGGCATATTCCGATAATCGATGATATCGCTGCCAATATGATCGTCAAGCTCCAGAAGGGGATTTTCTTGAACCATACGTTCTATTTCCTGGTTCAACTCGACCGTGGAAAGCTGTAGCAGCCGTATGGATTGTTGCAATTGCGGAGTAAGCGTCAAGTGCTGTGACAGCTTAAACTGGAGAGTAGGCTTCATAATTTGGAATACCCACGGTAAGGCAAGATTCGTGCGGACCGAATCTTTTTCACAGCTTGAAATGTTCCCCCAGATATACTTTTCTCACATTTTCATTATAGATGATTTCCTCAGGATTTCCGCTAGCCAGGACCTTTCCTTCACTGATGATATAGGCGTGATCACAAATTCCTAACGTTTCCCTGACATTATGGTCTGTAATGAGCACACCGATGCCACGCTCCTTGAGGAACCCGATAATTTTCTGGATATCCAGCACAGCAATAGGATCCACACCCGCAAACGGCTCATCCAACAGGATAAAGCGCGGCTGCGTTGCAAGCGCGCGCGCGATTTCGACACGGCGGCGCTCGCCCCCGGATAAGCTGATTGCCGGATTGGTCCGTATATGACTGATGTGCAGATCATGCAGCAAATCGTCGAGCTGCTGCTGCATTTCATCGCCCGTATAATTTTTCAGTTCCAGTACTGCCCGAATATTATCGGCTACGGACAGCCGCCTGAAAATTGAAGCCTCCTGTGGCAAATAGCTTAAGCCAAGGCGCGCACGCAGGTGCATAGGCATCTGGCTTAAATCGCCATCGTCCAGGGATATGTTGCCCCCATCCAGCGGCACCAACCCTACCATCATGTAAAAACAGGTGGTCTTGCCTGCGCCATTGGGGCCCAGCAGGCCGACCACTTCACCGCTGCTGACAGAAAGTGAAACATCTTGCACCACCGTCCGGGATTTATATCGCTTTTTTAAATTAACGGCTTTTAATTCGCTCATTTTTTTGGAATCGGGGCGTTGGTCGATTTCATTCATCTTTTTCAGCGGCTGGTTTCGGCTCCTTCTTCTTCGGCTGGATAACCAACCTCACTCTCCCCTCGGAATGGCTCTGAGCGCTCGTATCGTTGTTCCCGGTCACCTGAAAAAACTCATTCAGTGCATCGTAAGAAATATAATCGCCATGTACTTCGTCCTGACCACGTCTCAGTCTCGCCTTCTTGAAGAGCTGCACCTTATCCGCCTTGGCGTCATATTCCATGCGCTCGCTCCAACCCTCGACGTACTCGTCCTTGCCATCGCGCTTTTGACGGAAACTGGCAAGATTACCGAAAGCCGTGGCGTGCTGAAAACCGTTGGCGTCTTCTTTTACCGTCATCTTGTCAGCGCGAATAATCAGCGTGCCCTGCGTGAGGACTACATTACCAATGAAAGTAGCAAGCTTGTTGGCATCCTGGACAGTGGCCCGGTCAGACTCCAGATGAACCGGCTTATCGCTATCCGCCCGCTCCGCCAGTACCGGTCCTGTAAACAGCAGGGAAGCAAAAAATATAGTAAAAAATATCCCGCCCCGTCCGATGTTCGCAGCGGCTGCCGTCGAATTCGCATGGCGCTTGCCGAGGGCTTCCCTAGCGTGCATTGTCATGAATAACTCTTACGCGTGAGAACAACTGGATGATATTGGTGCGGCTGTTCATTTCCATGCCGACTGCGTTGATAACAGATTTTTTTTCGGTAATAACCACGGGCTTATCGGTTTTGGCGATGTCATCATCGGGAATCAAGTGCAACAAACTGGTCGTCATGGTTGTCTCGCTCCGGCCTTTGGCAGCGTTCCTCAATACCATAACGTTACCCGTGAGATAAATGTCTTCGTTGTTGCTGGACATCTTCGCTTTATCCGCTTTTATCTGCAGTGCCGGCTTACCGGGTTCGGTGTTGATAAAAAGGGGTTGTTCCAGATCAGTAGTATCGTCGTCCGGGTAATGGATCATTTCCTTCGCTACAAGCATCTGGCGCGCAAAACCATCCTGATCCGTGCGAATGGCCGAGAAGTTTTCCACCATGTAATCGGGGGTACGGCCAATTTCGTTGTCTTGTGCTGGAGAAGGCGTTCGTACCGACTGGCTCAGCCAGAATAACAGCGCCGCGAGCAGAGCGAGTAGAATGAGAGGAAGCCCGGAATACAGGCGGGCGATCATTTAAGGTACATCGCCAATTGAGCGTTCAACGTGTCCTGCGCCTGCATGACCCTTTCGCATACCTCGCGGACTGCACCGCGCCCGCCCTCAAGACGCGTAACGTAATGCGCATGCTTCTTCACCAGAGAAGGCGCTGCAGGGACAGAGAAAGCAAGACCGCAACGTAACATCACCGGTAAATCTATCAGGTCATCCCCCATATACGCACAAGCCGAAGCATCCAGCTCCTGTTCCTCCAGCAGGGTCTCGAATACAGGCAATTTAGTTTTTGCCCCCTGATAAACGACGGTCACGCCCCAATCTTTTGCCTTCAGTTCGACGCAGCGCGATTTTCTGCCAGTGATCAGCGCGATTTTGACGCCGCTCGCCTTGAGCATTTTCAGACCATGGCCATCATGGCTATTGAATGCCTTGATCTCCTCGCCGCCATCTGTGAGGAAGAGAGTACCATCGGTAAGGACTCCGTCCACATCGAAGATAGCCATACGTATCTTCCTGGCCCTTTCCTGTATGTGTTGCATCAATATTACAACGGCCGATTGCCCGGCCGACCTGGATAAATAATTAGTTTTTTTTGATGTGTAACAAGTTGCGTACCGCCATCAAGATTCATATAAGCCGGAATCTTGCAATGCGTTCTCCCTGCCTCCCTTCTCCTGGCCGTCGCGGCATATAACATTTGTCCAAGCCATCCTGTTGGGATAGATGGCGCGCACGAAGAAGAAGATCTGGATGAAGACTTCTCGCCCCAGATAATTCTGCCAATAAATATTCTGGAATCAAATGGATGCTAGAGGCACAGGAACGTGGCAAACGAGCAGTCACCTCAGCGGCAGCTTGCCATATTCTGACGGGGGATAAACATCTCGCACTGAGAATAAAATTATTCCCGATAAGAGCCGATCCAAATAAACCGCCCGAGCCCTTTATCTTTCAGTCCTGCGAAAGCGACAAGAAAGCGAAAACGCAGATGCAATAATATGACAACAATGAAGCGGGACGGTTCGCCGGATAACGCCGGCATCGCACCGCTACGCTCGCCCGATCAAGATGTTTGCCCGTGAAAAAAGGTTCCAGTTCCTGGCTGCGATTAATTTTTAGGCAACGGAAACACTACCGACTCAACCACGCCGCTCAATTCCTCTACGACCACGTCTCTTCCTGCTTGTCCTGCTCCTATCTGTCTTAGCCGTGAAATTACCTCCTGCACCAACACTTCCGGCGCCGAGGCGCCAGCGGTGATACCGATCTGGTCTTTTCCTTCCAGCCACTTCTCCTGCAATTGCTCGGCACGATCTATCATATAAGCGTCAACGCCGGCATTTCTCGCGACTTCACACAAGCGGTTAGAGTTAGAGCTGTTGGGTGAGCCGACAACGATGACGAGATCACACTGCTTGACCATCATTTTCACTGCATCCTGGCGATTTTGCGTCGCATAGCAGATGTCGTCTTTTTTTGGCCCGGTAATTTTTGGAAAGCGTTTTTTCAAGGCCTTGATCACTCGCGTTGCGTCATCCACCGACAAGGTCGTCTGGGTAACGTAGGCCAGATGAGTCGGGTCTTTGACCAGTAAATTCTCGACATCCTCTTCTGTCTCCACCAGGTACATGCAAGGACCGTCTCCTTCGGCCTGGCCCATCGTGCCCTCAACCTCCGGATGACCCGCGTGGCCGATCATGATAATTTCTCTCCCTTGCTCCCGCATCTTTGCCACTTCAATATGAACTTTGGTCACCAGCGGACAGGTGGCATCGAACACTTTGAACTGTTGCGCCTCGGCTTCTCGTCGCACTTCGTGAGAGACCCCATGCGCACTGAAAATCAGAATACTGCCAACGGGTACTTCGTCGAGATTCTCGACAAATACAGCTCCCTTTTTTTCCAGGTTCTCCACCACGAAACGGTTGTGCACCACCTCGTGGCGCACATAAATCGGCGCACCATGCATTGTCAACGCACGTTCGACAATTTCGATTGCGCGATCGACGCCAGCGCAGAACCCGCGGGGGTTAGCAAGTAATACCTTGATCATTATTCATTCTCCATAAAAACGATTCCATCAACTGGCCGTTGTCGGCGATATCGTTTGTTGTTCAGCGTTCATTTATGGCACATACGCGGACGCATGCGCGGATAGGGAAATCGGTAACCCATGCAAAAAGCCGGACCCTTATTTTAACAGCCTGTCGGACTTGAAGGAAATCGGCTGCAAAAGCGTCTGGCCGGTTCATATTTCGCCGCTTTTTCGGCCAATAGAATAACCATTGGCCTTCAAAACCCTCAAAATCTGCCATCGCCCAAACACTTTTTCGCTTCGATTCTTCAAGCCCGACAGGCTGCCAGAGCATTCATATAATTCCTCAAGATAACTTTCTGTCAATGAAATCCGGCTCCATTTGTATTAAGCGTTTGAAAACCTGCGCGTATCATTGACCGTTCATCATTTTGCCGCATCATCTTTTTTTCCCGGCTTGACCGGACGCTCTCCAGCTGCGCACACACGGTTTCCGCAGCCTGCAATATACGAACTGTCTGGCGATGCAAGAGATCCGGGTGCACGAAAAACAAATGATCGCTTCGGACAGCCTGAATATGCGGGAATCGACGAAACAGCGCCTCTACCCCCGTTTCAGCCGGCCCCAGCGGTACACTGCTGATGATGGCATGGGGATCGGCTTCCAGCAGGTTTTCCGCAGATATCACAGGCGTTAACGAAGACGCGGACTCGAAAATATTGACGCCGCCACAAATGTTGATGATATCGCTGATGACGTGTTTACCGTTTACCGTCATCAGCGGCTGATGCCAGATTAACTGAAATACGCTAATTTTACGCCGGTCGCCATAATTACGCTTGATTTGCTGCAATTCCTCTTCATAAGCGCTTGCCGCAGGTTCCGCTTGCGCTGCCGTTCCCGTCAACTTGCCGATTGTCCGCAACAGCCGCGGAATGTCTTCCAGCCTGGTTGCCTCGGCGGCAAAAACGGTCAAGCCTAATTTCTCCAGTTTCTCGATATCCGACCGCCCATTACCGCTACGCCATGCAATCACGAGATCTGGCTTGAGCGTAATGATTCTCTCCAGATCAAGACTGGAAGAATCGCCTACGTCAGGAACAGACTTGGCCGCGTCGGGAAAATCGCTGTAGCGGCTGGCGCCTACGAGTTTATCGCCAACGCCGGCTGAGAACACCAGTTCAGTGATATTCGGGGAAAGCGAGACGATACGGCTGGCGAATCGATCCAGGCGGATATCGTGTCCTCGATCATCGACCAGGCTGATTGGGAAAGGGGAGGACGCAGAAAGCGACGAGGTTTTCTCTGCAGCTTGAACAACGCCAGCGATACCGATACCGGTAGAAGGCGACACCCACACCGGAAACACAAGCAGCAGTATTAAAACATTATGCCGTATTTGTTTACGGAATTTGCGGGACATGGGAACTAGAAGTGAGCAGGCTTCCGAAGCGGAGCTCACAGACCGGAATTTTTAGACAATTCCCTGGAAAGAAGACGAGGGGAAGCTATTCATCCTCCTGATAACGTCCAGCCAGGGCCACACGCTGTTCGTACGCCTCACGCGCGATTCGGACATCTTCCAGAAAAAAGGGCAACTCCCTGATCAGCATTGCCTGGGGCCCATCCACCAGCGCTTTCCCCGGCACGGGATGAAAATCCACCAACACCATATTAGCGCCCGCGATCACTCCCTGGGCGGTCACGTGCATGATATCGAGTATGCCATCGGGCGAAGCAGCGCGCAGGCCGACGGAATGCGAGGGGTCAATGCAGACCGGCATGCGTGTGAGGCGCTTCACTACCGGTACATGCGCAAAATCCACGAAGTTACGATGAGGATCCGCCATGTTGGTTTTCATGCCCCGTAAGCCAAAGACGACTTTGCGATTACCCTCGGACGCCAGGTATTCCGCAGCGTTCAATGATTCATCGAGCGTAATGCCGAAGCCGCGCTTGAGCAATACCGGAAAATCCTGCTGGCGTCCGACGATTTTCAGCAATTCGAAATTCTGTGTGTTGCGCGTCCCTATCTGCAACATGACGCCGGTGGAGTTGCCCGTCCGGTACAGGGCCTCGCAAATCTCTTCCACGTGGGATTCATGAGTAATCTCCATGGCTATCACTTTGATGCCATATTTCCCCGCCAGCTCGAAAACATAAGGCAAGCAGGCCTTGCCATGGCCCTGGAACGAGTATGGGCTGGTACGCGGCTTATAGGCGCCCATACGTGTGCATACCTGGCCGTTATCCCTTAGCGCTTGCATCATCAGCTCGACATGCTCCAGCGTATCCACGGCGCATAGTCCGGCGAAAACGTTCAGCGTATCCTGCCCGAAGCGCACGCCGTTATAGTCAAAGTGGGTAGGCCTGTGGTCGTCCTTGTGCCGCCCGAGAACGCGATACTCCTCCGAGATCCGGACTACCTGCTCGACACAGGGCAGATTTTGCATTTCCTCGATTAGCAGGGCCTTGGTGTTTCCGATCAGATAAACTTCGGTAAGCGCCTGCTCGATACCCACTTCAGTATGTACACGCGTGGAAATACCGGGCAGATTGGCAAGATGCGCCAGCAACTGTTTGAATTCGGGAGTATCAGGCCGAGTATCCGGTCTCAGGACAAGAATCATGGAATAGTATCGGGTGTCGACAAACCGGCGGGCGCGAAAAGGTGAGCGCGAAAGGCGTGACGTGTGGGAAAAGTGGAATTCTAACCGAAAAAATCCACCCTTGCCAT
Organism: Nitrosospira sp. Nsp11; assembly: GCF_900142705.1. Taxonomy (GTDB): domain Bacteria; phylum Pseudomonadota; class Gammaproteobacteria; order Burkholderiales; family Nitrosomonadaceae; genus Nitrosospira. The sequence goes on from NZ_FRBV01000017.1 coordinate 48,221, forward strand.
TCAATCGAATATGGCGTTTAATGATTTTTTCATGGCGTCACCAACCTCCTTCTTAAATCCTTAAACCCGGAATTTACAAAAAAAACACAAAATGGCCGTGATCGCCGTGCGATCAAGAATATGAGCCGTCCTCGCCCCGTTTACCCGTTGACAGAACAAAGCGTAAAACTTGAAAGGCCCGAAGCCGCCACCTTTCCCCCTGTGATTTTTCTGATGGGGCCTACCGCAAGCGGCAAAAGCGGCATAGCGCTGGAAATCGCCCGGCATTTCCCCGTGGAGATCGTCAGCGTGGACTCAGCCCAGGTCTTCCGGCACATGAATATCGGCACCGCTAAACCGGACGCTGAATCCATGGCGTTCATACCACACCACCTCATCGACCTGATCGAGCCGCATGAGTGTTATTCCGTGGCTCAATTCGTCAATGACGCGCTTGTCGCAATGCACGAAATTACGGAGCGGGGCAATATTCCGTTGCTGGCGGGCGGCACGATGCTTTATTTCAGAATGCTGCTGGAAGGTCTTTCCGCTCTCCCTCCCGCAAACAGCAGCCTGCGCCGGCAGATCGAAGCCAAAGCGGAACAGAACGGTTGGCACGAAATGCACAATGAGCTGTTACAGCTTGATCCGGCAAGCGCGGCGCGTATCAAGCCTACAGATAGCCAGCGCATACAGCGCGCGCTGGAAGTGTGTTATTTGGCCGGCAAACCCATGTCGGAGATTTTGAAGAAGCCCAGAAATGCCGGCCTTCCCTATCGCGCGATCAAGATTGCTTTGATTCCCGGCGACCGGGGAGCACTGCATCAGCGCATTGCGCAACGTTTCGAGGCAATGCTCACGCTGGGATTAATCGATGAAGTTCGGGCAATCCGTGATAAATTCTGCCTGAACGATGCAAGCCCTTCGATGCGTTGCGTTGGGTATCGGCAAGTATGGATGTATCTGGAAAAGGAAATCAACGCCGCAACAATGCGCGAAATGGCGCTGGCTGCTACGCGGCAATTGGCAAAACGACAACTCACCTGGCTGCGTTCCATGAAAGAGATGCGGGAATTCGATTGCCTGGCAGAAAATTTGCCGGAGCAGGTGCGCGGGTACCTCGCAGACACTGGCTTAAAAGCTGCGACGGTTTCATAATCACGGGGTTGTTACATCTAATTTTAATTTTTTTTGGATCCATTCTGATAAGGAAAACAAAATGAACGATAGGCATAAACTGGTTATCTGGACATTAATCCTCATCGGCGCCTTGTCCACCGCGGGATGCGGAAAATCGGAGGAGAGGGTGCACGAGTCCTGGGTGGCTCCTCCAACCGCGGAGGGGGTGGACGACAGCACTCTCAACAGCACGATAAAGGCAGCGCTACTGGCCGATCCCGACGTCAGGCATCTGGATGTCAGGGTAGAGGCACATAACGGCGAAGTCATGCTGAGCGGTATCGCAGATAATCAGACACAGATGGATCGTGTCAATATGCTCACCTGGATGGTGGACGGCATCAAGAAGGTGGATAATAAGATGAGCTTGCGAAATAGTGGAAGCGAGACTGCGGCCGCAGCTGATTGATCTCATCCGGCATCCATAAAAATACTCGGGTACAGTCGTTGCAGACCTACGCAGGAAAATTATCTTGACCGCTTCCCTGCTTACGACGCTGGTTCTGCTTATTGGCGTTATTTTTTTCGTCCCGGCCGTTCGCCGCGCACTTATTTCGAACCGGCTGCTTAAGGTTTTTCGAAAAATCCTGCCGAAGGTTTCCCAAACCGAACAGGAAGCGCTGGATGCCGGAACCGTGTGGTGGGATGGCGAGCTGTTCAGCGGCAAGCCAAACTGGAACAAGTTGCTGGCTTATCCCAAACCAAAGCTCAACGCAGAGGAAAAAGCCTTTCTTGCCGGTCCGGTCGAGCAGTTGTGCGCCATGCTGGACGAGTGGCATATTACGCGCGAGCTGTATGATCTGCCACCGCACGTCTGGCAATTTATCAAGGACAACCGCTTTTTCGGCATGATCATTCCCAAGGAATATGGCGGCCTTGGCTTTTCAGCGCTGGCGCATTCCGAAGTAGTCATGAAGATCAGCTCGCGGAGCGGCACGGCGGCGGTGTCGGTCATGGTGCCAAATTCGCTGGGGCCATCCGAGTTGCTGTTGCAGTATGGCACGGAGGCGCAAAAGAACCATTATCTGCCGCGCCTGGCAAAAGGGCTGGAAGTGCCATGCTTTGCACTTACCGGGCCTGATGCCGGGTCGGACGCAGGCGCAATACCGGATTTAGGCATTGTCTGCCATGGCGAATACAACGGCGACGAAGGTGTGCTCGGCATGAGGGTTACCTGGGAAAAACGCTACATCACGCTGGGCCCGGTGGCGACGCTCCTCGGGCTTGCATTCAAACTGCAGGACCCGGATGGGTTATTAGGCGACCAGAAAGACCTCGGTATTACGCTGGCGCTGATCCCCACCAATACACCGGGCGTCAACATCGGCCGGCGCCATTTTCCGCTCGATGCGGCTTTTCAGAACGGCCCCAACTCGGGAAAAGACGTCTTCATCCCCATGGAATGGGTAATCGGCGGGCGCGAAGGAGTGGGTAGCGGCTGGCGTATGCTGATGAACTGTCTTGCGGTGGGGCGTTCGATCTCGCTGCCCGCGACCAGCACCGGCGCGGCCAAGCTGGCGGCGCGCACCAGCGGGGCTTACGGCAGGGTCCGGGTGCAATTCAAGACGCCGATTGGACGCTTTGAAGGCGTTGAAGAAGCGCTGTCACGCATCGGCGGCAATACATACATGATGGATGCGGCGCGGATGATGACGGCGGGAGCAGTCGATTTGGGCGAAAAGCCCTCGGTCATCTCGGCGATCGTCAAATATCATCTTACCGAGCGCGGGCGCCAGGCGATTAACGACGCGATGGATGTGCATGGCGGCAAAGGCATATGCCTGGGACCCAGCAATTACCTGGGGCGCAACTATCAGCATATCCCCGTCAGCATTACGGTGGAGGGAGCCAATATCCTTACTCGTAATATGATTATTTTCGGTCAGGGGGCAATACGCTGCCACCCTTACCTGCTGGAAGAAATTCGCGCAGCCAATGATGGCGATACCGTGCGTTCTTCAGTGCAATTCGACAAGGCGTTGTGGGGACACATTATCTTTACATTGGGGAACGGTTTGCGTTCCTTGTTGCATGGACTCACCGGTGCATCTCTCGCCAGTGCGCCGGGCAGCGTGGGCACCGAAATGCAGCGTTATTACAGTCAACTGACGCGTTTCTCCGCCGCTTTCGCTTTTCTTGCCGATATCTCCCTTCTGGTCTTGGGCGGCGCGCTGAAGCGCAAGGAAAGACTGTCCGCCCGGCTTGGCGATATTCTCAGCATGCTTTATCTATGCTCGGCGGTGCTCAAACGCTTCAAGGATGACGGCAGGCCCTCAGCTGATTTACCGCTGGTGCATTGGTCTGTTCAGGATGCGCTTTATCGCATGCAGGAAGCATTTGACGGCGTGCTGGATAATTTTCCTGGCCGTATTCTCACCGCGCGCCTCCTGCGGTTTGTGGTGTTCCCGCTGGGCAAGCCATTCTCTCCGCCCCCAGATGAGTTAGGACATCAAATCGCCACGCTGATGCTGTCACCAGGAGAAGCGCGAGACCGCCTGACCGCGGGTATATATATGCCTACCTCGGCCGACGAACCGCTGGGCATGCTGGAACAGGCGCTTCAGTGCGCGGTCGTGTGCGAAGCAGTGGAAACCAAATTGCGCGCCGCCGTCAAAACAGGCCGGATTCCCGCTCAGGGCGATGAGAGAATTGCGGATGCGCTCAAGCAGAGAGTTATCACCGCAACCGAACTGGAGTTGATGGGAAAAATGAAATCCATGCGCCGCCGCGTGGTCATGGTGGACGATTTCCCTGCGGATTTTGGCCGCGCATCAGGCGGAACATCAGAAACTGCGCCAGCCCAACCGGTGCATGAGGCGATAATAAGCCGTTAACCCTATCCGGCCCAACAAAAATACATCGGTGAAAGCCAATGATGCAAACCAAACCGCGTAATCTTACGGATGTTATCCCGGTGGAAGCCGCCAGAACGCTTGACGGGTTGTTCCGCGAGCGGGCGCGTCGCTCGCCCGAGGCGGTAGCCTATCGGGATTATGACCGCTCCAGTGGTAAATGGCGCGATCTCACCTGGAAACAGATGGATGAGCGCATCACGCACTGGCAATCTGCCCTCACGCGAGAAAAACTCTTGCCTGGCGACAGGGTCGCGGTGATGCTACGAAACTGCCCGGAATGGGTGATATTCGAGCAAGCCGCGCTAAGGCTGGGGCTTGTCGTCGTGCCACTTTATACAGCCGACCGGCCCGCGAACGCTGCCTACATCTTGCACGACGCAGGCGTTAAAGTATTATTGCTCGAAGAACTGGCCCAATGGCAAGCGTTTCATGAAGTACGGGGTCAGATTGCCCATCTCCTGCGCGTCATTACGGTTCAGGGAAGTCCTGGAGAAAAAGACGATGGCCTCGTGCTTGCCCTGCATGACTGGCTGCCAGACTGGCCGTTGGACGATCCGCAAAGAAAAGCCGAAGAGGTGGAGGATACAAGCCGCGATCAGCATCAACTTGCCACCATCATATACACCTCCGGCACCTCCGGCCGCTCCAAGGGGGTGATGCTGAGCCATTACAATATACTTACGAATGCGCATAGCTGCCTGCAAGTGGTGCCCATCATGCAGGACGATCTACTGCTTTCATTTTTGCCGCTGTCGCATACGTTTGAGCGCACTGCCGGTTATTATGCTCCGATGATGCGCGGTGCAACGGTGGCATATGCCCGCTCGGTTCACCAACTGCAAGAAGATCTTTTGATCATCCGGCCCACTATTCTTGTTTCCGTCCCGAGAATTTATGAGCGAGTCTATGCCGGCATTCACGCCAAGCTGGCGGCAGGTTCGGCTTTGAGCAGAAAACTGTTCAATCTGGCGGTTGACACCGGCTACAGCCGCTTTGAGTATCAGCAGCAGCGGGGTCCCCGGCTTTTTTCTCACATGTTATGGCCACTGCTGGAAGCCCTGGTGGCGAAGAAGGTAATGAGCAAGCTGGGCGGACGTCTACGCGAGGCGATGAGCGGCGGCGCGGCGTTACCGACAAAGGTTTCACGGGTATTTATCGGTTTGGGCCTGCCCATCCTGCAAGGCTACGGTATGACAGAGACCAGCCCGGTCGTATGCTGCAACACCATTGAGGACAACCTTCCGTCGAGCGTAGGGCGTCCCATCCCGGGAGTAGAGGTGAAACTCGGCTCAGACGACGCTTTGCTGGTTCGCGGCCCCAACGTCATGCTCGGTTACTGGAACGATCCAGCAGCCACCGAGGCAATAATGACGCCTGACGGGTGGCTCAATTCCGGCGATATCGCGTGTATTGATGAACAAGGCCGGGTGACCATCACTGGTCGCCTGAAGGAAATCATCGTGATGTCCACCGGCCAGAAAATTCCCCCGGCGCCCATCGAAGCGGCGATTCTGCATGACTCGTTATTCGAGCAGGTAATGCTGATTGGAGAAGGCCGCCCGTATCTAAGCGCGCTGGTGGTTCTGAACACCCGCAATTGGGAAAGCATTTCGGCGCAATATAATCTTGACAGCAATTTGCGCCGGCTGTCGCAAGACCAGAAGCTCGAAGAAATCCTCGTGGAGCGCATCACCCGTCAAATAAAAGAGTTTCCCGGTTATGCCAAAATATATCGCGTGGCGCTGGCGCAGGAGCCATGGTCTGTCGAGAACGATATGCTGACGCCTACGTTGAAGCTGCGTCGCGCGCAGGTGCTGAGCCGTTACCAGGCCGAGGTGAGCAGGCTATATGCGGGGCATTAGGAATCGATAGGTGGCGTGCCCGTATGTCACCCGGGGCGCGAAGACTGGCGCCAAGCAGGTCGGGCTTCGCCCGACGATTAAAAAATAATATCGTGCATAGCCCCACTGACTGGCCAAAGCTGGCAATTTAAACCCTGGGATGGAAAATGAATACCGACACAGAAACTCATACATCGCTGCCCGAGGGGCTCGATCCGATACTGCGCCTCGTGCCGATGCCAACGGACACCAATTATGCCGGGGATGTATTCGGCGGCTGGATCATGGCGCAGGTGGACATTGCGGGGAGCCTTCCGGCAATACGCAGGGCTCGTGGGCGTGTTGCCACCGTAGCCGTGAATTCCTTCGTGTTCAAGCAGCCGGTATTTGTCGGGGATATCGTGAGTTTTTATGCCAAGATCGTCAAGGTAGGCCGAACTTCCATCACGGTGGACGTCACTGTCTATGCACAACGGGGTCTTCGTCACGGAATCGATGAAATATGCTGCAGGGTGACCGATGCAGTCCTGACGTACGTCGCTGTGGACGAGAATCGCAGACCGCGCGTCGTTCCACAGGAATAACGGTTTTGTTCAAAAACTCGAGATTCTTGTAGCTCATTTGCCGATTACCGGCAAATGAGCTCAGCGAATAATATTCAAGAAATTGTTCTCGCCGAGCGGCCGGTAATACGATACCTTGATGTAATGGGTAAGGGTTTAAGGAGTAAGCAGGCAAGAATGCCGCAATGCTCACGCAGCGGTTTTTCCTGATGAAAAAAAACGGATCGAACTGGAGGCGACATTGAATAATCGTAAATTCATGGTGCGCAAAGCCGCTGTCCTCGGCGCCGGCGTAATGGGAGCGCAGATCGCGGCGCATCTGGTCAATGCCAACGTCGAGACGCTATTATTTGAGCTGCCCGCTGAGCAGGGGGGTCCCAACGCCAACGTCATCAAAGCAATAGAGAATTTAAAAAAACAGGATCCTGCGCCACTGTCTATGGCAGCCAAGGCCGCCTCCATTCAACCGGCGAACTACGACCAGAACCTGGAATTGCTCGGGGATTGCGACATCGTGATCGAAGCCATCGCCGAGCGCATGGACTGGAAAAGCGAGTTGTATAAAAAGGTCGCGCCACACCTCGGCGAGGACACTATTTTTGCCAGCAACACATCGGGGCTCTCCATCAATGAGCTGGCAAAGTCGTTCCCCGAGAACTTGCGCCACCGGTTTTGCGGCATCCATTTTTTTAACCCTCCCCGCTACATGCACCTCGCAGAGTTGATCCCCTGCAAGGAGAGCGATGCCGCGATGCTCAATGATCTGGAAGCGTTCCTGGTAACATGCCTGGGTAAGGGTGTAATTCGTGCAAAGGACACGCCGAATTTTATCGCTAACCGGATAGGCGTGTTTTCGATACTCGCCACCATGCATCACGCAGATGAATTCGGCCTCGGATTCGACGTGGTGGATGCCTTGACCGGCACTCTCATTGGTCGGCCCAAGAGCGCGACTTTCCGCACGGCGGATGTGGTGGGGCTCGATGTCCTTGCACATGTGATCGCTACCATGCGCGATACGCTGCCGCAAGATCCATGGCACAGATACTATGCCGTGCCCGATTGGCTGCAAGCCCTGGTGGATAAAGGGGCACTCGGGCAGAAAGCCCGGCGCGGCATATATCAGAAGATGGGCAAGGAAATCCATGTCCTGGACCTTGCGAAGGGCGCATATATTCTCTCGGCAGGTACGGCCGAGGACGACATAAAGGAACTGCTCAAACGTAAAAATCTTGCGAGCCAGCTTGGCGCGTTGCGCGCGAATTCACATCCGCAAGCACAATTCCTATGGTCCATATTCCGCGATCTGTTTCATTATTGTGCGGTTCATCTCGGCGCAATCGCCGACAATGCACGCGACCTTGATTTCTCGATGCGCTGGGGTTTCGGCTGGAACCAGGGACCGCTCGAGATTTGGCAAGCGGCAGGATGGAGCGAAATTGCCGGGTGGATAAACGAGGATATCGCGGCCGGCAAAAGCATGAGCGCAGTATCGTTGCCGGAATGGGTGCGGGAACTGGGGCAAAGCGCCAGCCAAGCAATCGATATCAGCATACAGGGCGTACATAGAACACAGGGATCCTTTGCGCCGTCCAACAATACCTTCCGGCCACGTTCGACGTTGCCTGTGTACCGGCGGCAGCTGTTTCCGGATAGGCTGCTGAGTGAGCGTGCGCAATATGGCACAACAATATTCGAGAGCGATGCGGTACGGATGTGGCATACGGGCGAGTCCGGCGGCAATGGCTCGGCCGATGACCACATAGCCATTCTCAGCTTCAAGAGCAAAATGCACACCATCGGAAGCGATGTGCTGGATGGAGTGCAACAGGCCATTGATGAAGCCGAACGGAACTGGCGTGCCTTGGTGATCTGGCAAACTGAGCCTCCATTTTCTGCCGGTGCCAATCTTCAAAAAGCCACGGCGCGCCTGAAAGGTGACGAACCTCCTTCCGCCTTCAGCGTCCTGGCAAAAAAAATCAGGAAAACAGCGCAGTCTGCGGTACTCAAAGCAGCGCGCGGCCTCAATCTGGCAGATGCATTGATGGCAGGCAAATTGGCCGAAATCGAAGCAATGGTTGCGCAATTCCAGCAAACTTCGCAGGACCTCCGATACTCGATGATTCCCACTGTAGCGGCCGTGGATGGCCTCGCGCTGGGAGGCGGCTGCGAATTTATAATGCATTGCGACCGTGCGGTAGCGACTATGGAAAGCTATATCGGCCTGGTAGAGGCTGGCGTGGGATTATTGCCTGCGGGGGGCGGTTGCAAGGAACTTGCATTGAGAGCATCGCGGGATGCGAAAGACGGCGATCCTTTCCCTTTACTGAAAAATTATTTTCAGAACGTCGCAACCGCGCAGCTATCAAAAAGTGCCGAGCAGGCAAAAGAACTGGGCTATCTGCGCGCTGCCGACCCGGTAGTGATGAACCGGCATGAATTACTTTACGTTGCCAAGGCGCAAGCGATCGCCCTGGCTGAAGCAGGATATCGCCCGCCGCTGAAAGCCCGTAATATTTCGGTGGCCGGTTCTACCGGCATTGCCAATATCAAAGGCATGCTCGTAAACATGCGCGAAGGCAATTTCATCTCGGACCATGATTACCTGATCGGCACCAGGATCGCCCACGTCATGTGTGGAGGCGAACTGACTCCCGGCAGCGTGGTCGATGAAGACTGGTTCCTGGAGCTGGAGCGTGCCGCATTCATAGAGCTACTGGCAACCGAAAAGACGCAAGCGCGCGTGGAGCATACGCTGAAGACCGGGAAGCCTCTCAGGAATTAAGCGAAGGAGAACTGTCATGACCAAACAGATACAAGACGCTTACATCGTTGCCGCCGTCCGTACGCCGGTTGGCAAAGCGCCACGCGGAATGTTCAAAACCGTTCGTCCTGATGACATGCTGGCACACGTGTTGAAAGCTGCCCTGGCGCAGTGCGAGGGCCTCGATCATGCAGCTATCGATGACGTAATCGCCGGGTGCGCCATGCCTGAGGCGGAGCAGGGAATGAACGTTGCACGCATTGCGCTCTTGCTGGCAGGGCTGCCTGATAGCGTGCCCGGAATGACGGTCAATCGTTTTTGCGCCTCCGGGTTGCAATCGGTAGCGCTCGCTGCCGACCGCATTCGTCTGGGCAATGCAGACGTAATCATCGCGGCTGGTACGGAGAGCATGAGCATGGTCCCGATGACGGGCAACAAGATGTCGCTGGACCCGGCTATATTCCTGCGTGACGAGCATGTGGCCATCGCCTACGGCATGGGCATAACGGGAGAAAAAGTCGCACAGCGATGGCAAGTCAGCCGTGAGGCCCAGGATGAATTTGCGGTAACGAGCCACGCAAGGGCGCTCAAGGCCATCGAGACGGGGGAATTCGAACAGGAAATCGCGCCATATACGGTGCTCGAAAAACGACCCGATCTCGTCTCGCATGAGGTCCGGGACATTTCCAGCACAAGAGATACCGATGAAGGCCCACGACCCGGCACCAACGCGGCGACGCTTGCCACATTGAAACCGGTATTCGCGGCAAATGGCTCCGTGACGGCGGGCAACAGTTCGCAGATGTCCGACGGTGCGGGCGCCGTGATCGTAGCAAGCGAAGCTGCGTTGAAACGCTTCAATCTGACGCCTATTGGCCGTTTCCTCGGCTATTCTGTCGCGGGTGTACCACCGGAAATCATGGGCATAGGCCCAATCAAGGCGATACCGAAGGTGCTGAAGCAGGTTGGCTTGAAACTGGATGATCTCGACTGGATCGAATTGAACGAAGCTTTCGCAGCCCAGAGCCTCGCGGTCATCCATGACCTGGGGCTGAATCGCGCTAAAGTCAACCCACTGGGCGGCGCGATCGCGCTAGGTCATCCGTTGGGCGCGACCGGCGCCATCCGCGTCGCCACGCTGCTGCACGGCCTGCGCCGGCATCATCGGAAATACGGCATGGTAACCATGTGCGTGGGGACAGGCATGGGCGCGGCGGGTGTGTTTGAAGCGCTGTGACGGGAACGCGGAAGAAGTTTGCAAAGGAATCTGAGACCAACCGGGCTGTTATGCTGGTGAGCATGTGGCACGGCAAGCTTGCAGACCTACTCGGAGATCCGCTCTATTTTCCGAAATAGACGTAGGCCTTCTGCGGTACGCTTGATTCCTTGAAGCGCTTGCGCTCTTCCAGATCCAGCTTTTTATCCCACCAGATGGCGCGTGCCTCTTTCTGATCCTCCGCCAGCTTCGGATTTTTTTCGAACAGCTCGCGCATGAATTTGGTATGGTCGGATTCGTAAAGTTTCATGGTCTGGCTTCTCCTCTCGTCACTTTCCTGTGACAACCCGAAACTTTACCATAATCGGAAGGTGCTCGCATCGGTTGAGCCTGTGTGCTGTGGCCCGGATCGGGGCATAATCCATAATCCGGTCGTGTTTTGATAAGTTACAGTTGAATATCTTCACCCGCCAATGTAGGTCGGGCTCCGCCCGACGATCGAAGGAACAATGTCGGGCAGAGCCCGACCTACAACATTGGTCCTACTTATCCATATATGTATGCTTTGAGCGTCCCGCAACCTATCAAGCCCCATCGACATGAGCATGACTTAAAAAGGCCTGCGCTGCTGTAACTTATTGATGTACTTGGTAAAAGGCAAGGCAAGTTCCTGTTCGAGTTGCTTCGCACGCTCCTGCAGATTTTCCCAGGCGGGTCTGCCAGGACTGTGTTTGAAAGCGAAGACGATCAGATTACCGAACGGCTCGGCCAGTAGCGTAGCGACTCGACCGCCGAAACTATCCTCGATGCGGTGAATGTAGTCATGGACTGCCCTGTCTCTGCTGAGCAAGTTGACCACCAGCACGCCGTTTTTTTTCAACGCCTCATGGGCGCGATCATAAAAATCCTGGCTGCAAAGCGAGGGTACCTGGCGGCCATCGTCAAAACCGTCAACCATCAGTACGTCGGCGCTGCGAGGGTGGCTAGCAACAAATTCGCCGCCTTCCGCAATCATGACTTGCAGGCGATCATCATCCGCCGGTACAAAAAAATGATCTCGCGCCATCGCAACGATTCGCGGATTGATTTCAATCACGGTCGTTCGAGTCTGGGGCAAACGGTGATATACGAATTTCGCCAGCGATCCCCCTCCCAGACCGATCATCAGCATATTTTCCGGCTGTGGATTAAACAGGGTAAAACCCATCATGCATCGGGTATAGGTCAGCTCCAAATGGTTTGGTGCTGCCAATCTCATCGCGCTTTGCACCATGCTGCTGCCAATATGGAGTGAGCGCACGCCATACTCCTCACTCATATGAACGCCGGAGTCGTCGTCAGAATTGTCGTCTGCACCGCGACCTATGCCGCGAGAACGCCGCCTGGAAAATACACGCATTGGTTTTCTGGATTGATCCGTAAATAAAGGATGCTTTACAAATGAATACTTTTGGCCTACGTTTACATGGCATGATAGCTCGGGCTGGGGTAAAGCGTCGCCCAACAAGCCCTGCTAACCCCCATAAAAACAAAAAATCCGCGAAGTGCGCTTGATCTCATTAAAACGTGAAGGCGATATTCGAACGTTATCATGAAAAAACGCATTACAATTTTAGCCCCACTTTTGTCAGCGTGCCTGTTATCGGCATGCTCGGGCATTGGCCTCAAGGAAAAATCGCAGACTTACGCCGCCAAATTTACCGGAGATCGCGCTTCGCTCGCACGCTGCGTCATAAACGAACTGCAAACCGATAGCCGGTGGCTAATTCGCGGTCTGCAATATGAGGTACGAAGCTATCAGGATATCAAAGCGACGGAAATTTATGCCTACCCGTCCGGCGCGCTACCGGGAACATACGCACGCAATGCAACCAATAACCCTGATGCGGTGCTCCAGCCATTGATTCCCAAGATCTATGCGCATAAATCAAATGCTGATATTCGCGGTGAAGCCAGCCCCGGTTATTCGTTTATCATGACGATACAAAGGACCGATGACGAAACGGTAGTCGCCACGCTGAACGGCAAGAAATACGAGAGCGATATAGCATGGGACAAGCTGAAAGCGTGTTCACCCCGCTAAACTGAGCAGGACTTCTTTCGTTTCACCTCTTCGGCCGGTTACGCTACTTCGGCTGAAAAAACCCGGATTTCCTTTTATCAAGTCCCGCAAACAAAAAAATCCTGGACGTGATCGCGCATGGGCCATTTTTAAGCGCTTGCCGCGATAGAATAGTGCTCTTGATATTCCTGGATATAGCTATCGCATTTCTCGGGTTATTTCAAGCTTCAGGAAACAGCACTAAAAAACATTGATGGGTAAAAAAACAGGCAGCGAGCTTTGAATGTCAGGTTCTAACACAAGAATTAGTGGAATTACGGTGAATACATGATGCGTTTATCGATATCAATGGCGGCGGCAGGGCCGGCGATAACCGGGCTGGTACTGATGTTGCTGACTCTTCCGGCATTCGCCGGAGACTTTGAGGATGGAATGCGGTTCGCCCTCAGCAAGGACTACGTTAAAGCGGTAGCTTCTTTCAGGAGGGCAGCAGAAAAAGGAAACGCGGATGCTCAGTTCAATCTGGGCGTCATGTATTCGAAAGGCCGAGGTGTGCCTCAGAATGACGCGCAGGCCGCGAGCTGGTATCGCAAAGCGGCGGAGCAGGGCGACGCGCCGGCGCAATCCATGTTGGGTTTCATGTACCTGAAAGGTCAAGGGGTCGAGCAGGACTATCAGCAGGCCATGCTCTGGTACTTCAGGGCAGCGGATAAAGGATATGCCGTGGCCCAGTACAATCTTGGCGTGATGTATGCAAAAGGCCAGGGAGTTACACAGGACTACCAGCAGGCATTGTCCTGGTATCTCAAAGCCGCTGAGCAAGGACACGCTCCCGCGCAAGGAATCCTGGGTTTCATGTACCTCAAAGGCCAGGGCGTGGAGCAGAATGATCGGCAAGCGGCATCCTGGTATCTTAGAGCTGCGGAACTTGGATATGCGGATGCGCAATATGCGATAGGCGTACTGTACGCCAAAGGCCGAGGCGTGGAGCAGAGCAATCAGAAAGCGGTGTCCTGGTTTCGCAAAGCGGCTGAACAGGGTAATCCGGATGCCGAATTCAATCTCGGCATCATGTATGCGACGGGCGAGGGCACTATCAAGGATGATCAACAAGCTGCCTCCTGGTACCGCAAAGCCGCCGAACTGGGATATGCACGGGCGCAGTTCAAGCTTGGAGTCGCTTATGCCAAAGGCCGGGGAATTACGCACGACGATTATGAGGCGACTGCGTGGTATCGAAAGGCGGCAGAGCAGGGGTACGCCCCCGCCCAATTCAATCTCGGCGTAATGTACGCCACCGGAAAAGGTGTTTTGCGGGACGATCAGCAGGCGGTGGCATGGTATCGCAAAGCCGCTGAGCAGGGGGATGAGGATGCCCAATACAACCTGGCCGTACGATATGACAGCGGCCGGGGCGTCGCAAGGGATGCGCTGGAGGCGTTATCCTGGTATCGCAAGTCGGCGGAGCAGGGTTACCCAAGGGCGCAATACAGCCTGGGTGTCAAGTATAACAACGGGCAGGGCGTACCGCAGGATTATGCGCAAGCCTTGTCGTGGTATCAAAAAGCGGCGGAGCAGGGTCATCACGGGGCACAAACAAACCTGGGCGTGCTTTATTACAATGGTACCGGCGTCACGCAGGATTATGTTGAGGCTGATAAATGGTTCAGCATCGCCAGCGCGGGAGATTACGAGGATGCGAAAGAAAACCAGGAGCTCATGGAGAAGCTCATGACACCGGTACAAGTTGCCGAAGCGCAACGACAAGCGGAAGAGTGGATAAAAACACGCAGAGAGTAAAGCGCCCATACCCGGATTAGCGGACATCCACTTCCGGTTCCCTGCTTACCGCTGGGTATTGAAAATATCAGATGGCTCGCCGGATCTTGCAATGGCAAAAACGGCTTTTCCCGCGATGATAGGATCGTCGAAAAAATAACGTGATGTACCCACGCAATACTGACTGAGTTACCTGGAGGGCTGGCTGCTCTTTTCCTTGGTGATGGGGTTCTGTAGCGTATAACCTTTCTGTTTCATTTTGTATCCGCCATAGGCGCCCGCGCCGCCGGCGACAACATACCAGCAACCTGAGAGCGCTGGAATGACAGCCAGGAGCGCGACTATTAGAATAGTTCTCTTCATTTTCATCAAAATTCTTCTATAAAAGGAAAATGCAAATAACGGTCGCGAACTTACCTCAGGGATTGCTATGCTGTCAAATAGTTGTATCTATTTTCTTTTGATGATATCCGGGTACAGAAGCACATAAACCGGGCCTGGACCAAGCCGGCTTCGATTCCGGGTATTTCGCGAGCTAAGCCGTTGTAGATCAGGAATTTTCTTGAAAGGGGAACATCATGGGCAACATTTCACTCTCTGGTACGCGAGCCAAATGGCTCATCGCGATAGCGTTGATCGTGCTCCTGCCGGGATGTCAAACATCGGACACAAGGCGAACCGGCGGGCTGATCGGTAGCATTGCCGGCTCTATCGGAGCGAGCTATCTGGGCAGCTATCTCGGCGGCGGTACGGTGGGGCGCATTCTGGGTGCTGTCGCCGGCGGTGTCGCGGGTTATTATGTCGGTTCGGAGATTGGAGGCGTTCTCGGCAAAGACGATAAGAAAAAAATGGCCGATGCGTCGCAAAAAGCGTTCGAGACAAACCAGACCCAGACCTTCAGCAACCCCGATAGCGGCCTGGTGGGTAAAGCTGAGGTCGTTCAATCCGGACCGGTAACGGCACAGCAAAACAAGGAATGCAAGACGATCAGGCAAACTGTCGTGCTAAAAGACGGGAAAACGGTTACTGAGGATGTGGATAGCTGTAAGGATTGAGAATCGACGGCATTTGATTTGAACGGGTAGGCACACACTCAAAATGTGCCCGGGTGCATCAATTCCCGAAAACACCATAGAAAGCCCGTAATCTGCGGTGTTTACCTCATCGTAAAACTCATGACTTCTTCTTCCATTCATCACCTTTTTTCTCATATTCCTTTTTTACCGCCGACCACGCGACTTTATGTGCGGTTTCTTCGCGTGAAGCATCGCCTCTGCGATCATCCGGGTCCTTGTATTCATCCCAAGCATTATTGAAAGCCGCCTGATATATTTCCTGCGCGTGCTTCGGCAATACGTTTGTGACGTTTTCCGGGAGATCCTTTATGGTGGCGTATGGCATGACGTCTCTCCTATCGATAGTCAGGTGAAGCGGTACGTTTAAGATGCGGCTACGCTTAAAAATAAAGTCGCTAAGGTTTCGATCCAAAAGTCATGTCGATGTCCAATAGCCGCTCAAACGCCCTCATAAATGCATTGTCGGCAAGCTGGCCTATAAAGTAAAAGATAGGCAATAGATCTGGATAGTGCAAGAGAAACGCTTGGGGACGAATTGCGCCGAATTAAATGTAACCGAAAGGTATTCTGAGAAATAACGTTGCGCCATATTGAAGGTTTCCGAAAAGGAGACCTTGATATGGTAA
>NZ_FRBV01000011.1 GCF_900142705.1 Nitrosospira sp. Nsp11
GGAAATAACGCCAATTCTGGCAATTTCCTCAGACCTTGTATACCCCTCAACGTTAATATCTGCAAGGCTTACGGACGTATTTCAGGGACGACTACATAATGAAATTTACTGGATTTCTCTAGTGAAATTTCGGCCACCTCTTCAATCGCAATATTAACGGCTTGACCCAATCTGCCCTTGAATCCTCTCCCGATTCTCAGACCATCCAGACGAAGAAAAAACATCTTTGCACTTATAGCGGAACTTCATGGCCGTATTTCTCCATTTGTAACCGTTTGCCCGAAAGGACGAACGTGCGCAATAGCACAAACAAGAAAGCCGCCACAACGATAATCGCCACACCTTAAGCAATCTGGTGGCAAACCCAAACCAGTCCACGAGCAATACCAGCATCAATGAATTCAAAAGATAGCCAGTAAATGTGCGATTAGATAACGGAGACCCGAGCGTGGCAATCGTCCATCATGCCGAAAGGTAAAGCGCCGGTTCTGCTCATCCGCGCGGAATGCCGGTTTGCCCGTCGCGATCAAACAGCAGCAGCACCCCACCCAGCAGGGACGGGATGCCGATGACCAATAGGTAGGTCAGCAGTGAAACGCCCACTGCCACCTCCGCAGGTACGCCGACCAGCGAATAGAAAAACACGAACGCCCCTTCCCGAACCCCAAACCCGCTCACGGTCAAGGGCACCACCGTCAACATCCCGATCAACGGGTACAGCAACAGGTTCTGCACGAAGGGCACCGGTTGATCAAAGGCCAAGAAAAGCAGATGAACGACAGTGACTAGCGACAGTTGAAAGGCCGCGAGCCACAGCACCGTGGGAAGCAAGCCCAGACGGTAGGGAAAGCGCTGTACCGCCTGATGCAAGCGATGCAGATACTGCAACGCCCGACCCACCATCCTGGCGATGCGCGAACCGCCCGGCGCAGGCGCCTTCCAGCGTACCAGAAAGACCGCCAGTAACAGCAAGAACAGCCCGCCGTCCATCGCCAGCACCAGAACCAGAATAGGGCGGAACCGCTCTCCATCATAGACAAAAGGCAGGGCCAGAAGGGCAAACAGGCCGAGCAGCAGGAAACCGATCATCCGCTCGATGACTACCGTGCTCCCTGCCACGCCGCGACTGCCGGGGTGACGACGCTCGATGAACAGGATGCGGAAAAAATCCATACCCTGGGATCCGGGCAGGAAGAGACCGAGAAAGGTTGCCTTCCAGTTGAACCCCCAGAGCACGGTCATGCGCTCTTTGATACCACTTAAACCCAGCAAATAACCCCAGCGGCTGGCAGACACCCATGGGATCAATGTCAGCGGCAGCAGGGCCGCGACAACCACAAAGCCAAAATTGCGCAGGCGGTCGAGGATGCCGGCAAGGGAGATATCCACCAAATGGAACAACGCCAGCAACAGAGCCAACGTCAACGCGAGTTTGATCAGACCGCGTTTCATTGCTCCAGGTGGCCGATGACTGCGGCGGCAAGACGGTTCATCACGTCCTGACCGTTGAAGCTACGATAGACCTTCAAGAGGTCAGCCGAACTGCCGGCAACCGCCGTCTGATGCTCTTTGCGGATGCGCACGTTTTGCCGGGCAATGGCCGGGGTTTGCCGGAAATAGGCGCGAAGATAGGGTAGTCGCGGCCCCGCCAATAGGGCCGCCAGGGCCGCCATCTGGGTCTGGATGGGAGCACTGCCGGTGGCGTCCAGCAGGCGCGCGCTGGTATCCGTCAGCCGGACCACGTGCACAGCGGCATCATACTGATGATTGGGCCGGATTTGGACGCTAATGACCAGTCCCTCCTGCAAGCGCGGGTCGTTCGGCACAGGCGACAGGCCATCGAACACCCGCGAGTGGAAGATGAAATTGCCGAGGCTGTAATAGATCTGCCGACCACGGTATGTCTCACACGCCTGCCAGACATGGGGATGGGCACCGATGACCAGATCTGCTCCGGCATCGATGCAGGCATGGGCGATACCGCGCTCCCGCGGCGACGGCACATGGACGTACTCATAACCCATCAGCCTAACAAATGTCCGCGGATTCATGAGCCAGCACTTCCGATTACCTTATTATTTGTGTCGCTATTGCGCACAAGATAGAACACCGTCTGTTCCAGTGAGTGATGGGAACCAATTAGCCGCAGCAGCACGGTCAACACCGGCGAGGCTATCTTATAGGCGAGAAAGGTCGCCAAATTGTAGGTAGGGCCCGACCAAGGCCGGTCAAACACCTCAGCCTCCATACCAGCGTAGTGGAACTGTTCGAGCACCTGGCCGACCGTGTATTCCGTAACATGGAGGCGAGACATAAACAATACCGGTCGCCCCACCAGCACCCGAACAAGGTTACCAAAGCGGTAGCGACTTGGCGTCGAGACTACCACAAACCCGCCAGGCTTCAGCACCCGACGTACGGCCGCCAGTAACCGCAATGGGTCCGGAACATGCTCCCAGATGTTGTTGAGCAGTACTAGGTCGAACCAACCATCCTGGTAAGGCAAGTCGTAAGCATCACCACAGCAAAAGGTAAGTGTAGGATATTCAGTAACCGCCTTATCGACGGCGGTTATTGAGTAATCGATCCCATACAGCTCCGCCATCGGAAACTGCTCAGACACCGCAGCGGTCAGATGGCCAGCGCCGCAGGCTACATCCAGGATCCGCACTGTCCCGGCCCCGCCTGTCGGTGATATTCGCGACAGCGCGGTAGCTACCAATTTCAGGGTCGTCTCGACACGCCGCTGCTGGAAACCGGAGCCACTTTCCAGCCCGTCCTGCACCAGATAGGGATCACCGTTGGCATACTCGTCGGAAGCGGTTATTGACGCACCCGGCAGGAATACGGGAAAACCTCTCGGATGCATTGCCAGCAGCGCACCACGCGGATTGCCAGCGCACCACTCGTTTAGCGGGCAGGCGTCATCGGGTCCCAGAGAGCGGCTGTGCGCCTGACTCCAATAGGTACAGCTGATATTGTAATTCTGAGACATGGGTGAAGCCTTGGATTAGTAAGATGGATTGGGTGAATTCTGGATGCAGATGCACCGGCAACTCACGCTTGAAAACGCACCGCACTGACTCATCCGGGGCGCCCCGCAATCTGCCTGCCACGGTCGAACAGCAGCAACAGGCCGCCTAATAACGCTCGAACACCGATGACCAGCAGATAGTTGAGCAGCGAAACACCCACCGCCACTTCGGACGGAACACCGACAAGCGAGTAGAAAAACACACAAGCCACCTCCCGCACACCAAATCCGCTAACTGTGACAGGTACCACCAAATGGAACAACGCCAGCAACAGAGCCAACGTCAACGCGAGTTTGATCAGACCGCGTTTCATTGCTCCAGGCGGCCGATGACTGCGGCGGCAAGACGGTTCATCACGTCCTGACCGTTGAAGCTACGATAGACCTTCAAGAGGTCAGCCGAACTGCCGGCAACCGCCGTCTGATGCTCTTTGCGGATGCGCACGTTTTGCCGGGCAATGGCCGGGGTTTGCCGGAAATAGGCGCGAAGATAGGGTAGTCGCGGCCCCGCCAATAGGGCCGCCAGGGCCGCCATCTGGGTCTGGATGGGAGCACTGCCGGTGGCGTCCAGCAGGCGCGCGCTGGTATCCGTCAGCCGGACCACGTGCACAGCGGCATCATACTGATGATTGGGCCGGATTTGGACGCTAATGACCAGTCCCTCCTGCAAGCGCGGGTCGTTCGGCACAGGCGACAGGCCATCGAACACCCGCGAGTGGAAGATGAAATTGCCGAGGCTGTAATAGATCTGCCGACCACGGTATGTCTCACACGCCTGCCAGACATGGGGATGGGCACCGATGACCAGATCTGCTCCGGCATCGATGCAGGCATGGGCGATACCGCGCTCCCGCGGCGACGGCACATGGACGTACTCATAACCCCAATGGAAATAGGTCACGACAAAACAGCCGTCGGCCTTAAGTCGGCGGATGACGCGCCGCAATTGCGATGGCCGCTCGCTTGCGGTGCCAAGCAGGCCGTCCCTGGCATTGGCGTAACGGGTGGCACCGAGCAGGGCGAGGCGCACCCCATCACGTTCGAGAACCAGCGGCGTGAGCGCGGAGCGCTGATCCGGCCCGAGACCAAAATGACCAATGCCTGTCTGCCCGAGTGCTGCGAGCGTATCCCGGCAGCCCGTCTCGCCGTAATCCTGTACATGGTTATTCGCCAGGGACACGGCAGCAAAACCTTGCAGTAGAGCCAGCGATTCCGCCGGCGCGCGGAGGTTGCATACCTGGAGCGGCTTCGGAACCTCATGGAGGGTGATCGGGCACTCCAGGTTACCGACATTGACGGCACCGTCCATCAGCGTCCGTAATGCCGTGTCGAACTCAAATCGTTGCCAGTCGATGCCCTCCAGGCAGATATCGCCAAAGAAATTGACTTTCATCAAGGGGGTCCACTCAGTCGCTCAATGTTCTTGAACTTGCCGGTGCGCGCATCCACCGGCATGATGGCGCCGACGAATTCCACCGCCAGCGGCACCTCGGCAAAGCGCGTCCGCCAGCGCGCTAGCGCTGCGTCGCGCACCGCCTCCGGCGCCTCACCGTTGCGCAGGCGAAGCCTCAGGGCCAGCCGGCCGTCCGGGTATTGGACGAACTTGAACTGGGCGCAGAGCGGGAAGTCCATGAATAGCGCATGCGCATGGTGATGGGCGAATCGCCGGCCGTCGGGCAGGGTCAGCACATCATCCACCCGGCCGAGGATCAGCCCCAGCACTTTGGCGGGGCAGTCGGGCCGAGGCAGGACCTCGCTGGTATCCCCAGTCCGATAGCGAATGAAGGGCATGGTGTGATTGACCAGATTGGTCAGCACCACGTCCCCCAACGTGCCATCTTCCTCCCCCTCAATCCGGGTGTTAACGAGTTCCAGCATGCAGGCATGGCTCTGGATACGAAAATAACCGCCGTCGCCGGGATCGTGACCGATGGTCGGGCATTCCTGCAGGCCATAGTGGCTCACCACCGGCGCGCCGAGCAGACGCTCGCAGCGCGCGCGCAGCGTCCGGCTGAGCGTCTCGGAGGTCAGCACCACTAGCCTGAACTGGTAGCGCCGGCCCTGCTCCTCGAGAAAGTCGCACAGTATGGTGATGATACCCGGCGTGGACCAGAGTACAGGTGCGTTCGCGTGTGCGTCGAGCCAGCGCAGAACCTCCGCCAACGGGGTGTAGATCGAGGCGATATCGCGCTCGAACAGCCCAAAGCCCCTACGCAGCCGTGTCAGCAGCCCCAGGTCCTGTTCCACCGGCAAAACCGCCTCGGGTTCCAGCCGGGTCAACATCAGGATGCGCTGCCAGGGGCGCCAGCCCAGCTCCCACAGCATCGCGAACACGCGCACATGCGAGGTGTATTGTTCCATCCGGGCCTGATAGATTACGAAGGGCTCGCCGCTGGACCCGCTGGTGGTGATACGCACCAGATCCGGTGTGATCGGCCCGGTCATCAGGTCCTGAGTGGGCACCGTCCGCAGAAGGGCCTTGTCCACCATTGGCACACGCTCGATGTCGGCCCAGTCGCGGATCACCAACCGGTCCACGCCGGCCTCGCGGTACAGGCGCCGGTAGAAAGGCGAATGTTCGCGGGCGTGCTCGAACAGGCGCCGGAAGCGGACGAGTTGGCGGCGGCGGGTCGCGGAGGAGGACAGTCGCGCAAACCGCACACTGTCGGCGTAGTGGCCGACCAGGGAAACGTATCGAAAGATCAGGGCAGCGTTCTCCCGGTGGGCGACAGTTGCTGAAGATCCGACGACATGCCTCGAATAATGTCTTGCCGTTGCAGGCAATGTACGATTCGCTCGTATTGGGCTTGAGTGATTTCCATGCCTATAAGTATACGTGAATAATGCAATATGGTTATTAGAGTTAACAGGACCTAAGTTATGGATGTCAAGTTGTACAAATCGGTTGGGTATGAGGTTGTGTTGTTTTACTTACTATATGCTGCCATGCGCAGTAGTTCTTTTTTCTGTTCTTGGTAGTGTCGGGAATTGACACTGACCCGCTTCGGCTTCATTCCGGCAGCCAACTGATTCGCCCCTCACCAGCCAATCATCATCAGGGGTCAGGCAAGCATTCGTCTTGAGGGCGGTTCTTTCAGGTTAAAGCATGCATTCTGCTGTAGCCCTAACAACAAAATAGGCGGGATTATCGGGAGCTAGATCACCTGATTGGCAGAGAGCCCAAAGAACAGAGTCCGGCAAGATTTGCATCTGTTGATGCGTAATTGGCTTTAATCCGACCGGTGTAACTTCTGAAATGAAAAAACCGGCAGCGGTCAGATGATGTTTCAGCAAGTCCAACGTATAAACTCTTCTGTGCCCAACCTTCAAGTCGCTTTTGGATAGCTCGTCGATCTTAGGGATCAGGCCGGCGCGCATCGCTACGATGCGATGAATAGACAAAGCATTGGGGACAGCGACAAAAATAGAACCATCCGGGTCACATGCTCTTTTTGCTTTGACAAGTATGTCAATGGGGTCCTCCACATGCTCGAGCAACATGGTCAAATAGACATGATGCCAAGTGCGTCCTGGCGATTCCAGGAAATCCTCGATCAGATTAACATGCCCGCGAAGAGTAGCACCTTTGTTCTTCATCTCGTTGACTACATGGGCAACAAGTTCGGCGGCAGCATCAACCGCATCCACTTCCTGATAGCGTTCACACAACACCCCGGTCCATCGCCCGCTGCCGCAGCCCAGCTCCAGGGCAGACCGTCCACCCTCCCGAGGAATTGCTATATCTCTTAAATAGAGATGAAAATGATCCACTGCCTGAGCTGCTTCACTTGAATGATAAAACCCGGCGATCTGCTCCAAACGATCCTTTTCATTGTGACTCATCTTGTTTTTCCTGTTGATTCCAAAAATATCAGTGGGAGACTTAGGCGAACACAATTTCCACAAGGGAAGCCAAATCAGCGGCCAATTGCTCGGCTTCATTGACTGATGCGCCTGTGACGATCACATCCCCGATGCGATCCGGTCCAACGCGAAACCGGCGTACGCTGTCGCCCGGTTTGGCATAGATCGACAACCGATGAAGATTCGGATGCAAACGTACCGATTCCGGGACCCGAACTTGAAGCACCACGCCATCCTGCGGGCTTTCTATCATTCGAGATGCATTCGGCATTCCCTTATATATATCTGCCGCTACAAGCGGCTCGCCCAGAGCTAGAGACAGCACTACATCATAGGCATTGAAGCCGCCAAAGATGGAAATTGTCTCCGGGAGACAGGTCGCACCCATGCGAGCAGCGATTTCAAGGATGTAGGGCGTATCGCCGACAAGCATCAAGTCCACATTCGACACCGTGTCACAAATGCCCAAAGCCTCAATCGCGGCTGCGATCTCCATACATGAACGGGCTTGCTGATCAGGGCTCAAAGTGCAGGGAATCGAGTGTCCGACCGGCGCGTGGTCCGGAGGCGAAGTCAGTTGATCATTGTGAAGAAACACCGTTTTGACACGACTTCCCTCAACAATAGCCTGAGCCCCAAATTCAATGCCTTCGAGATACTCCTCCAGAACGACCCGCCCTGAACTGGAAGCCTGCTTTGAAGCGTTCCAGGCATCATGAAGCTCTTCCGGTCGATCGACCTTAAAGACGCCTTGACTGCCTGATGAATCCACTGCTTTGCTCATCAAGGGAAAACCGATTGTTTCCTTCGCTAGAGTCAAAGCATCAGGCATGTCGCAGACCAAACCTCGCGCAGTCCTGACGCCTCGCCTGATGAGGCCCTGTTTCATTAACCATTTGTCTGAACATGCAACAGCCGATTCATAGCCGGTTCCATATAAACCAAGTTCATCGATCACACGACCAATTGTAGGAACAACAACATCAGTTCCCGTGCAGGCAATACCGTCAATGGCGTAGTGTCTCGCGTATTCGAGAATCGTTTCGGTGTGACGAAAGTCACAGTGGACCTGATGGTCGGCGAGTTTCAAGCCTTTATAATCACCGTCCGGGCTGACGACAATCGTAACAAGCCCACGTCGCTTGGCTTGTTCAATCAGAGGAGTGACGGTGTTGCCGGCCCCCAAAATCATAATTTTCTTCGCGCCAGTCAAAAACGTTCCCCCTTGTCTGTCGTATCTTCCGGAAAGCCGATAGTCTGACGGACCGTAGTGACCTTCGATTTTTGCAATTCGCCTAATACGCGAGCAATATACTCTCCGATGACTCCAAGAGACAGAAGAATCAATCCAGCAAAAAACGTGATTAAAATCACAAGACTAGTCCAACCAGCCTGAGAAATACCACCCATAAGGTATTTGATCAGGAAATAGCAAAGCAATCCGCCACTCAGCACGGAGGCCAATAGCCCGGCTGCGGAGATCATGCGCAACGGCAGCATGCTCACGCTGCATATATTGTCAAAAGCTTGCTTGAATTGCTTAGCCACAGTGTAATTCGATTTGCCGGAAAACCGCTCGTTGTGGGGGATGGGAACGGACTTTATTCGCGCGGCGTTTGCAATAATCAGACCACCCACAGTAGCGCTTGCCGACTGGTTTTGGCGAATAATCTGGGCCATGTATCCGCGCATCAGTCGAAACGACGAAACTTTGATCTTCTCGTTGGATCCAAACGCTCGCGAGTTAATCCCGCTTATGATTTTGGAGCCAATATTGCGATAGCCTGCATGTTTTTTCTCGGGAAAATAGGCAAAAACACAGTCGTAATCTCCCTTCTTCTCTAACTCGTCCAACAAAAGCGGAATGAGTTGAGGATCGTGCTGAAGATCGTCATCCATAGTGATGACGATTTCACCACTGGCAACTTTAATCCCAGCCATGGTTGCTCTGGTCTGGCCAGAGTTTGTAAGTAATTGAACGCCTTTGTAACGCAGCCGAGTTCGTGCCAGTTCTGAGACCACGTTCCAACTGTCGTCCGGGGAACAATCATCAACCATGATAATCTCATAGTCCAAGTTCAGTTCACCGAAAACAGTATCCAGCCGATTAGCCAGTTCCAGCAAACACTTACTTGATTTATATACGGGTATTACAACGCTGTAAGAAGGCATAGAAGTCATGAATCCAGATTATCCACATCAAATTTCTAACCGATTGACGTTTAGAGCAAACTCACATAAGCCTGCCACTTGGGTTGAGACTAACGATCTTTTTTCTCGCACAACGCTTTGCTCGCTCCAGCGAGAGAATAGCATTCGGGCTTGAGCCGAAACCCGGCCAACGTGGGTGCTTTACATGCTCATGGATATCGCCTCCAACGGCATGACGCTCGTTACGAATTGCTCGCTTGATTCAATAGCAACCAGCGCGAAAAAACGATGTAATTTCACAATAAGACGTTGAGATTAACTCCTCGTCCGATCAAACCGTTGCGACTTTGCTCACTACGTAACGAAACTTGCCGGATTTCTCTAGTGGAATTTCGGCCACCTCTTCAATCGCAATATTAACGGCTTGACCCAATCTGCCCTTGAATCCCCTCTCGATTCTCGCGATAGTCTTTGGGCAAAGCTTTGCTTCCCCGACTACCCATACGCGAGTGAGATCCAGACTTTCTTGAACGATTTTGAAGTTGCTTATGTGCGGTAGTTCGCGCAGGATATAGATCAAAGCCAGACCGTGCATGACTGTACCATCTTGAGCAACCAAAAAATCAGAACTGCGTCCCTGAATTTTCTTGATCAGAGGAAGGCCACGTCCGCAAATGCAGGGCTTGCTGTCCAGTACGCCGATATCGCCGGTACGATAGCGGATGAAGGGAAAATCTCCAGTGGCCAGATGGGTGACGATGATTTCTCCGGCCTCGCCACAGGGTAGCGGAATACCCTGCTGATCCACGATCTCGACAATGATATCCTCTGCGGTAATATGCATGCCGCCCTGCGGACATTCATGGGCGATAAAACCGGCGTCACGCCCACCGTAGCCATTGGCCACCGAACATCCGAATGTTTTGCTGATCTGCTGGCGCTGCTCGTCGTAAAGGCGTTCTGAAGTAACGAATGCGACGCGGATGCCCAGATCGTCCATCCGGCACCCGCAGGCTTCGGCATGGCGGGCGATATGCGATAGCGCAGAGGGATAGCCGAAAAGCATTTTAGGACGAATGGCTCGGATTTCTTGCAGGAACCGGTCGAGCTTTTGCGCTGACATTTCGAAGGCGGGGAGCAGGCAAGTCCTGAGCAACTTGTCGCGGAGCGCGCGAAGGCTGTCCTGAGCGCCGAGTTCAATGGGTGATCCCCAGATAACAACCTCGGGGTCGCCGATATCTACATCCCACCAGCGTGTAGCGCGCCACTTGGCGGCGACATCATGGCTGATGCGCTCTTTTCCGATATAAAATATCAGCGGTTCGCCACTGGAACCGCCGGTGTTAAAACGGGCGAGGTCTCGGCCATTTGCAGATTTCAATGCTTCGGTGTTGGCGCGAATTTTTGGTTTATCCAGAAGAGGCAGGCGTGCCAGGTCCGCGAGACTGCGCAGGTGGGACGCCTTGAACCCAATGCTTGTGAACAGATTGCGGTAATAAGGGACATGCGCCTCGACGTGGGTAAGGAGTCGCTGCAGTTTGGCAAACTGGAACGCTTCCAGATGTCTGGTATCCCACCATTGAGATAGCTCCATCTCTTTGCGAACCGCAACGCTACTGTGGTTTTTGATGCGCTCGTGAAGGGGAAAAACAAGGCTGGAGATCAGAGATGTATATAAGCTCATTTTAAGAATTTAGCAGGCTTGGCGTTGCCTTGTAATGAATTATGCTTCAAGAGATGATATTAAATATTCGGCGCAAAAAGGGAGGCAGCAGCCACGCTTTGCGAGAAAGCTTTGAGGTGGTGCGGTGTCATCCAGAACCAGGCATACGGAAGACTTGCAAGCATCACCAGGAACAGGGGTGGCAGGATGCGGCGCGCGCGCCTCTCGTAGAAGCTAACGTTAGAAAATTTCCCGGCCTTGTGCTCACTGAGAATTATCGAGGTGATGAGATAGCCGCTGATAACAAAGAACACGTCCACGCCGATGTAGCCGCCGCTAAACCACTCAAAACCAGCATGGAAAAGAACGACGAGGATAACTGCGATGACCCTCAGTCCATCAACTTCAGCGCGGTATCTGAATCCCCCGGCATGCTCTTTCACCACGCTTTGCGGTATCACGGCAGCTTCACCTTGTGCTTTTATTCACTTTATCGCGCTTAATCAATTTATCGCGGTCATGGAGCAAGACTTGGGCGGTTTTGCAGGATAGCGCGCTTGGAGGGCATAGGCACCGCCACAGCCTGAGCAGACATGCATTGGATTTAGCTGTGCAAGGTGGCGACATCGACGCTGATCACGACATGCATCATTTTTGCAGGGCCTGCTTGTAAACACGGAGCAGACAATCCCGAACATTGGGCCATGTGTAGCGCTGCACAGCCTCGACGCCGGCCTTGCTGAGCTGCATAGCCTTGGCAGGGTCGTTCAGCAGTGCAAGAACGGCGTTGGCCATGGCCTCCGGGTTTTGCGGGGGGACAAGCAAGGCCGTCTTTTCATGTTCCACCATAAAGGGCACTCCGCCGACATCTGTGCTCACCACGGGAACGCGACTCGCCAATGCCTCCAGCAATGAGATGGGCATGTTATCGACCAGGCTGGGATTGATCATGATGTCGGCGCTCTGATATAGAGCGGCCATGCCCTCATTATCCACGCGGCCCGTGAATGCAACCACATCCGCCACGCCCAGCCTGCATGCAAGTTCTTCCAGCATCCGCCGCTCTGGCCCGGACCCGGCCAAGGTAAGTTTTGCCGCCGGAAACGCCTGTTTTATGATAGTGAAGGCGCGCAAGGCAGTGGCATTGTCGTAAATCGGCTCCAGGTTGCGGGTAACGATGATATGCGGAAAACTTGCTTTCGGCAGAGGCGCGGGGCGCGTTGGCATCCCGAAGCGGCTAAGGTCGATAATGTTGGGTACGATGCTGGTAGCGAAACCCCGCTTTCCAAATACAGCTTCAAGAAAACCGGAAGGAACGACGATCGCATCGGCCCGGTGCAGGCTTGGCCTTACCCAAAAAAATGCTTTACTGAAAAAGACATCCGCCTCGCCGCCGCGGTAATTGATAATAACGGGTATGTTTCTGATTCTGGCTATCCAAATGGCCGGGGCGGCAAAAAGGTGCCATGACCAGCCGGAATTAGCCATCACGTGAAATAACTGGACCCTGCTTGCCGAAACCCAGAGGTGAGCAAGATAAGGGAGCAACCGAAAACCCGCTCTTATCCCCTTGAGCCTGCCAACCCAATGGGGATGGTAGGGGCGATTGACCTGAATCAACTCCACCGTGGCATCTTCCTCTCGCAGCAACCGGGCTAGTTGCAGCATCTGGTTCGCCATCCCCCCCGATGGAGGCGGTAGGGGCCCAATCAGGCCGATGCGCAAGCCAGCCGCTTTCACGACGATACCCGCTTGGCGACAAGCGGGGCGTAGACGCCTCGGTAACGGGCAACACTGATGGGCCAATTACGTTGTGTTTCCACAAAGCTTCGGGCGGCGTCGCGCAAACCAGGCCATTGACCGGGACTGGCAAGAAGGTTCAACACCCTGGATGCCAGGGCATGCGGATCGCCAGCCTTGAAAAGGACGCCGGTTTTTCCGTCGTCGATCAATTCCAGATGGCCGCCGACATCCGATGCCACGACAAGCCTGCCTTGTGCCATGGCTTCAAGGGGCTTGAGCGGCGTGACGAGGTCGGTGAGCCGCATTTGCAGACGGGGATAGATGAGAATATCGATCAGATTGTAATAAAGAGGTACCTGCTCATGAGGGATACGGCCGGTGAAGATCACCTTGCCTTCGAGGCACAACTGTCTGGTTATCGCCTTTAATTCTTTTTCCTGTGGGCCCCCACCGACCAGCAGGACGCGAATATCGGGGTTTCCGGCCAACATTTCCGGTAGTGCCCGCAACAGGACGGTCAAACCCTCATAAGCATAAAATGAACCAATGAAGCCCAGCAGCGTTTTTCCCTCAACGCCAAGATCTGCGGCAAGCTGCGGGTCCCTGCTTTTGCCCACGCTGAAGTTTTCGATGTTGACGGCGTTGGGGATAACCGTTACCTTTTCCGATGCAATGCCGCGCCCGAGAATGTCAGTGCGCAGGCCTTCGCAAATGGTGGTGATGGCGTCAACGCGCCTCAAGGCGTAACTCTCCAATCCACGCGTAAGGCGATACCTTAATCCCCATTCACGGCTGGTGCCGTGATCCACTGCTGCGTCTTCCCAGAACGCTCTGATTTCATAGACGACCGGGATGCTCAACTTGCGGCCTACGCGAAGCGCGGGTATGGCGTTAAGTACCGGGGAGTGGGCGTGCAGGATATCAGGCTTGATGATTTGGGCTGTCTCGCTGAGGCGGCGAGTCAGGTTTTCGATGACGGAAACCTGATTCAGGACGGGAAGTTTCGACCCGAAACCTGTTGCCTCCGGTGTTCTATAAAAGTGCCAGCCTTCAACATCTTCTTCCAGCACGCTGCAATTTTCCTGTTTTGATCCGGTCAGGTGAAAGGTTTCCCATCCCAGAGCGCGCTGCTCTTTGAGAATGGAGAGCGTCCTGAATGTATAGCCACTGTGGAGGGGAATGGAATGGTCAAGAATATGCAGGATTCGCATCAATTTACTTAGGTTATTTTGGCATGCTCTAGAGCTATTATTACGGCGGATCAGCGAAAAGATTCAAGTTCTGCGCCTAATCGTGGACATATACCATGTTAATAAATGGTTTGGTCTATAACCATTGGTTTTCGACTTTATCCTTCCCCTGGTCGA
Organism: Nitrosospira sp. Nsp11; assembly: GCF_900142705.1. Taxonomy (GTDB): domain Bacteria; phylum Pseudomonadota; class Gammaproteobacteria; order Burkholderiales; family Nitrosomonadaceae; genus Nitrosospira. Next base: position 13,823 of record NZ_FRBV01000011.1, read on the forward strand.
TGTTATTCGAGCTTGGGAACGCGAGCCGCATATTCCGGGGAAACAGCTTATTCATAGGGATTTGTTCTGTTGGGGCTTCAGTTTGATTTCCATGCCCATATGCGGCAGTGGAATAACGAGACCACCCGCCTGTTCCTTTTTATCCAGGTAGCGGTAGACCCGGATTGACAGATTATCAAACTCCGGCACATTGGTTAGTACCGGGATTTCCTTAATCATCTGGAACCGGTGGTCATCCATGGCTTTAGCCAGGAGTTTAAATTCAGGCAGATCCACTACGTCGCGGCTCTCGATCACGATGATCCCTACCCCATAACGGTCGATTAACCCGATGACATCTTCCACGTTCTGGACATAGGAGACCATGCCGAATGCCTTGTGTACCGCCATGGATACCAGGATCTTGTCGGCTCGCAATACCGCCTTGTTCTTCTCGGGATCAACGGCGCGCAGGTGAAAGATGAAATTTCCGTCATGTTTTCCGGCAAACAGAATCAAGCCGGTATCGTCCTGCCGCACGACAAATTCAGCTGCTTGTTCGTATCCGGCTACATAGGTGTGGGTCTTGGTCGATCCCACATATACATTCCAACTGGCAAGCACAGCCAGAAACACGAACGCGGCTCGACGTATACCGGCGTTCAGCACGACTCCCGGGCTTAATGGCATACAGGCCAGCAATGCCAGCGGGGGCAAGGCATACATGGTGTAGCGCAAAACATTCCCCTCGCCGCGTCCGACGACTAATACCGTAAACAGGTATGAGGCCGCAAGCCAAAAAAAGATCAGCGAATCCTGCGGCTTGCCCCTGGTACCCATATGTGCCCGGAACGCAACGCCTATCAGAATGGCGATACCAAGCGGCCATCCGCAAACATCCCACAGTGCTGACCAATAATATCCCCAGCGCCTTCCGTTGAACAGTTGCGAGCTGTTCGGACCGAATTGATTCACCAGAGCATTGACCGGTATTGCACCGAACTTGAGCGCATGCATTGTGAGCAATGCGCTGGCAGCTCCAACTATGACATACGCCAGCGCAGCCTCTTTACGCCATAGCAACCGTCCATGTCCGGTGAGCAATGCGTAGGCCAGCAAGGCGGGCAGGATGAATACGGTAGTTTGCTTGAGCAGCAGCATGGATGCCAGCGCAAGCCCGGCAAGTGCGGCGCGGCGCCAACTTGGATGACTCAGATAACGATCAAATGCCAGAATGGACACAATGATCATCGCCACTGCCGGGACCTCCAGCATGATGGAACGTGTCCAATCGAGCACGCCCGGCGTCGAAAGATAAAGCAGGCAGGACAGTACTGTAGCTGCGCGCCCCCAGATTGGCCGCGCCCAGGCATACCATGCTGATACGCCAACCAGAGCGAAGACCATTACGGTGAGATGGGCGCTGAATTCGGTGATTCCGAAAATAGCGAAAAAAACAGACTCCACGACGGGGAAAAACGGCGGATACCAGTTTAATGCCAGGGCGGGATATTGAGCAAAATACTGAAGAGCGTACTCATAGGGCGCCCTCCAGGGCACGTCCTGCCAGAGATCAAAAAAGAAGACGCCGTTCATCGCATGGCGGGATTCATCGGTCCACCAGAATTCTCCAGGATTCAGCGCGTTCCAGAAGAGCACGCACACGCCACACCACAGCACCAGCAGGGCGAGCGCATCGCGAGAATTGAGCCGTATGCTCGAATCAAGTCTTGAATCAGCCTGATCAGGTTGCACCGTAGGCCGGGCGCCCGGCGTTGTCATTTCTTCATAACTCTGCAATGACCTCCAGGATGACTTCGCTTTGGAACTCCTCCAACCCCAGCCATAACGGCAACCGTACCAACCGTTCGCTCAGCAATTGCGTCTGGGTTAGCGATCCGGATCTGCGTCCGTATTTTTCCCCCATGGGGGAGCTGTCAAGTGGAATGTAGTGAAAGACGGTTCCTATTCCCTTCTGTTTGAGTGCGGCGATGAAAGTGCTGCGCTTGTCGAGATTCGGCAACAAAAGGTAGTACATGTGCGCGTTATGCGTGCAACCCCGGGGAATGATGGGACGACGTATCTTGCCCTGTATTTCCACGGAGCCGAAGTTATCGTGATAGGTGTTCCAGATACCCAACCGGCGATTCGTGATGGAATCAGCCTCTTCCATTTGAGCCCATAAAAAGGCAGCTATCAGTTCACTCGGAAGATAGGATGAACCGAAATCAACCCAAGTGTATTTATCGACCTGACCCCGAAAAAAAAGGCTGCGGTTGGTACCCTTTTCCCTGATTATTTCGGCTTTTTCAGCAAAACTCGGCGCATTTATCAATAGGGCGCCGCCTTCTCCGGAAATGATGTTCTTGGTCTCATGAAAACTCAATGCGGCGAGATGGCCTATACTCCCCAGCGGCCGCCCTTTATAGGTGGACATGATGCCCTGCGCGGCGTCTTCGATTACCAGCAAGCCGTATCTTTCCGCTAACGACATGATGGTATCCATCTCGCAGGCGACGCCCGCGTAGTGAACCGCCACGATCGCCCTTGTTTTCGGCGTGATTGCCGCCTCTATCAAGGTCTCATCGATATTGAAGGTGTCGGGCCGAATGTCGACGAATACCGGTACGCCTCCCCTCATTGCAAACGCATTGGCGGTCGAGACAAAAGTGTAGGAGGGCATGATGATCTCATCGCCGGCGTGAATGTCAGCAAGAATCGCCGCCATCTCCAGCGCAGCTGTGCACGAATGCGTCAGCAATGCTTTCTCACAGCCGATGCGATTCTCCAGCCATGCGTTGCACTTTCTGGTAAAAATTCCGTCACCGGCGAGATGGCCGCTGGCATGAGCCTGGCTTACGTACCACAGCTCTTTTCCGGTCATGTAAGGCTTGTTGAATGGGATCATGGCCGCGCTTGCTTTTGGGTTGTATTCTTGAAAATAAGGTGAAAGAGTTAGGCGCGCGCGATGATAATCAAGCCGCCGACTACCATTATGGTACCGATTACGCTCTGGATGGTGAGTAACTCATTCAGAAAAACCACCGAGAAAACCATGACGATGACAAACGCCAGGCTCATGAAGGGGTAAGCGTAATTGAGTTCGAAACGAGTCATTGCCGCCATCCACGCAAGCGAAGCAAGAAAAGCAGAAAGTAAGGCCGATATGATCCATGGATTGAAGAACTGCTGGAAAAGAAATAAGAGTTTGTCGCCCCCCCCTTCCGGCATGCCGCGCGTTTGCGCCATCTGCCACCTGAGCACCAACTGACCATATACCGTGAACAGCAGGGTCAGCAGGATATAAATATGTCCCGCCATATCGAATCGTCCGTTCATCTTTCTCTCATGCTTGATATTCATTCTGGCGCCATTCCCCAGATGTAATGAGGCGCTTCCGGACCCACATTCATTAGCAGGTCGAGTATGGTAACGAAGGGTGAGAACGGCGGGAAGCATTGCCGATAAGCGGGATATACGGGGTATTCCTTATACACCAGTTCAATGCCGGCCTCAGCAAACATAGGTTCATCAATATAATCCCTGGCTGAAGGACCGCTGATATATTTTGTCGCGCCTACGCTCTCAAGGATACCGATCAACCGCTCGGTTTTGCGTCCATAGACGCCCAGAAGCCGGCTGTCGGTAAACTGTGTATGAATTCCTAAAATATTGGAGAGATGTTTTATGGCACTCTGATTGTAATCAGAGAGATTTGTTATCGAATTCACATATAGAAAATCCAGCAACGATTGTGATTCCTTGATGAAAGGCGCATGCCGGTAATTCTGCTCAATTATGCTGCGGTGTTGCTGCTTCCAGCTTTGATCGGGAATTTCAACCTCGCATATCAGGCGCTTCAAATCGTGCCCTGCTGGAATGGTAAGCCATCGTGGCCCGCCCCGGGTCATCAATTTGTTCCGGTGGCGCCAGTCGGAGTGCGTATATTGGACGTCGTCATAAAAGATGAAAAGATCAACGTCATGGATGAGGTCGAAATAGCCCTTCCAGGGGATATAGTTCGATTGAAGTATGGCAACCTTCTTGCAGCTCGTATGCATAAATTATTCGGCTAGAGTAGTCAGAGTAGTGATTGCAGCCGTTGGCTTGGGACACCTGCTTCGGGGCTGGCTACGGCGAGATGAGCGGTATTCTCCTTGGTGCTCGCGATAACCAGCGCACCAGCCCCAACCAGAGTCCGCTCTACCAAGGAACCTGAATGAGCGGCCGGTAGAGAAGGACCGAAGCAGTGGATCCAGCTTCTGGCATGAAGGATGCAAAGCGGCCCATGAGAAACTTGCGCACGAGTATCTACTCCCGATCTTCAAAGAAAACCTCTCATTTACTCTCTGTTGCTGATGATCGTTCTGCCAAATATCTTTTTTCCAGCTCCAGGAGATTCTGGCTTCTATTTTTTATTTTTTTGGCCGGCGTTCCGAAATACACCGTCCATGGATCAGTTGACTTGGTGACCATGCTACATGAACCGATTGCTGACCCCTCCCCAAGTATTACACCGGGCACAATAACGCTTCCTGCACCGACAATTGCATGACGACCTATTTCAATTCGCGCTCTCAGGATTTTACGAAATTCGAGGGGTACGGTCGGATTTGTTAACGCATTTCCACCATAATCGTCCGACTGGGCAAATATGGTTACGCCGAATGCCAATCCCGAAAAATCTGCCATAACGATGCCATCGCGGCCGGCAATAACGCGGCAGCCATGAGCAACGTGAACATTTTTACCGATCTCCACATTTCCGGAGAGAATACAGAAATCGTCTACGATAGAAAAATTGTCTATCGAGATATACTCCGGAATGTAAATACGTGAAGTACGGCTTATAAGTACATCGTGGCCCAATTTTCTGAATCTCATTCCCTTAAGTTCTTGTCTTGTGTAGTAACGGTCTTTTTCTTGCTGGCTCATTGCATTTCGAAACGAAAAGAATCGGATTAAATACTGAATGATATAAACGAAATGGTTCAGCGGTAAATATCCCTGACAATATAGGTCGGTCGATTCTGCACCTGAGTAAATACTTTTCCCAGATATATACCGACCACGCCCGTCGCCGTGGTCAAAATACCAAGACTAAGTGTCATGACTATCATTAGCGAGGTGAAACCCAGCAGGGCGTCGTCAAAGAATAATTTCCGAAAGATCAGGTAGAACGCGAAGGAGAAACTTAGCAGGGTAATGATTATCCCCGAGTTGAACAGCCAAACCAGAGGCTGAACGGAAAACGAACTCACTGCGTTAACCATCAAGCCAATGCGCCGCGTGAGCGTATAAGTGCTGCCACCCGCGCGCTGTTTTTTAAAAACGGGCAGCCCGAGCTGCTGGAACCCGGTCCAACTCATCATGCCCCCAAGAAACAGATTGCGGTCGCCCATTTGCAGCAGCGCTTCGACATAGCGGCGCGACATGATTCTTTCGGTAACGATGTTTTCGGGAATCTTTATCTCGCTGAGCAAATTGAATCCCTTCCAGAACAGGCCTCCGCTTAGCTGCTCGAATCGTCCGCCCTTGCGCGCTTCCTGGTAACCGAAAACAACGTCGCAGCCCGATTCGCGAAGCTTATGGCGAAACTCGGCTAATATTAAAGGCGATACTTCCAGGTCGCAATCGATGAGGAAAACCAGTTCTCCTCGCGCATGCTGCAACCCGGCTTGTATCGCATAATGATGGCCAAAGTTGCGTGAAAGATCGATTATCGCCAATTGGGAAATGTCAGCTCTGCGTTCCAGCGCGTAGGCTAATGAGTCGTCCGGAGACCCATCATTGACGAGCAATATCTCAAAGTGATCACATTTTATATCGGATAAAGCTTGCAGGCACTCGGCGAGAAACCGTTCAAGGAACGGCCGCGATCGATACATGGTAGAGACGATGGTAATCTCGGGCAGTATTTCGGCAGTCTGGGATTGTTTTGTCATCTACCGCCATCCTGCCGCAGGGTAAAGGATCCTCGGGTTTTCCTGGAGATTACGCCTCGAAAAAAGCAAATCAACCTACGGTGAACGAGTGGACTTCGTCGCGAAACGCGGCCCCATTGCGCCTGAACTTCCGATAGTTTTGCACTATCACACCCCGAATTAGCCATATTTCCTCACGTATCCATCATGCACCCGGGAGTGCAGCAAGTGCAGCAACCCGTTTCTTTGAATTCAACATTTCATTTCTAATCCAGGCAACATACGCGATAACAAATGGCATGACAGGAAAGTGATAACGCGACTGCCCGGAAAAAACGGGACTGATAGAGTGAAGTAGATTGCGATCACCAAACCGTAATACATTGCTGGCTTTGCCGGGGTACGCAGGAGTTTCCAGATCGCGACCGCGAAGCCGCCCAACAGGAGAAAATAGTAAATCTGATTGATTACGCGCACCGACCGAAACCATTTGGCATGCTGGCCATACTAGGTAGTACCGGCTTGATAACCCCACTCTCCTTCCCCATCCATGCCCCAGAAGCGGAAGAATTTCTTGGGCATCATGCCGATAAACGTGCCGGGGTTTTCCAGAATCCACTCCGTTGGCAAGCTTGCGAGCGCGTTTATCCGACCGCGACCAGAGCGTTGCAAAGCCTGACTCACCCACGCTTTTGCGTGAAGACATAATATCGGCAACCAAGATAAAAGACGACGGTATAAGGCACTATGCCAATGGTCTGTGCGAAATATGAATTTATTCCGGCACCATCCCGCAACCCGTAAAGAGTCATCAGATTTACGATATAGGCAAGCAGAAAGGCCAGCAGGAAACGCGCAGCAGTAGGATAAATGCCGCCATTGTGGCGAAATGTCCATTTCCTGTTGAAAAAGAAACTCAGCAGCAATCCAAAACCGTATCCGAGCAGATTAGAGGCGAAGTCATCAAGTCCTGCAAGGCCCTTCGCAGCAAAAATAACCGATAGACCGAGTAACGTATTGGCAACCCCCACCAGAATAAAGCGCAATGGTTGCAGTAAGCTTGCAAGCACCTGTGTTCTCCACTTGCCGTTGGCGAAAAACGCGACGTAATGGAAGAGGCTAGTCACCTTTTGCGGCGGTGACATAATATTGGGCGCCAAGCGGCAGCCACCTCAGCGACGCCTCGATGCTCCGGATAAAGCTGAGCAATCTGGGAAAAAAAACCCGGTAACTCACCGACGCAGACGAAAAACCCGCTGACCTGAAATTGCTGTACATGGCGCCCGCCTTGATTAACACAGCATTTTCGTCAAAGGGACAGGAATTGACCGCGCGAACGGTAAGCGGATTGAAGGGATTGTGCTCATAAATCATGACGATCCCGTTCCGCTTCAGAACGCGCCGCAGTTCCCGCAATAAATAAACATGTTCCTCGGGGGAAATATGATGGAAAACACAACAGGCGTAAGCGGCATCAAAACTGTTATCTTCGAACGGAAGCGCCTTCCCGTCAAAAGCGATATATTCCGCCATGTTGCCGAAATTCGCAGCCGCAATTTCAAGACTGGCTTCTGAAACGTCCAGGCAAGTAAGGTGTGCAGAAGGAAAATACTTGCGGAAGAAAGGCACTGAAGCACCTACTCCCGCTCCAAAATCCAGGAAGGACCCATCCATCTCGACATCCTTGGCCGCCTCAACAATTGCTTTCAGGTCCTTCATTTTGTACTCGGCGAAGTACTCCGGTTTTTCGCCCGAAGCGGCGATATTTTCGCCATGAAGCGACTTGTATTCTTCGGCAAATTTATCAAACTCTGCGCGGTCCATTTTAGTTACCTGATCGGTTGGTCGTGCCGCTAAATCATTTTCTCAATGATGTACCGGGGCCTGCGTTTCGTCTCGGTGTAAATTTTCGCAATGTACTCTCCTATAATCCCCAGGCTCAAAAGCTGGATCCCACCTAGAAAATACATGGGAATCACGGTGGACGCCCATCCGGGCACGCTTCCATCGAAGAAAATGCGCGCTATCAACGCCCAACTCCCGATGGCGAAACTGAACATGGATACGGTGAATCCCAGTAGTGTAATCCATCGCAAAGGAAGCGATGAGAATGAAGTCAGGCCGTCCCATGCCAAGGCAAGCATCTTTTTTAAAGGATATTTTGATTCACCGGCAAAACGCTCGGCGCGCCTGTAATATACATTTTCGGTTTTGAAACCAAGCTGGGGAATAATTCCGCGCAAGAATACATTGGCTTCGCCATACTGCTTCAACGCCTCTATCGCGTGATAGCCCATCAGGCGATAATCCGCATGGTTAAATACGATATCAACACCCAGCAGCCGCAGCACCCGATAGTATCCTTCGGCGCTCATTCTTTTGAATCGCGCATCCGTTCTGCGATCCACCCTGATACCATAGACGATCTCGGCGCCTTCCCGATATTTGAGCACCATATCCCTGATTGCGGATAAATCATCCTGAAGATCTGCGTCAACACTAATTATCGCGTCCCCCCTGACGGTCATGAGCCCGGCGATCAAAGCGTTCTGATGCCCGCGATTTCTCGACAGCTTGATGCCGTGCATCGAACTATCACATCTTGCGACAGTTTCGATCATGCTCCACGTTTTGTCCTTCGAACCATCGTCTATAAAGGTTATCGTACTCTCGGGATCAACAAGTCCTTCGGCTATAAGCTGATTCAGCAGTTCCCGGAGGTGGTCGATCGTGGTTCCAAGCACTTCTTGCTCGTTAAAGCAAGGAACTACTATTGCGAGATTCATCTATACCTCATCTTTACTCCGTCTATCCCGCGCACATGATGGATTACAAAAGAAAAACGCACCTCTTCCTATTTCAGCATTGCACCTGAGAACTATTTGTTGGAGTGATCCCGATGTAGCTGACGACGATCATTCTTGCTCATCTACGGCATATTTGCGGAATTCCGTTGCAGGATAGACCGAGCATGGCGCATGAGACCAGTATTGATCAGAATGATATATCAGCAGGACGGAATTATCTCCTTCGATAAGAGGCGATTCCACGTAGCTCCCTCGTTCAAGAGGGAAAGGAAAGCCTGTCGGTAATGGTCGCAAATTTCAAATTGCCTTTTACGCGGGGAGCAAAGCACGGACATTTCGGAAAGTCGTGTCAAGTACTTCTGACTGCGACTGAGGAGAGCGCCAGCTTTGTTGGCGCTTCGGTATTTGTTGACGCCTGCGAGCAAGCTATCCAATCAGGCCAAGCCCCACCAGCAAAAGCGCATAAATTTCCGGTTCCGGAACAACCCCCACGACCGGCTTGTCGTACGTATGCGCACATTGTGGCGCCGCGCTGTCGACGACAAACCCATGAGAGTCTATTCCGCTTGGCAGAGAGCCGCGCTCCCAGTTGCGTGTAGCATCATCCCATACGTCCATACATACATCTTATTACCCAAGTAATTCGCGTGACCGCCACCCTAAAGCATCATTTATCCACGCTTGGATCCCGGGCTGAAAGAACTTCAGCTATTAACAATAGCGCCAGGCCAGCTATTCGGTACCGCATCCGCCTACCGGTCAAGTATCAGAAAAGAGGTTGTTGCTTGCCTTGACCCAACCGCCCTCAAGCGTCGCGGCCAGCAGTGATGAGCATGTACGAATCCTATGAAGAATGGCGGTGAACTGGTGACTAGGAGAGCGGAAAATGCAAAATTTGCCACCCGAAGATTGTTTCCTGCATGTATGCTCATGTTGGCTCCCCGTTTTTTTTTGTAAGCAGATTCAACCCTGAAGTGCAATTTTTTTTAGCGTACAAGAAAATACATTGAAAAGTAAAGCGATTTCTACTTTTAGAATTAACCTTCCATGACTTATAGTACTATTGACGCGTTTTTACGAAGAGTAACAAAATAACGCCGTAGGGAGCAGAATCGAATTGATTTTCTACCGGAATCATGACGATTTCAGTATCAGAAAACCGCCCTTCCGAGCTAGAGGCTGCAGCAGCGGAAGTTACCAAAGTCCGCGGATAAGATAAAAGAGCTGGATTGAAGACGCTGGCGCTTTATTCCAGATTGCTTATAAAATTTTCAGGTCGCCAGAACGGCCTTATTATGTCGTAATTTTTCATTGCCACCGGTATCTGATATCTTGGCTACTCAACGGTTTTGCGTGATGACCTCAATAGCAGGGCGGAAAAAAGAATTTCATCAGATGCTACAGCACTGGGGTTGGTTCAATGTCGGACTCTTCGTACTCAACAAGTTTTTGGGGACGATATCGAGAGGAAAAGTTCGTCTATACAGGTATTATTTAATCGCCCAGCCAGTCGCAAAGACAGCTTTACTTCCACCGGGAAGGGGCAGGAAAATAGAAATTCGGCTGATTCAAGAACAGGACGAAATCATCCAGGAATTTCCCCGACCTGCCAAGGCGATTCAAACCAGGTTCCAGCAAGGAGCCAAATGCCTGGTCGCGTTAAGAGAGCAACGCTTTATTGGCTTTTTGTGGCTGTTACTGGGAAGTTATCAAGAAGATGAAGTGCGTGCCCGTTACACACCGCTACCGGCAGAGCGGGCCGCTTGGGATTTCGATGTGTATGTGGCGCCGGATCTACGGCTGGGATTGGCTTTTCCGCGTCTATGGGAACAGGCCAACCGCATCTTGACTGAAAATAATATCTTATGGTCGTGTAGCCGTATTTCCGCGTTCAATTCCAGCTCGCTGGATGCCCATGCACATTTTGGAACATTATCCCTGGGCAGTGCACTTTTTTTTTGCGCAGGGCGGTGGCAAATTACGCTCTCCTCTATATCGCCCTATTTTCATTTGTCGTCCCACCCCGATTCATTCCCTGAGTTTCGCCTCGATACTCAGGGGCTTGAGGCGCAGTCCTGCTCAAAAAGATAAATCAATTATGGAGTAAACATGCAGCATCTGGAAGAAGTAAAGAATATTCTGTCCGACGTCCTGAGCCTTGGAGCAAGAAAGAATTCCCTCAAAGAAGATTCCTCCTTGCTCGGCAGCATTCCGGAATTGGACTCCATGGCGGTCGTTAACCTGATTACCGCCATGGAAGAGCATTTTGATATCACTGTTGATGATGATGAGATCACCGCAAGCACCTTTGAAACCGTTGGAACACTGACACGCTTTGTTGAGCAAAAATTGACTGAATGAACTCATCCTTGGATGACGCGCCTGCCATGCCTTTTTTTTTAAAAGCGGAACCGGGCGAGCGTTTTTGTCTTTACTACCCCCCTCCTCCCGGTTGGGAATGCCGTGGTGCACTGATTTATGTTCACCCCTTCGGTGAGGAAATGAATAAATCGCGCCGCATGGCTGCGATGCAGGCAAGGGCTTTTGCCGCCGTGGGGTTCGGCGTATTGCAAATAGATCTCTTCGGCTGCGGTGATAGCGACGGTGAATTCGGGGATGCACGCTGGAATATCTGGAAGCGGGACCTGGTTACTGCGTGGAGTTGGCTGGAGGATAGGGTTGCCGCTCCGATCAGCCTCTGGGGCTTGCGCTTGGGTGCACTGCTTGCACTTGACTTTGCCAGGAGTTCCGAAAACCCAATTCATAAGATTATTCTTTGGCAGCCTGTAATAAGCGGAGAATCTTTCCTGACCCGGTTTTTGCGCCTTCGGCTCGCCAATGAAATTCTTTTGGCCGATGCCGGTGTAGAAAAAAATACAGGAACGAATGCGATGCGCAATTCTTTGAGGGCTGGGAATTCGCTTGAAGTAGCCGGTTACGAACTCTCACCGGAAATGGCTGCCGCTATTGATATTTTGCGAGCGGCTGAGCTATTCGTAACCCGGTGTCCCGTTCACTGGTTCGAGATTGTGGCTGAACCGGGCCGTTCCATGGCAGCGGCCGGAGCGAAGGCTATAACCGCGTGGAAGCAGAATGGCGTTGATCTGCGTTTGCATCTTGTGCCTTGCTTATCGTTTTGGGCGACACAGGAAATCTCGGAATGCCCTGAACTCGTGTTGGCGACAGCTGATATTTTTTCTGAACAAGTCAGATGAATTTCGAGGAACGCGCGCTCACCCTTCGATGCAATGGCTCATGGATGTACGGAATTTTGAGTCTGCCTGAGCGAACCGCTTCGAGAGGTGTGCTGATCGTTGTGGGCGGACCGCAATATCGGGTGGGAAGCCATCGCCAGTTCACGTTGCTTGCTCGTCACCTTGCCTCTCTTGGTATACCCGTTCTCCGTTTCGATTATCGGGGAATGGGAGATAGCGAAGGCGCCCCAAGAACTTTTGAAGATCTGGAAGATGATCTCCACTGTGCAATAGAACGTTTCTTTGAAGAAGCGCCGGCGCTCAGTAATTTAGTAATTTGGGGGTTATGCGATGCTGCCTCAGCTGCGCTTTTCCATGCACACCTTGATCCGCGCATAACTGGCCTGGTATTACTGAATCCCTGGGTAAGAACGGATCAGGGCGCCGCAAAAGCTTATCTAAAACATTACTATCTCACCCGTCTTCTCGACCCCGAATTCTGGAGCAAAGTATGGAACGGGCGTTTTAATTACGCCAACGCAGCTCAATCTCTTGCGAAGACTGTTGAGAAAGTCCTGCCGGGACGAAAAATTGCAGCTGGAAGGGATACGACTGGTGATGGATCCTGTGATTTCGCTGATTTGCCAGAACGGATGCTGAATGCGCTCAGCCGTTATAAAGGAAAGATATTATTGATAACAAGTGGTAATGACCTCACTGCCCAGGAGTTTCTGGAGCTGGTTAAAGGTTCGCGTGAGTGGCAGCAGCTGCTGGCCCCTCCACACGTCACGCATCGAAATTTGCCGGAGGCCAACCATACTTTTTCGCGACGTGAGTGGCGCGATCAGGTGGCGGATTGGACAAAGGAATGGCTTTACACATGGTGATATGGCACGGCAACATCACGATCTTGACCTAATGTGCTTGAGAATTATCGACCCCATGAACTTCAGGCGGTTGGGTTAAGGCAGGTGCTAGTGGCCTGATCGCAGTAGCAAGCTGAACACTTTCGCATGAAATGAAGATATCCGGATTGTTGTCGCTCTGTTCAAGGTGTAATTGGGGTAAGTCAAGATGTACTTAATAGCAGGGAGTGTCGTGAAAATCATATCCAGCGTTGTCATATTGCTGATTTCAATTATCTCCACCAATCTCCAGGCAGCTTCTTATTGTGGAGAATTAGATAATGCCTATGACTATAGAGATAATACACAGAGGTCGTTTTTAGCGACTGTTGAGAAGCATCACTTTACTCCTAACGTTGAAAGCCTGCGCCATGGAAATTCCGGTACCCTCGGAGGAGAACTGAGCTATACGCTGATGATATTCCCTAACCATCACCGTGCACTCGCCGCATTCGGCAAGCTTTCGCTAAGAGATAAGACTTTAAAACCCGCTGGCTCAAAATATTCAGTGGAATGCTTTTTCGAACGTGCCATCCGGTACAAGCCAAATGATGGCATTGTCCGTATGGTATACGGTAATTATTTGTTAAAAGCCGGGCAAATTGATAAGGCTACCGAACAATTCCAGATTGCTGTTGACCTTGATCCCGAAAATCCCACCATCAACTACAATCTTGGCTTGCTCTATATGAAGAAAAAAGATTACGAACAGGCAAATATCTATGCAAAGAAAGCGTATGAACTGGGTTTCCCGCTGCCAGGCCTAAAGAATCAGTTGATGGAAGCGGGCAAATGGAACGATTAGTCTTAGTCTAAAAAAAGTGAATAAGTCCAGGGAAAAACCTTGGCCAAGGCCAGCGCGGTCTTCATTGAGAAGCTGTGCGCGTAGTGGGTCTTTACCTGAACACCCCCTAGAACGCTTTGGTGCTGTGCGTGGATGAGAAGAGCCAGTGCTAGGCGCTGGGAACGCACTCAGCCAATGCCGCCCATGGGCCTAGGTTATGACGAAGGTGTCACCCGGCGACTATGTCCGTCACGGCACAACTACCCTGTTTGCCGCACTGGATGTACTCGACGGCGCGGTGCGGGCCGATGTAAGCCGGGCCATCGACACCAGGAGTTCCTCGCGTTCTTGCGCTCAATCGACAAGGCGGTTCCCGCCGAACTTGATGTGCATTGCATCGTGGATAACTACAGCAGCCATCCCAAAGTCAAGGCGTGGCTGGGCCGGTCCACGCTGGCACATGCGTTTCATGCCCACCTGCAATTCCTGATTGAATCAAGTCGAACGCTTTTTCTCGATCATCACCGGCAAGGCCATCCATCGCGGCTCCTTCACTCCGGTCAAGGAACCGGGTTTCAAAAGATCAATCACTTCGTCGCGCACTACAATCAGAACCGCAAACCAATCACCTGGACCGCTACTGCCGATTCGATCCTCGTCAGGCTAAATAGAACTTTGTGAACGAATCAGCGGAACAAAACACTAGGCCGATGCATCGATTTTCTCTTTCTCGGATGCAAGATGCGCGATATACCATCCCAAGGCTTGCCTGAGCCCTTCATCAATCCGGTGGGTCGGCTCAAAGCCCAACATTTTGCCAGCTTTCGAAATGTCCGCCTGAGAATGCCGCACGTCCCCTTCGCGAAAATCAGCATATGCGGGTTTATGGTCCCGCAGGCGGGGAAATTCCTCTGACAGTAGCGCGCGCATCATCTCGTAGAGCTGATTCAAGCTTGTGCGGTCACTGATCGCTACATTGTAAATCTGGTTGACGGCTTGCGCATTTTCAGTCAGTGCTGCAAGAAGATTGGCCTGAATGACATTCTCGATAAAACAGAAATCTCGGCTGGTGTCGCCATCTCCATTGATGTACAACGCCTGGTTGCGGATGAGTGCGGCAATCCATTGAGGAATTACTGCTGCATAAGCGCCGTTTGGGTCCTGCCTGGGACCGAAAACATTAAAATAGCGCAAACCGATGGAGTCCATTCCATAGCAGCGGGCGAATACATCGGCGTAGAGCTCGTTAACATATTTGGTAACGGCATAGGGCGAGAGGGGCCGGCCAATCACGGATTCGACCTTGGGCAGTGCCGGATGGTCGCCATAAGTGGAGCTGGAAGCTGCGTAAATGAAGCGCTTCACACGGGCATCACGGGAGGCTACCAACATATTCAGGAAACCCGAAATGTTGCTCTCGTTTGTATGGATGGGGTCTTGAATGGAACGCGGCACTGATCCAAGAGCCGCTTCATGTAATATATAATCCACCTTCTTGCACGCATTCCTGCATGTTTCCAGCTGGCGGATATCACCTTCGATAAAAGTGAAATTGAGCCAAGCGTTTTCCCCGACCAATTCTCTTACCTGCTCCAGATTGTGGCGGTAGCCAGTCGAGAAATTATCCAAACCGGTCACCTTCTGGTTCCGCTTGAGCAAGGCTTCCAGTAAATTAGACCCGATGAAGCCGGCAACGCCGGTTACGAGCCAATGTGACTGGTGATTTTCCAAATGCTGAAGCACGTGTTGATATCTCGTCATTACCAGGCCTTTTTTCAAAGCCGCCAGACGTTGAAACCAGCATCACGCAGGGCTGCTGGGTCAAACTGGGATTTAACATCGATAAAGCAACCTTTATCGGTAATTTTGGATTGGAAATCGGTCAAGGGTCTGTTTATAAATTGCCGATGCGAGACGGCAACAATGAGTGCATCAGCGCATGGAAGATTTTCCCACGACTCAAGCTCCAGGCCATATTCATGGCGAGCTTCTTCGGGATCGGCCACAGGATCATGGATGTGAATTTCTATGCCATAGGACTTGAGTTCGCTGATCAAGTCGGCAGTTTTAGAGTTTCTGAGATCGGGACAGTTCTCTTTGAAGGACAAGCCCAGCACATTCACTCTGGCGCCCTTGACATTAATGTCAGCCTTGATGATGTGTTTTATTGTCTGCTCGGCAACGAATTTGGCCATACTGTCGTTGATACGGCGGCCAGCCAGAATAACCTGCGGTATGTAGCCGATCATTTCAGCCTTGTGGGTAAGGTAATATGGATCAACACCAATACAATGCCCTCCAACCAGGCCGGGGCGAAAAGGAAGAAAGTTCCATTTCGTGCCGGCAGCCTGAAGAACCTCCATGGTGTCGATTCCCAGCTTATCGAAAATGATGGCTAGCTCGTTCATCAATGCGATATTCAAGTCACGCTGCGTGTTCTCGATGACTTTAGCGGCTTCAGCCACCTTGATACTGGATGCACGGTATACGCCAGCGGTAATGATGCTTTCGTAAAGCACGGCTATTTTCTCCAACGTATCCCGGTCGTCTCCCGACACAACCTTCAAGATGCTGGTAAGCGTATGCTGCTTATCACCAGGGTTAATACGTTCGGGAGAGAAACCGACGTGAAATTCATCCTTCCATTTCTTACCAGAATGCTTTTCGAGAACCGGAACGCAGATTTCTTCTGTTGCGCCTGGGTAAACCGTAGATTCGTAAATAACGACGGCCCCCCGCTTCATATGTTTTCCGACGACCCCGCTGGCGCCGATGAGCGACGAAAAATCCGGCTGATGAGCAAGGTCTACCGGGGTGGGAACTGCGACAACAATATAATCAGCCTCGGACAGCTCAGCCGAATCGGTGGTAACAGACAGGTGACATGCCGCTTGCAGATTTTCAAAGGAAACTTCGCCGGTCGGATCGATGCCGCGCTTGTAACTGTCGACTTTGCTGCTGGAAAGATCATATCCTATGGTTCGCCGCTTTTTTCCAAATTCAACTGCCAGGGGTAACCCTACATACCCCAATCCAACTACAGCCACCAGGCTCATCAGTTATCTCCCACTCCGTTTATCATTCATATCGGCAAAGCGACCTGCCGTACTGTACTCCAACTCCCTATCATCCGGCAGTATCTCCTTGAATAACATTGTACTAAAGTGCAATTTCCACATGACTTACTTCAGCATATCATGCGGGCAGGTGACTCAGAGAAAAAACGTGGGAAAACCCAGCAGCAAATCAATTTCAGGAGGAACAGCCTGAGCAACGCGCCAGCCCGGGCCGTAAGTGCTTCGCGGATTGCCTGGAGGCAGGGATCGAAAACGCAACAAACATGACACGGCCTCGGCAAGAATAAACAAGAGGGCGAAGATTGTTACCGGGTCAGGGGAACTATTACTTGATACGCCGCCGCTTTCGCAAATCTGCCGGGCACGGGAATGGTCAGCTTGCTTCGAGCTGATGCATTCGTTTTTTAGTGGCTCGCTTCCTGTCGGCCTTGTACGTTTAGGCATGATAACGCCCATTGCCTGACGTGTTTATTGGAGTTTCAGATTTTTTTGTCGGTGGCGCAACAGCAGCCCAGTTGTTCTTTATCAGGCATTTCTTTGTCTGCGTACGGTATCCTCAAAGGTCGTATCAGAATTGGCCGCGTCAGCTTGCCGTCTATAGGTATAGGTAGACGCTTCACCCCATATACGCTGCAACGCGTCCCACATGCTGGTTCGTATCGTCTTCAGATAAACTGTGTTATCGCTCAACCCATTTACCAAACGTCGTTGCGCCTCGCCCAAATTGTGGTAGGGCAAGCTCATGAAAAGATGGTGGGTCGCATGATAGCGCAAGCCAACCGGAGCCCATAGGGCGGTAATGAACAGGTTGCCTGGAACATTTATCGAGTCGAGATATTGCTCGTGGAATTCCATGGGTTGATCACCAGGATTGCGATAAGCATGTGCGCTTAGCGTACGCAAGGAATTTATAAAAAAGATGAACATGGCAATGACGTACCAAAAGACCAGAAAGTGATAGGTCAGCACGCCCAGCGCAATGCAGGTAACCACCGCTGTTATGAATACGAAAGCTGCAAACTCCTGGAGTTTCCAGTTCTTGTCGCTGCGAATCGCATTCTCCTCGCGCTTATAATTCATATCGATGGTGAGAGAAGAGGCGCGTTCCCAGACCAGTTTACGCAAAGGGGGGATGAAATACGATAACGGCGTAAGAATCAAAAAACGGATGATAAAAAAGAGCGGCAAAATAAATGAGAGCATTACATAGCCAACCATGATCATCGGTCTCAAGGTGGCGAAAGGGACGTATTCCCCATCCTTGTCGGTGCCATAGACGTCACGCTTGTGATGATCGTTGTGAACGCCATCATAGGTAAAAGAGGGAATCAGCAATGGTATGCCGCAAGTAACGTTCCACACCAGGCGGAATAGCCCGAATGTTCCCGTTTTCAGGTGGGCCAGTTCGTGAATGAAAATAGCTGCACGATAAAACGCAAGCGTAGCGACAATAAAAAGTGGGAGCTGCCAGGCGGAAAACAGCGGCAGGGACAGGACAGCCAAAAAGGCGCCCCAACCCAGCGAGATATGGAAGAGAAAGTCGGCCCAGTAAATCCAGGGATTAGGGGTCATGAGATCGCGGACGAGACTGTGCGCCTCCCGTAACGGAAATTCCTGGCCAGTTGTCGTTTCTATCATTCCTGGATACTCATCGAATCGTTCGTTTTGTGATTGAATCAGGTGCCGGCATTTCAGAATTTACTACCTGATGAAATCATCCATATGTCGATACACAACCCAAAGGGTTCCTCGGCCTTGGGACGCTATAAGAGTGCAGGCTGAGGGACATATCAAAATACTTCGGCATCAGCCAGTGCTGGCGCAATTGCGTCTTTCGCTGAAATAATGGGTTGCGCACCTGCTTCGATTGGCCATGAAATCGCGATTTGTGGGTCATTCCAGACAACGCTGCGCTCAAAGTCGGGAATGTAGTAATCAGTCGTTTTATACAAAAAATCGGCACTTTCGCTTAGTACATAAAAACCATGGGCAAAGCCGGGTGGCACCCACACTTGACGGTAATTGTCTTCGGTTAACTCCACCCCGACCCATTGACCAAAGGTTGGAGATGACCTGCGGATATCGACTGCCACATCAAAAACCGCACCACGTACCACACGCACCAGCTTGCCTTGGGGCTGGCGGATCTGGTAATGCAAGCCGCGCAATACACCTTTGGTTGAGCGACTATGATTGTCCTGCACGAAGTTTACGCCAAGCCCGGTAGCCTGGTTGAAATTTTTCTGATTGAAGCTTTCAAAGAAGAATCCCCGGCTGTCACCAAAGACTCTCGGTTCGATTATCAGCACGTCCGGAATGGTGGTGGAAATTACCTTCACATGACCACCCGTTCACTCAATAGCCGCAATAAATACTGGCCGTAGCCATTTTTTGCCAAGGGTTTCGCCAACTTCTCAAGCTGTGTGGCATCTATAAAACCTTGACGATAAGCGATCTCTTCCGGACACGCTACCTTGAGACCCTGACGGTGTTCAATGGTTTCGATAAAATTGCTGGCTTCAATCAAGCTTTCGTGAGTACCTGTGTCCAGCCACGCATAACCACGACCCATGATTTCGACGCTGAGCTGACCATGCTCCAGGTAGCTTCGGTTTACATCGGTGATTTCAAGCTCGCCCCGAGCGGAAGGCTTGAGCCTGCTCGCAATATCGACAACCTGATTATCGTAGAAATACAAGCCTGTCACAGCATAGTTGCTCTTGGGTCGGATTGGTTTTTCCTCCAGTGACGAAACCTGATTATGACTATCAAAAGTAACCACGCCGTATCGCTCGGGGTCTTGTACGTGATAGGCGAATATGGTCGCTCCTTCCTGCTTTGCCATGGCGCGCTGGAGTCGCAGGTGCAAATCGTGTCCATAAAAAATGTTATCGCCGAGCACCAGGGCGCTGGGATTATGCCCGATAAAATCTTTACCAATGGTAAAGGCATGAGCCAACCCATCCGGGCTGGATTGCACCGCGTATTGCAAGTTCAGCCCCCAATCGCTCCCATCACCCAGAAGCTGTTCGAAACGCGGGGTGTCTTGCGGCGTGGAGATAATGAGGATATCGCGAATACCCGCCAGCATGAGGGTGCTTAACGGGTAATAGATCATCGGTTTGTCGTAAATAGGCAAGAGTTGCTTTGAAACCGCCTTCGTGACGGGGTAGAGCCGGGTGCCGGATCCGCCGGCGAGGATAATGCCTTTACGCTGGGTCATTGATTCTTCTCAAGGGTTTCAGTGAGCATGCGCGCTACACCCGTTTGCCATGACGGCAAGCTCAGATCGAAGGTGCTTTGCAGTTTTTCGGTATCCAGGCGCGAATTTTTCGGCCGTGTGGCGGGTGAAGGAAATGCACTGGTGGGAACGGGGAGAATATTTTCGGGCGCGACCTTGAGCCTGAGCCCACTTTCGCGAGCGCAGTTTAAAACAAACCGGGCATAACCATACCAGGAGGTTTCGCCCGCCGCGACCAGATGATAAAGACCGGATATGTTCGGCCGCTTTACGGCTGCCCGCAGGGCATGGGCAGTAACGTCGGCCAACAGATCGGCGCCGGTTGGTGCACCGATCTGGTCGTCGATAATAGTGAGACGGTCACGCTCCTGCGCCAGACGCAACATTGTTTTTGCAAAGTTACCGCCCAGCGCGGCAAAAACCCAACTGGTACGGAAGATTAAATGGTGGCAGCCTGACTCTAAAATTGCGTTTTCGGCTTCCAGTTTTGTCTGACCGTATACATTCAAAGGTCCGGTAGGGTCGGTTTCCACCCGCGGTTTGCTTCCACTGCCGTCAAAAACATAATCAGTAGAGTAATGGACCAGCCAGGCATCGAGCTTGCCTGCTTCCTTGGCAAGCGTAGCGGGAGCAAGGGCGTTAATAACATGAACTCGCTCCGGCTCGTCTTCAGCTTTGTCCACGGCGGTATGAGCAGCCGCATTCACTATCACATCGGGTGAAACCATTCGAACAGTTTGCGCAATGCCATCGAGACGTGTGAAATCGCCGCAGAAATCCCGGCTGTCAAAATCGACCGCTATCAATTCTCCCAACGGTGCGAGACTGCGCTGTAGCTCCCACCCCACCTGCCCATTTTTACCGAACAGCAAAATTTTCATCAGTCGCGCCTGTTGTAATTCTTCTCAACCCAGGTCCGGTAGGTACCGGACTGAACATTGGCAACCCAGGACGGATTGTCCAGGTACCATTGCACGGCTTTGTGTATGCCTGTTTCAAAAGTCTCAACAGGCTTCCAGCCCAGTTCGAGTTCGATTTTACTCGCATCGATTGCATAGCGGCGGTCATGGCCGGGACGATCGGTGACGAAATTGATCAGATTGCGGTAGGGCTCGTTTGCTCGGGGTTGTAGCGTATCCAGCAATGCACAGATTGTATGGACGATATCAATATTAGGTTTCTCGTTCCAGCCGCCTATATTGTAAATCTGCCCGGGAACCCCTGCTTCCAGTACACGGCGGATGGCACTGCAATGGTCTTTTACATATAGCCAATCGCGAATTTGCTGGCCGTCTCCGTACACGGGCAAGGGTTTATTCGCAAGCGCGTTGACGATGATCAACGGAATAAGTTTTTCCGGGAACTGATAAGGACCATAGTTGTTGGAGCAATTGGTGGTGAGGACAGGCAGACCGTAGGTATGATGATAGGCGCGCACCAAATGATCGCTGGCGGCTTTGCTCGCCGAGTATGGACTATTCGGCTCGTAACGGTGCGCTTCATTGAAGGCCGGTGCGTCCTTGGCGAGGGAACCATAAACTTCGTCGGTGGAAACCTGGAGGAAGCGGAAATCCCGCTTGGCATTTCCATCCAGGCCATTCCAGTAACCGCGTCCGGCTTCCAAAAGACGAAAGGTACCGACGATATTCGTCTGTATAAAGTCTTCCGGACCATGGATGGAACGGTCGACATGGCTTTCCGCGGCAAAATTGACGATGGCGCGGGGTCGGTAGCGCTGGAGCAGATCAGTAACGAGGGTAGAGTCACCAATGTCGCCTTTTACAAAAAGGTGCCGCTCATCTTCTGCCAGTGCTGAGAGGTTCTCCAGATTACCCGCGTAGCTGAGTATGTCGAGGTTGATTACCGCCTCATCGGACTGTGCCAGCCAATCCAAGACAAAATTCGCGCCAATGAACCCGGCGCCGCCTGTTACTAAAATCATTATTATCCTTCAGATTTAAGAGGGTGACCGCGTGGTGGCATCTAGCGGAAATGCTGGGTCAAAACTCCTCGCCATGCCGCAAAAAACGCCATTTTCCTACCGGCAATTCACCCAATTTCACTCGACCGATGCGCACACGCTTTAACCCGGTCACTTTCAACCCGACCAACTCGCACATTCTACGGATTTGACGTTTCTTGCCTTCGCGTAAAATAAAGCGTAACTGGTCCTGATTTTGCCGGATCACTTCGGCGCGCTTTAATGCCTGGCCATCCAGGCTCAAGCCATGGTTCAGCAGAGCCAGCGCGGATTTCGACAAGGTTCCCTCGATGCGCACCAGGTATTCCTTCTCAATCCCCGACTCGGCGCCGATCAACTGCTTGGCGATGCGGCCGTTCTGCGTGAGCACCAGCAAGCCGCATGAATCTATATCCAGCCGCCCCGCAGGAGCCAGGCCTTTCAAATGCATCGGACTGAAGCGTTTTGGTGTTTGGTCGCCCTGAGAACGAGACCCCTCGTTGACCAGGCTGATCGCTGGCGCATACCCCGGTTCCGGTTGCCCCGATACATAGCCGACAGGCTTGTTCAGTAGTATTGTAACTTGACCTGACTGCTGGGCAGCAGCCATGCTATGCAGTCTTATTTTCTGCAGGGGATAAATCTTTGTACCCAATTCAACGACAGGTTCATCATCGACATATACCCATCCGCGTTCGATGTAATTATCCGCTTCCCTGCGAGAACATAGTCCTTGTTGAGACATGAGCTTGGATAACCGGATTTTTTCCATGGATTCCCATGAGTTCCTGTAGCGACTTTATGGTCGACATTGAAAGGAATTCTCCTCCTTGCCAACCTTTTTGCCAAAATTTTGCCAGAGTTCGATTATTATAATTTGAACCCCTGTTCTGTTTCATATAAAATTCAGTTTTCCAGGCGCGTAGCTCAGCTGGTTAGAGCACCACCTTGACATGGTGGGGGTCGTTGGTTCGAGTCCAATCGCGCCTACCAGAACATTGGCTGAAACTTTCGGGGATTATCAAACGTCTCCCAATCCGTCTCAGTTCCTGCGAAAGAAAATGAATGCCTAGACAAAGTTCAGTGATGGCAATGAACGACAAACGCTCACTGCGAACTACTCGTAATTCTCACGGTTATTATATAGTGTGTTGAATGAGCCACGGCGGATAGGCTCAAAAACGATCAAATCAAATGCGCAATCTCGACTGGACGTCCTGCCAATCCATCGACAATCCGTCCGTTAGTTTAAGCTTAGATTCGGCAAAGAGCAGGCACCTCATTGATCACTTGGCAATCATGTAAGGGACGCCTGTCAGGAGTGGAAAGGGAAAGGGAAAGGGGAAGGGGAAGGATAAGGTAAAGATAGTGACCCCTAGAGGGCTCACTATCTTTAAAGAGCCGAAACCGGCGCGAATTCACTTAGGAAGTTTTGCGGCTCCGGCGGCGGACAACCGCACCCATCAGTCCGAGACCGGCGAGAAGCATGGCATAAGTCTCAGGTTCCGGAACTACTGCCGCTGCTATCGCGCCAGCATAGATACCGCCCTGGCTGCCATTTGTTACCCCCGTGATATTGATATATGCGGGGCCCGTGATCGGCTGGTCCCATCTCAAACCTAGGTTGTCACTGCTATTTCCCGGCGAAGGAAGCACGGTCGACTGCAGGATATGATCGTCAAAATCCCCTACAATTCCGTTATCATTTGAAACCAACGTCATTGTGGCGAGGGCTGTGTTAAAATTTCCATTCGAAAAGGTTAGTGGAACGTTGACGACATCGTATCCAGAACCCACGTTAGGTTGCTCGAAATTGAACGTAAAGATATCATTAATTCCGATCCCGGCTCCTTGTATAACCCCGGTGAAGGTAGTGGGCGTGCTACTGGATATGGTCCCAAGATCGGTAGTTGTGGCGTTGGCTCCGACGCTGGCACCGGCCAGTACGGCGACAGCCGCAATCTGTTTCAAGGAAAACTTATTCATTTTTTATCTCCTATAAGTGTATTTCAGGCATCTGTTCCAGATAAACCCGCTCTGTTGATATACGTTGGTCACGAAACGCAACAGAATGGGTTTCTTAAAACACTCCACCGAGTTCAAAATTAACTTAACGTTTGAAACTCGACGCTGACAGCTTACCCTACGGAGGAGAAGGGTCAATAGGCCGTTTGGACTAGATAAAAAGCGTGAGTCAGCCTTCTCCTCTACCATAAACGTCCTCAAACCGCACGATGTCATCTTCGCCCAAATATGAGCCGGATTGGACCTCGATCATCTCAAGGGGCACGCAGCCTGGGTTTTCCAATCGGTGGCGCGTGCCTAACGGAATAAAAGTCGATTCATTTTCCGACACAAGATAGCTTGTATCGCCCCGCGTCACCTGTGCCGTTCCGCATACCACGATCCAGTGTTCCGCACGGTGATGATGCATCTGCAGCGATAGGGCGGCCCCGGGTTTGACAACAATGCGTTTTACCTGAAAACGTTCCCCGGCATCGACAGCATCGTACCAACCCCAGGGGCGAAATACTTTGCGATGCAACTCGCCCTCGGGCCGACCCTTACGCTTTAAGCTATCAACAATTTTCTTGACATGTTGTGTCTTGTTCATATGCGCCACTAGGACGGCGTCCGCCGTCTCTACCACCACCATATCCTCTACCCCTACGCATGCTACCAAACGGTGCTCCGCCATGACCAGCAGGTTATGGCAATCATCCAGCAACACATCTCCTTGCGACACATTGCCTAGATGATCCTTGGGCAATACCTGCCACAAGGAGTCCCATGCACCAACATCCGACCAACCGGCGGATAGCGGAATCACCGCACCTATCGGCAATGAGTTATTGCCGGCAGCAACGCGCTCCATAACTGCGTAATCGATCGAGTCGCTCGGACATCGCATGAATGCTTCTTTACTGACGCGTAGAAAATCGCCATCAATTGCACCTTGATCCCAAGCTGCACGGCATGCCTCCAGGATATCTGCTCGACAGCAACCAATAGCCCCAACCCATACGGAAGCGCGCAGCATGAATAAACCACTATTCCAGAAGTAAGAGCTCGCATCAAGATAAGCTTGCGCCGTCTCGAGAGACGGCTTCTCCACAAAACGGGCTATACGGCTGGCTCCCTCCTTTCCGAGAGGCTCACCAGATTGAATGTAGCCGTAACCCGTCTCGGGTGAGTCCGGCTTGATTCCGAAAGTCACTACCATGCCTTCGTTGGCAAGCGTCATGCCTTTGCGTACCGCCGCCTGAAAACTCGCAATATCCAAAATCAAATGATCGGCAGGCATGACCAGCAGAACTGGGTCGTCTCCGCCACGCATTGCAGCCAAGGCAGCCAGAGTCAGGGCGGGCGCGGTATTACGTCCGACAGGTTCAAGCAGGATCGTGCCTTGGGTTTCCATCAGGCGCAGTTGTTCCGCAATTACGAAACGGTATTCCTCGTTGCAAACGATCAGCGGCGATCCGAGTTCAACGCCGGCGAGGCCCTCCATGCGTCTTACAGTAGACTGGAACAGCGAATCTTCCCCAATAAGAGGCAAAAGCTGCTTAGGGTACTTCTCGCGTGAGAGCGGCCAGAGGCGCGTGCCGGAGCCCCCAGAGAGCACAACAGGAATCAATGGCTGCATCAACCTTCCATAAGGGCGGTAACTCCCATCCGTTTAAAATCTATTTCTTGACCTTGATAAAGCCACTGGTATGCGGCTTTGATTGCTGACCACCGGGTTAATAAAACGGGAGCCTTTCTTCATCTCGCCAACTTCAGGCTCCAAAACCCTCAGGGTTGGTGCTCTGCCAGCGCCAACTGTCGGCGCACATTTCTTCCAACCCACGCTCAGCCCTCCAATCCAGCAGATCAAATGCCAATCTGGGATCGGCGTAGCAGGAGGCGATGTCGCCAGGGCGGCGGGGACCAATCTTGTATGGCACTGGCCGACCGCTTGCCTGCTCAAAAGCCCGAACCATATCCAGTACGCTATAGCCTACACCCGTCCCGAGATTTACGGTCAGGCATCCCGACTGCGTTTGCACGTCTGGAGAATTCGGGGCCGCAGCAGTTTCCAGCACTTTCAATGCCTTAAGGTGCCCTAGCGCCAAATCCACCACATGAATGTAATCGCGTACGCCAGTGCCATCCGGCGTTGGATAATCATTGCCCCAAACATTGAGAAATTCTCGCCGCCCTATCGCTACCTGGGCTACGAAAGGCATCAGATTATCGGGGATGCCCTGCGGATCCTCCCCAATCAGGCCGCTAGGATGGGCGCCCACCGGGTTGAAATAACGCAGGATACCGCAGCGCCAGGAAGAATCACTGCGGTATAGATCGCGTAAAATGTCCTCGACCATCAGCTTACTGCGCCCGTAAGGATTTGTGGCAGAAAGAGGATGGTCTTCGGTTAATGGAAGCCACTTGGGGTCGCCATAAACCGTGGCAGAAGAACTGAATACCAGCGTTTTTACATTGCACTCACTCATTGCCTCCAGCAATCGAAGAGTACCGACGACGTTATTATCGTAATAATCCAACGGCTGTTTAACAGATTCCCCCACTGCCTTGAGGCCGGCGAAATGGATAACCGCGTTGGCGCTGCTCTCACGCAATGCAGAAACCAGTGCGGCACGATCCCGGCTGTCGCCTCGCACAATGCGAAGTTTTTTGCCGGCAATGCGTTCCACCCGGGCTAATGCCTCGGGATGGCTGTTGCAGAAATTGTCGAATACCGTGACATCGAAGCCTGCGCTCAGCAATTCTACGCATGTATGCGACCCGATATAACCTGCTCCGCCGGTGACAAGAATCATCATCGCTCTCAATTAAAAATCACAATAGTTCGAAACAATTTTTTTAAGGCCTCAACCCTGAGGCTGAAGTATGCTAACGACGAACCAGTTCTTTTAGCAGCAGCCAGAGAAAGAACATATCATCTATGAAATAGCGTTTGAACATGCGGCGAGGCTCCTGCAAGAACCGGTAAAACCACTCAAGTCCAGACTTCTGCATCCAAACTGGGGCGCGCTTGACCTTGCCCACCACAACATCAAAACTGCCGCCCACGCCCATGGCAAAAGGAATTTTCATCTCTGCCTGGTAACGCCCAAGAAAATGTTCTTTTTTTGGCGAACTGATCGCAACGAATAATATGTCCGCCTGCGTGGCTTTAATGCGCTCCACAACCTCTGCCTCTTCCTCTGGCTTCCAATAGCCATTGCGGTAGCCAGCAATGGTCAAGCCGGGATACTTGCCCGTGTAAACTTGCTTCACAGCGGAAACCACCTCTTGCCGAGCACCAAGCAAGTATACGCGCCAACCTTTCTCGGCTGAACGCCGCATCAGCGACTCGAACAGATCTACCCCGGCTACGCGTTCTTTCAGTGGCTTGCCCAGCAGGCGGGATGCCCACACGACCGGCATCCCATCCACATTAATCAATTGGCAATCATTGATAATACGTCGCAATTTATCGTCGCGGCTGGCCTTGACGAGCTTATCGACATTGATAACAACATGCTGGTGAGGTCGCCCGGTCTGAATGAATGTTTCGATGGTCTGCAACGTCTCTTCCATTGATAGATTATCGATTTGACAGCCCATCATCTCAATGCGAGATCTCATGACAACTCCCTCGCGAGTACTTCGACAATCCGCTGAGCAGCTCTACCATCCCACAGATGTGGCCGACGGCCCTGCTTGCCTTCGCCGCGAAGCACCTTCCGTACCTCGCCGACAATCCGTACGGGATCCGTACCCACCACCACATTGGAACCTTCATCCACCGTTACCGGACGCTCGGTGTTTTCGCGGATAGTAATGCATGGTACGCCAAGCGCAGTGGTTTCTTCCTGGAGGCCGCCGCTGTCAGTCAACACCACAGCGGCATCTTTCCATAAATGAAGAAAGCTCATGTAGGGTTGCGGTCCCACCAAAGTGATATTCGGCCCAAGGTCGATGTCAAATTTTTCAAGAGTTCCCCTGGTACGGGGGTGTACAGGAAAAGCCAGCGGTAGCTCGGTTGCTATCTCGCGCAACGCTCCAACGATGCGAGCCAATGTCTCGGCGTTATCAACATTGCTCGGCCGATGTAGAGTGACTACTCCATACGGTGTATCATTGCCCGCACACGCCGTCTTGAAATCACTTGTTTCAAAACTCGAAGTATCGGAGCAAGCCAGCTTTTCCGCCTGGTACAATAAATTATCAACCATCACGTGCCCGACGTAATGAACTGACGCGTCCGCCCTCCCCTCGCGCTTCAAGTGCGCAATGCCGCTTGGCTCAGTCACAAAAAACCAGTCCGCGATACTGTCGGTAACCACGCGATTGATCTCTTCCGGCATGGTCATATCGCCACTACGCAATCCGGCTTCTACGTGCGCAACGGGAATGCTCAGCTTCTTGGCTACAATAGAGCAGGCCAACGTCGAATTTACATCGCCGACCACCAGCACCGCATCAGGCCGCTCTGTGTTGCAGAGCTCCTCAAAAGCCAGCATAATCTTGCCCGTCTGCTGCGCATGACTACCTCCGCCCCCCGCCATGAAGATATCTGGTTGAGGAATGCCCAATTCCTCAAAAAAAACTTCATTCATTTCGCGATCATAATGCTGACCGGTATGGATAATCTTGTATGCCAGCCCGCCATGGGCTCGCAGCGCACGCACGATGGGCGCAATTTTCATAAAATTCGGGCGCGCACCTGCAACCAGATGAAGATTTTTCACGTATTAGTCCCGGCAAACTTGGGTGAAAAGCGCCGCCTGGAGGCAAAGAACCCGATACTTAGGAGTCCTGCCATCATCATCATATAGCTGCTCGGCTCGGGAACAACCGACATGGACATGGACTGAAACGTTTCTTTCCCATCTCCGATGAGAACTCCCGTCGAATAGGCCGAAATTGATTCTGTACCTGGTGTCCAGCTGTATATACCGTTCTTGAACCAGACCCCCGCTTTGTCATTAAAAGTATTGATGTGATTATGCTCTTGAAAAAGCAGTACCCCATCCTTCCAGAATTCAAGAGAACCGGTATCGTCCGCTGCCCACTTCACATGGAGATCCAGATAAGTCCACTTTTCCGTTTCGAGTTCCCATGAAGTCAGCTCCCGTCGTTCAAAATCGACCCCCACTGTGGACTTGATGCCGGATGGCGATGTGATAGCGTCGTGGTCGAATGCATTGATCAGCTTCACTTTATTATCTTGAATGATAAGCCCGAGAGTCGGATTTCGAAAACCGCTCTCATCCTTATCGGGCGTATCGTGGATTTGCGCAATGGCACTATCGACCTTGACGTATTTCCAGGTATCAGGAAGATAATAACCCCAGGAATACCAACGTTCCGAGCCGATAGGGTCTTTGAAAGCACTTGCTTCGGAGCGGTAACCTGAATTAGTCGCAATATCGCCAGAGATATAAGTCGCGCGCATCACGGAATTTGCAGATCCTGCAGGATCGTAAACTCTTTCGAGACGGGCTTGAATACCGTTCGCCGTCGATGCACCGCTAACGACATTACCGTTCGCCTCCAGTACCCCATACCTCGAGAAATCGCCCTCACTGAATCTTCCGTCGAAAACGATCTCGGCATAAGTATAATTACTGGAAAGCGCAAAGATGAAGCTGATAAAAATAATTATTGATCGAATCATGACCACTTCCATATAAGAGAAATAAGAGAATCAAAATTTCCTACAAAACGCCCTGGTGATACAAGCGTACAAGGCACATTGCTGTCTCGGGCCTGCTCATTGAAGTTAATCTTGTTCGATTTCCCGGCTCTCTTCGCTTAGAAACCTTGCTTTAGAACTCATCGATATGATGAGGCCCCACCTGAACTCGCGGCTTACTGTGAGCGACGTAATAATCCATACCAGCAAAGCGCGTTATCAAGTCGACGGGAGATGAACACAGCGTATATCAACGCGACATCACGTTGGCGCGCCATCTGGAGGATTGTTCACTAGGGGCTTTTTAAAATGCTTACGCTCCGCAATGGGCTAGCGCCACGTCTACATCATCCACACGCATCACAAACCTGTGCTTACCACTTGCCGGCAATACGAAGGAATGATTTTCCAGAAAATCGATATGCTCGAACTTGAGGGCTTCCCGCGTTCGCTTCAAATAGCTCGACCATTCATTTTCGGTCTTGTAACAGTGCAGATTAATCACAAGCCTTCGCTCATCATATAATACCTGGAAGGCTGAGATTCGACTGTCCTCTCGAAACATATAAGCAAAAAACATAAAATGCACCGTATTTCCTTCCTGATCGGAAACCAGATCATCATTCCGTCCGATCACCTCGCGGATCAGCGGAAAACCCCGACCACAGGGACAAGGATTATCATCCATCACCACTAGATCACCGGTATCATAGCGTGGCAGGAAAAAAGTCTGATTGGAAAGATCAGTGGAAATAAGCTTCCCGGATTCAAGTACTTCCGGATAGCTGCGGGTGGTAATAAGATGAAGGCCCTGCTTGCGCTCACATTCATAAGCTGAAACTCCCCCATCGTTACATCCATATTGGTTCAAGCAAGGTGCGCCAAAAGCTGTTTCGATTATCTCGCGCATCGTGGGTGTCAGCATTTCCGCCGTACATACTACGCCGCGCAAGTTAAAGCGCGGGCGTTTGGGAGATGCGAGAATGTACTGGGCGAGTTGGTAAATTGCCGATGCATAACCATAGAGTAGCCGGAAACCACCCGAGGCCATCGCGTCCGCATAGCCTCGCATCCGCGCCTGCGACAGATCAAAGGCAGAGAATAGACTTATGTTCATTAGCTTGTAATAAACCATCTCTTTGAAGCCACTGCTAAATAGAGATGACCCAGCGAGGAAAGCTACCGGCTCGCCCAACCGATAACCAGTCACGCGCCAGCTTAAAAGTATCCCGGCCCAAAGATAAGATTGAGATAGCGCCCCAGTAAAATAAACAAAAGGCTCTCCCGTGGAACCCCCAGTCTTCTTGCGCACACGTTTACCGTTGTAATTTGAATTCATGAGACCCTCGCGGTGTTGATTCGCGAAGCTCTTATCGATCACCGGTAATTGTTCAAAAGAATGGTAGCCGGCATAGAGCGGAATGGAACTCCGAAGCGCATCGAAATAGTTCATTTGCGATTGCTTCTGCCGTTGCTGGATGGCGGCGGGTGACTCAAACTGGATGATTTCTAGTTGGCGAAGTAAACCTAACGTGCTGGTTCTACGCATTAAATCAATAAGAAAAAAACCTCCGTGACCTAACATCGGTAACTCTCCTCGCCCGATCAACATGTCAGTGGTACAGGCGATCTAAAGGGATTAAAAACAGATTACCGGCCGTTCAGCGGCGCCATCAGCGACAAATGCTATACCTTTGAAGTTGATCCCATTCTATCAAGCATCGACCTGGCGTTTTGTACTTTCCTGGGCCTCAATCTTGGTTTTGCTCACATAAGGGAGCAAACCGAAGCGCGCCCATATCGCCTCGAGCTGCGGGAACACCACCTCATCAGAGAATAGATGTTGGATGCGTCTTCTCCCGTTAGCGCCCAAGCGCTGTCGGAGTGGTTCATCATCGAGTAACTGGCGCAGTGCCGCTGTCAGTCCGTCGATATCACCGGGCTGTACGATAACTCCCTCTTCACCCTGCCGCACCACCTCGGGAATACCGCCTACCGGGGTGGTAATCACTGGCAACCCCCATGCCATCGCTTCCAGCACTGACATGGGTAAGCCCTCGTTATATGAGGGCAATACGAATATAGACGCCCTCGATAATACCGCCTCTTTATTTTCACCCGTTACCCATCCCAGCATTTGTATTCTCTCCGAAATACCCAACCGTCGCGCGAGCTCGCTTGCCTTTTTGACATCGCCATCACCCCCGAGCGCCAATTTCACACCCCCACTTACAACAGCGAAGGCTCGGATCAGGTCGAAAGCTCCCTTGCGCATACCGATCTGCCCGAGAAAAAGAATCCCATTCTTGACGTCGTTGTGCCCGAAGGTTTTTGGCTTGGGGGGCAATGATACGGAGTTGTAAACGACTTCCACGTGCGCTCCCGGAGCCAGTTCGCGCAACTTAAGCGCCCAACTCTCCGACAAAGCTATTACAGTAGCCGCGTTTCTCAAAAGAGCACGGACGATTCCACGCCTTAAAGGGCCACATTCTCCACGGACAAACTTTTCGAACTCAGCCCCGTGCATATGCAACACGTAAGGGACACGGAAGAGGAAGGCAGTGAAGGCAAAAGTGGATTTCCTCCAGACGCTTACTCTGGATGCGGCATGAATGTGGACCAAGCCGACACGGCCCATAACGAGCAGTTGGATCATTTGCCAATATGCGGAAAGAGCTATCATAAATTTTCTATAGGTAGAGACCTCCGCATGAGTGCAAATATACGTTACCCGCCATTTTTCAAATAATCCAAACTGGCGATATTTTGCAACAACAGTCGCGATTCCCCCTTTCGCCTCAGGGTGAGTCCCAATCATCACCAACCCCCGATGAGCGCTTGAACCCTTCATGTTTTTAAGACCTGCTCTTGAATATCAAATGCATATAGCCGGCTCGGGTCTACTGAATGAAATATAAACATCAGGCTCGGCAGTTAAGTGATCTCACGCGCTGAGATTGGTACGCTTGGATCAGCCAGAGCCCGGCTCGCGCCAAGCAGCGCCGCCATGGTCACAACGTTCCAATTGATAAGAGAGAAACATGCTAATGACAGGTTGCGTTTTTTAATACAGAGCACAAGCCACAGAAATGTCCATACCCCCAGTTCCAGCGCCAGCCATTTTCCAACCGTATCAAGCAGGTTAGTGCCAAGTAAAATCGCCATTCCCAAGACCATGAGATGTATTCCGGATGTGAGAACTACGGACCATTGGTATCGCACAACCCGCCACCACCATGCTTTACCGAGAGCAGCACGCAGAAACATACCGCTGGCGTGAGCACGACGATTCATCCAAAGCCGGCGCAGCATGCCCCAACTTGATTCCGCATGACCAGTGTGCAACACCGCCACGTCGGGCAAGCGAAGCAGGCGCCAACCCGCGGCACGCAAGCGAAATCCTAACTCAGCCTCCTCAAAGGCCGGAAGCCAGCGATGAGCAAGATAACCTACAGATTCAATTGCATCACGCCGGTAGAGAGCGCCGCCACCCAATGCATCGACTTCTGCTCGGCTGTTCACGCTCCCAACCGTCTCTGCCCGCTTCAAGTCCATAGCGTTCCGGATGTGTGTATCGAGGAGCTTACCGCCAATCCCCGCGACATCCGGTTCGGTGTTTAGCACGGCCAGAGCCTTGGCGATAAAACCAGTCTGCAATTCCATGTCGCCGTCAAGAACATAGATATACTCGCCTTTTGAGAATTGATAGCCAAGCTGAACTGCTGCGCCACAACCTCGATCTTCCAAGAAAGAAAATTGCACGATACGGACGGGATAAGACCGCGCAATTTCGACCGTTCTATCAGTCGAAAGCGAATCAACGAGAATCACTTCCCCACCGACAGATTGCGCCTCGCGCACGGCGGCCGCCAAACAACTGGCAATCTGCGCTTCTTCATTGAACGCCTTAATAAGAATACTAACACCACCCTTGTGTTTCATCGCGATACTCATGCTCCGGGCTTGCGGGTCTGAAAATCGTCAGGTCGGTCACGTCATAGAGGTAAATCAACCGGAGCCGCAACACTGGATATTCGACTACAATGAAATAAATTAAATCCTTACCGATTGCCAAGCACAATATTAAACATTGCGGTTCGCCCCACCTCCCCGAGCGCTAGAAACCAATCTCCTCCCAACAGACCATGGATCGGGACAAAACAGTGTCTGCGGATATCAAGCTTGATCACATATTCGACCATTGGCTTAGAGGTTTATTTTGGAGCCTTCACGGCGCAATGCGTGTTTCCCCAGACCGAAGCTTACAGGTGAAATAATCCCGCACGGCAGCTAGCATGTTGGTGGGATATTATCAGAACGCTATCAGAACTGGCAGACGCCTTAATCTAATCTACTCAACAAGCCACCTTTCCCGTGTGGCCCCGAAAGCGTGCATATTTATTTTGATTGCAGAGAAACTTTGAAAGCGGGCAAACTCATCTTACATATATTCATTATATTCAAGTTTCATTTCAATCTGTAAATCTGCAAAAGTAGAATCGAAGAAAACCCAGATGCAAAATCATCAGTCTAACGGTATTTGCCTCGGAATGGGAAGACTGCAATGCATTCCCACTTGTTTCAGTCACGCTTGTGGCTGGCAAGGCTCATCAGGCGAATTAGACCGCGCACATCTTTTGGCGGTGCCATTATTCGAGTTCGGTTGCACATTCGTGCCCAGTTCTGCTTCCAGAAAGAAGGAACTAAACGCAAATGAACAGGCAGGTACCTAAACGTCAAAAAATCGAGGTGTTCGCTTTTTCGCCGTACTCCAGCTGCAGATTTTCAGAGTTATATCCCGGGGTTGTATTTGACCTCACTAAACTCAACGCCCGGCATAAGCCGAGAAAACCGTCGTTCCAGCGCAGGAAAGATTGATGTGCCCTGAAATAGCGCTAGCGATTTACCGAGGTTAGGCTAAACATGGGAATACGTCATCGCTTGCCGTGGGATCGAAAACCTGATCGGGTCAGCATCAGTTTAGGCTCCTTGGTACGCGTATAAATACTTAGATACGCTCGACTATAAATGATTTAGTGAGCCCTAAAACCTTCTCTTTCCGCATTACACACCCAGGAAAAAGTGCGGCAAACTCATTTCCGGACAGCAAATTGATCCCTTTCAGCACCTCATCTATCCTCTTCTGGCTCGGCTTTTCTACCAATCCCCATATGCTGAAATAACGTACCAGCCTGCGTTTTACCGAGAATGGGAACCAATGGACAAACAAGGTCAGGATGTGCGGTTCTATCGGAAACCACTTGTTTGGAGTCTGGCAGTAAAGTTGTTTGCCCGCGCTTAACATCCCTCTAGCAAACTGATGCTGTTGTGCATGATTTCCGACGTGCTCTATGACGGAATTTGAAAATACCAAATCAAAAGCCATTGGATTGAATGGCATGCGCAAGGCATCACCTGCCACAAATTCGATTCCTGGGTAATTCATTATCGACTCTGGTAGATCCAGATTCATCACAATGATTTTAGCTGATGGCTTTATGTAGGACCATGGGAATGCCCCGCCGCCGATGTCAAGAACTCGCGCCGCTGGATCTGAGAGTACACCAAACCGATCAGCTATATCCTTAGCTCTTGCCGGCCTGAAGATACTCATAATGAATTTGTAAACGCGTTTCATGAGCTTCCTCTTGAACTCAAAACATTTATCGAGTTACCGTTAATGCGTATCCTTGTCTCGCTTTCTGAGCAAGGCAAGAGAAAGTCTTTTTTCTGAAAACATCTATTTGTCTTAAAACTATACGCAGTTAACCCGGCTGATAAAAAAAACATCAGCAAGCTTCTCTTTACATGACATGCTGGAGCTCTTACGTTTCGTTAGAATTTAGCTTTCCGCTTGAGTTACACAAAGTCGGGCTGTAGAACTCCGTGTCTTTTCTATCTAGCAAGAACCAATAACGAAAATCCACCTAGCACTCTTGCAGCCAGATCAGAATGAAGTTGAAAGAAAAGCTTTCTAGGAATTTTCAGGAGATCGGCTTTCCATCCACGATTGGAAAGCTCTAACGAACCGTGTGTATAGCAGTAATCCACTACTTCATATCCCGTATCCCGTAAGGTTGCCAAGGCTGTTTCCTTGATAAAATAGTGGATGTGACCCACTGATGACCTTGAGCGTAATATTGGGGAAAGGCGAAAAACTG
Source organism: Nitrosospira sp. Nsp11 (assembly GCF_900142705.1). Lineage (GTDB taxonomy): Bacteria > Pseudomonadota > Gammaproteobacteria > Burkholderiales > Nitrosomonadaceae > Nitrosospira. Next base: position 49,539 of record NZ_FRBV01000011.1, read on the forward strand.
ATTGAACGGATAAATCCAGAGGAATATGAAACACTTTATATACAGCTTTCTTTTTAAGTTCCCTTAGAAATCCAAAATAATCCTCCACGTGTTCAAATACGTCGATGGCCATTAATACATCGAACGCGGGATTTTCATAGTCAAGTAGATTTTCGAGAAAAAAGTGAAGATTTTCCTTTTCCTTATTCTTGCATATCTCAAAAGCTTGAGGGGAAATTTCATATCCAGAGAAAACTACTTCGTTACTGTATTCATGTGATAGACAATTCAGTATTTCACCGGCTCCACAGCCTATTTCACCTAATGTCAAAGGAGCAATGTTATTTTTCCTGAGTATTTTTAATATCTGCTTTGCTTTCCATGCCGAATCCTCTTGATGCCAAGTCGGATGGCTCTCCAAGTACGTCCCATCCTTATAAATATTACCAGCGTTCATATTTACTTCCCCGTGGTCTACCGATAAGCAGTAGCTTCTAAAATGTCCGGCACTATGTTGTACTCATATTACTAGCCATCGATCGGCTGCACACGAATTCCCACAGCGGACAGCGTGTTAAGCACATCATTAATGCACACAATAATCCGTGGATAATCATGTAGCACTGAGCTAATTGAGTGGGTCCGGTTTTCATTTGTACCAACACAGCAGGAGTAACATAATCTACCAGAGCATTACGCCCAAGATAGCATAAATTATTAAACCAATATCTTCCAGAGGAGATACGCTCCCATCGGCCACCCCACCATGCCGGATAATGAGTACCGCAATGCAGTAACCTCTGACCAGCCTCGGTTTTTCGTCTTCCAACAACAGGTGTGTTTACGCTATCCATTGTTTCTTCTGCTGAGCAGCGAGCTTGTCACCAAGGAACGGGATTAACGACTTACAGCCAAGCGTCGAGTGTCGCCAGTGCCCTGATTGTAGAATACCCTCATATACTTGAGGATTGCCGCGGTCATCGTGTTTCATAGCAATGCACCCTCTCGTTCTTAAGATTATTCAACCCACTATCAGCCGAAGCATTATCCCCAGAGCTCACCTTCGCGGCTCATCCATGCCTCGTTCCTGTGATTGCTTGAGCATCCTCGGATTCCACGCATGCACCCTTGAGTTCGTCATGGATGGACTGGATTAAGCCAGCATTTGGCTCATCGGCCATCTGCGCCCGGCTTGCCGATACGCTTCTACGGTCGGGTAGTTACTTTCGCCTGACATCCAGTATCTCGAATATCTCATCCCGCCCAATTCCGACCGCCGCACATCAATCCGAGCGAGCCCCTTTGCGTTCCTGCTTCGGTATCTTTCTCATCTCTTCCCCCCCAATGGAATTTCAATTTTACCTTACCATCGGAAGACGATTTTTCGGGAAAGCTCGCTGCGCATCTACATCTGTAGAAAAGTGACGCAATCTCAGCGTCAACTTGGTGCCCGGTAATTCATCAATTACCAAACAAAAATCTTCCGGCCGAGCAAGTGGTTCAGACTTGCCCGTTCTTCCATCCGAAAAGGTTTGAGCAGATAAGATGCCAACAAAAAAAAACCGCAGGCGAGTGCAGCCATGATGATCAATGCTAACCAGCCTTGTGGCGATATTGCAATCTGTTGTGCCAGCAAGAATCCCGTTAAGGCTGCCGCCGCCAATTTATAAATTCCGATAACATCCGGTCTGTAAGCAGTGGTACGCACCAAGGCGATAATAACCGTGCCGTTGAAAATTATTTCGCTCACAACAATCGCGATGATGGGGCCCCACAGGCCCAGACCAGATTTCAGCAGCGAATAAGTCAAGGGCAACACCAGCACTCCAAATGCCGCCCCCCGCAAACATAGGTGACTCTTACCGCTGGTTACTGCCACAGTCTCCAGTATCTGACGCTGGCTGTAGAGAATGAGCGCCATCAGCAAGCCCGCCAGATAATGACCTGATTGCGTAAACTTGCCGCCGCTGAGCAAGGTTAACAGTTCGCCTCCGGCAAGCCAGGCGAATACCAAGATGGGCATCAGAACAAACAGGCTCAGCTTCCCAACAAGATTGGCGTTGCGTGTCAATTCCACCATACCACCTTCTCCTACATAGGAGGCCACCAACTTGGGCCTGACAAGGCTGAACAACATAGTCGCGGGCAAATAGCGGCAAACTTGCCCGTAGAGCCTGAGCAAAAAGCCAAACAACGCCGTAACTTCCAGACCGAGATAACGCTGAATTAAAAAGACGAAGATTTGTGGGCTATAAGTTAGCGTAACGAGGTGGCTGAAATACATGTGGCGGGCCATAAGCCACATAACAGGCCAACTTGGCGGCTGCCACCCATCTCGTTTCAATAAACCGCCGTGCGTGCGCAAATGCTTAACCAAGCTGTATAAGGCGAGCATTGTGCCTAAGGCGGATGCCGTTATCTCAGCCAATACCACTTGGTCTAGATGAACCGCTCCCTGTACCGCCGTGATAATCAAAAACAACAGTAAGGCAGCATTACGCATTACAAGACTTATTTGCGCTTGGCCCTGTTGCAAAAGCGGCTCCAGGATGCTTTCACGCATGTGTCGGCCTAAACCGTCCACTAACAGCACGAGCAGATAAAGACGCGCTATATCCACCTGTTGCACAAGTTTCAGAGGGATCAGAAGCCAAGGCATCACCACATAAAGCAGCAGCGAAGCAGCGACTAGCACTAATCCGATCCACGCGGCAATCTTCCAGACAAAATGTGCGAGCATCTCGCCGCTAGCATGCAGACGAAATTCCGGCAAATAGCGCGCCGCAATCCATGGCAGGCCAAGCGATGCTACTGCCAGCGCAAACTCCATTCCGGCAATCAGGGTGACGTAGGCGCCGTATTCTTCCACAGTCAGCAAACGCACCAGCCAAAACAAAATAATCAAAGTGAATAGCGCGGAGATGGCTTTGCCGATGAGAAAATGCGCCGCGCTACGCTTCAGCGCACGACGGGAATAGGGCGAAGCACTCATAAATGACTCTCGGCAGTTAGGGCAGCATGCCCATAATACAGCCCAGCAAGAATACCCCCATGGCAGAACTTTGGAAATTCATACTGCGCGGCACCGGCGGGGCGATAAAAAAGGGATAAAGGTAAGACAATGGCTTAACAGTCCGTTTGGCGTAAATAGAAGTTATCGTTCGTGAAATACATCTCGCCAATTTTGCCAAAAAGCGGCGAGCGGAGATTCGCACGAGTAGGCATGCGCGCCCGCCCCTCTTGCGCCGATGCGGCGGAGCTATAAAATCTTAAAATGAGATATTTGATGAGTTGTAGGATTTACAGGTACTATAAAATTTATAGCTTGGGGTGGTTAAGCTTCATATCTGAAGCAGGGGAGATCGATCGGATCTCCCCTTAGATTCTCAACTCTGCATGAGGCACAAGCTATCATTCGACCCGGACATGGATACCAGGATTGCTTCATAGTTCGTTTGCTATATCATAACGCTCAATCCGCAGCTAACGTCACTCTGGATTTTCTGAGCGTGATCAAACCGGTCTAACTATTATCAGCCTGATCCGTATCAAAATCCGTTGACCGATATCCCCGTCGTTTTTTGCGAGCAGTAAGTCCCGCAAAAGATTATCTCGTGTCCGCATCAGAGCACAGGATCAACACTGAAATATATTGGCCTTAATCATTCCCCTGCAATCTCGAAAAAGAGCGCTGGACCATCCGGTAGCGCTGCTGTATCAACGTGCAGTTCGATGGCGTCTCCTGTCCTCATAAGAGGAATCGCCTGACGCCGAGTACCCCCCAGCGTTAGCGGCCACGCCTTGAGCCCAGCGCTATTCTCGGATGCGACACGTAACGTAGCCGAGATTGTCTGAACCTGCGGCGGGAATTTACCCAGAGTTTTAATTGTAGTGCGTTCCGCATCCGCGAAGGTCATGCCCGTATTGATGGCATCCGTCAATACCCACAGCAGCAGGTGGCGGCTCTGAGCAATCGGCTTTTTGTCCAGCGATGAAACCGCAAACAGTGCTGGCCCACTCGCAGTACCTACGGTCAATGTCCCAGCTGAGGCATTCCCGCCCTTAAGCACCAGTGCCACCGTGCGATCGGTTACAACCTGGATAATGCCAGCCCCAGAGTCGATGACAAGTTGCCCAGTGTCGGATTGGAATAGCTGATTCTCCGGTCGAGAGCGGTTACCCGAGCCTATTAACCCTGCACCCTGCAAGGCTGCGACGGCGTCCGAGCGCAGGTCCCGCCCAGCGGCCGGGCCATTCGCCGATTTCACGAGCCACCAAGGTTGCGATCCTGTCAGGTTGACCCAAAGTTCACCAGGTTTTGGCCGCCCCGGTATCGGGCCGAAATCCAACCCCAAAGGAGAGATAAGGGCCAGCTTTGAAAGTGGTTCCGGTACTTGTTCCCAACCACCGCTGCTGGTCAACACCTTCTCAGCATCCAGGTGCAGATGGATTCGGTGTTGTGAACTCGCGACATCGCCGCGCAGGTACAGCATGGCGGCGAGACGCTCAGCAGCGTGGGCGATCGGATCGCCTCCGACGCTAAATGGGTAGATCGCTTGCCGCCGCACAAATGGCGACGGTCCATAATCGAACTGAATTGGTGATTCGGCGAATTGGCAAATCGCATCCCAACTTTGATGCGCAGCAACAGCGGGCATCAAGGCGGCCGATTCGTGGCGCCATCGATTCCAAAAAGGTTGTCCATATTCGGTGACGGTGAATGGTTTGCCCCACTGTCGCGCGTTACTTAGAGCGCGAATATATTGGCCCGTATTTTTATGTAAGCTCGACTGCACCAATCGCGAGCCTGGCTCGCCATGATTGTTCGGTAAAACGTGGTAGCTGTGCAGGTCCACCCATTGAAGGCTGGAACGAGTAATGTCGGCGCCAAGATAGCTCCAATTGTCGAAAGCAGTAGTTAGACCTTTGAAGCCCAAATCGCGCACTCGTTTCTCCATCGCGCGATAGGCTCGCTGTTCCACATCGACGATGAAGCGGGCAAAATCAATATCGCGGGGACCTTTTCCACGGACTGTGGCAGGCAGGTCGACTATTCCGTCGAGGGATTCGCGATCTTTTAGTTCAGCGCCCCACGCTGATCGTAACGCCGAGTAGTTGCTGTAGCGCGCCTTCAGCCAATCACGGAACTGTGGAGCCAATTGCGGTGGATACAAAGGCCCATCGCCGGCTTTTGCCGGGTGTGGGCGATATGCCTCCACTAGATAGAAAAAACTTCCTTCATTGACCAGGATCATGCCCAGCATTGCCGGATCATGCATGGGAGCGATTCCAGTATAGGGATTTTTCGCGCCCCATAACCGCTCGATCAGGGTCGCCCAATGGGCGAAGGCCTTGGGATCGGTGAGCACATCCATTTTGGTGCGGTATTTTTTTACCCAACGATGGGGACGCACATCGCCCCAAGCAGCATTGTCGGACGTCAGGCCATCGACGATCCAATAGATACCTGCTGCCTTGAGTTGGGCGAGCAAGTAATGCAGGCGGTCGAATTGCTCAGGATCAAAGTCGAAGTCCTTGAAACGGCCGGTCATCAGGAGTGCGTCAACCGAAGCCAATCGAACCAGGTTATAGCCAGTGCGCGCCAACTCCCGTACAAGTCGTTCGCTGCCTGCTTTGTCCGGCATCCCTCCGCTCAGCGGGCTTAGGGCTAACGAAGCACAAAGAAAGCGTTCTGGAGTGCTGCGGCGCTCGAAGCCAATATGTCCATCTGATAATACAATGGCCGAGCCGTACTTTCCTGCCGGCCCAGTTGCGACCATTGCGGAGAAATCAAGCGCACTCCCGGAAGAAACAGTAAGATCCTGATCGGTCACAGTTTTCCAGCTATCCTCCGCCAACACGTTACGCGCCGCTATAAGTAATGTTATTAGCAATGGTACGACGATGAGGCTGCTAAGTAATCGGAACATTTGCAAGTCCTCCTACGGTGTGTCTGGCTAGGTGCGAGACTAGATAAAACGTCTCTCTCGTGCGGTACGTTTTGGCGTCTCGTGCGTTTGATTTTATAAAAGTGTAGGGCCCGTAACCTATTTTCGACAATATATGAATTTGGCATTCCCTTCCGACTTGCCGATCAATTGGAGATTTTTTTCGAGCTCCGTCACCTTCGGGTTGAACTTTCACAACGACGAGGCCTAAATCTTGGCACGTATGATTGCGGCCGCTTGAACTAGCGATCCAGCGCACTTCGCTTTTGCACCAGAACTTATCCGCAGCCGGCCGTGTGCGCACGAGCCACAATGCTTTGCCAAGCTGAGCCTGCTTTCAGTCATGCTCGGCCACGTACAGAACCATAACGAGGACTTGCCGGTTCGAAAGACCTGCGCGGTCTGGCACCCCTGTCTATCACATAGGTAAAATGAGCCATCATTACAAAAAACTCTCCTGCGAGAACCGAGTTGAGTTGAAAATTTGCCTCGAATGCAGACCGCATCAGGAGGACGGCCAATATGGCCATACTTCCGCCCCGGGTGTGTTTGGCTGCACGTATTGAGTACTGGACAAGGAAATAAAAAAACACGAATAACGCGATAAGCCCGACGAATCCTGATCGGCTGAATGTCTGCAGGAAGAGGTTGTGCGCGCTGGCAGCACCTGTCAGCCCAAGCCGCAGCCGATTCTTGAGCCCCCAAAAATCTGCCCCCTGCCCAAATAAAGGGTTTTCCAATCCTCCCTCAATCGCGGCGTCCCATATCAACGTTCGCCCGGTTGCCGTAGACAGATGACCTACTGCACGTGCATCCAATCGACCCTCGAGTGCGGCCAGAATGTCCATATCCAAAAATATTGCGAGTGCACCAACCACTGAAACTAAGATGATGAAACCACCGAATAAGCCAATCGGAATTGAGCTGCCGCGTTTACTGTCGGCAATGACTTCATCGGTTCGGCTCAATAATCGCCAGCAAAAAATGATGGAAAAACCTACGAATGCGGCTAGCATAGATGATTTTGACTGCGTTAAAATCAACGTCAGTCCCGCCGCGGCAAGTATGCACGTTCTAAGCCATGCCCTAGCTGACGGCTCGGCCAACTCCAGCACGAGAAACATACATGCAACCGCGCCCAGCGTGTTCGCATGGGATGTCACCCCCCAAAACCTTAAATCGAAACCGGGAATCAGCCCAACATAGCCGGACTGCATGACAAGTCCGGGAGCGACTATCGCTGCGATCAAGCTGGAGAATACTATCAAGCCAAGACATCTTTTTGCTACGATAACCGGATCGGCACTTGACAACCTAGCCCAGAGAAACAACGCAAGATATATGAAGAACGGGTAAATCAAGTTTACGTGGAAATAATAATGCTGCCCGAATAAAATCGGTAAAACGCTGAATGCAACGTAGAACACCATGAACGCAATGGTGATGTCGGTTGGCGCTTTCAGTCCCCTATTACTAAAACGGTCAAAGCTTGTTTTATAATTTCTGAAATTGAGAATCCACCCCACACAGAGCGCCACGGAGCATCCAATCACAACCATAAGAAGCAGCTTTGTCGACACGGCACTTCCGACATCGGCCTCGGACGAGACAACCAGATTTTCATCCACAAAAGTCAGGACCCGGCCGGATAAGATAGTGGTCGCTACGCTCGTGCTCGCGATCAACAGCATTAGATAACTGAACATCCGGCCCGGCCAGCGGAATCCGGCCGCCGCCACGATAACGATTGCCATGATCAAAAGCAGTGCGAGAACAAATGCAGCGAGTGGCAAAACCGTGAGTTGCAGCACGATTAATTCCCGCTCATGATTGAAACGCCTTTCGTATGAGGCAATGCGGGCGAAATCGCAGGCATTTACTTAGCCCCTGACGCGATAAGCTGAAACATCAACCATGCCATGTCGGGCTTCATTGCAGATGTGTATCCAAACCTCTTAGCGCACGGAATGCCGGGGTATAGGCAACCCGCAGGCCAAGCCTGATATGTGCGATATGCAAATGATCTTGCGAGTGATGGGTTCGCCGCGAACAGGGCTTCGGTGATTAAATAGCCGCGGTGCGCTGCTATGCCGCCCATAATCACAATTTCTTTCATTGATGACCTGAGCCCGGCATGCCATTCAGCTTTTGGCGATGTTCAGATGTTAACGCGCCAAGCATCTGATCGATAAACTGGGCTTGCATCTCATATGCTCGAGGTGCTTCAGCATCGATGGAAGAAACACGTATCAGCATTCCATCTGGAATTTTTCCATTCAGGCCGTAGCTCATTTCCGCAAGTTTTTTTTGAAGACCACCTTGAAACACGCGATTACCAACCGTTGTCCAGTAAGTAACCGGTTCGTTCCGCTGGCCGAGATTGGTCAGGATACGCGTGACCGGAATTAAACCGTTCTCGGTAGCCAAGGTACCCGTTTGTTTACTCTGGAGCGAGAATCCCTGTGCAGGATAGCAAACCTCAGGGTAATGCATCTGCATGGAATCCCTTTGATCATCTCCATAGGCGATCGCGAGCATGATGCGGTAGTCATGGTTATCCTTATAAACACGGCTGAGTGTCTGGGTATAAATTTTCTCAATCATTTCCTGCTGCTGTGGATCTACCATTTGCACTGAGTTCTGCTGCTCTTCACTCCAATTTCCGAATGCATGCGGAATCATTGTATTTAGATTGATACCGGGCCCCAGGTCCGCAATTTTTTGGGTAGGACGCAGAGCCAGTGCGAGACCTGAGGCCGCGAGCATGAGTACTAAAAGAATGAAATTTCTGAATAGGAGATTCATTCTTACGCTCCGCTCAAGGTCCTATTACTGCCACGCTGCAGCTTGACGCCGAGTTGCAACAGCGAATCCACCCCAATAATCAATAGCAAGGCACTAAGGAAGAGCACCATGCCTGCGAACCCATGTAAAAAACCCTGTCCGGCCTCATCACCAAAATGATAGGTAATAAGCGTTAACACGATTACACGGATAACGTTAGCCGTAAAGGAGATGGGCACGATCAAAATGGCTAAGGTAACGTTGCGAAACAGAGAGTCGTGCCGGATAATGTTAAGGTAGAGCAAACCCAGCGCTTCGAGCGTAAAAAGAGTATGCAATCCTGCGCATGCGTCAGCTACCAGCAGCTTGTATTGCCCGATTTGGAGTATGACGCCGGTGCGGGCGATGGGATAGTTTGCCCAGAAAAGTATGCTTTCAGCTACATAAGAAACCGCCATCTTCATCGGCATCGTTAGAGCATCCACCACCGTGGCGGGTAAGGGGATCATGAAAAGCATGAAGAAAAGCGGAAACCATTGCGCCTTGAGTGCTGCGCTACCGCGCATGAGCAGGAGTATGGCGGCCAGCATCCAGATGACTGAACCGATCTCCATGAGCAGAATGCCTTGCGAACGGCCAATCACATAGAGCATCAACGCAAAGATAAAAATGGGCCAGCCGGCTGAAGGCGCCGCTGACCGATTTTCGCTCAGGCGCCACATTTCAGGCCATTTGCGATAAATAAGCCAGCAAGCAATACCGAGTACAATCGGACCATGCGCCTGCTGATCGGTACTCCAGATGCCGCGAAAGAGGTCGACCAGACTAGGTAAATACAGTACGATTAATCCGGCAATAATCGGTAGCCAGATGAGCAGCCGACCGCGCCAGCCTTCGGGTTGTCCAGATGATCCGTTGAACATAGTTGCCAAATTGGTACTCATTTTGTTTTTACAACACGCGCTATCCCGTCACCTTCGTATTGCAGCCACGCTGCTGGCGCTCGGGATTATGGGTAGCTTGTTCATTGGAGGAACGCAACCGATTGCCGTGAATCTGGTGCCGGAGCCATGGGACAAATTGCTTCATGGCGCCGTGTTTACTTTGCTCGCCTGGGCACTTGGCTTCGCTAGTGGATTTCATGACTGGCGCGGTCTGGCTGTTGCGTTTTTCGGCTCGCTGCTGATCGGATTGCTGGATGAGTGGCATCAGTTGTATCTTCCTGGTCGGCAAGCGGGTTGGCCCGACTTTATTGCGGACATGGCAGGCAGCCTCATCGGCACGATAACCCTGGCATTGTGGAGCAGAAAGCGGGGCTAAAATTCGATGATAGCGGAAAATTCTTATCGTCCAATTTTCCGTGCTGCTCGGAAAAGAGAAAGAATTGATGAAAGCTGCGGAGAACATGATTGCCTCCTGTAAAAATGCTTGAAGCACTTGCAGACTACTGTCAAGACTTGGACTGGTCGCTTTTGTTGCCGATTGCAAGCGAGGCTTTATCCTTCGTTTTCCTTCAGTCAGAATTCGTTCAGCACCGACCCCACGGGCGTTGTGCCCGTTTGCTGGAGGCTACGGACCAGCTCGATGGTTTGTGGGACTGATGTTCGATCTTTACGGGCAACTATGAGGGCAGCTGATGCGCGCGCCGCAATAATCTGAGCTTCGGCGTATTCGTGCGCGGCAGGCGTGTCAATAATGACAACGTCAAAATCACGGACCACCGATTGCAATAATTCGGGAAAACCAGTTCGGCCGAGCAGTTCTTGCGGATTGGGCGGTACGGCACCTGCTGGCAACACGGAAAGCCCCAGCAACGAGGGTACACGCGCAATCGCCTCGATCCCGATACGACCTGCCAGCATACTGGATAAACCAGCGTTGTTGCCTAACTTGAATAGCTCATGCTGACGCGGTGCACGCAGATTTGCGTCGATGAGTAAAGTGCGTTTTCCTAGTTGCGAGAAGACAACAGCCAAATTTGCAGCAATGAAGCTGCGTCCTTCCCCTATGCCGGGACTCATGATAGCGAGGGAGTTCAACCTCGCATCACTATCGAACCACCGTAGCATAAGCTGACTACGCAAAGCGCGCAGCTTCTCGACGATCGGGCTGAACGGTTTATAGGCAGCTACCAGTTGATAGCTGAGGCTGTTATCCCCTGCCGGAAGGTAAAGGTTATTGAATTGACGGGAGAGTGCAAAACGGACGTCATCCTCCGTAAGCAGGCCCAGCTCAATGGCGGTGTCGCCAAAGCGTTTGCCCTGCTCTATCTGCAACCGGAGAACGCGGTCCGCGTTCTCGGCGGAGAGACGTCCCGTATCGACCAGGATGGCCCCTATTGAACTACCATTGCCGTTGACCTGCGCTTTACCGTAAATTGAAGACTCGCCGGGTTTCGCGGTCTGATTCCGCTTGATGATCGGGAGGCTAGCGCTTACGGGTTTCATGATCTGGTTCCGTTTTAGATATTAACTGGCTACCGGGCCAAGCTGCTTGGGAATTTTTTGCACTGGTCTGCTGGAAATCACCGCAAGTACTGGTAGATCGATGGCCTGAATAAGATCTTCTGATGAGCGTACGCGACGTCTGCCGAGTTCAAGCATCAAGGCAATCCCTACACCGAGTAACGTACCGAGGAAAATGGAGATTAGAACGTTGAGGAAAATTCTGGGCCGCGAGTGTTTGGTTGGTATCGTGGCTGGATTCAGAATCGCGATGTTGGTCTGAGCCGATAGGCTTTCGAGACGGGTTTGAGCAGAACGCTGGCTCACACCGTCAAACGTATGCTGGGCAGCTTCAACATCACGCTTAAGGACGGCGATTTCATCGCGCTCCTTGTTGAGCTCGAGTATACGTTTTTTTTGAGACTCCATCGCTTCAAGCAGTTCTTTTTCCTTTTGCTTACCTACCTCGTAGGAGGTACCGATACTGTCCGAGATTTGCCGGGTTTCGCTAGCCAACCTCCTCCTGAGCGAGGCAAGTTCACTTTCCGTACGTTTCGTTTGCGGATGGTTTACGCCGAGATTAACATTGCTTTCGTGGTGTTTGGCCTCGAGGCGCGCAATGTCCGATTTAAGCATATTGATCACTGGGCTTTGCATAACTTCAAACAGCGTTTCGGAATTGGCGGCAGATTTACGCTTGCTGCTGCTATCCGAAGTTTCAGCCTGCACGTTCGTCAATCGGGCAGACAATTCGTTGAGCTTGGCAGTTTCATGATCAAGTCGCTCGTCGGTAGCGATGATGCCGGTCTTCTGCTGGAATGCCGAGAGTGCCGCCTGCGCTTTTTCCAGTTTCTCACGCACCATTTTGGTTTGGTCTTCAAACCAGGTGGCAGATTGGCGGGCGGGTGTGACTTTCAACTCCAGGTGAACGTCGATGTAAGCCTGCGCAAAGGCATTTGCCACGGTTGCAACAAAGCTGGGCTCGATGCCGCTGAATTCAATGTTGATTACGTTGCTTTCACGTGAAGGTCTGACCTCAAGCTTTTCCTTGAGCAGGTCAGCCAACCAAATCGTCAAGTCCCCTTCACCCTCCGTGGCATCCATCCATTGTTCCCGTATAGCGGGGCTTTCGTCCATACGCAGCAGCTTGACCACACGCTGTGCCACACGGTCACTGGTGATTATATCCACCTGTGTCGCCATGTATGCGGGCGTTGCCAGCCCTGGCATGATCATGCCGGCAACAGGATCAGGCGATCTGACATCGATTACTACGGCGCTGGTAGCAGTGTACTGCTTGGGTAACAGCAGGCTGATAAAAAAGGTGGCAGCCACCGTAATCAGTAGCGTAAGCGCGGCTACCTTGTAGCGCGCGCGGAGAATGAGCAGGAATTGTAGAAGGGTCATTACGCGTCGACCATTATTAGAAGATACTTTCCCGAACGTAAATAATATCGTTCGGCTGTACCGAATCGGTCATTTCAGGAGAGAGTCTTTCCACTACCCCCTCGGCGTTTGTCCGGTGAAGGCGCAACCACCACTCGCTGCCCCGCACCGTTGGGCCGCCACCCTGAGCCAAGGCTTGCATGACCGTCATGCCGCGCTCGATACGATAGGCGCCCGGGCGCTGAGCTTCACCATAAATATAGAATACGGGGGCACGATGGATATAAATTGTGTCTCCCCCCGCGAGAATGATATCTTCATCCGATTTTTCCGCGAGGTAGAGTGCCGGAATATCTATCACTTTTCGGAAGGGTTTGCCGTCTCGTAAACCTGTAACGATGGCGAAGTCGTCACCCGTTGGCGTCGCTCCGCCGGCAGCGGCAAGCATGTCGCTTACCCGGCTGAGCGTTTCGAGCGGGAAACGCCCAGGCCGGTTGACCTGGCCAAGTACGCTTACTTGACTGCCACGCATTTGCAGGATGACGATGTTTACTTGGGGTTGCCTGACGAAGCCGCCATTTTTGAGTGCGGCAGCAATCTTTCGCTCTGCAGCAGCGACAGCAAGCCCGCCGACTTCGACAGCGCCGACGAGTGGGTACGTAATAGAGCCATTCTCGGACACACGGGTTTCGGTCGTTAGATCAGGGTTCTGGAAAACCTGGATGCGTACGATATCTCCCGGCCCGAGGGGATAGTCGAGAATATGTTGTTGCGCGTACGCACTCACAGATAGCAGAGTAAATAAAAATGCGAGTAGCCTTATCAAGGTCTTGGTCATACTGTCATATTTCCTTTAAGCATTTGCTAATTAAATGAGATGTTATTTCAAACCCGCAACGCCTTTCTCGATACCAATGTCAACGTCGGATTTTACGGGGCTCGCTGCTGGAGCTCCGGATTGTGATGCCATGTTGCCATCCGTGTCAGAAAATCCACTCATATAAGTGATTTTAGCTTTCTCCTTAAGCCCCTTGAGTTCCTGCGTGGCAGCTTCCGCCGCACGTTGGTTACCCAGAAACTGTTGGATACGCGGCAGCGCGGCGGCTTCCGGTATGGGCACGGATTGCGAAGCGGCAAGTCGCATCACGGTGATGGATTGTGGCCCTTTGATAATCAACCCGTCGCCAACTTTAAGCGGGTGTATTTTAGGCAGCAGTTCAAGCGGAATCTGTTCGGCTGATCGTGTAGCGCTACCGCCTCCAAACTTTATCCCCTTGCCCTTGAGCCAATCGGCGATGTTTTCCATCGATTTCCCCGCATCAAGCATTTCGCGCAATTCCGTGTCTACCCCGGCATTTAACGGAACCACAATTTCCTGAATGTTGTAAATGCGGCGCTCGGCAAAGAGCTGGGGATGGTCAACGTAATATTGCTTTGCTTCATCAACCGTCGGCTTCGCCATTTCCGCGGTGACTTGCTCAATATATGCCCGAGCAAGAATTTCACGACGAGCGTTTTCGACAGCCATAAGAATATCAGGCGAACGGTCGAGTTTTTTCGCAACGGCTTGTTCAACCGCCAATTCCTGATCAATGAGCCGATCGAGAATTTGACGGCGGATTTTAGGCGCTGTTTCAGGCGTGCCAGCATTGGCACCCGCCCGAGAGAGTATGTAGTTAATCTGGTGAACGGAGATTTCCCCGGAATTGACTTTAGCCGCAATCTGACTGGCAGGCTTTTCGGTGTCTTTGCTGCCGCACGCACCCAGCGCCAGCGCCAGCGATGCAGAGAGTATTTGCAATATGATTTTTTTTTGGCTGAGTTTCATGTGGGCTTGAGTGAGGAATATCAACAATGTTCAAAACTTGGATAGCACGTCCTGCAATCGAGCAACCATCAACTAATACCATCGAGAATAAGAACGATAGGCCGAGTTTCGGTAAAAATTACAGATGCATTTTAGATATATAACATTACATTACACCGTCACTGCTCGAGGCAATATCAAGGCCGCGATTGCCAGAAATAAGAGGGGCGCGTAATAAAAAGAATATACACGAAGCCACCCGTCGTCAATTCGTTTCTGAATACAAATTCGATGGCCTCACAAGAATACTTGAGCAACCGAGGCGAATAAACTAAACCGCGTCAACCTCCGGCATTCCGGGCTGGCGCAATTAATCATATACATCACTTTGGCTACTGCAAGGTAGCGAGTTAGCGCTTTCCGCGCAATAGTCCATATGCACTAGCGGAATTTGTATAACTGGCGGTGCCTCATCAGGTTGAGGAGTTATCCAACCAAAGCCCGAGGGGCGGCAGACGAATATAGTAACCGTGCGCACTTTTCTATATCTTTTTGAACACGTGAGGGTCAGAAATTAAGTTTTGCTGTAAAACTGCCCGCGGTACTGTCAAAGTCGAAGCCCCGCAGATTCGACGTACGTCTGTCGCGATGGAAAGCAGCACTTAGGAAAAGTATTTTCAAAGGTTGCCAATCCAAAGCGACGAGGCCGGAGTGCATTGAGTCACTGCGACTATCAGTCGGAAGTGAAACGATTGCGCCGTGAAAATCAGTTAGAACATAATCATAGCGCATGCGCAAGGCGATTTTTTCTGTAATTTGCCATAAAGGAACTATCGAAAAACGATTGTTCACTACGAAACTGCTGGAGAACCGCTGAAAATTTGGATTCAGGAAGGCGAACGCAACAGTTTGATAATTGGAAAGCTGGCGCGCCCAACTGGCGGTAACGCGAACTTTGCCCGTCATTGCCCAGTTCAGATTGAAATTGCCCACGAAACCCGCAAAATCACGCTGAGGAAAGTGTTTATGTTCACGCGACAGGTATCCTACACGCGCGTCGATTGAAGTTTTGCCAGTAACTGGCCATAACATACGTAGGTCGTGTTCCATCTCATCGAAGCGGGTATCGAAGAGGCTCGCTTCGATGGGCTGTGGTCTATTGATGAATTCCCCACGTCCACTCCTTACCTTATAAGTAAGCGACGCTCCCGACGGGCGGGTATAACGAATGCCGCCTTCAACTGAAGAAATTTGGTTGTTAAAGTCCTGCACGGTAATTTTACTGTTCTTCGTTACGCTGTGGTCAAGGCCACCGATAAGGTGCCAAGACCTGTCAATTTCAAAAATTCCCTCAAAATGATAATTGTCATTGGTGCGCAGATTTTGAGTGGTTGAGTTGGCGAAACCCGTCAAATTGGCAAAATTGTTAAGCGCCTCGCTGTGAGACCCGCTCAATCTGCCATGAAGATAAGGGGTTGCGTACCAATGCCAGGCTGCCGTATAGTTTTTTCCGAGGAAGTTCAAAAAATCGAAATTGTTGTAGCGGTTATCGACGAGGCTGCCATTGGCCTCAAACCGCTGCATTGAATAGACCTTGTTCAGGTTAAGCATGAATGTTGACGTTATGATCTGATCGGATCTAGCAGGTACCCCGAGTACCAAAGCCGGATCGATGAGAGGCGATAAACGGAAGACATTGGTGTCATACATGACCGTGGTGCCAACAGTCGCGTTGAATGTATCTCCCGGGGCCGCATTTGTAAGCTGCGGTATCAGTAATAAAAACAGATAAGCGGTAACCGCAAGCCAACGGTTACCACTCCGGCTGTTGTGATGGGAAAAAGTCAGCAGCAACATTTTCTTTTAATTCTTTGTCTTCCTGACGACATCAGATATTGCAAGGGTATCACCTGGAGAGCTTGGAAGGTAGGGCAAGCCGCGTTTCCAGACAGTAGAGATGACAAGAGTATTGCAGCAGAGTTTGAATTCAATAGGCAGCCCGATCTTTGAGAACTAGCATGACGGTCTTCAAAATGATATGCAGATCTAGCCGCAAAGACCAGTTGCGCAAATAATCGAGATCATGATCAATACGTGCCTGCATCTTTTCGAGCGTTCGAGTTTCACCACGGTAACCGTTGACCTGAGCCCAACCGGTAATCCCAGGCTTGACCTTGTGGCGGATCATATAACCTTTTATCAAATTGCGGTAGATTTCGTTGTGCGCCACCGCATGAGGCCTCGGCCCGACGATGCTCATCCGGCCCTGCAGAACGTTAACAAACTGTGGCAATTCATCCAGCGAATTCTTGCGTAAAAAAGCGCCAATGCGCGTGATGCGGCTGTCCCCCTTCTCCGCTTGCCGGATGGTATCACCGTCCTCGCAGACACGCATCGACCGGAACTTATAGACAAGGATTTCTTCTCCATCCAGACCATAACGGCGCTGCTTAAAAATAATGGGACCGGGTGAATCCAGCCTTATCCCGGCGGCGATGAGCAACAAGAGCGGCGAGATCAATGTAAGTATGATCAAAGAGAGAATTATGTCGCTTGCCCGCTTGACGATCCCGTTAGAGCCCGTGAAAGGCGATTCGCATACGGAGATAACTGGCGTGCCGCAAACTGAGTCGCTTCGGCCTTGGATAAGATCGGTAATAAACATGTCCGGCACGAAATATATCGAGGCTGTGGTGTCCTTCAGCTCATCGAGAATATGCAAAATGCGCGGCTGCGAGGCCATGGGGAGCGAAAGGTAAATAAATTGGATACGGTTTTCCTTGACGAATTGGGGAAGTTCGCGAAGCCTGCCAAGCAATGAATTGTGTTCCGTTTGATATAGCCTGCTCTGACTCCGGTCGTCGAAAAAACCGGACAGTGCAATTTTTGAGTAGCGTGTTTCATGAATTCGAGTAGCAAGCGCAACCCCCTGCTCGTTCATGCCGACAATGATGGCACGTTGCGGGGGGCCTTGCAGCATGAGCAAATAGGGAGCAGCGGAACGCAATGCGAGTTGGGCGCCGATCTGGCTCAAGGGGGCCACCCACAGCCAGGTTATCAGTGCCTCATTGGAGAATTCAGCTATGTAGCCGGTAGCAAGACCCAGAAAGAACAGCAGCAAGGCCACCCAGAACCAACTATAGAGGACATTGAATATCAGTAGCTTCTTCGACGTTTGCAGACGCGAGGTTCCTGGAAAGGTAATCGAAAAAACGATAACTGCAAGAATCAGGTAGGGCGGACGCAATTCTCCCACGATAGCTATACTTACAAGCCAGAGCGAAAGTGTCAGTATCGCGGGATCGAGGATAGCCTCGACAGCTCTAAGCATGTTGTTGCCAAGCGGCACCGGCGCATTACGCGCGAAAACTGTCGAGGCGGAAAATGTGGGATGAACTTCAGCCATGGCTCGGACTGCGCTCCACTTTGGAAACGGCTTGCATGCGATTATAGACGTCAAGCTTTCTAAAAATCTGGTGTAAGTGGTTTTTTACCGTGTAAGAACTAATACTCAAAATGCTGCCTATTTCGGCATTGGTTTTACCCTTCTTTACCCAGTTCATTATTTCAATTTCGCGCTCGCTCAGCCTGTGGTTTTCGCTTTCCAGCGAGTCCGTCAGAAGCGGCCGGAGGTAGGAGCACTGCGGCAGAGGTGTAATTCTGCGCAAGGCAGCGTCAAGATATGGCAATAGTAGTTCCATCGTACTGAGCGTGGAATCATCAAGATTATCTTCCGAGCTGAAAATTACGTATAGGCAATCATTATGGCCACGCTTGTCGCTGATGCCGTGCGAAAGTGATGAATGCATGCCTTGCAAAGCTCTGCCAAAGGCGCCTGTCGCGACGCTTTTACCGCCAAAAATATCGGACTCACCGGTATCGCCTTTGCAAATGGTTGACGTGCATGGCATTCTGCCAAGTTCGACCCAGCGGTTATAAAGCGTCCGCAACAATGGAGAAAGACTTGCCGGTTCTGATTGGGCGGTTCTAACACCCGGTAAAGCGGAAATAATGTCGTGCCGAATGGAATTCGAGTGGAAGTCACCCCAGGCGACGAGCATGATTTCATGGGGAAGATAATGCTGTAAATCTCCCTGAAGCCATCTGAGAAAATCGAAATGCTGGCGCACCGCTAATCCTTCCTGGACGATTCGGAAGTAGCGCTGAAGGTGATCAGCAGAGAGTGAGGAGAAAAAACCCATGTCGTGAATGAGTAAACTATTTATTATTTAGATGGGTTAGATTTGATTGAGCTCTTCAAGAATTCCAAATCGCTCTCAATAGCATGTCGTTACCAACCGACTCAAATGGATGTGGAAATTACAAATTGTTATGTAATCCTACTCAGGGTTCGAAGCTGCCATTTCTACAGGGATGCTTCCGGTGGTCAGATCCTGATAATTAAATCAACACCGCCATGAATTCATTCTATTGAGCTAGCGGTTATCGGGAGATCAGGTTGTTCCAGTACCGATATTGGCACGCGTTCCGTATTACCAGTCACATCGCGATGCTTTTTAAGCCATTCGCTCTAACTGACGCGACGACCAGTGGATCTTTTAGAGTTCAATATTCGGTAGACTAAAAAAACCTGACTAATCCGCCTTTAATACATCGACATAAGCCTCTTATACTTCTCTATCCGCCTCATTTAGTCTGTGCGACAGCGAACATAGCATTCCCCGGAGCATAGCGGCCCAGCGTATCTTTTATGCTGGTGGCCGAGTTCGCTTACTTGGAACTCTCTCTCTCTACAAGAGGTGCATTCAATCTGTAAACTCGCTCTTTGATCACACGATAATTGCGGAAGACGGCTTACCCCTTACTAAGATAAGCATGATTCGTGCCAACCTAATTAACCCTTTAAATCAGTCGCTTAGCGCGGCATGTTGGCGCATTAATGTCGCCAAAGCGTATTGATTATTTATTACTCAAACATAACTATATGTTTATTATGATAATTTAGAGTCTCTAAAAGGAGACGTTTTGCCTCTTACCGATTAAGATTGCTTTTTGTGGGTTGGAGCCGGACGAGGTGGGTTCGCTTATCCGTGTTGCACAAAGTGGATGATATTTAGCTGTCGTTCATCGAGATTCCTTCGAGGAATGCGATTGCGTCTATTTAAGACGTAGATTCATGGGTGGCTGATGGCGCTATCCATATAAAGTACATGCCATATCTGTGTAGCTTCTAGCATCCTGTCGGGCTTTGAAGAATCGCAGAAAAAAAATGACTGGATGAGGGGATGTTTTAAGGATTTTGATTCTATTTGGCTGAAAAAGCGGCGAAATATGAACGGGCCTGTCGTTTTTGCAGCTGAATTCCTCTAAGTGCGGCAGGCTGCTAAGACATCTAAGCCAGATTTAGACGCCAAGCTCTTGCTTAACTATCGGTCTTTTTCGGTAAGAAGGCGCGTGAGGATACGCGATACAGTTACCTGTACCACAGTTGGTCGCGTTGCTGGAAGATATTTTGTATCCGTGAAGGTTGGCAGGTGCCTGACTGTAGGGATCAGTCAGTGTGCATAACCATGATGACTAGAGATAATGCGAAGCAGAGATATATTTGGGGTGGCTGATGGGGATCGAACCCACGACAACCGGAATCACAATCCGGGACTCTACCACTGAGCTACAGCCACCATCCGATAAAAATAATGCATAGTTTGATGCTCAGGCGCCAATCGCTAAAGAGATAGCTTATGGCGTGCCCGACAGGAATCGAACCTGTAACCCCCAGCTTAGAAGGCTGGTGCTCTATCCGGTTGAGCTACGGGCACCACTCAAATCGGATTTCGCCTCAGATTAGCATGAATTGGTCGGGGTGGAGAGATTTGAACTCCCGACATCCTGGTCCCAAACCAGGCGCGCTACCAGGCTACGCTACACCCCGGAAGGGCGATAATATACCTTTCCGGCCACAAAAGGTCAATTTATACTGCTGGGGAATAATATTGAAAGAATCTCGTGCAAGCATTGACAGGAATTTCTTCCGCATTTCCAGCACACAGGTTAATGTGCGAACTTCCTGATTGAATTGAACCTCAGCTCTCGCACTTATTTCGCTCGATCAACGCGTAGGCGGAGTGATTATGGATGGATTCGAAATTTTCAGATTCCACCACATAGGCGTCTATACGTCCGTCCCGATTCAGTATCGCGGCAATGTCACGCACTACGTCCTCGACGAATTTCGGATTGTCGTAAGCCTTTTCGGTTACATACTTCTCGTCTGAACGTTTCAATAATCCATAGAGTTCGCACGACGCCTGGTCCTCCGCCATTCGTACCAGATCCTCTATCCATATGAAGCTCCTGGTTCTAACTGATATTGACACATGGGATCGCTGGTTATGGGCGCCATAATCGGAAACCTGTTTGGAGCACGGGCACAGGCTAGTCACGGGTACAACAACTTTCAGGGTGAATTGGTAGCTTCCTTTTTTCAGTTCGCCGATAAAAGTTACCTCATAATCCAGCAGGCTTTTTATGCGTGAAACCGGAGCCATTTTGCTGACAAAATAAGGAAACGTCATTTCGATGTCGCCAGATTCCGTTTCGAGCTTCTCTACCATGGCCTGTAGCATGCTTTCGAACGATTCCACAGAAATCGCCCGGTCGTGGCCGTTTAGTATCTCCACAAAGCGCGACATGTGTACGCCTTTGAAGTTATGCGGTAAATCCACATACATATTGAACACGGCGATGGTGTGTTGGATAGACCCGTCCCTGTCTCTTATCGAGATTGGGTGACGAATGGCCCTGATACCCGCTCTGTTAATTGCAATAAGCCGGGTATCGAATGCATTCTGCACATCCGCAATAGGAAAATTCGCATCATTCATGAAGGGTATTTTTTCCTGGAAGCGAACACTGATGCATAAATATATGCATCCGGTTGCGTTAACTACTCAAAAAATCTTGCTTTGACGGACTCGACGATGGTCGCCTTATCCAATCCGCAATCAGCCAGCATTTGAGAGCACTCACCCTGGTCTATAAAAACATCGGGCAAACCCAATTGCAATACGGGAACTGTGAAGCCCCTGCTTGCCAAGGATTCTATCACCGCACTACCAGCCCCACCCATGATGGTATTTTCTTCGACCGTTACCAGCAATTCGTAGTCTGCTGCCAGTGACGCGACCAGATCATCGTCCAAGGGTTTGACAAAACGCATATTAGCCACGGTAGCATTTAATTCTTCTGCCGCTTCAAGGCAAGGTTTAAGCATGCTGCCGAAAGCCAGCAGCGCAATTTTTACGCCTTCCCGGCGAATCTCACCCCGACCTATCGGTAACATCTGCATCTGCGTTTGCGGTGTTATACCCGTTCCCGCGCCTCGGGGGTATCGCACCGCTGTGGGCGTATCCATCTGAAATGCGGTATAAAGCATCTGACGGCATTCATTCTCATCCGCTGGGGTCATCACGGTGATGTTGGGAATACAGCGCAAATAGGTTAAATCGAAACTCCCGGCATGCGTGGGGCCATCTGCTCCAACCAATCCGGCCCGATCGATAGCAAACACCACCGGCAGATTCTGGATAGCGACATCGTGGATCAACTGATCGTAAGCGCGCTGCAAAAAAGTTGAATAAATTGCGACAACCGGCTTCAAACCGTCGCAAGCCAGGCCTGCGGCAAAAGTGACCGCGTGCTGCTCTGCGATACCAACGTCATAATAACGATCAGGATATTCCTGTGAGAATCTCACTAAGCCGGAACCCTCTCGCATCGCCGGCGTAATCCCGACCAGACGCTGGTCCATTGCAGCCATGTCGCACAGCCAGTCTCCAAAAATCTGCGTATATGACGGCTTGCCTGCGGCTTTGGGAATAATACCGGCATCCGGATTAAACTTGGTTACGCCGTGATAAAGAATCGGGTCTTCCTCTGCCGCCTTATAGCCTGCGCCTTTGCGCGTTACGATATGCAGAAACTGAGGGCCCTCAAGATGCTTGATGTTGTTGAGCGTGCCAACCAGCACGTCAAGATCATGACCATCAATGGGGCCGATATAGTTGAAACCGAACTCTTCAAATAGCGTACTAGGCGTCACCATGCCTTTTACATGCTCTTCGGCGCGCTTCGCAAGTTCAAGCACGGGTGGAACAACGCCCAGCATTTTTTCCCCGGCGCGGCGTGCCGTCGCATAAAACTGACCTGACATGAGCCTTGCGAGATAATTGTTGAGTGCGCCTACCGGACGCGAAATCGACATGTCGTTGTCATTGAGAATCACCAATAAATTGGTGTCCATCGCGCCCGCATTGTTCAGGGCTTCGAACGCCATACCTGCACTCATGGCGCCGTCGCCAATCACTGCAACCACGCATCGCCCTTTACCCTCGCGTTGTGCTGCTACCGCCATACCTAAAGCAGCACTGATGGAGGTGCTGGAGTGAGCCGTACCGAAGGCGTCGTACTCGCTTTCGTCACGCCGGGGAAATCCTGCTATACCGCCCCGCATGCGTAGTCGGCTCATACCCTCACGACGACTGGTAAGAATTTTATGGGCATAAGTCTGATGGCCCACGTCCCATACCAGGCGGTCGTTGGGTGTGTTAAAAACATAGTGCAGGGCTATGGTCAGTTCAACCGTACCGAGATTGGAAGACAGATGCCCGCCGGTTTTAGAAACGGATTCAACCAGGAACTGCCGCAACTCGTCGGCAAGTTGCGGCAGCATCTTGCGTTCCAGCCTTCGCAACTTTGAAGGGGTAGTGATGGTATCAAGCAGTGGATACATTTAAACCTTGAAAATTATAGTATTCTTTACCGAAGAAAATACGGGTCAAAACTCCCGCTGGATGATGAAGTCGGTTACTTGCCGCAACCGTCCCGCCGTTGCGCCAAAAGCATCCAGCGACCGATATGCGTCGCGCCGCAACTCTTCAGCCAGTTCGCGCGCTCGGGTGCTTCCGAGGATACTCACGTACGTTGGCTTATTATTTTCGGCATCCTTGCCGGCAGTTTTACCTAATGTCGCGGTAGTCGCTTCTGCATCGAGCACGTCGTCCACTACCTGGAACGCAAGGCCGATACACTTCGCGAAATGATCAAGACTCATCAACTGGCTCTCGTTCAAACTGCTACCGCAACCGGCGCCAAGCATTACAGCAGCCCGAATAAGCGCTCCGGTCTTATGAATATGCATAAACTCCAGTTCCGGCAGACTCAATGTCTTTCCGACGCTGGCAAGATCAACGGCTTGCCCCCCCGCCATGCCGCGAGAACCCGACGCTTGCGCCAGATGCCTAACCATTTCCAATTGCATTTTCGGGGTATCAGCCAAGCAATGCTCGCCCAACAATTGAAAGGCGAGGCTTTGCAAGCTATCGCCCGCCAGCAGTGCAATGGCCTCGCCATACTCGATATGGCAAGTAGGCTTACCCCGCCGCAACACGTCGTTATCCATGCATGGCAAATCGTCATGCACCAGTGAATAGGCATGTATCAGTTCTACTGCGGCCGCGGCAATCGTCACCCGCTCTTCATCCGCCTTGTTCAGCTCTCCTGCCGCAAAGGCAAGCAACGGTCGCACACGCTTGCCTCCACCCAAAACGGTATAGCGCATGGCGTCATGCAGACGTTCGGGAGCAACGTTTGCGGCGGGAAGCAAGGTCTGCAGGGAATTTTCGATGCGTACCTGGCGGTTCCTCGCCCAATCCTGGAAATCAGCGGTCATCGATACCGGACGGGGAGAAATTTTTCAGTGTGTCGGCCTCAAGAAGGCGTACCTGTTGTTGCGCATCCTGTAGTTTTAATTGGCAGTATTGTAGCAACTCTGCGCCACGTTTGTGAGCTTCGAGTGATATTTCGAGGGGCATTTGTCCTGCTTCCATTTCTATTACAATAGCTTCCAATTCTGTCAATGCGGCTTCGAAACTTTCGGGCCGTGAAAATTTGACGGGGTTAGCGGGCTTTGTCATGATAAACACATTGTCGCAAGTTATGTATATTGCGGGCAAGCTACAAAAATAACGCAATAAGCGGGGTCAGGTCAATTAAATCCAAGAAACTTTCCCTCAAAAACGATCTTTTAGCGGCAATTATAAGCGTTTCAGCAAGAGAGCAAGCGCTTTCCACTTTGCCCAATGCGTTTATTCAGTGTTTTTTATCTTTCAACTATCTTTTTTATTCCTCAAAAGATCTAAAAGTAACGAAATATGGCCGATCTCGTTGATGTTTTCCAACTGGCGCCGACTCAACTGCCGGTTGAATGGTACCTTGACCCGCACATTCTCGACCTGGAAAAACACCTTTTGTTCGACCAGGGGCCTGGTTATGTCGGCCATGAAATCATGCTGCCGAATGTGGGCGACTATTATGTGCGGGAATGGATGAGTAATGCCAAATTTCTGGTGCGTAACAAAGGTGGCATTGAACTCCTGTCCAATGTTTGTCGGCACCGGCAATCTCTGCTGCTGAAGGGCCGCGGCAATACCAGAAACATTGTCTGCCCCATACATCGATGGACTTACGATATGAGCGGTACGCTGCTGGGTGCTCCCAATTTTTCGAAAAATCCCTGCCTCAACCTTGGCAGTACCCCGCTGCAGAATTGGAACGGGTTGCTATTTGAAGGCAAGAGAAATATCGCGCGCGATCTGGCGCCCCTGAGCGTTCTCAAGGATTTCGATTTTTCGGGCCATGTACTGGAGCGGGTCCAGATAGAAGAATATGCCTGCAACTGGAAAACTTTCATCGAGGTTTACCTGGAAGACTATCACGTCGAGTCGTATCACCCTGGCTTGAGCAACTTCATCAATACCACTGAACTTAAATGGGAATTTGCAGAGCGGTACAACGTGCAGACTGTGGGTGTAAATGATGCGCTTACTCGTCCCGGCACTCCGGTCTATGCTAAATGGCATGAGCAACTATTGCGTCAGACCGCAGGAAAAATACCGAGGTATGGTGCGATCTGGATGCTCTACTATCCAAACATCATGTTAGAATGGTACCCGCATGTACTGATTATAAGTACGCTGGTTCCGTCAGGAACAGAGCGCTGCACCAACGTGGTCGAGTTTTATTATCCTGAAGATATTGTCTTGTTCGAACGTGAATTTATTGAAGCGGAACAGGCCGCCTATCACGAAACCGCGGTTGAAGACGACGAAATCTGCAAACTGATGACAGCCGGACGTCGCGCGCTATATGAGCAGGGAATCAATGAAACAGGCCCCTATCAGTCACCCATGGAAGATGGTATGGTTCATTTCCATGAATTTGTGCGACGCGAAATCGGGCCGTACATAAAGTAACTGTGAAACTGTGAATTTGCCGCTGATTGATTTTGCATGTTTTTTTGAGATTACCCTATGATTACCATTCAGGAAGCTGACAATTTAATCAGTGTTGCTGTTTTCGGTGAATTTACCTTGGCTGACTATAAGCAATTCGAAGAGCAGGTACTCTACAAATCCAGGCGCGACAGCAAAGTGAATGTGCTGTTCGATTGGCGCGATATGCTGGGCTATACTGTCGACGTCGCATGGGAAGATCTCAAATTCATCCGCGCCCACGGCAGTGAATTTAACCGGGTTGCAATAATTACTGAGAACCAGTGGCAGGCTTGGGGCGCTTGGGTATCCAATCTATTCGTTGATGCTGACATCAGAGTATTCGGTAACTACACCGATGCCAAGGCATGGGTAGAAGCGTAAAGCGACCTGCTGCGGACTCAGACTTATCTGCGCTTATCACGATCAGGAAACCTGAGTTTCTCCCGCTACCCACCCCATTCCCTTCCATAAGCCTGTGATGAACAACCTGCCGACAGGCTGAAGCCCGCACTACGAAGATGAAATCGCTCGTCCATTTGGCGATCGTATTCATGTAGAATGCCTGCTGAAGAGGTCTAGGCCAAGTGCGGCTAGTCCAATCGAAGACGCAGGTTCGAGTAGTGTTGCAAAAAAACGACACATTTCTCTTCTATTCTCCAAAATCTCTTTATATTGGCCGCTAACTCGTACAGAATGGAACCTGTCGATCTTGCTGTCTCAAGGAAGGTCTGCAATTTATTTAAACGATGCCTGACACGACTCAAATAGTGGCATTAAGGCTATATGGATATGGCGGATAGCAATGCGTTGGCAGCGAAGTCAACCAACGTGTCGTCTGTTACTGATCTTGGTAGAGCACTTGAGCTCCTGGTATTTAATTAATACAGATTCAAATTCAAGCTGAGCATTCCGAGCCCGAGCGGTAAACTGTTGTTAATCAGAACTACTGTATTTCGGACCGGATTACTTACATTACAAAAAGATGATTAGACCATTAATTTGGAGGGGAAGACCTTGAGTTCAACAATAGCGAAGTTGAACGCTCCGCTAACGCAAGCGTTTGATCCTCGGTTATTAAACGAGTCGCCAATAGTAATAACCCCAACACCGACGTACAACACTCAAGATCAACGATTAGCTGATTTTGAAACCTTGAGCGCTGCCTTGGAATATGCGGCAGGCGGCGTCGCGGGATTTAATTTTTATGATGCCAAGGGCAACCTACGCTCGATCCTCCCGTATCGGGCGTTAAGGCAAAACGCCCAGATCTCAGCCCGGCGCTTGATGGGCATGGGCCTGACGAGCGGTAATCGCGTCGCCATTATTGCCGATACCACCCCAGAATTTGTAGAGCTGTTTTTTGCCTGCCGCTATGCTGGATTGGTTCCTTTTGCGATGCCGGTACCGGTCAATCTTGGCAGTCATGCAGTATATGTTCAGCAGCTGCGGGGGATGCTTGACGCAGGTCAGGCAAGCGCCGCCATAGCCAATGTGGATTATATTAATTTTCTGAGCGAAGCTGCAGAAGGATCGCAGGAATTACGCTGGGTCGGCACTCCGGAACAACTCGGAAAATTCGCAGTTTCCGATATAGCGCTACCCGTAAATACCCCTGAAGAAATCGCTTACCTTCAATTTACCTCGGGCAGCACTCGCATTCCGCGTGGAGTAATTATTACCGAACGCGCATTGATGAGCAATTTACAGGGTATTGTTCGGCACGGCCTGGAAATACGCGCTGGCGACCGCTGCGCATCATGGCTACCGTTCTACCATGATATGGGACTGGTGGGCATGGTGATGGCCCCCATGGTGGCGCAAGTTTCGGTCGACTATCTGGCTACCCGTGATTTTGCAATCCGGCCTCTGCAGTGGTTGCGACTGATTAGCCGAAACCGTGCTACCGTGGCGTTTAGTCAGCCATTTGGCCTCAAGCTCTGCACTTTGCGGGTCCGTGATTCCGATTTGGAAGACCTTGATCTCAGCAGTTGGAGAGCGGCAGGTGTCGGTGCCGAGATGATCCGTCCTGATACCTTGAGAAATTTCGCAGATAAATTCGGGCCTGCGGGCTTTGATGCGCGTGCCTTTCTTCCTTGCTATGGACTGGCGGAATCAACGCTTGCCGTAACTTTTTCACAGATTGGAAAAGGTTTTCAGAGCATCCAAGTAGACGCTGGGACCCTGGTTGACAAAAAAATTGCGGTCCGGCTGCAGGTGGAGGGCAGGAAATATAGCGAATTCGTAAATTGTGGGCGACCTTTGCCAGAGCACACAGTCAAGGTCGTGGATGATGGCGGACAGGAATTGTCTGATTTGAAAGTGGGCAGCGTGCTGGTGCAGGGTAGCAGTATTATGACAGGCTACTTCAACAATCCGGAAGATACTGAAAAAACGCTCCAACCTGGAAACTGGTTGGATACAGGTGATCTTGGTTTCCTGTTTGAGGGCGATCTTTATGTCACTGGCCGTCGTACAGATGTAATCATCGTTAACGGGCGCAATATCCGCGCACAAGACATAGAAGAACTCGCCGAGCTTCAACCTGAGGTGAGAACACGGGAAGCCTCCGCCTTTGGTATAACCGATTCTAATGATATTACAACGATCGTTTTGGTCATAGAATGTCGTCTGACTTCGGTAGCAGATCGCCAATCTCTCACCAACCGGTTGCAACGTCTTGTATATATGGCGTTTGGCGTTAATTGCCTGGTCGAATTGGTCTCGCCGCATACTTTGCCTCGCACTTCCTCAGGTAAGCTATCGCGTTTTGCTGCACGCCAGGGTTTCATACAGCGGACACAACCGACTGACCAGCTATCCGCTGAGTCCGGGGAAAAATAACCAGCATATGTCAGGGTCCTGGGTGGCCGTGACCGGCGCCACCGGCTTTATTGGTCATGTTCTGCTACAGTCACTGATCAGTGAAGGGTGGAAGGTCAAGGCCTTGACCAGGCGTCCGCGGGTTGGCGACGAAGTTACGCAATGGATTGAAGGTGATTTAGATAACCATCAGGCACTGCGGAACCTTGTCGAGGGTGTATCTGCTGTTGTACATTGCGCGGGGCAGGTTCGCGGTAGCTCTCTCGAAGATTTCATTCATACTAATGTGGACGGCACGGGCAATCTTGTGCGTGCCTCAATAGAGCAAAGTTCACCGCCTCGTTTTCTCCTCATATCTTCCTTGGCTGCCAGACAACCAGAGCTTTCCTGGTACGCGGCCAGTAAGCGCATGGCTGAGCAGTTGGTTATTGACCACTCGCAAAGGATGCCATATGCGGTTTTTCGTCCGACCGCCGTCTATGGCCCAGGCGATAAAGAAATGAGCCCACTTTTCAGAGCAACCCGCCGCGGCCTGTTGCCGATGGTGGGGCAAAGCGGGATGCGCTTCGGTTTACTACACGTTAATGATTTGGTGGCGGCTATTACCTGTTGGCTTTCCACTAAAAATCCCGTGCAAGGCGTCTATGAACTTGATGATGGGACGCCCGGAGGCTACAATGGTCAATCTGTAGCGGTAATTGCGCAGGAAGTCTGGAAACGGCCCGTACACTGTATCTTCTTCCCGGCGTCACTTGTTTGGTTGGTCGCGACCATTAATTTATGGTCGGCGCGGTTGCTACGCTATTCCCCAATGTTGACCCCGGGTAAAGTCAGAGAATTACAGCATCCCAACTGGATTTGCGATATAACGCCTCTAACCCAGGCGCTTCCCGGTTGGCGGCCCTCGGTCCGACTGCGTGATGCCTTGCCTCAAGCGGTATAATTTCTAACAAATAATTCAATTCAAACCGAGCAGCCATGGCGAGCGATTACACCGATGTTCTGCAGAAACTTTGCCATCACCTTAAGCAATTTTGTGAGCCCGACGCGCAAATCACACCGCAGACTGATCTCATTCATCAGCTTGCGATCGACTCTGTCAAATTGCTGAATCTAGTTATGGAAATTGAAGATGAGTTTGACATTTCCGTTCCGCTTAATGCGCTTGCGGATGTGCAGACTGTTCAAGAGCTTGCGAATTTAATCCACCGAATAAAGTCCGCACAATAATGAGTTTGCTAGATAAGCTTGATGCCGTTGCTGCGACGAGAAAAGCCCTGCTACCCGAGGGTATTGACGTTTTTGGCACACCTATAGAAGAGGTTTATTCTTCGACCGAGGCGAGAATTGGCGATCGCCGCATACTATTCCTGGGTACGAATAACTATCTCGGGCTTACCTTCGCGTCCGAGTGTCTGGCCGCAGCGCACTCAGCAATCGATAGCGAGGGCACAGGTACGACAGGTTCACGCATGGCCAACGGTAGCTACAGTGGACACCGCGCTCTTGAACGGGAATTTGCCGATTTTTACCACTGCCACTCCTGTATTGTCTTTACAACCGGATATCAGGCCAATCTCGCTACGATCTCCGGCTTGGCTGGCGCTGGGGATGTTGTTCTTATTGATGGCGATTCTCATGCAAGCATATATGACGGATGCCGTTTAAGTGGCGCTGAAATTATCAGGTTCAGGCACAACGACATGGTGGATCTGGAAAAGCGTCTCCGGCGTCTTGGAGACCGGTCACGCTCCACATTAATCATTGTTGAAGGCATTTACAGCATGCTGGGTGATCGGGCACCCCTTGCGGAGATTGTCAAACTAAAGAATGCCTACGGCAGCACGCTTCTTCTAGACGAAGCACATTCGCTCGGCGTCCTCGGCAAGACAGGCCAGGGCCTGGTAGAGGAAACGGGGCTCATTGATAAAGTTGATTTCATCACTGGTACATTCAGTAAAAGCCTCGGCGGTATCGGGGGCTACTGTGTGAGCAATCACCCGCAACTTGATCAGTTACGCTATGTCAGCCGTCCTTATATATTCACCGCATCGCCTACACCGGCTACTATTGCATCAACCCGGGCAGCACTCAAATTGCTGCATGACGGCATCGAGCTACGCCAACAGCTTTGGAAGAATGTGCACCAGCTTTATTCTCGGCTTGATGACCTCGGCTATCAGCTTGGCCCAGAGCCAAGCCCCGTTATCGCAATCATACTCGACACGCCGCGGCAGGCGCTGATGCTATGGAAGGGCCTGCTTGATCATGGTATCTATGTTAATTTAGTATTACCGCCAGCCGCACCTGACGGCCGCTCATTGGTGCGCTGCAGTGTTAGTGCAGTTCATACCAGTGAACAGATGGATCATGTAGGCAGCGCTTTCGCCGAGTTGCGCGAAATTACTTTCGCGTAGGCTCTGCGCAGTTACCTGGTCTTTCCGTTTCCCGGTTGCGGAGGCTTCGCCCTGTTATGGCAGAGCTTGGCGGCTTCGCATCGATCCGGAATCTAACGAATAAAACAATGATAATTTATGGAACAGCCTGCATGCGTTCCTTATCTATAAAGGACTGCTCCCACGCAGCCTTTCCTTAAGGTGGAAATATGGGTAGGCATTTTGAATGATTTGACCTGGCTCGCCCATTTACTTTCTGTTCAGTAAGCTCATGGGCATTACTATATTTACATAAGGTAAATACAGTACCAGAAAAACAGACTCGAACAATGAGAGTGCGATATCGCTTATCTGCGATAAATGACAAAGCAGAAACTTTGGGGCTTCCATGTCCCTAAGGTCACCCTTGATGGGCAACCGCTAGATGGAAAGCGCAGAGTTGGTTGCCTACTCGATACCATTAAGTCAGGAAGTCTTGGGACTCGTTGTCCGACGGCGCAAGAAAAAGAAGGCAGCGGCGCCGGCTGCGCCCAGCAATAGCACGATCTCTGTCGCGCCAAAGCCTGAGCCATGGCCGTCGTGACCTCCACCCCCTCCGACATGTACTGGAATGCGCACCGCTGTCGTCATCTTCCCACCCTTCTCTGTCTCCAGTAGCAAGGCATACTGGCCAAGTTCCTCCAGGTTCAGCGAGAAGGTGATGCTTCCAGATGCGTACTCTTTGGCTGGTATGGACATAATCTCATGCTCCCCGCCGCCCTCTCCATGCCCTTCCATAACCATACGGACTGCAATTGGTATTTCGCGAGAGTCGAGATCCGTCAAATCTACCGTGAAATACAACTCGCCAACTTCCGGCACATGATCGCAATATGCATGGGTGGGCGGAAGTGCGCCCTTCGGTTTTTCATAAGCACTGAAGGCAACGGGAAAAGCACCCGATTTGATAGCACAGTCTCCCGAATGATGGCCTTCATGAGCAAGCATAAGCTGGGCGTGGACTGGCAGCGCCACCAGTGCTACGCTCGTAGCACACGCTAGCCCAGCAACCCACTCAAACATTTTCTTCATAGTATCTCCGGTTTCGAATTCGCAAATTCATCGCGCACAGCGCTGACGATAGTAAAAGATTGTATAACAAACCGTCCGGGAATAGGAAATAGAGTACGTCCGGTCGTTTCGCGAAAAGATGAGCTAATCAAGCTGAAATATGTTTACCCCAGCGTCGCCAGAATTGCGGCATGCGATAAATCCAAGCAGTCCAATTATGTGGTTATCTCAACCATGAGCTGCTTGGTGCAGTATTGTTGGGCCCCGGTATAAAGGGGTGATGAGGGCATATGGCGAATGTGTCATGGAATTATTCAGTGAATCGAACGAGAATTCAATCATCGAATCAATATCATTCGCGCATCGCCTTCGCGACCCCAGTTTGTGTGAGGACCGCTTTTTTCTTTTGTATGGATGTTGGCCTCATACAAAAGAAAATGAAGCTGGCCGGTAAGCCGGGTTCTGTCGTGGACAGTCATTCCTCTAGGCGTGCGGTTGCCCGCAAGCTCAAGCAACCTACCCGCAGGCTCAGCGAGCCGCATCATTGCCTGCCTATTTGGTCTTGCTCCGGATGGAGGTTACCGCGTTTCACCGTAACTTAATACGCTCGTCTCTGTGGCCCTATTCCTCACCTCACGGCGGCCGGCCATTAACCGGCATCCTGCTCTATGGAGCCCGGACTTTCCTCCCCCTGCCTTCCATTACTGAAAAGCAGGCAGCGACTGTCTAGCCAGCTTCGATCGCGATAATACCCTAACCCGGCAAAGAGAAAGCAAACTTCTCAATCAAGATTTATTTGCTGAAACAACCGGTTTATGAAATATTCGAGTTATGATCCTGATTTGAAAGACGGATGGCCTGGATGAACCTTAGAAAACTGCTTATCTCGGCGTTAGTGCTTATCCTTTCCGGATGCGCTTTATTGCATCATCAGGAACCACTTCGTATCTCTGTGGCGGGACTTGATCCCCTGGAGGGACAAGGCATGGAAGCGCGCTTTGCGGTACAGCTCAGGATTCAGAACCATAGTGACCAACCGGTCGATTATGACGGCATTGCGCTTGATCTCGATTTACGTGGAATGAGCTTCGCGAGCGGTGTTAGCGATCAGCGCGGCACCATCTCGCGTTTTGGAGAAACGGTTATTACTGTGCCTGTGACCGTGCCCGCGACCGCAATTATTCGTCATGCGTTTGACTTGGCTACCGGCGATCGTACAAAAGCCGAATACCAGCTGCACGGCCGGCTGGGCGGAGCGGGGCTCGCTATTGGAAGAAGCTTCAACTCCACGGGAGAAATTACTTTACCAACCCTGCCGTCAGAGGAAGTGCGGTAAATGCGCGTGCGCGGTTGTCCTAACGCGACGCCGACTTGCCTGAACCCGCGTAACCCACTTTAGAAGTGTAGTTACGCAATATCGGATTGATTAACACCATATCGCGCGCGATATTCTTCCATCGCACGCAGGTTGTGCGCCAACTCCTTCCTGTTCCGCAGATAATCGATGATGCTATCCAGGTTGGCGATGCTTGTGCTGCTAATACCAAATTCATGACGCACCTCCTGCATGGCAGAAAGCGTTCCGCTGCCGCGCTCCATCCGATCCAGCGCAATGATGAGTCCCCCGGGAATGGCACCGGCACCGAGGATATAACCAACGGATTCACGTACTGACGTTCCGGCGGAAATTACATCGTCAACCATCAGTACTCGTCCGCCCAGCGGCGCACCCACGAGGTTTCCGCCTTCGCCATGGTCTTTCACCTCTTTACGATTGAAACAGAAAGGGTAGTTATACCCGCGCTCGGCCAGCTCGATCGCTATGGCGCTAACCAGTGGAATGCCTTTGTAGGCGGAGCCGAACAGCATGTCAAACGGAAGCTGGGCGGCAAGAATGGCTTTGGCGTAAAATTGACCCAGCTTTCTCAGAGAGTCGCCATCGTTAAATAGTCCGGCATTGAAGAAATATGGCGACATTCGCCCGGCTTTGGTTTTAAATTCGCCGAAACAAAGTACATGGCGGCTGATGGCGAATTCAATAAATTCCTGGCGAAAATTGAACATTGCAATGACGAACCCGAGAAGACAGATATGCGAATTATAACGGTTAACCTGAACGGCATACGCTCTGCGGCAAACAAGGGGTTCTTTCAATGGCTGCCGACACAGGAAGCTGACATCGTATGCATGCAGGAGTTGAAAGCACAGGCCGCTGATATTACTCGAGAAATAGCATCACCTGATGGCTATCATGGCTATTTTCATTGCGCTGAAAAGAAAGGATACAGCGGCGTAGGAACGTACAGCCGATGCAAGCCGGACAACGTTATCGAGGGCCTGGGCATCGCCGAGATCGACGCGGAAGGACGTTTTCTGCGCCTCGACTTTGGCAGAGTAAGCGTGATATCGGTCTATTTCCCTTCCGGCTCCAGCGGCGAACATCGGCAAGCCGCAAAATTCTTCTTTCTGGAGCGATTTTTCCCCATGCTTAAACAATTGGCAGATTGCGGCAGAGAGATCGTTTTATGCGGCGACTGGAATATTGCCCACAAGGAAATCGACCTGAAAAACTGGCGATCCAATCAAAAAAATTCGGGCTTTCTCCCGGAAGAACGCACTTGGCTTACTGACGTTTTTCACGAGCTTGGATTTGTCGACGTATTCCGTCAAATCAATCCTGAACCTGAGCAATATACGTGGTGGTCCAATCGAGGGCAGGCATGGGCAAAAAATGTGGGCTGGCGCATCGATTATCAGATCGCTACCCCCGGAATTGCCGCCAAGGCCAAGGCTGTGTCCATTTATAAGACGGAACGGTTTTCTGATCATTCCCCGCTTATTATCGACTACGACTACAGCTTATGATCCCGAATCAGGTAATCGATCAATTAGATGCCCTGCCTCAAATGCCGGATTTGGCCTAATGCCCGCTGCCTTGTCCGGCTGGCTTCACGCTTTTCGTATTTACACCCACCCACGGGTGTTGGGAATGCTGTCATTGGGTTTCTCTGCCGGGTTGCCGCTGTTACTGGTACTGGGGACCTTGTCATTCTGGTTACGGGAAGCGGGGATCGATCGTTCCACTATTGGCCACTTGAGCTGGATAGGATTGGCTTATGGCTTCAAATGGATGTGGTCCCCGCTGGTAGATCGTCTGCCGTTGCCACTATTAACCCGCTTACTGGGCCGACGGCGCGCATGGCTTTTGCTATCGCAAGTCTCCATTGTCATCGCCCTGATCGGCATAGCGAACACAGATCCGCTCGAAAATTTGACGCATACGGTCTTTTTTGCCCTGGCCGTCGCTTTCGCTTCTGCAACGCAGGACATTGCACTGGACGCATACAGAATCGAAGCGGTGTCGCTAAGGCTTCAAGGCGCAATGGCTGCCACCTATCAAGCAGGTTATCGCATGGCGATGATTCTGGCTTCCGCTGGCGCTTTATGGATAGCAGCGGCGGTAGATCCTTCGGAAGCGACCTATGACTATGCTCCCTGGCGAACTGCCTATCTGGCGATGGCGGCATTTATGATGATCGGGATTATTACCACGCTCATAATACGGGAGCCCGATGTTCCCGTTAACCGTCTTATCTCGGAGAATGAAGATCGCGCCAAGGCTGCTATTGCGCACTGGAATCTGAGCGTACGGCTCACGCAACTGCTGGCCTGGCTGTACGGGGCAATGGTCGCGCCCTTCCGGGACTTTATCGTACGCCATGGCGGACAAGCATTGCTGATTCTGGCTTTAATTGCGGTCTACCGCATCTCGGATGTGGTGATGGGCGTGATGAGCAACCCGTTTTATGTAGACATGGGATATTCCAAGGATGAGGTGGCAACAGTCTCCAAGGTTTATGGTGTAGTAATGACGATCGCTGGTGCGGCCATCGGCGGCGTATTTATAGCGAAAATTGGCATAATGCGCACACTTTTTCTCGGCGCAGTATTGTCAGCGGCGACTAATCTTCTGTTTGTCTGGCTCACAGGGCGCGGCCACGACCTGACTGGACTCATATTCACCATTTCCGCCGACAACCTTTCAGCGGGCATTGCCTCTTCCGCTTTTATCGCCTATCTTTCCGGCCTGACCAACTCCGCCTATTCCGCCACGCAATATGCTCTGTTCAGTTCGGTGATGTTGTTGTTGCCAAAATTTATCGCCGGGTTCAGCGGCGACTTTGTCGATGCTTACGGTTATGCCAGTTTTTTTACCGGAACAGCGCTGCTTGGTATTCCTGTGCTGGTTTTAGTGTGGCTGGCCGGGCGGGCAAAATTTGAAACTGCGGATCCCGCAATGCCTCGCACCTAAAGAACCCTGCGCTTACTTCTGCTGTTCAAACCGGTAAAACGCCAGCATTCCCAGCAAATTAGGTAGAAACGTGTTCTGATGATTTCCATTTAGCACCCGGCGTTCGAGGATGCGGGCGCCATGCTGGCTGCAAAATTCTTCAAAATCGCCAAGCGTGCAATTATGAATGTTGGGCGTGTCGAACCATTGATAGGGCAGCGCTTCCGAAACCGGCATGTGGCCGGCTAAAACCTGCAGGCGATTTTTCCAATACCCGAAATTCGGAAATGAAACAATACCCTCTTTACTCACCCGTAGCATTTCCTTCACGATTCGCTCGGTATTTTTGACCGCCTGCAGGGTTTGGGAAAGTACTACATAATCGAATGAATCCGATTCGAAACTTTGCAGACCCGACTCCAGGTCGCTCTGAATTACGTTCACTCCGTTATTGAAGCATGCGAGAACATTGGCGTCATCAATTTCAACGCCGTAGCCCCGCACGTTACGCGCATCGCGCAAAAAACACATGAGCGAACCGTCACCGCAGCCGAGATCGAGTACTCTTGCACCGGGTTTTACCCATGCCGCGATTACGCCAAAATCCGGACGAATGGCAACGGAGGGGTTACATTCTTCAACATCAGCCACGTCGTCAGTATTTGCGCGATCCATTATTTCCAATAAGTAAGATCTACAAGCTTCAGTTGGTATGACGGCCATCAAGAAGCACGATATAAGGAAAAGTAGCGATATTGCGTATTGTAGCGTCTAATAACAGATCGCATGCAAGGTCAGATTGGCTCAACTCGCGAGGGCTGCGACTATACATGTCTAAAACCCCAGATCTTTCCAGATTCTGTCCACCCGCTCCTTTACCGCAACGTCCATCACAATGGGGGTGCCCCATTCGCGGTTCGTCTCCCCAGGCCACTTGTTGGTAGCATCCAATCCCATTTTTCCGCCCAGGCCGGATACCGGGCTGGCGAAGTCAAGGTAATCTATCGGGGTATTTTCAACAATCAGCGTATCCCGTGCGGGGTCCACTCGTGTGGTGATTGCCCAGATGACTTCCTTCCAGTCGCGGATATTGACGTCGTCATCCGTGACAATGATGAATTTGGTATACATGAATTGCCGCAGAAAACTCCACACGCCGAACATGACTCGTTTGGCATGGCCCGCATACTGCTTCTTCATGCTCACCACTGCCATGC
This sequence comes from Nitrosospira sp. Nsp11, assembly GCF_900142705.1. Lineage (GTDB taxonomy): Bacteria > Pseudomonadota > Gammaproteobacteria > Burkholderiales > Nitrosomonadaceae > Nitrosospira. The sequence continues at coordinate 86,955 of NZ_FRBV01000011.1, forward strand.
GATAGGAACAGCCTTCCGGTGGAAGATAAAAGTCGATGATTTCGGTAAATTGCTTCTGCAGCAGTGGCACGAACACTTCATTAAGTGCCAAACCAAGTATGGCCGGCTCGTCCGGTGGCTTGCCCGTGTATGTCGAATGATAAATCGGCTCGCGCCGCATGGTGATGCGCTCGACCGTAAACACCGGAAAGATTTCCTGCTCGTTATAGTAGCCGGTATGATCTCCAAATGGGCCTTCCAATGCTGTTTCTCCTGAATAGATATACCCTTCCAGTACGATTTCTGCACTCGCCGGAACCTGCAGATCATGGCTCAGGCATTTGACAATCTCCGTTTTCGCGCCGCGCAGCAAACCGGCGAACTGGTATTCGCTCAAGCTGTCGGGTACCGGTGTGACGGCACCAAGTATGGTCGCCGGGTCTGCCCCTAACGCCACTGCCAACGGGTAAGGCCGCCCCGGATTAGCCAGACAAAAATCGCGAAAATCCAGCGCGCCGCCACGATGAGCCAGCCAGCGCATGATGAGCTTATTCGGGCCGATCACCTGCTGGCGATAAATCCCCAAGTTCTGCCGCGTCTTATGCGGCCCTTGAGTGACAGTCAATCCCCAGGTGACCAGCGGACCCGCATCTCCCGGCCAGCAAGTCTGGATCGGCAGCCTGCCTAGATCCACATCTTTACCCTCCCATACGATATCCTGGCAGGGCGCTCTGGAAAGCTCTTTCGGCGCCATATTGAGTACCTGTTTCAGGACGGGCAGTTTGTCCCATGCATCCCTCAGCCCTTTGGGCGGATCAGGTTCCTTGAGATACGCCAGAAGTTTACCGACTTCTCTCAATGCCTCAACCGAATCCTGCCCCATGCCCATTGCTACGCGCCTTGGCGTACCGAACAGGTTTCCCAGCACAGGAATGGTATGTCCCTTGGGCTTTTCAAACAGAATGGCGGGACCGCCGGCTTTCAATGCCCGGTCGCAGATTTCGGTCATTTCCAGATACGGATCGATTTCGACCGTTACGCGCCTCAGTTCCCCCTGCTTCTCCAATTGGGCGATGAAATCGCGCAGGTCCTTGTATTTCATACTGATGAGGCCCCATTTATCAGGTAATCAAGCGCGATACCAACGAAAATCGCCGCGCCGACCCAGTTGTTGTGCAGAAAGGCCTTGAAGCAGCGAGCGCGGTCGCGATCGTGAATCAGGCGGTACTGGTAAAACACCAATCCCAGCGCGGCGACGAGACCCGCGTAGTAAATAGTGCCGAGTTTCTGGATCAGCCCCACGACGACCATGGCGCACAGAAACAAGATATGGCACAGCATCACGCCCAATACATCGAAACGGCCGAAAGTAATGGCGGACGTCTTGATCCCGATCTTGAGATCGTCAACTTTATCCACAATGGCATATTCGGTATCGTAAGCAATCACCCAAAGCAGGTTCGCCACCATCAATAGCCAGGCAATATAGGGCACCTCTCCCGTCTGCGCCGCAAAAGCCATTGGAATCCCGAAACTGAAAGCGATGCCAAGGTAGGCTTGCGGCATCGCAAAGAAACGTTTGGTGAATGGATAGCTCGCAGCCAGGAATAGCGCCAGCACCGACAAGGCAAGTGTAAGACGGTTCAGCGGCAGTATCAGAAGAAACGCGCACAGACTTAATCCCGCTGCCAGCAGCAGCGCCTCTTTGGAACTCAACTTGCCGGTCGCCAATGGACGATTTTTGGTGCGCTCCACATGCGAATCGAAATTGCGGTCTGCATAGTCGTTGACGACGCAACCGGCGGACCGCATCAGTACGGTGCCCAGCACAAATATCACAAGGATATCTGTGCTGGGCACGCCGCCGGCGGCAAGCCATAAGCCCCATAATGTCGGCCATAGCAGCAGAAGAATGCCGATGGGCTTATCCAGGCGCATCAGCTTTTCATAATGGCCAAGACGTTGTGTGAGCGTCACTGTGTCAACTCCAGAATGGAAGGAAGAAATACTTCGGTGACGAGTATGGATTGCCCTTTCAAGCTGAACAGGGAACGCCGCGCCCAAAGACCAGGCGGTTTTGCCTGCAAATGCCTGCAGGCACGAATGAAAAGTGGATGCGTTGAATTCAGTTTTTTGAAGCGCAGCGGTGTACGCTTGACCACTGGATTGGTAAATAATACCGTACCCAGTGATCTGTTGCCTAAACCGCTCAACCCGCGCCACGCGCCCCTCAGATCTTTCCTCGCCACTACCGAATGAGCAAATACCACCGGCGTATCACCGCAATACAAGTACACCTCCCGTACCAATGCCAACTCGTTTCGACGCAAATTCATCATCGCAAGTTCATCAACGTACACTCCGGCCAGGCGCTGGAATACCGGCTTGACACGAAAATTGCCGCAACAATGCTGCTGGATGAGCTGAGTGAGTGAACCACGGTTCAGCAACCATCCTCGAGCTTGGGGTGATATGGAAGACGGCGCAGGATACCACGCCGATAACTGGGCAGCCTTCATCGCAGCGAAACCAAAAAAGGGTGAATTATGCCGCATATTCCAGCGCGGCTGAATCCTATCCTCCCCAGGTGGACGGCGCGAACATCACTCGGGCTCTTTCTTATCAAGACTAAAAAGCTCTCCAGGCTGATGTGTCGATAAAGGAGTATACAAGCGGTATGGAAATGTATGAAATTGACATGAACTTGAAAAAAGCGTCAATTAGGCTAAATTTATATTTTGGAAGGCTATAATTTCTTAACAGCAGTAGAGTTCAGGATGCGAATTGCGCGCGTACCAAGGATACGCGAATAAGGAACTCAATCCCGTCGCCAGCCTTATGTGTCGGGAAATATCAAATCGCATCGTTTTGGTTTTCGAGGAAAGTCATGCGCTACGCCGGATAATTCAAGCCGCCTTATTCTCCGCACATATTCGTTCCATGGAGAGGCGAGGCAAGACGATAGACGAGCGGTTTGCTCGTGTTTCGAAAGGAGCAGCCATGATCGAAAAAGACGAACGATCGCTTTATACCGCAAACCGCGAAGCGTTCCTCTTTCCTGCCTCCTTTGCGCAGCAAAGGCTATGGTTTTTCGAGCAATTGCATCCGGGCAGCGCGGTTTATCACTTGAGTACGGTGCTGCCATTCGAGGGTCCGCT
>NZ_FRBV01000006.1 GCF_900142705.1 Nitrosospira sp. Nsp11
TCATTGGTGCAGACCCAGCGGCTGACGGGAATGATGCCGCGGGAAGCGTACGTGGACCGGGGCTATCGGGGCCACGGCATCGCCCTGGACGGGCTTAAGGTGTGGATCGCTGGTGCCAAACGGGGTGTCACCGCAGCCATCAGGAAGAAGCTCAAGCGCCGTAATGCCGTGGAGCCGGTGATTGGGCACATGAAAGCAGATGGGCGCCTGGGGAGAAACTTCCTCAAGGGCGCCCGAGGGGATGCCATGAACGCCTTGTTATGTGGCGCTGGGCACAACCTGCGCAAAATCCTGCGCCGGTTGGCGCTTTTGTACGCCCAAATCCTGGAATGCTTGCAATGCCTCGGACAAAAACAAAATGAAGAGAACCATCGATTAATGATGGAAGTTTGTTAAAGATGAGGTTTTTCAGGGACGACTATGTAGTGAGCAAAGTCAAAGCAAAGTTGCACTAGTCTGACCCGGAAAGAGTGATTGTAAATATTTGCGGTGAAATCGCTTGGCTTGGCTTCCAGGCAATATTGGAAAAACCATCAATCCTGGGCGCATGGCGAGTACAGCCAGTTCATGCGATGAATAATAAAGACAATGGCGGAATGTACGCTGCACCGTTAAATGTGAGTTCATGGATAAGCAGCAAAATCATATAGAGGTAATCGGCAAGGTTTTGTCCGGCGCTCGCTGGGCAGTGATACTGCGATTGTTTGGGCAGGCCATCAGCTGGCTCAGCACTATCGTGGTGGTGCGCTTTATCAGTCCAGAAGATTATGGGCTCAATGCAATGTTGGAAGCGCCACTGGAGCTTCTGGCATTGTTAAGCACATTTGGCCTTGACCTTGCGCTGGTCCGGTCGAAAAGCATTGAGCAGGAAGAATTGCGCAGCGTCTTCGGTTGGCTTTTGCTAATCAACGGTGTACTTTTTCTAGCATACTTTTTTGGCGGTGCCCTGATAGCAATTTATTTCGATGAACCACGTCTTGAGTTGTTGAGCAAAGTGCTGGCTTTTGTTTTCCTCCTTGCGCCTTTCAGGGTGATCCCCAATGCACTCCTGGATCGCAACCTGAAATTTAAATTGAGAGCCCTCGCGGAATTTATCGCAGGCACTAGCGCAGCAATCGCGACGCTGGTGCTTGCCATTCTGGGGGCCGGGGTATGGGCATTGGTAGCAGGCATGCTGATAAGCCGTATTCTTCTGGCTGTCATATTGATGATTCTGCAGCCTTGGATCATGGTTCCGTCCTTAAGCTTTTCCGCAGTGCGTGCGATGATGGTCTTCGGCGGCACATTATCGCTAGGGGGCGCAGTCGTTCTTGTTACCGACAAGCTCGCCACACTGATTGCGGGCCCTATCCTGGGTGCTGAATTACTGGGCATTTTTGCGGTCACTTTTCAGTTTGCCTTGCTTCCGCTTGCCAAAATCATGCCGGTAATTAACCCAATTATCTTTCCAGCATTTTCCAAATTCCAGGAGCAGAAAGAAGTGGCGGGGTACTATCTGGGGAGGTCATTCGGTATTGTATCGCTCGGCTTGTTCCCTATCATGATAGGTCTTGCCTGTATCTCCCAAGGGTTTGTGGAAACAGTGCTGGGCGCCAAATGGTCGGCAGTCGCCCTGCCGCTTGCGCTGCTGTCGCTTGTAATGCCATTTAGAATGACAACGTCTCTCCTCCGGCCGATATTGGCCAGCATGGGGCGAGCGGACCTGTCGCTGAAGTCCACGATCGCCGCGTTGATTATCTTGCTGCCTCTAATATTGATAGGTGCGCAATATGGAGTGATCGGGCTGGTTGCAGCCATAATGGCTACCGAATTGATTGTCGCTTTTTCCACTATCAGCATGAGCAAGGCTGTTCTAGGTGTTTCGCTCACAACGATAGCAGAAAGCTACCGCCCTGCCATCATTTCCTCCGCTGTCATGGCCGCTTGTCTTCTGGGCGCAAAAGCGGTGTTTGGGAGTCACGTCAGTCTTACCGGGTTACTTATCGACGTCAGTTTGGGCGCAATAATCTATTTTTTGACGCTACGAATTTTCTATGGTCGATTTCTGAAGGACGCAATTGGACTATTCCTGGGGAGGCGCAACAAAAGCTCCCCAGCATAGAAATTAACAGCATCTGGATACTAAAGATCTGTCGTGATTGCAATAATGCAAAACGAGTAGAAATGAAGATTACGAGGATTCGAAAGAAACCAGATTTTTCCTAACAGTTTTAGTGATTTCTTTTATTCAAATCCGATGAGCAAGTCTGCCGCAATCAGGGGCACAGCGGCTCGTTACTTCCAATAGACCAGTAGTAGATCGTCAATTTCTCTACGGTTTGTAAAGCCATTTTCATTCAGCGCACTTGAGACCTTAGAATCAAGGGTGGCAGATTTAGCGATAACGACCGATCGAAGATTGGTGTATCCCAACAGGGCCTGGAACTCCGGAAAACAATCAGGTTTGTCACCATTTACAAATTCCGATGCGCAGATTCGGTTATCAATCTCGGTACGGAGTCCACGTTCTCCAAACCATACTTTCTCTGCTTCATTGAAAACACGCATCTGTGGATACTTTGCACTCAGCATAGCGACAATACCACCCAGCGGTAGTGGCGCAAGCATGGGTCCTGGAGGGGTGACCGCGATTACCGCCAGGGCCACCCTTTGGGATGCAGGAGGCATTTTGTAGCGCGGCCATGCAAATTCAGTCCTTAAGTATAAAACCGAGGTGGTAAACGGTACAAAATGGGAAATGAAAAGGATAAAAAATGTGACGGAGATAAAACCTAATTGAACTGGTTTGGAGAATCGGCCTGCGTATTCAAAAAGTTTGGCTCCCGTTAGACCCAGTAAAAGCGGCAACGGATAGATATAGAATAGGCGCCAATAAATATTCGGCGTAGTTAAGTACTTGATTAAAAGTGGGGCAACAATGGGATTGAGAAATAAAACGATGGTCGCGACAACCCATACCAACGTGAATTTTCGGACTTTGCCTGAAGTCATCAGTAGCGCTAATACCGTGGAAACTATTAAAACAAGCGCCGTGGCAGGTCCTGATTTTTCGAAAAAGAAGCCTGCATGTCCTAAAAAAGTAACAGGAAAATCTTCGCTGATAGGACTATTCGTACCTACGTCAGAGTGTAAGTTGAAGAATGCCACCAAGGTATATACGATCAAATAACTCAAGCTGCATGAATAGAGAAATAAATTTTTTATAAACGTTTTATATTCACCACCGCTTACTGCTGCACAAGCTACGACAAGGACAACTGCTAAAGGCGGAAGAATTGCCATAGTGGAGCTTGTCGCACCCACCATGGCTGTAGTGGCTGCAAAAGTAAGCGCCCAGTCAGATGGAGAGGCCGTACGAAAGGAGTTGACTGTTGCTGCCGCAAATAAAGGTATTCCTATCGAAATAAAAAAAACTTTTCCGCTATAAATATTGGGAAACGACCACGTACCCGGAGTTCTGGACGTCTCGCCTAGTAGCAGAACAATTGCGACTGTAAATAGCGCGCCAACTACTGCCAACTTCGGATCAACAAATTGGCAAATAAGGTAATAGAGTGCGATTGGAATTAGACAGCCGAGCAAGGCTGGAGAAAATAGAAAATAAGCCGAGAGATAATCAATATTTAGAAAATATGCTATTACAGCCTGAGTATATTCAAAGGGCACGGAAGTGGCGACAAAGTATGACGTGAAGGGCTCACTACCGGTTTCGATGAAATGAATCGCGAAATCCATCGGCGAATCGGGATTTTGAAGATGGTAGACAGCATTAGGAACGTAATAAAAAAGATCTGTACTGATTTTAGTGGCGCCAGAATTAAAGAAACTTGCGAGAAATGCCCCGCCAAGGCAGATAATGACTAGAAACAATAATGTTTTCGGATCGTACCGGGTAACCTTTTTGTACTGCTCATGAAAAAAAATCCATACCAATAGTGGCATGACCAGCATTAAAAAAAGAGCCGTATAAGCATAAACTTTGAAAGTAATACCGGAAACCTGTGCAACATGAGTAAGTATAGTCAAGCAGGCAAGCAGACCCATTAGCCAAAATAGGACAGACTTTACTATAATGACACTTGTATAAGATTCGGGATTGTTATTAGTAAAATGCACTGTGATCTCCAAGTGACAATTGGTATAGCCGATTTTGACCAGCATTAATTCGAAACAGTATCAACGGATCACTCGGGAACATTCTGCACGAGGCGTTTTTAAAGGCTGATTTCGGAATTGTTTTAAGCGGGCCAAGTTCCATTCCGGACATCCTGGGGATGGAAGCCTTGCAGGGAATGGTGGATATCCCGCGGCTTGGGGCCGCGCCGGTATCAAGCGACTGCCTGGCAGTCTATCGTGCAGGCTTAAAAAGGAATAGCGGATTCTCCGCAGCGAGGGTTCCAAAAAATTACGGGCCGACGAGATTCGTTCTAACAAAATGTTTGCGCCGTTCGAACAATAGCTTATAAGACAATATCTCATCAATATATATTGATAGTTGGCCGGAAGATAGAGTTAATTGAATCGCATCCGCAGTGTTGACGTCATAAAGATAATCGCAGTTACCGGCGTAATTGTGATTCATGCTGCGCCATTCTCCGATACGTCGTTTGAAGGGAGCTTGTATAGACAGCTCGAAATCTTGTTAAGCCAATCATCAAGATTTGCGGTTCCCTTCTTCTTTGTAGTTTCAGGGTATTTTTTTGGCGTTAAGGAGCGTCGCAATAACCTAAAAACTATATCAACCACCGTCAGCACGGTAAAAAGATTGCTTTTAATTTTTGTGGCCTGGTCTCTAATATATCTTCTTCCGTATAACGTAGGTGCTATATATGAATATGGAATATCTGGCCCTTTTAAGGTCGCATACTGGAATTTGATAAGCCTGTCATCAGACCCGATTAGGTTGATTTTTCATGGCACAAAGGCTCATCTGTGGTTCCTGGCGGGACTTATATGGGCGGTGTTGTTCACGGGAGCGTTTCGATACCTGGAGCTATACAGAAGCATTTACATTATCGCGATCATTCTTTATATCCTGGGACTTCTTGGGCAGAGTTATGCTAACAGTCCATTTGGCATACATTTTAATTTCGACATACGCAACCATGTGTTTTTCAGTACTATTTTTTTTGTCACTGGCTACCGGCTATCAAACTACAAACCTGAGCCCCTCTGGTTTTCTCTGGGTGTCATGATTTTCGTTTTTGGAGCCGCGATTCACTTTACTGAAATTTATACATTATGGAAGTTATATGGGACAGACCCTAATACACATAGTTATACGATAGGAACCTACTGTATGGGCGTTGGAATCACATTGGCGGCTCTGTCAAACCCCCGTATTTTAAATATCGATATTCTTGCAAAGATGGGGAAATACGTCCTCGGCATCTATGTAATTCATTACATATTCGTTGATATCTTAAGTCCAGTTAGTCAACTCATATCCAATCCTTTATGGGAAATTGGGAAAGTCCTCGTTATTTTATTGCTGTCAGCTGGCGCCGCTATGCTACTTTCAAAAAACAAGTATATGAGGAAAATCGTCGAGTAGCATCCAGCGAAACCAGCCCCAGAACCTGCGCCCGGCAAGCGCTTCGATATCGACTTATTCCATAACGGGATCCGGTATTTCCTCGTTTGATCTCAGCCAGCGGGGCTCGCAATAAACGGAACGTTTGAGGTTAAGTGGGTCGCATCGTTAGCGATTTTGCCAGCGTTTGATAAGTGGGGCGATGGCCTGAAGCGTATCCGGATAAGTAGTATCGTGCCGGTTCGAAATGATTTTCCGCAGTAAAAGGCTCCAGGAACTTGTCGACGACAAGTTCCTTTCTAACAAAAAATGCATTCGCCCCGGATAAATTACAACCAACGAGGCAATATCCCATTCTATCCAGGTTGATTTCGAGGAATTTCAGAGAAACTCCAAAGCAGTCGTCTCCTTTCCATATATGCGTTTCCGCATAATCCATGCAGTACAGAACAGGTGGTGCAAACTTGGCGTTGTATTCAATTACAATCACCCTGGGTTTGATGCATGATATGGCGTTGAGAACATGATAATCATTCCCGTCGATGTCTATGGAAAGAAGGTCAATCTCGCTGTGTTTAACGTTCGCGGAGATCAAGTCATTAATATTTGCTTTAGTGATAAAGGATTCGATAACCGCTAACTTTCCCTGTTGAATGATTTCCGCAAAATGGGTGCGTATATTCGCGATGGAGCCGGAGGACGCATCAATCCATAAACCCTGCCAATCGTCGAAAAGAAGAGCAAGCGTATTATTTTCCAGGCCATTTCCAATCCCAAATTCCACGAATATCCTGTTGGTTGTGCCAATTCGGGTGAAAATTTCTCTTATGATCCCATCTTCATCATTTTGCGAATATATTTTCCCCCCGAAAGGTATAAGACTTTTAGGTATTTTGTAACGTACGCTTCCCCGCAAGCGATCTATTTCGGCGTGTATAGAAAGTTGATAGTTTCGGTCTGCTGTAATCGTGAGATCTTCCAGGGAGATCGTCAAATCATGTGCAATTTTTTTTAGTTTTGTTAGCATAATTCTAGCGGGCTCTCTTATTGCTCGAAAAGCAGTTCAGCAAGCTGACACCTGCTAGACTGCGTTACGAGATACAACCTCTATCGAGGACGGCATTCCAAGTTTTGATGAGGTCCGAATTCATTCGGATTATTGACCGGTATGGTTTTTCCTGTAACGAGGATTATGGAAACCTCATAATTCAGGGATTTCCAGAGCTCAAGCACTTCATCTGGCGATTGGCCAGCGCGTGCCAGATTGTCCAGGTCGAGTTCCATGAAAACAAGCGGGCGGAATCGCATGATTGTTTCTCGAGCACCCTCCAAAGCCTTTATTTCCGCGCCCTCGATATCAATCTTGATAATGTCTACGCACTCGACGCTTCGATCTCGGATATAGTCGTCCAGGCGGATTAGGGACACTCCCTCGGAAACTTGCTCTGCTTCTTCGGTCCTGCATGTATACAAGCTCGCGGCACCGCTGTTATTCATCTCTCCCGCTTGAGATGGCAGAAACAGAGTAGCTTCGCCTGGCTGGTCATATATCCCTTTCTGATTGAGGAAAACGTTTCCAAAATGATTCAGTTCGATATTACGTGCCAATCGGGCAAAATGATGTGCACTCGGTTCGAAAGCATGCACCTGTCCGAGTAACGCGCGACGTGCCGCCACGAGTGTAAATGTACCAATATTTGCTCCTATGTCTATGAAAATACCATTCTTGGGTAATTGACGTTTAAGAAGCACAATCACGCCTTCATCAGCTTCCTGAAAACCTTGCCAGAATACCTGAGACTCGATGTGGTCGGATAACGACGTAATAATTCGTATATTGTCGTCAAAAGTCGTTTCCAGCTCCAAAGGCGGGGTGGTCCGCGCGAAGTCGTACCGAAGCTTAAATATCAATCGCCAGGCCCAATCCTTTAAAACAGCTACCCCCAGTGCACTGCGCACAATAGTTTGTAACAGGCGAGCCCACACACTTAACATTGCTTATCAAACCCTTGGAACGCTATTGTGAATAAAATAGCAGCGGGACGATACATCATGATTCATCGATCCGGCAGCCTATCTGTGCTGTCTTGCGTAAAACGCCCACATGGCATTGCGCGCTTTTTGACCAGGAAAAATCCTCACCCCGGCGCAAACCTGACGCTACCCTCTCAGGTCTGTTTTTCATGTCATGACAGAACGCCAGCATGGCTTCCAGCAGCGCGTTCTCATCACGTGGGTCAACAGTCAAGCCCGCTTCTCCTGCGACTTCGGGGCATGCTGAAGTATCGGATGTAATAACTGGGCAGCCGCATGCCATCGCCTCGATGATGGGTATACCGAAGCCCTCATATAATGACGGAAAGATGAAAGCGAGCGCACGACAATAAAGATCGGCTAATTCGTCGGCCTTCAAAAAACCGGTGATTACGCGTACCCCATCAATGCCTTCATATTGCCGCGCACTATGTTCAGGAAGTTTTAACACGAGCTGAGCATTGTGGTTTCGTCTGAGCCTTCGAAATGCCCGCACAATTCTATGGATATTTTTGCGCGGTTCGCCATTGGAAATATGGAAAAAATAACCTTCTGGCTCCACTCCAGGCTGAGTGGTGAAAACTTCTTTATCCACTCCATGATGGCAAACGTAAATTTTTTCCGCCGAAACATTCGTAAATTGAACCGCTTCTTCTTTCACAAATGCGGAAACAGCGATAATGCCCGCCACCGCAGTATGAGCATCTTCCCACAATGCGCGTTTTCGGTTGGCATATCGCTCTGACATGATCAAACCTTTCAGTGTGCGAAAATATTCCCAGCCGTTTAGCGCCACAGGGGCGAAACCATGCACAGTCACGACCAAAGGAGGAAGATGGTTTCCCAAGAGAAAATGGGGAGGAGGATTGCCGCCGCCAGAACGGATATCCCAAAGCACATCCACTGATTTTGGCAGGGATCTCTTATCTATAAAAGGGATGACTGACACGCCTTGCCCAGGCAGATATCTCTGGACATTCTCGGCATAAACTCGGAAGCTTTGAGGGATGTCGGGACCCTGATAAACCCCAACGTACAGCTTGGTGTCTACCATTTATAGTTTATTACCTGGATGCGTTTTATTGTCAAGTCGACGTCTATGCCGTTTGGAGTGCTTACTCGCCAACAAGCGTGTCGCAGCCTCAATGCTGTGCTTTAGATGCACTATGCCTCTTCCGGAAGAAATGCTGCGGAGGTTTGTCGGCAACCGCTACCCATACTAATCAGTTCGATATTATTCTATTTACGGAACGTGGCGCGTGTTCTGAAGCGCTATTTTTCATCACCCTTGAAATGCGGGGCATTTGTGCTTCTTCTCCTCAAGAAAGGAAGTGAAATTCGTGCGATAGTTGCGAGTCAACAATAATTTCATTTCACGGAAATGTATCAGCTTACTGCATGAAAAAGGAGAAAAGTGCAGATTAATAAAATGGATCCGAATTTCCGGACCATCATTAAAGATGGTAGCCTGCTATAAAAATAAAAAGGAGCAGACATTGAGGGGGAATGAAAAAACAGAGCAAAACCGTCGGCGGGATATTCCGCTGTGCGTGAACAATCCCTTAAACTTGGATTCATGTTTCATGACTGAGGGTCTGCTATAGATAGTACACAGTTTAAATGGAATGTCTCGACCTGGATATATATAACTCCTAAATTTTGAATTAAGATTAAACCTCTTAGCCCTCTTGGCTCTTGCAGCTACCCTCTTATAAGAGATCACTTTCCAGCATGGCATCACTAAAGCCAACTGTTTCCATTATTATTCCTACCTATAATTGCGAGGCCTATATCGCGGAGACGCTCAATAGCGTACTCAGCCAGACCCTCGGCAATCTGGAATTAATCGTAGTCGATGACGGTTCTACGGATCGCACCTGTGAAATCGTCGCTTCCTATGGTTCGTCTGTTCGCCTCCTGGCGCAAGCCAACTCGGGCGTATGTGCAGCCCGCAATTATGGAATCCGGGAGGCATCAGGCCGATATATCTGCCTGATGGATCACGATGACTTTTGGTTACCCGACAAACTTGCACTTCAGGTGGAGCAAATGGAAGCCCATCCAGAGATCGGGTTGGTCTACAGCTCATTTATCTGGTGGCATCCCGACGAAAAAGGGATATTTCCTGATCCCGCCAGTATTGAAACGGCATCATCGCTGGGAGGCATCGACGAGGAGTTTTCGGGCTGGATATATCACTTGCTTTTACTTGATTGCTGGATATTGACCAGCGCGGCGCTAATACGCTCGGAGGTGTTCGATAAGTGTGATGCCTACGACGAATCTCTTCCCTATAGTGAGGATTGGGATCTTTGGTTGCGTATTTCCAGGGAGTATCAGGTTATTAAGTTGAACAAACCGTTAACCCTGTATCGCCAACACCCGAAACAGGGAAACCGTGTAGCGAGGACTATCGACTATCGGACTGAGCTGTTATGCAAAGCAGCGGTGAAATGGGGGCTATGCAGTCGGGATGGCCGTCGGATTACAGAGCGCGAGTTCGCCCAAAACATCGCCCGCTATCAAATGGAGTTTGGTCTCCGGCACCTCGCATCTGGTAACCTTAAGATAGCTAACCGTTTTTTGCTGAAGGCCTGGCTAAAGCATCCAATCAACTTGAAAATCCTTGCATATGTTCCTGCGGGCTTACTGGGGTGGCGGCCGAAGTGGTGAGTACCGCGAGTAAAACCTTGCGGTGTGCTTCAGATGATATTCCGTAATGGAAAAACCTCACAGTGATGGGATCAAGATCTTAGACGGGATCATGAATTCTCAATATTTGCGCAATACTTTCTCTATTAGCCAGAACGGCTTGGCTAGCAACCAGCTCCAAGAGGTATAAATCCGAAAAAACTTGATTCTGTAATCCGCGTGCTCCTGGTTGAGATTACGGATCTGCTCAAGTAATTCCACATTCCATTTTTTCCGATAAGCCGCGAAATCTGCCGCAACATTATCAATCAACTCGTAACGGCCATTATTTTCAACAGTCATTTCCAGGAAGATACGGTGCAGTTCGTGCGCCATTGATGGTAATGCCTCATCCTCATGCTTTAGCAATTCATCGGCCTTATGGTGGCGCAGATCGGGAGAGACAAAGTCATTAATGTTTTCTTTCGCTTCTTTTATGGATAGTGGAAAGACGAGATTTGCCTCCCGTTCTATTTTTGACAATACCTCGACAGGATTTTTTACAATCTGATCAAAGTCGACAAAGACCCTAGGCAACCCTCTCGAATGAAACTCGGCGGATAGCGAGTGGCTCAACCACAAAACCAGTGCTTTTTCTTTGGAAAACCCATCCCGTTTTTGTAAGGACGCGACCACCTCGAACGGATTCCTGTTCATGCAGATAAAAGTTGGCTGGGCCTGCCGGGCTTCAAGGATGGGAATCCATAAAGGCAGCAGCCGGCACATCCTCGGGTCCTTCAGCGCCCAGGCATAAGCGTCCGAAAAATCCCGTCTCACCAGTTTGTCCAATCGAGCAATGAACGGCTGAATCGCTTGATCCTTCCACCATCGGTCGCGCAGAGGCAACAAATCATCCCACTGCGAGCCCAGGTTCAATAGTAATTCATCATGTGTATCGACTATATCTTCATGTTCCCAGAATCCTTTTTCGTTAACACCTTTCTGGGGCGCATACAGGCGCTTCCCCATCTTGACGCCAACCTGGCTCAGCAACCCCGTCAGCAGCGAAGTGCCGCTACGATGCATGCCTAAAATGATCAATGCGTTGTTCTCTTTCACTCAAGTCCTCTGTTCATATACGCTTGTCCTTTGTCCGCACAGCATTCATCCATATCACGCCTTATGCACATAACGGCGACCCTACCGAAACGGTTTAGCCTGAATCTGCCCCCCACATCAAGCTTGCAAAAGAAGGTGAGGCTCAGGCACAAAAAATCCCTTTCAGTTATCGCTTAAGTTGCCGACGAATTGAAAAATGAGCGGGTAACTAATGGATTCAGGTTTAAGCATTGTAGACCAACTGTCGATAGTCGCACCAAAGGGGAATCAAAGAGGATTTATCAAAGAGGCTGAAAGGGTCTAAAATCAGATTGTGTGAGCAGCAGCTTGCTGCCATAATTATTTCAGCTTTTTAATGGTAAAACTCGGTCCTTGTGTTCAATCTGAGAATGGAGGGATCAGGTCCCAAGGGTTCGTCAGAAGCACGGATAATTTTCAGAAACCTTCATGGCGAGAAGCTTCCGCATCAAGTAATTTCCCACCCGATATCGCCTTTGCTGCACCAGAATTTGGAGGCAGGAATTTATCAGTCGAAACATTTTCTCCATTATTTCAAGTCCAAGGGCGAGCCGATCGGTTGAATAAATCAAAGATTCCGATCCTTGAGCCGTTAATGAACGGGCGCAGCTATAATTCTGGACAGCCGGAAACGGAGAGTTGCAGGTTGACAACATGAATAACAATACAGTGTGGCATAGCGCCACGATAACCCGTGCTCTCCGTGAGCGGTTGAATGTGCACCATTCGGCGGTGCTGTGGTTCACCGGCCTTTCCGGTTCGGGTAAATCTACATTGGCTCATGCGGTGGAGGAAAAGCTATACCAGTTGGGTTGTCGCACTTTTGTCCTGGATGGTGATAATGTGCGACAGGGCTTATGTTCGGATCTCGGTTTTTCGGTACAGGATCGGTCCGAAAACATCCGCCGCATAGGCGAAGCGGCAAAACTGCTGGTCGAGTCCGGCGTGATCGCGATGACGGCTTTTATTTCGCCGTTTCGGGCTGACCGTCAAAGGGCACGTGGGATTTTTCCCCACGGCGATTTCATCGAAATTTTTTGTGAGGCCAGCCTGGAAGTGTGTGAGCAGCGTGATGTGAAACGCCTCTACCATCGCGCGCGAACGGGCGAGGTAAAGGAATTTACAGGAATTTCATCGCCGTACGAGGCCCCGCTCAATCCGGAACTTGCAGTTAAAACGGGTGAATTGCCCCTTGAAGAGTGTGTCGCGCAGGTGATTGAATATCTGAAACAGCGGAATGTCTTCAGGGAGAACCTGGGCAGCAACGACGCAAATAGATTTCAAGCCGGACGAAGCAGAACCGTGAACAGCACCACTGATTAACTATTGCTTTATGCAGGGTCGAATGTCATTGAGCCAGACCATTCTGGCGTGATTGACTCTCCGGAACAACCCCTTCTTTTCTTTGCCTCATAAAGAGATGCGAACAGTTCAAAGTCTTGTCATGCAAACATGAGAGACATTCTCGTCACCCTGATCGTTTTCGGTTTTCTGCCCACCATCTTCAAAAAGCCGCATAGGGGGGCATTGATGTGGGTGTGGATCAGCGTCATGAATCCCCATACTCAGGCGTGGGGATTTGCGACCACCTTTCCCTTCGCCGCTGTCATTGGCGGTGTCACATTACTAACGCTTATAGCTACCAAGGAGCCAAAAAACCTTCCGATAACGTCGCTGACCTGGATTTTCATCGCTTTCGTGTTGTGGATGAACGTGAGCACTGTATTTTCTATTTATCCCGAGCTTGTGTATGACCAGTGGAGCAAGGTGATGAAGATCATGCTGATGACCTTTGTCGTCATCATGCTGATCAGGACAAAAGACCATATAAATTGGCTTATCTGGATAATCGTGATCTCGCTTGGCTATTATGGCGTAAAGGGCGGTATCTTCACGGTAGTAGGCGGTGGGGTGGACATGGTCCTGGGACCGGAAGGCACCTTTATCGGGGGGAATAACGAAATCGCCATGGCGCTTATCATGACTATTCCCCTGATGCACTATCTGCAGACGATTTCCCCCAAGCTATGGGTGCGTTATAGCCTCACAGCGGCCATGATGCTTTGCGCGCTTGCCGCGCTCGGTTCGTATTCGCGGGGGGCGTTGCTGGCGATTGCAGCGATGGTTGCTTTTCTATGGCTTAAAAGCCGGCATAAAGCCCGGATGGGCGCGTTGTTTATGCTCGCTATTCCGCCAGCGCTCGCCTTCATGCCCGCTCAGTGGACCGAAAGGATGGATTCCATTAACAATTTCGAGGAGGACGGCTCCGTCCAGGGCCGTTTCAATGCCTGGTGGATGGCATACAATCTGGCCAAGGACCACCCGTTGACCGGCGGCGGTTTCGAAGTCATTACGCCTGCACTATTCTGGGCTTATGCGCCTAATCCCACGGACATACATGCCGCCCACAGCATTTATTTCCAAGCCCTCGGCGAGCATGGTTTTGTCGGCCTGGGGTTATACCTGCTGCTGGGGTTATATACGTGGCAAACGGGTTCATGGATCATTCGCAATACAAAAAAACTCGAGGAATACAAGTGGGCCTCAAGCCTGGCAACGATGATTCAGGTGTCAATTATCGGCTTTGCGGTAGGTGGGACATTTCTTAGCCTGCTCTATTACGATGTGCCGTATTACCTTATGGGCGCCATGATAATCACGCGTGTTCTGGTAGAAAAAGAACTTAAGCAGAGAGCGTTGTCGCTGGCCGGCAAGAAAGGTACAGGCTCGCCACGACACCTGGGTACCTTGGAGCCATCTCCCCCGCAACCCATTACCCGGGACTCAAGCTAGGATATGTATATCGGTAAGGATGTTCTCCTGTAAATTCCATAGCATCAGCATTCCGGAATTTCGCCCATGCCGGCGCATGAATCTGATTACGCTGCAAATCACCCGAACCCTATGCAACCTCGAATCCTAATGCCGAGCCGCGCGCTCCTGCACCTGTTTTCTCCCGGCGGCGCGCGCAATCGTTTGTCGATACTGATCTATCATCGCGTATTGCCTCGGCGGGACCCGTTATTTCCGGAAGAGGGTCATGCGGAAGACTTTGACCGGCACATGGAACAGCTTGCGGGTTGCTTCAGGATAATACCGCTCTCGGATGCAATACAAGGCCTGCGCCGTGGGAAGTTGCCGCCGCGCGCCGCCTCCATCACCTTTGACGACGGCTACGCCGATAATGCGGAAGTCGCCTTGCCGATTTTGAAAAAACATGGCATTTCGGCTACTTTTTTTGTGGCGGCCAGTTTCCTCGATGGCGGGAGGATGTGGAACGACACAGTCATCGAATTGATCCGCCATGCAACCACAGGTATAATCGATCTCCGCAGTCTGGGGTTGGGGCAATTCGAGATTGAGACTATTTCCCAGCGTCGTCAAGCCATCGAGTATCTGTTAGGTGAGCTCAAGTACTTGCCTCTCGAGATGAGGCAATCGAAAGTAGAGGGGATGGGCGGGCTCATTTCCGTCACCCCGGGTTCCGGCAGCAATCTCATGATGACCTCGGATCAAGTCAGGGCTCTGCACGAGGCAGGGATGGAAATTGGCGGACATACCGCTAGCCATCCCATTCTTGCAAAAATGGAAAATAGCGCAGCTTGTGCCGACATCGCCCATGGCAAGGAAATACTTGAGGGCATTATTCGCGCGCCGGTACGGCTTTTCGCTTATCCAAACGGAAAACCGGGACAAGACTATTTGCCAGACCACGTCAGGATGGTTAGGGACCTGGGCTTCGATGCGGCGGTTTCAACTGCTCATGGCGCAGCAAGGATGGGCAGTGATTTATATCAGCTCCCGCGGTTTACCCCATGGGATCGGGGGCCGGTACGTTTAACCCTTCGGATGGTTCAAAATATGCTCAGGACCGTGGAAACGGTTTAGCAGCATCCACATAAGCTCATCTGCATTTCATATCCCGAGTTCGGGATTGCCTCATTAACCCTTCTTTCCCGGAAAGAATCAGGCTTGGCAGCAGGAAGCCATCTTCAGAAAACGAGTCTGATAAGCAATCTGTTCCAGAACTTGGCCAATAAATTTAACGGTACCCTCATTACTTATGGAAAGACCAATTACAGGATTTGACCTGGACAGCGAAGGCGACCCGAGAGCGCTCCTCAGTTGCGGCCATGCGCAGCATGTACGGCATAATCCGCCCTTTATCAATCGCCCGTGGGTTATTACCGAGGAAGGCCGTAATGAAATGATAGGAAAAATGCTCAATTGCGTTCGGTGCGATAAGTTCGAGATGCCGGATGGCTTTATTCCGTACAAGCGGACGCCTGTGTTTACGGAGGAATCGGTTCCCGCTGCGTTGAGGAAGGACCACTCCACGAAAGCCGGTGTATGGGCAAAAATAACGGTTCTGGAAGGAAAGCTCCGATATCGCGTAGCCGCTCTGAACGCAGACACCGAGGTGTCTGCTGACAACCTCGGAATCGTTGTGCCGGAGGTTCCGCATCACGTGGAACTTCAAGGCGCTGCGCGTTTCTTTGTCGAATTTTACCGCGCACCGGACCAAAATTTGTAATATCCGGGCGTTACTGCTCATAAAGCCATCCGCAACCGACGGAGAACGAAATCCCGGCGCCCTATACCTTCTTGTAGCTGCTTTATGGCTAAAGCGTATGACTGGCGCAGTTCTACCCCCAAAATGCCGCTAGTATTACCTACTCCAAGGGTGGTTTTAATTGACTGTCGCGCTCAAGAAGTTTAGAATCCGCGTGTTTTGAAATCAGCCAACGTCGGGTTCCGCAATCCGGCAGGGGCTAAAAAACCCGAAGAGGGCGCCGGCCGGGAACGAAAATCAGGTCTTCCGAAACAGAATGGTAATTCGCCTGGCTTCACGCTAGTCAGTTGCCTCTGACAGACACCAGAAAACAATGCCTTTGATACGAAACAAGCCAGTGCGCATTGTCATGCGCTGGCAACTGATCGTCACTATGGCGATGGTGGTGGGTCTTGGCCTGTTGTGGGGATTTCATGGCGCCGCTTCCGCATTACTGGGGGGTGCGGTCAGCCTGGTTTCCGCAGCGGCTTTTTCGGCAATCATTTCACGGTACAGCGGCTCTACCGCAACGAGCGTCTTGATAACGGCGCTAAAAGCGGAGGCGGTGAAAGTTGTCGTCATGATTGTCCTGCTTTGGCTGGTGTTGACGCTTTACAAGGATGTTGTCGCGGCCGGGTTTATCGGAACATTCGCACTGACGGTCCTGATTTTCGCAATGGCGTTATTTGTAAGGGACGACGCAAAGGTTGCCCGAATTAAATAGTTTGAATAGGCAAAAAATGGCATCGGATAAGGAACTCACCCCAACCTCATACATGGATCACCATCTGACGAACCTGACCAGTTCGGTAGGTGAAGGCTCGTTCTGGACGTTGCATGTGGACACCCTCGTGATGTCGTCGCTGATCGGTATCATCAGCTTCGGCTTCCTGTGGTGGGTGGTCCGCGGCGCGACCTCCGGCGTTCCCGGCAAACGCCAGGCATTTGTCGAGCTGGCCATCGAGTTTGTTGATAACCAGGTCAAGAGCACTTTCCATGGCGATCGGCACGCCTTTGTCGCGCCTGCGGCGCTAACGGTGTTTGTCTGGGTGTTCATGATGAGCGCACTGGACTTTTTGCCGATTGATATCATGGCTTCGGTCTATGAACTATTGGGGCTGCACAACTGGCGCAGTGTTCCGACCGCCGATGTGAATACCACATTTGCGCTGGCGCTTTCCGTATGGCTGCTGATGATTTTTTTCAACATAAAGGTCAAGGGGTTGGGCGGCTGGATACATGAGCTGGTTTGCACTCCCTTCGGCAAGAATCCCTTACTGTGGCCGGTCAACCTGCTGTTCAATCTGGTTGAATACGTTTCCAAGCCGCTTTCCCACTCCCTGCGTCTTTACGGAAATATTTACGCCGGGGAAATTATTTTTCTGCTGCTCGGCATGTGGGCTGCCACCGGTTTGGCCGGTACGCTATTCGGCACGGTGCTTGGTGCGGGATGGGCCATTTTCCATATTTTGATCGTTACGCTCCAAGCGTTTATTTTCATGATGCTGACGGTCGTTTATCTTTCCATGGCGCACGAATCCCACTGATTCAGCTTCACCCCGCTTTCCAGATTACTATTTACTACCACGAAGAGAGGAAAATCGAGATGGACAATTTGCAATACTTGGCGATGATTCAGGCCTATACAGGCATTGGTATCGGTCTGATGATCGGCCTTGGCGCAGCCGGCGCCTGTATCGGTATCGGTATCATGTGCAGTAGCTTCCTTGAAGGCGCTGCGCGTCAGCCCGAAATGATTCCGACACTGCAAGGCAAAGTGTTCCTGTTACTCGGGTTGATCGATGCCTCGTTTATTATCGGTGTTGGTCTGGCCATGCTTTTTGCGTTCGGTAATCCATTGCTGGCCGTCATCAAATAATAATGCCCCTTCCCGGTACCATTATCAGAGACTAGCCATGAATATCAACTTGACGCTTCTTTCCCAGGCAATGGCCTTCGCCATTTTTATCTGGTTTACAGTTAAATTTGTCTGGCCGCCGTTGATGCGCGCTATCGAAAACCGGCAGAAAACGATTGCGGATGGGTTGGCTGCAGGCGAGCGAGGTAAAAGCGAACTTGAATTGGCCAGCCATCGTTCCGCTGATGTCGTTAGGGACGCCAAGCAGCGAGCAGCCGAAATTATTGCTCAGGCGGAGAAACGCGCTTCCGAGATTGTCGAGGAAGCAAAGTCGGCGGCGAAAGATGAGGGCGGCCGCATCCTTACCGGCGCCAAGGCCGAGGTCGAGCAGGAAGTATTTCGTGCAAGGGAAACGTTGCGGCAGAACGTGGCGGACCTGGCCTTGGCCGGCGCCGCAAAAATTTTGCGCCGCGAAGTAGATGCCAAAACGCACGCGGATTTGCTCGCATCCATCAAAGCGGAGCTCTAGGCGATGGCCGAAACGCGCACGATCGCACGGCCTTATGCTGAAGCCGTTTTCAAGTTGGCAAAAACCAGCGGCACACTTCCCGCCTGGTCGGAAATGTTGCAGCTTCTAGCGGCAATAGCGATGGATGAGCGAATTCAGGCGCTTGTCGGTAATCCTAAAGTCCCGCCTAAACGGTTGGGCGAGTTGCTTCTCGGCATATGTGACGACCAACTCACCGATGAAGGCCGCAATTTTGTTTTACTGCTTGCGGAAAACAGCAGGGTAGAAGTATTGCCCGAGGTGAGCGAGATGTTCGAACAACTCAAGACCCGCCACGATGGGGTATTGGACGCAAAAGTGACTTCCGCGTTTGCCATGAGCGATGCTCAATTGAAAGATCTGGTGGCCGACCTCGAGGCCAGGTTCAAGCGCAAGATAGAAGCCAAAGTAAGCATCGATCCGGAATTGATAGGCGGGGTGAAAGTTGAAGTCGGCGACGAGGTGCTTGACGCTTCCGTACGAGCTAAACTGGAAGCCATGGCTGTTGCACTTAAAAGCTAGGAGCTATTTGAAATGCAGTTAAATCCATCCGAAATCAGTGAGCTGATTAGAAGCAGAATTGAAGGGCTCCCCGCTTCTGCGGAAGTTCGCACTCAGGGAACCGTTGTGTCGGTGACCGACGGGATCGTGCGTGTTCACGGTCTCGCGGACGTGATGCAGGGCGAAATGCTGGAATTTCCCGGCAATACCTTCGGTCTCGCCCTCAACCTTGAGCGCGACTCCGTTGGCGCGGTAATCATGGGCGAATACGAGCATATCACCGAAGGCGATATCGTCAAATGTACCGGCCGTATTCTTGAGGTCCCGGTGGGTGAGGAGCTGATAGGCCGGGTAGTGAACGCGTTGGGGCAGCCGATCGACGGTAAAGGTCCGATAAACACGAAACGTTCTGAGCCGATTGAAAAAATAGCGCCCGGTGTTATCTGGCGTCAATCGGTGAATCAACCCGTGCAGACAGGGCTTAAATCCATTGACGCCATGGTTCCCGTTGGGCGGGGACAGCGTGAATTGATCATCGGTGACCGCCAGACAGGCAAGACCGCGGTTGCGATAGACGCAATCATAAATCAGAAGGGCGAGAATATGACTTGCATCTACGTTGCGATCGGACAGAAGGCCTCGTCCATCAACAACGTCGTTCGCAAGCTGGAAGAACACGGCGCAATGGAATACACGATTGTGGTGGCGGCCACCGCGTCGGAGTCGGCAGCGATGCAATTTATTGCGCCTTACTCGGGTTGCACCATGGGCGAGTATTTCCGCGACTCGGGTAGAGACGCACTCATCATTTATGACGATCTGACGAAGCAGGCATGGGCCTATCGCCAGATATCGCTACTGCTGCGGCGTCCGCCTGGACGCGAAGCTTATCCCGGCGACGTGTTTTATCTGCACTCGCGCCTGCTGGAACGCGCAGCGCGGGTAAGCGCGGCCTGGGTGGAAAAAGCAACCAATGGCGAGGTCAAAGGGAAGACCGGTTCACTTACGGCACTTCCGGTGATCGAGACTCAGGCGGGCGACGTAACCGCTTTCGTTCCCACTAACGTTATTTCGATTACCGATGGCCAGATTTTTCTGGAAACCGATTTGTTCAATGCGGGTATTCGCCCTGCTATCAATGCCGGCGTTTCAGTGTCGCGCGTCGGCGGTGCTGCGCAGACAAAAGTTATCAAGAAGCTGGGCGGCGGCGTGCGTCTCGCGCTGGCGCAGTATCGCGAACTCGCGGCATTTGCGCAATTCGCGTCCGATCTCGATGAGGCCACTCGCAAGCAATTGGAACGGGGCAAGATGGTGACCGAATTGATGAAGCAGCCGCAATACGCCACCTTGAGCGTATCCGAGATGGCACTCACCCTGTTCGCTGTCAACAAGGGATATCTGGACGATGTTGAAGTCAAGCGTGCCCTTGCGTTCGAGTCGGCGCTGAAAGGCTTTATACGCAGCAAGTATGGCGCCATCATGGACAAGATAGAAACCACCAAGGATATGAACGCAGAGACCGAGAAGGCGCTCGACGCTGCGATTCAGGATTTCAAGAAGAACGGAACATACTAACCCATGGCCGGCAGCAGAGAAATACGCAACAAGATCAAAAGCGTAAAGAACACGCAGAAGATCACGCGCGCCATGGAAATGGTAGCGGCCTCCAAAATGCGCAAGGCGCAGGAGCGCATGAAAAAGGCGCGTCCATATGGCGAGAAAATCCGTAACGTAGCCGCGCACATGAGCCGGGCCTATACCGAGTATCGCCACCCGTTTCTGATAGACCGTGATACGGTGAAACGGATCGGTATCGTCGTCGTTACTTCCGACAAGGGATTATGCGGCGGACTCAACACGAACGTGTTGCGCATGGCGATAGGTAAGATGAAAGCGTGGGAAGCGGAAGGCGAGCAGATTGAAGCGTGCTGCATCGGCAACAAGGGTTTTGGATTCATGAACCGGCTCGGTGCCAATGTCATTTCGCATGTCGTAGGCCTGGGCGATGCGCCCGATCTCGAGAAACTGATCGGTGCGATAAAAGTCCTGCTGGATGGCTATACCCAGGATCGCTTCGACCGCGTGTATATTTTTTATACGCGCTTCATCAATACGATGAAGCAGGAGCCGGTGATGGAACAATTGCTTCCACTTTCCGACGAGCAGCTCAAAACGGGCGATGGTCCGACGGGACAGCGGGGCGTATGGGATTACATTTACGAACCTGAAGCCAAGCCTGTTATCGACGACGTAATGGTGCGGTATGTCGAGGCCCTTATTTATCAGGCGTTGACGGAAAACATGGCATCCGAGCAGTCCGCACGAATGGTGGCGATGAAGGCGGCGTCGGACAATGCCGGCAATGTCATAAACGAATTGACGCTGATTTACAACAAATCGCGCCAGGCCGCTATCACCAAGGAATTGTCGGAAATCGTCGGTGGCGCGGCAGCGGTTTAATATTTTGATATAGCATTTTAGGGAACAACATGAACCAGGGAAAAATTGTTCAGTGTATCGGGGCGGTGGTTGACGTCGAGTTTGCGCGCGAAGAAATGCCCAGAGTATATGACGCGCTTGTGCTTGAGGGAACAGAGTTGACGCTTGAAGTGCAGCAGCAGTTGGGAGATGGCGTGGTGCGCACGATTGCGCTGGGATCTTCGGATGGGCTGCGCCGTGGCATGATGGTTACGAATACCGGCGAACAGATCAAGGTTCCCGTCGGCACCAAGACCCTGGGCCGGATCATGGACGTTCTTGGCAGGCCTATAGACGAGATGGGCGATATCGGCGCCGAAAAAACCATGTCGATTCACCGGAAGGCGCCCGCATTCGACGAGCTTTCCGCCTCTACGGAATTGTTGGAAACCGGCATCAAGGTTATCGATCTGGTCTGCCCGTTCGCCAAAGGCGGAAAAGTAGGGCTGTTTGGTGGCGCGGGGGTGGGCAAGACCGTCAACATGATGGAATTGATCCGTAACATCGCCATCGAGCACAGCGGTTTTTCGGTATTCGCGGGTGTCGGCGAACGGACTCGCGAAGGCAACGATTTCTACCATGAAATGAAAGACTCGAATGTGCTGGATAAGGTAGCGCTGGTTTACGGCCAAATGAATGAGCCACCCGGCAACCGGCTGCGGGTGGCCCTGACGGGCCTGACCATGGCAGAATATTTCCGTGATGAAGGGCGGGACGTGCTGCTTTTTGTGGACAATATCTACCGTTTCACCCTGGCGGGGACTGAAGTATCGGCTTTGCTGGGCCGGATGCCCTCCGCAGTGGGTTACCAGCCGACGCTGGCCGAGGAAATGGGTCGGCTTCAGGAGCGTATCACATCCACCAAATCCGGCTCCATCACATCGATCCAGGCTGTATATGTTCCAGCGGACGATTTGACCGATCCCTCGCCTGCAACAACATTCGGTCACCTGGATGCAACCGTAGTGCTATCGCGCGACATCGCGTCGCTGGGCATTTATCCAGCGGTGGATCCGCTCGATTCCACATCGCGGCAGCTTGATCCGCTCGTGGTTGGCGAAGAGCACTATAATACCGCGCGCGACGTGCAGCAAACTCTGCAGCGCTACAAGGAGTTGCGCGACATTATCGCCATTCTTGGAATGGATGAGCTTTCTCCCGAAGACAAACTGGCTGTGGCCAGGGCGCGCAAGATTCAGCGTTTTCTTTCGCAGCCGTTTAACGTGGCCGAGGTATTTACCGGCTCACCCGGAAAATATGTATCGCTGAAGGAAACCATCAAAGGTTTCAAAGGCATTGTTGCCGGCGAATATGATCACCTGCCGGAACAGGCGTTTTACATGGTTGGCGGAATAGACGAAGCAGTCGAAAAAGCCAAGACGTTACAATAGAAAAGATATGCATGAATCCGGTCTTCTCTTTATGAACAATAACGAGAGAAGCCAATCAATGCTGAATGGAAGCTAAAATGGGTGTGTTTCACGTTGATATTGTCAGTGCCGAGGAATCGATATACTCCGGCCCTGCTGAGTTCCTGGTAGCGCCGGCAGAGGCGGGGGAAGTGGGGATTTATCCGCAACATACACCGATGCTGACAAGAATCAAGCCGGGGTCGGTACGCATCAAGGCGCCTCTGCAAGAAGAGGAACTGGTCTATGTTTCCGGCGGTATGCTCGAAGTTCAGCCGGACGTAGTAACCATTCTTGCCGACACGGCTGTGCGGGGCGCCGATCTCGATGAATTGAAGGCGATTGACGCCAAGAAACGGGCAGAGGAAGCCATGAGAGACCGGTCTTCCGCAATGGACTATGCGCGGGCACAGGCTGAGCTAGCCGAAGCAATCGCGCAATTGGCCACCATTCAGAGATTGCGAAAAGGCGGGCACTGATAACCGGGGCTCCAGACATAAAAAAAGGCGGCGACAACCGCCTTTTTTTATGTCTGAATAAGCCGCACGATGGCAAATAGCCCGCAAAACAAAATGCTTGTACAACGTCAAGCCTGTCAAGCGTAGCACCACGCTTAGCACCACGCCTGATGCTAAGGCAGGCTGTAGATGGATTCTGATCCCATGATGTGATAAATTAGCTTACCAAAGTTATCGGCACGACGTTGTCGCCTTTATCGTGCATATGTTGCCGAATATTATCATCGTGCGGCAAGGCGTATAAATCAGATAGACGTCTGCTGTTCGCCAGAATTTCCTTTCGTTGACCGCACTTTCATTGACGTGTCTAAACTGAATATCGTAATTCTCGCTGCCGGACTCGGCAAGCGCATGAACTCGGCTTTGCCCAAGGTTTTGCATCCACTCGCAGGCAAGGCTCTGCTGGCACATGTGCTGGATACAGCTCGTGCGTTGTCGCCCCAAGGAATTTGTATTGTTTATGGTCATGGCGGCGAAGCCGTCCCGGACGCGATAAATGACAAAAGCCTCAGCTGGGCGCAGCAGGTGCCGCAACTTGGCACCGGTCACGCGGTGAAGCAGGCGCTGCCCCATCTGGATGAGCATGGTATGACACTCATCCTGTATGGCGATGTACCGCTTACCAGCATCGAAACGTTAAAAAGACTGATCTCGACCGCCGGAGAAAAAACCATTGGCTTGCTGACTGTGGAGTTAGCCGATCCCTGCGGTTACGGCAGAATCGTGCGCAATGGCGAAACATGCGAGGTCGTCGCCATTGTCGAAGAAAAAGACGCAACTGCGGCCCAGCGGCAAATCCGCGAAATCAACACCGGCATTATGGTGATTCCTAACCGGTATCTTCATGGCTGGCTGCACAAGCTGGAAAACAAAAACGCGCAAAAGGAATATTACCTTACCGACATTATTGCGATGGCAGTCAAGGACGGCGTCAGAATAAAGGTCGCTCAACCGGCCCATGCCTGGGAAACAGTTGGCGTCAACAGCAAGGCACAGCTCGCGGCGCTTGAACGGGTCTACCAGAACCAGTTTGCAGCAAAATTACTCGAGCAGGGTGTGACGCTGGCGGATCCCGCCCGTATCGATATTCGCGGCCAGCTCGTCTGTGGCAGGGATGTGGAAATAGACATCAACTGTATTTTCGAGGGCGACGTGCAGCTGGACGATGGCGTGAAAGTGGGCGCTCACTGTATCTTGAAGAATGTTAAGATCGCTGCCGGATCGGCAATCGCGCCATTCAGCCTGATCGAAGTGGCTGAAATCGGAAATAACTGCCGAGTTGGACCTTACGCACGTATCCGTCCCGGAACCAGGCTAGATCACGACGTCCATGTCGGTAATTTCGTCGAAGTCAAAAATAGCAGCATCGCCGCCGGCAGCAAGGCAAATCACCTGAGTTACATCGGCGATGCCGTAATCGGAAAAAACGTCAATATCGGTGCCGGCACGATTACGTGCAATTACGATGGTGCCAATAAATACCAGACGATCATCGAGGATGATGTTTTTGTTGGCTCCGATACTCAACTGATCGCACCGGTAACAGTAGCGCAAGGTTCCACCATCGGTGCCGGCTCAACCATCACCAAAAACACGATGCCGAATAAATTGACGCTGTCGCGAGCCAGGCAACTGAGTATCGAGGGCTGGCAGCGACCTGTTAAAAAACCGAAGAGTGAGAAATGAACACTGGAACTGGAACAGCGGAATTTTCCGGATTATATTTCATTGTCAAACCCTGTTTATCTCGCAAGTAACAGATATTTCTTCATTCCGGGCTCTACCTGGAATCCATCCAAGTCAACAGTGACGCGCGTAAGGTACTGCTTGTACATCATCGGATACTCGCTCTCTCCAGTATGACGTTTGTACTGTTTGTTCGCCAAACCTATAGAAGGATGCTATCAAATGTGTGGAATAGTCGGCGCAGTAGCAACAAGTAACATTGTTCCCACCCTGCTTGAAGGCTTGCGTCGCTTGGAATACCGGGGATACGATTCCGCCGGGATCGCGCTCAACAACGGCGGACTGCATAGACTGCGTACCACCGGCCGCGTTGCGGAATTGAGCAAACTTGCAGATAGCCAGAATTTTAGCGGTGAAACGGGTATCGCTCATACCCGCTGGGCTACCCACGGCGCTCCCTCCGAGCGCAACGCTCACCCGCATTTTGCAGGTAAAAAATCAAAAGAAGTCGCAGTCGTCCACAACGGCATCATCGAAAACCACGAACTGCTGCGCCAGCGCTTGGAGAATGACGGATTTATATTTACTTCGGACACGGACACCGAAGTGATCGCCCACCTTATTTCATTTCATCTGAACGAAACACCCGATCTATTTGAAGCAGTGTGCCGTGCCATAGCCGAATTGCAGGGAGCTTACGCAATCGCGGTCATGGAAGAGTCGCGCCCGGAACGCATAGTCGTCTGCCGCAACGGCGCGCCGTTATTGCTGGGGCTGGGCGATTCCGGCAACTATGCTGCCTCCGATGCTTCCGCACTGCTGCAGGTCACCCGGCGCATGATCTACCTCGAAGATGGCGATGTGGCCGAACTGCACCGCGACAGCTATCGCATTATCAATTGCCTGCATGATAATGTGTGCAAGGAAGTGACGCGTACTGTGCAAGAAAGTGAGCTCAGCAACGATGCGGTAGAGATGGGGCCTTATGCCCATTTCATGCAAAAGGAAATATTCGAACAACCCGGCGTGGTGGCCAATACCCTGGAGATGGTCCTCAACGCCCAATCCATTTCCCCAAGGTTGTTTGGCAGCGAAGCGGAGAATATTTTCAATAACACCGATAGCATCCTGATACTTGCGTGCGGCACCAGCTACCACGCTGGATTGGTAGCCCGTTACTGGCTCGAAACCGTAGCGGGAATTCCCTGCAATGTCGAGATCGCCAGCGAGTACCGCTACCGTAATCCCGCGGTCGGTCCGAATACCCTGGTGGTAGGAATTTCCCAATCGGGAGAAACAGCCGACACCCTGGCTGGCCTCATCTATGCGAAATCATTAGGGCACCGTTACAGCCTCGGCATCTGCAACGTGGCCGAAAGTGCCCTGGTGCGCCAGACCGACCTGCGCTTTCTCACCCGTGCAGGCCCCGAAATCGGCGTAGCCTCCACCAAGGCATTCACTACCCAGTTGGCGGCGCTGATGCTGTTCACCATGACACTAGCAAAAATGCGCGGTAAATTATCCGGTGAACGCGAGCGGGAGATGATCGCCGAGTTGCGGCATCTGCCCGTTGCGCTACAGAACGCGTTACAGGTCGAACCGCAGGTCAAGGCCTGGGCCGAAAGATTCGCGGAGAAAAGCCACGCATTGTTCCTTGGGCGCGGCATGCATTATCCCATCGCCATGGAAGGTGCCCTCAAGCTCAAGGAAATTTCATACATTCACGCCGAAGCCTACGCCGCCGGTGAACTAAAGCATGGCCCCCTCGCTTTGGTGGATAAGGATATGCCGGTAGTCGCCATCGCCCCCAACGATACGCTGCTGGAAAAACTCAAGTCCAACCTGCAGGAGGTCAGCGCACGCGGCGGTGAACTCTATGTTTTCGCCGATGCCGATTCCCGCATCCAGGAAAGCGAAGGTGTCCACGTTATCCGCTTAGCGGAACATGCTGGCTTGCTCAGTCCCATCCTCCACACAATCCCCCTGCAACTGCTTGCCTACCATGTAGCGCTGCAGAAAGGCACGGATGTTGATAAGCCGCGGAATTTGGCGAAGTCGGTGACGGTGGAGTGATTAGGTTTGTGATAGCTCGACTTGCGTTGGGATTGAATTATCTGCCCTGCAGGAAGTCCTCCTGATGAACCAGGACTTGACTCTGCGTCGGACCTTCGGAATTAAACCATTTTCCGAACACCGCTCTTCGTAGGTTAGCTTCTTGTTTTCGCGGTTGGCAATCCCAGTGCCAGGTCTATTTTCAGTTTTCTATTGAGACTTCCGACAAACTGATCACAGGTAAGAATATCCTACAGGCTGAAGATAATGAAGATAAGGCGCGATGAAACTATGCCAGCATAATCAATCCGTTCATCGCTCGATATATCGGCGTAGCATGCCTGTCACGCTGAGCAACATGATGGGTGTCACTATTGCGCCCAATATTTCGTATATTACACTGAAAGCACGCCACGGCCGCGCCTCATCGCGAGTAGCAATTGAGCATCTATCCTCCTGCTTGAGGTCCAGTCCTGGAACAAACACATCCAGCGCATACCATAAGGAATCGATTTCTTCGCCGCAACGTTGCCCGGGTAATGCTAACGTACCTGCCCCTAAATTCCGCACAAGCACAGGCTCATCAACATGGTAATTTGCAATATAGAAAGCACCTGTACCGACGACCAACCATAACATAAGGAACCACGACACGCTTTTCCCTGGAAACAACCCATAGTCGAACCATTTCTCCATTATGCATAGAAACGGACGAATCCACTGGTGATGGACAAATCGACGTTCGAGCGAGAGTTTCGCGAGTGTGATGCGCTTAGCAACCTCATACTTTCCCTCATTATGTAATGCGCGCGCCAGTTGTTCGTAAGGTTGCGGCTCATAGACACTCTCTCCCTGTGCCGACTTAGCGCTATCCGCTTCGATGGCGCAAGCTATTAATCGGTCACGGGCGTGCTTATGAGATTTTGCGTGGGGGCAATCATATTGCCGGGTCAGCCAACCGATGTAAGCATCGGCCGTTTCATCTACGCGTTTTGACGAACGTATTTTCGGTTTCTCCGGTTTCGGTGTTTCCTTTTTGTTAAATGCTTTTTTTGGACCGGTATTATCGTTAATGGGCTTAACTATCTTGTCCTTACCCTCAACTCCCTCGGTTTCGACACGATCATATTCGAACCCGTCAAGCTTTAGCCTTATACCGGGTCCCCAGGAACCGGACTGCCGGAGGTTATGATGAAACACCCTGGCCTTGAGACCACGTAGAGAGACTTCCGCACGGCCTGTTGCAGTAGCAGCTTCATTTTTCTGAATGCCAGGTTGTACCAGTTGTTGCAACAAGATGGGCTCAATATTCTGAGAAATTTCTTCGCGCGTGATCTTCTCCACCTGCGCGGCAGGTAAAATCGTCCTCAACCAGAATGGCGCACTGCCAGGATCAGCTTTGATGTGTGAATCAGTAATGATGCGTAAGGGCGGATCAAATGTAATCGGGTTTTCTTCTTCAATATCAGCTAAAAAATCATCCTTGGTCATCTTCACATTGCCATCAGGATATACGTGCAGCTCAGTGCGATACAGTTTGTTGGCGTAGCGGATCATGGCTGTACAGCTCCAACCCTTTTCCTCGTCTTTCTTTACCGATACCTCAGCAAATTCCACTGGAGCCGATAATTTCGCATCGCCGAGCGCTTTCTCCGTCTCGATAATAAGGAAGGCGCCTTCCTCTCTTTCATCTCCTCCCCAAACATAGGCACAGAAAAATCTCAGGTAATCCCGTACCATCGGCGCGGAATCAAGTTTCAGCGTGCCACGTCCATTCAGTTGATGAATTGGTGTCGACTGCCCCCCAAGCAGAATTGATTCCATTGTCGTATCCGATTGATGCTTTAGGAAAGCGATAATAGCTTTGCGTTCTTTCTCAAGCTGACATAGCGCTTCGACAAGCACCCAATCGGGATAAAAAGAAAGTGGCGCCTTATAGGCTTCGATAACGAGCACTTCCGCTGCCCGAACCTTCGTCACTTGGAAATCATTTGCGATGCACGCATCCTCGATACTGAGAGTAGGAATGGGCATATTCTTAATGTCAGTCACGAGAGAACTCGGAGGATTTATAAATCTGAGACTATTTTCGAGATCACCGATGGAGAACCCGCTCCGATAGCTGCCGCCGTCGAAATTTATTCGATGCTTTTTCATCAGCGGCATAAATATGCCGCTGATTGACACCGACCCTCGCACTTCGGCATCCTTGGCATTCAGCGAGGCAAGATATTGTGCATGCACCTTTAGCGCGCCGCCAATGCGCGAAAGCCCCAGATCAACAGTGCCGGCTATCTTTGTCAGTTTGCAGTCGTTACCGATTGTTATGTTGTGCGCGTATAGGCCGTATTCCTGATTATTCGGCGATTTCATGACCGTATTGTTTACATTGAGGTTGCTCTCGACATGGCTGCTCTCCAGATCAATAGAGGTCGTAAGATCATCGAGAATTAGGTCGCCGCCGACTCGAAGGTTGGATGCGAGAATACTCGCGTGCGCCCAGTCAGGGGGCGGATTCAGCGTTAGTCCATTAAGATTCAAATCTCCGCCCACGGTCGCCCCACGCGCGTCAATCACACCTTCAACAATAGTTTTGGGCCCTGATGGAAGATTGTGAAGCCAGAGATTCGTCCGTACGCGCGCAAGGCTCAGATTGAGCGCGTAGTCCTGAGCGGCGACCTTGCGGATTTGGATACCGCGGAGATCGAGAAAGCCAATTGTGGCGCTAAGGAAATCGAGGTTCCCCTCCACCTCATAATGCTCTTTATTCTTATCTTCACTCCCATGCAAGGCTACCGTGCCATCGCACTGCAGCGACTCGGCTCGAAACGCAATCTTGCCAGGGGCAACGAATTTAGCGGCTTCTGCCCAGATGTCGCCACTGACGTGAGCACCTCTGACGCTCACGCCGCCTTGGGCATGAAAGTCTGGCTGGAGCACGATGGATCCGTGGATCTCGGCGCTGACGAGATTGAGCGCGTAATCCGGAATGCCGAACTCGGTGCACTGGCCAGGTTGGATTCTGAAGTGCGTTCGTTGAGCAATCACGGAGCCACCGATGCGGCATCGGCGAGCAAAGATCTGGCAAGGGCTACCATTATCGAGCGGCGCAACATCGCTAATCTCAAGATCCCCATCGAGAGTGGCGTCGGTCAGGTCAACACGTCCGGAGATTCTGCATCCGCAAAGCGATAGGCGGCTAAGCCGCACATTGCTGGCATTTATTGCATTGAGAATTTTTTCCTCTACGCTGGCGCCATTGCGGACAGCAGGGTACTTTATTATGGGTCCGTCGTGGATAATGCAGCGATCCAGCAGTAGTGGCGGCAATGGCGTCCCCCCCGCTCCTTTGCAGTCGCTCAAATCAATCTCGCCCTTGATAATGGCGCCGCGTAGCCGGACGCCGTGCAGACGTGAAGTTGCCTCCGCATCCTTAGCGGGGGCTCGCAAACCAAGCAGGAGTTCTCGCAGAAAAATTCCACGAACGGTGATATCGGCCTCTTCCTGCACAAAAAGCCTTGAATCTTCTTGCGCAAAAAACTCGGAAAGAACGGGAAGTTTGGCAGGTCCTGCCCAGTTGCCACGAAACGCCGTGTCGATGAGCTCTTTTTCGAGGACTGACATTTTTTCTTCTTTTTCAAGGGCGGGCATTTTTTTTTGCTACTCCACTTCGAAGAAATTGCAGATCTGGCTCAAAATGCTGAGCAAGTGTGCGATTCACAGCAATGATGGAACAAGGGAGCTTGAAAAAAAAGAAAGCAAAACCTGTCCGTTTACCGATGTACCTTTATTACATATGCCAACGTCTTGTGGTGCGTACTGAACATATTCAGTTTAACCATAGAGGAAGAGTCTGGGAAATTCAACTCCGAAACGAACAGGGAGCTTTAGTGGAAGAAAATGATGGGGTCAGACAGATCAGACACCATTATTTGCACATGGCAGGGTTTAACATGGGGTGATCGACGACCATGAACTTGCTCTTGCATCAGAAATTCAAGTTTTCTCTACAGTGGATTTCATCCAAAAATCGGTCGCCATTTGGGCGACGGTGATATACCGGTCGCATGAATAACAATTAGTAACAATTAGGGACAGATCACGGATTTCTGATTAACCGATGGTCGGCGCACCTTGACCGTCCGCGAGCATCAATACCACCTCAGCCACACGACCGCCCGGTGGGCACCGCGGAGTTGCTTTAATGTGCTTCAGAATACGGCTGGGGCAGAGCGTGACGCAGACGGGAATCGACGCTGGATCGGATGAAGAACAGGGGAAAGGACCTATTTATTTTTGTCCTGGTTGGCAGCCAGTTCGCGTAGCTCCTTGAGGCGGGCCTCGACGCTGGAGTTGTGGTAAAAATCGCCGTCGCTGTTTTGCAACGCGATCTGCAGTTGTTCAACGGCAGCATGATAATTGCCCTGCCGTGAATAAACTTCCGCCTGCGCACGATGCGCGGACATCACATTGCCAAGCGCCGCATAGCTCTGCGCCTGTAATTTATAAAGGCGTATGTCATTTGGAGTGAACTGCAATTGCCGGCTGACGAACTTGAGCGCCTTATCGGCGCCCCTATTGCGCAGAAGCGCGTCTGTATAGTCGTAGATTAATGCGCGGTGGTGGGGGAACGTTTGCAGCGCGGCCTGGTAGATATCGAGGGCATCCTTGGTTTGGCCGAGAGCAAGTTTGACTCGAGCCGCCAGGGTTTCGATCATGGCATTGGAAGGGGGCGCTTTACGTTCTATCTGAATGGATGTACCGAGATGATGATTTTCCAGCGCTTCATCCACCGCATCGTGCTGCAAGGTGTCGTAAAGACGCTCCAGCTCCTTATCCGCGCGCGGATAATCTCGTCCGCGCAGCAGGGCATTGATAAGTCCGTAGCGTTCCACAGTCTCACTGGTATAACGCCTGTCCCGCAGGATGGAGTCGAAATGCTGTATCGCATCCGCCGGCTCATCGATGGAAGCGCGCAGCTTCGCCTGCACCATCCGGAAATCCAAACTGTCGAGAACTTGCCGGTAAGGCATATCCTGCATGCGGTTTTCAATATCCGCAATGCGCGCATAAGTAATTGGGTGGGTACGCAGATATGCTGGGGCGCCATTTTCATAGAATCGGGTTGCTTTCTGCATGTGTTCGAAGAAAGCCGGCATCCCATGTGGATCAAATCCCGCACTGACCAATATGTTGAAGCCAATGCGATCAGCCTCTTTTTCGTGGTCGCGAGTAAAGTCCAGTTGCGATTGAATCTGGCGCGCCTGGGACGCAACCAAAATCGCCTGCCCCGCCTGCGAATTGGTACGCGCCGCCAGGATGGCGAGGGCTGCCGCCGCCAGTGATGTCAGCATGCTGTATTTCTGCGAGGCGATCATGCGAGCAAGGTGTTTCTGAGTGACATGCGCTATTTCGTGCGCCATGACGCCCGCCAGTTCGGATTCGCTCTCCGCCGCCAGGATAAGCCCGCTGTTGAAGCCCATGAAGCCGCCCGGCAACGCGAATGCGTTGATGGTCGGGTCTCGGAGGGCAAAAAATTCGAACTCCTGGTTGGGGTGAGCTTCATTCGAGCCAAGAATCAGCCTATTGCCGAGGCTGGCAAGATAGTCCGTTATTTCGGCATCATCCATATAACTGCTGTCGGCGCGGATCTCGGACATGATCTTGAGGCCAAGCTCCCGTTCCTGGTGCGCCGACATCGTTGCCCGGGACACATCGCCGAGCTCAGGCAATTCGTTGGCAAAACCATTCAGCGCAAACAATACTGGCAAAATAGCCATTACATGGCGCATTTTCATGTCGGTAGGATAACGCTTCGCGACCGAAGTTCCATTACGCCGAACGGGGCTGATAGCCGAAACAGGGCTGATATCTCAAGATGGGGCCGGCATGAAAAAGCTATGGAAGGAATAGCGCCGGACCGTACTTTTCCAACCGGAAACGCCAGTGCGCAAATACCATCAGCATGCTTGACCGGCTCGGCATAAAAACGCTTTTTCAGGAATGGAAAAACCCTTCAAGATTGTTTCCGCCTATCGTTCATATGGCGCGCTGCTATTGATATCCGTATTGCGGACCCACCCAGCCTAAATCGCTGCTTCATCTGTTTCTCCGGTGCGTATTCTCGTTACCTGTTCGATACTCGTTACAAAGATCTTGCCATCACCGATCTTGCCGGTACGCGCGGTGTTGACGATGGTCTCGATAACGCTATCCACCAGTTTCTCAAGCACGACTATTTCAATTTTTACTTTTGGCAGAAAATCTATGACGTATTCGGCGCCGCGATAGAGCTCGGTATGGCCCTTCTGTCTGCCAAAGCCCTTGACTTCAGTAACGGTGAGCCCAGTTATGCCAATTTCATTGAGCGCTTCGCACACTTCGTCGAGCTTGAAGGGTTTGATGATAGCCTCGATTTTTTTCACAGTACATTCCTTTGAGCAGATATTATATGGAGACTGGTATCACAGTCATGCTTCAAGCTGTTCGGTTGTTGCCATTGATTCAGGTTTAAGCGGTTATAAATTCGGAAAGCCTTCATGAAGCCCGGATGACCGGAATCCACGCGCACCATTTTCAAAATTCATCTTGATACCTCGATGTAATCGGATAGCGCCAGTCTTTGCCAAAGCCTCGCGGGGTAACGCGAATGCCCGGCGGCGCCTGGCGGCGCTTGTATTCATTCTGACGGATAAGGTGCACTGTCCGACGTACGTCGGCTTCGGCATAGTTCATGCCTAGAATCACCTGCATCGACATATCCTTTTCCATATAAGCTTCGAGGATAGCGTCGAGCACATCGTAAGGCGGAAGGCTGTCCTGATCGGTCTGGTCAGGACGTAATTCAGCCGAGGGCGCCCGGTTGAGGACACGCTCCGGGATAACATTACCTGAATTGTTGCGGTACCGGCAAAGCCGGTACACCATGGTTTTACTGACGTCTTTCAGCACAGCGAAGCCGCCGGCCATATCGCCATATAAGGTGCAGTAGCCTACTGCCATTTCGGACTTGTTGCCGGTGGTGAGCACGATCGAGCCGTACTTGTTCGATAATGCCATCAGCAAGGTGCCGCGTACACGCGCTTGCAGGTTTTCCTCCGTGATATCCTGGGTGTTGCCCTGGGGCAGCGTGGGAAACTCATCGGCCAGCGTATCCATGAATTTGCCGAATACGGGTTCGATGGGCAGTTCGCTATAACCTACACCCAACGTCTGGGCCATGGCACGTGCATCCGATAAGCTTATATCGGCGGTAAATTGTGAAGGCATCATTACCGCTTTCACTTTCTCGGCGCCCAGGGCGTCGACCGCAATCGCCATTGTGAGCGCCGAATCGACGCCGCCGGAGAGGCCCAGCAATACCCCGGGTATGCCATTCTTTCCGACATAATCCTTTACGCCAAGGCACAGCGCCTGATAAACGCTTGCTTCCAGGGTATTTGAAGCCGCGATATAGCCGCTTATGGGATTCCCGTTTTGCAATTCGATCAGGCCGAGCGTTTCCCCGAATTCATCAAATTGATGGGTCAGTTCGCCCTTGCTATTCAAGGCAAAAGAAGCGCCGTCGAATATCAGTTCATCCTGTCCGCCTACCATGTTGGCGTAAACCACCGAAAGTCCCGTCTCGCCGATGCGCTGCCGTACCAGTTGATAGCGCAAGGCTTGCTTGCACATGTGGTAGGGTGAAGCATTCAGCACCAGGAGCACGTCCGCTCCCGCCTCCCTGGCGCGAGTGGCTGTGCCTTTTTGCCAAACATCCTGGCAAATGTTGATGCCAAACTTTACCCCATTCAGTTCAAATATGCAGGGATTGGAGCCGGGTTCGAAATAACGCCGTTCATCGAATACGCTATCATTGGGAAGCAGATTCTTGAGATACGTCGCGACAATTTTGCCGTCGCGTATCACGGAGGCTGCATTGTAAAGCTTATTATCCTTGAGATGAGGATGCCCAACCAGCAGTGTCACCCCGCTCGTTTCCTTGGCCAGCTCTGCAAGCGCATCCTCACAAGCGAAACGAAATCCCGCTCGCAATAGCAGGTCCTCCGGCGGATAGCCCGACAGCGCCATCTCGGGCGTGATAACCAGTTGCGCACCCGCCTTCTTCGCCTGATTGGCGTAATCAAGTATTTTTCGGGTATTGCCGCTCAGGTCGCCGACTGTGCAATTGATTTGGGCAATGGCGAGCTTCATGGTGTGGCGGCCGGTTGAGTTTCTGTTGACAGTCCGCCAAATAATACCAGAATGAGCTGCCTTGCGCCCAAGGCCGGCAAGCGCGACAATCCCGCATGAGCGCCGGATTTGAAATAAAAATAGTCGATTCTCTTGCCGGCATTTCTGTCCCGGCATGGAATGCCCTCACCGGAGACGATCCATTTCTGCGGCACGAGTTCTTATCCGCCATGCATGAAACCGGGTGTGCCTCAAAAAAAACGGGCTGGCTGCCGCAGTTTGTCACGCTATGGGAGGGGAACGTCCTGCGTGGCGCGTTGCCGCTTTACCTGAAAAGCCACTCCTACGGTGAGTATGTGTTCGACTGGGCTTGGGCAAACGCTTATCAACGCTATGGCTACCCTTATTATCCCAAACTTTTGAGCGCGGTGCCTTTCAGTCCGGTGACGGGGCGGCGATTGCTCGCGGAGACTCCAGAGCACCGCGCCCTGCTTATCTCGGCTGCAATGAAAATGATTAAAGACAGAGGCGGGGAGGGAATATCGTCATTCCATTGCCTTTTTCCGCAGGAATATGAAGCGCGCGAAATGGAAGAGGCGGGCATGACCTTGCGGCATGGGATCCAGTTTCACTGGCAGAACCGGACTGGACAAGGTTATGAAAATTTCGAGATGTTTCTGGCGGGGATGAGTCATGGCAAGCGCAAGAAAATCCG
Organism: Nitrosospira sp. Nsp11; assembly: GCF_900142705.1. GTDB lineage: Bacteria > Pseudomonadota > Gammaproteobacteria > Burkholderiales > Nitrosomonadaceae > Nitrosospira. The sequence continues at coordinate 35,824 of NZ_FRBV01000006.1, forward strand.
GCAGGAAAGACGTAAAGTACAAGCTGCAGGCATCCATTTTCAGTGGCTGTCGGGAAATGACATCAGCGACGATCACTGGCATTTCTTCATCGACTGTTATAACAAGACTTACGACGAGCACCACTCCATGCCGTACCTCAATCTGGAATTCTTCATGAGGATTGGCAAAAGCATGCCAGAGAATGTGCTTCTGATTTTGGCATTGCGCGATAGCAAACCGGTTGGCGCCGCCCTCAATTTACACAGCACACATACGCTGTACGGCCGCTATTGGGGTACGAAGGAATTTATATCCGGCTTACATTTCGAGACTTGCTACTATCAAGCCATCGAATACTGCATCGCACATAGTATCAAGTTGTTCGAAGGGGGCGCACAGGGAGAGCATAAGCTTGCGCGCGGCTTTCTTCCCGTCCGCACCTGGTCGGCGCATTGGCTTGCGCATCCGGAATTCGCCAGGGTTATCGGAAATTATCTGGAGCGGGAAGCACAGGACATCGATCATTATCTGGACGAATTGAACGATAGTTCACCGTTCAGGAAAGAATAGATGGGATAATTGCCGAGTTCCGCCGCTTGGACGGTACTTTCACCCGGCGTGCTTTGCCGGCTTCGTAGGGAACGCGTTCAGTTCAACTTGCTTTTCGATGGGACGTCCTGTCCCGCAAAGCCGCGCCATATCTCTCTTCCAAATATGGGTTTACTACTTTGGAAACCGGTCTGGTTTCGGCAACCTGCGTATTTATGCCACCGTCTATATTCATCTGCGATGGCTCATGAATCAGCCCCAGGAATCAGATGATGGAATTGGATACCTATAGGTGAGCTTTTCCCGATTGATGGAAGACATTTAGCCGAGATAGTGAGAGTCACTCTCTGCTGTAAAGACAAGAACTGGAATTTTCTAAGATAATACGTCTCGGCCAAAAATGCCTAGGAGAGTTGACTCATTGAAGACTGTTATCATTATCCCAACATACAACGAACGGGAAAATATAGGCCCTCTGATCGCGGCGCTACAGCATCAGTTTGAGAAACTGACCCACGACATGCATGTACTTGTGGTGGATGACAATTCACCGGACCGAACTGCGGATTTTGTTCGCGAATTACAGGCCGACCATTCCAACTTGCATCTGCTTATGGGGGAGAAAAAAGGCTTGGGGGTCGCCTATATCCGCGGAATGTTGCATGCGATGGACGAATTGCATGCGGAAGTCGTGTTTGAGATGGATGCAGACTTTTCACATAAGCCGGAGGATGTACCGCGACTGATGGCTGAAATCGAACATGGGGCTGATTTTGTCATCGGTAGCCGCTATGTGCCAGGCGGGAGCATTCCAAAGGAATGGGGTCTATACCGTCGTCTAAACTCGCGGTTTGGAAACATTGTCGCACGCTATTTGGCGGGAATTTATTCGGTGCGTGATTGCACTGCCGGTTTTCGGGCAATCCGCACATCTATTTTGCGCCGCATCGATTTTGCCAAACTGGGGGTGCAAGGCTATGCATTCCAGGTTGCCCTTCTTCACGCGGTCACAGTCGAGAAGGCCAGAATTGTTGAAGTCCCGGTCAATTTTATTGATCGCTGCTATGGTGACTCAAAACTGGGATTACGAGATATCGTCGAATTTGTCGCCAATGCGTGGTGGATACGTTTCGAGAGTTCAAAAACCTTCATCAAATTTTTGGCTGTCGGTGCCACGGGCGTCGCCGTTAATCTGGGATTTTTTACCTTACTACTTTTTCTAGGCTTGAACAAATTCGTTGCTTCACCTATTTCCATAGAAATATCGATAATATCCAACTTCCTTTTCAACAACTACTGGACATTTCGCGATCGCAATACCAAGGACAAAACCAGAATAAAAGGCCTTAAATTCAATACAGTCTCGCTCCTCTCGCTAATCTTGAGCTACGGCACCTTCGTCACACTTTCTTTATTCTTTCCTGACGTGCAGCCCCAGGTTCACCAATTTATCGGAATCATACCCGCCACCTTGATAAATTACTTCCTCAACTCCTATTGGACTTTCAAACATGTCGAAGACTAATTCGGGAATTGCACAGTTACCTCTTTGGCCGCAAAATATATCTCGCTACGTAGCGTAAGCATCAGCATAAATAACCTATACAATCAATCCCAATGAAATATTGCAGTAACTGCGGTACTTTAGTGGAATTGCGAGTTCCTGAGGGCGATACGCTGCCGCGTCACGTTTGTTCCGCATGCAATATTATTCATTACCAGAATCCCAAGATCGTGGTTGGCAGCATACCCGAATGGGAGGACCAGATATTGCTATGCCGCCGAGCCATCGAGCCGCGCCATGGGTTATGGACATTGCCGGGGGGGTTCATGGAAAATGCCGAGACTTTGGTCCAGGGCGCCGAACGTGAGACTTTGGAAGAAGCCAACGCCCGGGTGGAAATGGGCGATCTTTATTCCATCTACAATTTGCCTCATATCAATCAGGTGCACATATTGTTTCGTGCACGGATGCTGGATCTTGACTTCAAGCCAGGAATTGAAAGCCTGGATGTCAAGCTTTTCCACGAAGCGGAAATTCCCTGGGATACGTTGGCTTTTCGTGTCATTAGCGAACCGCTGAGACGCTACTTTGAAGAGCGGCGCAAAGGAAAGCTGGGCTTCCACATGGGTACCATAGAAGTGCTTCAAAAATAATTTTTCAAATTTGCAAAGGCCCGTCAGGAAATGTGTTTCGCTCTCGCAGGGCGGGAGTTTCGTCGGATACGGAATATAGAAAATGAAGTGGTGTAAACGCACATTCATACCCGTGATTACACTGCCCGCAGAGAGTCCACGATCTTCAGCCGCGCGGCCCGCGCGGCTGGGAGAACGCCGCCGACTACGCCCATGATTAGCGCGAACGCAAACGATTTAAGGATAATTTCCAGATTCAGGATAAAGCTGAATGCCAGCTCGGAGAAGGACTGCCAGTTCATGGTGGAAATGGTAAAGAACTGCATGAAAGACGCCATTGTCAAACCGATGACGCCACCCGTCGCGCCGAGCATCAATGCTTCCACAAGAAATGCGGAGAGAATATTTCTTCGTCGAAAACCCAATGCGCGCAAGGTGCCGATTTCCGTGGCACGATTAGCAACGGAGGCGTACATGGTGATCATTGCACCGATAATTGCGCCTGCGGAAAAAATGATCGACAACATCATCCCCAGGTAGCGGATGAAATTTGCCAGCACTTGCGATTGCTCGGCATAGAAAACGCTTTCCCGCTTGGCTTCCAGAGTAAGGCGGGGATCATTTTCAATGCGGGACTTGAGTTCAGGAAACGTTGCTGCGTCGTTCAATTTCAGTATTACTGAAGAATAGACTGGTCTGCGAAATGCCTGCATCAACTGGTCCACGTCTCCCCATATTTCCGAATCGAAACCGCTTTTACCTGCATCCATAATGCCGACCACGGTCCATTCACGTTGCGCGAAGCGCAACGTTTCGCCCACACCTGCGCCTTTATAGCGCTCGGCAATATTCTTGCCCGCAATAATTTCCGTTGAGCCGGGATGAAACATGCGTCCCTCCATGATTTCTACCTGAGGACGCAATTCGATTCCCTTTTGCCCGACGCCGCGTATCAATACGTTTGAAGCTTTATTCGAGTCGCGCTTGGCAAGAGCAATCAATACGATGGTTTCCTTCGATGCAAGGCGCGCGCCGTTTATGCCGTAGGCGACTTCCGGTTGGTTTTCCACAATGGCGGCCTGGTCGCGCTCAACTAGACTCTGCACCTCCGTGCCGGCTGAGCGGCGCGTGACTATTACATTATCTGGAGACCCTGTATCCACCATGGTTCTCCTGAGACCCTCCTCCAGCATCAACACGGTTGCGAATACGAAAACCACGAGGGCCATTCCGCAAGCAGTGAGCAGCGTCGTCAATTTGCGAGCGGCGAGATTGCGCCACGTGTATGAAAGAGGGATCGACATATCGATTTGATCCTGAATCCGTTAGTCGTAGCGACTGCACTCGGAAGGTGAACGTCAAATAATATGAAATAATGTTATTAATCATAACACTAATCTATTAAATGAGCGGTCAACTACCGGATTTAGGTTAAAGCTATCCGATGTGACGAAGTCCTTCCACAATAGACACTCGCGACGCGCGCAATGCAGGCATCACTGCTGCAATAAAGCCGACCGCGATTGCGGCGGCAATTTGCATGAAGACCGTTTCCAGCGAGACGCCGAATACCGGAAACAGTGTACCCACCTGTTTGCTGAATGCATGGGCGACCGGAAAAGTAAGCAGAATTCCGATCACCGCACCCGCGAGCGCAATAGCCAGGGATTCGCCATAAATCAGGCCGGTAAGAAAGCGCGGCCCGAACCCCAATGCTTTGAGCGTGGCGTACTCGCCGATGCGTTCGCGCGCAGTCATTGCCATGGTGTTCGCCATTACCGCAAGAATAATGAAGATCACAACGAACGAAACGATGCGTATCGCCACGACGATGGCTTCGGTCATGGCGACAAAACCCAGCTGAAACGCCTTCTCTGTTTCGGTAAGGGTTTCCGCGAGAGAGTTTTTGAACAATGCGTCGATCTCGGTCGATATTTCCGCAGCCCTGTCCGCATCCGAGATCTGGATTATGTATACACCGACGTGATTGGATCGACGGGTAATCGTCTTTTTCAACGTTTCATTGAGGTAATCCCAGTGAAAGAAAAGCTGCGAGGTGTCCGTTCCCGCTTCGGCGCCGTCATAAATAGCGCGCACCGTAAAACTCCATGCACCTGGGTAAATCGTTCCCCGAAGGGGGATTGTATCCCCGACCTTAAAACCATACGTATCTGCCAGCTTGCGGCCGATCACACAGCCCTTGCGGTCGGCCCGGAATGCTTTCATTTCCGCCGGCGGGATGAGGTATTCCGGATAAAGATCGAAATAGGTTTTTTCATTTACCGCGAACTGCGGGAAAAAGTTTTTCTCGGTAATATAGACTCCGCCAAACCAGTTCGCATGACTGATCGCCGATACGCCCGGAATTTTGCGAATCCGCTCCTGGTAGTTGATGGGTAGCTGAAATACCAGCGAAATCGAACTTCGCGTCACCAGGCGGGTGGAGGAGGCGTTTTCCGCCCCCGCATACCAGGCATCAACCACTGTCCGTAACAGTCCGAAAGCAAGTATCGCCACCACCAGGCCCAGCACGGTCAACCCGGTGCGCAGCTTATGGCGCAGCGTATTTCTTGAAATAAGCTTCAGGAAGTGCATTTTGGTAGCAGATTCGTCATGGCACGTCCTGTAAGAAACGTCGGAAAAAGCAAAGGAGAACGCACCATGCTGCCGCTTACTGTTGAGGGGTTACGTCCAGTTTGCCTTTTTCGAGATGACGAATCGAATGGGCTGATTTGGCCGCGTGCGGATCATGCGTCACCATAATGATCGTTTTGCCCATCTCGCTGTTCAAGCGCGCAAGCATGGCGAGAATATCGTCCGCTGATACCCGGTCAAGATCTCCGGTGGGTTCATCCGCCACCAGAATGAGCGGATCTGTAATAAAGGCGCGGGCGATTGCCACGCGCTGCTGCTGACCGCCGGACAGTTCAGAAGGGTAGTGCGCCATACGGTCAGTCAGACCTACCATCGATAACGCAAGTTCGACGCGCTCCTGTCTCTGGTTGCGCGAAAGTGTTGTCAATAACAACGGCAGCTCAACGTTCTCGAACGCGGTCAGTACGGGCATGAGGTTATAGAACTGGAAAATGAACCCGACATTGGCAGCTCGCCAGTCGGCCAGTTCCGCTTCGGAAAGCAGGGCGATATCGATTCCGTTAACTTTCAGCGAACCGCTGTCGGGCTTGTCGATACCCGCGATAAGGTTGAGCAACGTACTTTTGCCGGAACCGGAAGGGCCCATCAATGCGATGAAATCGCCCGGCATGATGTCGAAAGAGATGTTGGTCAAGACAGGCACCACTTGGCCGCCTCGGCGGTAGGATTTGGTGAGCTGCCTGATCTCGACAATCGATTTGGAAGCGTTTTCCATGCAAGCCCTGCTGCCTTTTATTTAACCGCCGTTTTGACCTTATCGCCGTTGTCGAGCCCGTCTCCCGGTCTTAGTATTACCTTGTCGCCCGCCTTTGCGCCTTTCAGGACTTCAACCATATCGCCAATTTTTTCTCCGGTTTCGATAGGCGTCTCAGCTGCCTTTCCGTCCTTTAAAAGGAATATGACGCGTTTGCCATTTCTCTGTGTAATTGCGTCGGACAATACAGCAACACGCGCAGTGCGTTGGTCAGAGGCCATTTCTTTTTCCAGGAAGGCGACCTTGGCGCTCATTTCCGGCAGTACCTGCGCATCATGGTCGACAAATCGTATTTTTACCAACACGGTCGCTTTAGCACGATCCACCGTTGGCACGATCCGCTGTACCATCCCGCGCAAACGCAGATCGGGAAGCGCATCCAGTTGAATTTCGCAAGGTTGCCCGAGCTTTACTTTTGGCAAATTGGACTCGGATACATCGGCTTCTACCTCAAGCGTATCCATGTCTGCCATCGTCACTACTGCACCTTTGGCGTCAAGCGCGGAGGAGAAGGGAGTGACGACGTCCCCGATATTCGCGCTTTTCGTCAGTACCACTCCGTCGAACGGCGCACGGATCAGTGTTTGCTCCACCGCTATCCGGGCTGCGCGGTAATTTGCCTCGGCTACGGCGACCTCGGCGCCGAAACCCCGAAGGGCAGCCTGAGCCTTGTGATAGCGGGCAGTTACCGTATCGTATGCGAATGGCGAGATGAAACCCTTGCCAAGCAACTCCCTATTCCGGGTGAACGCTGCCTGGGCATCGACCAATTCCGCTTGTGCCTGCTGCAGGTTTGCCTTGGCTACGTTGACGCTGGCCGCTGCCTGGTCCATTGTAGCGCTGACATCGGCATTCTCCAGTCGCGCAATAATCTCGCCTTCCGTCACCTTGCTGCCTTCTGTTACGCCCAGCCATTCCACCCGTCCGGTAGCCTTGGACGCCACTGCTGCCTTACGTTGCGCAACCACATAACCGGTTGCGTTGAGCAATGTAAATGATTGTGACGGATATGCAGTGGTCACCGTGGCTGACTCCACCTCTACTGCAATGCCGCTTCGGAAATAGAGAAACCCGAGCACCACAAGCATTGCAGCGATGGCGAGCCAGGCTGCGAGGGGGAAGCGCTTCTTGCGCGTACCCGTTGCGGCACTGCCCCGGTCTATCTTCAGTCTGGAAAGATCTTCGTTGCTCACGACAACGTCTCGGATAATTAAACGCCGCGATTATGAAGTAGAAGCATTATCACAGCTAGAAGCCTCTGGTTCAGCACACGGACATGACGACAGTATAGGGGCAGGAGGAGAAAGACGAGCAGACGACGGCAGGCGCACGCGCTATCCTCCTTGATTGTGGCAGAGGTTTCAGGAAACCTGTCAGCAATGAGAATAGCGCGTAATTTCGGATGATGGAAAGGGCTTACTCAAGCAACACCATTCTTGAGCGCGAAAGCGGGGGATTGTTTGCGAAATATCGCTTGATGCCGGCAAGTATGGCGTCTGCCAGTTTGTCTTGATACGCGGTATCTTTCAGTTTCTTTTCCTCGTCCGGATTACTGATGAAAGCGGTTTCAACCAGGATTGAAGGGATATCCGGCGATTTGAGGACAGCGAAGCCCGCCTGCTCCACGCTGCTTTTATGCAGATGGTTGATATCGCCGATTTCTGAAAGCACTTCCCTACCGAGCTTGAGGCTGTCATTGATGGTTGCCGTTTGTGACAAATCAAGCAAAGTTTGCTTGAGATAGGGGTCCTTAATATCCAGGTTGACTCCGCCGATCAAGTCCGCGTCGTTTTCTTTTTTTGCCAGCCAGCGCGCGGCAGCCGAGGTTGCGCCACGTTCGGACAGTGCGAATACGGAGGAACCGCGCGCATGCGGCTTGATGAAGGCATCTGCATGCACCGATACGAACAAATCGGCGTTCAACTGGCGTGCCTTTACCAGACGCATGGGCAACGAAATAAAGTAATCTCCTTCCCGTGTCAGCGCGGCCCGCATATTGGGTTCTTTATCTATCTTGGCCTTGAGTTTTTTGGCAATCGCCAGCGTGATATTCTTCTCATGTGTGCCACGTTGGCTTATTGCCCCAGGATCCTCCCCGCCGTGCCCAGGGTCAATAGCGACGGTTATGAGACGTATCATCTCGGGCTTATGTTTTTTGGAGGCTGAAGTGCGCGCAGACCTGGTTTCCGCTTTTGAATTTATATTAGTGCCGGGATTGGCGTCAGATTGTAATGTCGCCGTGGTATTTTCGTTCAGAAGCGCCATCAGCGGATCGGGCGGAACAACGGGATAAATATCCAGCACCAGCCGGTGCCCGTAGTCGCCCACGGGTTTGAGCACGAAAGCTTGCGGCACCGCTTGGGTTTTGAGGTCCAGTACCAGGCGCAATATGCCCGGTTTGAAGCGCCCGATCCGTACTGCCTGGATATAGGGATCCGTGGCGTCAATTCTATCTGCCAGTTTTTCGAGTTCGGGCGTTAGCACGACTTGCTCCAGATCGATCGCGACGCGATCCGGATTTTTTACGATGCTGAGCGAATACCGTATAGGCAGGGGTGATTCCAGCGTGAGGCGGGTATACTCCGGCGCTGGCCAGATACGGACCGAGCTGACCTTGATGTCAGCGAAGGCGAAATTGCTGAGCGGCAGAAACAGGAGTGCAGCCGCCATGAACCAGGTGACGAATATGGATTGGGTACGAACATTGCGGCAATCGAATGTTGCCGCGTTCAAGGATTTTTCAGGGATTGCCAATGTTTCAAACACAGCCTACCGGCCTCCGTGTCTGCCTGAATTTCCACATTGCGGCCAGCTTCAGCAATATGGAACAGAAAACTCAAATCGGCCTTAGGCAATAGGCCAGCCGCCTTTTCAGGCCATTCCACCAGGCAAATTGAGTTCGCGTTGAAATATTCCCGGAAACCTGCTTCTTCCCATTCAAAGGGATCTTTGAATCGATAAAAATCAAAGTGATAGAAGTATAACCTAGAAATTTTATAAAGTTCAACCAAATTGTATGTGGGGCTTTTTACTTTTGCCTGATAACCCAAACCCCGGAGGATTCCCCGTGCCAGCGTAGTCTTGCCTGCACCGAGATCGCCACTCAGGAAAATAATTAGGCCGGGATGCAATATGGTTGCGATTTTTGCGCCAAACGCTAGCGTCGCGGCTTCATCGGCAAGATCGCAATTGACGTGATGGCGGCTAGCGTGATGCATGACGGCCAGGAAAGGTATGATGCGAACTATGCAAGAAAAAATTTCCAAAGATCCGCTGAAGATTTTCCCAGATGCAGCGGTTGATTTTACCCAGCTCGCCGAGTTGATCAAAGCCTGGGTAATGAACTCGGCGTTCAGGATATCAGCATTATCGATGCACGCACCGAGATGAAGCAGGCCGAATCAGATATGCAGGACTGGCTGAGCAAAGGTTGTCACGGCGAGATGGATTATATGGCAAAGCACGGTACGCGGCGTACCCGTCCGGCGGAACTTGTTCCCGGCACGCATGAACTACATGCCGCCAGCGAGAGACAGCTGGCAAGTGGTTCACGATGGCGATAGTGCATTTATTTCCCGATATCACCGGGGCGAGATTACCGCAATGGCCTGGACGATACATCATTGGTTGAGCTATTCGGTTGGACCAAAGAAGAGTTTGACACTGGACTGGCTGGTAGCTCCATCCGCCGGATCGGGCATGAGCAATGGTTGCGTAACCTGGCCGTGGGACTGGGTAACGCGCCGTTTTCCGCGGGGGTGATGGGGGCGTTGCAAGGACACCGGGACGATGTTTCGTTCCTGGTACGCGAACACGTGCGCTGGGCATTACATTAGCATGAAGAAGGTATTTAGCCCTTAGTTCCAAGGATCGCGATAGCTCGAACTCGAGGTAAGCTATACACGTTATTAATAACCTTGCTCTCATGGGGTGTACCAAAGTCCAATTTAGTCCTGCTGCTGAAATTGATAAGATGCAAGTATCGTCAGTTGGCAAATTAAATGGATTTCCTTCTGCAGCTCGTTTGATGGAATAAACTTTTTGAATTCCGAAAGCTGGCGTCATGTTCAGCGCTTGAATCGCGTAAAATGCTATTATGCCAGCCTTGACGGTGTAGGATTACATGCTATAAATAGTCGATCAGCCTTGGGCTTGATCATGCCGCCTTCAAAAGAGAAATAGATTTATGGCTTTTTACTTTTACTAAAAATCCTCTTCAAGCGGCCCCAGCAGACTTTAATAATCAATAAACAAGAAAAGGAAGTTCAGTGAGCGCTTCGTCTTCGTATATCAGTATCAGGAAATGGCTGGCTTGTTTTGCTATTGTTTTTCCTGTCCTTCTCAGCGGCGGCTGTAAATCGTATCCATCGCTTTCTCCGGACGACAAGCATCTCGCGCATGATTACCTTATCGGTCCCGGCGACAACGTCGATATCATTGTTTGGCGAAATCCGGAAGTTTCCATGGCGGTACCGGTTCGGCCGGACGGGAAAATCACGACCCCTCTGGTGGAGGATTTACCTGCCAGCGGGAAAACGTCAACGCAGTTGGCGCGAGATATTGAAGAAGCTTTGTCGAAGTATATTCAGCAACCAGTTGTGACCGTTGTCGTGACGGAATTTGTCGGCCCTTACACGGAACAAATCCGGGTCATAGGGGAGGCCGCGAAGCCTCAAGCACTTCCATATCGTGAAGAAATGACGCTTATGGATGTTTTGATTGCGGTGGGGGGCATAACGGATTTTGCGGCGGGCAACAAGGCCAGGATCGTTCGTAACATAAATGGGAAACAGCACCAATTTAGCGTTCGATTAAATGATTTGATCAGGGACGGCGATATCTCGGCCAACGTACCCATGCAACAAGGGGATGTTCTTGTCATACCGGAAAGTTTCTTCTGATTTAAATATTTGCGTACGCTGGTTCAGTTCGCATTAGAAAGTCGAAATATTCTACTGATGAGGTTCTGTTCTGCGGCTATGCAGCAAAAGGGCTTCTCCTGCACGTTTCATTACAGACAGCCTGTTGGCGATAGACAGTTTTGTCCAACTGACATTTTATTATGAGAAATCAGAACGGTTTCACCTTTAGAATGAAGACGTTAAAACATATCGACGAAGAAAAAGTAGTCCTGTTTCGGGACTATGGGCCCAAAGACAACGGAAATAATTTTTCTGCTATAACCTCGACAATAGCATTTTTACGGGCCGTTTGACATATGGAGGAACTTACAGCCCAACTACTCGTTTACCTGAAAGGGGCCTGGAAATATCGCTGGGTTGCGGTGGTTGCCGCCTGGGTCGTTGCTATGGCGGGATGGACAATTGTTTATAAGCTGCCGGATAATTATCAGTCCACTGCAAGGATTTACGTCGATACTCAAAATGTATTGAAGCCTTTGATGGCTGGGATGACCGTGTCTCCGGATCTTCAGCAGCAGGTTTCCATCATGAGTCGTACTTTGATCAGCCGGCCCAATGTGGAAAGAGTCATTCGGATGGTGGACCTGGATATTAAGGCAAAAAACGTCAAAGAGCAGGAAAATCTCGTCAAGGACCTCATGGATAAGATCAAGCTCGGGACGACTGGTCGTGATAACCTTTTTACCATTCACTATAACGACCAGAATCCAAAACTTGCCAAAGACATTGTTCAATCTCTACTCACCATTTTTGTTGAGGGGGGGCTTGGAGGCAAGACACAGGACTCCTCGTCTGCGATTCGCTTTATTGATGAGCAGATCCGCAGTTATGAGGAGAAATTGGTTGTGGGAGAAAATAACCTTAAGGCATTCAAGCAGAAGAACATTGGAATAATGCCCGCGCAGGGCGGAGATTATTACTCGCAGTTATCTCAGGCTGTGGAAGATCTTAATAAAACAAGGCTCGAGTTGCGGGAGGCCGAGCAGGCACGCGATGCGATCAAAAGACAAATTACCGGTGACGAGCCCGTTCTTCTGGTGGATCAAGATGACTCAATCTCGTCCATAGTCAATGTGGAGCTTGATTCTCGAATTGAGGCGCTCGACAAGAATCTGGATGCTCTCAGGCTCAACTTTACGGAACTGCACCCGGACATCATATCGACGAAGCGTCTTATTGCGCAGCTTGAGGAGCGTAAAAAGGAAGAAGCAAAGCTGATCAAGCCTAGCGCTGATCCTGGTAAAAATTATAGTCCCATGCTGCAGCAGCTCAACGTGGCTTTAGCGGAAGCCGAGGCTGACGTCGCTTCAATGAGAGCTCGTGTGGAGGAATATACTTCCCGATATGAGCGAATGAAAGCCCTCAGCAATGCCGTGCCTCAAGTTGAAGCCGAGCTTACGCAACTTAACCGCGACTATCAGGTTAATAAATCCAATTATGAAAAACTTCTCGAACGCCGTGAATCCGCAAAGATATCGGGAGACTTGGGTTCCGCTACCGATTTGGTATCGTTCAGGATTATCGATCCACCAACGGTCTCGGACAGGCCGGTAGGCCCAGATCGCGCCAAGTTTTTTTCTATTGTTTTCCTTGGCGCCTTATTGGCGGGAATCGGAATAGCATTTGTTGTCAGCCAGGTAAGGCCGACATTCCATAGTCAAGCGAGTCTGCGTGAAATCTCCGGTAAGCCCATATTGGGTTCTATCCCCATGATCTGGACCGATCAGGAAAAAAGTAAACGCAAAAAGCGGCTTTATGCGTTTGGTCTTTCCCTGCTATCTTTGCTGGGCCTGTATGCAACATTAATGGTGAAAATTGCTTGACCGAAGTCCAGGCGCTATTTCTCGAATAAAACGGCAGGGTGCCAGAATTGAAAAATTAGCCGCGATCGCCGCATTAGCCATTAAATCTCCATCGCCCCGTCCGGCCTACATTAGAACAGGCAGTTCGCAATTAAATACAAGCGACATCTGGTAAGTCCAAAATCAGAATATTGGAGAAAGCGTGAGCATTATTGAAAAAGCGGCAGCTAAACTCGAAAAAGAAGCGGAGCCCAATGCCCGGAATACCCCATCAGCCGCTGCCATAAATCCGGATTAAAAACTCATAATCGAAAATGATGTTCCCAGGGAAGAACTCAGTCAGGATTGTCCGCCAAACCCTGGCTCGACGTCGAAGCGAATTACGCTAAACCTCGCGAAAATGCGCCAGCATGGCATTGTCACGCCGGACGAAGGAAGAACGCAGATAGCCGAGCAATTCCGCGTGATCAAGCGACCATTGCTCACCAACGCTTTTAGCAAGGGGCCGGGCAGGGTCAAGAACGGAAATCTGATCATGGTGACTAGCGCTCTTGCGGGGGAAGGGAAAAGTTTTTGTACTGTCAATCTGGCTATGAGCATAGCAATGGAAATGGACCGCACGGTATTGCTGGTCGACGCTGATGTGGCGCGTCCTACGGTTCCCAGGATCCTTGGTGTTGGAAAAGAGAGAGGCTTGCTCGATATTCTGCTCGATGAAAAACTTGATTTGGCCGACGTTCTGATTAAAACCAATATCGAGAAGTTGACTCTTCTCACCGCCGGAACGCGCCATTCTCATTCCACAGAGCTACTGGCAAGCCAGAGCATGGGCGAATTGCTAAAGGAGCTCGCGGAACGCTATGCCGATCGCGTCGTTATTTTTGATTCGCCGCCACTGCTATTGACGAGCGAGGCCCGCGTTCTGGCGACCCAGATGGGACAAATTGTACTGGTAGTGGAGGCCGAAACCACATCACAACAGGCTGTTAAGGAAACCCTCCGTCAGATCGAATCCTGCGATGTCGTAAATCTGATCTATAACAAGGCCAGATCATTTTCTGGCAGTGAGTATTACGGTTACTATTATCATGAGAGTGCCTGAGAATAAGCCCTGTCAAAGGGCATTGTTCACGGTTGCCCACTCCGCCGCAACGGTGTTGTTACTCCTGTCCACTTATTGTGATGCGGCCGAATGGCGAGTTACTCCCCGGATGAATGTGATCGAAAGTTATTCTGATAATATTAGATTGGGAAGAACATCAAACGGATCCGGATCAGGCGATTTTATCAGTCAGGTCAATCCCGGCCTGTACATGAATGGGTTAGGACCACGCTTTAATCTCAATCTGATGTATATGATGAATAATCTTTTCTACGCTCAGAACAGCAACCTGACCCGAACCAGGCATCAACTGAATGCTACAGGAACCGCCGAGCTGATTGAAGACCTGTTTTTTGTGGATGGACGAGCCGCAATGACGCAGCAAAATCTTTCGCTAACGGGACCGCAATCGCTTGACAACGTTAACGTCACGGGTAACAGGGCTGATGTAAGAACATATAGAATCAGCCCTTATCTTCGGCATCGGTTCAAGGATTTTGCATCCACGGAGTTGCGCTACAACTATAACCAGGTTACTTCAGACGCCAACGCACTTTTCAACAGCCAAGGAACCGGCTATTTATTTTCCTTGAACAGCGGCAGCGCGTTCAGCACACTAGGTTGGGGTTTTAACTATAGCAATCAAACGGTTCACTTTGACCGTTCAAACCGGAACGTCGAGTTCGAACGCTACACCGCCAACCTTCGTTACCGGGTTACGGCGCAATTTAGCCTAACTGCAACGGGAGGCTACGAAAAGAATAGCTTTCTTTCAATTCGAGGAAATCCATCCAGCCCTACCTGGTCAGTAGGCTTTTTATGGACACCCACTGAAAGAACCAGTATAGCGATCAGTGGAGGTCAAAGGTTTTTCGGCGACACCTATTCGGCTCTCGCGCGGCACCGCACCCGCTTGACCGCATGGGAGGCGCGTTATGATGAAGGCCTTACGACATTCAACCAACAGCTTCAGGCTGGCTCCATGTTCAGCATGGGGGGTACTCTAAGCCAGCTTCTTACTGCCCAAAACCCCAATCTCAGCCAAGATGTTATTCAGCAAAATACCGGCGCGCTTCTTGGATTTGGAGGTTCAGGTGCTTTTGCTGATCCCAACAATTTTTTAACGAACCGGCTCTTTCTGCAGAAGCGCTTCCAGGCATCCGTCGCTATGAATGGGACAAGAAATACGCTCGCATTCCGGTTATTCAATATGACACGTCAGGCATTTTCGCCAGAATCAGTCGATGTCGGGTTGGGAAATGACGCAGACTTGTCGTTGCTCAACCATACCAGACAGAGCGGTGGTAATGCATTGTGGAGCTATAGAATTTCTCGGTTAACGACTGCCAACCTGAATTTTGGATATGCAAGGTTCAGTTTTCTTGGCGCCGCCAGACAAGACGATATGATGTTATTCAGCACGGGGTTGAGGAGGCAACTTCCGGAAATTATGCCTAATCTGGTGGGCACGCTTCAAGTACGGCACAATCGGCGCAACTCCAACCAAGGGGCAAATTATCATGAGAATGCCGCGATCGCGTCCTTGAGCATGAGTTTCTAACGGAAATAGACGAATGTACGGACCCTTTTACGGCTTCAGAGTCAAGCCTTTCCAATTGAAACCTGACCCCAATTTTTTCTTTGGAAGCAGGGGCCATAAACGTGCCATGGCTTATCTTGAGTATGGGCTTTCCCAAAGAGAAGGTTTCATCGTGGTTACCGGAGAAGTCGGTGCGGGAAAGACCACCTTGGTGCGCAATCTTTTCCGCAAACTGGAGGCCGAAAAAATTCTTGCCGCTCAGATCGTCAATACCGATCTGGAATCTGCCGATACATTAAAGCTGGTCGCTGCAGCGTTTGGGCTCGCTTACGAGAATTCAGATAAGGCTTCTCTACTCATTCGCCTCGAGCAGTTCTTTCGCCAATGCGACCAGCAAGGAAAGCGCGCGCTTTTGGTTGTAGATGAAGCGCAGAATCTCTCGCGACGGACCGTGGAAGAGTTGAGGATGCTTTCCAATTTTCAAACGGATGACAGGTCTTTACTCCAGACATTCCTGCTCGGCCAACCGGAGTTCCGAAAAACTTTGCTTAGCAGCGATATGCAGCAGTTGCGGCAAAGAGTGATTGCAACTTATCACCTTGGACCCATGGATTTATCGGAAACACGATCGTATATCGAACATAGATTAAAGACAGCGGGTTGGTGCGGTGACCCATCATTTGAAGAAGATGCTTTTGAAACTATACACAACCACGCGGGCGGGATACCCAGAAGGATCAATGCGTTGTGCGATCGTCTGTTATTGATGGGTTGTCTGGAGAAATTGCACAACTTCGGCAGCGAGGAAGTCAGCGAGGTGATCCGCGATATACAACAGGAATTTGAGATTCCGATAACAGCCGGCGCATCGGATAGCGACATTGGCTCCGTTAGAGAAGAACCTCTTTCCGATCTCGAAAGCATGAGCACCCGAATTGCCAGGCTGGAGGACTCAGTTGTCTCCTTGGTGGGACTGCTCAAGCAGATACTCTCGCTGGGCCGAGCAAACAAGAGCCTGCCAGAGGATAAAACATAATGCTCAACGGCACAAGCGCTACTGCTTCGACCTGGCGGTCCAGAAAGCACCGACTATTTATGGACAATTTGAAAATAGCGGGCAGAAGTGGCGATTTGCGGACGTTGTTGAGAGACATGGGATGAAGGCCCTCCGATGACCCCAGCGCGTATACGTAATGCGATGACGGTCGACGTGGAGGATTACTTCCAGGTTTCTGCCTTTGCCAATCATATTCCACGGGAATCATGGTCATCCTTATCTTGCCGTGTAGAGGTAAATATCGACCGTATTCTTGCTTTGCTGGACGAGGATTGCACAAAAGCAACTTTTTTTACCCTTGGATGGATCGCCGATCGTTACCCCGCCATGGTAAAACGAATTGTCGCTGGCGGCCATGAACTCGCCAGCCACGGCTGGGGTCACTGCCGTGTTTCGGATCAGGAACCCCATGAGTTTCGAAACGACATTATTCAAAGCAAAGCCATTCTCGAGGATATCGGTGGACAGGCGGTGCTTGGCTACCGAGCGCCGAGCTTTTCCATCGGCAGCCATAATCAATGGGCGCTGGATCTGCTTGCAGAAGCAGGCTATCGCTACAGTTCAAGTATTTACCCGATCAAACACGACCACTACGGCATGCCGGATGCGCCCCGTTTCGCCTATTATCCCCGCAGCAATAACCGATTACTCGAATTGCCTATCACCACGATGCGCTTATTCAAGCGGAACATCCCCGCAGGTGGGGGCGGCTATTTCCGGCTTTGGCCCTATCCGGTTTCAAAATGGTTCCTGCAGAGACTGAATCACATCGAGCACCAATCCGCGATCTTTTATTTCCACCCATGGGAGATAGATCATCAGCAGCCGCGCCAGAAGGGTATCAGTATGAAAACCCGCTTCCGCCACTATTATAATCTTCATCGAATGGAAGATCGTGTCAAAGCCCTCACCCGCGATTTCGAGTGGGATCGCGTAGATCGGATTTTCCTGGGTTAAACGTATGAGTTGCATCGTCGACGCTTTTCGGGAGGAACAACAAATTCGCCCCCTTCAGACTGAAGCGCCGTCTGTGCACTTGCTGCAGCCGCAAGAAGAAAAGAAATGGGATAAATTTGTATCGGCCTGTCCCGAGGCCACCTTTTTTCATCGTGCAGGCTGGCAAGCCGTTATTCAGCGTGCATTTGGGCATAAAACCTGGTTTCTTTATGCTGAGTCAGAGGGCGAAATTCAAGGTGTGCTGCCGCTGGCAGAGGTCAAGAGCCACCTTTTTGGTCATTCCCTGAGCTCCCTGCCATTTTGTGTCTACGGCGGTATTGCCGCAATTTCCGAGCCCGGCCGGGAAGTGCTTGACCGAGCTGCCCAGGCGCTTGCTTCACGGCTGCGAGTGGACTATCTGGAATACCGGAATTTGAAAATGCGGCATTCGGACTGGCCCACCAAGGATCTCTATGCGACCTTTCGAAAGGAAATTTCGCCGGAAATAGAGCAGAACATGCGGGAAATTCCACGCAAGCAGCGCGCAATGGTGCGCAAGGGTATCAAGGCCGGGCTGGAAAGTGTCGTAGATGAGGATATCGAGCGTTTTTTTTCAGCCTATTCGGCAAGCCTTCACCGCCTTGGCACCCCCGTTTTCTCGAAAAAATATTTTCGCATACTCAAAGAGGTTTTCACGGATGACTGCGAACTTATGATCATCATCAAGGAAGGGCACACCGTCAGCGGCGTGATGAGTTTTTATTTTCGTGACGAGGTCTCGCCTTATTATGGAGGGGGAACCAGCGAAGCACGGGATTTGGCCGGCAACGACTTTATGTACTGGGAGCTGATGCGGCGTGCTTGTGAAAGAGGCTATAAAATCTTCGATTTCGGGCGCAGTAAACATAACACCGGGTCTTTCGATTTCAAGAAGAATTGGGGATTTGAGCCGCAACCGCTTTACTACGAATACCAGCTACACCGGTCCGAGGCGATGCCTGATCATAATCCGCTTAATCCCAAATATCAGCTTTTCATCAAGGCTTGGCGGAAACTCCCCATTTCCGTTGCCAATTTCGTCGGGCCTTACATAGTAAAGAATCTGGGCTAGATCAGTGCAGGAGCTGCTTTATCTTGTCCATCGCTTTCCCTACCCGCCTGACAAGGGGGACAAAATTCGGTCCTTTCATTTGCTCAAGCATCTCAGCCAGCGCTATCGCATCCATCTCGGCACTTTTATTGATGATGAGATGGACCATAAGTATCTTGAGAGAGTCAGGGATATGTGCGGGGAAACGTGTTTCCTCGATCTCAACCCGAGGTCAGCACGAATTCGTAGCCTGACTGGTCTGCTTTCGGGGCAGCCACTCACCTTGCCCTATTATCATGATAAGCGCTTGCAGGCATGGGTCAGCAATTTGCTTGCAACAAGGCCTATCGGAACCATTCTGGTTTTCTCGGCAGCCATGGCTCAATACGTCAGCCATGCTATGAATATCCGCCGGGTAATGGATTTTGTAGATATCGATTCGGACAAATGGATGCAATATGCGGCAACCACTACCTGGCCGATGAGCTGGATATATCGGCGTGAGTCGAAATTGCTGCTCGATTATGAAAAGCAGGTCGCCAGGCTCTTCGATAGTGCGACCTTCGTTTCCGAGACCGAGGCCGATCTATTTAAACGTCTTGCGCCCGAGGTTGCGGCAAAGGTTACCTACTTTAATAACGGGGTCGACGCTGATTATTTCTCCCCGCACAATATCTACCCTAATCCTTATTTGGCAGGTATAGACACCCTTGTCTTCACTGGCGCCATGGATTACTGGGCCAATATTGATGCCGTACGGTGGTTTGCAAGCAATATTTTTTCCGCTATCCGTCTGCAATTGCCCAAGGTCGAGTTTTATATCGTTGGCGCCCGTCCATCAGCGGCGGTAATGGCTTTAGCCGATCTTCCGGGCATCATCGTTACCGGGTCAGTGCCCGACATCAGGCCCTACCTTGCCCATGCATCCATGGCGGTGGCGCCGCTGCGTATCGCACGCGGGATTCAGAATAAAGTCCTGGAGGCAATGGCTATGGGAAAAACGGTTGTTGCCTCTCCGCAAGCCATAGAGGGGATCAATGCGCGCCCTGATAGGGATATGGTAGTTGCTAACGATGAAAGTGATTTCATTAACCGAATTATCAAACTCCTGCAGAACGGGCCGAGCTGTACCATTGGCCGCGCCGCCAGGGCTCGTGTTCTAGCAGATTATAATTGGGGAAAAAATCTGGGGCGAATCGATGCGCTCTTGTCCCAGCCGCAGACAATTTAACAAGGGCCATTTGCATATCTTGCAAAACAATATTCGAGCTGCGGGAAATGGAATGGCATGAGTGCGCATACGCCGAAACAAGTTGAGCATGATTCCATAGTGGCGCCAGATCAGCAAAAGCTGAAGGCAGCCGCGCTATTGACGCTCGCGACCATTACCGGAATTTTGGCTGGCTATCATGAGACTACCGGGTCCATGATTTCAATCTGGATGCGATCCGAGACATTCGCACATGGCTTCCTGATCTTTCCCTTCAGCGCTTACCTGATATGGGGTCAGCGCAAGCACCTTAGTGAGGCGCTATGCCAGCCAAGTCCGCTTGCTCTGCTGGTGCTTGCAAGCCTGGGTTTCAGTTGGCTACTGGCAACGCTTGCCAGCGTTCAGGTATTTAAGCAGTTTTTGTTGATAGCAATGATTCCAGCCGCAGTTTGGGCAATTCTGGGGCGCCGAATGGTCTGGGCGCTTGCCTTTCCGTTGGCTTATCTCGCGCTTGCGGTTCCATTTGGGGAAGCGCTGATCCCGCCACTCATAGACTTTACCGCCGACTTTACCGTAAAGGCGCTTCAATTGACCGGCATACCGGTGTACCGGGAGGGCAGTTTTTTTTCCATACCGAGCGGAAATTGGTCCGTGGTGGAGGCATGCAGCGGCATACGGTACCTGATCGCATCGTTTACATTGGGTACCCTTTACGCGTATCTTACATATCATAGCCTGAAGCGGCGCCTGATATTCATTGCCCTCTCGCTGATCGTCCCCATCGTTGCGAACGGCATCCGCGCTTATATGATTGTAATGACCGGCCATCTGAGCGATATGCAACTGGCTGTAGGGGTCGACCATCTAATCTACGGTTGGGTTTTCTTCGGTTTCGTGATGTTGTTATTATTCTGGATCGGCTCTTTCTGGCGGGAGGATGACAATACATATGCTAACGACAGTGCCGGGCCCACTACAGAAATAGAAACCGGACGTCATGCCAACGGGAAAATTCCGCTAAAAAATACAGTTTCCGCCGCCGGCGCAGTCCTTGCGGTGGCCTTCATCTGGCCGCTATATGCCGGGCACCTGGAGCGCGCTTCTTCCCCTGGCACAGAGCCAGGAATTGATATTCCGGATATCCAGGGAAAGTGGCGGATCAGTTCAAGCCGAACCCCTGACTGGAGGCCGAAATACGTCGGCGCCGTAACTCAATTGTCGCAGAGTTATCAGAAAGACGGAATGTCGGTAGATCTTTATATCAGTTATTACCGTAATCAAACACAGGATTCAGAACTGATCAACTCCCAAAATACGCTGGTATCGGAAGCTGATCCAGGTTGGCACAACATCAAGCAGGAAACGCGCAGCATAGCGTTGGGGTCCCGGCACGAACTCGTCAACCAGAGTCAATTGCGATCTTCCTCAACACAGCTGTTGATATGGCGATGGTATTGGCTGCGCGGGGAGAGTACGGCAAATCCCTACCTGGCTAAATTTATCTTGGCGAGGAACAAGCTTTTGCAAAGGGGCGCTGATGGGGCTGAGGTTATTATCGCTACCCGTTATGAAGATACTCGAGAGGAAGCGGTTCCGGTACTTCAGGGTTTTCTCGACGATATGTTGCCTGCTATAACTGAGGCGCTCCAGAATGCAGACAGTCGCTAGCGGCCGCAGCGATGGGAAAAAATCCGCTGGCGGTGCTGAGCAGCCTCCGCTTATTGTCCATGTAATTTACCACTTGGGTGTCGGGGGCCTGGAAAACGGGCTTGTGAACCTGATCAATCATATTCCGCCCCAGCGTTACCGACATGCCATCGTTTGTTTGAAGGGCTACTCCGATTTTAGCCAGCGGATTATGACCGAGAATGTGGAAATCGTGGCGTTGAATAAGCGCGAGGGGAACGATTTCAGCGTTTATATCAATCTCTTCAAAACCTTCAAGCGATTGAAACCGGATATTGTACATACTCGCAATCTCGGCACGCTGGAGGGCCAGGTGATCGCGGCGTTCGCGGGCACGCAGGCACGAGTGCATGGCGAACACGGCCGGGATATGTTTGATTTGTATGGGAAGAACCGTAAATACAACCTTCTGAGAAAAGTAATTCGACCTTTTGTGAGTCATTTCATCGCTGTCAGCAGAGATCTGGAGAATTGGCTCGCCAACACCGTGGGGGCCACGCCGGATCGCATCAACCAGATCTACAATGGAGTCGACAGTTTGCGTTTTCATCCGCGCAATCGCAAAGACTCCCGAGCGGAAAATTTCCCGGAGCTGCGGGAAGGATTTTTTACGGAGAATACCTTTGTCATTGGTAGTGTCGGTAGAATGAGCAACGTAAAAAATTTTCCCAGTCTGGTTCGGGCTTTCCTGATGCTGTTGCAAGAAATGCCCGCCGCTCGGGAAAGACTTCGGCTTCTGATCGTGGGTGACGGAAATTCGCGGTCGGAATGCATCGGGATGTTGCGCGAAGCCGGAGCAGAAACCCTCGCCTGGCTTCCAGGCGAACGAGCCGACATTCCGGAGTTGATGCGGGCGATGGACCTGTTTGTGCTGCCTTCTTTGGGCGAGGGCATTTCGAATACGATATTGGAAGCCATGTCCACCGGCTTGCCGACGGTAGCAACTCGCGTTGGTGGCAATGTGGAGCTTGTGAGGGAGGGTGTTACAGGGATGCTCATTTCGCCAGATGAGCCGGCCGCTATGATGAAAGCGATATTAAAATACTATCGAAACCCGGATTTGATTGCCAATCACGGCAAAGCAGCCCGGCAACAAATTGAGACAAGCTTCAGCATGGATGCCATGACCCAGGGCTATCTGCGGGTCTATGACGAGGCATTACGCCTGCGCTCGGATTAAGGAAAAAGCATGTGTGGAATCGTCGGACTGTTTGATACACGAGGCCAGAGAGAAATCGACCGGCAATTGCTCGGGCGCATGAATCAGACGCAGGTTCACCGTGGGCCGGATGAAGGGCAACTATATACAGAGGCAGGGATAGGTCTTGGCCACCGCCGCCTTTCAATAATGGATGTTTCCAGCGGACAGCAGCCGCTTTTTAACGAAGACGGTTCCGTTGTCGTCGTTTTCAACGGTGAAATCTATAATTTTCAGGAACTCGCCAAGGAACTTGCCGTTCTGGGACATGATTTTCGCACCCATTGTGATACGGAAGTCATTGTCCATGCCTGGGAAGAGTGGGGTGAACGTTGCGTAGATCGGTTTCGCGGCATGTTTGCCTTCGGTTTGTGGGATCGTAATCGCGAGGTGTTGTTTCTTGCGCGCGACCGGCTTGGTATCAAGCCGCTCTATTATAGTCTGCTGAACGATGGCACATTCCTTTTCGCTTCCGAGCTAAAGGCTCTGCTTGCGCACCCGGATTTTCGCCGGGACATGGATCCCCACGCCATCGAAGATTATTTTGCTTATGGTTATGTTCCTGAACCAAAAACCATATTCACGCAAAGTCTTAAACTGCCGCCAGCTCATACACTGAAGCTTCATCGAGGCCAGAGCACGCTGCGCCCGAGCCAGTACTGGGAGATACCGTTCACTCCGAATGGATGTACCGATGTGCAAGAGGCGCAGGAAGAGCTTATTGTGCGGTTGCGTGAATCAGTAAAGATCCACCTTATGACTGAAGTTCCTCTGGGCGCTTTCCTGTCGGGTGGCGTCGACTCCAGCGCGGTGGTGGCGATGATGGCCAACCTGAGCGAAGAACCGGTTAATACGTGCTCCATCTCCTTTGGCGACCCCTCATTCAATGAATCCCAATATGCGCAAAAAGTGGCCGATCGTTACCACACTCAGCATAATACAGAGCAGGTAGACGCAGACGATTTCGACCTTATAGACAAGCTGGCCTCTCTGTATGACGAGCCATTCGCCGACAGTTCGGCAATGCCTACCTATCGGGTTTGCGAGCTGGCCAGAAAACGTGTCACAGTTGCGTTGTCAGGAGACGGCGGCGATGAAAATCTTGCCGGCTATCGCCGCTACCGTTGGCACCTTTATGAGGAACGGATGAGATCCATGTTGCCGCTCGGATTTCGTAAACCCTTGTTCGGCCTGCTGGGAAATGCCTACCCCAAAGCTGATTGGGCACCCAAGGTTTTACGTGCAAAATCCACATTTGAAGCGCTCGCCCGCGACACCGTCGAAGGATACTTCCACGGTGTTTCCATCATGAAGGATCGAATGCGCCAACGCCTGTTCAGTGCTTCTTTCAAACGCAATCTCCAGGGATATGATGCAGTGGAAGTGCTACGCACGCATGCGGGAAAATGCCCTGTACAGGATCCCCTTTCCCTTGTGCAATACCTGGATATGAAGACTTACCTCGTTGGCGATATCCTTACCAAGGTGGATCGGGCGAGCATGGCGCATGCACTGGAAGTACGCGTCCCGCTGCTGGATCATAAGCTGGTCGAGTGGATATCCGGCCTTCCAGTCTCGCTTAAGCTGCGCGGCCAGGAAGGCAAATACGTGTTCAAGAAAGCGCTGGAACCCTACCTTTCCGATGACATCCTTTACAGGGACAAAATGGGATTTTCGGTACCGCTGGCAAGCTGGTTTCGCGGCCCGCTACGCCAAAGACTAAACGATGCATTAATGGGCCCGACTTTGGCCGACACGGGGTTCTTCAATAAGGCGTTTCTAAAGGAAATGCTTGAGCAGCATCAATCGGGACGGCGCGATTATAGTGCTTCGCTCTGGTCACTGCTGATGTTCGAATCGTTTTTGCGTAATGTGCTCGATACAGAGCAACCCCGGCGTGCCTAAGAATGACCTCAGGGTGGTATGACGTTCCATGGCAGAAGCTCGGCAAATTCCACAATCCCTGGATCATGTGATTACGTGGAAAATAGCATCGCCGGCCTCTCATTTATTTCTGACGTAAGGCGATCTGATCATTTCGTTGAGCCGTTAGCGCTAATGGCCGCGTTTCTCCTGCTGGCGGAGCAAAAATCCTGGAAGGTGCAACAAGATGATGGACGTATTTCTCACCGTTGACGTAGAAGTTTGGTGTGATGGTTGGGACGACATTGATGCCAAATTCCCCGCCGCCTTTCAGCGATATATTTACGGGCCTACGCCAAGGGGTAATTACGGTTTACCGCATCAACTGCATCAGTTACAGGAACATGGTCTGACCGGCGTATTTTTTGTTGAGCCCCTTTTCTCGACCCGCTTTGGCCTGGACCCATTAGCCGAAATTATCGGCCTTGTTCGGGAACGAGGTCATGAAATACAGCTTCACCTGCATACTGAATGGGTTGACGAGTCCAGCGAGCCCTTGCTCGACAATATAACGGGCAAAAAGCAGTTCCTGCGATATTTTTCTTTAAAAGAACAGACAATTTTGATTCATGCAGGCGCGAAGTTAATTGAATCGACTGGTGGGCAGTGCGTTAACGCGTTTCGCGCGGGGGGCTTCGGCTTCAACAGGGATTCGCTTCGTGCCCTTGCCGCAAATCGCATTGCTTTCGATAGCAGCTACAACGCCAGCATGTTGGGGCTGGATAGCGGGGTTAAGCCAGATGTTACGCTTGTCGAGCCGGTTGAGTGTGAAGGGGTTTTCGAGTATCCCATGACGGTTTTTGATGGGGGTATGCATTCACTGCGGCATGTGCAGGTGACCGCATGTTCCTATCGGGAGATGGAGGGCTTGCTCTGGCAAGCACTGGAAGCCGGACGGAAGGCTTTTGTTATCCTCTCCCATAACTTCGAGTTGCTTAATAGTAGTATGAGCCGGCCGGATGATATCGTAGTAGCCCGCTTTCGCAAGCTCTGCTCATTTCTGGATCGCCATCGGGATTGCTTTAATGTCCGCGGGTTTAATGATTTGACCCCTACTACGGTGTTTTCGCAGCCGGCGCCGCTTACCTCGCCGATCTGGAAAACCGGACTTAGGATGCTGGAACAAGGTGTGCGGCGGGGGCTTCGTTGAAGCAGGTATGGCGTCATCAACAGGGACCTATGCAGCTTCAGCTTGGCAATAAGTCGTATTTTCGGATGGGTGAAAGGTGTACCGGCTACCGGTATTACGCACGCACGAGATATTCATGCCCGTCCCCGATCCTTTGGCATCTGCCGCTCATGCAGACTTTAAAGTCCTTTCCCTGACCTGTTATCTGTTGATCATGACCGCGGCTTTCTCTACTTATCTGGATGTGATGCGCTTCATGGCCGCTTGCCTGGTCGTCATCTATCATTCTCGGAATCCCCTATTCACGAAAGAGTGGATTCCCTTCTCAAGTTACGGTCACGAGGCAGTAATCGTTTTTTTTGTACTCTCCGGTTATGTAATTGCATACGTATCCGATACCAAGGAACGCGCACCAATCGCTTATTGGGCGAGCCGCTTGGCACGGATTTATTCGCTGGCGATCCCGGCAATTCTGCTTACAATTATTCTTGATACCATCGGAGAGCGTTTGGCGCCTCGATTTTATGAGGGAGTGACCACCCACGATTATTGGTACATCAGGCTGGTTTCGAGTTGGCTATTCACAAACGAAGCGTGGGTATCCATCATGTCTTTCTCGAATGTTCCCTATTGGTCGCTTTGTTATGAAATGTGGTACTACGTTTTGTTTTCGCTATATGTACATCTCAATGGACGTCGGCGAACGGTCCTCATCGCTGCCGTGTGTATCTTTGTCGGTCCCAAGATTTTGTTATTGCTACCGTTGTGGGTTATCGGGGTGGTTATTTACCGGTGGAAGGCGCCATATCTTCTCCCGATATGGGCGGGCTGGGCATTTTTCTTGCTGTCGGTGATTTTATTTGGCTTGTACAGTCACTTTCAGCTCACCGAAGTTCTGTCGCGTTGGCTATTGCAAGCTATTGGCGACCATTGGCATAAACAACTTGCCTTCTCGAAGTTTTTTATCGGCGATTATCTGCTTGGTGCAATCATGTTCATCAACTTTATTGGCGCGCGCCGCATCGCGGATCGGGTATCCAGTTCGATGTTGAAAGGTTCGGGAACAATTCGCCGGATTTCAAATTTCACGTTTTCATTGTATATCCTGCATCAACCGTTATTGTTGTTTTCGGCATCCCTTATAAACTGGCCATCACAAGGCTATGCATTCTATTTGGCGATCATGGCAACAACTTGTATGAGTATTATCGTTATCGGGACAATCCTGGAGAAACAGCGCTTTCCACTACGCAAGTGGATCCAGGCACGCATCGCCAGCATTGAGCGCAGCCCGGTGTGGCAGCGACGAATCCTGCCGCTGATTCTGAAAGCGCTGCCCGCCTGATGCATTGAATGATGACGCATTCCCTTATTATGGGATCTTTCACATAATGAAGGCCCAGTCGCGTGTGCTGCTACTTGGCATCGATACTCCGATTGGCCTTGCGATTGTGCGCGAGCTCGCGCAACACGGTGTCGAGGTACACGGTATCGCCCATGACCGTGCAGCGCTTGGGCTGTACTCCCGTTACCTGACGCAAGCCCATTTTCGCGAGTCTTCACGCGAAGGCGTGGCGCGCCAGGTTGTGGCGCTTGCTCATGCACTTAAACCCTGCCATGTGATGGCAATTTCGGAAGGCGATATTGCGCTGTTGAATAACCACCGCTCGCTATTTGGAGAAATACGTCTTCTGATGCCGACGGCAGAGAATATGGCATGGGTGCTCGACAAAACAAAGACCTACGCCATGGCTGAGCCGTTGGGCATCCAGGTGCCCAAATCTTTCAAGCTTCGCAGTATGGATGATTGGGATACGATAATGCCGCGCTTGTATTTTCCGGTTGTCCTGAAGTGGCGCGATCCAAACGCGGTCGCCGCAAAATTGAGTGTAGCCGGGCTCAAACTGGAGAAGATGATCTATTGCCATAACCCCGCGGATCTTCATGCGGTGCTCACGCCATACATAGCAATTGGCGAGTTTCCGTTAGTTCAGGAATATTGCCCAGGCTACGGATTAGGTCAGTTCGTATTTATGCATAAAGGTAATGCTCTGCTCACATTCCAGCATCGCCGCGTTTCCGAATGGCCGCCGGAAGGAGGCTTTTCTTCTACCTGCGAAGCAGTGCCGCTTACCGAACACCGGGTGCTGATGGAGAAATCGATTGCCCTCCTCAGATCCATTGGCTGGGAAGGGGTGGGAATGGTTGAGTATCGTTTCGATCCTCTCACGGGTCAAGCCGCGCTAATGGAAATAAACGGACGTTTCTGGGGGAGTTTACCGTTGGCTTACCACTGTGGCGCCGCATTCGGCTGGCTGACTTACGCGGTGCACGGTAACGACGAACATCCTGGTATTCCAAAATCACGTGATGATTTGCGTTGCCGTTTTATGATTCCGGAAACCAAGCGGTTATTACGAATACTATTTCAACCGCATCTGATTCAAGACCGTTCGTTGCATTTTGGACGTTGGCGGGAGCTCGGACGCTTTATCCTGGAGTTTTTGCGTCCTGGGGTTCGTTATTATGTATTCTCATTCAGGGATCCCATGCCATTCTTCGTGGATATTGCTCTCTCCTTGGTTTCGCGCGTGCGCAGTGTAGTTAGACGTCAACTTTGATCTCCATACCCTTTGCCGCCGCATATTCAGCACACAACTGTTTCACAGCCGTCTCGATTACCTGGAAACAGGTAACGAAGTAGTCATCGGAAAGTGAAAAAGGATCATGTATGTGGAGACGTCGCGGTTTACTCCAACTTCCCAGCAGACCGACGTGTACTTCATCAGGAAGCGATAAGGAAATTAGCTTGCGTGCTTGCCGGATTTCCATCGCCAGTAATAAATCGCCCCCATGGAATTGAAAATCACCGATATCGGTAACCTGGTGCGACTTCAGATTTACACCAAACTGAAGGGAGGTCTTCATCGCTGTGGGATCGGCACGCATACCCGTTGTTGTAGCCAGACCGAAGGATACGCTGGGAATGCCGAGTGAGCGCGCCAGGTGATCCGCAAACGAACTGCGGCATATATTTCCCTGGCAGACGAACACCAAGCGGTTCACATGACCCAGATCATGGCGCATAAAAGGGCGTAACCGCCCGCTCCTGTACTCGGCATGAGCGAGTCCAAGACGAATAAGACCACGATAGGTTCCGAAGCGCCGATTGATTGGGGCGAGAAATTGCCGCATTACATTGTCCGCTTTCTATGAATATAATATTTTCCCATCATGATGTATTGAAGTTGTTGCTAATGCTGTCAGATAACGGTCCAACCCATTAGACCGGGTAAATATTGAACGATCACAGGCCTTATTAATAAGGCCTGTGTTGCGAAGCATCAGCAATTGAAGCATTCCGGGTCTGGTAGGGATTTAGCATACCAATGCGAATTCCGAGCGCCACTATGATTATGAATCCAAGCTGAACTGCGCACCAGCGCACGAACAATTCCAGATTTGACAGTAAATGCTCACGATCCGGTCCGAGCAAGAATTGTATGCCAGAGAATGTAAATCCGTATTTCTCCACGTTCGGCTCCAAACCCATGCTCAGCAGCCACCATCCCACTGGCAGCCCAGCAATGGAACCAATAATCACTATAGGGAGATGCTGAAAACTGCACATTCCACGCCCTAGTGATACCGCGTTAAAGCAAACCAGCCCAAGCAGAGCATAAAGGTAACCGCCGCCTCCCCACCCCATTGGACCGTCACGCATTATGAGCTCATTCAGATTATCCGTGGAAGACCAGTCAAAAGTGACAGATTTAGCCAGCCATAGCCATGGCAGAGCACTTGCGATCAGTAAAATAGCATGAGGCACACGCGGTGACCCATGCTCGTGCAGATCAAAGGAAACAAAAATTAGCACCAAAAAAATTAACAGCGGGCCATACAGCGCAGTATAGCGTCCCAACCGTTCGAGTAACCCAATCACATCCGGGCCTGCCAAGAGAAAGAATTCCCGCCAACCGCTACCCCAAATGTCCCAGTTGACGACGAACCAATATAAGTTATTGGATCCCACAATATCATCGATACTTTCCTGAGTAACACTCGTAGCTAGCAGCATCAGGCTAATGAGACTCACTAAAAGTGCCCAAATCGGAAAGCTGAGGAAGGGCAGGTTGCTGGTCCCGATTTTTCTGCTGGCCCATACTGCGCCGGCGCCCACCCATAACAATGCGCCCGCAAACACCAGCAAGAAAAAAAAGTGAGCATCGCCAAGGAACATTTCACGCAGATTATAGGGTATGCCCGGCATGCGCAGCACGCCCCAGATCGAGCCCGCGAAACATAACAAAATAAACCCCTGCAACATCCACCAGGCATCGCGCGAGCTTGTGAGTGTTGCGCCATGCTGTTTTCCGGCATGCACAGCGTCCCTGGCACCACTTGGTTGTGGATGTGGTTGCGGGATCGAACCTTGTGCAGCGGATAGCGCCCAGCCAATGCCCAATAGCAGAATTGGCTCTGTCACATCCGCTGTGCGACCAAGCAACCCCATCTGTATCAACTCAAGCAAGCTTGACCATATGGCCAGACCAAACGCCGCTCCCTTGATGCTGACCCCCATTTTCTGTATGAGCCATAGCATGGCTGTATATGTAAATAATGACTGGACCAGCACTCGAACATTTACTTCCATTGAACCCCCGAGCATCGTGGCAAAAGGAATGCCATTGAAGGTTCCGCCCGGAGCGGGAGAAAAAGGTGTTAGCGCGTTGATGTTCCACGCTGCCAGCAGCAGCCAGAATGCCACTTCAAACGGCATTTTGCGCCCGGCGCGCAACGCGATCAAATATCCGCCATAACCTGCCAGGGTCCCCAGGAGAAGCGATGCGTCCAGTGTCAAATTCACGATAACGACTTTACCAGCCCAGAGCAGCAGGATCGAGGCCCCCAGCCACCAGGCCGCCCGTTGCCCCAATGCCGTGAAAGCATTGCCTGCGACAACTATACCGGCTGCATGCATCGTGGTTGCCGGGAAAGAAAAGCTGAATACGAGGAAAAGCGGCT
Organism: Nitrosospira sp. Nsp11; assembly: GCF_900142705.1. Classification (GTDB taxonomy): domain Bacteria; phylum Pseudomonadota; class Gammaproteobacteria; order Burkholderiales; family Nitrosomonadaceae; genus Nitrosospira. The sequence continues at coordinate 66,518 of NZ_FRBV01000006.1, forward strand.
TTAGTGCATCCTTGAATTTTTGTATGTCCAGCGATGGCACCAGCGGCAACAATTCGGTGAGCAGCCATAGTACCAATACCACCAGAGGTACGAGCGAGGGGACATCCAGTGGCTGTCCCCTCGCAGATGAACGCGTTGCTATCAGATGTGCTGTCGCTATGCCTGCTGCCGTACCTACCATATTCCATGCCACATCCGCCAGCGCCGCGGAGCGAGACGGAAGCCAAACCTGAGCTAACTGCAGGCCGAAGGAATATATCAGCGCCAGAAAGAGTAGCGTGGCGACACCGATCCTGCTATCAGATCTTTTTCGGGTAAATAATATTCCTGCCATTCCCAGTGGAAAAAACAGTGCAACATTACCCAGCATATCCCCCCGGGAAGTCAATAAATTCCAATCGGTAAGGAATTGCTTTACAGCACCCGCGCCAGGTTCGGAAATATCGCCGGGATATAGCGATCCATAGGCAATCAATACGACGATAACGGACAGAACGCGCATTTTTCCTAGCGATAGCGGGATAAAATTAAACTGAGCGCAACGGATGACACTCCATTATTGCTTAAGGGGCGCTGGCTTGATTTCCAGCATTGGGGCCCAGCGGGGCTTGGCTTTGCCAAGCGCATAAGCGCCTATCCCGTCTTTGCCATGTAAATCGCCATCGAAATCCAGGCCGGCATCCGGATATATATCGAAACGCACATTGCCTTTCGCATGCTTCCGTACGTTGCCGTCTGCCGGTGCCAGGTTCATTTCGCCTAAAGGCGCAAACGGCCGAGTAAGAAAATCCGAGGCCTCGTTGAGCTCGCCAGTTAGATTCCCTTCCAGGAAAGCATCGTGTATTCGTGAGCTGGCGAACACCATATTGGCAGTGACGAGTTGTGGATAGGCTGGATCGTGCTCGCGTCGTGAAAGTGTTATGCCCGACCCGTTGGCTATCACCGTATTGTAGAACACACTTATTACGCGTGCCGTATCGTTATGCGGTTGAATCCGTATCGCATCGCCAAAATGATTTACGAACAAATTATTGTACAACGCGATATTGCCTTCCCCCTGGAACAGCGATTCATGCGGATTCTGATAGAAAAAATTGCCATAGACGAGATAACGATCATCTGCACCCGATCCCATAAGCGGCCAGTGCCCAATCAGTACATTGGGCCTCGCCATCTTCTGGGACGATCCTCCATTCGCCTTGCTGAAGACATTGTGGCGAATGATCGTTGCGTTGCGTCCATTCGGTATCTCCGGCAATATTGGGCGAGATTGCTGATGTTTGATCTGCAAGTTATAACCGAGCGTATCAATTACCAGATTGTGCTCGATCAACCCGGCAATGAATGGCGCGCGTCCATCCGAGTTTCCGAGATAGAGGCCGGTCCCGGCGCCCTCGATCACATTGTTGCGAATTATCCAGCCCCAGGCCGGGCATTTGGTGGAAATACCTACCGTTTGCTGATTATTGCCGTGGCCGAGCACGCGTAACCCCTCAAGGGTAATGTGGTGTGCCCAGTCCGCATGTCCTTCGCATTTCACGCCATCAACCGGCAGGCGGCGGCCATCGAGATCCAGATTACGAATAGAGATGTAGCTCGAATTGATGATGCTGATCGTGTTATGCCCAGGTCGCGCCACAAAAACCGCGCGCGGGCCTCTTTCCGGCCCCGAAATCGTAATCGGTGCTTGTGCGGTGCCGCGTAGATAGTGTATCGGCAGACCGTTCTTATATTCTCCCGGCAGCAACCGCAAGTAAGTGCCTGGTTCCAGTATTTTCAATGTGGCGAGATAATTATCCGGATTGGCTGTATAGGTGGCGCCTGCGGAAGCAGACGCTAGTCCGACGATAATGCTGGCGAGCACCAGGATGAAGTAAAACCAAAGAATACGACCTGATTTGATCATTTACATGGATATCAGTGAGTTCGGGGAGCCGCAGACGCCAGTTTATCAAACGACGCATTTCATCTTTGAAGGTATCACCAAACGGTGATTGCGCGTACACAATTATTCAGTTATATTAAATGCAACTATGTTGCAATACTAACGTTATGTTTAACCCGCAGAAACAAGCAGAAGAGATGATCCGCCGTTGCGGAGAACGCGTGACAACTGGCAGAATCCAGGTTCTCGCCATTCTGCTTGCGGAACAACGGGCTGTCACGCATCACGAAATTGAAAAGCGTTTATCTGACAAGCCCAGACTGAACCGGGTGACGCTCTATCGCGTACTCGAATGGTTGAACGAAAAATGTTTCGTGCATAAAGTGGTGGGCGACGACCGAATATGGCATTTTCGTGCAAATAGTCCAACAACCTATCACCAGCATGCGCATTTTGAATGCATGCGCTGTACCAGGGTGGTTTGTCTTGATGATATGAAGGCCGAGTATGATTCTCCATTGCCCGCTGGTTATCAATCCCGGGAAATTGAATTAAGGGTCAAAGGATTATGTGCCGAGTGCGCATGACGGGATTTCCTTCTGTGCATCAAGCATCAGTCTGAATATCCAGCGCGGCAGTTATTGGCGTAATGCTATCAGATGATTTTGCGTAAGATATTATTTTTGATTTTAGTGGTGGCGTTGTCGGTCGTCCCGGTCCTTCAGGCGGCCCATGCCCTTACTCACGTCGGTGACGCCGATCACATCGGCAACACTTATGCCGATGATGGGCAGAAAGAGCGCAAGCTCGATCCCGACGATGGTGTCGACGGAGACAAGATCTGTCTTGACTGCCTGGCGCTGACAGGGTTCAGTATTGCTGTTGCCATCCTGCCCGTTTTCTTCTTTGACCAGAGGAGGCGCCAGCCTCTGCCGTACCTGGTATCGAGGCCTATCCTCCAGAGTTTCTCTTTCCCTTATTTCACCCGCGGGCCACCGCAAGCTTAATTTTCCCTTTTTTAATAGTTGATCTCGAACGGTACTCGTCATTTTGACGTTTGCCGATCCATTTACGTCACGCCCATCTCCTGCTCATCGAGACTGGCGGCAGTCGACGATGCCAACCGAATTGGCGCGCGGCGTAACTGGGGTGATTGAAATCCCAGGTTTCCGTTTTCAGAAAGTCAGCATGAACTGTTCAAGTTGTGGTTTGGATGCACTTCTGCATAGTGCGCAGGAATTATCGAGATTAATTGTTGCTATGGCAGTGCTTGCCATATTCAGCATGGCATGCGCCCAGGCTCAGCAGCACAGCCAGGACAAGGTATTGCAGCCGGTCGTTGTGACTGCGACCCCTTTTGACAATCGGAGTGAGCTCGATATGGCTCAGCCCGTTTCAGTATTGAAGGGTGACGATTTGCGCCGCAAGCGGGAAGCGAGCCTGGGCGATACGCTTTCACGCGAGTTGGGTGTGGCATCCTCTTCCTTCGGTCCGGGCGCAGGCCGTCCGATCATTCGCGGTCTTGACGGCCCTCGCATTCGAGTACTGGAGAACGGTATCGGTACGCTCGATCTCTCAACCATCAGTCCGGACCATGCAGTAACGGTTGAATCGTTCAACGCCTCCCAAATCGAGATACTGCGAGGTCCGGCTACACTGCTCTATGGCAGCGGAGCATCCGGCGGCGTGGTTAATGTTGTAAACGGCCGGATCCCCAGTCAACTGTTTAAATCTCTCAAGGGTGATGTCGAGATTCGCGGCAATACCGCAACAGTGGAACGTAGCGGCGCTTTAAACGCATCCGGCAGCGTTGGGAAGGTATCCTGGAGCGTAGGAGGGTTCAGGCGCAAAACCGATGATTATCACATTCCCGGACGAGCGGATGAAAGCGACCCGAACAGTAAAAAGGGAATAGTTGAAAACAGCGCAGTCAATTCGGCAAGTGGTTATGCGGGTGGTTCTTACATTGGCGAGAAAGGATTTTTGGGTATATCTGTCTCGCACCTGGAGAGCAAATACGGCATACCCAGCCCTGAAGGCTCAAAGATCGATCTCAAGCAGACCCGTTATGATATGTCGGGTGAACTGAATGAGCCGGTGCGTGGCTTTGACCGGCTTAAGGTACGAGTAGGCTACAACGATTACAAGCATAATGAAATAGAGAACACCGGCGAAATTGCGACCCGGTTTAGAAACCAGGGGTTGGAAAGCCGCGCCGAGCTTTTGCATGCACCGATAGCAAAGTGGCAGGGTGCACTCGGTTTCCAATTCCAGGATCGAAATTTTTCCGCCTTGGGCGAGGAAGCCGTAGTGCCGGTTACAAAATCCAATTCTGCCGGCCTATTCCTGGTCGAAGAGCGGAACTGGGATCGTTGGCGGCTGGAACTCGGCGGCCGGATCGAGCGCGCGACGCAGGATCCGCAGAACAATATCAATCCGTCGCGTGCATTCAACCTCTATAACGTCTCTGCGGGCACCTCGTGGAAATTCATGGATGGCTATGGTTTAGGCCTGACTGGCACGCGGGGGCAGCGTGCTCCGTCTACCGAGGAACTGTATATGCACGGGGCTCACCGTGGCACGGCCACATTCCAGACCGGTGACAGCACCTTGTCCAGTGAGACAACCAACAATATCGATCTTGCGCTACGCAAGACCGCCGGCATAGTGAAATGGAAGGTCAATGTTTTCCATAACTGGATTGACAATTACATTTTTGTTCGCAATGCCGACGTCAATGGTGATGGGGTGGCGGATCGCGCCGACGATACCGGGGCGCTGGATCCCAATGGCGATTTTCTGATACAGAATTTTGCGCAGACCGGCGCGAGATTTTATGGCGCTGAAGCAGAAGCTATCTTTACATTGAAACCCGACACTATCGATTTGCGGCTGTTTGCAGATTATGTGCGTGGAAAACTGAATAATGGAGGCAACGTTCCCCGTATCACCCCACCCCGGTTTGGACTGGAATTCAACCACAGGAGCGGGCCCTTGACGGCGAACGTAAGCGCGACGCGAGTGATGCGTCAAAACCACCGCGCGGAGCTTGAAACCAGTACTCCCGGATACACCCTGGTGAATGTCGAGGTAACGTACCGGATCAAGAAAACGAAATCAAACGGTATCAAAATCTTCATCCAGGGCAAGAACTTGCTTAATGAGGAGATGCGCGTGCATACCTCTTTTTTAAAGGATTTCGCGCCCCTGCCGGGGAGATCGCTGGTGGTGGGCTTGAGAGGCGAATTCTAGGCGCTGCATTGCAAAAAAAAACTATACCCGAGCCCAACTCTGGTTGAAGCCCTGGAGGGCTATTTCAGGTAAAAAAATTTGCCGATACCATCACTGCGATATGCGTTTATCTATTAAGACATGCCGTAATGTGGCAAACTATCAGGTTACCCCATATTCGGTATGTTGATCCGTGTCTTCGTACGAACTTTTTATTGGTTTGCGCTACACCCGCGCCAAACGCCGAAATCACTTCATCTCTTTCATTTCCCTGATCTCCCTGATGGGTATCACGCTCGGCATGACAGCCCTTATTACCGTCATGTCGGTCATGAATGGTTTTCAGAAAGAAGTCCGGACCCGCATCCTTGGTGTGGCGTCCCACATTCAGGTGAGCGGCATCAACGGCACGTTGACCGACTGGCGCAAGGTCGCCGATGAGGCACTTAAGCATCCGGAGGTAGAAGCTGCCGCACCTTATGTCAGCGCGCAAGGCATGGTTTCGTTCGACCAGATTGTAAGTGGCGTTGTGGTTAGAGGTGTTTTTCCCGACATGGAGGACCGCGTAGCGGACTTGGGGCGGATGATGATAGACGGCAAGCTTGAAGATCTTGTGCCGGGAAGATTTGGTATTGTCATCGGCCGGGAATTGTCGCGCGCCTTGGGGGTATTCACGGGTGACAAAATTGTCCTGATTTCGCCGCAGGGACAGGTCACGCCGGCAGGCATATTGCCGCGCCTCAAGCAGTTCACAATTGTCGGTATCTTCGAAGCAGGACATTTCGAGTATGACTCAGGTTTGGTACTGATCCATTTGGCGGACGCACAAAAGCTGTATCGCATGGAGGAGGATCAGGTATCGGGTGTACGGCTGAAGCTGGATGATCTGTTCCAGGCGCCGCAAGTAGCGCGAGAGCTTGTACCACTGATTTCCGCGGATGTTCATATCACCGATTGGAGCCGTCAGCATGCCAATTATTTCCGCGCAATCCAGATTGAGAAGCGCATGCTGTCGCTTATTCTCGCCCTCATCATCGCGGTTGCGGCTTTTAATATCGTTTCTACCCTGGTCATGGCCGTAACCGACAAACAGTCTGATATTGCGATACTACGCACGCTGGGCGCCAGCCCGCGAAGCATAATGAAGGTTTTCATTGTTCAGGGTACGTTGATCGGTATCCTCGGCACGACATTGGGCGTGATCGGCGGCGTGCTGCTGGCCTATAACGTAGAGGCGGTGATAGCGACTATCGAGCGCCTGTTCAGTGTGCAATTCCTTTCGCGGGAGGTATATTACATCAGCGAGATTCCGTCGGACCTGCACTTCGCCGACGTGATAACCGTCGCTGCGGTATCGTTTGTGTTGACATTGCTGGCGACGCTGTATCCGAGCTATCGAGCTTCCAGGGTCAACCCCGCAGAAGCGCTGCGGTATGAATAAAACGATTATTGCCTGCCGCAATCTGCGCAAAAGTTATTATCAAGGCAAACTTGAAGTGCCGGTACTTTTGGGAATAGACCTGAATGTGAAAGCGGGAGAAACAGTTGCGATCGTCGGCACGTCGGGTTCCGGAAAAAGTACACTGCTACATCTGTTGGGGGGGTTGGACGCGCCCACGGGAGGCGACATACGCATCATGGGGCAGGAAATTGCCGCCATCGATGAAGAAGAAAGATGCCGGTTACGAAATAGATCGCTCGGTTTCATTTATCAGTTTCATCATTTACTGCCCGAATTCAGCGCGCTGGAGAATGTCGCCATGCCGTTGCTCATTCGACGCATGAGAAATGCTGAAGCATATGAGAATGCGGCGAAAGTCTTGGCGCAGGTGGGCTTGGGCCATCGTCTTTCCCATACCCCCGGAGAGCTTTCGGGTGGTGAGCGCCAGCGTGCGGCGGTGGCGCGCGCGCTGGTCACCCGGCCGGCCTGTGTTCTTGCGGATGAGCCTACCGGTAATCTCGACCGGCGCACCGCGGCGGGTGTTTTCGACCTGATGATGGATCTTAATCACAACATGGGCGCGAGCCTTGTCATTGTCACCCACGATCCGGAATTGGCCAGGAAGGCGGGCAGGACGCTGCACCTGGAGGATGGGATATTAGCCGAATAACACGGTCACGTACCGCTTCAATATCTCGCTATCGCTGCCTGAATGGCGATGAATATTCATCATCATTTATTTATTCCATGTGGTCGGTGCGCTTTATAGCCGCACGCCGTTTTGCCCGCTTGCGCCATTCATGAATAGTGTATAGCCGCCATCCTCCGCGCACCAGGAGGTAGCCTGCGAGAGAGAGCAACAGCGCCAGCAGGAACATACCCAGGAGTAGAGGTTTTCCGAGCGAGACCACCCAGTCCATCAGTGCCGGTGCCCACTCGCTAATGCTTTTATCCATCAGGTGCAGCTCTGTTTGAGGCATGTTTTCGTTACCGTTACCCGTAAAGAACGCGCCAATGGCATATGCAGCCATATAGATGGGCAGGATAGTGAAGGGGTTGGAATAGAGCGTGGTAACCACAGCCACCGGGAGATTAACCTTGAAAATGATGGCAAACAAAGCGGCAAAAAAGAATTGTATCGGATTGCTGCCGGGAATCAGGCCGGTGAACAATCCAACTGCGACGCCACCTGCAACTGAACGTCGATGCAGATGCCACAGGTTGTGATGATGCAACTTTTCTCCGAATAGTCCGACAAATCGGTTCTGCCGAATGGTCTCGTGAGAAGGCAGGTATTTTTTGAAGAATTTTCGAACCATGGCATGAGTGTACGGAAATACCGGCGAGCCATGCAAACATAATAACTTGTCATCAAGAGACGATCCTGACCAGAAGTCCGTCCAGCTTAAAGCAAAACAAGACGCCCGCTGCGCGTCTTTTCGCGACACGCGTGCGCTCAACAAACCGACATCTATTGTTATAGCTTGAAGTCGCGGTCGATCTTGCCCGGTATTACCTTTGTCAGTGGTTCAGCATTCCTTTTTATCATACGATTTTAATCGTGAAAATCACTGATGCGAGCATGTATTCTGGCATTTGCCCTTGGAGTATGGCTGCTGCAACAGCAGGCGGAACTGCCGAATGTTCGATGGGCATGGACGCTCCTGCCTGGCGGGGTGTTCGCGCTCCTGCTTCGCGCTGCCGGACCCACATTTTTACCATTACGGGCAAGGTGTTATTTGCTGGCGTCTTGCTGGGTATGGGGTTTTTCTGGGCAGCTGTTTTCGCCCAGTCGCGCTTGACCGATGTGCTCCCGCACGCATAGGAAGGGCGCGATATCCAGTTGATCGGGGTAGTGCTATTTCTAGAAAACAAAATAATCTATAATGTATGCTTAATAAATAAATATTCTCCACTATGGCTCAAGCAAAACCACCGTCTGATCGTGAACCTAAAATAGTACTTATCGCAGTCGCACAAGGCAGAAACGCTATTAAAAGTAATCATGAGTTATGACAACTTATACCGATGTATCCAACCTGCATCGCCTTGAAACGGCAATTCAGCAATGGGTTGAACTTCTGGGCGTGGAGTACGTGCTTAACGATGCGGAAACGCTAGCTGTTTATGCCCGAAGTACTTCATCATGCGGTACCCAACCTTTGGCTGTTCTACGCCCTCGCTCTACCGAAGATGTTGTCACGATCGTAAAAATTGCGAGTTTTTTTTGTATCCCTCTTTATCCCATCAGTCGGGGAAAGAATTGGGGCTATGGAGACGCCTGCGCCGTTACGGATGGACAGGTCATTGTTGACCTAGGCCGAATGGATCGAATTATTGAAGTCGACCAGACCCTGGCTTTTGCTGTGATCGAGCCTGGCGTTACTCAGGAGCAACTTTCGATGTATTTACTGGACCGCAAGATCCCATTGTGGATGGACTGCACCGGCGCCGGCCCTGATACCAGTCTCGTTGGCAATATCCTTGAACGTGGCTTCGGGCATTCTCCTTATGGCAATCGCTTCCAAACCGTGGCTGGCTTGCAAATTGTGCTCGCAAATGGACAAGTCCTTCAAACGGGCTTCGGGCATTACCCGCAAGCCAAGACCACTTACTTGTTTCCCTACGGTGTCGGTCCTTATCTGGATGGGTTGTTCACGCAATCGAACCTTGGTATCATAACCCGGTTAGGAATGTGGTTAATGCCCGCATCAAAATGCATCAATCACTTTCTTTGTTTTATCGAGAATCATGAAAATATTCAACCAGTCGTTGATGCGCTACGTCCATTGCGTATGGATGGCACGCTGCGAAGTAATGTTCATATCGGTAATGACCTTAGATTGATCTCGGGGGGTCGATCCTATCCCCTGGAATCCGCGCGGGGCAATATTCCTCTGCCTGCGGATTTGCGAAAAGCGCTCCGCATCGAAGCAGGAGTGGGAGCTTGGACCGTATCCGGCGCGCTCTATGGCACACCACGGCAGGTTTCCACTACGCGTAAAATCCTCAGAAATGCACTCAAGGGCACAGGAGCTACACCTGTTTTTCTCACCCAGCGAAGACTCGCATTTGGCGCGATGATTGCACGCATGTTGGGCAATTCAGCGCTAGCGTCGCGTCTAAAAACCAAGATTCAAGTTGGCAACGCTCTTTTTGACATGAACAGAGGCATTCCTAATGGGAGATTTCTCGCGGGTGCTTACTGGCGCAGGCGCGCTGGTCTACCCTCAAATTTTCCCAGGAATGCCGATCCGGCTGCGGACAATTGCGGATTTTTATGGCTTTCTCCGGTTATCCCTATGCGGGGGGAAGACGTGCTGCGACTGTACGCCATCATTGAGCCTATATTCGAACAACACAGGTTTGACCTCTTCATTACTTTTAGCATGTTTAATGAACGCGCTCTAGGGACTGTGATTACGATAGCTTATGACAAGGAGGAAACCGCTGAAACTGAACGGGCGCAAGCATGCTATCGTGCATTGTTCCGATCTGTTATGGAAGCCGGCTATATTCCTTATCGCGTGGGTATCCAATCCATGGCGGACCTTGACCAAGGTTCCGACAACTTTTGGAGTACTACTAGAGCCATAAAAATGGCTCTCGATCCTCAGGAAATTATTGCGCCAGGGCGTTACCAGCCGGAACGAGCACCCCGCAATGCTTCTTACAATAATATGACCTAACAAGAAAAGAACTATCTACTTGATGGGGAAGCCTTTGTAATGAAGAAAACAAGAAATATCCCTTGGGTATAATCATCTTGCCAGACTTGACTATGGTAAGTTTCTATGACATTCATCTTAAACCAATAACGTGTCCCGTGATTAAATGTCACCAATATTTAACAAGTTTAGTCCTCCTTTGCGAAGAAGCTTGCGATGGCATTTGTGGTCACCGGTCATATAATAGATAAACTCACGTCCCTTGGCTGCTATGCGTTGGGAAATCCTGCTAATGGAATCCGTATCAACTGGTCGCTTAGAGCATGGATCGGATATGTTTATTAATGGATGTTGTCCAGCGGAAGCACCTCGCCCAATCACATCCTTAAAAAGGAATCTACAAATGTCTCCTAAACCTTCAGATGAACTAGATCTCGATTCATTTTTTCTAATTTCTACAGGACATACCGCTTTTCAGCTACTGTGGGCAGGTGTTGAACTTGGACTTTACGACTTTTTATCCAAAGAATTACAAAGTTCATTTGATGATATTGCCAATCATCTTAATTTGCAGCCGCAGCCTACTCGAATATTACTGACGGGCTTAACAGCTTTGAAAGTCATTAAGAAAAAAAATAACCAATATACCAATGCGCGATTGACTGAACAAATGCTCGTCACCAATAAACCAGATTCATTTGCACCTGTTTTGGGTTGGCAGCGTTATATTGTTTACGAAGGACTTATAGATTTTGTAGACTCGCTTAGGAAAAACGACAATATCGGTCTAAGGCGTTTCCCTGGAAAGGGCAACACCCTTTATGAACGTCTTGTCAATGATCCTTTTAAAGAAGAAGTTTTTCAGAAGGCGATGAGCGCTTTGTCACACCAAGCCAATTTCTGTTTATGCGATTTAGAGGCGCTGAAAAATATACACCACTTGGTTGATGCCGGTGGTGGCGATGGGACAAATGCAATTTTTCTTTGTAACAACTATCCTGATATGAATGTCAGCATCTTCGATTCTGATTCAGTATGCAAAATTGCAATGCAACAAGTAGAAAAAGAAGGTCTGTTGGAACGCATAAAAACCTACACAGGTAATTTTCTTAGTGATCCTTTTCCAAAGAATATTGATGCGATTTTATATTCTCACATACTTACTATCTGGTCACCTGAAACTAATTTGCGATTATTAAAAAAGGCTTACGAAGCCTTGCCAGAAGGGGGAAGTATTATAATTTTTAACATGATGGGAAATGATGATGATAGCGGCCCAATAAGCACTGCCCTTGGCTCACCCTATTTCCAAGCGATTGCCACTGGTGAGGGCATGCTTTATTCGTGGGCCAATTATGAAGCTTGGCTTAAAGCAGCGGGTTTCTTAAAAATTCAAAAATATGATGAGTTACCGCTTAATCATGGCATATTGATTGGTACGAAATAGAGTAAGGATCTCTGCACAACTGAACTGATTAGACGGGAATGAATCAGAATTGGAGACGAGACAACGAAGGGTAAGCAGATGCAAACGAGTTTGAATTGATGGAAATGGAAGTGCGCGAAAACCGCGATAGCGCATTGATGAAAGCCCATGCATTGATAGAAACTGATAGAAGTCGCGCCGGGAATTTGAACAAGTCTATAAGTGGCTGCGGGGCTTTGATACGGAGCAGAAAATGGCAAAAAAAGCGAGAGGACGCACTCAGCGGTATTCGAAGCCAACGTGGCGCCGGCGGCGATAGCAGGTGACTTTGCTGCGCCAAGATGGTTGGAGGAGGAAAATAATCCTCTCAGCATTAATGTTACGCACGATATTTATTAATTTTTATTATTTTTGATCATGGAGACTTTATGTCTACTGCCGGAATCGTTGGCACGCTAATACGTGAACTCACTACCGGGGAATCGAGTTCGCGTATTCCGGAACCGGATCTGGTAATGGATGACCCTGACAAGGTAAGTGCCTTCGTACGCGCTGGACGCGAGGCTGCGATTGTTGCCCCAACCTATCTTTTTCATTGCGCTCACATCTGTGAAGTCATTTGCCCCGGTGAGACAGTTGTGGATCTAGCGTGTGGCCCAGCTACCCAGTTGGGCATGGTGGCTCAGATGAATCCGAATTCGCAATTTATCGGTATCGATCTGTCAGAGGGAATGCTTAAGGAGGCTAAGGACCATATTAAAGAGCTTGGCCTAAAGAATGTTGATCTAAAAATTGGTGATATTACCGATTTGAGTCAGTTCCATGACAAAAGCATAGGTACGGTATTTTCCACGCTATCCCTGCATCATTTACCAACGGTCCATGATCTGGAATCCACGTTTTCAGAAGTTGCCCGCATCGTAAAACCGGATGGTGGTATTTATCTGTCCGATTTCGGACATTTGAATTCGGAAAAGTCCATGCAACATTTTGCGTACCAGCACCGGGAGCGACAACCCGAACTCTTCACAATCGACTATCTCAATTCTTTAAGGGCAGCCTTTCATTTGGCTGATTTCCAGCGCCTGAGCGCAAAGTATCTAGCGGGGCGCGCCTGCCTTTATTCGACGTTCTTAATACCCCTCATGGTAACGATAAAGAGTCCCAAACGTGGGCAAGTAGAGCCGGCGTTGACGCAGAAATTGGCTGAGCTGCGGCGTGCCCTGCCTATTCCCCAGCAACGCGACCTAAAAGATCTAATCAGTTTGTTCAAGCTTGGCGGGCTAAAATCGACTTTATTGGCGTAATGATGAAACGCGCAAAAAGAGAACCGGTGTACGACTGAAGAAAATCGGGGGAAAGAATCCCCCCGGAAAACGTGCTCCACCGATGGTTTATGCCTTGCGACCTCTGCGTACCATTGCCATCCCAAGCAAGCCAGCCCCCAGCAGCGCTATGGATGCTGGCTCGGGGACAACCCCCTCCACGACCCTGGCGCCGGCCTGAGTATGAGAATCGATTGTCAGAATATACCTGTCGGTACTATTCAGCACCGGTGAGACGTTGCCCCCTAACGCAGAAAAGAGCGTGGGAGCTAAACTATATTCAACCGAGCCCGGGGACGCTATAGAGAGACTGGAGTTAGCGTTGAGCTCGGCTGGTTGGAAAGTATAAATCAGGTCATTGGTCGGCACCGCTATAGTACCAATATCTCTAATGCTTATAGAAAAAGAGAACCCCGAAGTAGAAAGTCCGCTAATGGCATCTGCCGCTAGCGCAACCTGTGTTAGCCCCAATGCGCTAGCATTAAACGTCAACGAATCGGCACTGGCCAACTGAAACGTGAATTGAGTGCCGGTACCAGCGGTTGTACTTCCATTGCCATCCCCAGTTTGATTGAGTTCGATTTCTGAGACTTGACCGGAGCTTGCCGAACTTCCGACTGGCGTACCTGTAATGATAGCGCCGTTCAAATCCATATCGCCCCGCGCAAATTGTATCCCTGGTACTGGAACAACCGGGTTTGGTGTGGTTATAGCGACTTGCGGGGTAAAAGTATTATCAGCCGGGCAACCCGCGCCTTGGCACGCCTGCGGAAGCGCAACATTGCCCGGAATTGGGCCTAGAGTATGACTGGTAGAAGCCGCGCCATTTAACGATGCGGTGTCAGATCCAAGGTTCCCAATATCGATTGAGGCAAAGTCAGAAATATCATACTGAGTGCCCCCCGAATTGCTTATCGTAAGGCCGTTGATCGACAACTGAGAAAACGACAGTGCACCTGCATGGGAATTCGACGCGATTCCCAAACTCAAGGTCGTGGCAACGGCTACGGTTATGATGTTTTTTTTAAAAAGATTCATGATCATGATTGACACTCCACGGTAAGAAGACTAATAACTTTTTAAATGTCAACCCTCTTGTGTACTTGAAGTATCAGCTTATTGCTGCTTTTCTTTTACCTCTCTCACGCAATTTTCATACCAATAACATTATATCTTTTAGCATCAAATGGTTAAAAAGAAATGTAAAATTAATTCCACGAAAGTGTAAAAATATACGACATTCAATTGGAGTCTTATGCCCATCATTGCAGCTTTGTGAGTGCAGCAGCTTGAAACCGGTGGACAACATCCGCTAAAGGATCGTAAGCCATTTTGCAAAAGACTCGACGTCGCTGCCTGTCGCCTATTTTTGGTAGACAAATGCTTGTTTGGCAGCGTTAAATTGGCGAGGCGGTGGAAAAAACAGATGGGACCGAAGATCTCAGCAGCTTAGCTGGAGAGGAAGAAACCTGAAACCAGACCTATAATGCATATAGGCATCTGTAAAGAATCTCGACAGAATGTGCTGTTTTATTTGATTCCTTAGGAAAAACTGCTGTCATCCAGTCTGGGCAATTTGGGTGCAACTTGAACTTGGGTACTTTGGAACATACCCCGTACCGATCCGGTCGTATCAGGTTCTTCCCGTTTTGAGCCTGCCAGTGATACCTAGCTCATCCCGTGGCGAGAAAAAATATGGATAAAATGATTTTTCCTGCCCGCGCTGTTCCATTAACCCGCCAAATTTACGGATTTGCTCAGACATATACTCAAGCTTCAGCCTGAGTAATACTGCAGGCGCATTAACTCGCGTACAAACTCTTTTTTCTCCGAAGAGTTGAAACCCAAGCATCTTTTTGTAAAACATAGCATGTCGGGGATTGACTTCAATCACCCAGTCAGTAAAACCAAAGATGTTATGCGCGTAGATATAAGAAATATGGATCAGCGAGGCAAAAACTCGTTTGGGAATGTTATCTTCAATTGCCAATCTGGATGGCTCAGATAATCTACGTCTTAGCAAGCGAAGTTCGTCGAGCTTGTCACGAAAGTTTTCATCCGCCGGCAAGCCGATGTCTGCGTCAAGGCAAAGCGTCATGGTAGCAACGGTTTTTCCTTCAGTGTCAGCGACTAATATGATCCGATTTGGCTCATTATCCGAGAAAGGATCAATAGAATAGCCTCTCCAACCATACCGTTTACGGATCAACAGGGAAGCTGCTTCCCGTCTACCTTCCGAATTTACCATCCGGATATTAAATACCTGCTGGTCGATCACATGATCAGGATTAACATCTGAACTTGACTCCTGAATGCACATTTCTCTTAACTGGGGAGATGATGAGCTAAAAGAAATAATTGTTTCTTCGTCTTGAGGCATGAAGATAGGCGTTTTAGGGCTTAAGGGATAAGATGTTTGTATAGTATGCATGACCATATATGGATGTGATGAAGATCTAGTCCGAAGCAAAAGCAATTTTTGTACCATATATATTAATTACTAATTATCAATAAGATACCTTATAAGCAAAAGGAAGAACTGTCTCCAATATTGGGCAAAATTTGTCAATTATTTATCTCTGTCTGATTTATAATGCTTTTTTTTGTCGTCATTTGGAGACAAACGATGTGTTCGTGCCTCAGTTAACTCACCATCGAAAAATGAACGGATGACGTTTATATCCTTGGTAAGAAAGATACCCGGCTCCCAAAAGTGAGCCAGGGACGATGCTGGCTTTCAGCGAAACTTATCTTTAATGGCTGGGGTTTTGCATGACGGAGAAATATTTCACCATGGAGCAGAATGGCGCGGTGCTGAGGGAAGTCAAAGCTATCGGAGACGCTAGTTTCGATACGCCAGCCTTCGATATAAGCGGTATTTTTTTCAGGGTCCCGCCGCGAAGCATAGCTCCTTCGCGTAAATCTATAGAGGACGAATAGCAGAGATTGGAGTCGCCCCCGTTCATTGAGGTACATGGGTTAGCATTTATATCATCCACACCTGGGGAGTGTGGCTCTTTGGCGCTCCTAGAACCTGGAACCCTTGCCCTGCTATGTTGGGCTAGCAGCAATTCTCTACATGGGTAAATATTCACTAGCAGTTTTACCTACGTCAGCTATTGATATGCCTTCAAAGCCCCAACCTCCAGCTAGTCGATTTTAATTTTAGCTTGAAGCTCCTGTTATTTACCGCAGAGCATCTCTTCTATATGTCTGCAAACTTCACACGTCAGTATGGGTTTCAATAGCGGCACAAACCTTTAATGCAAGTCGGCATCCTTGCGTTTGCGCTCGGGGTGGTGTTGCTGCAGCAGCAGGCCTCGCTGCCGGAAATTTCATGGGCGTGGGCACTATTGCCTGGTGCGGCGTCGGCATTCCTGCTCTGCCGTTCCCACGAGCCCGTTTTTACAGCCGTTGGCAAAGTACTGTTTGCTGCTATTTTCTTGAGCGCGGGATTTTTCTGGGCGGCTGTTTTCGCCCAGTCGCGCTTGGCCGATGTGCTCCCGCATGAATGGGAAGGGCGCGATATCCAGTTGATCGGGGTAGTTGCGGAACTGCCGCAAGTCAATGAGAACAGCGTCCGTTTTGCTTTCGAAGTGGAGCGCGTACTGACCGAAGAGGCGGTCGTCCCCGCGCGCATTTCGCTCGCCTGGTATAAGGAGCGGGGAAAGCAGGTGACGGCCATAGAGGCCGCGCCGCCGCTGATCAACGCCGGCGAGCGTTGGCGCATCACAGCCCGGCTCAGGCGCCCGCATGGCAGTGTCAACCCCCACGGCTTCGACTTTGAGCAGTGGGCTCTGGAGCGGAATCTCCGCGCCACGGGTTACGTGCGCAAAAATAGCGAGAATATGCGCCTGGATGAAATGGTCGATCGTCCGGCTTACCAGGTTGAACGTCTGCGCCAGGAGATTCGCGAGCGTTTCATCCAGGCATCGCCCGACCATGCTTATACCGGCGTTCTTGTGGCACTGGCGGTTGGCGATCAGCGGGCCATTCCGCGCGAACAATGGCAAGTATTTACCCGGACCGGTGTAAATCATCTCATGAGTATATCCGGGCTGCACGTTACCATGGTATCCGGTCTCATCTTTGCGTTGGTGTATTGGCTATGGCGCAGAAGCCACTATTTAACGCTGTGGCTGCCGGCGCGCAAGGCGGCGGTCGTCGCGGGGCTGGCGGCAGCGCTAGGGTACGCGCTGCTTGCAGGCTTCGCTGTACCGGCGCAGCGTACAGTGTATATGCTCGGGGTAGTGGCCATTGCTTTATGGCTGGGCCGCTTTACCTCAGCGACCGCAGTACTGGCCTGGGCATTGCTGGCGGTAATACTCCTTGATCCATTGGCGGTACTTTCTGCTGGCTTCTGGTTATCGTTTGGCGCAATAGCGGTCATCATGCTGACGTCGGCCGGGCGCATCGGCAAGATGCACTGGTTATCCGGCTGGGCTCGGATTCAGTGGGCAATAACGCTCGGTCTGATACCCCTCCTTCTGGCCATGTTCCAACAGATATCGCTGGTTTCGCCGATCGCCAATGCAGTAGCGATCCCGCTGGTGAGTCTGGTGGTGGTTCCTTTAACACTGCTGGCTACATTCCCGCCGCTCGACTTCATGCTGTTGCCCGCGCACTGGGTATTAAGCGTTTGCATGGAGGCAATGCGGTGGATGAGCGATGTACCCCAGGCGGTCTGGAGCCAGCATGCGCCGCCTGCGTGGGCGGTCGCAACCGGCGTGGCCGGAATTTTCTGGATGTTGCTGCCGGGGAGACTGGGGCTGGGACTTACCACAGGTTTTCCCGCCCGCTGGCTGGGGATGATAGCGCTGCTGCCGCTATTTCTGGTCCTTCCTCCTAAACCGGCATCGGGGGAATTATGGCTGACGGTGCTGGATGTCGGTCAGGGACTCGCGGTAGTGGCGCGCACGGAAAATCACGCGCTACTCTACGATACGGGTCCGGGGTTCAGCGCCGAGGCGGATAGCGGAAGCCGCACCATCGTCCCTTTCCTCCGGGGCGAAGGTATAAAGCAGCTTGACGGCATGATCGTGACGCATGCCGACACGGACCACAGCGGCGGCGCATTGTCGGTGCTGGAAGCGGTGCCGGTGGAATGGCTGGTCTCGTCTTTGAGAGACGACCACCCGATACAGCGAGCCGCTTCCTCGGGATACCGATGTCGTGCCGGGCAATCGTGGCAGTGGGATGGGATTCGCTTCGATATGCTCCATCCGCTGGAGCAGAATTACAGTGAGCCCAAGCCCAAAACCAACGCATTGAGCTGTGTGCTAAAGATCACCACCGCCCACGGCAGCGTATTGCTGCCAGCCGACATCGAGAAAAAATCCGAGTATCAGTTACTCGCCCGGGACGGCGACGCGCTCTCCTCGACGGTGCTCATCGCACCCCATCACGGCAGCAAAACCTCTTCAACGGAGGGGTTTATACGCCAGGTGAATCCCAGGCTGGTAATATTCACCGTAGGCTATCGCAACCGCTTCGGGCACCCAAAAGATGAAGTGATGGAGCGCTACCGGTCACTTGGAAGCAGACTGCTGCGCAGTGATGCCGATGGCGCGATACTGCTGCGCTTTGCGGATAATGGTTTCGCTGTGGAAACTTCGCGCATGCTGCGGCGCCGCTACTGGCAAGATATCCCGCAATATTGACTTAATGCATTATTGCGCTGCTATCAAGCAGGGTAATATCTCCGGATTCCACCTTCGTGGACGATATTCCTTTAAACCCGTTCCCCGGACAACTGCAAAAACCGAAAAATGCGCGATGAGCTAACAGATAGAGATTCAGGGATTTCTCCGGCTTCTTCTTCCGCAACGCTTTCTTCGGGCAGCGGAGGTTGGGATGGGTTTTGCTGGCCAGAAGCCACCGCAACCATGTTTTCCCCGGGTGAAATCGAAATACTTGGGCATGCACTGGATTTTTGCCATTCACTTTATAAAGACAAATACCTGTCTACCGGCGAGCTGGTTACTCAGCACATACAGGGTGCAGCATTGATCCTGGCATCATTACGGGTCGATAGCGATACGCTGGCCGCCGGAATACTTCATGCGGTGCCGGATTATCTGGATGGATACGAGGAAAAATTGCATGCGGCATTCAATCCCACCATAGCCCACCTTGTGGAAGGGGTGGCACGGATGGGCCGGATCCGAACGCTGGGGCCAGGGGGCGCCTCGACTGCGGGAGACCGCAATGCGCAAGTCGAGGCATTACGCAAAATGCTATTGGCGATGGTGGAGGACATTCGTGTCGTCATCATTGCCCTTGCAGATCGCGTGCAAACGATGCGATATATCGCTGCGAATAACGTTCCGGCAGGCGCGGAGATTGCGCACGAGACGATGGATATATTCGCGCCGCTGGCGAACCGGCTGGGATTGTGGCAGGTGAAATGGGAGTTGGAAGATTTTTCATTTCGGATCATTGAGCCGGAACGCTATAAAAAAATCGCCACATTGCTTGAGGATACGCGCCGCATTCGGGAACAGTATATTGCCCTGATGGTGGATAACCTGCAGAACGACTTGCAGCGGACGGGAATCAAGGCTGAGGTTACGGGCCGCCCAAAGCATATATACAGCATCCACAAAAAAATGAAACGCAAAGGTGTGGACTTCAAGGAAATCCACGATGCTCGCGCCGTACGGATTCTTGTGGACGATGTGAAGGACTGCTATGCCGCGCTGGGCGTGGTGCATAATCTTTGGATACCCATCCCGAAGGAATTCGACGATTATATCGCCCGGCCAAAAGGCAACGATTATCGGTCTCTGCATACCGCCGTCATTGGTCCGGAGGATAAGGTGGTTGAGGTTCAAATCCGAACGCACGAGATGCATAGGCATTCCGAGATGGGTGTTGCCGCGCATTGGCGCTACAAGGAAGGGGCGAAGCGTGACGCCAGGTATGAAGAAAAAATTGCCTGGTTGAGGCAGATACTGGAATGGAAGAATGATGTTGAGGACGCAGGAGAACTGGCCGAGCATTTTAAAGTCGCGCTGTTCGAGGACTCTGTCTATGTATTGACGCCGCAGGGCCGGGTCATTGCCTTGCCCAAGGGCGCGACGCCAGTGGATTTTGCCTACCATGTGCACACCGATCTCGGCCACCGCTGCCGTGGCGCAAAAATCGATGGTGTTATGGTGCCGCTTGATTATCCACTGCAAAATGCGCAAAAAGTGGAAATCATTTCGGGTAAGCAGGGGGGGCCAAGCCGTGACTGGCTCAATCCTGTCCTGGGTTATCTAAAAAGCCATCGGGCACGATCGAAGGTCAGGCAGTGGTTTGGTTACCTGGAGCGCGAGACTTCCCTGGCGCAAGGCCGTGCGCTCGTGGAAAAGGAACTGCAGCGCTACGGTATGACAGCGCTATCGCTGGACAAGCTGGCCGGTGAGTTCAAGTTTCCCAAACTTGATGGATTTCTGGCCGCTGTTGCCCGGGGCGATATCAGTAGCCGCCAACTGGCTGCGTTTCTAAGCGGCGGGACCGGAATAGCCGTCCCGGACCTGGCGTTGCCGGAGGGTAGCAAGACCGTTGCACCATCCGGCGGTGGCATCCTTGTTGCGGGTGTAGGTAAATTGCTCACTGTGTTGGCAAAATGTTGCAAGCCTGCTCCGCCCGATCCCATCATTGGATTTGTCACCCGCGGACGCGGCATTACGATACACCGTCGGAAGTGCGCCAGTTTGTCCCGCCTAAGCGAAGAAAGTGCCAAGCGCATCATTGCGGCGGACTGGGATGTATCGGACGATATATCGAAAGGTGAGCGCTATGAGGTCGATATCGAGGTCGAGGCGCAGGACAGGCAAGGCTTGTTGCGTGATATCTCCAATATCCTGCTGCGCGAGAAAATCGATGTCACCGCCACCCGAACCCAAAGCCGGGATATCGCAGCGATGCAATTTACCGTGAAAATCAGCGGCCTGACGCAGCTTAACCGTGTCCTTGGGTTGATACAGAATGTTCGAGGGGTGATATCTGTCTGGCGGAAATAGAGCGTAACGCCAGAGCCCGGCCGCCATATCGAATTATTCATGCGTGCGTCGCTTTCATGCCGTCCAGTTGAATGCTTCGTGGTCAAGTAGACTAAGGAGTCGGTAAGCAATTCAGCTCGATTCCATGTGCTCTTATGACTGCGCACCTTACGGCTTCTCCGGAGGGACAATTCCTTAAAATTGTTATGTAAGTCGATGGCGTTCGCAATGACGCTTGCTGCATATATCAAATTGATCCTCTTAATTATCTGATTTTATTTATGTATTTGCCTGCCAGGTTTTTCAGGCGCTTCCCGATCCACGCCTCTGCCACTACCGCAAAAACCCCTATTCTTTTCCTTGACTTTGCCTATCGTTTTATTTACAGTGGGCAAAAGTGGGTAAAAGTGGAGGAAGTTTCTGGTATTCCTTCCGGCAAATAAAGGGGCAAAATGTTTCGCGGTGGCACACCTATCAGCCTGGATAACAAAGGTAGACTTGCGGTGCCCGTGAAATACCGCGAAGGTCTGATATCTCTTTGCGCCGGTCGCTTGGTTATCACCGCTGATCCTTCCAGTTGTTTGCTGGTTTATCCCCAGCCCGTGTGGGAACCGATAGAGCAAAAACTCAACAGTCTTTCCAGCTTCAATCCACAAACGCGTAGCTTGCAACGTCTTCTCGTTGGCAACGCCAGTGACGTGGAGATGGATGGTGCAGGCCGCATTTTGGTGCCGCCTCCCTTGCGTCAGTTTGCTGGTTTAAATAAAGACGTGGTTTTGGTGGGGCAGGGCGCTAAATTCGAGTTGTGGGACGATGAAAAATGGAACCTCCAAATCGAGAGTGCGCTCGTTTTCAAAGATGGCATTCCGCCCGAGCTCGATGGTTTTTCGCTCTAATGCTGTGGTTGATAAGTATATGCATACCGCAGTTTTGCTGCATGAGGCGGTGGACGCTTTGGCCGTCAAGCCGGACGGAATATACGTGGATGGAACCTTCGGCCGTGGTGGGCATAGCCGGCTGATACTGGAGCGTTTAGGAAAAAATGGAAGGCTGATAGCGTTCGATCAGGATCCGTCCGCATTTGAAGTTGGGCAGGCTCTTGAAGATGAGCGTTTCCATATAATTCACGAGAGCTTTTCGAGGATGCAGGAGGTCTTGCGGCAGTTGGATGTGGATCGGGTGGACGGGATATTGCTGGATCTGGGAATATCTTCGCCGCAGCTTGAAGAGGCTCGTCGCGGCTTCAGTTTTCGCCTGGATGGTCCGCTCGATATGCGCATGGACACAAGCCAAGGACCGACGGCCGCGGAGTGGCTTGCTTCCGCTCCCGAAATCCATTTGGAAGAGGTGATCAGGAACTATGGCGAAGAGCGGTTTGCTAAACAGGTTGCAAGAGCGATTGTTGCGGCTAGAGGTCGGCAGCCCATCGTCACTACACATCAGCTTGCTTCGATCGTGGCGTCGACCGTACGCTCGCGCGGGCGGGAAGATAAGCAGAATCCGGCGACGCGCACTTTTCAGGCTATACGGATTTACCTCAATCAGGAGCTTGAGAAGCTGTCGCTTGCCCTGCCGAAATGCGTGGAGATGCTGAACGCCGGCGGCCGGCTGGTCGTGATCAGTTTTCACTCGCTGGAAGACCGGACAGTGAAACGTTTTATGCGTGAATTGGCAGATTCGGACAGGCTGCCGAAGGAATTACCGCTACGTGAAAAGGAAGTGCAGCTTTTGAGTCGCCAGAAATTGCGTTTGATAGGCAAGGCGATACGTCCGGATACGAAGGAAATAGCCAGCAATCCCAGGGCGAGGAGCGCAATAATGCGCGTGGCGGAGCGAACAAATACGACATAGGGAACAGCCACAACGCCGTTCCCGGTTAATGAGAGACTGATGTGGCCAGACTAAATATTTTGTTGACCTTAATTCTCATCGCCTGCGCGTTGAGTGTTGTGACCTCACAGCACAAAGCGCGCAAGCTTTTTGTAGAACTCGAAAAAGAGCAGGAATTGGCACAACAGCTAGCGGTGGAATGGGACCAGCTTCAGCTTGAGCAGAGCACTTGGGCAATGCATACGCGCGTTGAAAAAATCGCTACCGGGAAATTGCACATGCGTATGCCCGATGCATCTCGCATCCGGGTTGTTCCGTTTGGGATTCGCTTAAGTCGAGCCGATCTCTTGGAAGCACCGGAACCATGAAGTTCGATCACACAATATATCTCGTACTGCCTGCGGGGCGCTCGCGCCTGTTGCTGGCATTGCTGCTGCTTGGGTTGGCGGCATTGGCGGGGCGCGCTGCTTATCTGCAGGGAATGAACAACGGATTCCTGCAACAGAAAGGCGAGTCACGCTATGGCCGCGTACTTGAAATGAGCGCACACCGCGGCATGATTACGGACCGGCATGGCAAACCGCTCGCAATCAGCACACCCGTTGAATCGGTATGGTCGAGTCCTCAGGACATGCACGCCACACCCGAACAACTGGTAAAACTGGCCAACCTGATCGACGTGGATATCAAGGAAATTCGCCGCCGCATCGATGGGCCACAGCGCGACTTCGTATACTTGAAGCGGCACTTGTCACCCGAGGTCGCCGCCAGGATAGTCGAGCTTGACATGCCCGGCATATTTCTAAAACGCGAGTTCCGGCGATATTACCCAACGGGCGAGTTGACCGCGCACGTGCTCGGTTTCACTGACGTGGATGACAAGGGGCAGGAGGGCTTGGAGCTGGCATGGCAGGAAGAGCTTGCGGGCAAACCTGGAAGCCGCCGCGTAATCAAGGATCGCAAAGGACGAGTCGTCGAGGATGTGAAAAGTATCCGGGCGCCCAGGTCAGGACAGGATGTTGCCCTGTCGATAGACAGTAAAATCCAATATCTCGCTTACCGTGAATTGAAGCAGGCGATGGAAACGCATAAGGCCAAGGCAGGGGGAGTCGTAGTATTGGATGCGCAGACGGGCGAGGTGCTGGCGCTGGTCAACCTGCCGGCGTATAACCCTAACAACCGGACAAGCATGAACGGCTGGCGCGCTCGTAATAGAGCCTTTACTGACGTATTCGAGCCGGGCTCGACGCTGAAGCCGTTCACCATAGCGGCAGCGCTGGAGGCAGGCGGAATCAAGCCCGACACCATTTTTGAAACAGCGCCCGGTACATTTTCCATAGGTAAGGCGACAATACGAGACTCGCATAAGGAAGACGCGTTGACGGTCACGCAAGTGATCCAGAAGTCCAGTAATGTCGGTTCCGCAAAGATTGCCCTGTCGCTGCCGCCACAAACGTTGTGGGGAATGTTGAACGATGCGGGGTTTGGTACGTCAACCGGCTCTGGGTTTCCCGGGGAAGCCGGCGGTAAGCTACGCCCCTACCGTACATGGCGCCCCATCGAACAGGCAACTATGTCATACGGCCACGGCATCGCGGTGAGCCTGCTGCAATTGGCACGCGCTTATACGCTGTTCTCCGCGGAAGGAGAATTGAAGCCGATTTCGCTATTGAGGCTGGAGTCACCCTCGCCGGGCAAACGCGTCATATCGCGCGACACTGCCTTGGCTGTGAGCCGCATGCTGGAAATGGTAGCGCAACCAGGAGGGACCGCGCCGCAAGCTCAGGTGAGCGGTTACAGGGTAGCTGGGAAAACGGGTACCGCACATAAGCTGGAAGGTAACGGTTATGCAAAAAACCGTTACCTATCGACATTCGTGGGTTATGCGCCGGCTTCCAGTCCCCGATTCGTTATCGCGGTAATGCTGGATGAGCCTTCCGCTGGCCAATATTTTGGCGGCGTAGTAGCGGCACCCGTGTTTAGCCGGCTTATGGATGGCACGCTGCGTATGCTGAATGTACCGCATGATGCACCTGTGGATAAGGATAAGGTAATGTCTCTCACCGCAGCGCCAGGATTGAATGGTGATGTATGAGTTCAAGTCTTGACGTTAGAGGCCGCAAGTTTTCGGAAAGATCACCGGTGCATTTTGATTTTCGTATTTTTAAGGAGTTGAGCGTCAAAATCAGCAGTCTTGCCACCGATAGCCGCACGGTGAAACAGGGCGATACATTTCTGGCCTATGCCGGAGAAAGGAGCGACGGCAGAAACTTCATTCGCCAGGCCATCGCCGCAGGAGCCAATGCGGTATTGTGGGAACCTGAAGGCTTTGTATGGGATTCTGTATGGAAAGCGCCAAATTTGCCGATCCCAGGGCTGCGAACCAAGGTGGGCATTATTGCCGACCATGTATATGATCACCCGTCGCAAAAATTGTGGCTCATCGGTATCACAGGAACGAATGGCAAGACCTCCTGCAGCCATTGGATTGCTCAGGCGCTGACTGCGCTGGGCAAGAAAACCGCGGTTATCGGCACCTTGGGAACCGGTTTTTGTGACGCACTGGAGCTTACCGCCAACACCACGCCGGATGCGGTGTTTTTGCAGCAGAACATGGCGGATCTATTACAGCGTGGCGCCTGTTGCCTGGCAATGGAGGTGTCATCGCACGGGATTATGCAGGAGCGCATCAACGGCTCGACATTCTCAGTCGCCTTGTTTACGAATCTCTCGCGCGACCATCTCGATTACCACGGCAGCATGGAAGCATATGCTGCCGCCAAGGCGCGGTTATTTCGCTGGCCCGGGCTCAGGTATGCCGTACTGAATCTTGATGATGCGTTTAGTGCTGACTTGTCAAATCACCTTCTGGAAACGGACACGCAAATAATAGGATATGGGTTCACGGAAGCAGCAACCCGAACTCGGGACACGACGAAATTCAGGATATTGCGAGGATACAATCTCAAGGCAAGCCCTCGAGGCTTGGCGTTTGATATTGAATTTGAAGCCGAACATCTGGAACTTGAAACTGAAGTGTCAGGACGCTTCAATGCTTCAAATTTATTGGGAGTGCTCGCTAGCCTGCTGGCCAGCGGCATCAGCTTGGCCGACGCAGCGCGAGCTTTGCGGGAAATCCGCCCTGTCGCGGGGAGAATGCAGCAAATAGGCGGAGGCGATCAGCCTCTTGTCGTCGTGGATTACGCCCATACGCCTGACGCTATGGAAAAAGTATTGACCGCGCTGCGTGAAATTCTTCATTCCGGTTCTGCATCGAGTAATGGAGCACATGCCCGAAACCTAAAATTGATCTGCGTGTTTGGCTGTGGTGGCGAACGCGACCGTGGCAAGCGGCCTCTACTGGGCGAAGTGACGACACAACTGGCTGACGAGGTCATCATCACAAATGACAATCCACGGCAGGAAGACCCCAACGTCATCATCAGCGAGATTGTGGCGGGGGCAGGCATCAACCATCACATTGAAAAGGATAGGGCAAAGGCTATTTTCCGGGCGATTCATTACGCGAAAAAGGGTGACGTCATATTAATCGCGGGGAAGGGACATGAAGCCTATCAGGAAATAGATGGGCAAAAATTTCCATTCAGCGATGTTGAGATTGCCAGGCGGGCACTGATGGAAAGGGCACGGGTACAAGCATGATGACCGTGCATGACGCAGCCAGCGCTTTGAACGGTAAGCAGTCTGGCGGAGACGCTTGCTTTACCGGAGTCAGCACCGATAGCCGTACAGTAGGGCGCGGCGATTTGTTCGTAGCGCTGGTAGGGCCAAATTTTAATGGCCATGATTTTATTGCCGTGGTGAGGGACGAAGGCGCAGCGGCGGCAATGATCTGCCAAGAGGCTGAACCTGGAGTCGGGGAACTTGGAATTCCTCTGATACGTGTGGAGAATACCCGACTGGCATTAGGGCGGCTCGCAGCACACTGGCGCGGGCGTTTCAGGATACCGATGGTTGCGGTGACCGGGAGCAATGGCAAGACCACGGTAAAGGAAATGATTGCATCGATTTTACGACGGGTGGCCGGGCCGGACGGGCAGATGAATGACCCGGATACGGTACTGGCGACGGAGGGCAATCTTAACAATGATATCGGCGTGCCCCTGATGCTCTTGCGGATGCGCGAACGGCATGGCTATGCGGTGATTGAGATGGGAATGAATCATTCCGGCGAGATCTCATATTTGACTGGTCTGGTAAAGCCCACCGTCGCGCTGATCACCAATGCAGGGGCGGCGCATGTCGAGGGACTGGGTTCGGTGGAAGCAGTGGCACGGGCAAAAGGCGAAATTTTCGAGGGGCTCGATCAGGACGGAATAGCTGTCATCAACACTGATGATCCGAACGCTCGGCTCTGGCGCAAACTCGCCGGCAATAGAAGAGTCATCGATTTCGGCCTTGCGGACAGGCCAAAAGTGGGCGCGCGCTATCGCCCTGATCTTTTCGGCAGCAGCGTGGCGTTGGTCCTGCCTGACGGGGTTAAAGAGGTGCAATTACAAGTCCCAGGCGAGCATAACGTGCGAAACGCGCTTGCAGCGGCAGCGGTTGCGGTAGCCCTGGGTATTGACGCGGAAGCAATAGCGTCGGGACTAAGCGCATTCCACGGCGTGAAGGGACGCATGCAGAAAAAACACGGCCGGTGCGAGGCAACATTGATAGACGATAGCTATAATGCCAACCCCGATTCGGTACGGGCCGCTTTGGCGGTGCTGGCAAAAGCTGTCGGGACAAAGATCCTGGTTTTGGGTGATATGGGTGAACTCGGCGGTAGCGCGAGGGATTTCCATGAACGCATTGGTACAGAGGCAAAAATGGCCGGGATTGATAAATTATTGGCTCTGGGCGAGTTGAGCGTTCATGCCGCAAAAAAATTTGGTTCGGGCGGCCGGCATTTTACGGATATCGAGGAATTACTGGCCGAGGTAGAGAGTCTGCTGAAGCCTGGCGTTACGCTACTGATAAAGGGGTCGCGCTTCATGCAAATGGAGCGTGTGGTCAAGAGTATCGAGTTATGACTCCTGACGTGTGCGCCATAAATTTTGGTTATCTTGAAATCATGAGCAGGCTGGGCCAATTGGTCTTTCCACGAGTCTCGAACAATATTCTGTTGTGGTGGGCGCGATGCTGCTAGAACTCGCTCAATGGCTGGCGAAGGACATCCGTGCATTCAACGTATTCCAGTACATCACATTGCGCACGGTTCTCGCGGCGCTTACCTCTCTTGCGATCTCATTCATCGTAGGCCCCGCCATGATACGTAAGCTGACTGCTTACAAAATCGGGCAATCGGTGCGCAGCGACGGGCCCCAGACCCATCTTGTCAAAGCGGGCACGCCCACGATGGGTGGCGCTCTGATATTGGTATCGATTGCCTTTTCAACGTTACTGTGGGCGGATCTGAGCAATCGTTACGTATGGGTGGTGCTCATCACCACGCTGGGTTTCGGCATCATCGGCTGGATAGATGATTATCGCAAGGTGGTATATCGCAATCCAAAGGGACTCTCCGCCAAAGCCAAGCTCTTCTGGCAATCGGCAATAGCGATTCTGGTGGCGTTGTATCTCGCGTTAACGGCCGAGTTGCCTGCACAGACAACCATGATCGTCCCATTCTTCAAGCAAGTGGCGATACCGCTTGGTGTTACCGGCTTTGTCGCGCTTGCCTATTTCGTCATAGTGGGTACCAGCAACGCGGTGAACTTGACCGACGGTCTTGACGGCCTCGCCATTATGCCTACCGTCATGATCAGCAGCGCCCTGGCGATTTTTGCCTATGTGGCGGGGCACGCGGTATTTGCGAAATATCTGGGTATTCCTCATATCCCCCATGCGGGCGAGCTGGCTGTCTTCTGTGGTGCGCTGGCGGGTGCCGGGCTCGCCTTTCTCTGGTTCAACGCCTACCCGGCAGAAGTATTCATGGGGGACGTCGGCGCGCTTGCCCTTGGCGCCGCACTCGGAATCGTGACCGTGATAGTACGCCAGGAGATCGTGCTGGTCATTATGGGCGGCGTATTTGTGGTGGAAACCTTGTCAGTCATGCTGCAGGTGGCCTCGTTCAAGCTGGTCGGGAAACGTATTTTTCGTATGGCGCCGCTGCATCATCACTACGAATTGAAGGGCTGGAAAGAAAATCAGGTAGTGGTTCGGTTCTGGATTATCACCATGATGCTGGTGTTGTTTGGCTTGTCCACGCTGAAGTTGAGATGACCCATAAATTGATGAATTTGAGAAATAAAACCGTACTGGTGCTTGGGATGGGCGAGACCGGACTCTCCATGGCCAAGTGGCTGTCTCGCATGGGAGCAATCGTTCGCGTGGCTGACAGCCGCACAGTTCCCCCTTGTACGGAAGATTTAAAACAGGCTCTGCCTCATGCCCTTATGTTTACCGGGGCATTTACAGCCGAGGCGTTTGCCGATATCGACCTGATCGCTATCAGCCCCGGCGTATCTCTGACTGAAAAGCTTGTGCAGCAGGCAATGAAGAACGGCGTGCCGGTGATGGGGGACATGGAACTTTTTGCGTTGGCAATCAGGTCGCTAAGTGCTTCAAGGCCAACAATAGTGGCTATTACCGGCTCCAACGGCAAGACAACGGTAACGGCCATGGTGGGGGCAATGGTGAAAAAAGCCGGGTGGGATGTCGAGGTGGCGGGAAACATCGGCCCCGCTGTGCTTGATGCACTGATGCGGCGGGTAGATTCAGGACGACTGCCTCGAGCCTGGATATTGGAGGTTTCCAGTTTTCAGTTGGAAACCATGCAAAATCTCGGCCCTGATGCGGCCACTGTGCTGAATTTAAGTGAAGACCATCTTGATCGTTACGATGGAATGCGGGAATACGCCGCGGCGAAGGCGAGAATATTTCGGGATGCTGCCGTTGACCAAGGCGACGATGCAGGGATGCAAATATTGAATCGTGACGATTCCATGGTGCGTGAAATGGCGCTGAGGGGCCGCAAGAATATAACTTTCGGCTTGGATTTACCCGTCGGCCACAGCGATTTCGGCCTGCTGCGTGAAGACGGCAATTCATGGCTGGTGCAGGGAGCCACGCGCTTGATGAAAACCAGTGATCTTGGCGTTCATGGTTTGCACAATGCGGCGAATGCGCTGGCTGCGCTAGCGCTGTGCCGTGCCGTTGCGTTGCCGTTTGAGCCATTACTGCAGGCCTTGCGTGAATTTCGGGGCTTGCCGCATCGAATGGAGAACGTTGGAACCCATGGTGGTATCACTTTCTACGATGACTCGAAGGGTACCAATGTCGGCGCGACAGCCGCAGCGCTGACCGGCATGACGCAAAGCGTCGTTTTGATAGCCGGTGGCGTTGGCAAAGGACAGGATTTCACACTTTTGGCAAGGCCGATAACGGAACATGCGCGGGCTGTGGTGCTGATCGGACGGGATGCAGGCAAAATCGCGAGCGCCATAAATCATTGCGGCGTGCCGTTGCATCATGCATCGACAATGGAAGAGGCGGTACAAAAAAGTTTTTGGCTGGCGCAGGAAGGCGATGCGGTATTGATGTCGCCCGCATGTGCCAGCTTCGATATGTTCAAGAATTACGCGCATCGCGCCGAGGCGTTCATTGCGGCGGTGAGACGAGTGCAGGCCAGGACTCCAGTCATGAATAATCACGTCACTCGCTGATGATCTATCGGAGCCATATCGGGAACCAGGAAGCACTACCCCACTTTGATCAGTCCTTGATCTGGTCGGGCATATTATTGCTGGGCCTGGGGCTGGTAATGGTGTATTCCGCTTCCATCTCGATCGCCGAGGCAGGGCGGGGCACCGATGGCTACCCTGCATATTTCCTTGTTCGGCATGGTATTTATCTGGTGGTGGGTTTGCTGGCGGGTTTAATCGCATTTCAGGTGCCGATGCAGATGTGGCAGAAATATTCCTTCCACCTGTTTCTGCTCGGAGCAGTGCTGCTGCTGCTGGTGCTGATTCCCGGCATAGGCCACGAAGTCAATGGCAGCCGACGGTGGATATCGCTGGCGGTCGTGAATTTTCAACCGTCGGAGTTCATGAAGCTGTTCATGGTGTTTTATGTCGCCAACTATACCGTTCGCAAGGCGGTTTACCTCGGGAGTTTTCGTAAAGGTTTTCTGCCCATGCTGATCGTGACGCTCGTTATAGGTACGCTGCTGCTGCTCGAGCCTGATTTCGGCGCATTCGTCGTTATTACCGCCATCATGATGGCGATATTGTTCCTGGGAGGAATAAACCTGAAGCTGTTCACCGGGTTGATTGGTTTTTTGATAGTCGCCCTGTTGGCGCTCATCTGGATCGAGCCTTATCGCATGCAGCGTTTCTTTGGATTCATGGACCCATGGGACGATCCCTACGGAAAAGGATATCAGTTGAGCCATGCCCTGATTGCGTTCGGGCGGGGTGAATGGCTGGGTGTCGGCCTGGGTGGCAGCGTCGAGAAGCTTTTTTATCTGCCTGAAGCGCATACCGATTTTTTGCTTGCGGTGATCGCGGAGGAACTTGGTTTTATCGGGGTCGTGACGGTAGTGGCGCTGTTTGCGTGGCTGATAATACGCGCCTTCATTATCGGCCGCCAGGCAGCGATGAGAGAGCGGCACTTTCCGGCCCTGGTGGCCCAAGGTATTGGCGTATGGCTGGGCGTGCAGGCATTCATCAACATGGGTGTGAACATGGGTGTGCTGCCGACCAAGGGATTAACGCTGCCGCTGATGAGTTTTGGCGGCAGCAGTGTTGTCGTCAGTTGCATTACGCTGGCGGTCCTGCTGCGGGTGGACTGGGAAAATCGGCAGTTGATGAAGGGTTATACAGTATGAAAGCGGACGAAAACCCGAATCGCAAACCTGAAGAATTGTTGCATGAGGCCAGCATGGGCTTATGGAGCGGTTCCTGATAACGGGAGCTGACTTGATCCATACCATTCTTATTATGGCCGGCGGAACGGGCGGACATGTATTTCCAGGGTTGGCGGTCGCGGAGCATATGAAGACCGCGGGATGGCGTGTGGTGTGGCTGGGAACCGAAGGTGGAATGGAAACCACGCTGGCGCCGCGGCAAGGGTATCACCTGGAAACTATCCGTTTTTCGGGCCTTCGCGGGAAGAGCGTCCGAACCTGGCTGACGTTACCGCTGCGCCTGTTGATCGCATTTTGGCAAAGCGCCAAAGTGATACTTCGGGTGCGCCCGGACGTAGTGCTGGGTATGGGCGGCTATCCGGCCTTTCCCGGCGGCATGATGGCCTCGTTGCTGGATAAGCCACTGCTGATACACGAACAGAATTCCATTCCCGGCCTCGCTAACAGGATATTGGCGAAACTTGCTGACAGAGTGCTGCTGGGTTTTCCGGATGCGATCAAAAAAAGCAAAAAAGTAGCATTTTTCGGTAATCCTGTTCGTAAAGAAATTAGCGGGCTGGAAGCGCCGGAAAAAAGATACGCCATGCGCGACGGGCCAATGAAGTTACTGGTGGTTGGCGGCAGCCTGGGTGCGCAAGCGCTGAATAGTGTCGTGCCACAGGCGTTGAAGCGGATTCCCGAGAAGTTGCGCCCGCTGGTAACGCACCAGGCAGGCGCAAGGCATCTGGACGGGCTAAAAAAAAACTATGCCGAGGCGGAGGTGGAGGGTGAGTTGGTCACATTCATTGACGACATGTCGGTCCGCTACGCCGATAGCGACCTGGTGATCTGTCGTGCCGGGGCGCTTACTATCGCTGAATTGAGTGCGGCGGGTGTTGCAAGCATTCTGGTGCCATTTCCTTACGCGGTGGACGATCATCAGACATGCAATGCGAAATTTCTGAGTGACAGGAATGCGGCGGTATTGGTGCCGCAAGATGATTTGACGCCGCAAGGCCTGGCCGAATTATTGATGGGATTCAGCCGCGAAAAACTCATGGAAATGGCCATGAAAGCCCGTGAACTGGCAAACCCGGATGCGACCAGATTAGTGGCGGAAGCATGCATGGGAATGATAAAAGCACAAAAATGAAAGCGTCAGGAAATGAATAAAACTACTGTATTTCCATCATGAGGCATAAGGTCAAGCATGTCCATTTTGTGGGCATCGGCGGTTCGGGTATGAGCGGAATCGCTGAAGTGTTGCTTAATCTGGGGTATCAGGTGAGCGGCTCGGATTTGTCCGCCAGCGCAACCACTCGGCGCCTGAGAAAACTGGGTGCCGTCGTTCATGTCGGCCATGCGAGAAGTCATGTGGCATCCGCTGATGCGGTGGTGACTTCGACGGCAATAATGGCGGACAACCCGGAAGTTCTGGCAGCGCGAGAAAGTAATGTACCGGTGGTTCCTCGTGCCATCATGCTGGCGGAATTGCTGAGATTACGCCAGGGGATCGCGATTGCGGGCACCCATGGCAAGACCACTACCACCAGCCTGATTGCCAGCATTTTTGCCGAAGCGGGCATGGACCCGACATTCGTTATCGGCGGCAGGCTGGAAGCGGCAGGGTCCCACGCGAAGCTGGGCCGTGGTGAATTCATCGTGGTCGAGGCCGACGAATCCGATGCCTCCTTTCTTTATTTGCAGCCTGTGCTGGCGGTGGTGACCAATATAGATGTCGATCACATGGAGACTTACGGTCACGATTTCAACAAGCTCAAGCAGGCATTCGTGGAATTTATCGAACACCTGCCTTTTTACGGTATGGCGGTATTGTGCGTGGATGACGCAAGCGTGCGCGAAATCATGGCTGCCATTACCAAGCCCATTACAACTTACGGCTTATCGGATAACGCACAAGTTCGTGCTTCCGATATCCGCCATAGTGAAGGTCGGATGCATTTTACCGCGCTCGTAGGAACAAACGGCAAGACGCGCAAGCTCAAATGCATGCTTAACCTCCCAGGATTGCATAACGTGCAGAATGCGCTTGCAGCAATCGCGGTATGCAATGAAGTGGGTTTGCCGGACGCTGCCATAATCGGGGCATTGGCCGGCTTCAGGGGCGTAGACCGGCGTTTTCAACGTTATGGCGAAATCAAACTGACCGGCAACGGAAACGCGGGGGCCGGCAGCTTTACGCTTGTCGACGACTATGGTCATCATCCCGTCGAGATGGCAGCCACCATCGCGGCTGCGCGCGGCGCATTTCCTGGCCGCAGGCTGGTGCTGGCGTTTCAGCCGCACCGCTATACGCGCACGCGCGATCTGTTCGAGGATTTCGTTAAAGTGTTATCGACCGTCGATGTGCTGCTGTTGACAGAAGTCTATCCTGCGGGCGAAGCCGCGCTCATAGCGGCGGATAGCAAGTCGCTCGCGCGCGCGTTGAGGGTCCTAGGCAAGGTGGAACCGATTTTTATCGAGACCGTGGACGAGCTGCCTTCCGCCATTCATAGCGTGGTGCAGGACAATGACGTGATACTCGTGATGGGAGCGGGATCGGTGGGCAGGGTGGCCCCTGACCTTGCAAGGAACCAATGGACGGCTGAGCAGGAGGCCGACCTGGCGGTGGAAGGAGAAGGATAAAAATCAGGCCACTTTTCGTCGCACATGAATATGCGCAGGTTTCACGAATGGATATGTCGGAAATTAATTTGAACCATGGCTCCAGTGCACTTCGGGGCGAGATGCGCGTGAATCAGCCAATGAAAAAATATACTTCATGGCGTACCGGGGGCGTGGCGGAGCGCGTGTATCTGCCGGCAGATCTGGCTGATCTCGCGCAGTTCTTGCGCGGCTTGCCGCAGGATGAGCCAGTGCATGTGATAGGGCTCGGCAGCAATCTTCTGGTGCGTGATGGAGGAGTGCGGGGAACCGTAGTGGTGTTGCATGGCCGGCTTAACGACCTGCGGCTGGAGCAGCGGGATAAAGGTGACCCACTGATATACGCTGGCGCGGGCGTAGCCTGCGCAAAAGTGGCGCGGTTTGCAGCCTTGCACAGTTTGGCCGGCGCAGAGTTTTTAGCCGGTATACCCGGTACTGTCGGCGGGGCGATGGCGATGAATGCTGGGTGCTACGGTGCCGAGACCTGGGAAATTGTATACAAGGTTCAAACACTGGGTCGTGCCGGGCGATTGCAAGCACGCCTGCCTGGAGACTACGAAATCAGTTATCGGCACGTTGCCATGAAGCCTGGGATTAATGATGGGGAACAGGGCGAGCACAAATCGGGGAGTTTCCCGGATGAGGAATGGTTCACAGGCGGCTGGTTCCAATTGTCGGCAGAGAAAGAGGCAGTATCGCGGCAAAAGATCAAGGAATTACTGACAAGACGAATCAATAGCCAGCCTTTGAATCTGCCCAATGCCGGATCAGTGTTTCGTAATCCACCGGGCGACTGGGCCGCGCGACTGATCGAGTCATGCGGACTGAAAGGTTTTCGTATTGGGGGCGCGATGGTTTCGTCGACGCACGCAAACTTCATCGTAAACACCGGCACTGCCGTAGCGGCGGATATCGAAGCGGTGATAGACCGGGTGCGTAACACGGTAAAAGAGCAGACTGGCGTCGAGCTGGTGCAAGAAGTACGAATTATCGGTGCTGTAAGCGAACGCAGCGGGATTCCCGATTTCGCGACTCATTATTCTGTCAAGGAAGATCAAAATGGTGAGTAACCATAATTTTGGGAAAGTTGCTGTTCTTCTGGGCGGCCGTTCCGCTGAACGCGAGATTTCGCTCCAGAGCGGCAAAGCCGTGCTGGAGGCATTACGGCGCCAAGGTGTTGACGCACATCCGTTCGATCCCTCCGAACAGCCAATGGAGGCGCTTCTGCACCAGGGGTTCAGCCGGGTCCATATTGCCCTGCATGGGCGCTACGGCGAAGACGGTACCGTCCAAGGCGCGCTGGAGCTGATGGGATTGCCTTATACCGGTAGCGGTGTCCTGGCGAGCGCGTTGGCGATGGATAAATGGCGCACTAAATTGCTTTGGCAAGCTGCTGGAATCAAAACGCCCCGCTATGTCGTGCTTAATGAACAAACAGATTTTGATCTGGTTTCCAGAGAGCTCGGGCTGCCGCTGATTGTCAAGCCATCGCGAGAAGGGTCGACCCTCGGCTTGAGCAAGGTGATCAAGGCAACGGACTTGCCGACAGCACTGCAGCTGGCGGCGGAGCACGACACTACTGTGCTGGCGGAGCAATTTATCGAAGGCATGGAGCTTACCATCGCTATCCTCGGAGAGATGACGTTACCCTTGGTCCGCATCCAGGCGGAAAGCGGCTTGTACGATTATGAGGCTAAGTATATGTCCGATACTACCCGGTATTTTTGCCCGAGCGGCTTATCCGCTGCTCAGGAGGAGGCGATTCAGGCACAGGCATTGCAAGCACACAAGATTCTGGGTTGTGAGGGATGGGGAAGGGTAGACGCCATTCTGGATGCATCGCACCAGCTATATTTTCTTGAAACCAACACATCGCCTGGGATGACCGCACACAGCCTTGTACCCATGGCAGCGAAAGCCGTCGGAATTTCATTTGACGATCTGGTCCTGCGGATACTGGAACTGGCCCATGTGGGATAACCATCAGGCGCTCACCTTGCTGGCGAATTGGCTGTTTGCGCTGGCTGCGTTGATAGTGAGTTACCTGATCACTCAATTGACGATCAATTCGCCTTTGTTTCCGTTGAAGGAGGTGAGCCTTGGCGGCAATGACGGCGGCCTGAAGCACGTGACGCGAGAACAGATCGATGGGGTAGTCCGAAATGCTGTCGCGGGAAATTTTTTTACAGTTGATCTGGAAGCGACCCGTAAAGCTTTCGTCAAGCTGCCTTGGGTACGGACCGCCAGTGTGCGTCGCATCTGGCCGCATGGCCTGGAGGTAACGCTAGAGGAACATATGGCCCTGGCGCGCTGGGGTAGCAGCGCACTGGTCAATTTTCAGGGGGAAATATTCAATGCTGCATCCGATGAACCATTGCCTGAATTTGAAGGCCCGGAGGAAAGCTCAAGCGAAATGGCCAGACAGTACACGGTGTTTAAAAAAATGCTGCAGCCGCTGCATCAGAACATCGCACGGATGAGCCTTTCCGACCGTCGGGCCTGGCGGGTTCACCTGGACAACGGGACCATACTGGAGCTCGGGCGCGAGCAGGTGGGCGTGCGGCTGAAGCGTTACGTACAGGTGCACGACCACAGCACGGCGCAATTAAATCAGCAATTGACATACGTTGACCTGCGTTATCCGAGCGGCTTTGCTGTCCGCTAAGCACGTGGTGCGATGCTGAAACAAAATGGATTTGATTTGATGGAAATGCCGGCAGATTTAGGGCTTTTAAGATAGATGAATAGAAGCAACGAAACAAAAAATCTGATCGTGGGGCTCGATATCGGCACATCGAAGATTGTGGCTATTGTCGCAGAGGTGAAACCCGAAGGCGGGTATGAAGTTATCGGCATGGGCAGCCATCCTTCGCGCGGCCTGAAGAAAGGGGTTGTAGTGAACATCGAGACCACCGTCAACGCGATTCAGCGGGCATTGGAAGAAGCCGAGTTGATGGCCGACTGCAGGATTCGGGAAGTTTATACCGGCATTGCCGGTAGCCATATCAAAAGTTTCAATTCGCATGGGATGGTGGCCATCAAGGATAAGGAAGTTTCGCGACTGGATGTGGAACGTGTGATGGAAACCGCGAAGGCAGTGAATATCCTTAACGACCAGCAAGTTCTCCACGTACTCAATCAGGAGTTCATCATAGATGGCCAGGAGGATGTGCGCGAGCCCATCGGCATGAGCGGTATACGGCTGGAAGTCAGAGTGCATATCGTGACCGGGGCGGTATCCGCGGCACAGAATATCATGAAGTGCGTGCGGCGCTGCGGGCTGGAGGTGCGTGACCTGGTGCTGCAACCGCTTGCCTCGGCCATGGCCGTGCTATCGGAAGACGAAAAAGATCTGGGCGTCTGCCTGGTGGATATCGGCGGGGGTACAACCGACATCGCGGTATTCACACACGGCGCCATTCGCCATACCGCGGTGATTCCGATTGCCGGAGACCAGATCACGAATGATATTGCGATGGCGCTCCGCACCCCTACCAAGGATGCCGAAGACATCAAGTGCCGCTACGGTTGCGCCTTGCGCGGTATGGCTGACCCGCACGAAATGGTGGAAGTGGCGGGCGTGGGCGACCGTGGAACACGCCAGCTTTCCAGGCAAACACTGGCAGAAGTCATCGAGCCCCGTGTGGAAGAGCTTTATTCGCTGGTGCAGGCTGAACTGCGCCGCAGTGGCTTCGAGGAACTGCTGTCGTCCGGGATCGTCATTACCGGCGGCAGCAGCTCCCTTCAAGGTATGGTGGAGCTCGGCGAAGAGATATTCCATATGCCTGTACGGCTAGGCCTTCCGCACTATCACGGCAGCCTGGAAGAAGTGGTGCTTACGCCGCGGTGCTCTACCGGCATTGGCTTGATACTGGCCGGCATGGAACAGCTCCAGCGACACCAGCACACCCGGTTGCAGGGCAACTCGTTCAAGCGAATTCTGGAAAGGATGAGAAGTTGGTTTCAAGTCAATTTTTGAGGGCCTCCTATCCGAAGACCCCAAAAATGGGGGAGGTCTCTTTTCGACAGCGAAGGGGCGGCTGGCAGCAGCGTTCAAAAGCGGAAAGACTTAAATAACAAATACTGTTCAGTTGATACAATTCCTAAAGGAGAGTGTAATGTTCGAAATCATGGATACAGAAACACAGGAAGCCGTCATCAAGGTCATTGGCGTGGGCGGTTGCGGCGGTAACGCCGTGGATCACATGATCCTGAACGGCGTGCAAGGCGTCGAATTCATTTGTGCCAACACCGATGCCCAGGCATTGAAGCGTAATCAGGCACGTACTCTGCTGCAAATGGGATCAGCGATCACAAAGGGACTGGGCGCTGGCGCAGATCCTGAAATCGGACGTAACGCAGCGTTGGAAGACCGCGACCGGATCGCCGAATTAATCGAAGGCGCGGACATGCTATTTATTACCGCGGGAATGGGCGGCGGTACCGGAACCGGCGCTGCGCCCGTGGTGGCGCAAGTGGCCAAGGAAATGGGAATCCTTACCGTAGCAGTGGTTACCAAGCCCTTTTCGTTCGAGGGCAGGCGGCTTAAAGCAGCTCAGGCAGGAATGGAAGCGTTGTCACAATATGTCGATTCGCTGATCGTAATTCCCAACGATAAGCTGATGCTGGTTTTAGGCGAAGACGTGAGCATGCTTGATGCGTTCAAGGCTGCCAACAACGTACTGTACGGCGCCGTGGCCGGCATCGCGGAAGTTATCAATTGCCCGGGCCTTGTCAACGTCGATTTTGCCGATGTAAAAACGGTGATGTCGGAAATGGGCATGGCAATGATGGGTTCGGCGTTTGCCTCAGGGGCGGACCGCGCGCGCGCAGCGGCGGAACAGGCTGTCGCCAGTCCCCTGCTGGAGGATGTGAACCTTTCCGGTGCGCGAGGAATATTGGTGAACATTACCGCTAGCTCAGCCATGAAGATGCGCGAGGTGCACGAGGTGATGAATACGATCAAAGACTTTACGGCGGAAGACGCCACCGTGATAGTCGGCACCGTCATCGATGAAAATATGGAAGAAAATCTCCGGGTGACCATGGTTGCCACAGGGCTGGGCGGTGTCGTTAACCGCATACAACCTAAACCGCTAAGCGTGATCCACACGCGCACCGGGACAGATAATGCCCTCTCGGCGGATGGTATCAACTGGAAGGATCTGGATGCCCCGGCCGCGTTACGTACGAATAGACGGCGCGACGCCACCA
This sequence comes from Nitrosospira sp. Nsp11, assembly GCF_900142705.1. Lineage (GTDB taxonomy): Bacteria > Pseudomonadota > Gammaproteobacteria > Burkholderiales > Nitrosomonadaceae > Nitrosospira. The sequence goes on from NZ_FRBV01000006.1 coordinate 106,041, forward strand.
TCGAGGCCATGAAACAATCGGGAGTGGATGTCCTTGATATTCCCGCGTTCTTGAGGAAGCAAGCGGATTAGCATTGCTTATGAATAAATAAAATATTTGTTCGCCCGGATAGGCCTCATGAGCTGAGGCTGGTTCGCGATCGCTGTGATCGCCAGCGGAGCTTGAGCCGATAGCACGGAAGACTCAGCGGCCTTCGCGTTCCGTGGCAAGTTTGTCATTACTCATCCGCAGAGCGCGAAATTTTCGCACAAGGCACGCTATCGCCTACGCATGCGTTATACGAATCCATCCAGGAATCCATCGATCTCCCCACCATTGCCGGGATTTTAGATAATATCCGAGCCGTAGCCGTTCTTCTCGCCTTCCATTCGCTGTTTTTCCAGCAGCGATTCGACTGCGGTTTTTAGAGGCGATGGTGGCAATCCTTCGGCCAATTCACTCAGCCTTTCCATGCCAGCCCGGCCTATCCGCATTTTTTTACCGGGTAAATCACCCTTACGAATATTACGGTAATCTGCTTGCACAGCAAGTCGAATTGCAGTAACCTCATAGCCCATCGCTTGAAATTTTAATAATAATGACGGCAACGTCTGTCTGAGTTTTGCCGCAATTGCACCGTTACCTGCACATATCGTCAGGTTTCCTTCAAAGAATCCGCCTAGCGTGCAGTGTCGAACCAGTTGGTGCGGAACGATTTTCGAGAATGCCTGTTGCATCGCGGTTAACTCGTCCATGTAGCTGAATAATCGCTGATGCTTGGGCGTCAGCCTTAGGGTTCCAAGGTAGAAATTTATCTTGTGGACGGTCATAGCTAAAGAGTAATTTAGGGAATGAGATGCATATTATTCTAATTTCCAATAATTTAAAAAAACCGAGAACCTTGACCCTGACCGGCGTGCATCTTGTACTTCTGGCAGGGGGAGGAGTTTTAGCTTCTGTATTGTTTGCGATGGGGTTGAATTATCTTTCTCTTCGGTATGCTGACAAGATCGACAGTCCTTTTCCCTGAGATCGCTCGTTTCGAGTGTACAGCAGGAGGAACATAAAAAAAACCAGTCGTACTTGCGCGATAGCCTCAATGCCATGGCAGTCAGAATGGGTCAGATGCAGGCACAGCTGCTGCGGCTGGATTCCGTGGGCGCTCGTCTGGCGGAATTATCGGGTATCAAGCCTCAGGAATTTCGGTTTAATCAGAATCCCGGTCAGGGAGGAACCGTATCGACGCTGCCATCCGAGGATATGTCATTTGCAGAGTTCAACAGTAAGATCCAGGAACTGTCGCTCGCATTGGATGACCGTAGCGACAAGCTTGGCGCACTGGATTCATTGTTGATGCAAGACAGGCTCAAGAAGAAAATGCTTCCGTCCGTGATGCCTGTGAACACAAAATGGTACTCCTCGGGTTTCGGGGTGCGTATAGATCCTTTTACGGGAAGACGCATTTTTCATGAAGGGGTTGATTTCTCGGCTGCAACAGGTACGCCCATCGTGGCTGCGGCGGGCGGCGTGGTAGTGTATTCCGATTTTCATCCCGAATATGGTAATATGGTCGATGTTGACCACGGCAATGATTTCGTCAGCCGTTATGCTCATGCTTCCAAGCGCCTGGTCAGGCTGGGCCAAGTCGTGGTGCGCGGGCAGAAGATCGCGGAAGTAGGCAGCACTGGTCGTTCTACCGGTCCTCATCTGCATTTTGAAGTCCGGCACAAGGGCTCGCCGCAAAACCCGTCACGATTCTTGAAGATGCCCGGTTGAGCCGGGTCAATACTCTGCGGGTGGGGGTGAGGCCAAAAACCTCACCCCTTATTTTTTGGATAGTCGCTAACAGAATTTTTGAGATTTCATGCTGAACAATCTGCTCAAGAAAGTTTTCGGGAGCCGTAACGATAGGCTGATCAAACAGTATTTCCAGACGGTGGCGACGATTAACGCACTGGAAACCAGGATAGCGGCGCTTACCGACGCCGAACTGCGTGCAAAGACCGAAGAATTCAGGCAGCGCATTGCCGACGGGACAACCCTTGACGCTTTACTGCCCGAGGTATTTGCCGTGGTACGCGAAACTGGCAAACGGGTGCTCGGGATGCGTCATTTCGACGTTCAATTGATCGGGGGCATGGTGCTGCATAGCGGCAAGATTGCCGAGATGCGAACAGGCGAGGGTAAAACGCTGATGGCGACCTTGCCCGCTTATCTCAATGCACTGGCTGGCAAGGGCGTTCACCTCGTTACCGTGAATGACTATCTTGCCAAACGGGATGCGGAGTGGATGGGGCATCTTTATCAATTCCTCGGTATCAGCGTAGGCGTAATCCTTTCACAGATGGATCACGGTGAAAAGCAGTCCGCTTATGCGGCAGACATAACCTACGGCACCAATAATGAATTCGGTTTCGATTACCTGCGCGATAACATGGTGAACCACCCTGTCGAGCGGGTGCAACGCGTACTTAATTATGCCATCGTTGACGAAGTCGATTCCATCTTGATCGATGAGGCGCGCACGCCGTTGATTATCTCCGGCCAGGCCGAAGGCAACACCGAAGTTTATGTGCGTATGAACGCGCTGATTCCGAAACTGGTTCGCCAGGAAACCGAAAAAAGTGCGGGTGACTTCAGCGTAGACGAAAAAGCCCAGCAGGTTCTGTTGAGCGAGGAAGGTTTCGAGCACGCGGAAAACTTGCTTGCCGATGCTGGGTTGCTGCCTCCTGGAACCAGCCTCTACGATCCGGCCAACATCAATCTCGTCCACCATTTATACGCTGGCCTGCGTGCACACGCGTTATTTCATCTTGACCAGCACTACGTGATACAGGATGGCGAGGTGGTCATCGTCGACGAGTTCACCGGGCGGCTCATGTCTGGCAGGCGCTGGTCGGAAGGATTGCATCAGGCGGTGGAAGCAAAGGAAGGTGTTTCGATCCAGAAGGAGAACCAGACACTTGCCTCGATCACTTTTCAAAACTATTTCCGCATGTATCAGAGGCTGGCCGGCATGACGGGCACGGCGGATACCGAGGCTTTCGAGTTTCAGCAAATCTACGGGCTGGAAACAGTCATCATTCCAACCCATCGCCCCATGATCCGCAATGACCGCATGGATCAGGTATTCCGCACCATGGGAGAAAAGAATCGCGCTATCATTGAAGATATCAGGGATTGTCATAAGAGGGGACAGCCCGTTCTCGTCGGAACGACCTCTATTGAAAACAATGAGGAGCTTTCCGGGTTATTGACCCGCGAGAAGTTGCCGCACCAGGTATTGAATGCCAAGCAGCACGCAAGAGAAGCTGAGATCGTCATCCAGGCCGGACGTCCCGAAATGATCACGATCGCCACGAATATGGCGGGTCGCGGAACCGATATCGTACTTGGCGGCAATCCTGAACCTGAACTTGAGCGGGTTCGTGCCGACGAAAGCATGAGCGAACCGGAAAAGAGCGAGCGAATCGGGCAATTGCAGCAGCAATGGCAACTTCTTCATGATGAGGTGCTGAAACAAGGCGGATTACATATTATCGGCACAGAGCGGCATGAATCTCGCCGCGTGGATAATCAGTTGCGGGGCCGTTCGGGCCGCCAGGGCGATCCGGGTTCCAGCCGTTTTTATCTCTCGCTGGAAGATCCACTTCTGCGTATCTTTGCATCTGATCGGGTAGCAAGCATCATGCAGCGGCTTAACATGCCGGAAGGTGAGGCCATTGAGCATCCCTGGGTCACTCGCGCGATTGAAAACGCCCAGCGCAAGGTGGAAGCCCGCAATTTCGACATACGAAAGCAGTTGCTGGAATACGACGATGTCGCCAACGATCAGCGCAAGGTAATCTATGAGCAACGTGGTGAACTTCTTGAGTCGCAAGATATCTCGGAAACGATTACGGCAATGCGCGACGACGTGTTGCGCAGTCTGGTCGCACTTTATATCCCGGCGCAAAGTGTAGAGGAGGAATGGGACATCCCAGGGCTGGAGAAGGCCTTGGCGGCCGAGTATCAATTGGCATTGCCATTACAGGAGTGGCTGGAGAAGGAGCCCGACCTGCATGACGAAAACATGCATCAGCGGATCAGTGCAGCAGCGCAAGAATATTATTCAGGAAAGGTCGACCAGGTTGGCGCGAATGTCATGCATCAGTACGAGCGTGCCGTTATGCTGCAAAGTCTCGATATCCATTGGCGGGAGCATCTCTCGGCGCTGGATCACCTGCGTCAGGGTATCCATCTTCGAGGATACGCACAGAAAAACCCTAAACAGGAGTATAAGCGGGAGGCTTTTGAACTATTCACTTCCATGCTTGAGGGGATCAAGGCGGAAGTTACCAAGACGCTCATGACCGTGCAGATAAGAAGTGAGCAGCAGGTGGAAGCCGTGGCGGAAACACAACGCTCACCTATAAACGTACAGTATCACCACGCGGCTTTCGAAGAAGCGCTGGGTGAAGAGGGATCTTTCGAAGGCGGTGAGCCGAATCGCGACGCCGAGGATCATCCGGAGAAGCATCAGCCATTCGTGCGCCAAGGGGAGAAGGTCGGGCGCAATGATCCATGCCCTTGCGGATCAGGGAAAAAGTATAAACAATGTCACGGCAAGCTCAGTTAATGGGCATTCGATACGCGGACGTGGCCCCAAATCAGTAGCCTCACGCGCATGGCGCGTTGCGCTTGGGCGCGTAGTAAGGGGTCACGGCACATCCAGACCCTCCGGTCGTAATCTACGAGCGGAGGGTTATTCCAAAAAATTAGCGCTTGTTATTTTTATCTACACTTTCTGAAAAAAATATAGTTCCCTTTTTTTAGAATATTTCTGTAAAACGGACGGAGCATACTCTTCAAAATTTTCTTCGCTCCACCCCAGTCGGTTAAATATTGATATTGTATTTTTTTGGGGATCAGTAATTCTTCTAATCCTGATTGAATTGCCATCTTGGAGAATGACTGCTTTCTAAAAAGATTAATATGCTCGAGAGGAGCAACAGGCATAAGAGAATTTTTTGAGCCTATTTCTGATTTCCAGTCCATGACTTTTAATCTTTGCTCTATATCAGGTGCATAGGGGACGCTAATCTTCAGAATTCCATCTGTTTTTAGGCTGCTGCTTAAATAGCGTAATGTCTGTAAAGGTTCTGGTATGTGTTCAAATACCTGCTCAGTGTTAATGAAATCGAAGCGATATTGAGGAATCTCGTCCCAATTTATAATCCTGATCCCATTTAACTTCGCGTGTTGTATTCGTTCGGTAGATAATTCTGAACCAAATGAATTACATCCAAAAGCCTTCGCCATCAGCGCCCATTCGCCCCACCCCATACCAAAATCGAGAAAATTCAAGGATGTAGGATTTTTTCGGAAATACGCAATAATGTGCATAATTTCCTGGGCATGGCGTGAATAGTATTCAAGTCCGCGATTCTTCAAGTGGTGGCTAAATACTTTTTGGGGATTTATCCAATGTTCATACAGTCTTTCCATCAGAAAATCGTTTGGAATATCTCTTTGAAAAATCAAACCGCAGACATCGCATTCGGACAGAACGTAAGCAGCTCCTTCGAGATACTCAAATTCAACCATGCCTTGTGGCGAATAAAAATCTACCAAATAATCTGCTATTGGAGATCTGTCATATTGGCATTGGTATATCGTTCTGAAGCTACCTGAAGCGCATGCTGGGCATTCTTGCCGTTTTACAAACCAAATTTTGCTCATATTCTTCTTCCTGTAGAGTTTCTTGCGAAACTCGCCGCCTGAGGGAAATTAGCGGCGAATGGGATAGAGAAAGGGCGACCATTACTGGCAAGATGAAGTTTCCAAGGATTTCGTCGGCCTCGAATGGCTTGAAATGAATACTACGCAACGCACAGGACTAATGCAATGTTGGCGACTGGCTAAGCATGAGTTGATGCCCGAATGGAGATCCGGAGTCAGTAGTGTCGGGCAATTCAGCTCGGACGGTTAAATAACAAATTGATTGCCAACAGGAAACGCCGTATATAAGGGTGTCACCGTTTCAACATGAGTTTTTTGGAAAGCTGTAATTTTCCCTCTGCGATTTCCCATTATGCATTCAGGAAAATTGGTATTTGCGCAACTCATGGAATATTCGCCTCTTCACATGTTTCGCCGCTCGGTACAGCGCTATCCTTCCAAATGTCCGACCAAGGCCGCTTCCGAGCGCTGAAAATGTTGTCTTGTAGAGATGCCCCATGAAGCATACGTGGACCGGATTATCGGGTTATAGTAATGCGGTGGGGCCGATGATTGGGGCACATGAAAGCAGATGGGCGCGCCGGGGTAATGCCATGAACGCCTGCAATGCCGCGGGCAAAAAAAATGAAGATAGCCATCGATTAATGATGGCCGTTTGTTAAAGATGAAGTTTTGCAGGCACGACTATTTTACGCGTTTCTGAAAATATTCGTCGTAGCGGAAAATGTAGTCTTTATCCGTGAGCGGTAGATGGCATGCGCGACAGGTTGCCGTATCGTCCGGCGCTTTCGTTTTGGCATCAGCCATGTACATGGAATATACCCAATCGCCGTTTCTGAGTTCCGGAGGCGTCACACTTTCACCCCAGCCCGCGCCCTTGCCCATCACGCCTATTTTTGACAGCTCACCCTTGACAAATTTACCATCCGCGCCCTTCAGAGGGGTACCGTCGGCAGCTTCCCTAACCTTGTAAATCTCCATCACGGAAATGGTCCCATTAGGAAATTCATCACCCATTTTGGCGCTATGTCCGACGGGGTTGATATAGATTTCGCGGACTTGCTTGACGTCGGCTCGCTGCACATCAGATAAAAACTTTGGCCAGCTCTTATAGTCCGCAGGCACGGGCAACTCGCTATCCGAGTATTTTTGAACCTGGGGCGATGGCGGCACCTGCGCACAACCTCCAAACACCATAGCCAGTACCGCAGCCGTAACGACCCCCCATGTAACATGTTTCATCTTTTTTTCTCCTATTGTCCAGCGACGTCAAGAATTCCCATAAGCTGTTTTTACGGGCTGTCCCCGAGCCCGGTTGATCTAGCTGATTTACCTGGCTGAAGGGCTGCAAAATGGATATGTAGCTTGCCCTCCTTCCCGGATTACAAGTCCTTATTGAAGACTTATTAAAGGACAGAAGAGTATGAGTGACTTGCCCGAGTTCTATACTAGCGTTGGAGAGACGTTGTTGCAAGAATAATCGGCTGATCAAAATGAATCGCAAAACCGGCAGGAAACTCGGAACAACAGGAGCCATTTAGCAGATAACGATATCAGAAATGCTTGGCCACCCGTTGTAACTCCTTCAAGTTAGTCCCGCCGCACCCAAATTTCCTCCAGGCTCAAAGATGCCGAATGTTTCTGCGCGGTCGAGCCTTTCCCGTATATTTTTCACGCAGGCGCCATTCCGTGGTGGCGCAACAAGGCATCTATTTTTGGCTCACGCCCGCGGAATGCGATAAATGATTCCAGCGCGGCCCGGCTTCCGCCCACTGCAAGAATTTCATTCCAGAAGCGGGCGCCGGTTTCGGGATTGACTACAACCCCGGAAGGACTTTCTTCAAAAAGACTATACGCATCGGCAGATAACACTTCCGCCCACTTGTAGCTGTAATAGCCGGCAGCGTAGCCTCCACCGAAAATATGTGAAAAGCTATTGGGAAACCGATTGAATTCAGGAGGGATAATTACCGCAACCTGCTTACGGATCTCGTCCAGTAATTGCTGCGCTGTTTTTTCTCCACCGGGGCGGAAATCAGCATGAAGGTGCATATCGAATAGCGCAAATTCTATCTGGCGAAGCATTTGCAAGCCGCTCTGGAAATTCTTCGCTGCCAGCATCTTCTCGAACAAATCGCGCGGAAGAGATTGATCGCTGCTCGCCGGTTCCCGCAATACGGCGTTGACGGAGTCATCCGGGGCGGGAGGCGGAGCAGGGCGCGTTTCCCGCAAGCTGCCGCTTCGCGGCAACGAGTCAACGTGCCTGGTCATGTCACGCAGGACTTCCCATTCCCAGCAGAAATTTTCCATGAACTGGCTGGGTAGTTCCACCGCATCCCATTCCACCCCATGAATGCCCGACACGCCCAAGTCTTCCACCTGCGTAAGCAGATGGTGCAGGCCATGCCCAAATTCATGAAATAGCGTAATCACCTCGTCGTGGGTGAACAAGGCGGGACGAGTTTGTCCATCGAGATGAACGGGTGCAGAGAAATTGCAGTTAAGGTATGCGACCGGTACCTGAATGCTTTCTTCCCCTTGCACTTCACCTCCGCCGATACGGCGGCGGCTGATAGCGTCATCCATCCATCCTCCGCCTCGCTTGCCTGGGCGCGCGTAGAGGTCAAGATAAAAACGGCCGATCAGATTTCCCTGAACACCCATGATATTGAAAAGCTTTACATCGGCGTGCCAGAGCTGAATGTCGGCAGCCTTTAGCTGGGCAATGGTAATGCCATAAAGATGCTCGACCACTTTGAACATGCCCGGTAGCACGCTGGTTTCAGGAAAATACTGCTTCACCTCCTGCTCAGAGAATGCATAACGGTCGAGGCGCAGTTTTTCGCTTACATAAGCCAGATCCCATGCTTCGACATTTTGCAATCCCATTTTTTCAGCGGAAAATTGACGTAATTCCTTGAGGTCGCGCTCGGCGTAGGGCCTCGCCTTGGCTGCGAGTTCACTCAAGAAATCCAGTACCTGTTTTGGGGTTGAGGCCATTTTGGTCGCAAGCGAGACTTCGGCATAGCAATCGAATCCCAGCAGCTGCGCCTCTTCCTTGCGCAGTTCAAGCATTTTCGCAATAAGCGGCGTGTTATCCAGATTGGCAGCGTTTTCAGCTTGCGGAGCCGGTGATCTTATCTCGCTGGCGCGAGTAGAATAAGCACGATACATCGTTTCGCGCAGCGCCCGGTTGTCGGCATACTGCATGATGGGCATATATGATGGGGCGTGCAGCGTAAATTTCCAACCCGGGGCATTATCTTTTTCCGCGATTTCCCGCGCCGCTTGCACTGCATCGTCGGGAATGCCGGAAAGCTCATCCGCGCTTTGTACATGCAATACAAAACTATTAGTGGAATCCAGCAGGTTATCATTGAATCTGGAACCCAGCGCCGACAGCTCTTCCTGAATTTGGAGAAATCGCTTTTTCTTCTCAGGCGGTAGCTCTGCCCCACCCAAGCGGAAGTCCCGTAAGTCGTTTTCGATTATCTTCTTTCGAGCTTGATTCATGCTCTCGAACTCCCGGCTGTTGCGGAGTTGTTTGAATTTCTCAAAGAGGACGGGGTCTTGCGCCAACTCCGCATAATATTGCGTGACCAATGGCAGGTTGGCGTTGTAGGTCTCGCGCAACTCCGGCGTATTCGCCACCGCATTCAAGTGTGATACCTGCCCCCAAGCTCGAGACAGGCGCTCATTGGCGTCTGTTATGGGTTGCACGAAATTCTGCCAGGTCGGCATGGCATTGTCATCACGTATCCGGTCAATAGTGTTGCGGCCATCGGCCAGCAACTGTTTTACCGCCGGGGTGATATGTTCGATTCGAATATCCGCAAAGCGCGGCAGTCCGGAAAAATCAAGCAGAGGATTCATCATATTGTCGAGAAATCAGTTCAGTTGCAGAGATACGAAAATGACAACGCATGGTTGTGGCGCAACTTTCAAACCTCAACCTTCGTGCACGATGTTACCGTTGATCAGGGTGTATTTTACTCTGCCTGGCAGTTCCATACCGAGAAATGGGGTGTTCTTTCCCTGGCTTTTCAGCGCAGTTGCTTCTACCTTCCAGTATTGTTCGGGGTCGAAAATGCACAAATCGGCGGTAGCGCCAAGAGACAGGTAACCGGCTTCCACACCCAGTATACGGGCGGGTTCCGCGGTGATTTTCGCCAACACCTGGGCCAGAGGAGCTTTTTTTTCAGCCCCCCATTTCAAAGCCAGCGGCAACAGCAATTCCATGCCTGTGGCGCCGGCCTCGGCCTCGGCGAAAGGTAGCAATTTGTGATCTTCATCCACTGGCGCGTGATCCGAACATATCGCATCTATCGTGCCGTCGAGAAGGCCGGCTCGTAGCGCGTCACGATCTCCTAAAGCCCGTAGCGGTGGAATGAGATGACAATTCGAATTGAAGAAACCGATATCCATTTCGGAAAGATGTATATGGTTAGCCGATACATCGCAGGTAATGGGCAGGCCTTGCTGCCGGGCCGCGCGAATCATGGCGACGCCTTCCGCGCTGGAGATACGGCATAGATGAACCCTGGCGCCCGTTTCCCTCGTCATCAAAATAATATTCGCCAACGCTACGGTTTCCGCGCAAACAGGAACCGGGGGCAAGCCCAATCGCGTCGCCACTTCGCCGTCATGCGCCACGCCACCGTCGGCAAGATTCATGTCCTGGGGACGGAGCCAAACCACGAAGCCGAAGGTAGAAGCATATTGCATGGCTTGCATCATCACACGTATGTTCGGAAGCGGCATATTCGACTGGCCGAAAGCGACGCATCCGGCATCACGTAATTCAGCCATTTCCGTCAGCCGTTCACCTTTCAAACCTTGAGTAAGTGCTCCGACAGGATAAACATGAGCCTGATTGAGACTTCTGGCGCGATGCTTCAGCATTTCCACCAACCCCGGTTCATCCAGTACGGGATCAGTATCGGGAGGGCAGGCCAGGCTGGTGATACCTCCGGCTACCGCTGCAGCCATTTCGGATTCGAGGGTGGCTTTATATTCGAAACCCGGCTCGCGCAATCTGGCCGATAAATCCACCAGGCCGGGGCACACTATCATGTTGCTGGCATCTATTTCCCGGTTGGCATGAAAACCATGCGGGCTTTCACCCAGGCCGACGATTTTGCCTGCCGCAATGAACACGTCCATGATAGCGTCAGTTCCGCTCCTCGGGTCTATGATACGACCGCTCCTGATGATCTTTTTCATCTCTTTCAATTGCCTGCCAAAATCGACATTACCGCCATCCGTACTGCGATGCCGAATGTCACTTGCGGCAGAATTACCGATTGCTTGCCGTCGGCAACTGCGGAGTCAATTTCGACGCCCCGATTCATCGGGCCGGGGTGTAAAACAATAGCATCACGCTTGGCCAGCGCCAGCCTCTCTTGAGTGAGTCCATAATACTTGAAGTATTCTTCAGTGCTGGGGAGACGGGCACTCAGCATGCGCTCGCTTTGCAGGCGCAACATCATCAGCACGTCTACATCTTTTAGCCCGTGCTCCATTTCGTGATAAACATGTACGCCGAGACGTTCAACCTTTGAAGGGAGCAGGGTTTTTGGTGCAATGACCCGTACTTCCGGCACACCTAGTGTCGTAAGCGCATGAATTTGAGAGCGCGCAACGCGCGAGTGCAAAATATCGCCGACTATCGCTACTCGAAGATTGCGAAAATCGGGTTTGTAACGGCGAATGGTGAATACATCGAGCAACCCCTGTGTAGGATGCGCGTGTCGGCCGTCTCCGGCATTGATGACATGAATCTCGGGCCGGACATGGCGGGCGATCAGGTGCGCCGCTCCGCTTTGCGAGTGCCGCACCACGAACATGTCTGCGTGCATCGCGGAGAGATTATTCACCGTATCCAGCAGCGTTTCACCTTTGGATTGCGAGGAAACGGCAATGTTGAGATTGACGACATCGGCAGACAAGCGTTTGGCCGCGATTTCAAAGGTAGTGCGAGTGCGTGTACTGGGTTCGAAGAATAAATTGAATATGGATTTACCGCGTAGCAAGGGCACTTTCTTGACATCGCGCTCCGTAACCCCGACGAAAGACTCGGCGGTATCGAGGATATTCAGCAGAATAGCGGCGGACAATCCCTCAGTGGTAAGCAGGTGCTGCAATTCGCCGTTCTTGTTCAGTTGCGGATTATTCACGGGTTATTCATTATCCCGGCGTTTGTCGTACAGGCTCAGGCTCAATTTTCCGTTGTCGGATTTTTCGAGCGCGAGCATTTTATCCGAAGGCAAGTCAAGCGTTGCTCCAACATACTGGGCGACGATGGGGAGCTCTCTACCTCCCCGGTCTACTAAGGCAGCGAGGCGGACGCTTGCTGGTCTGCCATAATCAAATAATTCATTGATAGCGGCGCGTATGGTGCGCCCGGTATAGAGCACGTCATCTATTAAAATTATATGACTGCCTTCCACCTTGAATGGAATGTCTGAGGGCTTAACCTGAGGATGTAGGCCAATCTGGTCAAAGTCGTCCCGATAGAACGAAACATCCAGCGCACCCAAGGGAAGCGAAAGCTTCAAATCCTGGTGCAGCCGTTGCGACAGCCATACCCCTCCCGTGTGGATTCCGACAAGCGCGGTGGTTGTTTCGACATCGGGCCGTATTCTTCCGGTGAGCTCGGCCAGCAATTGTTCTGCATTAGGTAATTGCATTTCGTCCATCAAAATAGGTTTGCAATATCAGCTGAGCGGCTATCTGATCCAATAGCGGTTTTTGCTTCTTTTTATTTACACCTGCTTCCCGCAGCGCTGCGCCGGCCTCAATTGAAGTATAGCGCTCATCTACCAGTACCGTCCTGATGCCAAAACGGCCTTCAAGGCGGCGCGCGAAACGACGGCTCCGCCGGGTGAATTCATGTTCCGAACCATCTGCATGAGTTGGCAAACCCACTGCCAACAGCGCTGGATGCCACTCATTAATTAGCTGAGCGATGCTTTCAAAGCATTCCGCTGTATTCTTGTTGCTTACGGTAGCAAGCGGATGCGCTAAAGCCAGCTCAAGATTACCCACCGCCACACCGATGCGCCTCTCGCCAAAATCAAAAGCCAAAATCGTCCCAATAAGGTGGGTTTCAATATTCATGGTCGGGAGTCGCCGGACAAGCCCGCTTGCCGTCGTGGAGCATTGCCGATGAATAGAATGCTGTTATTAAGAATGCCCCACTTCATCCGAAAGGCTTGATAAATCGACGCCAAGCAGACGCATCGCCGCCGTCAAACGCTCCTCAGCCGGCAACTCGAAGATGATATTTGGTGACGCGGGCACGGTGAGCCATGTATTCTGGGATAATTCATGCTCTATCTGCCCCGGCGCCCATCCCGAATACCCCAATGCAACGAGTAATTCTTTTGGGCTTTCTCCGCTTGCTATCGCTCGTAAAATATCCAGTGAGGTGGTGAGCCCAACCTTATCATGTACTACCATTGTGGATTGCCAGTCACCGACAGGTTGATGCAGTACGAAGCCGCGATCCAGTTGTATCGGTCCGCCAAACATGATTGGCAACCCTCCTACAGCCTGATCATCGGAAGAAATATCCAATTGATCCAGCAGGTCCTTAAGAGTAAGGTCAATGGGCCGATTAACCACCAGGCCCAAGGCGCCCTGATCACTATGTTCACAGATATATGTTAGCGTCTTGGAAAAGAAGGGGTCTGCCAAGGCGGGCATGGCGATCAAAAAATGATGGGTCAAGTTGACGCTTTGCATGGATAGGCTGATTGCATCCTGCTATGAGATATCTCTAGAGTCTGAATTTGCCAGCACCTGATCCAGGGACTGCCGGCTTTCCCGTTTAGTTGCAGCCAGGTTCATTTTTCACGAGTATTCGGATAACAATATAATTATTATCCGCCGGCATTTCGCGCCTGTGCCTACAAAGCGGCTTTGCTATCATTGTAGAACGAATTCGTTTTCAGTAGTACGTTTTGAAGAAATCGAAGCTGCGCCGACCCATGAACCCGCCCCATCAGCAGCAGCGTCTCCCCCGGCATTTGTCTTCCAATGGGGGGCGCAAGCCCCGGAGATTTCAGTTGGGCGTATGACATAAATAATGGGAGTTCGAAGGATGTGAGCGAGGATATGAGCGGTAAAAGCCTGATTTTTTTTTGCGACGTATGCCGTTGAACTGGAGGCCGGCGATCAGTTCCGGCATTGTCGCGGGAGTGGTTGCGACGGGAGCCCAGATTTCCCTGTGGCTGGTGTTCACGGATGCGTTGCCGGGCATCTTTTATAGAGATGCGCGTTTCACCGCGGCTATCCTCCTGGGGCAAGGCGTTCTACCGCCCCCGGCCACGCTCGACTGGAAAGTGATGATAATCGCGACCGTTATTCACTTTGCGATTTCCATTGTTTACAGCCTGATTCTGGCCCTTTTGCTTTCCCGCATCGGAATGATGCTTTCCCTGCTCGCGGGTTCTATCTACGGGTTGATGATATATACAGTAAACATGTATGGCGTGACGGCCATTTTCCCTTGGTTTTCAGAGGCGCGCGACTGGATCACAGTGGTGACACACGTCGTGTTTGGAATTTCTCTGGCTGGTACGTACAAGGTCTTATCGAGAGCTCACTTCCCATAACGCAAGAGTTTGGAAACAAGCGTGTGAAAAGTTTTTTTTGGGTTCGGCCCCTGATTGTCTCTCTCCGCTGCGGTACATTTCTCGTCGGTCACCTCGGACCGGCAAAACTGGCAGTAGTTTTCCCAATCCCTGTTGTACGCTGGTATCTCCTCCTGGCGGATATTGGGCTTAAAGTCATCAATAATTTCCTGCATTACCGGTAATCTGGCGCAAAGATAAGTATCTATGCTTTTAGGCCAGTTGACAGGCTCGGGATACAGGCCGGAAAGGGTATGCAGAATTGCTGAACGGAATTCCTCGGCGGCCTCATTCCGGCGTTTCCGGTAATATAGTTCATAAATCCCCGCAACAACGGTCGCGGCAGCCAGCAGAACCAGGGGCCACATGGGGACTTGATTAAAGTATGCTGCTATCTGGTCATACGGTGCAATAGTGTCGTTACCTTCATTCATATATTCTTTCCGGTTATCTTGTCCTGCTATAAAAATATTCGAGCGGGCATAGCGCTGGGGGATACATACAATAAGCTGAGCTGCAACAGGATTTCAATCCTGTTATCCTGTTTAGCGGGAGTACTTGAAGATTATAAGCTTTAGGTCGTCGCGGTCAATTGCCCATCACGAATTCAGCGATTTCGGATAATCCACATCCCCCTTTACGGAGAGGGTCCATTGCCGAGCTGCGGTAGCTCACCTGCTATCGTACCGATTAACCATTCGCATAAGAATCAACATCATTTTATAGCCCACCGATATCCCGTAATCGAATAGCGTCCATGCGCCAGGTTAATATTTACCTGGGCGCTATTTGCAAGATGGGGGACGATGCTGAGGTAGTACGCTCCCTGCTGTCAGCCCGGGCACGCCGGCAGCGGGGTGAGTGTTGTCGTTGCAAATCCATTTTACGCCATCGGTGGTTGCTAAAACCAGCGTTCTGCCCACATTATCCTTCAAGAGCTCAGGGCTCACCCCATTATTTTTAAATGTTGCCGTTACCTGAAATCCGGAAGCCAGGGTCGCAGACGTTAGGCCTGCGACATACTTTCCGGCCTGTGTTTTCACAAGAGTATCGAACTCCGATTTTGTAGGCCATCTACCGTTATCCGAATAAAACGCGGAAACAGGTGCCTTTACGCTATCCAGAAGATCAACCGCTTCAGTAACTTGAGCCCGAGCCTGGGAATCCTGATAAAGCAGATATGCAGGCGGGATCGCTACGGTTACTAAAATGCCAGTAATCGCGAACACCATCATCAATTCGATCAAGGTCAAGCCCTTCCGATCCAGCGCCATCCTGATAAAGCTCCTTTGGTTAGAACTCGTGCCATATCCAGTGCTTTTCATCCCATTCGTCATTTAATAAGTAGCACTGGTATTGTTGATAGTTGAATAACCTTGCTGGCTACCGAACCCAGCAAGATCCCCTTGACCGCCCCCAATCCCCGCGGCCCGATGATGATTTGATTGCAGTTTAATTCCTTCGCATAACGCAAAATCATATCCGGCGGAGTTCCTACCGTGATATGAAGCTTGTAGCCGATGCCCGCGCGATCCAGTAATTCACGTGCTGCCCGCAGCTCTTTCATCCCTTCTTCCTGCTGATACAGTTCAATACTCTCCTTGTCTATAAACAGAGGTACATTCCCGCGCTGTGGGAATTGCACGTTTAACAAATGGATTTCCGGTTTTTCCTTGTACCAATCAATAAGGGTGATAAATTCAGCAATTGCTCTATCAGAAGCGTCCGAACCATCCACCGGTAACAAGAATTTCAACATATGTTCTCTCCACCAAAACGACGGTTATCCAGCAGCCTCGGACTTAAATGAAATCGCCTGCAACAGCGTCTGGCTGGTTCATATTTCGCTGCTTTTTCGACCAATAGAATAACTATTGGCCTTCAAAATTCTCAAAATCTGCCCTCACCCGATCACTTTTTCGCTGCCATTCTTCAGGCCCGACAGGCTTCTAGCGGCAACTATAGCGGTTTGTTCACATCATCCACCAGATCCACAACGGCCGCACTTTTTGCCTGGGCTCGCGCCGCAAGCCATTTACCGGTTACCACAACCAGCAATGCGCCACAAGCGGGGGCAAGCCAGTGCAGATAAGCCGCGTTCGTATTCACCCATTCCTTGCTGACCGCGTCGGTAATGCTCATGTCTCCCGCGATCCACCCCAGCAAGCCGGCACCAATGGCGATGGTGACAGGAAAACGATCCATCAGCTTCATCACCAGCTTGCTACCCATAACAATGATGGGCACGCTCACCAGCAACCCGAAAACAACCAGGCCGATACTGTCCTTGGCTGCGCCGGCAATTGCAATGACGTTATCGAGGCTCATCACCGCGTCGGCGATAATGATAGTCCTGATCGCCCCAAATAGCGTTGTGCTGGCATCAACTTTATGCCCGTTGTCGTGCGGCTCAGGTTGAAGCAGCTTGGTGCCAATCCATAATAGCAACAGCGCGGCTAAAATCTTCAGGAATGGAACCGCCAGCAAATTGAGGGCAAAGAAAACCAGCACAACCCTCAGCCCGATCGCACCGAGTACCCCCCAAAAAATCCCGAGATTTCGCTGCTTCTCAGGCAATCGTCGGCATGCAAGCGCGATGACGACCGCATTATCACCGCCCAGGACGATATCGATGGCGATGATTTGGAGTACCGCGACCCAGAATTGCGGACTGGCGAAGTCCATAAATAATCTCTGAAAATTAGGTGGCTACGTAAACTTGGGCAAGAAGATATAGTCCTCCTTGAATGGGCCGTTACCGCAATTATACCAGCGTCTCGCTCACTCGCTCTCAGCGTGAATGAATTGAAGAATTTCCGATCTGCGCGGCACGGTGTCCTGATATCCCAGTTCAATTAGTGCACGGCAAAAGGGTTCTTCAAACAAAACATAGCTCAGCAGTGCCGAGCCGTCTCGCCGCATCGCGCCGATGTTACGAAAAAAAAGCCGTACGGTACGCGGTAGCGCGTGCGCGTGCTGTTCGGCGATTTTATTGATTTCCACGCTGGGAGAAATTACCATCGATTTGATCTGGCGTAGCGGCATGCCGTTATTTTTCAGATTCTCATCCGGGATCATCCCGATAATATTGTTGATACGCTGCAGGCGCTCAAGGTCAACGTAAAGACTGTCGAGAAAAAGGCTGCCCATAACATGGCCTCCTATCTGCGCCAAAGTAGGGTAGCTGTCGATTGTGGCGCGCTCGGGTTGCGCTTCGACAGCCTTGCGTACGCCTATTACGAGCACCCGTTCCGCGCCCAGATGCAGCGCTGGACTGATGGGCGCGAGCTGGCGCATGGACCCATCGCCGAAATATTCGCGATTGAGCCGCATTGCTGGAAAAAGAATAGGAATAGCGGAGGAGGCCATCAGATGCTCAACCCCGATACGTGCCGATATGCCGATGCGGCGTTCCCGTTTCCAGGGTGCTATACCGTCAACGCCCTCATAGAACGTAACCGACTGGCCGGAAGTATAGCCCCATGCGGTGATGCCCAGCGCATGCAAAGCACCTGCTTCGATGCTTCTCTGAATGCCATGAAGCGGCAAGCTGTATTCCAGTAATTGAGCGAGCGGCGAATTGTCCAGCAAAGAGACTACGCTACGCTTTCTTAAGCGACCGAGCAGTAGCGAAGCCAACCAGCGTGCCGCGTTTCCATATACGCCGATGGGATCGGAACGATAGGCCTGGCTGACACGGGCATTCTCCCACACCGCAGACAGATCGCGCACCCCCTCGTGAAAATTCCGGGCAGAAACTGCGAGACTTGCGGCATTGAATGCCCCGGCGGAAGTACCGCAAATCACAGGAAAGGGATTGCGTGTCCTCTTCGGCAACATCTCGGCGATGGCTCGCAATACGCCCACCTGGTAGGCTGCGCGCGCGCCACCGCCAGTCAGCACAAGACCGACCTTAGGCGGTGCAGTTGATGGCTGTATCAAACTCATTCGCCAGCAGCCAAATCTGCTCCTGTCTTTGATGCCTCATGCAAGATTGCCGTAGCAAACATTCCGGTAGTCGCCAGCCTGCACAGCAAACGTAACTTCAGGAATCCCGCGCAATTTCATGACATTTCGATGTAGATCCGGATTTTGCATTCATGCCGGCGCTGGCCCTGATTTTGGTCGCCTTGAAAATTCAGGGGCAGTAATTAATTCCGCCTGCCTGTCCCTATCATATCCTCCGGCCTTATCCAGCCATCAAATTGCTCGGCTGTAACATGACCCGAGGCAATTGCCGCTTCTCTCAGCGTCGTATCTTCACGATGCGCTTTCTTGGCAATTTCTGCTGCGACATCATAGCCGATGTGGGGCGTGAGCGCTGTCACAAGCATCAGCGAATTATGCAACAACTCATCAATACGTTCGATATTGGCCGATATGCCTGCCGCGCAATGGTCGTTGAAACTCGTCATGCCGTCCGCAAGCAGGCGTATGCTTTGCAGGAAGTTATGGATGATAAGCGGCTTCATGACATTCAGCTCAAAATTCCCCATTGAGCCGCCAAAATTAATCGCTACGTCGTTACCCATCACTTGGCAACAAATCATGATCATCGCTTCCGATTGAGTTGGATTGACCTTTCCCGGCATAATGGAGCTGCCCGGTTCATTTTCGGGGATTTTTAATTCCCCGATACCACAACGAGGGCCGGAAGCGAGCCAACGGATATCATTTGCGATTTTCATCAATGACGCCGCCAGCGTCTTCAGTGCCCCATGGGCATGAACGAGCGCATCATTAGCGGCGAGCGCCTCAAATTTATTGGGCGCCGTGACAAACGGCAGATTCGTCAGCCTTGCCAATTCCGCTGCTGTACGGACGGCAAATTCAGGATGGGTGTTCAGGCCGGTTCCCACCGCAGTGCCACCCAAGGCCAGTTCATGCAAATGTGGAAGCGATGCGTTCACATGCACCAGTCCGTGATCCAACTGGGAAACATAACCCGAGAACTCCTGCCCCAGCGTCAGGGGGGTCGCATCCTGCAGATGCGTGCGGCCGATTTTGACAATATCGGAAAATTCCTCCGCCTTGTCCGCCAAAGTCCGCCTCAGCGCAACAATGGCGGGTATCAATTGTTGATCGATCGAACGTACCGCTGCCACATGCATCGCCGAAGGAAACACGTCGTTGGACGATTGGCCCTTGTTCACGTCGTCGTTGGGATGGATTTTGCATTCGACCCCGCGTCCGCCGCCGAGCAATTCGGAAGCACGGTTCGCCAGTACCTCATTCATGTTCATGTTGGTCTGGGTACCGGAGCCCGTTTGCCATACCACAAGCGGAAATTCCGCATCATGGCGGCCTGAAGTTACCTCATCCGCAGCCTGCGTAATGGCAGCGGCGACATTGGCATCCAGCAGACCTAAATCGCGATTGACGCTGGCTGCTGCACGCTTCACCAGCGCAAGGGCGTGAAGCAGTGCAAATGGGATGCGTTCGAAGGAAATTCTGAAGTTCTGCAGGGAACGTTGCGTCTGCGCGCCCCACAGCGCGTTGGCAGGCACCTGCATCATGCCCATGCTGTCGCGTTCTTCGCGGTAACTCATGCAGACCTTCGGCTAGATGGATAGATGAGGCAGTTCTGAATGCGTGGCCAGAACGGAAGCCGGAGTTACCGATCGATTCGGTACCAGAGAATAAAGCGCAGTGTTGTGAAATCGCACAGCAGGCGGTTGAGATTGGTTTTCAGGCCCCTTCCCGGGATTCCACATCACGAGTGCCCAGGCTGGCCGAAGCGATGGGTTTGTTTCCAGACCTCCGGCGAGCTCATGCCGGGCCAGCAGATTAAATCTGCAAAACCAAAACCGCACTGATCAATTTTCAAGACGGAATGAAACTTCACCAGGCTGGCCGGTTTCAGGATCAATCCAGTCGGATATTCCAATCTCTTCCTCCGCCTGCTCCAGAGTTTCCCCAGGTTCATAATCGGATTCCGCGTTGTATTCCATATCCTGCTTGGCTTCGAGTAGTGTCGGAAACGGACCGAAAATCTTGTCGCTCTCCTTCTCATCATGCCAATAAAAACCATCGGGACGTTCGACAATACGCTTGGTGTCGTAATCGCGTGACGCTGGTGGAATTTTATAACCCATGACTACCTCCACTAGGATTTACAGGTTGAACTGGCTTTAATCTTAACCTCGTCTGCAAAATTTTACCAGTGTAAATAATCCATGCAGAGAAAAGACAATGATTATTGATGGTTTGGTTGCGCGGCCGCACGTATTGGAAGAGGAAGCCGCTTTCGATCGACAGAAAGAGCAACCCGTTTTCGGTGTTTCAATTGTGAGAATTATTAAAAAGAGAAGGCAAGCGTTTATATCTATGGTTGCCGGACCGGCTTATCACTTCTCCGGTAGCAGCCTGATCCGCAATGCCAACCCTAGGCTCAGGAGTTTGATCTTGAAAGAGGAAATGGCCAGCTTGAAGCTGGGCTGTTGGCTTTAGCTGATTTAGCCGCTTTTTTTTTGCCGGTTGCTTTCTTCGTCTTTTTCTCCGTCCTGGTTTTAGTCGAAGCCGTCTTCCCTTCGGATTTTTTCGCGCTGGCTTTTTTGCCTGGAGAGGCTGTCTTGTCCGAGGTATCTTTCTTTACTGCCGACTTGCTGGCTGAGTCGGAAGGTTTCTTTTCAGCCTTTTTTTCGGCCTTTTTCTTGGCTTTTTTCTCGGTCTTTTTCTCTGCTGGTTCCTCGACCGCTTTCTTGGACGCTTTTTTAACCGGTTTTGGGGCTGCCGTTTTTTCTTTTTTTTCTTGCTTGGCCGAGGTCGTTGTGGAAGCGGTCGCTTTTGCTACAGGTTTCTTGATTGAAGCAGCGTTTTTGCTCCCGGCCTTCTCGGCTGGTTCCTCCGCTGCTGTTGTTTTTTTGGTTGGCGCTTTTTTGCTGGTTGCGGGCTTTTTCACAGTCGCGGATTTCGTCACGGCAGGTTTCTTTGCCGGGGATTTCTTGGTAGTCGCCATTTCAACCTCCAGGTAAGATTACTCAGGGTTTACAGCATGTCACACATACTACACCTACCGCTACACGTAGATTCACAGTATTACCGGTAGTACTGTGAATCAAGCATACTGATCGGTTTTCTCAATTCAGTCCCAGTTTAGCGCGCCCCCGGTCTGGTATTCTGTAACGCGGGTTTCAAAAAAGTTTTTTTCCTTTTTCAGGTCGATCATTTCCGACATCCAGGGAAAAGGATTGCTGGCGCCCGGATAGAGAATATCCAGACCGATCTGCTGGCAGCGGCGATTGGCGATATAGCGCAAGTATTCCTTGAACATCGGCGCATTCAATCCCAGGACACCACGCGGCAATGTATCCTCTGCATAACGGTACTCCAGTTCCACCGCTTTCTGCATGAGCGCGCTGATTTCATCACGGAACGCTTTGGTCCATAAATGCGGATTTTCCATTTTGACCTGATTAACGACATCTATGCCGAAATTGCAGTGCATGGATTCGTCCCGCAGAATATATTGATACTGTTCCGCTGCACCCGTCATCTTACTATTCCTGCCGAGCGCCAGAATTTGTACGAAACCCACGTAAAAGAACAGCCCTTCCATGATGCAGGCGAATACGATCAGGCTCCTCAACAACTTCTGATCGGCTTCAGGTGTGCCGGTCTCGAATGCCGGATCAGTGAGTGTGTCGATGAATGGAATCAGAAACTCGTCTTTTTCCCGAATTGACGCCACTTCATGATAGGCGTTGAAAATCTCCCCCTCGTCCAGACCCAACGATTCGACAATATACTGATAAGCATGCGTATGGATCGCTTCTTCAAATGCCTGGCGCAACAGATACTGGCGGCATTCCGGGTTGGTGATGTGGCGGTAGGTGCCGAGTACGATATTGTTGGCAGCCAGCGAATCAGCGGTAACAAAAAAACCCAGGTTCCGTTTGATCAGGCGACGTTCATCCTCGGTCAGTCCATTGGGGTCTTTCCATAAGGCGATGTCTGCGCTCATGTTGATTTCCTGCGGCATCCAATGGTTGGCGCAGGCGGAAAGATACTTCTCCCATGCCCACTTGTACTTGAACGGCACCAGTTGATTGACATCCGCCTTGCAATTGATGATGCGCTTGTCTTCGACCGACAGGCGCCGATTTATATCGGCGGCAGGCCTGCCAATATTTTCGCCATTCTGCGCTTCAATCCCATTTGAACCAGCATCTTGCAGGCTCAGCCTGGATGCAGCCAGCACTTTTGCGTCGCTCGATGCACCATTTATTCGTGGCATTCCCGATTGCACTGTGTCGTCCTCAAATGTCAGCATATCCTTCTCCTTTTATTTTCCAATTCCTGCCAATTATTATTGGCATGACTCGCACTCGGGATCATCGATGCCACAATAACTCACGTCAGTTGCCGTCACGCTCACTGGCATGTTTCCTTCTATGGGCACCGCGTTCAGGGAGCCTGCTCTGCCCGTGGATTTTTCCGCTGAAGTCGCGCCCAGGGAGCGCAAATAATAGGTGGTTTTCAAGCCGCGCAGCCAAGCCAGTTTATAGGTCTCATCCAGTTTTTTCCCGGATACACCCGCCATATAGATATTGAGCGATTGTGCCTGGTCGATCCACTTCTGCCGTCGCGCCGCCGCCTCGATCAACCACTGTGGATCGAACTCGAAGGCGGTGGTATATAGCCTGCGAATATCGGCCGGTACCCGGTCTATCTGGCCAAGGGCACCATCGAAATACTTCAGGTCCGAAATCATGACTTCGTCCCAGAGTCCCAGTTTTTTCAGGTCGTTTACCAGGAATTCATTCGCCATGGTGAACTCGCCCGATAGATTGGACTTGACGTAAAGGTTCTTGAAGGCAGGCTCGATGCTGGCCGATACACCGATAATATTGGAAATGGTTGCGGTTGGGGCAATTGCCAGGCAGTTGGAATTGCGCATGCCATGTTCTCTTATGCGTTCGCGCAGCGCATCCCATCCAAGTGTGGCCGACCTGTCTACCTCGATGTAACCGCCGCGCTCCTCGCGCAAAAGATCCAGCGTATCCTGAGGCAGAATCCCCCGATCCCACAGGCTGCCGCGATAGGAAGCATAACGCCCGCGCTCTTCGGCCAACTCGGTGGAGGCCCAGTAGGCGTGGTAGGCAACCGCTTCCATTGTATGATCGGCAAATTCCACCGCCTCATTCGAGGCGTAGGGAATGCGCAGCATATGCAGGCAATCCTGGAAGCCCATGATGCCTAGTCCCACCGGACGATGCTTGAGGTTCGCATTCCGCGCCTTCGCGACGGCGTAGAAATTGATATCGATCACATTGTCCAGCATGCGCATGGCGGTACCGATAGTGCGCTTGAGCTTGACGGCATCGAGCTCGCCGTCGGCAATATGTGCCGACAGATTGACCGACCCCAGGTTGCATACGGCGATTTCGTGATCATTGGTATTGAGGGTTATCTCGGTACAGAGATTGGAGCTATGCACTACACCGATGTGGCTTTGCGGCGAGCGAATATTGCAGGCATCCTTGAAAGTGATCCATGGATGGCCGGTTTCAAATAACATGCTGAGCATTTTGCGCCATAACTGTTGCGCGGGAATTTTCTTGTACAGGCTGAGCTCGCCGCGCGCGACCTTCTCCTCGTAGGCGAGATAAGCCTGCTCAAACGGTTTGCCGAATTTTTCATGCAGGTCGGGCACGTCGGAGGGCGAAAAAAGCGTCCACTCACCCCCTTCCATGACGCGCTTCATGAACAGGTCGGGAACCCAGTTGGCGGTATTCATGTCATGGGTGCGGCGGCGGTCATCCCCGGTATTTTTGCGTAAATCCAGAAACTCCTCGACATCCAGGTGCCACGATTCCAGGTAGGCGCAAACCGCGCCTTTGCGCTTGCCGCCCTGGTTTACCGCCACCGCGGTATCGGAGACCACTTTGAGGAAAGGCACTACGCCTTGTGACTTGCCGTTTGTACCCTTGATGTGCGAGCCCATCGCCCGTACCGGTGTCCAATCATTACCCAGTCCCCCGGCATATTTGGCGAGCAGGGCATTTTCCTTGATTGCCTCGTAAATGCCATCGAGGTTATCCGGCACAGTGGTGAGGTAGCATGAAGACAATTGCGAACGGCGGGTCCCTGAATTAAACAGGGTTGGAGTGGAGCTCATGAAATCGAAATTCGAGAGCACGTGGTAGAACTCCAATGCGCGTCCCTCGCGGTCAATTTCGTTCAGGGCAAGTCCCATTGCCACGCGCATGAAAAATGCCTGCGGCAACTCGATACGACTGCCCCGTATATGCAGAAAATAGCGATCATACAAAGTTTGCAAACCCACGTAGCCGAATTGGAGGTCGCGGCCGGCATCCAGTGCTTTGGCCAAACGCGGCAGGTCAAACTGCGCCAGACGTTCATCCAGCAACTCGGCATCGATGCCGCGCTTGATAAAGTCAGGAAAATACTCTGCATAGCGACCGGGCATTTCCTGGTGCAAGACTTCTTCGCCCAGCACTTCGAAACGGAGGGAATGCAACAACAACCGCGCAGTGACATAGCTGTAGGCAGGGTCTTTTTCAATTAACGCGCGTGCCGACAGCACCAGCGATTTTCTTACCTCTTCCAGTGGAACGCCGTCGTACAAGTCCTTCAAGGTGGCTTTCAGTATCAGCGCCGGGTTTACCACTTCGCCCAGGCCTGAGCAGGAAGTTTCGATCAGCGTCAGCAGGCGCGCCGTATCCAGCGGAATCCTGACGCCGTTCTCCATTACATTCAGAATGCTGGCTGGCGCTTCGACCACGCCCATTTCTTTCTGTCTCGCCCGCTTCCGCGCGCGATCCTCGCGGTAGAGCACGTAAGCGCGCGCCACATCATGCTCTCCAGAACGCATCAATGCGAGTTCCACCTGATCCTGAATGTCCTCGATATGGAAAGTCCCGCCTGAAGGCTGGCGGCGTATCAATGCATTGACTACGTCATCGGTCAGTCGCGCCACCAATTCTCGTACCCTGGCCGAAGCCGCACCTTGGCCGCCATTGACGGCGATGAATGCTTTTGTCATAGCAATGGAAATCTTGGCCGGCTCGAACCCGACCACCGAACCATTGCGGCGAATGATCTTGTATTGGGAATACCGGGTGTCCTGGGCGGGAAGGGCTGAAGAAAGCTCGTGCCCCGCTACTGCCGGACGGTTCATGTGGTCTGTTGCAAGCTGCATGTCGGATTCTCCTCATCTATACGGGAAAGCGGCTCCTTCCCCATGGCTGAAGGGGGTGGCGGCGGATATCGATAAATCTGTAAACCACTACATATAGTAGCAATATTGGATACATTTTACTAGAACTAGTGCATACAGTGCAATATTTTTTGATGTATGTCAAAAGCTTTTTATGAGATTAAAGCATACCGGGCGGACTAAAACCCGAATCGCGGACAATGCGGCGCTGCCTCAGCGGGACGGCAAAACTATTGCGTGTTTCGCTTTTAGACGCTCCGTTATCACAGAGCAGCGCGATAGAATTATGGTTTGGGTAATTGCCCCCGATGATTGCAGGCGGTACTCCAGCGGCTGATAACTGAACGAGTAAAATGCTACTACATACGTATTATTGATTGATGACGCTTATTTCCTTCAGCTCGTATCTTTGTCTTTATTCCTGCCCTGCTTGCTTACGCCTGGAAAGCTCATCTTTTTCAGGTTGAGTGAGCTGCCGCGATTGTTTTTCCATTTCAAGGGCGTCGCGGATCTGCTGGGGCTTGTTGGCGCGCAATCCCTCCGCCAAAGCGCGTGATGCATCTCTGCGGCGCTCGGCATAATGGCGCAGTATTTCCACCGTGGCGGCGGAGGGCAGGGCAGGATCGGGCGGAAGCTCGGAAAGCAGCTCAAAGCTTTCTTCATAGCGGTCTGCAACAGATGTGTCGATACGTCCTGCCAGTTCCTCGAATGAGGTGCCGTCTTGCCTGGCCTTATCAAGTATGCTCTGCCAGGACTGTGTGATCGCTGCATCGTCCCGCAAGAATTCGCCGATCTCCTTACGCGCCAGCACCTCTTCGCTCCAGCGGTAAGTGCGCACGGGAACCTGGCTGACCAGGATGACAATTGCGAGTGCAAAAGCGGCTCCGGCAAGAACGCGGATGTGGCGGAATCGAGGGGAGAGGCGTTCTGTTATACCGGCAGGCTGTGCAAATATTATTCCGCCGAGTAAACCGGAAAAAAAACCGCCGATATGCGCCGCATTGTCAATGCCGGTAATTAAAAGGCCGAGCACAAGGCTGGCAAGTGCAAAACCCGCAGCCCCCCAGAAAAACCAGCGAAATTCCTTCGGATGAAGATTGTGGCGCTCGCGCCAGAGAAATATGAGGAGGGCGCCAAACAGGCCGAAAATGGCACCTGAAGCGCCGCCGGAGATGGCTAGTCCCCTATGTGCAACGAGTGACAGCAGGTTGCCCGCCAGACCGCTGGCGAAATAGATGCAGGCAAAGCGTGCGTGCCCGTACATTCGTTCAACGAGTTGTCCGGCATCCCAGAGCGCCCAGAGGTTGAGCGTCAGGTGAACTGCGCCAAAGTGGAGGAATAGCGCGGTACCCAGGCGCCACCATTCGCCGTCCTGCGTAGCCGGGCCAAAATTTGCGCCCCAGGCCAATTGCACGCTATTGGAAGAATGCCACAGTCCCGCCCCGCCCACGAGCATGGCTGCGAAGACCAGGAGGTTGACGCCGACAAGCAGTTTGGTAACGGGTATACCAGGCAACCGCTGGTAGAGAAGATCATGTAGAGGCAGCATGGGACGGTGGACGCATTTTCGCGGAGCGTTTATTATGCACGAGGATGAAGCCTGCTTATTTTATATGCTTGAGGAACAAGGATGTTTCTCAAAACTGGAATTTGCGAGCCCCGGCTTCAGGGCAGGGGTTCTTCGCACCGGGATGGGCGCCTCTACCCACATCTTCGATGAAACGCCTTGCCCGCCGGCGATTTGCAAGCTGGAAGTTTCTGACCTGCCTCCCCGTCCTGCTGATCGCCCTGGTGCTCGGGCCAATGCCTGTCCATGCTCAAGCGAGAATCGAGTTGCCGCGCACGGGGCTGGTGCCGGATGAGCTTGCTGTCATCATTAACGACAGCGATCCCCAATCCCTTAAAATCGGTGATTACTACCAGAAGGCGCGCCATATCCCGGCAGCCAACATGATTCACCTGAGTTTTCCCTCCGGCCGGAGCGCCCTCTCAAGGGATGAGTTTCAGCAATTAAAGATGGAAATCGATGAGGCTACGCCCCCTCACATTCAAGCCTACGCGGTCGCCTGGACACTTCCCTACCGGGTAGCTTGCATGTCGCTGACCTCGGCGCTGGCTTTCGGCTTCGACGAACGCTATTGCTCATCCGAGTGTGGCCCTACCAGATTCAGCCCATATTTCAACTCGTCGAGTCTTCATCCTGTTGGCGACCATAACATACGCCCTGCCATGATGCTGGCCGGGACCGATTTCGAGCAGGTCAAGGCACTGATCGATCGGGGAGTCGCCTCTGATCGCAGTTTCCCAAAGGGTCATGCCTATCTGATAATAACGCCTGACAAGGCACGCAGTGTGCGAGCGAGCTATTTCGAGCTGGCCGCAAAAGAACTGGCCGGTGTTTTTCCCATCGAAATTCTGGAAACCGAAGCAATTTCAGGTAGGCATGACGTTCTTTTTTATTTCACGGGCCTGGCGGACGTGCCGCAACTCCATACACTGGATTTTCTACCTGGTGCAATGGCAGATCATTTAACTTCAGCCGGCGGCCAGCTTACCGATTCAATGCAGATGAGCAGCCTGCGCTGGCTGGAAGCGGGCGCCACTGCCAGTTATGGGACGGTGATCGAGCCATGCAGCCATATACAGAAGTTCCCTTTTCCCGCTGTTGCCATGTTTCACTACGCGCTTGGTGAAAGCGCCATTGAATCTTACTGGAAAAGCGTGGCATGGCCGGGCGAGGGCGTGTTCGTGGGCGAACCGCTGGCCCAGCCATTCGCTCCCGAACTGAGAGAAATTCGTGCGGGGCAATTCGAACTGCACATTTTCTCGCCACGCCAACGGCGGCTCCGCATGGAGCAGTCCCGCTCAGCGGTGGGGCCGTACAAGCCTCTCGCTCAGCGGCCACTTATAAGCCGTGGCGCTAATATAATACGCTTCAATTTCGCTGAAAAAGAAGGTTATCTCAGATTGCAATGGTGATAGGGTTGAGCTTGGCTCATTGCCGGATACGCTGATACGCCGGTTTATACCGAATTGATCCGGCGCTGCCGTGATGCCTGACCGGCCAATTTTACGCTATTCTTTATTTGCACAATCGTCTGGTGGGCGCCGTCACAGCGAACCAGAGGCGGTTTTCCCCTTCCATCTATCGCTGTGCCGATCAAACTGGCAGCGTAACTCATCCCAACGTCGTTATAATAACCGCTGCCCACCTGTCGCTATCGCCATGCAGCCATGATTCCTCCCGTTCAGCCCAACTTTAAATCCCATTTTACTGAGCTCCTGCGCGTGCCCTTGAGCGAAATGGGCCCGCTGGCGCTGGACGCGCATATAGAGTTTGCGCGTCCCCGCCAGGCAAGCCACGGGGATTACTCCTGTAACCTCGCGATGCAATTGGCTAAACCTCTGCGTCAAAGTCCGCGTGAGATCGCCGCGCTGCTCGTCAATGTGCTTTCCGCTTCACCTTATCTGGAAAAGATAGAGGTCGCGGGTGCCGGCTTTATTAATTTGTTTCTCACGACTTCCGCCAAGCAGCAGTTTCCCCGTTACGTACTGGAGAGCGGCGAGCAGTTCGGCCATATTAATCTGGGCGCAGGTAAAAAGGTACAAGTGGAATTCGTTTCGGCCAATCCGACCGGACCCTTGCACGTCGGACATGGGCGAGGTGCGGCATTCGGCGCAAGCCTCGCCAATGTGCTGGCGGCTGCAGGTTATTCCGTCGCGCGTGAGTATTACGTTAATGACGCCGGACGTCAGATGGATATTCTTGCGCTTTCCACCTGGCTGCGTTACCTGGAACTGAACGGAGTCACTTCGCGCTTCCCCGGCAACGCGTACCAGGGCCAATACGTACGTGATATGGCCCGCCTGATTTACAAGGCGCATGCAGGACGGTACGTGCATCGGCCTGACTTGCTGTTTGAAGGTATCTCTGAGGAAACGGATACCGGTACCGAAGCGGACCTCGACGGGCTGATTGCCAAAGCCAAGAAACTGCTGGGGCAAGATTACGCATACATTCACAATTTCGTCCTGACGGAGCAATTGGGCGACTGCCGCAATGACTTGATGGAATTCGGTGTTGCTTTTGATACATGGTTTTCCGAGCAATCGTTGTTCGATAACGGTGATGTAGCACATGCAGTCCAATTGCTCGAACAGGGGTGCTATCTATATCAACAGGATGGCGCGCAGTGGTTCCGATCGACCGATTTCGGCGATGAAAAAGACAGGGTGGTTCAGCGGGAAAATGGGCAGTTTACTTATTTCGCCTCAGATATCGCTTATCATCTCAATAAGTTCGAACGTGGTTTTGAACGCGTCATCGATGTCTGGGGGGCCGACCATCATGGATATATTCCACGAGTAAAAGGCGCGATGAAAGCGCTGGCTATTGATCCCGGAAAACTTGAAATTGCGCTGGTGCAGTTCGCGGTGCTCTACCGCGACGGAAAAAAAGCGCCCATGTCCACCCGTTCGGGAGAATTTGTCACGTTGCGTGAATTACGTCAGGAAGTGGGAAACGACGCGGCACGCTTTTTTTACGTATTGCGTAAAAGCGACCAGCATCTGGATTTTGACCTGGACCTGGCTAAATCACAAAGCAACGATAACCCCGTTTATTACGTGCAATATGCCCATGCAAGGGTTTGCAGCGTGCTGGAACAATGGGGTGAAGACCCGGCGATGCTTCATACAGCGGATATGTCCCCGCTGACAGACCCCGCAGAATTATCTCTTTTGCAGAAGCTGATCGACTATCCTGAAATGGTGGAGGCAGCAGCGAAGGAACTTTCTCCTCATCTGATCGCCTTCTACCTCAGAGAACTGGCGAGTGAGTTTCACAGTTACTATAATGCTACCCGTTTTCTCGTTCCGGAAATTTCGCTGCGACTGGCCCGGCTAGGGCTAATTGCCGCGATCCGGCAAATATTGAGCAATGGTTTGAAACTGCTGGGCGTAAGCGCGCCGGGTAAAATGTAGCCATCATATTGAATAAGCTTCCCATGAGCCGAGATTATAAAACCCACACCAACTCTTCAATTTTCGCCAAAAGCAAAAGCACGCTTCTCCTAGGGGTACTTATCGGCTATGCGCTGGGCCTTCTCAGTGCCATCGGCACATGGATGTACATCAATCAGGCGCCCAGCCCATTTATATCCCAGGACAAGGTTGCGGAGAGCGCCGCGGCGAAAAGTGCCGCAACTCAAACTGAAAGACCGGCACAATCCTCAGGCATGGAAGCCAAGCCGGCCAACGTCCCCGATGCCAAACCACGCTTTGAATTCTACAAAATCCTGCCCGATGCCGAGGAGTCCGTGCCGGAGCACCAGATCAAGCAGGCTGCGCAGCGGACTTCTTCCCAGGATAAATACTTTCTTCAAGCAGGGTCTTTCCAGAATGCCGATGACGCGGACAACTTGAAAGCGAAACTGGCCATGCTCGGAGTGGAAGCATCTGTTCAAGCCGCCAATTTGCCGGAAAAAGGTACCTGGCACAGGGTACGTGTAGGACCTTTTTCCAGCGTTGCTGATAGCAACCGGGTTCGGGCGTCCCTGCAACAAAGCGGTGTGCAGAGCAGTCTCGTTAAAATACATGAAGGAGTGCAGTAAAGAAGGAATGTTTTAGTCTCGCTGTCGGGCGCGAATAAACGGCGCGTAATAAATATGCAGTCTATTTCCAGGAGAAAAAAATGAATTCATTGCGTTTGCTTGCGGCGGTCCTCTTTCTGGTCGGCATAAGCCTCACTGGTATTTCAGCCGCTCGCGCCGAAATTGTTGAAGGGACGGATTACACGCTTCTGCCCCAACCTCGGCCAACTGACAGTGACGGCAAGATTGAAGTCATAGAATTCTTCTGGTACGGTTGTCCGCATTGCTATGAACTTCATCCGCGAATCAAGGCATGGCTGAAGCGAAAGCCTAAAGATGTGAGCTTTCGTTACGTTCCCGCCATCTTTCGCGCAAACTGGATTCCCGGGGCTAAAACCTTCTATGCGCTGGACGCGCTAGGCGAGACAGACCGGCTGCATGACAAGGTCTACGAGGCCATTCATCGCGACAAAATCGATTTGACCAAGGACGAGGTATTATTCGACTGGATGGCGAAGCAGGGAATAGACCGGAAGAAATTTATCGATGCCTACAACTCCTTCTCGGTGCAAAACCAGGCGTCGCGGTCAACGCACATGTCCAAGGATTACAGCCTCACAGGCGTGCCGGCGATAGTGGTGGATGGTCGCTACCTCACCAGCGGAAAAATGGGTGGCACGCCCGACGACACCATCAGAACGATGGATGAGTTGATTGAAAAAGTGCGCAAGGAGCGGGTAAAGAAATAGTGCGATATCGAGACGCTGTTCGATGCCGTTGAAAGTTGTCATAAGTGGGGCATCCAGTGGCTTGGGTAGAGCATTGGCGCGACACTATGCCCGTCTGGGGGCAACGCTGGGTCTAATCGCACGGCGCGCGGATTTATTGGAAACTCTTGCGGCAGAATTACCGGGTGCATCGACCTATGTGGCCGATGTCCGCGATGCCGGCGCAATGCAAGCCGCCGCGCGCGATTTCATGCGCCGCCATGGCTGCCCGGATATCGTCATTGCCAATGCGGGCATCAGTAGCGGTACGCTTACCGAATATGCCGAGGATAGCGAAGTTTTTGAGAGTATCCTCGCAACCAATGTGATCGGCATGGTGAACCTCTTCCAGCCGTTTATTTCCGTAATGAGGACAGCCGGACAAGGCAGCCTGGTCGGCATTGCCAGCGTTGCAGGCTATCGGGGTCTTCCAGGAAGCGGCGCTTACTCAGCCTCCAAAGCTGCCGCCATCAGCTATCTCGAAAGCCTGCGAGTCGAGATGCACCGCAATGGTGTATCGGTCATAACCGTTTGTCCCGGCTATGTTGCGACACCGATGACGGCGAATAACCCCTTCCGCATGCCCTTCCTTCTTACAGCGGAAGAGGTTGCGGAAAAAATCGTGCGTATTATCGAGAACAAGGTACTGTTCACCGTGATTCCCTGGCAGATGGCGATTGTCGCCCGGGTTTTAAAGTTCCTCCCCAATTTTCTTTATGACCGCCTATTCGCCAACGCACCGCGGAAGCCGAGATAACCATGCCGGATTTTTCAGTTGATTTTTGCATGTTATCCATGACGGGCGGCGCCAGAGCAGGCCGGCACTGGCACTAAATCTTGCTCCACTATGTTTGATGGCTTTGCAGCCAGCGTGGTATTCTGAATTTTTTGATAGAGAACGAAAGCTATTCTCCGGTTATGCTGGCGATCCGTTCGAACATCAGCATGGGCATATGAGTCGGTTACGTGGTTACGTGGAGGAGGTGCCGGAATGACAACAGAAAAAGCAATTTTTGGAGCAGGTTGTTTCTGGGGCGTGGAATCTGCTTTTCGGGCGGTCAAGGGCGTGAATGAGGTGATAAGCGGATATGCGGGCGGGCATATCAAAAATCCTGCTTATCGCGATGTATGCTCGGGTGAGACCGGTCATGCCGAAGTGGTGCAGGTGGAATACGATCCATCTCAGGTTGGTTACGATGAGTTGCTCGATGTGTTCTGGAATTGCCACAATCCCACCACACCCAATCGGCAGGGACCGGACGTAGGTACGCAATACCGTTCGGCGATTTTCTTTTACACGCCTGAGCAGGAGATTGCGGCAAAAGCGTCCATGGAAAAATTACAGCAAAGTGGGCGCTGGCGCGAGCCTATTGTCACGGAAATTTTGCCGGCCTCCGAGTTTTATCCCGCGGAGGAATACCATCAACGCTATTTCGAAAAGCGCGGCGTCCGGGGCCATTGCCACAGTTGAAGGACCGATATCTTGCACCGCAAGCGATGGTGAGATTGCATATTCGGTTCCACAGATTTGTAGGATGGGTGGAGCAAGCGCAATCCATCAAAACCGGGCAACGTACGCATCGATTTACGAACGATACCGCCGCATCTTGTCAGGTTCGCTAAGTGATTTTCAAGGTGACGCAGGTAGATGTCAGCCCAAATGATGGGTTGCGTTTTGCTCCACCCATCCTACTGCCTACCGCAAATCGTATAGAACATATCAGCCGGTTGTCGCGGCGATTAAGCCAGCCGGGTTTTGATCTCGGCAATGCGGGCTTCGCTCACCCTGCTATTGATCGCGCCCGGCAGGCGAGTGGGATCGGAGATGGTTTTGGTCAACTCAGTGGCAATTGCGCCCGCATCCACGCTTCTGGCCGCATCGAACGCGTCGCGTAACCGCTCAGCCTGGGGGTAAGGCTTTTCCACATAGCCGGGCCGACCGTGAAAATCGCAGGAGCAAGCCTGCAAAAATTCTTCGAAGCGTTCCGGTTTGCGATAGGCATCCACAACTTGCAACATATTGGCGATAGTGACGGGCCGCAGCTCTGCGGCACGATGCACGTCGCCATGGTAGCGTGCGACCAGTAAAGCGAGGTCGCGCGCTTCGTTAGGTACCCTGATGCGCTCGCATAAGTTTTTCACCAGCTTGACGCTTCGTGCTTCGTGACCAATATGGCGCGGCCATTCCTCCGGTGGAGTCGTGCCTTTGCCAAGATCGTGCGTCAGCGAGGCGAACCGTACTGGCAGGGAATAATTCCTGGAAGCGGCATGGTCAATAACGATCATCACATGCACGCCGGTATCAATTTCAGGATGATGTTGCGCCGGTTGGGGTACCCCGAACAAGGCGTCCACTTCAGGCATGATACGGACGAGCGCGCTACACTCGCGGAGCGCATAGAACATGCGCGAAGGTCGTTGTTCCATTAAACCGCGCGCAAATTCCTGCCAGACGCGTTCCGGTACCAGCGCATCCACTTCACCGTTGTGCACCATCTCGCTCATCAGCGCGAGGGTCTCGGGTGCGATTCGGAAACCGAAGCGGGCGGCAAAACGAGCGGTTCGCAGCACACGAACCGGGTCTTCAGCGAATGCCGGGCTTATGTGACGCAGTAGCCCGGCTTCGAGGTCAGACAGGCCGCCAAACGGGTCGATGATAGTGCCATCCTGATCCTTGGCAAGGGAATTGATGGTGAGATCGCGTCGCGCCAGGTCCTCCTGCAAGGTGACTTCAGGCGAGGCATAAACTTCGAAGCCCTTGTACCCGCGCGACACCTTACGCTCGGTACGTGCCAGCGCATATTGCTCCTGACTCTGGGGATGAAGGAAAACAGGAAAATCTTTTCCTACCGGACGATAGCCAAGCCGTATCATCTCGTCCGGCGATGATCCTACAACCACATGATCATGGTCGGTTACCGGCAAGCCCAGAATTTCATCGCGAACGGAACCGCCTACCAGATAAGTCTTCATTATGAGTATATCCTGGAAGGACTGGACTATCGTCCAGCGCGAAAATCATCGTATCGCTCCCGCGGCACATCGCCCGCCAGATATATTGGGGCCACTTCTTCCAAGGCAGTGGGCGAAATACCCCAGGCTTCCGCAAAATTGCCAGGGTCGTCACAATTGCAGACGCTGTCCACTTTCATTGAATAATAATTGTCACGGGTCACGAGTTTTCCGGGTAGAAACTCCATTATCATCGCCTGCAGATAAGAAAGGCTGTCATTGAGGCCGATAATGGCCGGGTCTTGTCCGGTGATGTGCGCGGCATATTCCACCAATTGCCGCAGGCTGTAGCATTGCGGGCCACACAGATCATAGC
Source organism: Nitrosospira sp. Nsp11 (assembly GCF_900142705.1). Classification (GTDB taxonomy): domain Bacteria; phylum Pseudomonadota; class Gammaproteobacteria; order Burkholderiales; family Nitrosomonadaceae; genus Nitrosospira. The sequence goes on from NZ_FRBV01000006.1 coordinate 141,245, forward strand.
GCTGACCAAAGGTGTGGGTTGCTGTCAGGCTGGCAGCAAATGCGTGCGCGACATCTTTGACGAATACCGGCTGAAATTTTGCATTGGGTGATCCCAGGGGCAACACCGGGAGCCACGCCAGCCTGGCAAACAGGCTAAGCGACGAATCTCCGGGGCCGAAAATTACGGACGGCCTGAAGCTGGTTGCGGTCAAGCCGGACGTCATCACGATTTTTTCACCTTCGGCCTTGGAGCGCAAATACGCGCTGGGTTGGCCAGGATCGGCATTCAGTGCGCTCATGTGCAGTAAACGCGCTATACCATTGCGCTTGCATGCAGCCACAATTTTACGCGGGAGTTCCACGTGCACAGTGTTGAAGTCCCCATGCAGAATACCCACCAGGTTGATGACCGCATCCATGCCGATCAGGAGTCGGTCAAGTTCCGCATCATCGTAAATATTCGCTTCCACCAGGCGTACAGTGGGTAAAACCAGCAGACCCCTGGCGCGCTTGTAGCTGCGGGTAGGAATCCGCATGTAGATTTCCTGCGTGGTCAGGAGATTTGCAAGATGCCGGCCAACAAATCCGCTGCCGCCAAAAATACAGACGTTTTTGATGTTCATTGTTTACTCTTCGCTTCTGAAAATCGCTCGCTCTCCTCTCGGGACATCACAACCCCAAGCCGATGCTTGAGCGCCGTCGTCGGATGTCCGAAGGTGTTGGCGTAATACATCGCGTTGCTCATGACTTTTTTTACATAGTCGCGGGTTTCATTGAAAGGGATGGTTTCGGCGTAAATTGCGCCTTCCATCGCCTTGTCGCCGCGCCATTGCTGCGCCCGCCCAGGGCCGGCATTATAGGCGGCAGAAGCCAGCAGTGGCTGGTTGTCCGAAAGTGTCAACACATGCTTGAGATAATACGTACCCAGAGTCAGATTGGTGTTTATCTCGGATACGCGCGTGGGGGAAAATTTCCGGACGCCCATTTTTTTTGATACCCATTTCGCGGTAGCCGGCATCAACTGCATCAAGCCCGTCGCACCGACACTGGATCTGGCATCGCTGATGAACCGGCTTTCCTGACGGATGAGTCCGTATACCCAGGCCTCGTCGAGTTCCTGTTGCTTCACGAGGTTACGCAGCGCATCGCGGTGAGGAGCGAGAAAACGCAAGGTGAAATCATGCTGCCGTACCGTTTTATCCGCCGTATTGATGGCACGGTCATAGATTCCATGACGCCGCGCAACTTCAGCGGTGGCAAGCAAGCGTCCATCGTCGAAATCGCGTATCGCCCAAGCCCATTCGCGTGTGGCTTCCGTTCGCAGATTCAGGCGATACAAGGCAAGGGCCCGTTTTATTCCCGGCAGCCGCTCGATGGCGGCAATCTCCTTCGACGTGGGTTTATAGGGTTCGGTCGCAACGCCGATCGTTACGCCCAGTTCCTCTTCCGCCAGTTGGCCATAAAAGTTGTGCTCGGTGCTCAGGGGAGCGAAAATAACATTCGCTTCCGTTGTTTTACCTCTGGCTTTCAGCGCCCGCGCTTTCCAATAACGCCATACGCCTGTCTCCTGTTCCGAAGCAGACATGGCTTCAATCGCATCCAGCACCCGATCCCAATCACCGGCACGCAGGGCGGCACGCGTTTTCCACCCGAGTTGTGCATCCGATAACACCACTGGGGTGTCGGCACTGGCGGCTTCCGCAAACCAGTCAAGGGCGCGCGGATTCAGCTTTCGCGCCGCCTGATCCGCCAATTGCACCATGAAATACGTGTGATCCGCATCGCTGAATCGCGCGCGCATTCTCGGCCAATAGGCATAAGCTTGTTCGGGGTTGTTACGGAGCAAACGCAGTATTGCAAAAAGAGCGATTTCACGCTCGGCACGAGTATCGATCTCATGCCGATGTTTTTCCAGAAAGCGCAATGGATTTCCAGCGGCAGAGTCAAGCTGGCGCGCATTGAGCGCCTCATTTTCCGGCAGATATTCATTGATGCGTTTCGCTACTCCTACATTGCCCGCTTCGAGCGCGAGACGCAGGCGCGTCCATACATCTTCCACCGTCAGTTCCCCGGCAAGATCCAGCGCATCGAACAACGCCGTGCAGCTTTCCGGCATGTCCCGTGCGTTAAACCATAATGGGCGCGCCTCGGTAAATGCACTGGCATCGTTTGTGGCGATACGGTGTTGAAGTGAATAACAGGTAAGCTCAATATCCTTGTTGATGAGATCCGGATATCCCTCTGCAAATAATGCCCATTGCTGTGCCTTGCCGAGACTTTTTAGCCATTCACCCTGTAGTTTGTCGCTCAGCGGGCTATCCTTATAACGATCGAGAAAACCTTTGACCGTCTGTGTGCTCACGGCGATATTCTCAAGCTGAGGGTATAGCTGATAGTAGATTGCGTAAGGCTCCAGTACATGCCCTCTCAGGCGTTGCGCATATGCCGCCACCCGGCTGGCGTCACCGCTTTGAAACGCTTGCCTCATGGTCATGAAATCGTCATCCTGGCTCGCGGCCACGGTTCCGGCAGACATAGCAAAAAATAACATTGCAAAAAAGATTTTCATAACCTGCTATAAAATAATTGATTGAGCTGAAAAATTGGGTGAAATACCGGCTTACGCCATACGCATTTGTCTCCCGTTCGGATAGGGCGTTTCTCTTCCTGAAGAATAGCACATCATGCCATATATCAGCCTGAACCCCACCACCAATGAAACGCTAAAAACCTATCCCAGTTGGGATAGTCATCATCTTGCGGCAGCTTTGGAAAAAACCTGGAATGCGCAGCGAACCTGGGCGCAAATGACGCTCCCCGACCGGGCCGAGCGCATGCACAGCGTTGTCAAGCTGTTGCACGAACGAATCGACGAATATGCCGCGCTAATGGCCATTGAAATGGGGAAGCCAGTGCGCGAGGGCCATGCAGAGATAAAAAAATGCGCTCTTGTCTGTGATTACTACGCAGTGCACGCCGAGCATTTCGTGCAGCCGGAAATGGTTCAGACTGATGCGGGCAAGAGCTATGTTTCCTACGAACCGGCAGGCGTCGTGCTGGGTGTGATGCCATGGAATTTTCCATTTTTCCAGGTGATTCGTTTTGCCGCCCCAGCGTTGATGGCAGGCAACGCCTGTGTTTTGAAGCATGCTTCAAACGTCCCTCAATGCGCGTTGGCGCTAGAGCAATTGTTCCGCGATGCGGGATTTCCCCCACATCTATTTGCGACACTCATGATCGAGTCTGCCGACGTAGCCAAGGTTATTGCTAGCCAGCACGTCAACGCGGTAACACTTACGGGTTCGGAGTCCGCTGGGCGCGAAGTGGCTTCTCATGCCGGTCGGCACTTGAAAAAATGCGTCATGGAGCTGGGCGGATCGGATGCATTCATCGTGCTGAAAGATGCCGATCTCGAACTTGCCGCCACTTTCGCTGTGAAATCAAGGTTTCAGAACTGTGGACAATCATGCATAGCTGCAAAGCGCATCATTCCGGTAGCAGACATTGCCGATGAGTTTGTATCGCTGTTTATAAAAAAAACAAAAGACTTGAAAATAGGTGATCCCATGAATGAAACAACCCAGATCGGGCCGATGGCACGGTTTGATCTGCGGAAAGATTTACATCGGCAGGTCGTCGATTCTATCGGACAAGGCGCGCAAGCGATTATGGGATGCGAACCAATGCGAGGAGAGGGCGCGTACTACCCGCCATCGATATTGGATCGGGTAACGGCAAAAACCCGGGCATATCATGAAGAGCTATTCGGCCCCGTGGCCGCCGTGATACGTGCAGAAAATGAAGAAGAGGCCATTCGCATTGCCAACGATACCCGCTTCGGTCTGGGTTCAAGCATCTGGAGCCGTGACACGGAAAACGCCGAACGGCTTGTACGGCAAATCCAGGCGGGCTGCAGCTTCATTAACGGCATGGTCAGATCCGACCCGCGCCTGCCCTTTGGGGGCACAAAGGCTTCCGGGTTTGGCAGGGAACTGTCGTATCACGGCATACGCGAATTCGTTAACATAAAGACAGTGTGGGTCAGATAAAGCCAGATGAGGCGGAAGAGGTTGACAAGAGGTTGATAAGGGTTGACATCACCGCAGTGATCAGATCACGCCCTGACCAATCATTGCATCCGCTACTTTTACAAAGCCCGCAACGTTGGCGCCGTTGACATAACTGATGGTGCCGTCATTGCGCCGGCCATATTGGAGGCAGGACCGATGAATAGCCTGCATGATTTCGAGCAACCTGGCATCCACCTCGTTCCGAGGCCATGAGAGACGCATGGCGTTCTGGCTCATTTCGAGACCGGAGGTAGCCACGCCCGCCGCATTACTCGCTTTACCCGGTGCGTAAAGAACACCGCTGCGTTCGAAGCGTTTTACCGCCTCCGCCGTGGAAGGCATATTGGCGCCCTCAGCGACACAGATCACGCCGTTGTTGATCAGGTTCGCCGCATCCTCATCACTTAGCTCGTTCTGGGTCGCGCATGGCAAGGCGACATCGACCGGAATATGCCAAGGACGCATGTTGGGAATAAAATTGGCTTTCGCGCATTCCGCATAATTGCTGATTCGCGCATAGCGAAGGTTCTTGCATTCCATCAGCTCAGCCAGTTTTTCAGGGGTGAAGCCCTCTTCATCCACCACAGTCCCGCTGGAGTCGGACATGGTTATTACTTTGGCCCCGAGCGCCATCGCTTTTTCCACGGCATATTGCGCAACGTTCCCCGAGCCCGAGACGGAAACCCGCATCCCGTCGAGCGCGCGGCCGGATTGCTTGAGCATTTCCTCGGCGAAATACACCGTGCCGTAACCGGTGGCTTCCGGACGAATCAGCGATCCGCCAAAACTCAGCCCCTTGCCCGTAAAAACGCAGTCGGCACGGTTGGAGAGCTTTTTCATCATGCCCGCCATGAAGCCAACTTCTCGCCCGCCAACACCGATATCCCCGGCCGGCACATCGATATCCGAACCAATATGGCGAAACAACTCGCTCATATAAGCCTGACAGAAACGCATTATCTCTCCCTGGCTCCGGCCCTTGGGATTGAAGTCCGCGCCCCCTTTGCCGCCACCCATGGGCAGCGTGGTGAGCGCATTTTTGAGAGTTTGCTCGAACGCCAGAAATTTAAGGATGGAAAGATTCACCGAGGGGTGAAAACGAGTGCCGCCCTTGTAAGGTCCAATGGAGGAACTGTGCTGGATCCGGTAGCCACGGTTGACATTCACTTCGCCCTTGTCATCTACCCAGGAGACCCGGAAAATGATTACCCGCTCCGCTTCTATCAGACGATCCAGAATGCCGTGCTCGCCATAGCGGGGGTTTTCGGTGATAAAAGGCCAGAGGCTCTCCATGACTTCTGCAACCGCTTGCAGATATTCGGGTTGGCCCGGGTTCCGCTCGGCTATGTAAGCGCAGAACTCCTGAAAACTTTGGTATCTCATTTTGCTCCCCAGCGTAACAAAACCATACTCATAAAGTGAGTATTCTGCCAAATAACTTGTGGACTCGCATTATATTTATATTTGGGAATAGTTGCGGAAACTGTTACGGAATTTTTTGATCTTCCGCCATCAATCTTTGCCGTATGGCGCGGATGCGACTATCCCGGCAAACGCCTGTCACCTTTTGAGCAAAGCGTTTTATTCGTTTTTTCCGTCATTTTCGTCGTCTTCGTCATCTTTCTTGCGCGGCTTGGCTGTCCACCAGACGACAAGAATAAATAACGATAGAGCGACACCCGCTTCCAGCAGTAATATCCACATAGGATCAAGCATGATGTATATTTATCATACGCAACTCTAACCCATAATCTGATGAAAGACCAATCGGCCTCGCTTGCTGTTGCCGCGTTACTATTGCTCAACGCGTGCACCATGATGTCCACGGCACCGACTCCGCCCGTCGCTATGGAAACGCCGGCTGCGCCAACCTCTCTGGTACCCATGCTCAAGCCAACCGACTGGGGCTCCCTGACGGGTTGGGCAGAGGACGATATCCTACCCGCATGGGATGCCTTCCTCCGAAGCTGCGCTGTTCTAAAAAATAAGCCGCTGTGGGGCGAAACCTGCATCCAGGCTGCCGCCGTGCGTGGACAAGACGGGGCTACGCTGCGAAGATTTTTCGAGAGCCGCTTTGTGCCCCATCAGGTACTGAATTCCGATGGTAGCGACGATGGCCTCATCACCGGCTACTATGAGCCGCTGTTAAAAGGAAGCCGCAAGCAATCGAAGCATTATCGCTATCCGCTTTACAGCACGCCTGATGAACTTCTGGTGGTTGACCTGAGCGAGATCTACCCGGAACTCAAAAATATGCGGCTGAGAGGGCGGTTGCAAGGCCGCAAAATCGTACCGTATTATAGCCGGTCTGACATTGTGAGTAATCCTGCGCCACTACAGGGAAGGGAACTGCTGTGGGTGGATGATGAGATCGACCTGTTTTTCCTGCAGATACAGGGTTCGGGCCGGGTGCAACTCGAGAATGGTGAGGTCGTGCGCGTGGGCTATTCCGAACAAAACGGCCATCCCTATAAATCCATCGGAAAATTGTTGGTGGAGCGCGGCGAGTTACCCCTGGAAAAAGCTTCGATGCAAGGAATCAGGGCATGGGGTCAGAGAAATCCGCATAAGCTGGGCGAATTATTACGGCAGAACTCGAGCTTTGTTTTTTTCCGCGAGGTGCCAACCGCCGTGCCGGGACCGCTAGGCTCGCTCGGTGTACCGCTGACCGCCGGCAGAAGCCTTGCTGTCGACCCTCGGGCCGTGCCTCAGGGCGCACCGGTTTTTCTCGCCACGACCTGGCCTAATACCGATAAGCAGCTTTATCGGCTCATGGTGGCGCAGGATACAGGCGGGGCCATCAAGGGAAATGTTCGCGCCGATTTCTTCTGGGGTTTTGGAACCGAGGCAGCGGAACAGGCAGGCAAGATGAAACAGCCAGGCAAGATGTGGGTTTTAATGCCTGCCGGCTATGTACCGGAAGTTCAGACCAGAAGGAATTGAACTTGACCGGACAGACGCCACAATCTCATTGCCTGTCATTTTGCGGATGACCCACCCAGTTTCTTTTCTATGGCTTCAGCGGCCATCAATCCTGGCGCAAGCGAGCCATCCGCAAAAATCAGCGTCGGGGTACCGCTTATCCCGTTCTTCTGGCCCGCCTGAAGAAGTTTGCCAATCGGGGTCTCACAGTCTTTTCCGGTAGGTGCAATATCTTTAAGCATGAAATCCTCCCAAGCCTTGAGCCGGTCAGGTGAACACCATATTGAAGTGGCGGTAGGTACCGAGCCGTTAAGCACTGGGTAAAGCAACGTATAGACAGTCACATCGTTAACGTTGGCCAGTTCTTGTTCCAGACGCTTGCAATACGGGCAATTCGGGTCGGAAAAAACCACGAGCTTGCGCTTTCCATTTCCCTTGACTGCTTTAATTGCAAACTCCAAGGGAAGAGAGTCAATACTTATCCGCCGTGTATCCTTTATCTGCTGCAAGCGTGTGGTGGTCAAGCTTTGCTTCGTCTGTGGATCAACGACATGACCGAAAAAAAGGTAGGATGCTTTTTCATCGGTATAAAACAACTCTCCACCGACCACAACTTCGTATAGCCCGAGATAGGAAGTTTTCTTCAGGCTTTCGATTTTCTCCCCCGGGAAATTTGCCTGGATCGCTTTTTTCAAAGACGCCTCATCAGCAAAAGCCGTACCGAAAAGGAAGCACAATAGCAGCGAAGAGAAGATAAGATTTATACGCATGGTCTGATTGCTCCGTTTAACCTGAATTCGGCAGTTAGACGGGGTGGCGTGAGCGGTTTTTGAGGCGCAGAGCAAGGCGCAACGACGCGGAATGGTCATTCCATTCCAAGGAGTTGCAACGCAGCGCTGTGCCGCAAAAACTGTTCAATCCGCCCCGTAGCGAGCTCACCAAAAAGGTGAAGCTCATGGGGTACGAAAAATCCTTTTCAATTATAGCGTTTTGTTGACAAATGAGCGGTCAACTGCCGGATTTAGATTTATGTAGTTTTTGATGCCTGATCGTTAGCCTGACGGTACTTGAGCCGATCAATCCATGGCTCGGTTTCAGCTCAATGCGTGCTGCATCAAACGGTCTTTTATGAGGGGTAGGCGGTTGGTGATTCCCAGCCCTAGATTACGCAAGCGAATCAGTGTCGGGTTAGGATTGCTGAATAACTTTTGTAACCCATCAGTAACCAGCTCCATGGCCAGGATGTCTTCCTTGCGTACCCGCTCATAACGCCGCAGCAACTGGTAATCACCGCAGTCCGGTTGCAAGCCCCGCGCCATGAGGGTAGAGGCCAGTTCATGCGCATCGCGCAAGCCCAGATTCACACCTTGCCCGGCAAGGGGATGAATGCCATGCGCGGCGTCGCCAACAAGCGCAAGACGCGGCTGCACCAGCTTTTTCACGTGCACGAAATTAAGCGGAAAAGCAGCAGGCTGCGTGACGAGTTGCATCTCGCCCAGGGTGTGGCACGAAGCCTCGGCAACCTGCTGGCACAATTCTGCTTCGGGTAGGCTCAGTAACTTGCGCGCCTGCTCTTCCTTGGCCGACCACACCATGGATACCAGGTTGCCGGGCAATGGAAGGAGCGCCAATACCCCGTCTCGCCGGAACCACTGGTGAGCGATATTATTGTGGCGCTGCTCGGCGTTGAAATTGGCTACTACGCCTGTCTGCTGATAGGAACGCCGCACCACTGTGATTTCTGCCTGCTCGCGTACCCAGGAATTCAGGCCATCCGCGCCGACGATCAGCGACCCTTGCAACACGTTGCCATCGGCGAGCTGCAGATCGGCATGAGTGTCAGCCCATGTAATCGAGACACATTGCGCGGGGCAGAAAATCTTCAGATGTTTTTTTCGACGCTTGAGAGCCTCCCATACCGCAGCCTGAAGCTGGCGATTCTCCAGTATGAAAGCGAGTTCCGGGAATTCGATATCATAAGCGCTGAAATCAATGCGTGCGGCGCTATCATCGCCAAACACGGCCATGTTGTATACCGGGCTCATCCGGGATTTGTCGAGCGTTTGCCAGACCCCCAGGTTTTGCAGGAAGGCCATGCTGCCTGGACTGATGGCATAGATTCTGCTGTCCCAACTGTCGTCAGCGGGTAGCGGAAGAGGCGGGCGCGACTCCACCAATGCTATTTTGAGGCCGCTGTCTTTGAGAGCAAGGACCAGGCTCGCTCCAACCAGGCCACCGCCGACAATAATGACGTCGAATTTCATAAAGGCATTATACAGGCTTTGGTTTAGGTGGGATGAGGTTGGAATATCACCGGACGCTAAACGTCATACCGGAACGTATTATGAAACTCAGCTAAAGCCATCTTTTTTCTTCCTGCAAGATCATGGAGATAGCAGCGGGAAATCCTTGTTAATCTTGACAGCGTCCCTTGCTGAAGGCAAAATTCGACCTCTTCGGCTTATACGTGGCGAATTAGCTCAGTGGTTAGAGCAGCGGAATCATAATCCGTTGGTCCCCAGTTCGAATCTGGGATTCGCTACCAAAAAATCAAGCAATTAAGCGTAATACAACTTTGTCGCGCAGTAGTGGAGCATGAACCGAGATCCTTCCATGCTTCATTTGGGTAATGGTATGTCAAGCGCGTACCGATGGATACCTTGGTCCTACCCTTAGCAGCCTGCGTACTTAAAGGAAATCGCTGCAAAAGCGTCTGGCTGGTTCATATCTCGCCGCTTTTTCGGCCAATAGAATAATTATTGACCTTCAAAATCCTTAAAATCCTCCTCACCCAGTCACTTTTTCGCTGTGATCTTCAAGCCCGACAGGCTGCTAGCTACCGCCAACGATACACCGTCTTCTTTCGCTGTATTAAAGCTTTTTATCCCGATCCGTTAATTTATTTCACGGCACCTATTTGTGTCGTACCATTCTGAAGTGAATAGCGCTATATAGAGCGCTACGGCGCAGCGCCAGTGTACGGCACCGTACAGACCGAGCACGAGGGAAGTGACATTCTGTATCCCTACCCAATTTCGAAGGATAAGACAATGAAAACAACTAAGCTTTTGGCAAGTATATTTGTGATCGGGACGTTATGGATGCCTGTTATGGGCTTTTCCGCAAGTCACGACTCGGATTCAAGTGTGGGTGAATTTGTTAAGGATTCGGTAATCACCAGCAAGATCAAAGCCAGGTTGGCGGCCGAAAAGGATGTCAGCGCGATGCATATCATGGTTGATACAGATAAGAATGGTGTAGTAGTGCTGAGCGGCACAGCCAGGAGTCAAGCTGAAATCGATAAAGCACATTCGATCGCTCACGCCGTCGAAGGTGTCACGAAGGTCATAAGTCACATAAAGATCAAGAAAGAGCATTAGGCCAATTCTGCTCGTGCCCTAGCTCCACCAGGAATACAACGGCCGGATGATTCGGCCGGTTTTTTGTCGGGTATTTGCCGTGTAGAAATAAACCAAGTCATTGCGTCTCGCTACGGGGTGGGACCTGGCCTGCGGCGGCATGTAAAGTATGCCGTCGTCAGCTTGGACTGTATTCCGGGCAAGCCCCGGAATGACGAAATTCATACTATTCACTTGGCCCATCAACAGAGCTAATCAATAGAGGCGATATTGAAGCATAGCTTCACCGATTAGCGAAAAGAATCCTCATCCATCCTGAGAGCGTTAGCAAAAAACCGGGATCGGACGTTTCGTTAAACAACCCTTCCACTTTGCCGCGCGTATATTCGCTTTTAGCGGTATGCCCCACTAGCTTGTTGGTCAGGTACGGCCAGTTAAATAAAAATTCGGCTTTACGGTAGACTTCAAACTTTGGCTGGAGGGCTTTTATACTTTGGGTATAGGCTTGGGCTACAGCGGCGCGACCTAGATCGTATTGGGCCATAATCGCCTCCGCCGCAAGAATGCCCGTTTCCATTGCTTTTCCGATTCCCTCGCCGGTAAGTGGAAAAGTCGCGCCGATGCATTCTCCGATGCCCAGCAAGCCACCGCGGGCGAAGCGCGTACCGGACAAGCCGGTGCGAAGTGGTGAGCCTTTGAGAGGGCTGATGATCTTGCCATCTCGCATCAAGTCTTGAGCAAGGGGTAATTTGGCAATAAACCGCTCGTAGCTGCGACGAGGGTTGCAGTATTTATGTGCGGAACCAAAGAATCCGATGCCGATATTGAATATTGCATCCGGCCCCGGAAAAATCCAGCCATAACCGCCCTTCACCGAGGGATCAAAAGTAAATGTCAGCTCGTGCAGATCTCTTGCCAAGCGTTCATTACGCACATACTGGCGAGCCGCGAAATTGCGACATTCAGCTCTCAGCAATAAGCCAGCGTGCTGAATTGACCTGACATTAGCACCGGTTGCCAGCAATATCCAATGTGCCCTCGCGAAGACATAATTACCATTTCTCGAGAACTCCACCTGGTAATTTTCCTCGTTCTCATCAAGAATGCCGACGAACTCGTGGTCAGGTATAAACTCGCTACCGGCTTCCATGGCGCTCTCCAGCAATAACTCATCCAATTTCAGGCGCGGCACACAAGCGCTATCCGCTCGGATCAAAACGCTGCTGCCATTGAAGCCAATCAGACGCATCCCTTTGGCAGGGCAGGAGATTTTGGTAACGCGCTCCATCAGGCCGAGTTTTTTCAGCGCGTGATGCGCATCAGGAATCAAGGCGTCCCCACAAGTTTTGTCACGCGGGAAGATCGCCTTGTCAAACAAACCAACATAAAAGCCAGCGCTGGCTAAAGTGCGGGCGGCCGCACAACCTGCGGGCCCCGCACCAACGATGATGACGTCATAGACGTGTCGCATTGGATCGTCTCAGGTGTCCGGAACGTTGTTTCCACGTGCCCCCATGGATACAGCCGTCCATCAACAAGACCAAGCTCAAGCGTTGCGCTTTAAACTTTAAAACAAACTCTTTCTAAACCGAGCGCAGTTATTTCACGCAAATACCGCTGCAGTCGGCGCCACCACGGGTGGGATCACAATTGTCAGAAGGATCATCCACACACTTCTTGCCATCAGGGCATGGAAATCCGGCAATTCCTCCACACATTTGTTTCGGTTCCTTCTCGCCATAGGCGGAGCTCCCCTTGGGCGGATAATCGACGCGTTTCCCGCCGCCCGGTTTGGTTGGCTCTGTCGCACCAATCTTGACCGTTTCGCGAATCTGCCGCGGATCCACCGCTTCTACATCGATGGATTCAACTTCTCCATCCGTATGCCGGGCGGTATAAACGCCAACCACGTCCAGGGGCACCGGACTTTTTATTACCAGGAATCCTTCCAGGAATGCAAAATCGACACAAACGCCATCAATGGGACAAAAGTAACCTGCAATATCAAATCAGTTTACGCCGACTGCCCCGTCTGGCTGGAGAACCGCTTCCTTGAACGGCGTTACGCCGAATGGTCCTGGCTCGGAGCCGAACTGTGTCGCAAGCGCCACCTTGGCGGCGACGGTAACTTCTTTATTGGTGGGATTGTGTATGTTGACAGCCGTACGGTAGGTGCCGCGCGCCAATGAGCCGTCCTGGTGCGGTAGCAGCAGCGAACAAGCGACCTTTGCGGCATATTGATATTCCGTCTTGATTATCTTCGAAGGTTTCATCGGTTCTGCCTGGGATACGGTAATAGCCTCAATAGGGCTAAGCGCAGCCAATATTCCCATCAATGCGGAAAAGGTTCCCATCACGCGCAGTTGTTTCATGATAGTGACTCCTGTTGTTTTAGATTCGGATAACAAGTGGTTCAAACGATTAATGGATTAATTTCAAAATCGGCGCTCAGCTGGTGGTCGCGACATAATTAATAAGCCTTTATAGGCATCTTCATCTGAAAATGAAAAACGATAGCTCTTGCAAACCTTCAATGTATTCATAGCAGTGTTTGTTTTATAGTCAAGTCTATTTACATATTCCCTGATTTCAGCCTGACCAACTTTCGCTGAGGCGTCGACGCCCGAGTATGGCGAATAGTTCGGATAGATACCCCGGGGGTATACAGACTACGAACCTGTAAATGTCTGCACTACTCCTGGGCTTCTCTGTTTCCCGGATGTCCGAAACGGAAGCCGCTGATCTAATAGAAAATGAGGGAAAAATCATTTTCTCGATTGCAGCTAGAGGCCAATCGTGACTGCTCATTCAAAGGCTGCCATGGAAGAACCAGGAGCTGTAACTTGCTGATCAATAAACCACTGTTTTATATAGTGCGACAATTTGCCGCATTCCTGCGCTGACTGAAATAGATTATTCTCGCGTTCCGATTCCAGGGTGGGAACTTTGGATTATTGATCAGTCTGCTATTCCGTTGCCTGCGTTCACTGATCACGATCGGCTGCAAGATCGGCATGGAAAACTTCGGCTTTCTGAACTACATCAAGCGGAATCAACGGACTGGCGAAAATCTTTTAAAAATACATCGTGCAGCGTCGATAAACAGCTGTTTTTCAGTAATAAGAAAAGCAGGTGAGGAAATATGAAACCGAATATAAAGCTGAAATCGATGCCGTTTGCCTTGGCAAGTTTGCTCTGCGTATCTTCTGTCTGGGCAACCGCTGAGCATGGGTCGCAGGCAAAAGATGAGGTCGAGGCCGAATTGGCGCCAATTAAAAAGCCCCTTGCCGGCACCCCTGCGCCAGCACGTTCCGCTGGTACGGAGATAGCGCAAACTCCTGCCGGAGCCGCCGAAAAACAGGCGCCGACTGGCGAGCCCGCGGTTAAATTGCCGGAAATGACGATCGGAGGAAAAGTGAAGCCGATCTCAAAGCAAACTGAAAAGGAAAGGTACAGGCTACCCCAGACCACAGAGAGCATGACCAGGGAGAAACTGGACAGTACGGTCAACCTCATGGCTACAGAGGATGCCATTAAGTACATGCCATCCATTCAAGTACGCAGTCGCTATATCGGTGACACCAACGCGCCCGTGGGGATGCGCACCTCGGGCACATCAGCCAGCGCGCGCAACCTGATTTATGCGGATGGTATTTTGCTGTCTTCGTTGCTCGGCAATAACAACACAAACACGGGTTCGCCTCGCTGGAATACCGTATCGCCCGCTGAAATCGAGCGTATCGATATTATGTACGGCCCATTTTCGGCAGCCTACGCCGGCAATTCAATAGGTGGGGTGATTAACATCACCACGCGAATGCCGGATAAATTTGAAGTGGGTGCCGATGCGCAATCATCCTGGCAGACTTTCAATCTCTATGGCACAAAAGAAACCTACGATACCCAGCGGTACTCCGGAAATATCGGCCATCGGTATAACGACTTGTCATTCCGGTTCGACTACAGCCATCTCGATGCCCATAGCCAGCCAATAACGTTTGCGACAGCACTCAACTCGACCACCGCAGCCAACAGTGGAGATACAGTGGTAACAGGGGCGTTCGCGGGCGCAAACGCCACAAATGCGCCCAACCAGACGCTGGGCGCGGGGAACATCAACCACACGGTACAGGATAATTTCAAGTGGAAATGGGCCTATGATATTACCCCAACCATAAAGATCGCCTATACCTTGGGCATGTGGCAGAACAACGCTAGCTCGAACACGCAAAGCTACCTGAGGGATGCAGCGGGGAATCCGGTACAAAGCGGCTTCGTCAATATCGGCGGCAGGCGATACAATCTGTCCGCTCCGAATAGCCCCACCTTTGCGGGCAATCAGACCGATCAGACAACCTGGTCGCACGGCATGAATCTTCGGTCCAATACCGGTGGAAAATTTGATTGGGAGTTGGTGGGTAGCGTGATTGATTTAGGCAAGGATACCGTTCGCGCACCCACGGTCGACCCCACCCTTGCGTTCGCCGGCAATGCACCGGGTAGAATCACCAGTTTGACCGGCTCCGGTTGGCATACGGTTGACGCCAAGGGCATCTGGCGGCCAAGCGTCGATCTGCTGGGTTACCATGAGATCAGTTTTGGCTTTCACCATGACCTGTATACGCTCAAGAATCCAGTGTTCAATACCGGCAATTGGCAAAGCGGCAACGGTCAAAGTATCTTTTCAAACTCGACCGGAAAGACGCAGACTGAAGGTTACTGGATACAGGACGCCTGGGATTTTCATGAAGACTGGAACTTTACAGTCGGCGGCCGCCTGGAATCATGGCATGCTTATGACGGTTTTAATGCGACAACTGTAAATATTCCCGCTAACGGAAGTATCCCCGCTCACACTGAACTCAGAACGGTCGATCAGGCTAACAAGAGCGCAGTCAATTTTTCGCCCAAGGGCAAGCTGACCTGGAGCCCGATGGATCGCGTGAAGATCGGTGCTGCCATCGGCCAGGCTTATCGGTACGCAACCGCGTCCGAATTGTTTCAAACGACGACGGTGGGAACTGGCGCGACCGCAATATCAGTTAATGGAAACCCCAATCTCCGGCCTGAAGATGCCCTTGCTTCCGAGCTTTCCGCCGAATATTTTCCAGACAAGGGAAGATTGCGTCTCAGCTTGTTCCAGGAGCGTATAAAAAATGCCATTTTTTCCCAGACGGGACTGATTACGGCTAACGGCACCACTTCGCAAGCAACCTTTATTTCGAATGTGGGCGAAATCGATACTTATGGCATCGAGGTTTCCGGTGAGAAAACGGATGCAGGCATAAAAGGCCTGGATATCCTCGGTAATTTCACCTGGGTGGATTCCCGGATAAACAGTAACCACGATGCAGATGCGGCAGCGGCGGCATTAGGGCCGACAGCAGCCAATCCCAACGCGGCGGTTCCCTCAACCGGCAAACGCCAACCCAGACTTCCCACGTGGCGCGCCAACGCAATAATCACTTATCGCGCAAACGAGAAACTGACGGCTTCAGTGAGTGTTCGTTACAGCAGCGGCCAGTTTGGCCAGTTGAACAATAGCGATACGAATGGTTTTGCCTACACTGGGATAACGAGCTATGTTGTCGCCGATTTGATCGCGAAATACAAAATCACCCGGCAGTGGACCGCTATCGGCGGCATCAACAACGTCAACAATGACAAGTACTGGATCTTTCACCCTTTTCCTCAACGGACTTTCTTTGCCCAGCTAAAGTTTAATTATTAGAAGCGGCGGTATTTGAAAGTTGTCGGGTTTGTAGCTCAGGCGCAATTGAGTGTCGAGCCCCGTTTTGCCAGAACCAGCTCCCGGCTTACCTTGCAATTTGCATAGACGGTATTGTTGACCACTGCCGGTACCCACTGTTGAGTCTATTACCTGTTGGCGTTCAGCAATCCTCTATCGTCTGCGACGTGCACAATTATCGGTAGGTCGGGCTCCGCCCGACATCATTCTACGATCGTCGGGCGGAGCCCGACCTACAACTGACGAGGAGATCGGGCAAGTGAACGATAGCACTGCACATCAACAGATACGGCAAAAACAAACTTTCAGCGCGGAATACGCAAAAACTCGCCTGTATTGAACATTTGATGCCTACGGCAAACGCTTGCGGTTGGGCTCTCTCATTATTCTCTTGAGGAAAGCATCACAGGATTTTTGCACCGATTCCAGCGCGATATGCAATTCCAGAAGGTTGACTCCAACGTAATTGTCGCAATGAGGGCAGGCAAGTTTTGGTTCGTACTTCAGCCGTGAAATTGTCTCCTCGTACTTAATTGAACAGTGAGGACATTTGATGATGATTGTCTCCGAATCCAAATTGAGCATAGAGATTCCCCTCATAATGGCATGGCTATGAAATCTTATCATGGTTGAGGATATTTTCAGAATAGGCCAGGTGAGTTTCACTTTGAAAAAATATTTATGTTCTTGATGCCGTCGGTTATTCGGCAGCTAAAGCTCAATCTTAAAGGTCGAGAGCCCGCTCCGCATATCGTGATTTGTGCTATAGATAGATTAGGAACGCATCGGCGCCGCGCCAAGCCTATAGCCCAACGCCAGCAGCGACTCACATCTTGACTGTGTCCCGCGGCGCGTCAGTCCCGGCCCGTGTGACTGGTTGATACCCAGTCACCCCTCATAGGGCTTTGTCAACCATTGAGGATTCATCATGACCCAGCGCATTGACTACCAGAAGCAATCCCCCGAGCTGTTCAAGAAATTCGTCGAGTTCAGCATGGCCCTTAGGCACTCCACGATCGAGGAGTCTATTCATGATCTGGTGAATATCAGGGCATCGCAGATCAACGGCTGCGCGTTCTGCGTGGATATGCACGTCAAGGAAGCCACGATCCATGGTGAACGACCGCTCCGTCTGCACCATATCGCGATCTGGCACGAGTCCACGCTGTTTAATCCGCGCGAGCGCGCCGCGTTGGCATGGACTGAAATCCTGACCCAGCTCCCCGCCCAGGGCGTGCCAGATAACGTCTACGAACGTGTTCGCACGCAGCTGTCCGATAAGGAATTGTCCGACCTGACCTTCCTGGTGATGTCAATCAACGCCTGGAATCGCGTCAGCGTGGGCTTCCAGACTGTACCCGGCTCATATGACGAGGCATTCGGCTTGGACAAATCCGGTTTGTACTGATCAGGCATCGGCGCGACTGCGTGGTACGTCGTCGCGCCGAACTCACCACGACGCATGGGCCGCAGGCCAGCAACGAGGAACAAGCCATGACTATTTTCAGAACTCTCGCCGTGCTGCTGCTGTTGGCAGCCGGTACGGCCAGCGCACAGCAGGCGCCAGCATCGGCGCGCGTGACGCCATTGATGACCAAGGCGCTGGCCGATTATCCGGGCAAGGAAACCCTGATGCTCATCGTCGACTATCCGCCAGGCGCTGTCGACCCCGTGCATCGCCACCATGCGCATGGTTTCATCTACGTGCTGGAGGGTTCGATTGTGATGAGCGTGCAGGGCGGAAAGCCGGTGACGCTAACGCCCGGCCAGACCTTCTACGAAGGCCCAAACGATGTGCACACCATCGGGCGCAACGCCAGCCTCACCAAGCCCGCCAAGTTTCTGGTCTTCCTGTTGAAGAACAGCGGCGAGCCTGTTCTTACGCCGGTGCACTGACGCCCACACGGCTTAAGAGGACCGGCCCCTCGACTATCCATGGCAGGGCGAGTGCGTAAAACCTTGGCTTTGCTGGCTCAACGCTCAGCCTAATTCCGACTGCCATAATCCTTATTTAGCAAAAAATGCTTTCTGTACTATAGTCAAATCGAGCCTTGTACATATACACGCAACTATTTAACTTGGCTGTCAGGAAACCGGAGGTTGTGAATAGTGACGGCAGCGCGTTCACGGGGATGAGGTTGTGCAGGCCTTCAGGGGCAGGAGTGTAAGCTCCCATGGACGGGTATGGCGCTTGGAGGAACAATGTGTTCGTCGAGCGCCAGCTCTATTAATGTCTCCTCTCAATTCTAAAACACGATATATTTAAAAGGAGCAATGCACATGTCTGCAAGACCAATGTTGCTGCTGGCATTTCTCATAACCGGTCCTCTTATCATAATCAGTCCCCTGATGGCGCAGGAGATTGTCACGCCGCTCATATCGAAAGATCTGGCAGGAGTTTCCGGCAAGGAAGCTCAGATGTATACCGTGGACTTTCCGCCGGGCTATTCGAGCCCTGCCCACCGCCACAATGCGCAGGTGTTTCTTTACGTATTGGAGGGTTCCATCGTGACGCAGGTGAAAGGCGGAAAGGAAGTCACGCTGACGCCGGGCCAGAGCTATTATGAAGATCTCAACGATATTCACACCGTTTCCCGGAACGCAAGTAGCACAAAGCCAGCAAAATTCCTTGTTTTTCTGGTTAAGGAGAAAGGCGCTCCATCTCTGGTACTGGAAAAGTAAAGGTCCGCTTTGACTTGCACCGTTGGGTTAGAGTGGTCGCCCAGGGAGTCAGAAAGAAATTCATACTGGGGGGTCAGAAGTCCTTAGTGGATGTCCAAATGCACGCAATTCTCATGGCTTGTGGTGCAGGATGGATCCTGCAAACCGGTTGTTTGCCGGCTCTTTCGCGGCCAAGCCACTTGCGACGGTTGGCATCCCTAGCGCGGCTTATCCGGTTGCCCCACAACTAACAGCCAATACTGCATGACAATTTCGACGAACTACATTGGAAGCTTCGGGATCTATCGGGAGAAATGCTACCAGCAAAGCTTGCGGGGCTGGACGGTTCGGTGGACTACACGTACAGGAACCGCAGCTTTCAATAATTGACCAGTAAAGGGTACTGCAATGAACCTCATAAAAGGCGCTGCCGTACAAATCAGCCCGGTGCTTTACAGCCGCGAAGGTACCGTGGATAAAGTTCTACAGAAGATTTTCGAGCTTGGCCGCCAGGGAGTCCAGTTCGCCACCTTCCCGGAGACGGTGGTCCCTTACTACCCCTATTTCTCCTTTGTACAGCGGCCTTTCGAGATGGAAACGGAATACCTCCGATTACTTGACCAAGCAGTGACTATACCCTCGGCCGCTACTCACGCCATCAGTGAAGCGTGTAGGCAAGCCGGGGTGGTGGTATCCATTGGCGTAAATGAGCGCGATGGCGGCACCCTCTATAATGCACAGTTGCTGTTCGATGCTGACGGATCCTTGATTCAGCGCCGCCGTAAGATTTCCCCGACCTACCATGAACGCATGATCTGGGGGCAGGGTGACGGTTCCGGACTGCGGGCTGTCGACAGCGCAGTCGGTCGCATCGGTCAACTGGCTTGCTGGGAACATTACAACCCGCTGGCCCGTTACGCATTGATGGCTGATGGCGAGCAGATTCATTCTGCGATGTATCCCGGGTCGTTCGGGGGCGACCTCTTCTCCGAACAGGCTCAAGTAAACATCCGCCAACACGCACTGGAGTCCGGTTGCTTTGTTGTCAACGCCACCGCCTGGCTGAATGCAGATCAACAAGCTCGGATTATGCAGGACACGGGGTGCCCCATTGGTCCGATCTCTAGTGGATGCTTTACCGCGATTGTGTCACCGCAAGGCGAATTGATGGGTGAGCCTCTGCGCACTGGTGAAGGGGTGGTGATTGCCGATCTTGATTTCTCCTTGATCGATAAGCGTAAGGGAAAAATGGATTCGCGCGGCCACTATAGTCGCCCGGAACTCCTCAGCCTGTTGATTGATCGCACGCCTGTTGCTCATGTCGAAGAGCGCAACGCTCACCGTATTGCGGTTGCCGAGGAAGGAGATCATCATTGCGCCGTAACTGCGGGAGAACCACGATGACAACTGGCAGCCCGCAAGAAATCCCCTTCCAGGGCGTCCGCATCAGGTTCGACAGCAAGAAATCTTTTGACGAAGTCGTGCGGGCATTGCTGGCCGACGTCGGAGAAAAACCACTGATGATCGACGACCTTCCTGCAAAGTTTGAAAGTTGGGAGTCGTACAAGGCGGAAGTGGAATCTCATGCGGGGCCCAGCGGATTCATTCTATTCGCTGTGCTGAATCATGGTGCCTGGATAAAGAAAGTTGGCATTCAAAAGAAGGTATTCCGCTTCATAATTGGAAACCCAGTGCTGGCCATCACTATGTTGCGTCATGATTTGGCGGCAGGTCTTTTCGCACCGGTGGAACTCATCGTGATTGAAGAGGACCGGGATCAAAGCAGCCTGACATATGTAAGGCCTTCATCGCTAATGGCCGTCGAGGCAAATGAACCACTGCTCGCGGCCGCCAAGGAACTTGATGCGAAGCTCCAGTCGCTGGCTGCAAAGGTGACGATGGCGTAGGCTGATCAGCCTCTTGTCACAACTGACTCTAAGGCCCTGAACTCTCGATATGGCATTTAAATTGGCACCGGACTGGCGAGGCGGGTTGCGAATTCATGCTTGGCCTCACCGTCCGGACAGGACTTGCCACCCGAGCCGTATCCCTCACCTCGCTTGCGGTGGTCAATGTAGACACCACCGTACAAGACAAAGCCATCGCATTTCCGACAGACGCCAGGCTCTACCACAAAGCCCGAAGTGCACTGGTGAGAATGGCCAAAGGCATGGGTATCGAGCTTCGTCAAAGCTATCGACGCTTATCCAAAGTTGCCCTGGCCAAGCATGGACGCTATGCCCATGCCAGACAGATGCAA
>NZ_FRBV01000002.1 GCF_900142705.1 Nitrosospira sp. Nsp11
CCCCCGAGACCGACCTGAACGAGAGCAAGAAGCAGGGCAAACTGGTCCTCAAGCCCGAGAAAAAGGATGAGGACGACGAGGAGGAGGATGAGGAGTGAGTGAGTAAGCCGGATCGCTTCGGCTACAGCACTTGACACACCTCATCTATTCACCCGAACCGCTGCTTCCCGTATTCACGCGGGGAGCAGCGGTTTTACTTACATCAAGCAATCGTCCCGGTATTTCCACATACCGAGACAGGAATTCAATGGAGAGGTTTGATTCCATCTCCCGTTTGGATCGTTATAGCGCTAGTGACAAATGAGCTGACAAATAGCTGAAAAATGAGCGGTCAACCACGGATGCAGGTTGAATGGCGGAAAGGATTGCCGCATCCTTCCGGCACTGTTCCGATGTGTCACGAAACTGTAATATACCCGCCGTAATATATAGCCCTGCCCAAGAACGTTCCTTTTAAAATGCAGTTGCCTGCGACAGCACATCCTCCCGACGAAATCACCCATTCCAAAAGACTCGGGTATAGCTATCGCCGTCATCTGGGTGAGCGGTTTATTGAAGCGCTGCTGTTCCTGATGGCATTTGTCTCTGTCGCGATTACCATTGCCATTGTGGTGATGCTGGTGAAAGAGTCGTTCGTGTTTTTCGAACATGTTCCGCTTTGGCAATTTCTGACCGATACCCAATGGACACCACTGTTCGACGATGCGCACTATGGCATCCTCCCGCTCATATCCGGTACTGTGGTAAGTTCCGCCGTAGCGCTCCTGGTCGCCATCCCGCTAGGCACTATCACGGCCATATATCTTTCAGAATTTGCGCCTTTTGCCGTGCGTGAAGTCGCCAAACCATTTCTCGAGTTGCTGGGCGGGGTTCCAACTGTCGTGTATGGTTATTTCGCATTACTATTCGTAACGCCCCTGCTGCAGAAAATTTTTCCGGATTTACCTGGTTTCAGTCTTCTTTCAGCAGGGTTGGTGATGGGCATCATGATTATTCCCTATGTGAGCTCCATGGCTGAAGATGCGATGCGAGCCGTGCCCATGCATTTGCGGGAAGGCTCTTACGCGATGGGGGCTACGAAATTCCAGACCGCCATAAGGGTCGTGATGCCAGCCGCGTTTTCGGGCATAGCCGCTGCTTATATACTTGGTATCTCCCGCGCTGTGGGGGAAACGATGGTGGTGGCGATCGCTGCCGGGATGCAACCAAATCTCACCTGGAACCCGATGGAACCCGCAGCTACCATTACCGCCTACATCGTACAGGTGAGCCTGGGCGACCTGCCCCATGGTAGCATTGGTTATCAAACTATTTTTGCCGCTGGGCTTACATTACTGCTATTGACATTGGCATTCAATATCATCGGGCATGTTCTGCGCAAGCGTTATCGCGAAGTATATTAAAATCAAACGCGATTGCTGATCCTATTGCTATTTGACAAAATGACTTTTACCTATCTTTCTAGCTGTTCGGTCACGGGGCTTTCTGATGAGCACGCTTTGCTCTTTCCTGGAAGCCCTGGATGAGAGACGATAAAGATCTGAGCGAGATCCGCACGATCATTGCGCGCCATAAGCTCTGGGATTTGATTTTCATGATTGTCGGCGTGTTGGCACTGATGATTGCGGTACTCACATTCATGGCGTTATTCGCTCATATGCTGATAGAGGGAATGCCGCGCTTGTCGTGGGATTTTTTTACTTCTTTCCCATCGCGCCGCCCCGGATCAGCGGGCATACTTTCCGCCTGGGTCGGCACCATTCTGGTCATGCTGGTGACCGCGATGGCAGCGGTGCCGATGGGCATTGGAGCCGGAATTTATCTGGAAGAGTATGCGTCTAAAAATATCATTACCGAGATCATCGAAATCAACGTTACCAACCTTGCGGGCGTTCCTTCCATTATTTACGGCTTGCTGGCGTTAAGCTTGTTTGTACATCAATTCGGGTTTGGCCAAAGCATTCTTTCAGCTGGCCTCGCGCTGGCGTTATTGATCTTGCCGGTAGTCATCGTGGCGACGAGGGAGGCTATACGCGCAATCCCATTGGTCATCCGGGAGGGCGCTTATGCGCTCGGGGCGACCAAATGGCAGACTGTATCCGATCATCTGCTTCCTTATTCCGCTGCCGGTATTTTAACTGGCGTTATTATCGGCTTGGCTCGTGCTATTGGGGAAACCGCGCCGATCATCACCATTGGCGCGCTGACTTTTATTGCGTTTTTGCCGCCGTCTCCCATTAAAGCTGAATTCCCTTTTCTATCTTTCGAGTGGCTGATGGCCCCATTCACAGTGATGCCCATCCAGATGTTCAATTGGGTCTCCCGGCCCGAAGAAGAGTTTCAGGCCAACGCTGCGGCTGCGGGGTTGGTGCTGGTAGTGATGACACTTGCCATGAATGCGATAGCCATTTATCTGCGCTATCGTATGCGCAAGAACCTCAAATGGTAGAAAATTCAACGGTCGAAAATCTCGGATTGGATGCGGCCCCTGTTCCGTACAAGTCTGAAGTCAAAAACTTGAGTTTTTATTATGGCGCATTCTCCGCGCTTAAAAATATTAACATGGTGTTGCATGAAAAACAGGTAACTGCGTTGATCGGCCCATCAGGATGCGGTAAATCCACCTTTCTGCGCTGCTTCAACCGTATGCACGATCTCTACCCCGGCAATCGTTATGTGGGCGATATTATTCTGCATCCGGATAATGTCAATATTCTTTCACGTAGCGTGGATCCGATTGAAGTACGGATGCGCATCAGCATGGTATTTCAGAAACCCAATCCATTTCCAAAATCCATCTATGAAAATGTTGCGTATGGCTTGCGCGTACGAGGTGTCCGGCAGCGCGCCATACTGGACGAGAAGGTTGAAGAAGCGCTGCGCGGCGCCGCGCTTTGGGAGGAAGTAAAAGATCGTTTGAATCAGCTTGCCTACAACCTCTCGGGCGGTCAGCAGCAACGTTTGTGTATTGCCCGAGCGCTTGCGACCGATCCCGAAATCCTGTTGTTCGACGAACCCACTTCTGCACTTGACCCAATTGCCACGGCCAACATAGAAGAGCTCATTGCCGATCTGAAGGATAAGGTTACGATCCTGATCGTGACTCACAATATGCAGCAGGCGGCACGCGTATCGGATTACACTGCTTATATGTATTTGGGTGAACTCATCGAGTTCGACGTCACTGACACAATTTTCATCAAACCAAAAAACAAACAGACGGAAGATTACATTACCGGACGTTTCGGATAGATTGGGAATGATTCTGTCAGGCGCTTTTGCCGTATGACAGATAATCTGCAGTCTTGGCGCATACAGGTGAGCGACGGCCACGGCGTCCCCTTATCTTATTCTTTCTGCCTCATCCGTACCGTTTTCCCAAATTTCGCGCTTTTGTACCCTATGATATTGTTTGCCTCGTGATTGACCCCGTATTCATTCACGGGTAACATTCGCAGCTTTCCAGTTCAAAGGCGGTTTCCTATGGCTAGGCGTTCAAAGTTGGTTGTTGGCAACTGGAAAATGCATGGTGGAACGGTGCAAAACCGGAATTTGCTGAATGCTGTGATCGCTGGAACGGCAGGGATGAGCGGGACCGGTTTGGCCGTGTGCGTACCTTATCCTTATCTGTCGCAGGCACAATCAGTATTGCAGGCGACACATGTTTTCTGGGGCGCTCAGAACGTGAGCCAGTATGATAAGGGCGCTTACACAGGTGAGGTTTCAGCGGCGATGTTGATGGATTTCGGCTGCCGCTACGTAATCGTAGGTCACTCCGAACGGCGTGCCTTGTATGGCGAGGATAACCATACCGTGGCGCTTAAGTTTCAAGCGGCTCAGTCGGTTGGCTTGACACCTGTCTTATGTGTTGGCGAAACCCTTGATCAGCGCGAGGCTGCCATTACCGAGCGAGTGGTTGCAGAGCAATTGGATGCGGTGATCGAATTGGTGGGTATCGATGCGCTTGCCAAGTCGGTGCTTGCTTATGAGCCGGTATGGGCTATCGGTACGGGTAAAACGGCTACGCCGGGACAGGCTCAGGACGTACATTCGTTTATTCGCGATAGAATCGCCGCCAGCAATTCCGAAATGGCCGTTGATTTACAGATTCTTTATGGCGGCAGTGCAAAGGCGAACAATGCGGCTGAGCTGTTCGCCATGCCGGACATTGATGGCGGGCTGATCGGCGGCGCGTCACTTGTTGCCGATGAATTCATCGCCATCTGCCACGCGGCAAAAAATTAACTCATTTTGGAGTAGGCTTTGGAAACACTCATCTGGATACTACACCTCTTGTCGGCTATTAGCGTAGTTGTGCTGGTTCTGTTGCAACACGGGAAGGGCGCCGATATGGGTGCTGCGTTTGGCAGCGGCTCATCTGGAAGTTTGTTTGGCGCCAGCGGTTCAGCAAATTTTCTTAGCAGGACGACGGGTGTGCTGGCCGCGGTTTTTTTTATTACCAGCCTCGGGCTTACCTATCTTTCCAGCCACAAGACTGAAACGGGTGGTGTTATGGATAAAGCGATACCGGCTCAGTCGGTCAAACCGGCTGAGGAGATTCCGGTAAAGCCCGTGGATGAAGGGACGTCTTCCAAGGCGACCGAAATCCCGGAATAATTTTTATGATGAGCTAATTGAACAATTAGCTAAAATTGGGTTCTAATCAGGTTAAGCTTTAGATTAGCGCCCAAGCAAGCTGCCGACGTGGTGAAATTGGTAGACACGCCGTCTTGAGGGGGCGGTGGCGAAAGCTGTGCGAGTTCGAGTCTCGCCGTCGGCACCATCTGATGTAATAAGACCGAGAGTCAGGCCAGGCATATGAACGCTACCTGTTCCGGTCCTAACTTTTGATTACACATGCTCGAAAATTACTTTCCCATTCTGCTATTTATTCTGATTGGCCTTGTAGTCGGCATTCTGGCGATGACGCTTGGCTGGTTGTTTGCGCCAAATCGTCCGGACAGCGAGAAACTGTCTCCGTATGAATGTGGCTTCGAAGCATTTGAAGATGCACGCATGAAATTCGACGTGCGTTATTATCTCGTGGCCATTCTGTTCATTCTGTTCGATCTGGAGATCGCATTTCTGTTTCCATGGGCGGTGGTATTGAATGAGATTGGGCTGTTCGGTTTTATCGCCATGATGGTTTTTCTCGGTATTCTTGTTGTTGGTTTTATTTACGAATGGAACAAGGGTGCGTTGGAGTGGGATTAGATTATGAGCGCTAACAACGGTGCGATGGAAAAGGGTTTTGTTACCACGAGCCTGGACTCGGTTATCAACTGGGGCCGTACTGGGTCGATGTGGCCGATGACCTTTGGCCTTGCGTGCTGTGCGGTGGAAATGATGCAGGCTGGCGCCTCGCGTTACGATCTGGACCGTTTCGGTATCGTCTTCCGTCCAAGTCCTCGCCAATCGGACGTGATGATTGTTGCGGGCACGTTATGCAATAAAATGGCGCCTGCGCTGCGTAAAGTGTACGATCAGATGGCGGAGCCCCGCTGGGTAATCTCCATGGGTTCCTGCGCCAACGGCGGTGGTTATTATCATTACTCCTACTCCGTCGTTCGCGGTTGCGACCGGATTGTGCCGGTCGATATCTATGTTCCCGGCTGCCCGCCGACAGCGGAAGCTCTGCTCTACGGTATTATTCAGTTGCAGAATAAAATACACCGTACCAATACCATCGCGCGCTGAGTTATATATGTCGTCCTCTCGTCTGGAAACGCTTTCCTTTTGTCTTCAAAATGTGTTGGCCGATAAGCTTGTCACCACCAGTGAACGATTGGGCGAGCTCACAATTTCGGTGCGTCAGGCAGATTTGCTGTGGACGATGGAAACGCTGCGCGATCATCCCGAGCTGGATTTTGAAATGCTTATTGATCTGTGTGGCATGGATTATTCAACCTATGGTGCGGAATTTGGCTCAACAAGCGACCGAACGAATAAACGGTTTGCTGCCATCTATCACTTGCTTTCCATCAGGCATAACCACAGATTGAGAATCAGGATATTCGCCGATGACGATGAATTTCCGGTATTGGATTCGGTAATAAATATATGGCCATCGGTAAACTGGTTCGAGCGTGAGGCATTCGATCTGTACGGCATCGTTTTCACGGGTCATCCGGATTTGCGACGTATTCTCACCGACTACGGTTTTATCGGCAGTCCGTTTCGCAAGGATTTTCCCCTGAGTGGAAATGTCGAGATGCGTTACGACCCCGACCAGCAACGCGTAATCTATCAGCCGGTCAGCATAGAGCCGCGCCAGATAATACCGCGCGTCATCCGCGAAGAGCATTACGGAGAGAGCGAGTGAAGCATGGCTGAAATACGTAACTACACCATGAACTTCGGCCCCCAGCATCCTGCAGCGCATGGCGTGTTGCGCCTGGTGCTGGAGTTGGACGGCGAGGTCGTTCAACGGGCGGATCCGCATATCGGGCTTCTTCATCGGGCGACCGAAAAGCTGGCTGAGTATAAGACTTATATTCAATCAGTGCCGTACATGGATCGCCTGGATTACGTCTCCATGATGTGCAATGAACACGCCTACGTGATGGCGATCGAGAAACTGCTTCAGCTCGAGGTGCCCTTGCGTGCGCAATATATTCGCGTGATGTTCGATGAAATTACCCGAATACTCAACCACCTTTTATGGCTGGGTGCCCACGCGCTGGACGTGGGTGCGATGACCGTGTTTCTCTATGCTTTCCGCGACCGGGAAGACCTGATGGATTGTTACGAGGCGGTTTCGGGCGCCCGATTGCACGCGGCTTATTACCGTCCCGGTGGCGTTTATCGAGATCTTCCGGAATCCATGCCGCAATACAAGGCATCGAAAATCCATGACGAAAAAAGCACCAGGGTGCTCAATGAAAATCGTAGGGGTTCGTTGCTGGATTTTATCGAAGACTTTACCAACCGGTTTCCTACCTATGTGGATGAGTATGAAACTTTGCTTACCGACAACCGGATCTGGAAGCAGCGACTTGTTGGAATTGGCGTAGTCTCCCCGGAACGTGCCAAAGCGCTGGGCTTTACCGGCCCGATGCTGCGTGGTTCGGGTGTGGAATGGGATTTGCGGAAGAAACAGCCTTATGAAGTTTATGACCGCATCGATTTTGATATACCGGTAGGGGTCAACGGCGATTGCTATGATCGCTACCTGGTCCGAATCGAGGAATTCCGCCAGTCCAATCGCATCATCAAGCAATGTGTCGATTGGCTGCGCAAAAACCCGGGTCCGGTAATAACCGATAACCATAAGGTTGCGCCGCCTGCCCGCGTTGAAATGAAACAGAATATGGAAGAATTGATCCATCATTTCAAGCTTTTTACCGAGGGCTTCCACGTGCCGCCCGGCGAAACCTACGCGGCGATCGAACATCCTAAAGGCGAATTTGGCATTTATCTGGTTTCCGATGGCGCCAATATGCCCTATCGCCTGAAAATTCGCGCACCGGGCTTTGCCCATCTGGCAGCGCTGGATGAAATGGCTCGCGGGCACATGATCGCAGACGTAGTGGCGATCATTGGAACGCAGGACATTGTATTTGGCGAAATAGACAGATGACATCACTGACCTTTAAGCAGATATCAAGATGTTAAGCGTCGAGTCCATAAAAAAAATCGACCACGAGCTTACCAAATATCCCTCCGATCAAAAACAATCGGCAGTGATGTCGGCGCTCGCCATCGCCCAGGATGAGAAAGGGTGGCTCGCTACTGAAACAATGGATTTTGTCGCTCGTTATCTTGGGATGCCGCCGATTGCGGTATATGAAGTGGCGACGTTTTACAACATGTACAATTTGCAGCCGCTGGGAAAATGCAAGATAACCATTTGCACGAACCTTCCTTGCGCTCTGTCCGGCGCCAATGAAGCTGTAGCTCATATCCAGAAAAAACTGGGCATTGGTTTCAATGAAACGAGTGCCGACGGAAAATTCACGCTGAAAGAAGGCGAATGTATGGGGGCGTGCGGCGATGCGCCCGTGCTGCTGGTCAATAACAAACGCATGTGCAGTTTCATGTCCGACGATATGATCGATCAATTGCTGGAGGAGTTGAGCAAATGACCCAGACTACGCAGATACTGCTGGCCGGGGTGAATCCATCCGATCCTGACAACTGGCGGCTCCGAAACTATGAGCAGCGCGAGGGGTATGCCGCGCTGAGAAAAATTCTGAGCGAAAAAATACCGCCTGAAAAAGTCATAGAGGAAGTCAAGAAATCGGCCTTGCGCGGCCGTGGCGGTGCGGGTTTTCCGACCGGACTGAAATGGAGCTTCATGCCCAAGCAGTACGAGGGCGACAAGTACCTGGTATGCAATTCAGATGAAGGTGAACCGGGCACCTTCAAAGACCGCGACATCATGCGTCACAACCCGCACATTCTGATCGAAGGCATGATGATCGGCGCCTATGCGATGGGCATCAAGACCGGTTACAACTATATCCATGGCGAAATATGGGATACCTACGAACGCATGGAAGAGGCAGTGGATGAAGCGCGAGAGGCAGGATTGCTGGGGGATAATATTCTGGGTTCCGATTTCAGTTTCCAGTTATACAACCATCATGGTTACGGCGCCTATATCTGCGGCGAGGAAACGGCGCTGCTAGAGTCCTTGGAGGGCAAGAAAGGCCAGCCGCGCTTCAAGCCGCCATTTCCAGCAAGCTTCGGCCTCTATGGCAAACCCACCACCATCAACAACACCGAGACATTTGCCTCGGTACCCTGGATCATTCGCAACGGGGGCGAAAAGTTTTTACAGCTGGGTAAACCCAATAACGGCGGCACCAAGATTTTCTCCGTTTCCGGGCATGTCAACAAACCGGGCAATTATGAGGTGCCTATGGGTACGCCATTCGCAACATTGCTGGAGATGGCGGGCGGTATGCGGGGCGGGCGGAAACTGAAGGGTTGTATTCCCGGTGGTTCGTCCATGCCAGTGTTACCGGGCGATATCATGATGCAGACGGACATGGATTATGATTCCATTGCCAAAGCAGGATCCATGCTGGGCTCGGGTGCGGTCATCATCATGGATGACACGACCTGCATGGTGAAGGCGCTGGAGCGCCTGTCATACTTCTATTTTGAAGAATCCTGCGGCCAATGCACGCCTTGCCGCGAAGGTACTGGCTGGCTCTATCGTGTTGTGCATCGGATCGAAACCGGCAAGGGGCGGATTGAGGATCTCGATCTGCTCAATAATGTTGCCGATAATATTCAGGGACGCACCATTTGCGCATTAGGTGATGCCGCCGCCATGCCGGTGCGAGCAATGATTCAGCATTTTCGCGACGAGTTTGCCTACCATATCGAGCACAAGAAATGTCTGGTATAGCCAAGGTGGCGAATGGCATGGATGAAGCCAATGAGTTTTTTCTTGTCTGCGTTTACTCGCTAAGCCGATTCGTTAAGCCGAGAGTATTTATCCCATGATTAATTTCGAAATCGACGGTAAACCGGTGTCCGTGCCCAAGAATGGCACCGTCATGGACGGCGCCAATCAGCTGGGTATATACATTCCTCATTTCTGCTATCACAAGAAGCTTTCCATTGCTGCCAATTGCCGCATGTGCCTGGTGCAAGTGGAGAAAGCGCCCAAGCCCTTGCCTGCCTGTGCGACTCCCGCAATGGAAGGTATGAAGGTTTCAACCCACTCCGGACAGGCGGTAACAGCGCAAAAAGGCGTGATGGAGTTCCTGCTTATCAATCATCCGCTGGATTGCCCCATTTGCGATCAGGGTGGTGAATGCCAATTACAAGACCTGGCGGTGGGTTATGGCGCGAGTTCGTCACGCTACACCGAGGCCAAGCGGGTAGTGGCGAATAAAAATCTGGGTCCGCTGATTTCCACAGATATGACCCGCTGTATCCATTGCACCCGTTGCGTACGTTTCGGCCAGGAAATAGCAGGCATCATGGAGTTAGGCATGGCGGGTCGCGGCGAACACGCTGAGATCCTGTCGTTTGTCGGAAGCACGGTGGATTCGGAGTTGTCGGGCAACATGATCGATCTTTGCCCGGTAGGGGCGCTCGTCAGTAAGCCATTCCGCTATTCGGCACGCACTTGGGAGCTATCACGCAGGAAATCCGTAAGTCCGCACTGCGGACTTGGCGCCAATCTCGTGGTCCAGGTGAAACAGAACCGTGTGATGCGGGTGTTGCCGCGCGAAAATGAGGCAATCAACGAGTGTTGGCTATCAGATAAAGATCGCTTTTCCTACGAAGGATTAAACTCGGAAGAGCGTCTACGCAAGCCGATGATAAGACGTGGTGGCCATTGGCAGGAATGCGACTGGCAGACCGCCCTTGAATTTGCGGCTAATGGGTTGAAAGCGGCAAAAGAAAAATATGGAGCGCAGAGTATCGGTGCACTGGGTTCTCCTCACAGTACGCTGGAGGAACTCTACCTGCTACAGAAGATCGCTCGAGGACTGGGCAGCGGGAATGTGGATCACCGTCTGCGCCAATCCGACTTTCGCGCGGATCGGTCGCAAGGGATTCCCTGGCTCGGGATGAGCATCGCGGAAGTTTCCCGGCTGAAATCAGCGCTTATCATTGGCAGCACCCTGCGCAAGGATCACCCGCTGCTCGCGCAGCGTTTGCGCCAATCGGTAAAGCAGGGCGCGCAATTGAACCTGATCAATCCGGTGGACGATGATCTATTTACCACCATAGCGAATCGCGCTATCGTCGCGCCCGCTGCAATGGCAGCGATACTGGCGCAGGTCCTGAAAGCTGCCGCCGAGTCCACGGGAAAGCAAATTCCTGCCGATGTAAAAAATGCGCTGGCGGCAATCAGCGTCAGCGATACTGCGCGTGCGATAGCAGCAAGCCTCATCAATAACAAGCCAGCGGCAATATTCCTTGGCAATCTGGCTCAACATCATCCGCAATATACGAATATTCATATGCTGGCACAGCAACTCGCGCAAATTACCGACGCGCGATTCGGTATATTAGGCGAGGCCGCCAACAGCGTCGGTGCTTATATTGCCGGCGCGATTCCGGGCAATGACGGCTCGGCAGAACCCGTCGGCACTCAATCGGCTCAACCGGGAATGCAAAGCCTGAATGCTTCGCAAATGCTCGGGATGAGCGCTGGCGGGATTGCGGACGCCGGGGCCGAACCATGCCGGGCTTACATCCTGATGAACCTGGAGCCGGAACTGGATAGCTACGACCCTCGGCAAGCCGTGAAAACGCTGGAAGCGGCCGAACTGGTTGTGATGATAACCGCATACAAAAGCCATGCCATCCTTCAAGGGGGTTATGCCGATGTATTACTTCCCGGCGCGCCGTTCACTGAGACGTCGGGTACATTCATCAATATCGAGGGTCGGGTGCAAAGCTTTAATGGCGTTGTGGCGCCGCTCGGGGAAACGCGTCCGGCCTGGAAGATTTTGCGCGTGTTGGGCAATCTGCTGGAGATTGACGGCTTTGATTATGAAACACCCGAGCAGGTGCGTGCGGAGATCCTGCCCGGCTCAAGCGACGTCAGCGCCCGCCTGAATAATCATCTGGGGGGGTTCTCCCTGGATGACGTTGGGCCGCAAGGCGAACCGATGGGCAGCGGAATACAGCGTATCGGAGAGGTACCGATATACCAGGCCGATCCCATCGTGCGGCGTGCCGAGTCGCTGCAGCGCACGCGCGACGCAGCTGCGCCGGTGGCATGGATGCCGGGTGATCTCATGGGCAGGCTTGGCATACAAGCTGGAGACAGCGTCAGGCTGAGGCAAGGAGAAGGTGAGCTCCAGTTGCCTGCAGCCCGGGACGATAAGTTGCCTGCCAATTGCGTGCGCCTGGCTTCCGCTCATCCCTTGACCGCGACGCTAGGCGGGATGTTCGGTGAAATCGTGGTGGAAAAATTGTGATGGAAGAAATCAGGGTTATTTGATGGAATACGCACAACAATTATTCGGGAATTTTTTCGGTCCTGAGTGGGGCCCTGTCTTGTACGTCGTGGCGAAGGATGTGCTGTTGATTTTCGCCATCGTGCTGCCATTAATGCTCGCCGTGGCTTACCTCACGTTCGCCGAGCGCAAGATTATCGCGTTCATGCAGATGCGTGTCGGCCCTAACCGGGTGACGTTCTTTGGCATTCCCTGGCTGGGCGGCTGGGCGCAGCCAATCGCTGATGCGGTTAAGGCAGTGATGAAGGAAATCATCATTCCCAGCGGTGCAAACAAGGTTCTGTTTGTGCTCGCGCCGGTATTGACATTCGCACCTGCATTGGCAGCCTGGGCGGTAGTGCCATTTTCTCCCGAAGTGGTGCTTGCGGACATCAATGCAGGGCTGCTTTATATTCTGGCCATGACTTCCATGGGCGTTTATGGGGTTATCATTGCGGGTTGGGCATCGAACTCCAAATATGCGTTCCTCGGCGCGATGCGCTCCGCAGCGCAAGTAGTATCGTATGAGCTGGCAATGGGTTTTGCATTGGTCTGTGTGTTGATGATGTCGCAGAGCCTGAATCTCGGGGATATCGTCAAGGGTCAGCAGGGTGGCAGTTTACTTAATTGGTACGTCCTTCCCTTGTTTCCCATGTTTTTGGTGTACTTTATTTCCGGTGTCGCGGAAACCAATCGCGCACCTTTTGATGTGGCTGAGGGTGAATCTGAAATCGTAGCAGGGTTCCACGTAGAGTATTCCGGCATGGCTTTCACGGTATTCTTCCTGGCGGAATATTCCAACATGATTCTGGTGGCCACCCTTGCCACCATCATATTTTTGGGTGGCTGGCTGCCGCCGATCAATATCGCGCCATTTACGCTGATCCCCGGCTTCATATGGCTCATATTAAAAATTGGATTTTTATTGTTTTGTTTTCTCTGGTTTCGCGCCACGTTTCCCCGCTACCGCTATGATCAGATTATGCGCCTGGGCTGGAAAGTATTCATTCCGATCACGCTTGTCTGGATACTGGTGATAGGGTTGGTGATGCAATTCCCGCCGTCGATCCGGAATGCGTTTCCCCTTAATTTGTGGTTCCACTGAGAGAGGAAAAAGCCATGAATCGTATCAAGGATTTTTTCCGTACCTTCCTGTTGTTCGAACTGCTGAAGGGGATGATGCTAACGGGGAGATATATGTTCGCGCGTAAGATCACCGTGCACTTCCCCGAAGAGAAAACACCCCAGTCTCCCCGGTTCAGGGGGTTGCATGCACTCAGGCGATATCCAAATGGAGAAGAGCGTTGTATCGCCTGCAAACTTTGTGAGGCGGTGTGCCCAGCGCTGGCGATTACGATAGAATCCGAGCAGCGCGATGACGGCACGCGGCGAACTACGCGGTACGACATCGATCTGACAAAATGCATATTTTGCGGTTTTTGCGAGGAATCCTGCCCGGTGGATTCCATTGTCGAGACTCGTATTCTGGAGTATCACGGAGAGAAACGCGGAGATTTGATTTATACCAAGCAGATGCTCCTGGCGGTTGGGGACCGGTATGAGGAACAGATAGCGAAGGATAGGGCGGCGGATGCGGGATACCGGTAAATCTCATCGTTACATGCAGCGGGACACTTTTATAAACCATGTTTTGAAGATGGGAATTACCCGCTTCATTTCAACACCCCCAATAAAAATGAGGGGCTTCGTCCAGGTAACCTGCGTGAGCTCGCTCCATAGCTTCGAATTGACAGAAATGCCCATATGAGTTTTCCGGATATAATTTTTTATTTTTTTTCGACGGTACTGGTGGCATCCGCCCTTGGCGTTATCACCGCCCGCAACCCCGTACATTCCGCATTATTATTGGTGCTGGCCTTTTTTACTTCCGCGGGGTTATGGTTGTTGCTGGAGGCGGAATTTCTCGCCATTACGCTCGTGTTGGTCTATGTCGGGGCTGTAATGGTGCTGTTCCTGTTTGTAGTAATGATGCTGGATATCAATCTTGATTACCTGCGGGAAGGATTCTGGAAATGGTTTCCGTTTGGCGCGTTCCTCGCATTGGTGATGGCGACCGAGATGGCCGCAGTATTGATGGGCAAGCAGTTCGGCGCCGATCAAATGCCGGCTCCCCCAGCGCGCGCGGCTGATTATAGTAATACCAAAGAGCTGGGACGCTTGATTTACACGGAATATGTTTATGCGTTCGAACTGGCGGCTGTCATTCTGCTGGTGGCGATAGTGGCGGCTATTGCGCTGACGCTGAGGCAGCGTATCGGCACTAAATCGATGGACGTGGCGAAGCAGGTAGCCGTCAAGCGTGAAGACCGGATCCGTATGGTATCGATGCCATCCGAAAAGAAAGAATAAAATTAATTTACATGGTTGTGTTCTGATGTTGTCCTGAAAGGGGGCGTAGTTTGGTTTCGTTATCCCATTACCTGGTTCTCGGTGCGATTCTGTTTGCAATCAGCATTGTCGGTATTTTCCTCAACAGGAAAAATGTAATTATCCTGTTGATGGCGATTGAACTGATGTTGCTGGCCGTAAACATGAATTTTGTCGCGTTCTCGTATTATCTCCAGGACACAGCAGGGCAGATTTTCGTGTTTTTCATACTTACAGTGGCCGCGGCAGAATCCGCCATTGGACTGGCGATTCTGGTGGTGCTGTTTCGTAGTCTGCACACCATCAATGTGGACGATCTGGACAAACTTAAAGGGTAATTTTGAGAGTGGGAAACCGGTTCAGGTATTTAGTGGTTCAAAAAATAAAAACTGAATTTCATGACTGAGATGCAAAAACTATATCTATTGGCGCCTTTAGCGCCTCTGGCGGGGGCTCTTATCGCCGGGTTGTTCGGTCGTCTGATTGGGCCAACCTGGAGTCATCGAATTACCATCGCCCTGATGCTCGTCTGCGTGGCTGCATCCGTCACCATCTTCATGGATGTATTGAAGGGAAATATCTATGACGGAGCCGTTTATACCTGGGCGACAGCCGGCGATACGCGCTTTGAAATCGGGTTCCTGATCGATCAACTCTCCGCCACAATGATGATTGTGGTGAGTTTTGTTTCTTTAATGGTGCATATTTACACCATTGGCTATATGCACGAGGATCCCGGTTATCAGCGTTTTTTCAGCTATATCTCGCTCTTCACGTTCTCCATGCTGATGCTGGTGATGTCCAATAACTTTCTCCAGCTTTTCTTTGGCTGGGAAGCGGTAGGGCTCGTTTCTTATCTGCTTATCGGGTTCTGGTATACACGTCCAACGGCAATTTATGCCAACCTGAAAGCTTTCATGGTTAATCGCGTTGGGGATTTTGGCTTTCTTCTCGGCATTGCTCTGGTACTGATGTATTTCGGCACCCTGGACTATGCAGCTGTTTTCGCCCAGGCGCCGCAGGCCGCGACGCAGACAATAGAGATCATTCCCGGCACATCATGGGAGCTATTGTCCGCCATCTGTATTTTGCTATTTGTCGGCGCAATGGGTAAATCCGCACAGTTTCCATTACATGTGTGGCTGCCGGATTCAATGGAAGGCCCAACACCTATTTCCGCATTGATCCATGCGGCGACCATGGTGACAGCAGGTATTTTCATGGTGGCGCGCATGTCGCCGCTCTTTGAGTTAACTGAAACGGCATTGTCAGTGATGTTGGTGATTGGCGGCATCACGACGCTATTCATGGCGTTGGTGGCCATCGTGCAGACCGACATCAAGCGTGTGGTGGCGTATTCGACCCTTTCACAATTGGGTTACATGACCATGGCGCTCGGCGCATCGGCTTACTCGGCAGGAATTTTTCACCTGATGACCCATGCTTTTTTCAAGGCCGTATTATTTTTGGGTGCGGGCTCCGTAATTATTGCCATGCATCACGAGCAGGACATGCGGAAAATGGGGGGCCTGAAGAAATATATGCCCATTACGTACTGGACCATGTTCATCGCTGCGCTGGCAAGCGCAGGCGTACCTGGTTTATCCGGCTTTTTCTCCAAGGATGCCATCATTGAAGCATTACACTTCGCCACGATCCCCGGTGCCGGCTTCGCCTATTTCTGTGGGGTAACAACGGTATTCGTTACCGCGTTTTACACCTTCCGTTTGCTTTTCATGACGTTCCATGGAAAGCCGCGAATGGATCATCACACCGAAGAGCATCTACATGAATCGCCCTGGGTCGTAACGCTGCCACTCATCGTGCTTGCCATACCTTCCATCGGAGCCGGCTGGCTTATCGGTCCCATCCTGTTTGGGAATTATTTTGGCAGTACCATACAAATCATGCCTCAGCACGAGGCAATGGCCAGGATGTCTCTGGAATATCATGGCATATTGGCAATGATGACCCATTCTTTAACGACCATACCATTCTGGTTTTCTGTCGGCGGAATTGTGACGGCATGGTATTTTTATCTGGTAAGAACCGATTTGCCAGGGAAAATAAAAAGAGCTGCAGGGCCATTTTCCATACTCCTTGAGCGTAAATATTTCATTGACGAATTCTATTCCTGGTTCTTTGCGGGCGGCGCACGCGGGCTCGGCAAGGGATTATGGAAATTCGGCGATGTTAAAGTCATTGACGGATTTTTCATCAATGGCACGGCACGGGTGGTGGCCGGAACCGCCGTGCTGATGCGTCGCTTCCAGTCCGGCTATATCTACCATTACGCATTCACCATGATCGTTGGCGTATTTGTATTGATGAGTTTGTGGTTGTCCGGGTCATAAAATAACAAAATATTATTGCGGGTATTCGGCCCCTTCATCCGCTGCACGCTAATGGATAAAATGGAATAAACATGCTGTTCGGTCTTCCCCTGTTAAGCTTGATCATTTGGCTGCCTATTTTTGCCGGCGTTGGTGTGCTCGCCACCGGCGGCGACCGTAATGCCCAACTGGCAAGATGGATTGCTCTCATCGGATCAATCGCGGGCCTGCTGGTTGCGATACCGCTTTATACGCAGTTTGATTCGCTGTCGAACGGCATGCAGTTCGTCGAATATAGCCTCTGGATCGAGCGCTTCAATATTCATTATCATCTCGGTGTGGATGGCATCGCCATGCCGTTGATCCTGCTCAACTGCTTTACGACTCCACTGGTAGTAATGGCTGGTTGGCAAGTGATAAGTAAACGCGTGTCTCAATATATGGCCGCGTTTCTTATCATGTCAGGCATCGTCAACGGCGTGTTCTCGTCGCTTGATGCGATCCTGTTCTATGTCTTCTGGGAAGCGTCGCTGATCCCCATGTTTCTGATCATCGGCGTCTGGGGCGGACCCAACCGCGTCTATGCATCCATCAAGTTTTTTCTTTATACGCTTCTGGGTTCGCTGTTGATGCTGGTGGCATTCATTTACCTCTACCAGATTTCCGGAGGCAGCTTTTCAATACTTGATTATCACAGGCTGCCATTGTCGCTTACGCCGCAAATCCTGATATTTATCGCTTTCACGCTGGCGTTTGCGGTAAAGGTGCCGATGTGGCCGGTTCACACTTGGCTACCAGATGCCCACGTGGAGGCGCCCACAGGGGGGTCGGTTGTACTGGCGGCAATACTGCTGAAAATGGGCGGATATGGTTTCCTGCGTTTTTCGCTGCCGATCGTGCCGGACGCAAGCCAATATCTCGCCGGCATGATGATCACATTATCGCTGATTGCAATCGTCTATATCGGCCTCGTCGCACTGATACAGGCGGACATGAAAAAGCTCATCGCTTATTCATCTGTCGCGCATATGGGATTTGTCACGCTGGGCTTTTTCCTATTCAACGCTTATGGATTGGAAGGCGCGATGGTGCAGATGATTTCGCACGGTTTTATTTCCGCCGCGATGTTTTTATGCATAGGTGTTATGTACGATCGGCTGCATTCGCGCCAGATAGCCGACTACGGCGGGTTGGCCAAGAGGATGCCCGTATTCGCCGCATTTTTCATGCTCTTTGCGATGGCTAATACGGGATTGCCCGGCACCAGCGGTTTCGTAGGGGAATTTATAGTCATCATGGCCGCCATGAAGGTGAACTTCTGGTATGCATTTTTCGCGGCCACCACACTGATCACCGGTGCGGCTTATACGCTCTGGATGTACAAGCGCGTCATATTCGGCGCAGTCATACATCCCGCTGTTGAAGAGATGAAGGATATTGGTGGCCGGGAGATTCTGATACTGGCAATTCTAGCTGTTGCGGTACTGGGAATGGGTCTCTATCCATTGCCATTGATGGAAGTGATGCATACCACGGTCGATGATTTGCTTGTGCATGTCGGACGCAGCAAATTGTAGTGTAAATAAAGTGGCCTGCTTGTTTGAGGATGATAATGAATTTTACGCAGCCTGATTTCGCGCCCGCCTATCCAGAGATTTTTCTGTTGGGTATGGTATGCGTGGTGCTACTGGCCGATCTTGCGTGGGGCGAAAAAAAACCCTATATCGCATACTTGCTTGCGCAGGTTGCGTTGCTTGGTTGCGTGCTTATCTCGTTCGTTACTTCCGCTCCCGGCGTCGTGTATACCTTCTCTGGTATGTTTGTCGACGATCCGATGGCGGATATTCTGAAGATACTGGTGTATATCACCGTATCCGCTGTGCTGGTATATTCGAGAAGTTATATTTTCGTACGCGGCATGCTCAGCGGGGAATTTTTCAGTCTGGCGCTATTTGCAACGCTGGGCATGATGGTCATGATTTCCGCCAGTCATTTCCTGACCCTTTATCTGGGGTTGGAGCTCCAGTCATTATCGCTTTATGCCATGGTGGCGTTGAGACGTAATTCGCCAGGATCTACCGAGGCGGCAATCAAATTTTTCGTCCTGGGAGCGCTGGCTTCGGGTTTTCTGCTGTATGGCATGTCCATGATATATGGCTCGACCGGCTCCCTGGATATTATCCGCGTAACTGAAGTAATACAGTCAGGCGTAACCAATCATGCGGTCCTGGTGGTGGGGCTTGTATTCATCGTTGCCGGCATCAGTTTCAAGCTGAGCGCGGTGCCGTTTCATATGTGGGTTCCGGATGTCTACGAGGGCGCACCAACGGCCGTGGTGCTGTTTATCGGTTCGGCGCCCAAATTGGCCGGGTTTGGCTTCGTCATGCGTCTGCTGGCGGACGGAATGGGGGGAATGTCAGCGGATTGGCAGGGAATGCTCATTATTCTCGCCGTTATGTCCATGGTTGTCGGAAATTTTGCCGCCATTGCCCAGACCAACATCAAACGTATGCTGGCATATTCAACCATTTCGCATATGGGGTTCGTGCTGCTTGGCATCCTCGCTGCAGACGAGAACGGTTACAGTGCGGCGATGTTCTATGTCGTGGTGTATGTGCTGATGACGTTGGGTACATTTGGTATCATCATGCTTCTGTCACGCGAAGGATTCGAAGCTGAAAAGCTCGATGATTTCAAGGGACTCAACCGGCGCAATCCATGGTATGCGTTTATGATGCTGCTGTTGATGTTCTCGATGGCCGGCATTCCCCCGACCGTGGGCATTTATGCCAAGCTGTCGGTTTTGCAGGCGGTATTAAGCGCCGGTTATATTTGGCTGGCGGTAGTGGCAGTACTTCTTTCGCTAGTCGGGGTGTTTTATTATTTGCGCATCGTCAAACTGATGTACTTTGATGAACCAGAAACCGATGCCCTCATTGTGCCGCAAAACGATGTCAAGGTGCTGATAAGCGCGAATGGACTGGCAATGCTCGGGTTTGGGCTCTTCCCCCAAGTGCTGATCGCATTGTGTGCTTACGCCATTCAACAATCAATGTAGTGCGCCAAAGGTTGGGTCCACGCAGTTCGTTTTTCGATGTGTCAGGTAATGGCACGGGGGCCAACCGGGCGCCATTACCTGAAGTGTTGGATCTCCCAGGCTGAGCTGACGCGTACCTGAAAGAATCGGCATGTGTGTCAGGAAGAGGCCCTATCAGCTGAAGGCAAAGTCGCAAGAGCATCCGGGCAGGGGCAACCCAGTTCGCTTTCCCTCTACCAGATCCCCAGATTCGACTTGACAATATCTCGGCAGCAGATATATATGGATTGTATTGCGAATGTTTGATTTTTCCAGAATGGTGAGACTCATCCAGAATGCCCATATTGGCAAAACCCTGGTACAGAGGAGCTTTCAAATGAAAATGAAGTGGATCTTGGGATTCGTAACAGCAGCTATTTTTAGTTTGGGGCTGACCGGGGCCCAGGCCGAGGAGGGATACCCTGACGCAACCATAAAACTACGTGCAAATTCATTCGCACTCGGTTTTGGTTTCAGTTGGGGCAACGGTACGCTAACCTATAAGGGGAAGGACTACCCGGTCGAAATACAGGGGTTTTCGCTTATTGACATTGGCGCTTCCAGGATCGACGCGGTAGGCAGGGTATATAACCTGAACAACCTTGACGACTTTAACGGTAATTATGCAGGTGTTGACGGCGGATTGACGATAGCGGGCGGCGCGAACGCCGCCGCATTGAGAAATCAGAACGGTGTAAATGTTGTGTTTGTTTCTACATCAAGGGGCTTGGAGTTCGCCTTTGGTTTCAGCAGCGTGATCATGAAGGTGAACGCGCCTGAAATAGTCGCAGCGGCCCCACCACCTGCTCCTGCCCCCGCCCCAGTCCCCGCTCCAGCAGAAATGCCAGCCAAGGTGCGCTTTGCCACGGATGAGTTGTTCGATTTCGATAAAGCCGTCCTGAAACCTGGCTCATCGCGCTACCAACTGGATGAATTTGCGGCCAAGCTAAGAACGCTTCATTATGATTCGATCAAAATTGTCGGTTATACCGACCGCATCGGTTCTGAAGTATATAACAATCACCTTTCCCGGATTCGCGCCGAAGTGGTCAAGAACTATCTGGTAACGAAAGGAGTGGTTTCTGAAAAAATCCGGGCGGAAGGCAGGGGCGAAGCCGATCCAATAACCGGCAAC
Source organism: Nitrosospira sp. Nsp11 (assembly GCF_900142705.1). Taxonomy (GTDB): domain Bacteria; phylum Pseudomonadota; class Gammaproteobacteria; order Burkholderiales; family Nitrosomonadaceae; genus Nitrosospira. The sequence continues at coordinate 20,848 of NZ_FRBV01000002.1, forward strand.
AAGTGTAAGGGCAGCGAGAGAACCCCGGCGTTGATCGAATGCCTGCAGCCCGATCGCCGCGTCGAAGTCCAGGTGAGCGGCATACGGCAAGTCAAATAGATCCGAGCTGGGCAGAATGAAGCGCTCCGCTGCCTGCAGTCGACTTCTTGCGTTCCACCCTTAGTCCGTCGGCGCGAGTGTTACGTCGGGCGCGGAGCCAATCAGTCAATCGTCCAAACTCAAATGTACCGGTCTCATGAAGTCCGATGATAAAAGCATAGGTCGCGTCGGCTTTCGCCGTGATGCGCGTACCGCCGATGGCGAGAAAGGTATAAGTGACGGCAAAAGCTGTGCGCTTATTCCGTCGATGAAAGGATGGTTCTGCGCGAGGCTTTCCCACAACGCGGCAGCCTCCTCGATCAGGTCGCGATATCCGGTCTGGGGACGATACAGAGCCGCTTCGAGCAGGCCGCGTTCGCGCACGCCTGCAAAGCCACCGTAGCGGTCAATCTGCGTTCTGGCACTTTCCGGTAAACAAGCCGCGGCTACTCATCTCGGAGCGCCTCCAATGTACGGCAAATCGCTTGGCGCAATTTGCTCTTTGCCCTTACGGTTTCTTATAACTGATGCGATAAATTACGCCGGCAAAATCATCTGAAACCAGTAGTGCTCCGTCTGGCATAACCAGTACATCCACCGGTCTTCCCCAGGCATTTTCCTTTTCCAGCCAACCCTCGGCAAACACTTCCTGTTTCACTACCTTATTGTTCTTCAGTTTCACTAATCTGAGGCGGTAGCCAATTTTGTTGCGGCGATTCCAGGAGCCGTGTTCCGCAACAAAAATATTATTCCTGTATTCCGACGGAAACATTTTGCCGGTATAAAAACGCATGCCTAGCGCCGCGACATGCGGTTCGAAGTTGGCTGCAGGCGGAGTAACCTTGCTACAATCGCGCTTTGCACCGTATTTTGGATCTGGAATATCGCTTCCATAACAGTATGGGTAACCAAAATGCATGCCTTTCGCGGGCGCGCGGTTGAGTTCGTCGGGCGGCAGATTGTCGCCCAACCAGTCGCGACCGTTATCCGTGAACCATAAGTCCTTTGTTTCGGGATGCCAGTCGAAACCCACTGTATTCCTCACGCCGCTGGCGAAGACCTCATAGCCTGAGCCGTCGGGCCTGATGCGCGAGATCAACGCGAAGCGTTCCGGATCGGGTTCGCACGCATTGCACGGTGCGCCGACTGCGACATAAAGCAGGTTATCGGGACCGAAAGCGATGAATTTGCCTCCATGGTGCTTCTCATTCGGAAAGCTGTCTGTTATCACCGTCGGCTTCCCCGGTTTATCCAGGTTTTCCTCGATGTCATCGAACCGTAAAATCCGGTCGATGGCGGAGGCATATAGGGCGCCATCCCGAAACGCAACCCCTAAGGGAAGGTCAAGCCCGCTGGCGAGGGTTGTCACCTTGCGTTTACCGTCTGCTTCCCTGATGGCATAGACCTTGCCCTCCGATGTGGAGCCGGCGAATACGGTGCCCTTTTTCCCCAGTGTCAACCCTCGCGCATTGGGTACCTCTGCCCATAGCTCGATTGAAAAGCCGGCCGGTAGTTTAACTTTATCCAGCGGAAGCGGGCGAGCCTGATCTTGCGCGGCGGCAGGTAAACTGCAACAGAACAGGCAAAGGGCAATACGACGAACGAAAGCTTTTATGATGCACATGGCTGGACCCCGGACTATATGGAATGTCGGTAAATCAAAATTGATTAATGGATTAACAGGAAGCAAATCATGCATTGAAGTAAGATTTGGCGGTTTATTAGCGCTGGGCGGCTTGAAAACTTCCAATGCGCCCTAATTATCCTATTGCGTTATTTCAGGAGATAAAACCATGCAAGACACAGCTACAAAAGAACATCTAAGTTTCCAGACTGAAGTCAAACAGTTACTCAAGCTGATGATTCATTCCTTATATAGTAACAAGGAAATTTTTTTGCGCGAACTGATTTCCAACGCATCGGATGCCGCCGATAAGCTACGCTTCGAGGGCCTCTCCGATGGAGCGCTGTATGAGTCCGACTCAGACCTGAAGATCCGTGTCGGCTATGATGCCGCGGCTCGCACTCTTACGATTTCCGATAACGGTATCGGCATGTCGCGGCAGGAGGTCATTGACCATATAGGCACAATCGCGAAGTCCGGTACTCGTGAATTCTTCAGTTCGCTAACTGGCGATCAGGCCAAGGATGCGCACTTGATTGGCCAGTTTGGCGTCGGTTTTTATTCGGCCTTCATTGTTGCGGACAAGGTGGCGCTCGTTACGCGTCGTGCCGGCATGACGCCTGAGCATGGGATCCGCTGGGAATCCGGTGGTGAAGGAGATTATACGCTGGAGACAGTGGAGAAGACAGATCGCGGCACCGAGATCACGCTGCATTTGCGCGAAGGCGAGGATGACTTGCTCAATGGCTGGCGGCTCCGCTCTATTATACGAAAGTATTCAGACCATATTACTCTTCCCATCGTGATGAAAAAAGAGGAGTGGTCTCAGGAAAAAAACGAAAACGCGATTACTGATGAAGACGAGACGGTTAACCAGGCAAGTGCGCTTTGGGCGCGAGCCAAGAGCGAAATAACAACTGAGCAATATGACGAATTCTACAAGCACGTGGCGCATGATTTCGAGCCGCCGCTGGCCTATCTTCACGCAAGGGTAGAGGGTAAGCAGGAATATACGCAGCTGCTTTATATTCCATCGCGCGCGCCCTTCGACCTGTTCGATCGTGAATCCCGTCACGGCATCAAGCTTTATGTCCGGCGGGTCTTTATCATGGATGACGCCAAGCAGCTGCTACCGAACTATTTGCGTTTTGTGCGTGGTGTAATCGACTCGAACGACCTACCCCTAAACGTTTCGCGCGAGATATTACAGGAATCGAAAGATATAGAAGCCATACGTGCTGGCGCCGCAAAAAAAGTATTGGGCCTGCTCGAAGACCTGGCTCAAAGCGATCAGGAAAATGACAAAGCCAAATTCAGAACCTTCTGGAAGGAATTTGGGCAGGTAATCAAAGAGGGAGTGGCAGAAGATTTCACTAATCGTGAACGTATCGCCAAGCTATTACGTTTCGTTTCAACCCATGCCGATTCCGACGAGCAAACTGTGTCGTTCAGCGATTACATCGCGCGCATGAAGGAAGGCCAGGAGAAAATTTATTATGTTACCGCCGATAGCCTCAGGGCGGCCCGAAGCAGTCCCCACCTGGAGGTCTTCCTCAAGAAAGGGATCGAAGTATTATTACTGTCGGATCGCGTGGATGAATGGCTGGTTGCAAATCTGACAGAGTTTGAGGGTAAACACCTGCAGTCTGTGGCTAAAGGTAGCCTTGATCTGGGAAAACTGGAGGACGAGGCGGAGAAAAAGGAGCAAGAGAAAGAAGCAGACGAATACAAGGAGCTTACCGAAAAAATAAAGAGCGTTCTCGGCGAGCAGGTGAAGGATGTACGCGTGACGTTACGCCTTACGGCATCTCCCGCCTGCCTGGTTGCCGATAGCCACGACATGAGCGGGAATCTGGAGCGTCTGCTTAAGTCAGCGGGGCAGAAAGTGGAACATGCCAAGCCCATCCTGGAGATCAATCCTCACCATCCCATGATTCAACGCCTGAAATCGGACGAGGCTCATTTCGATGACTGGAGCCACATCCTGTTCGACCAGGCATTGTTGGCTGAAGGCGGTCAGCTTGAAGATCCTGCCAGCTTCGTGAAAAGAATCAATGAGCTATTTTTGGCGACCGAAAGTGAGAAATAGTGCAGTCGAGGCACAGGCAGCAATTTTTCCAACGAAGTCAATTTTGCCTGCCGGCTTTATGAGCGCTACCGGGATACAGATTTGCGAATAGTTTCCGGTGCGCAGTATCATTGATAGCAACGACGGCGGGATGAGTCAGGCGGCGTTCCATGGAGATGGCGTAAAACTGCTCGGTGACGTCGTCGGTCTGACCTATAATTGTAACGCCGTGCTCGCGCTGCACTTCGTCGGCTATCACCGACGGCGCGATGAAAATACCGATGCCGGCCTGGCCGAAGGCCTGCATCAGCGCACTGTCGTCAAATTCTCCCATAATACGCGGGCGAACCTGTTGCGCATCGAACCATCGCATTAACGGTATTCGCACAGCGGCTTCCTTTCCCGGAATGAGCATGGGAGCCGAATCAAGAATACGGGGCCAGGCTTGCTTGAACTGTGCGGCAAGCTGTGGCTCGGCAAAGAAGGTGATGCCGCAGTCACCGAGTTTATGGCTATAGCCTTTTACATTGGTCTCGGCTGGCATGGGCCGGTCCGCGAGTACCAGATCCAGGCGCTGGATCGCCAGCTCCACCAGCAAGCGGACAAGCTTGTCTTCACGGCAGACGATGCGCACCGGCTCGGCGAGCGCCATCGCCGGGGTAAGCAATCTGTAGGCGATGGACTTCGGGACAGCATCATCAACGCCCACTCGAAATGAAATGAAATGGCTTTCCGGGTGGCTGCGCAGCGCCTCTTCCAGCTCGTTCCCGACCTGAAAGATTTCATCGGCATAGGAAAGCGTGAGGCGGCCTGTCTCCGTCAATTCCAGGCGTCGTCCAACGCGCAGAAAGAGCGCTACGCCAAGCGACTCCTCCAATAATCCGATCTGGCCGCTCAGGGTTTGTGGCGTGAGATTCAGGCGTTCGCTCGCCCGGACAATGCTGCCGGCCTTTGCGACTGCCCAAAAATGATGTAACTGCTTATAGTTGAGCATCGAGATGCGTCTTGCCGTAGCCTGAGAAGACGGAAATTCGTAAAAACCGATTATATCATCAGTAAGATACTACTTTTCTTGATGCAAATTCTCAATTAGACTGATTTTCTATCTCTCCACCAGCATTTTTATCTTTCTACCAGCAGAGGACGAATTACGTTTCTTTTTTAGCAATTGAATTTTATGGTTATGCCAAAATACTTCCGGCCGACCCCGGCCATCATGCCTGGAATTCAGCTTACCCACTTTCGTTGGAGCCGGGCATTGCTTTAGAAAAACTCAAGGTAGTACATGCATATCTCACTCCTTTATCGTATATTGCCCAGCCTGATCCTTGTAGTTTCGCCGCTTACGCCCGCCTCAGCGCAAGGGTCGGCAACCATGCCTGAGCTCACTGCACCTGCTTTTGCCCCTGCACCTACGACTGCACCTACGACTGCACCTACTACTGCTCCCCCCATATCCGGCGCAGTACCGCCTGTTAACGTGCCTTCTACGATACCTTCTACTTCAGTACCGCCGACCGTGCCGTCTGGGGGATCACCTTCCGCCATACCGTCTGTCACCCTGCCTTCCGCTGCCGCATCTCCACCCGTGCGTGCCGGGGCACTCTCCATCGAAGCCTTGCAAAGGCTGGGGCTGGAAGCCAACGGACTGGTGCGTGCGGCTGGATCGCAAGTGGAGGTAGCGCAAGCAGGTGTGGTGCGAGCGACAGCCTATCCTAATCCGACAGTGAGCGTCATAGGCGGACCTCAACATCCCCGAATCCCGGCCGCAAATCCAGCAACGAACACGCGTCAGGTAACTGTCAGTCAAACTATTGAGAATCCATTCGTACGGAGCGCCCGCATCGGTTCAGCCGAGGCTGGCGTAGAGGCTAGCCGCGCCAGTTTCCATCAGGTTCGCGCGGATCTGGCGGCGCAGTTGCGGGTACGCGCATATGAACTGCTGTTGCGTCAGGAAATAGCGCGTATGGAGGCCGGCGTTTTCAACCTCATGGAAGAGGTGCGGCGGCGCATTCAAGTGGGAGTAGGCGTGGGCGAAACAGCGCGTTTCGAGTTGATCAGAGCTGACGCCGAGGTGCTGAATGCCGCGAGCCGCAAAGAAGCAGCGCTATTGAATGCGCAGCGGGCGCGGGTCGCCCTGATGCAATTTACAGCGGGTGCCTTGAAACCTGATTTCGCAATAAATGCGTCCCTCTTCGATCCGGTCAACCTGCCTCCACTGGAGCAACTGCGCCTGGAAGTGCCCGCTGTCAACCCCGACGTGTTGCGCCTGGAGGCCGAATCGGAACAGGCACGTCTGCGAATCGATCAGGAGCGCGCTTCGGTACTGCCCTCGGTGGACGTCGTGTACAGTAATTATCAGGATGCTCAGTACACCGACAACAGGGGCGGTCTGAAAGTGACTATCCCCCTGTTGTACCAGCGGCGTGGGGAAATCAACGCCGCTGTCGCCGATTCCGCACGCGTGCGGGAAACGCTGGATTACCGCCGCTTCGAGATCGGCCAGTTGCTCGAATCTGCATGGCAAGGCCTGCAGATTGCGCAGCGCAGGGTGGAGATGTTCGAGGGCGGAATTATCAAGGAGGCCGAGAATGCATTGCAGATTGCCCAGGCAGCTTACCGCTTTGGCGAGCGTCCGCTGATTGAAGTGCTCGACACCCAGCGTGTACTTCGGGGGATATTAGCGGAGTCATTGCAGGCGCGCTTTGATTTACAGGCTGCTGCTGCCGAAATCGATCGGCTGCGGGCTTATTATCCAAGGGAGCAAGCCCAAGAATGAAAATTACATTGCCGATAACGGGCGCCATTGTATTTACCGTTCTGCTCGCTGCGGGTTGTGGTGGCAGCGAGGAGGCTGCACCTCCCAGCAAAGAAGCCGTGCTGCAAGAGCCGGAGGATGTGAACAGCATCACGATTCGCCCGGAATTGGCGCAACGCATCACCATCGGCCATCCCATGATGGTCGATCTTGCCGATAAGTTGCAGGTGCCAAGCCAGGTCGAGGTGGATGAGGAAAGGCTTGTCAGTATCGGGTCCTACGTGACAGGGCGCATCATCGATTTATACGTGACGCTGGGTGAAAGCGTTGATGCCGGAGCGCCGTTGGCGCGTATTTCCAGCCCCGAACTGACTCAGGCACAACTGGCCTATTTACGGGCGTCTTCGCGGACTGTACTGGCCCAGAAAGCGGCCGAGCGTGCTCACCATTTACTTTCCGCCGACGTGATCGCTATTGCGGAGGTGGAGCGGCGTGAGTCGGAGTTGGAGGTTTCACGTGCCGAGCTGGAGGCGGCGAAGGATCAATTGAGGCTGCTGGGCGTGGACAACGGTGCGCTGAAAGACTTGGTAGATAAGGGCCATATCCTGCCTTCCGTTGCCATCAAAGCGTCGAAAAACGGCATCGTTATCGGTCGGCATGTCATCATTGGGCAAGTGGTGCAGCCAGCCGATCAGCTATTTCAGGTAGCCGATCTGTCCGCTGTCTGGGTGGTGGGTGATGTGCCGGAGCAGATAGCGCGTAATGTGCGGGTCGGTCAGCACGTGGAGATCCACGTACCAGCACTTGGCGATGTAAACTTCGACGGGCTCATCATCTTTGTTGCCGATACCGTAAATCCTTTGACCCGCACCGTCATGGTGCGGACGATGGTAGAGAATCCCAAGCGCAAGCTCAAGCCCGACATGCTTGCTACCATGCATATCACGGATAATCCGCATAAAAGCATGGTGGTGCCGGAAACCGCAGTGGTGCGGGAAGCCAATCGCGACTACGTTTTCCTGTCTCAAGGCAATAATCGGTTTTTGCGTGTTCCCGTCGAGCTGGGCCCTGAAGTGGCCGATATGCGTCCCGTGCTGAAGGGGCTCACGGCCGAGCAGCCTATCGTGGTGGATGGCGCCTTTCATTTGGATAACGAGCGCAAGCTCGCTGAATTGGAATAAACCCATGCTTGCCTCGATTGTGCGCGCCATGCTCAAGCAACGCCTGATTGTAGTGGTGATCGCGCTGGCCCTGGTCGGCGTCGGACTGCGCGCATCGACGAAATTGTCGGTCGATGCGTTTCCGGACGTAACCAACATACAGGTACAGGTCGCCACTGAGGCAGTTGGTCGCAGCCCGGAGGAGATCGAACGATTGGTGACGGTACCGGTGGAAATCGCGATGACCGGTCTGCCCGGCTTGGTAGAGATGCGTTCCTTGAACAAAAGCGGGCTTTCTCTTATCACTCTTGTATTTACCGACCAGACCGACGTTTACTTCGCGCGTCAGCTGGTAATGGAAAGGCTGATTGAAGTATCCAACAGGATGCCAAAGGGCATCACACCTGTACTCGGCCCCGTATCGACGGGTCTGGGCGAGGTATATCAATACACCATCGAACATCCCGACGATGGGGAACGTGCTCTCACGACGCAGGAGTTGACTGAACGGCGCACCATACAGGACTGGGTGGTGCGTCCATTACTGCGCTCTGTTCCCGGCGTGGCTGAGATCAATTCCATGGGAGGATTTGTCAAGCAATATCATGTGTTGGTCAACCCCGACCGATTACGCCATTATGACTTGACATTGGCGCAGGTTGACAGGGCCATCGCCAGTAATAATGCCAACGCCAGCGGCAATATACTTCCACTGCATGCCGAACAGTACCTGATCCGTGGCGTTGGCCTGATCCAGACGCTGGATGACATCCGAAATATCGTTCTTAAAGAGCTGGACGGTATACCAATATTTGTTCGTGACGTGGCGCGGGTGGAGTTTGGCACCGAGGTGCGCCAGGGCGCCAGCATCAAGAACGGCTACACCGAGTCTGTCGCGGGCATAGTAATGATGTTGCGCGGCGGGAACGCCAAGGAAATCGTTGGGCGGGTGAAGGAGAAGGTGGCCGAAATCAATGAGCGTGCGCTGCTGCCGGGTGGACTACAGATCGTACCTTTTTACGACCGAACCGATCTCGTGGATTCCGCGCTGTGGACGGTGAGCAAAGTGCTGATCGAAGGCATACTGCTCGTGGTAGTGATATTGTTCATCTTCCTCGGGGATGTACGCTCCAGCCTGATCGTCGTGGCGACACTCATTATTACGCCGCTGATCACCTTCATGGTGATGAACCAGCAGGAGATCTCCGCGAACCTGATGTCACTAGGGGGATTGGCTATAGCAATCGGACTGATGGTCGATTCCACGGTGGTTGTGGTGGAAAATGTCTATCATCGCCTGGGTCATGCTACCAGCGGCGAATCCAGGCTGCAAATTATCGTAGAAGCGGTGGTCGAGGTGGGAACGCCGGTAATTTTTGGCATTTCGATCATTATTCTGGTGTTTCTGCCGCTGATGGCGCTGCAAGGCATGGAAGGCAAGACGTTCAGTCCGCTTGCATTCACTATCGCCATTGCACTGGCGGTATCGCTTATTGTTTCCCTGACACTTTCGCCAGTACTCTGCGCGTACATGCTCAAGGGGGGCGCTGACCATGACACCAGAATTATCGCTTTGCTCAAATCGGGCTACCGTCGCCTTCTCAATTCGGCGCTAGCCAGGGAGAAAGTTACTATCATCATATCCCTGGGCCTGCTCGTGCTGTCTTTTTCCCTGTTCCCGTTGCTGGGTAAATCCTTCATCCCGACAATGCAGGAGGGCTCGATAACGCCGGTTATCATCCGTGTACCCTCAATTTCTCTAGATGAAGCCATCAAGATGGAATCAGAGGCAATGAGACTGATTGCCGCAGTGCCTGGGGTCAAGAGCGTAGTATCCAAGCTCGGTCGTGGCGATTCCCCTGCGGACCCGGCATCGCAGAACGAATCGGACCCCATTGCCGCGCTGGATCCGGATTCCGGTCGCACCCAGAAAGAAGTGGAAGAGGATATCCGCAAGGTATTGGCGGTGCTACCCGGCGTATCCATCGTCTTGTCGCAACCGATCGAACAACGGGTGGACGAGATGGTCACCGGCGTGCGCTCGCAGGTCGCGATCAAGATCTTTGGCGACAATCTGGAAGAGTTGCGCAAGTTGTCGGAGCAGGTGGCGCGCATCCTCAAGTCCGTGCGCGGCGCCAGAGATATTCGTATCGAACGTTTGTCCGGCCAGCAATCTCTGACCATCGACATCAATCGCCGCGCTATTGCGCGTCACGGTCTCAACGTCGCCGACGTGAACGAGCTTATCGAAACCGCTGTCGGCGGAAAGGCGGTTACTACCGTGTTTGAGGGCGAGCGCCGCATTGTCCTCCTTCTGCGCTTTCCCGAACGGTTTCGCAACGATGTCGAGGCGATCCGCGATCTCGTGTTGCGAGTGCCTGGAAAAACCGGGCCGGACGGCGCCTCGGCGCAAGGCGGCGTTTTAGTACCGCTGCGCGCGGTGGCGGACATCCAGGTCGTCGATGGACCGGCACTGGTGTCCCGCGAATACGCGAAACGCCGCGTGGTGATCGGCGCCAATGTACATGAACGCGATCTCGGCGGTTTCGTTGCAGAAGTACAGGAGCGTGTCGCCAAGGAAATCAAACTGCCAACCGGCTATTATTTTGTCTGGGGCGGCCAGTTCGAGAATATGGAACGTGCCATGGCGACACTTTCGCTGATAGTTCCGCTTACTATTGTAGCGATCTTCTTCCTGCTCTTCGTATTGTTCAACTCGATCAAGCTTGCGGGACTCATCATTCTGGTACTGCCGTTTGCTTCCATCGGGGGCGTTATCGGGCTTTTCGTCACCGGCGAATATCTTTCGGTTCCGGCCTCAGTGGGTTTTATCGCCTTATGGGGCATTGCGGTACTGAACGGGGTAGTGCTGATTTCCTATATACGGAAGTTGCGTGATGAAGGGGCCAGCGTCGCCGACGCGGTCATCAAGGGCTGCGAGCAGCGCTTTCGTCCCGTGCTGATGACGGCCACCGTTGCCATGTTGGGTCTGGTACCGTTTCTTTTTGCTACCGGCCCCGGTTCCGAAGTGCAACGTCCGCTGGCCGTCGTGGTGATCGGCGGACTGATCACCTCGACTTTGCTGACACTCGTTGTATTGCCCACGTTGTACCGCTGGTTCGACGAGAAGCCCGTACACGCCAGATACATGCCTGAGTGAGACAATAGCGAAGATCAAAACGATATCTGTACTATTCCTATAGGCACTATGCGAGGCATAACGTCAAATTCCTGACCCCCCGAAGATGGCTGTGCTGGAGGCAGTTCTCTCGCCACTCCTCATTAATAACCCAAACCGAAGGAAGAGCGCACTGCTTTCGCTGAGAAGATCACAATTTGTGCCGTTGTTACGAATTATCCTGAGTCCGGCTGCTGGACAGGGTGGAGTGAACTCACCAAAAAGGTGAATCTCAAGGGATGCAAAAAATCTTTTTTGGCTATAGCGCTTAGTTGACAGATGAGCTAAAAATCGAGCGCTCAACTGTCGGATTCAGGATAATTGCTTCATCTGATCGTTCTCGCGGTTGTGCATGATTGTGAGACCGGCAATATAGGAAGGGGCGGTCTGGTTACCACCTAATGGATCAGCTCGGCATATCCAGGGAGGCAGCCTGCTATAACCAACGCTTCCATAAGGTTGGGCTGTGATCGGACAGCGAGGATGAATTTCCTTCTTTTCTCAAAGCGCTGATACTAACCCGGATGTTTCATAAATTGACGCGCGCCCTCGCTGGTCTTTTGTTTCGTATGAAAATTTCGTTCAGTCGGGCGTATGAATAACTACGCCACTCTTTCACAAAATCTCCCTACAAAACAAAATCCTGCGCAATCATCACGCGAATTTACGAAACATCCAGGTTAAAATACTTAACCTGAAAAATACTCGTAAAGTTATCGAGAAGCCACGCCACCGAGAAGAGCCATGTCATCATCCCAAACTACTGCAAAAGATAAAGTTAAAATTCTGGCCGAGGCCTTGCCGTATATTCGGCGTTTTCACGGTAAAACGATTGTCGTTAAATATGGCGGTAATGCCATGATCGAGGAACATCTCAAACAAGGCTTCGCCCGCGATGTTGTGCTGCTGAAGCTAGTAGGGATGAATCCTGTAATCGTTCACGGTGGCGGGCCCCAGATCAACGATATGCTGAAGCGGGTGGGCAAGCAAGGCGCGTTTATCCAGGGAATGCGCGTGACCGATGCCGAAACGATGGATGTAGTGGAAATGGTGCTAGGACTGATCAATAAGGAAATCGTCAACCTTATAAACCAGCATGGAGGTCTTGCAGTTGGCTTGACCGGTAAAGATGGCAGCTTTATTCGCGCAAATAAAATGCTTATGCAGGATAGCGAGAAATCGGGCGCATGGCTCGATATCGGGCAGGTAGGGGAGATAGAAAGCATAAATCCTACTCTGATCGAGCTACTGGAAACACGCGATTTTATTCCGGTAATTGCGCCTGTAGGCGTGGGCAAAAATGGCGAATCCTACAATATCAATGCCGATCTGGTTGCGGGAGAGCTGGCTAGAGTTCTGAATGCAGAAAAACTGATACTGCTTACTAATACCCCCGGCGTGCTGGACAAGGATGGTAACCTGCTAACCGGGTTGACGGCGCAGAGAGTAGATGAATTATTTGCCGACGGGACTATCTCGGGAGGCATGATACCAAAAATTGGTTCTGCGCTGGACGCAGTAAAAAGTGGCGTTAAATCATGTCATATTATTGATGGGCGTGTCGAGCATGGATTGCTGCTTGAAGTGATGACGGATGAAGGCGTGGGAACGCTCATTAAGGCGAACTAGGCGGATTAGGCGAGCCCTTACCAGAGATCCACGGCAGGGTACGAATTCCATTCCAGCTCCATTGACCCAGATGGCGTTATCGCCACTAACGATATTTTCCGACTTATCTCGTGAATATTTACGCCTGAGCCGTCATGGCTTGACACAGGCTTAAAAAAATTTGAATTACAGAGTTATCGAATTGAGGAATACATGGCAGCCAAGCCCGGCGAAAAAAAAGATCAAATCCTGCAGGTTCTGGCGGGGATGCTGGAAGAGCCCCGTGCCGGGAAAATCACTACAGCGGCGCTGGCTGCCAACCTGCATGTTTCCGAGGCCGCACTTTATCGTCATTTCGCCAGTAAGGCCCAGATGTACGACGGCTTGATCGAGTTCATCGAGAAAACGTTATTCAGCCTTATCAATAAGTTGACAACGGAAGAGTCAAGTGGCGTTAAGCAAGTAGAAGGGATTTTAGCGCTACTGCTTGGTTTTGCGAAGAAGAACCCCGGTATGACAAGAGTCTTGATCGGCGATGCGCTGATAAATGAAAATGATCGCCTGCAAGCACGCATCAATCAATTGCACGACCGGTTGGAGGCGACGCTGAAACAGGCGCTGCGCTTCGCCGCCGGTGAGCGTGAAATCGCGTCCGATTCGGACATATCCGCCCAGGCAAACATGCTGATGTGCTACATTACAGGCCGTTGGCATCAATTTGCCAAAAGCGGCTTCAAGCGAGATCCGATGGAGTATTGGGAAGCGCAACGCCGGGCAATACTCTCAAGTAAGGCATTCAAGCATGCTGTTCCGGCCGATGATTGAAATGCTGCTGGCAGGCAGGGAACTGCGCTGCCGCGTGTACGCCGGGCTGAACCAGGGCAAAGCACGCAATGCGATAACCAGGGCTGCGTTCTCTACCACCGGCGTGATATCCGGAACCGCAGCTTCGAGGAAGGTTACAGTCCAGCTAGCAGGTCGTAACCATTTCATGCTAATCGCCGCCCCTGTCCGCTCTGTTGGCTGAAATAGGTGGCCCTACTTGTGAAAAATACAAGGATGGCACACGAAGATCGCTGTAGCCCAGTAATATGGAACGACCGAACGGGGGGAATAATAATCCCCAAGCCTAAGACCCGCTGAGAAAATATAAATATCGTCTTCCTCATATAGAAGCTTGTGAGATAGGGATGACTCGATGTACCGTGAGATCAGTGAGGATTTGTTAGGCGGCGCTCGATTGCGTGCCTATTCGGTCATAACTGGCTCAGTTGTATTGCATGCAGGCTCATCCGTACGGCATGCCATGCATGCCGGATCCTTATTGAGTTTGACTGAACGCCATTCCATCATCAAACCATCGAGCAGCAGGAGACGCCCATTCAGCGTTTCGCCGATATTCAGCAGGATTTTTAGCGCTTCCGCTGCTTGCACACTACCAATAATCCCTACCAGTGGCGCAAACACACCCATAATAGCGCAACGCATATCCTCGTTTTCACCGGTTTCAGGAAACAGGCATTGATAACAGGGGCTGTGCTTTTGACGTAGGTCGAATACGGCAACCTGTCCATCGAAGCGCACTGCCGCGCCCGATACAAGCGGTTTTTTACGAATGATACAGGCCTGGTTGATGGCAAGCCGGGTGGAAAAATTATCGCTCGCATCTACCACGACATCGGCATTCGTAACCACTTTCAACAATTTCTCCTCATCCATGCGCTCATTCAGCGCAATGACGTTGACTTCGGGATTGATTCCGGCAAGTGTCTTTTTGGCGGAATTTGTCTTGGCCGTGCCGATACGACCAGTGGTGTGAATGATTTGACGCTGGAGATTGGTCAGGTCGACTTCGTCACTGTCGCAAATGGTAAGTTTGCCGACACCACTTGCGGCGAGATACATCGCCACAGGCGAACCTAGCCCGCCTGCACCGACAATAAGTACATGTGACCGAATTAAAGCTTCCTGCCCTTGTATGCCAATTTGCGGCAATAGAATGTGGCGGCTGTAGCGCAGCAGTTGGTCGTCATTCATGGTCACAACGGCGAGCGGTTGTTGAGGCACTGGAGCAAGATCCATTGTTGCCGGGAGAGGGGACGGCAAAACGGCTTACAGGACGACAATATATGCCCATCGCCCGCTAGTATGGCGGCGGGATTATTGGGGATGTAATTCTCATGCGATGCGATGCACTGTGCTTATTGATGCTACTGCTCAGTGTAAGCACGTGTGCCATAGGCAGGACCGGCTGAGCTATAAAAATTGCCAGTAACGCCAGTAACCCGATCGACGGAGGAATTACCTATAGCTTTCTAACTCCTCCGCTTTGCTACAATCGCCGGTAGAATCAATTCGTTATTTTTGCCGAGTTCTTGTTCGCTGGGCTAGCTTTGAAATAATTCATCGCCTGGGTCAGCAACAGGTCGCCGCTGGAGCCGAATTCCGCTGGGGGCTCCTGTTTCTTGTTTTTGTCCTCTCCGTTCTCCGGTTTGAGTATCTTGGCCTCGGGCTTGGGTGCTAACTTTATCGCTTCTGTCGCAGGTTTGGCCTCTTGTGGTTTTCCATTGGACAGGTGGCGGTCCAGGTCGGCTTCGCGCAAACGCTCAAATTCATCTTTCGCGGATTCGTCGAGGATATCGGGTGTAATCCCCTTAGCCTGGATGGATTGTCCGTTAGGCGTGTAGTAACGCGCAGTGGTGAGCTTTATGGCCGTGTTGTTACCCAACGGCAGGATGGTTTGCACCGACCCTTTCCCGAATGTTTGCGTGCCCATCACGACGGACCGTTTGTGATCCTGAAGCGCGCCCGCGACAATCTCCGAAGCAGAGGCCGAGCCGCCATTTACCAGGGTAATCATTGGCACCGTCTTGATCGCCGCTGGTAGCCGCTTCAGATAGTCGCTTTTTGTATCGCGCAGGTAGAATTCAGGGCTGGCTTTGAGCTTCATCTTGGCATCTTCAGTACGGCCATCGGTATACACCACCAGCGAATTGGCCGGCAGGAAGGCGGCAGACACTGCTACGGCACCGTTCAGCAAGCCTCCGGGATCGTTGCGCAGATCCAGTACCAGCCCCTTCATCGGCACGGTACTCTCTTTGAACAATTTATCGATGGCCTTGGTCAGGTTTTCGCCCGTTTGTTCTTGAAACTGCGTGATGCGTATGTATGCATAACCCGGTTCAATCAGCTTCGACTTGACGCTCTGTATCTTGATGACTGCCCGTACCAGCGTGAACACCAGCGGTTTGGTCTCACCCTTCCGCAACACGGTGAGGGTTATCGAGGTGTTGGGTTTGCCCCGCATACGCTTGATGGCGTCGGTAAGCGAGAGGCCTTTGACTGCAGTATCGTCCAGCTTGATGATAAGGTCACCCGGTTTGATGCCTGCCCGAAACGCGGGCGTGTCTTCGATTGGCGAAATCACCTTGACGAATCCGTCTTCCATGCTGACTTCAATGCCCAGTCCCCCAAACTCACCCTGCGTACCGATTTGCAGTTCCTTGAAGGCATCCATGTCCAGATAGGCTGAATGTGGATCCAGGCCGGTCAGCATTCCGTTGATCGCCTCTGTGATAAGTTTTTTGTCTTCTACCGGCTCGACGTAATCGCTCTTGATGCGACCGAATACTTCAGTGAATGCGCGGAGTTCTTCGATTGGAAGAGGATGCAGCACCCCCTGGGTTTCCTTGTCGGCATTGGCAGAAAAATTGAGGCTCAGCATCACGCCGGTGATCACGCCGAAGATGACCAAGCCAAAGTGCCGCATCTTGTTACCCATTAAACGTTCTCCACATTTGTCCACGCAGTGTCGTTACTCATTTTATTCTGACCCAGTTCAAAGGGTCAAACGGTTTGCCTTGATGGCGCAATTCAAAGTATAAACCGGATTCGGGGTTACCACCGCTGTTTCCCACCGTAGCGATCGTATCCCCTCCGCGAACGGAATCCCCCACCTTTTTATGGACGGTTTCGTTATTACCGTAGAGGCTCATGTAGCTGCTGCCGTGATCTACAATCATCAGATTGCCGAATCCTCTCAGCCAGTCGGCAAATACGACGCGCCCACCGGCAATGGCTTTCACATCTCCACCCATAGCCGAACGAATGAATAACCCTTTCCATGTAATACCCCCATCAGCACGTGGACTACCGAAGCGGTTCGCAAGTTCCCCCAGTACCGGCAAACTCAAGCGGCCTTTCAACGACGAGAACGGGCTTCCATGGGTAGAAGCGTCGGGCAATCTCTCGTTGCTAAGGGAACCGGGGCCGCGCGAGGAGCTCCGTTTTTTCCGCGCGAGCATTTTAGCGATTTTGTCTACCAGCCGAGCCAGACGATCTTCGTCGCGCTTGAGCTTGCTGATTTCAAGCCGCTGCTGATCGGCCTGGAGCGAAATCTGTGCGAGCAGTTCTGCGCGCTCGGCTTTTTTTCTCTCAAGGTGTTTTTTATGCTCGGCCTGCTTAGCCTGGATCGCAGTTATTTCCGCAGTTTTTTCGCGGCTTTGGGTGGCGAGCGCATCAAGCCGTTGAAGATTTGCGCGGAGAGCATCTATTTCCTCCATGCGTGCGCGGGAGAGATAGCCGTAGTAATGCAGATCACGGGCAATTTCATTCGGGTCTTGCTGATTGAGCAAGAGGCCCAGATACTCTTTTTTACTACCTCCATCCAAATATTGCCGGTAAAGCAATTTGCCCAATTGCAACTGTTGCGCCTGGATATCCTCCGCGACCAGCCCGGACTGTGTTTTTAATTGGCTTAGCTTTCCATTGGCTTCATGTTGCTCCCGCGCAAGCGCTATCAACTTACGATTGGCGGCGTTGATAGCCTGCTCTGCTTCGCGCAGTGCACCAGCCGCTCCCGATTTCGACTCCTCCGTATCCGCCAGTTCTTCCTGTAAGCTTTCAATTCGACTGCGCAGTTGCTTCAGCTCTTCCTTTTCAACCTTGGGAGCTGCATGAAGCGAATGCGGCAGTATCAGTGCCCCAGCCAGAATAAGCTTGCAAATCACACTCAACCATATATTGATATCGCGCAGGAATGAAATTTTCAAACGTATCTTTACCGAAGAAGCCGTACGCCACGGGCGCGATACAGATTCACCTGGGGAAACTGTCAAGCTACGATGAAGACTATCGTACGTACAAATGAAACGGATGAGTAGAACTCATGGCTAAGGTGATATTTTCCCCTGATTTGCTACAACCTGCATCGCTTGCTCGATCTCTGCCTGATCGCCGAGATAGTAACTTCGAATAGGTTTCAGATCTTCCTCAAGTTCGTACACAAGCGGAACTCCTGTAGGGATATTGAGTTGCATGACATCTTGCTCGGAAAGATTGTCGAGATACATCACCAGCGCTCGTAGCGAATTGCCGTGAGCAGCGATGAGTATGCGCTGACCGTTTTTGACCTGGGGTGCGATGGTTTCGTTCCAGTAGGGGAGAAACCTTGCAACGGTATCCTGCAGGCATTCTGTCAGCGGAATATCTTCTCTCTTTAAATTACGATAGCGGGGATCGAAGCCGGGATAGCGTTCATCCTCCGGGCTGAGCGCGGGTGGTCGAACGTTATAGCTGCGCCGCCAGATCTGCACCTGCTCTTCGCCATACTTGAGTGCTGTCTCAAGCTTGTTCAAGCCTTGCAGCGCACCGTAGTGGCGCTCGTTCAATCGCCACGTCAAGTTAACAGGAATCCACATCTGATCCAGTTCGTCCAGCACGATCCATAAGGTGCGAATCGAACGCTTCAATACTGAAGTATATGCAATATCGAACGTAAACCCGCATTCCCGCAGCAAGCGCCCGGAATTTTGCGCTTCTTCCACACCTTTTGGAGATAAATCCACATCGGTCCAGCCAGTGAACCGGTTCTCCTTGTTCCACGTGCTTTCTCCATGCCGCAGGAGGATGAGTTTTTTCATATTGTTTATAGAAAGGATGAGATTTTCCGCAAAGCGGTTTGAAATGCTATAGTATTTTAATGTATTTCGGGCACGGCCGCAGCATGGGAGAGAGGTTCAAGCCTGAATGCCCTGAATACCAGAGGGTTCCCAAGACGAAACGAACTGATTTTTGCCGCCCGGCGCCACATTTGCCAATACATGGCGCCCATAACATGGCGCCCATAACCTGGTGGTCCAGTCGGACTCTGCGCCGACCAGTCATGGGAATGTGTACTTCTTTATCCGCGGAACAAGAGAATTCCTCAATGTTCCCGTCTCTGATAAAATCCACGGTCAAGTATATCAAGGAGTATGGACGTGTCATTCTTGCAAAACAATATAGCGCTTATCGTGGCTGCTCTGGCCAGCGGTGGCATGCTGTTGTGGCCGATGCTGACGCGCCGCTCCGGCGGCGAGGTGGACACACTGGTAGCGGTTCAAATGATCAATTACAAGGACGGGTTGGCGCTGGACGTGCGCGAAGGTAGTGAATACGAAGCGGGCCATTTACCCAATGCAAAGCATATCCCTGCGGATAAGCTTGAGCAACGGCTCTCCGAGCTTGAAAAATTCAAGGACAAGCCGATTGTATTAATACATCGCACCGGAACGAATTCGTCGGGCAAATCTCGTTCTATCTTGCGCAGCAATGGTTTTACGCACGTATATAACCTTGCAGGCGGCATCGATGCGTGGCGGCAGGCAAACTTGCCGATAGTAAAAAAATAAAGGGGTGCCGATGACGAGGGTAGTCATGTATTCCACGGCTTTCTGCCCGTACTGCATAATGGCGGAGCGAATGTTGCGTGCCCGAGGGGTGACGGAAATAGAAAAAATTCGTATAGATCAGGACCCCGCACGGCGTGCCGAGATGATGGAAAAAACGGGACGCCGCACCGTCCCGCAAATTTACATAGGCGACACTCATGTGGGTGGCTACGATGACCTCGCAAAGCTTGACCGCACCGATGGACTGGTAAAGCTCCTTGCAATCTGATTGGCGTTGCGATAGAAAAAATAAAGTGAGCTTAGCCTTGGTAAAGCGAACATTGAGCCGATGCCAGCTCAAGATTCCAGAATCTGTATCCCTACGGCGAGCATGCTTTACGCTAACACGATATTTTCGATTACTCTTTCTTGATTATCCTTTTGATTATCCTATGGGCCCCATATGAGCGACCAGCAGCAGCCGGTTTTCAGCATTGAAAAAATCTACGTTCGGGATTTGTCCCTTGAGATACCTAATGCGCCACGAATTTTTCTTGATCGCGAAACGCCCGAGGTCAACATTCAGTTGCATACCAAGAGTGAGCGCATTGATGAAGGCATGTATGAAGTATTGCTGACGATAACCGCCACCGCGAAAGTCAAGGAAAAGACGATGTTTCTGGTAGAGGTGCAGCAAGCGGGCATTTTTCAGATTCGCCATGTGCCTGAAGCTGAAATGGACGCCGTGCTGGGCATTGCGTGCCCTAATATTCTTTTCCCTTACTTGCGTGAAGTGGTTTCCGATATTGTTACCCGTGCCGGATTTCACGCCGTGATTCTAAGCCCTGTCAATTTTGAAGCGCTTTACTATCAAGGTAAACAGCAAGCCGAGCAGAATTCAGCAACGGCAGAGAAGGTGGAAAAAACGGAAGAAACACAAAAAATAACGCATTAGATATGAAATATCCGTGGGCCGGATTATTGAGAATGGTCCTGCTGAAGCGGGCTCTGACGCAATTGTGGATTGTGGTGCTGACGTTTCCGGCGCCTGCCATTGCGGCGCTGGAGTTTTTCTCGATAAACGATGATGCCGTCATTATGTACGACGCGCCATCACTCAAGGCCGTTAAGCTATATGCCGCAAGTCGTGATCTACCGGTAGAGGCCGTGGTGAAAGTCGAAGGCTGGGTCAAGATTCGCGATAGCGAAGGTACCCTGGCCTGGGTAGAAGCAAAAGCATTGAGCGAAAAACGCCATGTCATCGTTACTGCCCCTCTCGCAGAGGTGTATCAGGCTGAGAATACAAGTTCGCCGCTTGTATTCCAGGCGCAGCAAGGCGTCATCATGGAATGGCTCGAGTCAGCAGCCAATGGTTGGGTCAGAGTGCGCCATCGCGATGGTCAAAGCGGTTACGTCAGAGCAAACCAGGTCTGGGGTTCATGAGAATAACCGTTTTGGGCGCGGGCGCCTGGGGAACTTCCCTGGCGATCAGTCTCAGTGCGAATTCCAACTCCGCTCACCAAGTCACTTTATGGTCCAGGGATCCGCAGCATGTTGCCGAGCTTGTTTCCGAGCGTGTCAACAAGCGTTATTTCCCCGCTTTTCCCTTGCCCGACTCTCTGCGGTTGACGTCAGCTCTCGATGTGGCTGTTGAAGCGGCGGAACTCGCTCTGATCGTTGTTCCGGTTTCAGGGTTGCGCGCGACATTACGTGGAATTGTTGCCTGCGGAAAACCCGTACCGATCATATGGGGATGCAAGGGATTCGAGGCAGGATCCGCGAAGCTTCCTCATCAGGTTGCGGAGGAAGAATACGATGGGATGGCGCCTTGCGGCGTTTTGTCGGGCCCCAGTTTCGCGCAGGAAGTCGCGCAGAACCTTCCTGCCGCCTTGACTCTGGCATCTCATGATGTAGACTTTTCACGGAGGGTTGCGGCCCAATTGCATACCGCGAGATTGCGCGTTTATTCATGCAGCGATATCGTTGGCGTGGAAACGGGTGGGGCAGTCAAGAACGTGATATCGATTGCCACAGGAATCTGCGACGGCCTCGCACTTGGCTACAATGCCCGAGCGGCGTTGATTACGCGAGGTCTGGCCGAGATTGCCCGTCTGGGCCTCAAACTCGGCGGGTGTATGGAAACGTTCATGGGATTGACCGGCCTGGGCGATTTGATACTGACCTGCACCGGTGATCTGTCACGCAACCGGCGAGTGGGACTCGCGCTTGCAGCAGGGCGTCCGTTGCCGGCAATACTGCGGGAATTAGGACATACCGCCGAGGGAGTTCATACAGCGGGGGAAGTATTGCGGCTGAGCCAGGAGTTGAAAATCGAAATGCCGATCACCAGAGCGGTATGCAGCATACTTCATGATGGGGTGCCGGCACGAGAAGCAGTGGAAGCGCTGCTTAACCGCGAGCCGAAGACCGAAAATTATTGAACCGCTGGAGGGTGGGTAGAAGCCCTTCTTGACCCAGGTTTTATTTGGCTTTCCCGAAGCCCATCTGGCGCCAGGCTTCATAAACGACCACCGCAACCGTATTGGACAAATTGAGGCTGCGGCTACCGGACACCATGGGCACGCGGATGCGGCGTTGCTCGGGAAAACTTTCCAATATCTCAGCCGGCAGTCCCCGGCTCTCCGCGCCGAAAAGAAATGCATCTCCGCTCTCGAATGAAGCCAGGTCATAGCGATGTTTTCCCTTCGTAGAGGCAGCAAAAACGCGGCGACCCTCTAGTTGCTCCGCGCACGCTTTCCAGCTTGCATGAACCGTCATGCTGGCAAACTCGTGATAGTCCAGCCCGGCGCGCAGTAACTGCTTATCTTCCAGAGTAAAGCCCAGGGGCTGGATGAGATGCAGCTTCGAACCTGTATTGGCGCACAGCCGGATAATGTTGCCGGTATTGGGCGGGATTTCAGGCTGGTACAGGATTACGTCGATCATTCGGGTTCGGGAATCATGGAAATTTATCATGGCTGGAAAGCGTTCTTGCTATCACCCATCCACTCACATGTGCAGCCCTGCTTTTACGCAGTGCCTTCGCCAGTTCATTCAATGTCGCACCGGTAGTCATAACATCGTCCAGCATGGCAACGTGCTTGCCTCGGAGATCCGCCTCGCATGCGAATGCGTTACGAATATTTTTCTCGCGTTCTTTCCATGGCAGCCCGGTTTGGGAGGGCGTATCCTTGATGCGACGGCAGATATCCGGCAGTAACGCGACACCGGATTTTCTCGATACGCGCCGGGCAATTTCGAGTGCCTGATTAAAGCCTCTTTCGCGCAGTCTGGCGGGATGCAGCGGCATCGGTACGATGAAGTCCGGTAGTGCATCGGGATCAATCCGCGCTATCAGCAAATCTGCCAGCACCGAGGCCATGGCAAGGTTCGCCTGATATTTTAGCGAGTGTAGCAGCGCATCCACCGGGAAGGCATAACTCATCGCTGCCACGCTATGATCGAATGCCGGCGGCTTTGCAAGGCAAGCACCGCAGATACGAGATTCCGCCAAGGGTAATGCACACACGGCACACTGATGGGGTGGCGAATGAGGCAAACTGTCCCGGCAAGATGCACAAAAGTCGCCAGTGGCGCTGGCGCCACAGAGCAGGCAGTTATTTTTGAATAACGCCTGCATAATATTTAATCTGTTGTCCAAAAATTTCTATTAAAAAATTGACAAGAAAAGCGCAATCCATAATGATACAGGTCATTCTGAATGATGGGATTGGTTTGGCGCTTCCCCCGCGCTTCCGCTCCTTCGTTCATTGTAGCGTAGGCGAGTCGGACAAACGCTTACGAAAATATAACGTGATAAGGATGTGGTATGAGCCAGCTTACTTCCAACGTAATCTTTAATCTGGAACGATGTCCGGATAACACTGGGGGCAAATTCGCTGACGAGCTTACCGGCACGGCAGCTGAATCAACGCGATGGGATATTGCCCGGATCGAGGCATTACTGGATTTACCTTTCAACGATTTGATTCACCGAGCCCAGTTGGTTCATCGCCAACATCACGATGCCAACGCAGTGCAACTCTCGACATTGATTTCGGTCAAGACCGGTGGCTGTCCCGAAGACTGCGGTTATTGCCCTCAGGCAGCGCGCTATCACACGGATGTCAAGAATCAGGAAATGTTGGGTCTTGACGAGGTGGTGGCAACAGCGACGGCGGCGAAGGCACAGGGGGCCTCCCGCTTTTGCATGGGTGCCGCATGGCGCGGGCCCAAGCAGCGAGACATCGAGAAAATGACGCAAATGGTTAGCGCTGTCAAAGCGCTGGGGCTCGAAACCTGTGCCACGCTTGGCATGCTGAAGCCGGGGCAGGCAGAGCAGCTCAGGCAAGCCGGACTGGATTACTATAACCATAATCTCGACACGGCTCCAGAATTTTATGGGGAAGTCATCACGACCCGTCATTACGAGGATAGGCTGGACACTTTGCAAAAAGTGCGCCGTGCGGGCATAAATGTATGCTGTGGCGGCATTGTCGGCATGGGCGAGTCGCGTCATGCCCGCGCTGGTCTGTTAGCTCAACTGGCCAACCTCGATCCTTACCCGGAATCCGTTCCCATCAATCATCTGGTGCAAGTGGAAGGTACACCGCTTCATGGTACCGCGGCCCTCGATCCCCTGGAATTTGTACGTACCATCGCGGCTGCGCGTATTACCATGCCTACCGCAATGGTAAGGTTATCCGCCGGTAGGCAGGAGATGTCGGATGCCGTGCAGGCGCTATGTTTTCTTGCCGGCGCCAACTCGATTTTCTATGGCGACAAATTACTCACTACCGGCAACCCGGAAGCCGAACGCGACAAGGCGTTATTTGACAAATTGGGGTTGAGCGCGATATAGGTTCCTCAACCCTAAAATAGCAGATCTCCTGCCGCTTAGCTGCGAAGCCTCCCAGATGCGCAACAACCTCGCTGAACACCTGCGCGAACAACTACGCGGCCGGGAGAGGGAAAAGCTGTACCGTCGCCGCCTGACGCTGGAGGGCCCGCAAAACACGCACGTCTGTGTGGAAGGACGAGAATATCTCTCGTTTTGCAGCAATGATTACCTCGGCCTCGCCAATCATCCACAGTTGATTGCAGCGGTCTGCGAAGGAGCCCGGAAATATGGGGTCGGCGCAGGCGCTTCCCACCTGATCAGTGGGCATTTCTCGGCACACCATGCGCTGGAGGAAGCGCTGGCGCACTTCACCGGCTTTTCCCGGGCATTACTATTTTCCACTGGATATATGGCTAATGCAGGGGTGATCACAGCATTGGCGGGGCGTGGCGATACGATATTTGCCGACAAGCTCAATCACGCTTCGCTCAACGATGCCGCACTGCTTTCTCGCGCGAAGTTTATCCGCTACCCGCACCTTGATCTGGCTGTGCTGGAACGCCAACTCGCTGCATCTCAGGCGAAACATAAACTTGTGTTGACCGATGCGGTGTTCAGCATGGATGGAGATATTGCCCCGATGGCCAATCTGTTGGCGTTGTGCGAAAAATACAATGCCTGGCTGTTGCTCGACGATGCGCATGGGTTTGGCGTGCTTGGCCCGCAGGGGAGGGGAGTGTCGGCACACTTCAATATCCGTTCGCCGCGCATTATCTATATGGCGACTCTCGGCAAGGCGGCAGGTGTATTCGGCGCTTTCGTCGCCGCAGAAGCGGAGGTTATCGAAACCCTGGTTCAGTATGCGCGAAGCTACATCTATACCACGGCGGCTCCCCCGTTATTGTCCCACGCCTTGCTCACGAGCCTGGAGTTGATCGAGCGAGAAGAGTGGCGGCGCGAGAACCTCGTGCAACTTACCGCAGCGCTTAAACGAGAAATGCAATCGTTGCGCTGGAAACTATTGCCGTCGGATACTGCCATCCAGCCCCTGCTCATCGGCGAAAGCGAAAAGGCCTCGCAAATCAGCGCGGCGCTACGTGCGTACGGAATCCTGGTTCCGGCAATTCGTCCGCCTACCGTTCCGCAAGGCGCGGCCCGGCTGCGGATCTCATTGTCCGCTACACATGGAATGGAAGACGTTGCACGGCTGGGGAAAGCGCTAAGAGAACTGGATAGCAACTCGTGAAGCGTCGAATAATGATTCCCGATGGTCGGGGGTTCCGTGGTCAATGAACCTTCATATTGAATCGATCGGATCGGGTCCCGATATTGTTCTGCTGCACGGATGGGCCATGCACAGCGGTATGTGGCGGGACGTATCCGATCATCTGGCCCAGCATTTCCGGCTGCATCTGGTAGATTTGCCGGGGCACGGCTTCAGCCGGAACTCCAGTCCGGCTCATGCACCGGGTTCGCAAAGTGCTACGCTTGAAGGCATGGCTGAGATGCTCGCGGATGTTTTGCCCGCAAGCTTTATTGTTTGCGGATGGTCGCTGGGCGGACAGGTAGCCATCGAACTTGCATTGCGAGAACCATTACGTGTCAGAAAACTGGCGTTGATTTCCACCACTCCCTGCTTTGTCAGACATAGCGACTGGCAATGGGGAATGGAGGCCGCCACGTTGCAATTATTCACGGAAAATTTGAAACGGGATTATTCCGTTACCATGAAAAGATTCCTGACGTTGCAGATAAGTGGCGGCGGCAGCGGCACAGCCTCAGCATTGGTGCAGTTGCGCGAGAGCCTGTTCGAACGCAGTAAACCGGATGATGCCGCGTTGGAGGCGGGATTACAGATTCTGTTATCGAGCGATTTGCGTGACAAAATCAGAAATATCAGGCAGCCGGTTTTACTTTTTCAGGGTGAGAATGATGTCATTACGCATCCTGATGCAGCAAGATGGATGAACCAGCAACTGAAAAATTCGGAGCTGATCATGCTGCCAGGCTGCGGCCATGCCCCGTTCTTATCTTATCCCGATCGATTTGTGACCGCCATGCTTCGGCTGGCTCATCCGCTAACGTATGGGCATTGAAAACCAAGTGAACTACGACCATACCATCGATAAGCGCCAGATGCGCAACGCTTTTGGACGGGCAGCTCCGCATTACGACCAGGCGGCGGTGTTGCAGCGCGAAATTTGCCATCGTATGCTGGCGCGTCTCGAATACATTAAATACAAACCGGATGTCATCCTCGATGCCGGCAGCGGCACGGGTTACGGCACACGCGAATTACTCATGCGCTATCCGGCGGCCCGCCTGTTGGCGATCGACATTGCCCCGGCAATGCATTTGCAGGCCCGGCCTGCGATACCCTGGTGGCGGCAATTATTGAAGTCTGTTGGAGACAAGCGTGGGCATCATGCCAACTATATCGTGGGCGACATAGAACAGATACCGTTGGCGGATTCGTGTGCGGGTCTTGTTTGGTCCAACTTGGCGCTGCAATGGTGCAATGACCTCAAGCAGACATTTGCCGAGGTACGTCGAGTCCTGCAAACCGGCGGTTTATTCATGTTCAGCACCTTTGGTCCAGATACGTTGAAAGAGTTGCGCCAGGCATTCCGCCACATGGATGACTACAATCATGTCAATCGCTTCACGGACATGCACGATATCGGCGACATGCTGGTACATAACGGTTTCGCTACGCCTGTCATGGATATGGAATATATTACGTTGACCTATGATGACGTGATCGGCGTAATGCGCGATCTCAAAGCCATCGGCGCCCATAATGTCACCCAGGGAAGGCGGAGGGGGTTAACCGGGAAAAACGCGTGGCAAAAAGCGATAAGCCAGTACGAGATTTTGCGGAAAGAAGGAAAATTACCCGCGACCTTTGAAGTAGTTTATGGCCATGCCTGGAAACCCCAGCCGCGAACAACCATCGTTACACCTGAGCTCAGACGGCAACTCGGCCTTGCCTGAGCGGCGACTTCTTATGTCAAAAGGTTATTTCATTACCGGTACCGGGACGGGTGTGGGCAAAACCCTGGTTAGTTGCGCGTTGCTGCATGCTTTTGCGGCACAGGGCAAAACTGCTATAGGCATGAAACCGGTGGCGGCGGGTTGTGAGAACGGTAAATGGGTGGATGTGGAATTACTTGCAGCCGCAAGCAATGTCACCGCATCACGCGAACAGATAAACCCTTACGCATTAGTCCCACCGATTGCACCGCATATTGCGGCGAGCCGGGCGGGCATCGACATCGACATCGATATCATTCTTCAAGCCTGCCTGGAACTGGAAAAAATTGCCGATGTAGTGATTGTCGAGGGCGTCGGCGGTTTTCTCGTACCGCTCAATGACCATCAAGACAGTGCCGACATGGCGAAAGCATTGGGTTTACCGGTGATTCTGGTCGTAGGGATGCAGCTTGGCTGCCTTAACCATGCGCTGCTGAGCGCCCAGGCTGTGCGAGCGACTGGGCTGCCGCTCGTTGGATGGGTGGCGAACCAGATCGACTTCCAAATGACCGCGCTCGATGAGAATGTGTCCGCCTTAACGCAGCGGCTGGGCTGCCCACTTTTGGGCGTTCTGCCATTTGAGCCCAATGCCGATACCGAAAAATTGTCGATGTTGCTGAACGTTGCGGAGATGGAGGCGGAAGCCTAGCAGCCTGTCTGACTTAAGAAATCGGCTGCAAAAGCGTCTGGCTGGTTTTATATTCTGCCGCTTTTTCAGCCAATAGAATAACTATTGGCCTTCAAAATCCTCAAAATCTGCCCTCATCCAGTCACTTTTTCGCTGCCATTCTTTAGTCCGACAGGCTGCCAGAACTCTCGTTCATACTTTATTCGGAGTGGATGGATAATGTACACATACCCATCCACTCACATTCTGCTGTCTCAGATCATTATGCCTTGAGGGGCGGGGACCGCGGGGACATTGAGCAGCGTATCTTCTGATGGGAAAATAATCATACCTGCGAATATGCTAATGATCGTTACGACGATACTCGCAAAAAATGCGGTCCAAAAGCCGGAAATCTTGAACCCCGGGACGAGCGTCGATACCAGAAGCATCATGAGGGCATTGATGACCAGCAAAAAAAAACCAAATGTGATCAGTGTCAATGGAATTGTTAAAACGATGACGGCAGGTCTGATGACAGCATTAGCAAAACCTAACAGCAGCGCCGATATGAGTAGGGATTTTTTACTTGTAAACGAAATGCCGTGAAAGAGAAAGCTCGTTAGCCATAGCGAGATCGCGATTATTGCCCAGTGTGCCAGAAATACAGTTATGTTGTGTAGCATGGGTCGGTCCGGAATTTATTCGACGGGTAGTATATCGTACGCTTTGCTGGCGGATGAGGATGAGCGAGAGTGCCGATATTCGCTTGGACGAGATTACAATTATCACCTTTTCGGTTTATACTGATTTTTTGCTACTCCAAACATGGAAGAAGATGTCCTCCATTGGAAGGTTACCGGCCAGGACGGCGCTACTTGCACGAGGATGTCATTTCCACGTTGGCCTGATTGCTTATCGGCAAATTTTACAATAGATATTACTGTCCCCTGTAAAAACCCCTTCATGCCCGGAAACAGTGCCTTTAAGAATTTGGCACGAATTCTGCTTATGTTCAATAGTGCATCCTCTGGCTAAAGGCCGGTTCCAGTCCCCGTTCATGTTCAATGGTTCGATGTTTCTCATCCAGTATTGTTGCTTACGATGAACAGGACTATGATGCGTTCGCGTAGCTATTGCGCCGCACTCGAAATGGGCGTTTTCTTGATCCATTAAGCGAATGATGCGTCCTAGGTGCGAGCGAAGGGAAGACAGGTGACGAGCGACAGGTGACAAGCATAAATCGAATTATCAAGCGTTAAGATGGGCCAAAGATGGGCAACCAATACGGATAAACCATTGCTAATGGTTTTGACAAAACATTAAGTAGAGCTCCATGACGACTTCTTCCGATATTCTCAATGCCAGCATCCTGATCGTGGACGACAGGAGAGTTAATGTCGAACTGATCCGTGCCATGCTCTCTGCCGCTGGCTACACATCAATTGCTTCGACAGTGGATCCGCTCGAAGTTTGTGATCTCCATCGCGCTAATCGATATGATCTCATTCTGCTCGACCTGATGATGCCAAAAATGGATGGATTCCAGGTAATGGAAGGCCTGAGGCTGGTCGAATCAGAAATAGATCGCGAGGCCGGGCCCCGGCTTGAATCGGACGGACGTCTCCCTGTTCTGGTGATCACTGCCCAGCCGGAGCATAAGGAGCGGGCATTGCGTGCCGGTGCGAAAGGCTTTATCACCAAGCCCTTTGACCGCCTCAACGTATTGACTCATATCCATGATGTGCTGGAAATCAAATTGCTGCAGAAAGAGCTGCAACGATTTATTTCGGGCCTTGACGCCACGCAAAACGTGCGGACGGCTGCCCAGAACGAAACGGGAGAGCTGGTCGATCAGCTTGCCGCCAACCTCCCTCAAATCTTCTGGATATGGGATATCCATGATAAAACGTTTCGTTACGTCAACCCCGCTTGGGAGAAGATGACGGGCCGGCGTATCGCGCGCTCCGACACGCCGGAAAAATTTCTCGAGGCGATTCATCCGGAAGATATGGAACGAGTCATTCGTGAAGCGGCCGAGTTGCCGCACGGCGGAGCCGATCATGATTATCGGCTGCTCCTACCGGATAATACGATACGCTGGATGCATTCCCGCACCTTTCCGATAAAGGATTCGATGGGGGTATATCGAGTTGTAGGGATGATGGAAGACATTACGCTTCGCAGGGAGGCTGACCAACAGCTACCGCAGCTTGCGCATTATGACGCTCTTACCAGCCTCCCCAACCGTATTCTGTTTGATGAATCGGTCCAGAACATCATCAAACAAGCCGAAATGAATCACCGTATCATCTCCCTGCTATTTATCGGTATCGATAATTTCAAAAGTATAAACGACGCGCTGGGGCATGCGTTGGGGGACGAATTGCTGCGTCAGTTCAGCCATCGTCTACTGGAGTGCTTGCGTATCACCGACATGGTTGCGCGGCTGGGTGGCGATGAGTTTGGCTGCATACTCGTTACTCCTGACGGTTCAGGGGATGCGGGCATGGTTGCGAGCAAGATCCGGGAAGCATTACGCCAACCTTTCACCTTGCAGGGACATCAAATCACAGTAACAGCAAGCATCGGAATCAGCATTTATCCGTCGGATTCAATGGATGCGGACACCCTTATCAAAAATGGCGATGCCGCGATGTATCGGTCAAAAAGGGCTGGCAGAGATACTTATCGTTTCTTTACGGCAGAAATGAACGCACGGGCAATCGAGAAGCTGGATAAGGAAAATGCGCTGCGGGAGGCCCTCGACCGAAATGAATTCGTTTTACATTATCAGCCGAAAGTCGAGCTCTCGATGGGCCGGATCACGGGGGTGGAAGCACTGATAAGATGGAAGCGTCCAGGGTACGGTTTCGTCGCGCCTGCGGAATTCATACCAGATCTCGAGCAAACCGGATTGATCAACCGGGTGGGCGCCTGGGTTATCGATAGTGCATGCAGGCAGATCGCGGAGTGGCGGCGCGCGGGAGCAGGGGAGATTCCGATATCGGTCAATGTGTCCGGCAGGCAATTCCTTCAGAGTACGCTCAACGAGGACGTCATTCGGGCGACGCAGGAGAACGATGTGCATCCGGAATTGCTTGAATTTGAATTGCAAACAGAAAGAGCGCTGAGGGAGAACAGTATCGATTCCGATTTGCTGGAATTAGAGCTGACCGAGAGTTCGCTGATGACGCACGCCAGAAAAACAACCGGTATTCTCAAGAGATTGAAAATACTGGGGGTCCAGATTTCGATTGATGACTTCGGGACCGGCTATTCGAGCCTCGCCTACGTAAAACGATTCCCTATCGATGTGTTGAAAATCGACCGTTCCTTTATTATGGAAATTACTACAAATTCGGCGGACGCTGCAATCACAACTGCAATTATCGACATGGCCCACAGCCTTAATGTCAGGGTGGTAGCCGAAGGTGTGGAAACGGTGGAACAACTCGATTTCTTGCGTGAGCGCGGGTGCGACGAAATCCAGGGTTATTATTTTGCGCGGCCGCTTCCCCCGGATAAAATATTCGAATTACTTTCAGGTAGTAACAGGGTTCTCAAGCCAGGGCCCCCCGTTAACGTATAATCCTGAATCCTCCTGAGCAAGCTAACCCCAACAAAACGAAACTCACGGGGTACAAAAAATCCCTTTCGATCATCGGGCCTCGTTGCCAGCCCGGGGAAAACAGTGGGCCGACTGGATTCAGGTTCAATGGGTGGCACAAATCCGGAGGTCGACCTGTATGCCGAAAAGACCGAACGGCTCTCTCATGTCTCTGTATTGTTTTTTTTCAAAACTTTTTCTTTCTGATCAAACATGCGTTTTGCCTGTTTAGGTAGCGGTTCACAAGGTAACGGTCTTGTAGTCGAAGTAGCGGATACCCGATTGCTGCTGGATTGCGGTTTTACATTGAAGGAAACCGTCATTCGGCTTACACGGCTCGGCCTCGAGCCCGGCATGATCGATGCAATTGTCGTCACTCACGAGCACGACGATCATATCGGTGGAGTCGCGCGGTTTGCGCGCAAATTTGGTACTCCGGTATGGCTTACGCACGGTACCCTGCGCAGTGCAGAGAAGGCGTTTGCGTTATTGCCACGAGTTAATGTTATAGAGGACTACCAGCGTTTCTCCATCGGGGACATCGAGATCGAGCCTTATCCGGTTCCACACGATGCTCAGGAACCCGCGCAGTTTGTATTTGGAGATGGCGCATCGCGGCTGGGCGTTCTGACCGATACCGGGTGTTCCACCCCCCACATCGAGGCGACCTTGAGCCACTGTCATGCACTGGTGCTGGAATGCAATCACGACGCGCAGATGCTCGCAAACGGCAACTATCCGCAAAGTCTCAAGCGACGCGTAGGGGGGCGTCTGGGCCACCTCGAGAACACTGCCTCAGCGAATCTTCTGGCAAGTCTTGACTGCAGCCGCCTTCAACACGTGATCGCGGCGCATTTGAGCCAAAAAAACAATACTCCGCTGCTTGCGCAAACAATGCTGAGCCGCGCCTTGAACTGTGAAGTAGACTGGATTGGCGTCGCGGATCAAAGCGATGGCTTTAGCTGGCGCCAGCTGATCTGAAAGACTCATTGCATGGTTCAGTTTGTAGATACAACCTGTGGAACGAAAAAAGCCGCCCCATCTCAAGTGGAGGGCGGCTTTTTTCGGTGTGATATTGCTTACTTCAGCACATTCAAAACCATCTTTTTTGCTTCGCCGGTGCCGCCAACATAACGCTATCTTTCTTGGGCGGACTCGACCCTGGTATCTATTTGGCTTCGGTGGACGAAGGGTCGCTGTCAGCAGAATCGCCTGTGCTTTCTCCAGCAGCGGAATCCGGCTCAGCAGGGGCGGCGGATTGCGATATAATCTTGGCGAAATTATCTTTTTCCTGTTCGGGAAGCGCCTGGTTTGGCTTGCCACAGGCGGTCATGGCGAGTGCCGCAAAGGTTACAGCAAGGAATGTGAGTCTCATTATCTAATTCTCTCCAAGTTGATTTAAAACTTAAACTTAATGTGGCAAAACGTTTTGCTTCTCAAGCGCAGGCCGGACAACAAGTTCCGCAAATGGATGATATGGAGGTTGATGCGAGGTTATCCAGTGCGCTTTCTGATCAATAAAAAAGCCATCCTGAGGATGGCTTTTTTTTGCCTGCGCACTTTATTAGTGAGCGGCTGGGATGGCGCTTTGACCTTCCTTTATGGGGTTGCCATTGCCATCAAGCGCGTGCCCGGGGAGAACGGCTTGGCCTGAGAATTCGTCCTCGCCATCCGGAGCAGCGGCAGTTTGTTCAGTTGGGGTACCGGCAGCGGCACGTTCTTGATCCATCGTCGTGCCTTCTTCTGTTCTGGTTCCATATGTAGTGGAATTCTCAGGCAAGGCTTGTTTTGGTCTGTCGCACGCTGTGAGAGCAAGTGCCATCAAAGCAGCGGCAAGAAGTGATAGTTTCATTATCGGGGAGTCCTTAATAAAAATAGAAATAGGTTGTCGCGGATCATATTATATAGCAAAAATACCCCCAAACAAGTCGAAATTACCTCAAAACTGTGGCTGAGTTTGGTATCCGCGAGCTTTCGAATGAGTCATAGATCTTGTAGACCCTATTGATGAATAATCACATCAGTTTTTTATTTGGCGGGTTCTTCTTTTTTTGCATCACCATCACTTGTCGCGCCCTGACCGCCCGCCGCAACGTCGGCCGAAGGTTTATCAAGTTCGTCAAAATTGGGCGCTGAGTCACGTTCAACCGAAGCGGAGGGAGGCGGCTTATCCATAGGATGTTTTTTGCCGTCACAAGCGGTCAGCGTCAATGCCGTTACGGCAGCGGCGAGGAGCATGTATTTCATATTAATTCATCCTATAGTTTCAAAGAGAAACCGTAGTGTAACAAAAGCTTCCGGATCATTCAAACTAGCCATACCGAAGTAGGTCGTTTTCCGGAAATCATTTACCGATCGGCGTAGGGGGCAGCCAAATCAGTCTGCGTCCCGTGATACCGTTCCTGTACCACGCCATCACTCCTGATGCGGCTGTTCAGATACGCCCGGATCAGCCGGATCACTCCAGCGTCGGGGATGCGCGGTTCATGCCCGTTCGCCTGGGGCGGTTGCGTCTTCCATCCGGTTCTTTTTCATCGGATCGCAGCTTCGCTTCACCCTTCCTCCCTACGCTTAGTCACCCTCACGCGGTTGCGCTTCGCCTCGTTCGCTGTGATCAACTTACGCTGGGACTTCCACCCACAAGAGTGTGCCCATGCTAGCGCACATGAAAAATGCCGCCCCGGAGGACGGCATTATCAATTCTGCCCCATTACGATTAATTTGCGGGCTTGTCGTCAGTGGATTTTTTTGATTCGGCTTCAGCAGCGCTTTCTTTCTGTGCCGCATCAATTTCCGCATCACTAAGTTGCCCTTCACGTTTATCCCAAAGGCTGGGTGGATATTGCCCCGGTTTTCCTTCCCCCGGGGTTTTCTCTCTCATTTGATCACAAGCGCTAAAGGTCAGTGTCACCAAGGCGGCGGCGAGGAGCGAGTATTTCATTGTTTTAATCTCCTTTATAGGTTTAGACGAATAAATTATACGAGCGTTTCGGCCATATCTGAGAAACGACCATAAATCTGAGAAACGACCATTTTTAATAGCCACTATCTTAATAGCAGAATTCAGAAATGTTGTCTAGTCGTTGCCTCTCAGAGCTCCAAGAAATAGCGGCAAATCGTCGATGGGCGAGCCTTACAGGCATTTGGCGGAATGCCGGCCAACAGTTTTTATCTCTACAGCGCGGTAAATTTTGATGGCCCAGACTACGCTCCAGCCGTTACAAAATTTGTAGTCCGGATAAGCTCGTCCGTTCCTCCGCTAGCCTATAAGCTAGTGAAATTATGCCACGTCTGCCGGTACCTTTACTATTTCGACATAACCATAGAGGTACCACGGGTAAAGCAGGGCAAGAGCCTCATCGTCGAGCTCTTCCAGCATTGGCAGCGCAAGGTGATCGGCTAATTTTCCAAGCAGCCTGCATGCCGCGGCGCCTGCAGTATACGCGTCTCCATTCAAAAAAATATTTTTGCCTCTGCATAACATTCGGCTTTTCAGATTCAGTTGCAGCTTTCCTTCTTTAACTTGATACGCGAATTCCTGTTGAGTTACGGGATTCGACGGTGGCGTAAAAAAAACATGATGTTTAGGCTCGGTCAGGTAGATTCCCAGGAAACGTTCTATATCAGTCGAGCCCCAGGTGATCTTGCTGAGCACTGCTTCCACCTGTTGCAACATATCCGGGCTGATGCGTCCCGGGTGCGATTGGAAGTCAAGATTCGGGTCATGATAAATTCCCTCAACTTCGGTGTGATCCTGCAGGTAAACGAGAAATTGAATAACGAGCTCCTGATAGGTTGGCGCTCGGAAACCGATGGAATAGGTCATGCAATGGCCTTTAGCGACCCCATGATGTGCATAGTTGGGGGGCAGATACAGCATATCGCCGGGTTCCAGCATCCATTCCTGTTCAGGTCTGAATTCCCGCAGGATTTTTAGCGGTGCGTTCGTCACCAGCCTTTTATCCTGCTGGGCTGAGATCTGCCAGTTTCTGCGCCCCATGCCCTGGAGCAAAAAGACATCGTATGAATCGAAATGAGGCCCGACGCTCCCTTCCTCAGGGGCATAACTGACCATCAAATCATCAAGACGAGCGTGCGGGATGAAATTGAATTTCAGTAGCAATTCACGGGCTGACGGTAAGAAGTGGTTGATGTCCTGCACCAGCAGCGTCCAGTCTTTTGCCGGCATACGTGAAAAAACGCGAGATGTGAAAGGCCCATGCCTAACCCCCCATTTTCCCTTCTTCCGGGTTATCAGACGCGACTGCGCGTCGTCATGGCAGGCGAGATTGATAAGGTCCTCGCGAGTCAGAAGACCCTGAAATTCTGGCAGGGCTCCGCGCACGAGCAAAGGTTTCTTTTGCCAGTAATCCCGGAGAAAATTTCCCACCGAAATATCCCCCAGCAGCTTACTTTTCATTACCGGTCACAATCCGATATAGGCTTTCCATAAAAATGGCCTGGTTTTCCTGTTCTTTACGCACCCCATCCTGCCGGCAAATTTGGCAATCCAGCCTTTCCAGGCGAGGCGCCATGCGGAGACGCGGTCTGAGCGCCGGCATCAGGCTCATCTGCCGCGCATGAACATCTTATCGAGATCGGCAAGACTGATTTCGAACCAGGTGGGCCTGCCGTGATTGCATTGGCCCGCGCGTTCGGTTGCTTCCATTTCACGCAGCAAAGCATTCATTTCCGTGACGGTCAATATACGGTTGGCGCGAACTGCGCCGTGACAAGCCATGGTGGAAAGAATCTCGTTACGTTTGCTGGTCAGTACCCGGCTGGCGCCGAACTCGCGGATTTCGGTCAATAAGTCACGTGCAAGCTTCACTACGTCAGCATCCTTGAGCGTGGCCGGTACCGACCGCACCACCAGCATGGTTGGCGAAAGTGCGGAGATTTCAAACCCAAGCTCTCGTAAAGTCGCGCTATTTTCTTCAGCCGCGGCAACGTCCAGGCTATCCGAGTGAAATATCGCCGGGATCAGCAAGGGCTGCATCGAGAGCGTATGGTTATCCAGCGCTGATTTGAGTTTCTCATACAGAATCCGCTCGTGTGCGGCATGCATATCCACGATAAGCAACCCGCGTTCATTCTGCGAAAGAATGTAAATGCCGAGGAGTTGCCCCAAGACGAAACCCAATGGCGGAACGTCGCACTTCCCGGTACCGGGAAGTGCTGTCGGAGTTTCCGCCGATTCTGGGTTGCGGCTATCGGCACCGAACAGCGCAGGGTAGAACGCCTGTGATTGGGCTATGCCTAAAGGCGGAGCAAGCGGTATGGTATTTTGTCGCGAATAAGCGGAAAACGCGGCGGTTGGAGCGCCAGCGCCAGTCTCACTGTGGTCACTGCTTTCCTGCCGTCTTCCGCCCGCGGGGAAAGACGCGGCGGATAGGGGCTGCGGCGATGCCAGCGCTTTATCGATTGCATGAAAGATAAATTGATGCAGCGCGCGCGGATCGCGGAACCTTACCTCGATCTTGGTGGGATGCACATTCACATCCACGCCCTCGGCATTCATTTCGAGGAATAGGACAAAAGCCGGGTGCCGATCCAGATGGAGTATATCCCGGTAGGCTTCACGTAGCGCATGCGCGATCAATTTGTCACGCACGAACCGTCCATTGACAAAAAAATACTGGGCGTCTCGAGAAGACCGGGAATAGGCGGGCGATGCCGCAAGGCCCCAAAGACGCAAATCCGCCGCCTGCTCCTCTATGACTACCGAAGTTTCGCTGAACTCATTGCCCAGTATCGCCTCGATGCGAAGTCGCGCGTCCGCCGCACGCAAGTGGTTGCGTACGACGCCGTTGTGTTGTAGCGAAAACGCGATATCTGGGCGCGACAAGGCAATGCGCTTGAATACTTCCTCGCAGTGGGATAATTCAGTAACTTCGGTCTTTAGAAATTTACGCCGTGCAGGGGTGTTGAAGTAGAGATCATGCATTTCCACCGTGGTGCCGCGGGAAAGTGCGGCGGGTTCGGGCGTTGACAGCCGGCCCCCTTCGGTTTCTATCCGCCAGGCATGCTTTTCTTCTGCCCTGCGGCTCGCCAGCGCCAGCCGCGAAACGGCAGCGATGCTTGCCAGCGCCTCGCCCCGAAAACCGAGGCTCGCTACTTTTTGTAAATCTTCCAGGGAATCGATCTTGCTGGTGGCGTGTCGGGCAAGCGCAAGCGGCAGATCCTCCTTCGAAATTCCTGTTCCGTTATCCGCTACCCGGATCAGTTTGATGCCACCCTGGAAAAGTTGTACGGTGACTTCGGTGGATCCCGCGTCTACGCTATTCTCCAGCATTTCCTTGAGTGCCGCGGCGGGACGCTCCACTACCTCTCCGGCCGCAATCTGGCTAATGAGCAGGTCGGGTAGCGGCTTGATTGCATTCATAAGCAAATTCAACAAAAATTTGCTGCCATTATACCGCCCGTTGGCGGCATCATCGTGCTCACGAACGCTCTATCATCGCGGCCTTCACTGTGGCGCGATCAAGATGTGGGGAAAATATTTCAATAAAATCATAAACATATCCTCGCAAATAGCTATTGCGGCTTATGCCTATACGCGTTGTGCTTGGCTCGAAGAGATGGCTTGCATCGATGGACCTCAGGTGCTTGTCGCGTTTGGGCTCAAATGCCATTTGCGCCAGGATGCCGATGCCCAGTCCCAGTTCTACGTAAGTCTTGATGACATCCGCGTCTATGGCAGTCAGCACAACATTGGGAACCAATCCCTCTGCATCGAATGCCTGATTGATTCTGGAGCGGCCGGTAAAAGCAAAGTCGTAAGTAATAATCGGATATGCGGCGATGGCTTCCAGTGTCAACTTCTTGAGTTTAAGCAGCGGATGCCTCGGCGGGACGACAATGCAGCGGTTCCACTGATAACATGGTAGCATCACCAGTTCATCGAACAGTTCAATCGCTTCAGTAGCGATGGCAATATCCGCTATGCCTGAACTGACCAGTTCCGCGATCTGCGTCGGGCTGCCCTGGCGCAAAATTAATTTCACCTTGGGATAGCGTAAGGTAAAATCCTTGATCGCGGGGGGAAGTGCATACCGCGCTTGGGTGTGGGTTGTAGCAATGGTAAGAGAGCCGCTGGCTTCGTTGGCAAATTCCTGTCCAACTTGTTTCAGGTTTTTTGCGTCTTTCAGCATTCTTTCGGCAATTTCAAGAATCGCTCGTCCTGGCGGCGTGGTTTCAACCACCCGTTTGCCGTTACGCACAAAAATATCAACCCCCAGCTCGTTTTCCAGAAGGCGGATCTGCTTGCTGATCCCGGGTTGAGAGGTATGCAGGAATTCTGCCGCTTTGGATAAATTCAGGCCGTGATTGGCGACTTCGCATAAATAGCGCAATTGTTGCAATTTCATATTCGGTCTAAATAAGGTTTGGTTATGTTAATCTAACATAATATTCTTTCGCGATATATATGTTCCTGTTATTATGTCGCCCTCGAGACGCAATATGACGTCGACTGCGCTTTCAGGCAGGGCGTCTTGACAGGTGTGGTGCGCGGGAGCTAAAAAGAAAAAGCGAATTTCGGTTCACTCGGCCGCTTGAATATCACCTCCCCTGAAATCAAGGCGGAGCGCCGAATCAGCGGAGAGATGGACCAATATGCTGCCGTGCACGTAATCCATTTTCGGGTTCTTGTGGCGTCAGGCGGATAGCCATAAATTGTGGAGGATATAAGATGAGTCTGCTGGATCACCTCGCTAATGATGAGGAAATCAATTCGTACGGTCAGTCGGTACAGGAGTATCGGGACCTGAATATGGATACCGCGCGTTTTACCGCGGGTCGCCTGCAAATGGGGATCTACGGCCAGCGGCAGGAAGGCGTCAATATGGTGCGTATCAAGCTTCCGGGAGGACGCCTGAGTGCACCGAAATTGAGAAAAATCGCCAGTGCGCTGGAGAATTACTCGCGCCATGACGTCGTCCATATCACTACGCGCCAGGATATCCAGATGCATTACGTGCCGCTCGAGCAAACGCCGGCCGTGTTGCACCATCTAGCCGAGGCTGGATTGACGACCCGTGAAGCCTGTGGCAACACCATTCGCAATATCACGACCTGCCCGCTTTCCGGCGTATGCCCTCGTCAGAATGTAGATGTCACGACCCATCTCGAGGGTACGGTTCAGCATTTGCTACGGAATCCGCTGACTCAACAAATGCCGCGCAAGTTCAAGATCAGCCTGTCTGCCTGTGAATCCGACTGTGCGCAAGGCATGATGCATGATCTGGGCGTGATCGCGGTACGTAATGGTTCCCGATTCGGTTTCAAGGTCGTGGCCGGAGGCGGCCTGGGGCACAAGCCGCGTGAAGCGATCGTCATTGAAGAATTTATTGAAGAAAAAGATCTGCTGCCTGTGATGGAAGCGGTTATACAGTTGCACAACCGTTATTCCGACCGCGTTAAACGTGCTAAATCAAGAATTAAATTCCTGGTGGATAAATTTGGTCCCGAGGGTTTTGTCGAGAAATACCGTGAGGAGTTGTCCCGCACTCAATCGGCACTGGCAACCCTGGATTATCCGAAAGGCGAATGGAGTAATGGTAGTGTCGACAGCGAGGTTCCCGGTCTCGGTGCGCCGCGTCATATTTTCGCGCAAAAACAGCTTGGCTATTACGTATTTCCGATCAGTGTGCCGATGGGTAATCTGAGTGTGACTCATTTGCGTGGCCTGGCCGATATTTGCGAAACGCTCGAACTGCCTGACATTCGTACCAGCCAGGATCAGAACATGTTTCTGACAGATGTGCCGGAGGCTAAAATTGAACCCTTGCGTGCAGCACTGGCTGCGTTGGGTCTGGGAGTGCCTAAGGCGGGTGATGATGTGGTGGCTTGCCCCGGTACATCGACTTGCCGCCTGGGGATAACTTCGAGCACGATTCTCGGACCCAAGCTAAGCGGCGGCAAGCATGACCTTAAAATGCGTGTATCTGGGTGTCATAACGGCTGCGCCCAGCCCGAGGCTGGAGATATTGGCGTATACGGCGAAGGCAAGCGCATGCACGGCAAGCTTGTGCCGCATTATCAGCTGCATTTCGGCGGCAATGCCATGGCGCGTGGCGCGCTGGCGTTTAAAGGTCCGTCCATACCCACCGCGCGCATCGAAGAGGCAATCGAGCGAGTGCAGTCCGCTTTTGATACTAACCGTGAATCGGGCGAAACATTCTATTCCTGGGCACACCGGATGGACAAACCCTATTTCGCGGATCTGCTGGCGGACCTCGTGGAAGTCAAGCCTGAAGAATTGGCGTCGGTCTTGCGCGATCATGGCAACAACAATGATTTCAAGGTGCTGCAACTGGGCGGGGGCGAGTGCGCCGGGGTGAGCCAGGTAAAGATCGGCACAATCTTCTTTGAAGCGGCTCATGAGCGGAATTACCGGGATGCGCTCAAGTTTCAGCGAAAATTCGAAGATTCGGCCAAGTGTGCCGAGGAGATGGCCCGCTTGATCGGCCAGGGTCTGGCCGAATTGCTTGGCGGCCAGAAGCACGAAGATTTGAAAATGCAGGCGGAAGAGTTGCGCCGGGTGTTTCCTACCAAGCCGCGCCTGGCCAAAGCGTTGGCCCAGTTTGCGGAGGACTTTGCGCGCCCGGCCGAGGCGTTGAACGACGATGACCTGACCAAATGGTTCTCCGACCTGGATGCCTGGACAATGGAGGTTGCAGAGTTTTGCCTGGGTTTCGATCGCCAGCTTGATCTGACGGGTGCGTTGCCCTTTCCGCTTGCTTCAGCCAAATCGCCGGCATCCGGGGCAGCGCAGCCATCCGTTATGGTCTGATAAATTTTGATGCACATATCGAGCCGGTAATATGAGCCTGGATCACAAGATTGCGGAAGTGAGAGCATTGCTGGATAAGGTGCAGGCAGACTATGCGCCGGCCACCTTCGCTTGCAGTTTCGGTGCTGAGGACATGGTGTTGATTGACCTCATTGCGCGACATTATCCCGGTATTGCAATGTTCACGCTGGATACTGGACGCCTGCCTGAAGAGACCTACAGTCTTATGAGAAAAGTGGCGGATCGTTATGGCGTTCATGTGCCGGTGTTTTTTCCGGAATCCGCCGCGGTGGAGGCATATACCGCGCGCAACGGGCCCAACGGCTTCTACGACAGTGTGGAGCTGCGTAAAAAATGCTGCCATATTCGCAAAGTGGAACCGCTGAAGCGCGCTTTGAGCGGCAAGCGCGCATGGATTACCGGTGTACGCCGCGATCAGGCGCTGACCAGAAAGGATTTGGCGGTATCGGAATTCGATGCGGGAAATGGTTTACAAAAAATCAGCCCGTTGCTGGACTGGAGCCTGTCCGATGTCTGGGATTATCTCAAACAGTTCGATGTGCCGTACAACGTATTGCATGACAAAGGGTACTCTAGCATCGGATGCGCGCCCTGTACCCGTGCCATTACCCCAGGTGAAGATGTGCGTGCCGGCCGCTGGTGGTGGGAAGATCCGGAAAACAAAGAGTGCGGTCTGCATTCGGACAAACGGCGCATTAACAACGCTACAACGGCTTTTGGCGGGGTAACGGATCTACCCGCACCGGGTTAAGTCAAAACTTTGGATAAGAGAGGGCATGGGCCGGGCGTCTATCAAGTTCGTGCTTGTGAAACCGTGAGGGATGATTGATGGATCTCATATTGAACGATAAACAAGAATTTGCTACCCCTGTTCCGGATTTTGCAATGGAGAGTGAGGGGGCGGCGCTTAAACGCCGCCCTGCAAGGCATCTGGGTCATCTGGATGCGCTGGAAAGCGAAGCCATCCATATCATGCGCGAGGTTGCGGCCGAATGCGCGAATCCTGCCCTGCTGTTCTCCGGTGGGAAAGATTCCATCGTACTACTGCGTTTGGCGGAAAAAGCTTTTCGGCCGGGGCGTTTTCCATTTCCGCTGCTGCATGTCGATACCGGACATAATTTTCCCGAGGTAATCGAATTCCGCGATCGCCGCGCCAAACAATTGGGAGAGCGTTTAATCGTGCGCAGCATGGACGATTCCATCAAGAAGGGAAGGGTGGTGTTGCGTTCGGAGAACCAGAGCCGTAATCCATTTCAATCAGTGACGCTACTGGATGCCATCGCTGAATTTGGTTTCGATGCCTGTATCGGTGGGGCACGTCGCGACGAGGAAAAGGCTCGGGCCAAGGAACGCATATTTTCCTTCCGTGACGAATTCGGTCAATGGGACCCGAAGAACCAGCGGCCGGAATTATGGGATATCTACAATACTCGCGTGCACCCAGGCGAAAATATTCGTGTATTTCCCATCAGCAACTGGACCGAACTTGATGTGTGGGAAT
This sequence comes from Nitrosospira sp. Nsp11, assembly GCF_900142705.1. GTDB lineage: Bacteria > Pseudomonadota > Gammaproteobacteria > Burkholderiales > Nitrosomonadaceae > Nitrosospira. Next base: position 63,380 of record NZ_FRBV01000002.1, read on the forward strand.
ACATTGCTCGCGAGGAATTAGAGGTGCCTCACATTTATTTCGCCCACACACGCGATGTCATCCGGCGTGGTAACGGTCTTCTGCCGGTATCCCACCTGGTTGAGCTCAAGGAAGGCGAGGAAGTGGAAAACCTCATGGTGCGCTTTCGGACGGTGGGAGATATGAGCTGCACCTGCCCGGTGGAGTCGATTGCAGTCAGCGTGACGGAAATCATTGCTGAAACCGCCATTACGCGAATTACCGAGCGCGGCGCCACTCGCATGGACGACCAGACGTCGGACGCGTCGATGGAATTGCGCAAGAAAGAGGGTTATTTCTGACGTGTATCTTTCCCTCATAAGGTTGTGATACCGCTTTTCTCAAGAATTCAGCCTTGTAGAATGCTGGTAATACCTGACCTTCTTCGCGTTTCTCTTCACCGACGCGATTACCAGCATATTTCGGAAACCAGAATTCCATAAGAGTATTAAACCTAAATCCGGTAGTTGACCGCTTATTTAATAGATCAGTGTCATGATTACTAACAATATTTTATATTATTTGACGCTCACCTTCCGGGTGAGGCCGCTACGGGGTGAATTGCATAGCTTTTGCGGCACATGGCTGCGTTGCAACTCCTTGGAATGGAACCGCGCCCCGAAGCGTCGCCCGAGGGGCCCCGCGAAGCGGGGATCGGGCAGCGCAGGGGATGCCGCGATCGCGCTCCACACACAAGGGGGCGCCCGCATCCCACTTCGGGATCGCACCTTTCTGCGGAAGGCACTGCTCCGCCCTGCGCGGTCGTATTCCGCGTCGTTGCGTCTTGCCCTGCACCCCAAAAACCGTACACGTCACCCCATCCAACTACCGGATTTAGGTTAAATGTCAGCCATTGATAGTATTTCATTCGATCATAGCGAGCTTTTGCGTTTCATCACCGCCGGGAGCGTGGACGATGGCAAAAGCACGCTGATCGGGCGCCTTCTGCATGACTCGAAGTCCATTTTTGAGGACCAATTGAGCGCCATTACCCATACTTCGAGCAGGCGCGGGATGGAGAGCGTCGATCTATCGCTGCTTACCGACGGCCTGCAAGCGGAGCGTGAGCAGGGTATTACCATTGATGTGGCTTACCGTTACTTTGCGACGCCCAAGCGCAAATTCATCATTGCCGACACACCGGGCCACGAGCAGTATACGCGTAACATGGTTACGGGCGCTTCCACGGCTAATCTTGCCATCATCCTGATCGACGCGCGCAAGGGTGTGCTTACCCAGTCGCGCCGCCATGCCTACCTCGCCAGCCTGGTCGGCATCCCTCATCTGGTGGTAGCGGTCAACAAGATGGACCTGGTGGACTATTCCCGAGAAGTATTCGAGCGAATTTGCAAGGATTTCGCGGCTTTCGCCGCAGGACTCAAACTGAACAATATCGCATACATTCCGATGTCTGCCTTGAACGGCGATATGGTAGTCGAGCGTGGAGACAAGCTCAACTGGTATAAAGGCATGGCGCTGATGGATTTGCTGGAGAGCGTTCCCATCGATCACGACATCAATCTTGAAGATTTCCGGTTCCCGGTGCAATGGGTATGCCGGCCGCAAACTGAGGAATTACACGATTTTCGGGGCTACATGGGGCGTATCGAATCTGGATTCATCAGTGTTGGTGATGCGGTGAAGGTTTTGCCTTCCGGGTTGACTTCGCATATCAAGGAAATTGTCACTTATGACGGGAGTGTCGACGATGCGGTTGCGCCACAATCCGTAACGCTGACCATTGAAGATCACCTGGATATCTCCCGCGGCGATATGCTGGTTAAGACGCTCGAAGTTCCTCGGGTCGGGAGGGAATTTGAAGCGATGCTGTGCTGGTTGTCGGAGCAGAGCCTGGACCCGCGGCGCAAATACCTGGTCAAGCACACTACGCGCACCGTAAAAGCGCTGGTCTCCCGAATAGAGTATCGTGTCGATATCAATACGTTGAATCATGAAGCGGTAGATACCCTGAAAATGAATGACATCGGGCGGGTATCGCTAAAAGTACAGCAGCCTCTGGCATACGATTCCTACCAGCGTAATCATGCCACAGGCAGTTTTATCGTCATTGACGAAGTCAACAACAATACCGTTGCTGCAGGCATGATCTGCCCGGCAAAAGATTAGTGGGTAATTTCAATCGATTCTGATGGTGCTGCGCAAAGGGCCGCTTCAGTGCGCGGAGTCATTTTGCTGAAAAGGGCGGACAAGGTGGAGAGGAGGCCTTGCCGCTTTTGTATTTTTCGGCCACGCAAAAGCACAAGATGAAAAGGGTTTTTAGGGCGCTGTAAAACTTTTTATACGGTATGTCCTAATAATCCATTATAACTTTTTCATCTCTTTTTTGATTCACTTTTTACTTTTAATGACTTTATCATGACAAGTTTACAATTGGCGCTCCACCCTGTACCGGAAAATGCCGCAGCTTCTCCCGTGCTTGGATTCGGCATGGCTTTTGCCGATCTATATCGCCGCGAAGGGCTTGTGCGTCTGGATCAGGCATTCCTGGAATTTCTGCATGAAGGAGAAGCCGGACTGCGCATTCGTCTGGATCATGCCCGTGCTCATCCTGATAGTCTGGACCGGAAAGCGGAAGCGGCTCTGTTGATCGAGGTTGCCCCATGGATGGAAGATTTTATTGCAAGACTGTTCGGTATCGAGAGAGAGGTCAGTGCACTTGCCGCCCGTCACCATCAGCTTGCCCCGCTTTATTCCTGCAAAAGACAATTCGTTCAACGCAAGGCGATGAGCAAGGTAAGCGAGGCGGAGGCAGCGGCGGTAGATGGGATTGCGCTGGAAGAGAAACTGGTTGCTGAATTCGGAGCGCCTTTCTCTGAGTTGACCTTTGCAGGTAAAGTCACCCAATGGTTATTGGATGAAGACGCGAACGAAGAACGGCTCAGGGCTGCTTTGCTCTATGCAGCCTGGGCGTTGAAGACATCCGTGGGGCGAGAGCGTAACCGGGACGGAGTATTATTCAAGGCGCCGGCCAAGCTCGATTTTCTGCATCTTTTGTCGACGGATATCGATAGCACCGCGGGCTATACCGTCCATAAGCTGCATCATATACGGCGCCGGGAAGGTTTTTCGCTCACCGATCCGGGAACCGATCTGGTGGGGGCTCTGGATGAGGCGAATTATTGCATCTGGTGCCACGAACAAGGAAAGGATTCGTGCTCGAAGGGAATGAAGGAAAAGGCGAAAACGCCCGACGAAATTCCCGCTTTCAAGAAAAGCCAGTTGGGTGTCCTGCTGACGGGTTGCCCGCTGGAAGAGCGTATATCCGAGTTTCACAAACTCAAGACTCAAGGCGTGGCGATCGGCGGCCTTGCCATGATTGTGGTGGATAATCCCATGTGCGCCGGCACCGGCCACCGCATTTGCAATGATTGCATGAAGTCCTGCATTTACCAGAAACAGGAACCGGTCGATATTCCCCAGGCTGAAACGCGCACGCTCAAGGATATACTGGAACTGCCCTGGGGCTTCGAAATATATAGCCTTCTCACCCGCTGGAACCCGCTTAATCTGCGCCGACCGGTACCAAAGGCGCCGACAGGCCGGAAGGTGCTTGTCGTAGGCATGGGACCTGCGGGATACACTCTGGCGCACCATTTAATGAATGACGGCCATACCGTGGTAGGCGTCGACGGCCTCAAGATCGAGCCATTGTCACCGGAAATTTCCGGGGTAAACCAGCAGGGAGAGCATGTTCCATTCAGAGCCATCCGAAACGCCGACGAAATTGCCGAAGATCTGGATGAGCGCATGCCGGGGGGATTTGGTGGGGTTGCCGAATACGGCATCACCGTGCGCTGGGATAAAAATTTTCTCAAGCTGATCCGTTTGCTTTTGGAGCGGCGAGAGGAGTTTGCCCTTTTTGGCGGTATCCGTTTTGGCGGTACGCTTACCGCCGATGATGCCTTTGCGATGGGGTTCGATCACGTGGCGCTTGCAGCGGGCGCCGGGCGTCCCACTGTGCTCGACCTGCCCAATGGGCTGGCGCGAGGGGTTCGTGCCGCATCCGATTTCCTGATGGCGTTGCAGTTGAGCGGCGCGGCTCAGGTTAATTCGGTCGCCAATATGCAGTTGCGCTTGCCGGTGGTAGTGATTGGTGGAGGACTGACAGCCATCGATACAGCTACCGAGGCGCTGGCTTATTATCCGGTCCAGGTGGACAAATTTCTGCGTCGTTACGAAATTCTGACCGCCGTGCAGGGGGATGCCGCGATACGTGCCGCATGGGATGAGGAAGAGCGTGTGATTGCCGAGGAATTCCTCAGCCATGCGCGCGCCATTCGCGCGGAGCGCAAGGAAGCGGAAAAGGAAGGACGGGCGCCGCGTATCCTGGAACTGCTCCAATCGTGGGGAGGCGCCACCATTGCCTATCGCAAGCGGCTCATCGACAGCCCCTCGTATACCCTTAATCACGAAGAAGTGGAAAAAGCGCTGGAGGAAGGCATATGGTTTGCCGAGGGCCTCACGCCGGTTCGAGTGGATATCGATAAATGGGAACATGCAGAAGCGGTGCAGTTCGCGATACAGGTCCTCGATGAAACCGGATCATGGCAAAAGACAGGACAAACCATATTGCCGGCGCGGGCCGTTCTGGTTGCGGCCGGCACTCAACCCAACACCGTGCTCGCCAGAGAAGACGATAAGAATTTCAAGCTGAACGGCCGCTATTTCGCGGCTTGCGATGAAAATGGCGATCCGGTCAGTCCGCCGCGGGCCAATCCCAAGCCTGAAACGGCCAGCGTACTGATGAGCCGTAACGAAGATGGACGTTTCATCAGCTTCTTCGGTGATTTGCATCCTTCCTATTCCGGCAACGTCGTAAAAGCGATGTCCAGCGCCAAGCAGGGTTATCCCGTGGTAAGCGCAGTGCTTGAACATCTGGCTCCGGCATCCACGAAACCCGCCTGGCTCTTTTTTGCCGAAATGAATGGACAGTTACGCGCTACGGTGCACAAGGTCGAGCGGCTTACTCCAAATATTATAGAAGTGGTCGTGCATGCGCCGATGGCGGTGGAACGTTTTCATCCTGGCCAGTTCTACCGCTTCCAGAACTTTGCAACACTTGCCATTACCGCGGGCGATACGAAGCTGGCGATGGAGGGCATCGCCCTTACGGGGGCCTCGGTCGACGTATCCCGTGGATTGGTATCGCTGATTGCCCTGGAAATGGGGGGGTCAGCAGACTTGTGCGCCAGGCTCAGTCCCGGCGATCCGGTAGTCCTGATGGGCCCGACCGGTACGCCAACCGAAATTCTGCCTGATGAAACCGTTGTGCTGGTCGGCGGCGGATTGGGCAATGCGGTGTTGTTTTCAATCGGTGCGGCAGCAAGAGCCGCGGGATCGAAAATTTTGTATTTTGCCGGTTACAAGAAACTGATCGACCGCTATAAGGTAGCGGAAATCGAAGCGGCAGCCGACATAGTGGTGTGGTGCTGTGACGAGTCGCCGGGTTTCAAACCCTCACGGCCGGGCGATCTCAGCTATGTCGGAAATATCGTGGAAGCGATGGCAGCTTATGGAAGCGGCGCGTTGGGTCCTCAGAAAGTTCGATTGTCTGACGCCGACCGTATCATTGCCATCGGTTCTGACCGGATGATGGCGGCGGTCGGCGCTGCACGTCATAACAAGCTTCGGCCTTACCTGAAAACAGATCATTTCGCCATCGGCTCGATCAATTCGCCCATGCAGTGCATGATGAAAGAGATTTGCGCGCAGTGCCTGCAACCTCATAAGGATCCGGTTACGGGTGAGATTACTTATGTTTTTTCATGTTTCAATCAGGATCAGCCACTTGATCAGGTCGACTTCGGCGGGCTGGCGTCGCGTTTACGCCAGAATAGTGTCCAGGAAAAGCTCACCACCCGGTGGATTACACATTGTTTGAAACAAGTGAATCCGGTTAGCGCCTGAAGTTTCCGTGGAGCCGGTCATCAGAAAGGATCGTTGTCTTTCCTGCAAAGCGGGGATTCCGGCGGTCTTTTCCAAAACCGCTCAATGTCTGCCTCTACAGGAAGTTCTACCGGATGAGCTGTTTTTCCTTAATCCGGACAATGCATCCAGCCCAGGTTCATTTATAATCCGAGCTTCGTGACGAACAGGGGGCCGAACGGGAGCATTACGGTCCGGCTTCAGTTTGCTGAAGAATAGCGCACGTTAAAAAAATAAGGGAGATTAGCAATGCAGATAGGCATACCCGCGGAAATTCGCGGGGGAGAGACCCGCGTCGCGGCCACACCGGAAACGGTGAAGAAATTTACCGCCAAAGGTCTGAATACTGTTCTGGTACAGTCTGGCGCGGGAGCCGGCGCGAGCATTCCCGATGCGGCGTATCAGGCGGAAGGTGCAAGCATCGTGGCCAGCGCAGCGGAGCTGTATGGACAATCTCAAATAGTGCTTAAAGTGAGGAGTCCGGAACCCGCAGAACTGGCGCTGATGCGCAAGGATGCCGTGCTGCTGGGTTTGCTTTCTCCGCATCACGCCGAAGGCATTGAAGCGCTCGCTCGCCACGGCCTCACTGCCTTTGCGATGGAAAAACTGCCCCGCATTTCCCGTGCCCAGAGCATGGACGTGCTGTCCTCCCAGGCGAATATCGCCGGCTACAAAGCCGTGCTGATGGCAGCCAACGTCTATCAGAAATTCTTCCCCATGCTGATGACTGCGGCAGGTACCGTAAAGGCGGCGCGAGTGCTGGTTCTCGGCGCGGGCGTTGCGGGCCTGCAGGCAATTGCCACGGCCAAACGGCTGGGCGCGGTGATCGAAGCGTTCGATGTGCGTCCGGTGGCAAAAGAACAGGTGGAAAGCCTGGGTGCCAAATTTGTCGAGGTTCCGCTAAGCGAGGAAGAAAAAGCGCAGGCGGAAACCGCTGGCGGTTATGCCCGGGAAATGTCCGATGATTACAAGCGGCGCCAAGGCGAGCTGGTGCACCAACGCGCCGTGGCAGCCGACATCATCATTACCACGGCATTGATTCCGGGCAGGCCGGCACCGGTATTGATCAAGGAAGAAACGGTTCGAGCCATGAAACCGGGATCGGTAATCGTTGATATGGCGGTAGAGGCCGGGGGAAATTGCCCCTTGTCGGAACTGGACAAGATCGTAGTGAAGCATGGCGTCCATCTCGTCGGTATCGCCAACCTGCCGGGATTGGTAGCGGCAGATTCCAGCGCACTGTACGCGCGTAACCTGATGAATTTTCTCAATCTGATGCTTGACCCGAAGACCGGAGAATACAACCTGAACCGTGAAGACGAGGTGATCGCCGGAACACTGGTTTGCATCGGGGGGGAAGTCGTCCGGAAAGCTTGAAGCGTTAATGGCGAACACCGAAAACCGAATATACGCTTTTCACCGCTTCCGTTCTTTGAAGATAAATCATTATTCACAGTAACAGTCAACGTATTAGAAGGAGCAGCCATGATTGGCGAAGTTGATCCAACCATTATTAATCTCACTGTATTCGTATTGGCGGTGTTCGTAGGCTATCACGTTGTATGGAATGTGACGCCGGCCCTGCATACGCCGCTGATGTCAGTCACTAACGCGATTTCCGGCATTATTCTGGTGGGCGCCATGCTTGCCGCCGGACCGGCTGAAACCGACTGGGGCGTATGGTTGGGAGCCGTGGCCGTCACGCTGGCCGCAATCAATGTCTTCGGCGGCTTCCTGGTTACGCAGCGAATGCTTGAAATGTTCAGAAAAAAAGATAAAAAAGGAAGCTAGTAAATGTCGGTAAATTCGGTTGCACTCGCGTATCTTATCGCCTCGGTTTTCTTTATTCTGGCGCTAAAAGGTTTAAGTTCGCCCCTGACCGCTCGTCGCGGTAACTTGTTTGGCATGGTCGGGATGGCGATTGCTGTCGTCACCACGCTTACGATCACCAGCAACTGGGCGCTGATACTCGCTTGTATTGCGGTGGGAGGCGCCATTGGCGCGATCGTTGCCCGTCGCGTGCAGATGACGGCGATGCCGGAACTGGTTGCATTCATGCACTCGCTCGTGGGGTTGGCAGCGGTATTTATCGCTATCGCCGCTGTCAATAATCCTGCTTCGTTTGGTTTGCCTGAAACGCTGCCGATGGGCAGCAGGCTGGAGCTGTTCCTCGGTACATTCATTGGCGCCATGACCTGGTCGGGCTCGGTGATCGCGTTCCTGAAGTTGTCCGGCCGCATGAGCGGCGCGCCTATCACCTTTGGCGGGCAGCACATGATCAACCTGATCCTGGCAATCGTGATGGTTGGATTCGGCCTGTGGTTCTTCTTTAGCGAGACTACCAACTGGACCGCTTTTGCGACAATGACGGCTATTGCCTTCGTACTCGGCTTTCTCATCATTATCCCCATCGGCGGCGCCGATATGCCGGTTGTGATTTCCATGCTCAACTCATATTCCGGCTGGGCGGCGGCGGGAATAGGATTCTCGCTTGGCAACCCCATGCTGATCATTGCAGGTTCGCTGGTGGGCAGCTCAGGCGCCATTCTGTCCTATATCATGTGCAAGGCCATGAACCGGCCCTTCATTTCGGTCATACTCGGTGGTTTCGGCAGCGAAACAGGCGCCGCGGCGGCGGGCGATGGCACCCAGAAAACCCATCGCAGCGGCAGCGCGGAAGATGCGGCATTCTTGATGGGCAACGCCGACAGCGTAATCATTGTGCCCGGCTATGGGTTGGCGGTGGCACGGGCGCAGCATTCCGTTAAGGAACTGGCGGAAAAGCTGCACGCAAAAGGCGTCAACGTGCGTTTCGCAATTCATCCGGTCGCGGGGCGCATGCCCGGACACATGAACGTGTTGCTGGCGGAAGCAGAAATACCTTATGAGCAAGTGCTCGAGATGGATGAGATCAACAGCGATTTTTCCAACACGGACGTGGTGCTGGTGCTGGGCGCGAACGACGTAGTGAATCCAGCCGCCAACGTTCCCGGCAGCCCGATATATGGCATGCCCATTCTGGATGCCCACAAGGCACGTACGGTGATGGTGGTGAAACGCAGCATGGCAGCGGGCTATGCCGGCCTCGACAATGACCTGTTCTACATGGACAAGACCATGATGGTCTTTGGCGATGCAAAGAAGGTGGTCGAGGAGATGGTCAAGGCTTTGTAAGTTTTGAGGTACTTAAATCAGAACACACTCCGCCTGTTATGATGATGGTGATTCATTCACCGGAGTACCTCAGAAGCTGCTCGCTGCTATTTATTCAAAATAGTAAATAGATAGTCGCTTCCTTGTTGAAGCGAATTCCAACGAAGCGTCGGCAGCATTAGACAGGATGCGGAGACGAAAGGGCTAAGTTCATTATTATGATAGAGCATCAAAATAATGGACTGCGTACATGAGCGCGATCAAGGGCTTTTCCGAGGAAACGTTCGCGACAGGCAATCACTCGCTAATGCTCTACGGAAAAGGGAATGGGCCGGGCGTTATTCTCCTGCATGAATTGCCCGGTCTTACCCAGGACACAGTCGAGTTTGCGGAGTGGATTGCGGGCCACGGTTTTCACGTTGTCATGCCGCTCCTGTTCGGCCGTCCGCTTCAGCATCCGATGCTCGGCCTTTTGAAGTCCCCATTCATATGCATTCGAAAGGAATTCAACAATCTCAGCGCGGGGAGATCAAGCCCCATCACGATGGTACTGCGCGCATTGTGCCGGAAAATACATTCTGAGCGTGGCGGACCGGGTGTAGGCGCCGTGGGCATGTGTTATACCGGCGGCTTTATTTTCGCGATGATGGTGGAGGCATCCCTCCTTGCACCGGTAGCGGCGCAGCCAAGTCTTCCATTTTTTCAATCCGGAGCGCTGGACGTCGAGCCGGAAAAACTTGCGTTCGCATCCAATCGTGCCGATACAATGTCATTGCTCGGGCTGCGTTTCGAGGACGACTTTCGCTGCCCTGCGGCTCGATTCGCGCGGCTGGAAGCATCGCTGCAAGTTCCGGCAGGATCCGCCCGGTCGCGCTTCCGTTCTGTGGTCGTGCCCGGGGAAGGGCATTCGACACTTACATTCGATTACCAGAAAGCGCTTGACCGGGGAGTCGATACACGTGAACTGGTGCTCAAGCATTTGCAAGCGCAACTGCTCGATCCCGGATAGTCCGTTCCTTGACTCATCCAATAATGGTTTTGTGGATACCTGCCAGGATAAATTTTTTCTGTGGTTCGGGGATCGGGTTGTATACTTAAAAAAAGTCGAGTTGCAGGCGTCACAGCCAAAAGGAGCGTAAGCGTTTCACCTTCAAGTTGAAGCCGATCGCTATCCATATTCTCTCAATTTCACATTAATCTTCTTTAAAGAAAGGTTCTGTTCTGCTCATCGACAGTCAAAAATAAACCCATGCGGATCGGACTACCCAAAGAAATCAAAGACCACGAAAATCGGGTGGGCTTGACACCAAGCACGGTCAAAGCCTTGACGCGGCGTGGCCATCACGTGCTCGTACAGAGCGGGGCAGGGGATGGAAGCTTTATTTCCGATGCAGAATACCAATTAGCGGGCGCAACGATTGTTCCTCATGCTGACGATGCCTGGGCGGCGCAAATGGTAGTTAAAGTCAAAGAGCCGGCCGCGATTGAATATCGTTACCTGCGTCGGGACATGATTCTTTTCACTTATCTGCATTTGGCGTCGGACAGGCCCCTCACTGACGCTCTGCTGGAGAGCGGCGCCACAGCCATCGCATACGAAACGGTCCAGACCGAAGATGGAAAATTACCGCTATTGACGCCGATGAGCGAGGTAGCAGGGCGTATGGCGACCCAGATCGGTGCAACCTATTTGCAAAAAACGCGCGGCGGCCGTGGCGTATTGATGGGCGGGGTTCCGGGTGTCGCTCCAGCTAATGTCGCAATCCTGGGGGCGGGTATCGTAGGCACGAACGCTGCCCGTGTAGCTGTGGGATGCGGGGCACAGGTAACTGTACTGGATATCGATCATGATCGTCTTAAATATCTGGATGACATTTATCGCGGCCAGCTGCAGACGCGTATCAGCGACGAATATAATATCGAAGAGGTGGTCTATAGCGCCGATCTGGTCATTGGCGCTGTCTTGATACCCGGTGGACGCGCGCCATGGCTGATCACAGCCGGGATGTTGCCAAATATGAGGAAAGGTTCCGTAATCGTCGATGTGGCGGTTGATCAGGGGGGCTGCGTGGAAACAACGCGGCCTACCACTCACAGCGACCCCACTTATGAGCTCGATGGAGTCGTACATTATTGTGTTTCCAATATGCCCAGCGCGGTTCCGCGAACCAGTACATTCGCGCTCAATATACAGACCGCTGTTTATACGCTCCGTCTGGCCGAGGAAGGACTGGATGCTGTACGCAAGAATCGGGCGCTACAATATGGCCTTAACACGCACCATGGATCAGTAACTTATCTCGCTGTCGCGAGGGAGTTTGGCATGCAATATATTGAACCGTTGAAGGCGCTGGTGCATAACGGTTAACGCGTTGCTCCCCTTAAACAATTCGACTAATCAGGTAAAGACATAGGAGTAAGAAAGATGAAATTCAAACACACCGTGCTTTTTGGCGCACTGGTTGCCCCATTATTCGCTATCAGTCAGCCGGCGCTGGCCAATATCTATATCACTTTTGATTACCGGTATGATAGCTCGAACTTTTTTACGGGTGAAAATAGTTCACGCCAGAATCTGCTGAATGCAGCCGCTTCTGTATTCGAGACACGTTTTCAGGATAACCTGACCGCAATCTCCTCTTCCGGATCGAATAGATTCGATGCGCGCTTCTTTCAGCCGGATACCGGTATCAACACCCGTCTTTCCAATTATAGTGTCGCGCCTGATCAGATCGTGGTTTTTGTTGGAAGCTATAATATGGGTGGAATGCTAGCATCAGGTGGCCCCGGTGGAGTCGCGGGCGGCGGAGCGTCGGGCTTCCTCGACAATGCGTTAAGCAGAGGCCAGGCTGGAGCGCTTTTGCCCATGCAGACAGATTTTGGCCCGTGGGGCGGCGCTATTTCGTTCAATAACAATTCCAATTGGTACTTTGACACCGATATCACGACAGATGAGCCTTTTCCCAACAAGTATGATTTTTATTCAGTAGCAGTACATGAGCTTGCTCATGTACTCGGTTTCGGCGGCGCTCCATCGTTCAAGAACCTGAGCGCCGGCGGCGTGTTTACCGGCGCCGCTGTTCATGACCTGTATGGTTCGAATCCCCCCTTGACCACCGACGGCCACTGGGCAGCGAAGCTCAGTTATCAGGGACAGGAAGCTGCGATGGATCCGAGCATTGCAACCAACCAGCGCAGCCATTTCACGGAACTTGACTACGCCGCCATGAAAGACATAGGTTGGCAGGTTTCGCCGATACCAGAGCCGGAAACATGGACCTTGATGGCTGCCGGCTTGGGGCTGCTCGGCGCGCGCTTGCGCCGTTCTGAACGTAAAAGAAGTGAACGTAAAAGCTAGCAGCCTGTCGGACTTGAAGAATCGCAGTGAAAAAATGACCGGGTGAGGGCACATTTTGCGGATTTTGAAGGCCAATAGTTATTTTATTGGCCTAAAAAGTCGCGAAATATGAACCGGCCAGACGCTTTTGCAGGTGATTTCCTTCTAAGTCCGACAGGGTGCTCGGTGGCCGGTTCATATCAGCGTTATTTAATTAGCCTGCTGGTTATCACAATTTCTTAAAATCATCTTTGCTATCAGCATGCATCAATCCGAGCCGTAGTTTCGTTCTCGGGGGGTGCTGCACGCGGTACGGTACGATACGCCCGTCGCGGTTAGTAAATCCGTTGTCTACGCGCAAATACGCGGCAACACAAATGCCCCACAGTGTTACTCTAATCACCACCATTGCCGTCAGTTTCGGTCTTGCGCTGCTGATGGGGCTCATCGCCAACCGATTGAAGTTGCCGGTGTTGGTTGGTTATCTTGCTGCAGGTGTCATTCTGGGTTCCAATACGCCGGGCTTCGTGGCCGACATGGAGCTATCCGCCCAGTTGGCGGAAATCGGCGTAATACTGCTGATGTTCGGCGTCGGGTTACATTTTTCGTTGAACGATCTACTGGCTGTGCGGCGGATCGCCTTACCCGGCGCGATCGTCCAGATTGTGGTGGCGACTGCTTTCGGTGCCATGGTTGCTACCTCCTGGGGTTGGAACCTGGGCGTTGGTATTGTATTTGGTGTGGCGTTGTCCACGGCGAGCACCGTCGTGTTGCTGCGAGCGCTGGAGCAACGCGGCCTGCTCAAGTCCGTTAACGGCTCTATTGCGGTGGGCTGGCTTGTAGTCGAGGACCTGGCGATGGTCCTGGTTCTTGTTCTGTTGCCGCCGCTTGCCGGATGGCTGGGCGACAATGCGGGCGGCCCTGAGGGAGTATCAAGCATCGATTTGCTGACGACTTTGCTGCTCACCTTCGGCAAAGTAGCGGTCTTTATTGCACTGATGCTTGTTGTCGGGAAACGCGTGTTCCCCTGGTTGCTTTGGCACGTCGCCAGCACAAACTCGAACGAGCTCTTTATCTTGAGCGTGATAGCGGTCGCGATAGGCATCGCCTACGGTTCCGCAATGCTCTTCGGTGTTTCCTTCGCTCTGGGTGCTTTTTTTGCCGGCATGGTGATGAGGGAATCCGCTCTAAGCCATCGAGCCGCGCAGGAGTCCCTGCCTCTCCGCGACGCTTTTTCGGTTTTATTTTTTGTTTCCGTGGGAATGTTGTTTGATCCAGGCGTACTGGTAGAACAACCGCTCCATGTTCTCGCCACGCTCGGAATCATCATCATCGGGAAGTCGCTGGCTGCCTTTTTATTGGTACTTGCTTTCCGTTATCCTCTGAATACGGCATTAACCGTGTCCGCCAGCCTTGCGCAAATTGGTGAATTCTCGTTTATCCTTGCCGCGCTAGGCGTGTCACTCGGGCTGCTTCCGGTTGAAGCTCAGAGCCTTATACTGGCGGGCGCGTTTATCTCGATCACACTTAATCCCTTCGTATTTCGGGTAATCGAACCGGCACAGGCTTGGATACGCTCCCGTTCCAACCTTGCGCGTATCCTGGAGCGTTCCGACGACCCACTGGCTGAGCTGCCGATGACCGTTGCGTCAAGCCATGTCACGAGCCATGTCGTGCTCGTGGGCTATGGCCGTGTCGGCCGGCTCATCAGTGACACATTGGTCGAGCGGGGATTATCGTTTGTTGTGGCGGAACAAAACCGTGAGCTGGTTGAAGGACTGCGCAAGCGTGGAATTCATGCCGTAGCCGGGGATGCAGCCGAACCCGCTGTACTGATACAGGCACATATCGCGCGAGCCGCAATGCTCGTGATCGCGGTTCCCGATACGCTACGTGCCCGGCGAATGATCGAAACAGCACGTATACTTAACCCCCCGGTTGAGATCATTGTTCGTACGCATAATGAAGAAGAGGCGGCGCTACTCAGGAGGGAAAGCGGCGGAGCGGTATTTCTGGGCGAACACGAGCTCGCTCGGAGCATGGCACGACACATACTGGAAAAAGTTGCGGGTGATAAGTGAAGAAATCAACATCATATGCAAGACCATCGGTAGTATGGGAGTTTAACGGGCAAGTCGGTCGGCATTGCTTGAATGCCGGTACACGAACTGATCCAGGTATGAGATTGCAAGGAGGATTGAAATGAGTGAAAGGATTGTCGTTTATCAGAAACCCGGATGCAGCAAATGCAGAGCTACGCTCGAGCTTGTTGCGAGCAGCGGCCAAGAGTTTGACGCTGTCAATTATTATGAAACACCTTTGACCGCCGAGCGCTTACGCGAACTGATCGATAAGCTTGGCTTGCCGGTACGCGATGTGCTGCGTGGCGACGAACCTCTGGCGCGTAGCCTCAAGCTTGCTGAGCGAGCGTTGCCGGATGAAGAACTGATAAGGATCATGGTGGAAAATCCGGATTTGATTCAGCGCCCAATTGTTGTGCGCGGCGATGAGGCAATGCTGTGCCGTCCGCCGGAAAACGTGATGAAATTGCTGTAATGATTTTCCCGAAAATGCGATGAACAGGAATAGGATTCGATATGGTTCCGGTTGCTGGGCCTCTGAAGCACTCGTTCAGCCAAGGGCACTATTTTAAATAATTGTATAAGTGTTTAAACTGGTGCTGATAGAACGTCAAATACAATGACAACGTAATGACATTCGAATGTACGTACAGGAAATTGACAATGAATATGATGTCTGTTGGAATTTTGCGACTAATACTTCGATTTGCCTTTGCTATCCTTCTGGGAGGGTCTGCTACGGTTGTACAGGCAGAGTGTGCTGGATGCCTCTGCCCCGGGAACCCCTGCAAGCTGTGTCCGCTGCCGCCCCAAAAAAATGCGCCACCAGTCGCGGATGAACCGGACATTTGTCTTAAAATCAGAGAGAGAGTAACGGCGATTTCAAAAGATACAGAGCCGAACGAACATTATGAGAGTGTGAACAAATCGATCATGGAGTGTGTAAGAAACGGCGGCGACGTGATTATGAATTCGCGCCGAAACAAGGAATTTCCTTCCAAACATTATTGCAAGCCCTACATTGCGGAAGGCAAGGCAAATACTGATGGTGCTCACCTTCCCCGGAAGAAATAAGGATCAATGGAGACACTCGACAGCAAAGCGGGGCAAATACCTGGGCAGGTACGCAGGTTGGAAAACCACGTCGGGCGTAGCCCGACCTACCGCCTGTTTTGTAACAGTAGGTCCATCGGAATGGGGGTTATTCCTCTCGACCCTGCGTAAGGAGATTGGCATCAAACATACGCGGCTGTTATAAAACATACGGAGATGGATAAAGTAGGTCGGGCTACGCCCGACAATACGTCAGCGCGTAGGTCTCCACTGCAGTGTCTTCAGCAGACCGGCAGACTTATTATCCTCCTGCTGTAGAGTCTTCTAAACGAAACTGTTGACGTGAGCATGAGGCGAGCGCAAATAAAATTGTTCCGAACCTGGGCTGTCGAAGGGAAAAAATGAGTGCTCGCGCAGAAATTGCCAAGCAGGACAGCGGCATTAGCGTCGGATCTTTGTCCCGGTTACGGCGCGATCCGAAGTCGTTTCTCAAATTGATCCTGCTCGGTTTTGCGCTTGTTGGCTTGCCGCTGATCATCGCGCTGATCAACAGTGCTTTTTCCATTGACCGGTTGGCGGATCAGAGCCGCAAGGCTGTGTATCAGGCCGCGCAAATTGCGCACAGTAGCCGTGCGCTGGCTGATGAGATTGCCGCTATGGAGCGGGCTGTGCGCCAGGCCCATATCCTGAGCGATACCTCTTTGCTCGAAGGTTATTTTCGCGCGCACAACAAATTCGAGAGCATGTCGGCGAGCCTTTCCGAGTTGTCATTGCATGACGAACAGAAACAACTGCTGAGCCACCTGCAAACGTCGGAAGCTTCGATTTTCAAGAAAGTATCGGCTGTAAAACAATCCCCGGAAAAGCTTCGCGATCTAATCGGTAATTTCGTGCTCCTCCGGGATTCGGCCCGGACCTTTTCGTGGGTTGGCTATACCTTGATCGAGCGTGAAGTGGATGAAATGCAGGACATGGCGGGGTACGCACGCTTTACTGTCGGGTGGCAGCTACTCGCGCTGATTCCATTTGCCATTTTGCTGGCATTCTTTTTTTCGGTGCGGATCGCACGTCCCATCCGCCAGATCGATGAAGCCATCCGAAATATGGGGCAAGGTGAACTATTCAAGGCAATCAGTGTGGAGGGACCTCAGGATCTGGTGTATTTCGGTGAGCGCCTGGACTGGATGCGTCGCCGCCTGCTGAAGCTGGAAGAGCAGAAAACCCGATTTCTGCAGCATGTTTCTCATGAGCTGAAGACGCCGCTTACCGCCATGCGTGAAGGGGCGGATTTGCTAGCGGAAGGCGTGGCGGGGAAACTAACCGAAGAACAGCAGCGTATTGCGAGGATCCTTCATAGCAACAGCATCCAGCTCCAGCGGCGCATCGAGGATTTACTGAGCTATAGCGCTCTTCAGGCCGAAAAAGCCGCGCTGGTGAAGCAAGAGGCTAATCTGACAAAAATTCTGGATGCGGTGTTGCAGGACCAGAATCTTATTATCATGAGTAAAGGCTTGAGAATTGACTTATCTTGCCCGGAATTGGTTATTGACTGCGATGAACAGAAAATTAAGGTAATCATCGATAATCTATTGTCGAATGCGGTGAAATTTTCACCGCCGGGCGGCTGTATCCGCATTTGGACGAGTAAGACAGCCGGGATGGTTCAACTGGACATTGTTGACGCGGGGCTGGGCGTTGACGAAGCGGACCGTGAGAAAGTATTCGAGCCGTTTTACCAGGGGCGGCGGATACTCGACAGTCATGTCAGGGGAACAGGGCTGGGACTATCCATTGCGCGAGAGTATGCGCTAGCGCACGGAGGCAATATTGAGCTTATCCCGAAAATTGGTGCCGGGGCTCATTTCCGCCTCACCATACCTGTTTGTGACCTCGAAGGGCCTCTATGAATCGCATGCGTCAAAAATTGCGGATCCTGCCGGCAATAATGTTGACGTTTGTAGCTGCGTGCGCAGGCTTGCCTGAAGATCAGCCATATGTCATGCCAGCTGATCCCGTCGTCACTGGCCAGATGGATGATATGATGGAGTTTTATGAATCCATTCGCAAGCAACCATCAGCAGAGCTTGCCCGCGTATATGACAAGGTAAAACAGAATTTCGTACAGAACAAGAGCGACTCAAACCGAGCCAGGCTCGTATTGCTTCTCATACTGCCCAATACTTCCTTTCGCGACATCACTTCAGCGGTCTACCTGCTCAACGAGTGGCCGCGGGATTCGAACCCAGCAACCAATCTGCAAAGTTTCAGAAATTTGCTCGCGAGCCTGCTTGCAGAGCAGCAGCGGCTAACTCACAGTGTGGAAGAATTGTCGCAGAAATTCAAAGACGAGCAAAAACGCGTCGAGACCTTGCAAAACCAGATCGATGCCATAAAAAGCATGGAAAAGAATCTCATTCTCAGAGAGTTATAAATAATGCACAATCATGTTTGATGCCAAGCCCAAAATCCTCATCGTCGACGATGATACGGATCTGCTTGAGTTACTTGTTATCCGGCTGACCGCTGCGGGCTACAAAGTGGACGCAGTACAAAGTGCAGAGGCCGCGCTGAATTATCTGGATGTATCACGGCCGCAACTGGTCATCAGCGATATGCAGATGAGCGGCATGGACGGCATGGCATTATTTGAGCACATCCATCGGGCATTACCGACGTTGCCGGTGATCATTCTTACAGCGCATGGCACCATTCCCGATGCGGTTGCGGCCGTCCAGCAAGGCGTATTCGGTTATCTGGCCAAACCTTTTGACAGCAAAACCCTGCTGGCCAACATTAGCCAGGCTCTTAGATTCGTTCCGGGCGCCCTGTCACAGCAAGAGATATCGCAGGCGGCGTGGCGCAAAAATATCATTACGCAAAGCGCTGTCATGGAGGACCTTCTTACAAAAGCAGGACTTGTAGCGGAGGGAGACGCGAGCGTGTTGATCTATGGCGAAAGTGGCGTGGGAAAGGAATTATTCGCGCACGCGATACACGACGCATCCAAACGGCGCGATCATCCGTTTGTGGCTATAAATTGCGCGGCAATTCCAGAACAGTTACTGGAATCCGAATTGTTCGGTCACGTCAAAGGCGCGTTTACCGGCGCTGTCCGGGACCACAAGGGGCTGTTTCAGTTGGCCGAGGGCGGGACGCTGCTTCTCGACGAAATTGGTGATATGCCGCTTTTGCTCCAGGTCAAGTTATTGCGTGTCCTGCAGGAGCGACAAGTGCGGCCGGTCGGGTCGACGCAGGCAATGCCGGTGGATGTCCGCATTATTTCGGCAACCCACCGTGACCTCAAAGCGGAAATCGCCGCAGGTACCTTTCGAGAAGACCTTTATTACAGACTGGACGTGGTGGCCTTGACAATTCCCGCCCTGTCGCAGAGGCGCGAGGATATTCCATTACTGACAAATTACTTTCTAAGTACATTTTCCGAGAAATACCAGAAAAATATCAACGGATTCTCTCCCGAAGCCATGGAGATGCTGATTAGCGCGTCCTGGCCGGGCAACGTGCGGCAACTCATGAATGTCATCGAAAGATGTGTTGCCCTGAGTACGGCACCCCTCATCTCGGCCGCATCGGTGTATGACGCCATGCACCGGGAAGAGGAACAGCTTGTTTCTTTCGAGGACGCGCGCAAAAGTTTCGAGAGAGACTATCTTGTACGCGTGCTGAAGATAACGGGCGGCAACGTGACGCAGGCAGCGCGCCTGGCCAAGCGAAATCGCACAGAATTCTACAAACTGCTCCAGAGGTACCAGCTCGATCCTTCTGTTTTCAAGCAGGCGCAAGCATGATCCTGAATTCGGCAGTCGGGGTGGAGTGAGCTGTTCAAGCCGCCCCGTGGCGAACTCACCAAAAGGTGAAGCTTCCAGGCTACGAAAAATCCTTTTCGGTTATAGCGCTTAGTTGGCAAATGAGCTGAAAAATGAATTGTCAACTGCTGGATTCAGAATAACGATCAACTTCACATCACCGCCACGTCAGACTGGCCCTCTATGGGGTTGCGCTCGTCCTCTACGAATTTGCCGCCTTTTTTTACGATAAAACCCAGCTCTGACCACCATCTGACCATATCACTATAGTCTTCTATGCCGCGTGAAAATGGTTGTATCTGCCCCGAGGCGGTAACGACATCGACAGGGCGCTGAGCCGGCCACCACAGTTCGCCGCAAGCCAGAAAGTCAGCCTGCCAGGGCAATGCCATTCGCTCAGTCAGGAAGCCAGGGGAAAGCGTACGTTTGATCCGGAACGGTGCTTCATAGGTCACTGCCTGCGCAATGACATACGTTACCTCGATACCAGGGAAAAATGGCGCGCCGATGCAGCCTTCCAATGACGCTCGCGTCAGCGCATCGGGCTTTTGTTCGAGCGGCAATTCATCGAACGGAACAGGTACAGGCTCGGTTACCCAGTCGGCGTGGAATTCGCCCTGCGACCATTTTTCCATCATGGCGTACTGATACTCCGTCAGTGCAGTGTATTCGCCTCGTTCCGGATTGTCGGGATCCAGGCCGCTATTCACTTTCGGCATGCTGGGCGGAACCCGGGGCGGGGGAGAATTGGGATCGACGCGAGTATTGGGTTTCATCAGCCACCTCAAAACCGTTTCACGCGCGGACTTCCCATTTTCCGTCTTGTCTGCCAGCTTGCTCAGCCGCTCGGGATTGAGGAAATTTCCCGCATCTCCGTGATGGCGGTTTCTTTGCTCCGCCACCCAGTGAATCAGTACCACCCGCTTAAGGATCGGGTAGATATCCCGTGTAAATGACGGCACACTTTTTATAAGACGCGGAGAGAAATTTCGCACGGCAACATTCAGCGCCTGGTCATACCAGGTTGTGACACTTTCAATTTCCGGGGCGTACGAGGGGGGTGCCACAACAACCCATGCGCCGCCTTCAGCATTGATGGGCTGTTCACCTTCCACCTCTACGACAGCACTTACAGGCCCATCGGAAACGCCGTCATACCAGCCATCATTATTCGCAAAATTATCGAGGCCTCGACCAATAGGGGAGCCCGATTTACCTGGACCGCCGACAACGATCAGCCGTCCTTCTTCGTCCGTGAGGAGGCGTCCAAACACAATTTTTGCGCTGCCTTCGACATCTCCACCTTTAATGAAGTTGATTTCTCCGGCGAGAAGACCACCCGCTTGGTTTTTGCCCGATATGGACTGTATTCCGGCATCCGCGATTAACCCCGCTCGGCTGTATTCAGCATTTCTGAGCGAAGTAGAAGACGGACCTCCCGGCGGAAAATTTCCACCTGCTGCTTTACGGTTGACCAGATGCACGCTCCATCTGATTCTTGTCTTCTCATCCAGAACAATCTCGCTGTCGAGTGCTTCCTTGCCGAAATCGTCACGAATAAATTTATAAATGCGGAATCGAACAGCTTGCGGCTTTATTTTTCCCGGTGACGAGTCGTCACGATATGGCCCCGAGGGAGTAACCCCTGGAGACTCCGGGCCCAGGAAATAAGCGGTCTCGCTGTTTCCTATACGCGCAACCCCTATTGCCGGGTAAATCCGGTAGATTGCTTTCATCGGCATTTTCTCCTTTGCCAGTTTAATTCATCCCGAAAAAATCTTGGCCACATCCATATCATAGCCTCCACCAAAAATATTTCCGGCTATTTTTTCCTGGGAACATGCCGTTCACGTCGTGTTCGCTGTCGTGCTCGTATATACCGGAAAAATACCAGTGAAGAGTTCCGACCATCATCCAGCCCTTGTTGAAAACCTATGTTCGGAAGCGTACGGAAACATCGTTAACGATGCTCTATAAAAATAACCGTACTTTCGTATTTCCTTATTTCAGGATCAGGCACATCAATTTTATTAACGCGAGGCGCTGAGGATGTTATCGGAAGACAAATATGGCAACCCCTTGCATGACCGGCCCCCTGAGGTGACAGCCGTACGAATCCCGGCAGGGGATGTCACGTTGAGCGCAGACTTGGCTATTCCCTCGGATCCCAGAGCTATTGTCGCATTCGCACATGGCAGCGGCAGTGGCCGGCATAGCACCCGCAACCGTTATGTCGCGGAAACACTGAACAGGTATCACTTCGCCACGCTGCTCGCCGATCTCTTGACCGAGGAAGAAGAAGTTATCGATATGCGGACACGGCATTTGCGTTTTGATATACCCATGCTGGCGAACAGGCTGATCGATATTGCCGCATGGTTGCAAAGTGAACCGCGCACGAAACATTTAAAGATAGGCTGGTTTGGGGCGAGTACAGGTGCCGGTGCCGCGTTGATTGCCGCGGCAAGGCGCCCGGAAAATATCATGGCGGTGGTCTCCCGTGGGGGCCGGCCTGATCTGGCGGGTGATTATTTGCCGGAAGTCATCGCTCCCGTGCTTCTTATCGTAGGTGAAAACGATTTCGAGGTCCTGAAACTCAATAAATCGGCCTTGGCGCGGCTTAATCCCAATGGTCGGTCCAGATTGGACATTGTACCAAACGCAACACATTTGTTTGAAGAGCCCGGCACGCTCGAGGCAGCCGCCCTTCTGGCGGCTCAATGGTTTCAAACCCATTCCGGACCGTTGGAAGAAGAGGTTTAGATGGCAGGCTCCGTTCACTATTTCGCGGATAGGGCAGAAGCTGGAAAAAGGCTGGCGGAAGCACTGGCCGGCTATGCTAGAAGAACCGATGTCCTCGTTCTGGCACTTCCGCGTGGCGGCGTGCCGGTGGCTTATGAAGTGGCCCAGACTCTGGCTGTGCAGATGGACCTGTGGCTTGTCCGCAAGCTGGGCGTGCCCGGGCAGGAAGAACTGGCGATGGGTGCGATAGCAGGAAATGATACTCGCGTCCTCAATCGAGACATCATCAGCGTCTTGAATATCGACAGGACTACCATTGAGGCTGTAATAGTAAAGGAACAGGCGGAACTGGAAAGGCGCAACCTGCTTTACCGCCAAGGCAGGCCGTCACCCAATATTGAAGGAAAGACAATCATAATTATCGATGATGGCCTTGCTACCGGGGCGACCATGCGCGCTGCGATTGCTTCCCTCCGCCATGCCGGTGCAGCAAAGATTATTGCGGCTGTGCCAGTTGGCGCCGCGGCTACCTGCGGAAAAATCGAGCAGGAGGCGGATGAGCTTGTTTGCCTGTATACACCGGAGCCTTTTTACGGCGTAGGACAATGGTATAGCGATTTTTCACAGACGCCAGACGAAAGCGTGCTCGCACTCCTGGAAAGTGCCGCCAAAAGCCAGGGCAGCGCCCCGATAAAACCCGCAAAAACATTGTGAGGGTTCAGCATGCCTGACCTCGATTCTCATCACAGCTCGATCGCCGTACTGGAACGGCATGCGCAATCTCTGCAGGTTGCGGGGGACGATTACCGTCCACTGATTGATGCCGCAAAAAACAAAAAACTTGTTCTGCTCGGAGAGGCTTCTCACGGCACTGCAGAATTTTATCGAATTCGCGCCGAAATTACCAAGCATCTCATTGTAGAAGAAGGATTCGACGCTGTCGCAGTCGAGGCGGACTGGCCGGATGCCTACCGGGTCAATCGCTTCGTATCCGGCACATCGAATGATACGGATGCCGACGCGGCGCTATCGAATTTCGAACGGTTCCCCACTTGGATGTGGCGTAATACCGAGGTCCTGGCTTTCGTCGCCTGGCTGCGTGACTACAATCGGGGGAGCGAGAAATATAAGGGTCGAAAGGAACCTGTAGGGTTCTACGGCCTTGATTTGTATAGCATGACAACCTCGATGGCGGCAGTTCTGGCCTATCTGGACAAGGTCGATCCGCAAGAAGCCGCCGCGGCGAGAGCGCGCTATGGCTGCTTTGGCCAGTTCATCGGCAATCCCCAGGCGTACGGGTACGCCATTGCCTCAGGCAGATGGGATTCCTGCGAGCAGGAAGTGATTGCTCAACTGATGCAGCTGCAACGGAAAGCGCGCCTCTATGTTGAACAGGATGGCGTTTTTGCCGGGAACGAATATTTTTCGGCGCGGCAGAACGCCGAGCTGGTAAAAAATGCTGAGGAATATTACCGGGCAATGTTCAGAGGGCGGCCCAGCACATGGAATTTACGAGACCGGCATATGTTCGAAACGCTTGAGAAACTCGCTGCTCATCTGGAAAGCCGGTTGGGCCGAGAGCCGCGAATTGTCGTATGGGCACACAATTCTCATCTGGGCAATGCTGCAGCGACGGATATGGGGCAGCGCGGCGAGATCAATATCGGCCAGCTGGTGAATGAGGAATACGGGAATAGGGCGCTTCGCATCGGATTTTCGACCAGCCGCGGCACGGTAACCGCAGCTTCGGATTGGGACGGCCCCGCCGAAACAAAAACCGTTCGCGACCCATTGCCCGGCAGTTATGAAGCAATTTTTTCGGGACTCGAAAAGAAACGTTTCTTTCTTGATCTTCGGACCGAAGACGAAGCTGTCAGCCTATTGAAAGAGAAAAAACTGCAGCGGGCCATCGGGGTAATCTACCGGCCTGAAACCGAGCGAGCAAGCCATTACTTCTATTCATCCCTCCCACGGCAGTTTGATTTCATGATCCATATCGATAAAACAGAAGCTGTGCAGCCATTACCGTCATTCGTTCATAAAAGGCCCGGTGAAATGGACGAGACCTATCCATCGGGTTTTTAGACGCCTGATTTCAACGTAATTCTTTCCTATCTGTAGTTTCATACTTGTTTCTTCTATGGCAGCCGCCGAACTAATGGTGTGCGCGGCTCCGCCGTAGGCGCCGCTGAGATAACGCAGAACGCTTCCCTACCCAGCGCTTCCATTTAATTCCTTGCTTTTAAAAAAATGTGACCTATTTTAAATAATGCCGTGTCATGCGGCAGCACGAAAACAAATCGAAAATAGCTGAGTCCCGTGTTCATTCAAGGAGACATCGAGGAAAAATACGAAGAAAAATCAAGTCAGCAAAAATGGGTCATTAACCAACGGGTTTTTTCGGACATTGCCGATCATTGCGGCGCTGGTTTCATCCGGCTTCATTCAGCCCGCCCTTGCCGTCGATCGCATCTGGTTTGGCGGCGCGGGGGATTGGGGTGTCGATACGAACTGGTCACCCACAGGTGTGCCGGGCATCAGCGACAAAGCAATTATCAACAGCGGCAATTCAACTCTGTCTTTCAATACGGGAATTACCGGACTCGATTTGTCCAGTGGCGCTGTTAGTGGTACAGGTAACCTCACGCTCAGTGGTTTGAGTAACTGGACTGGCGGCTCCATTACTGGCGGGCGCACGGTGAATGCTGGCGATACTACCTGGAGCGGCAATACTGGCGCCAATAACAACGATCTCTTTTTAAGCGATGGCACTTTCAACAATACTGGAACATTTACCGATACCAACGCCTTCAACGATCGGATGGTCAGCGTTGGAACATTCAACAACAGCGGCACTTACAACAAGCAGACCGATATTCTTACCACCATTGGCGGGGTGTTGCCTTCAATAACACCGGCACGGTCAACGTCCAGGCGGGAGTATTCAATGTGGCAAACGCTATGAGTAACGCTGACGTGGTGAATATCAGTACTGGTGGGACATTCCAGTCTTCTTGCAGTGGTGCGGACTGTTTCGTTAACACAGGAATTATGCAAGGCAACGGCACAATTCAAACACCAGCCAATAACGAGTTGGTCAACAGCGGTGTGATCAATCCTGGCGACGCCATTGGTCATCTTACTATCGACGGTGATCTGAATCAGGCTTCAGGTGGTGTAATCAATTTCCAGCTAGCCAGCCTAAGCAGCTTTGACCAACTGACGGTTACCGACGATGTAACGTTGGGCGGCGAGATTGGCATATGGAACCTCGGCTACACGCCTGTGGCCGGTGACAGCTTCGTGGTGGCGACTTTCGATGATCGCGCCGATACGACTTTCTCATCCCTCAGCCTGCACGGCTTCAGCCCCAATACCTTCCAGGTGTTTTACCACGACCACGACGTCACCGTGGCAGTGGTCCCCGAGCCTGAACAATACTTGATGCTGCTTGCGGGCCTAGGCCTGATGGGCGTCGTGGCTCGCCGTCGGCGGAACTGCATTCGGCGGTGCGATGAAACTGTTTAGTACCTGATCCGGGTTCCAGACTGCCCGGATCCAAAAGAAAAATCGTGCCATTGGCCCGCTTGTTCCGGCCGGTAGCTTACAAGAAGGGCGAATGGATGTAATTTAATTAACTATTAATGGGAGGAAAAAATGAAGAAATTACCTTATGTTTTACTGATCGGGGCTGCCCTGCTTAGCCTGCCTGCCATTGCCCAGAATGATGGCGACCGTGCGGATGCTGCAAACCGTGCCGTGAACATCTCTCTCGGCAGTTCTGGGGGAGCGCTGGATAACGCCGCATTGAAATCGGTCCGCAAGCTGGTCGGAAAAGCGATTATTGCCGATACTGTAGATACTTTCGCTGTTTATAGCCCGAGAGTGGGCGGCCCGATTCCGATCGAGGGCGGCTTGAACGCCTGCGCGGAAGCAGGTTTTAGCGCAACGCCAAAACAGTTCAACGCTTTCGTCAAGCAGTTGCGCGCCATTCATCCCAAGGCGGGAACCTTCCTCAATGTGGAGCTTACCGATCAATGCAAGCCAATTGATGTCGTTGCGTCCGCGGTCTGTGGAGGTATTGCGGGAACAGCCTGTCCCGACGCAAAACAGTTTTGTGATTTTGGAACGGGTCAATGCAAGGTGGCAGACGCACAAGGCACATGCAAGACCAAGCCCACCATTTGTCCGCAGATATTCAAGCCTGTTTGTGGTTGCGACGGTAAAACTTATTCGAATGCATGCACGGCGTCGGCCGCGGGTGTATCCATTGAACGAGAGGGAGAATGCAAAAAATCAGAACCGCAAGCATGCGGTGGAATTGCCGGAATTCCATGTCCTAACGGCAAAACCTGCGTAGATGACCCCGCTGACGATTGCGATCCGAAACGCGGCGGTGCGGATTGTCCCGGGATTTGCCAAGGCAAATAGCAGCTGACTTATTCCGCAACATTTCTCAAGGCCAATGTTAGGCAACGCACAGAGGCAGGCATAACGAGATGTTAAAAATTGGTTCATTTGTCGTTAGACGGGGCTATGCGATCAATTGGGGAATGCCCATTCGCATAGCTCGATCGATCACTTTTTAAGGAGGACTTATCTTGTCAGACGCATCATCCGGCATGCCGGGCATGGTAACCAATAAAATCGGAGCAGCCACTAGTGATCTTGTTGGCAATGCTGTTGAGCAACCCGAAAAATCGTCCCCAAGCGGGACAATGGCAGCAGATGCTTCTGAATCGGTCGAGCGTGAGCAAGGAAAAAGCCATCACGTGGTTTCCACCACTGCTTATTACAGCGTTGAGGGGTATGGCCCTGATGGTTACTTTTATGACGAAGCGCAAGACTGGCTGGAGGCTGACGCGGAAACAGGTGGGGTGCTATATGGCGAAAAGGATTTTTAATCGCTGAAAAACATCCTGATAGCTTAGCTGCTTACGAGATTCGTTTACGTGATCATCCAAGTGGTAGCAGTAACAGTACGATAAATTTTTATATTTCAAGGAGAAAACATCATGGCAAACATTGCTCGTCGTTCCCCGTTCGGTGATATCGCTCGCTTCGACCCGTTTTACAATGTTGATGATTGGTTCAAGGGTTTTGGAATGCAACCGTTTTCCATGGACTCGGAGACCGCCCCTACAATCAAAATTGATTTAAAGGAAAATGACACGGCCTATACCGTGCGCGCAGAGATCCCGGGGGTAAAGAAAGAAGATGTCAAGGTGCAAGTAGAGGGTAATAGAGTTTCCATCAGTTGTGAAACCAGGCAGGAAAAAGAGGAAAAAGAGGGCGAAAGAGTCATTTGTTGCGAATGCCATCAGGGATCGAGCTACAGGAGCTTTACTTTGGGGAGCGATGTGGATGAGACCAAAGCCGAGGCCAAGTATGAAAATGGCACGCTAGAACTGACGCTGCCGAAGAAAGAGGGTAAAACCTCCAGACGGATCGAGGTCAAATAGCAAGTGATCTTTTACAGGCTGAGCTAGCGCGCTGTACTGACCGTTCTCCTGATGAGAATGGTCAGTCTGTCCTGTGGTTGGAGGCGAACTTTCGGGAGGCGGCCGCAGGTTTTAACCCGCTTCAATAACAATAAGGCTGAGTATGACATCGTAATTCTGGCCCGCTTCGGCGGAAGTCGATCAAAATGAAGTGATCACGCCGTACGGGAGAGATACATAGTCATGTGAAGCTGACTCGGCTGTGCGCGATTCATTTTGGAGGTTCTGTGGCGGCAAAGCAGATTCTGTTTCATGAAGCAGCCCATGTCAAAATTATTGAAGGCGTCAATATCCTTGCGAATGCAGTTAAGGTGACTCTCGGTCCCAGAGGTCGGAATGTCATTCTCGAGCGTGCCTATGGTCCGCCGCTGGTTGCAAACTCTGGTGTCATTGTAGCGAAAGAGATCGAGCTTGAAGACAAGTTCGAGAATATGGGCGCGCAGATGGCAAAAGAGGTCGCAAGCAAAACATCCCATGTGGCGGGAGATGGCACCACCACCGCTACGGTACTTGCACAGGCGATCATTCGCGAAGGTATGAAGTTTGTTGTGGCCGGAATGAATCCAATGGATTTGAAACGAGGTATCGACAAGGCAGTTGCCGTTACCGTCGATGAACTCAAAAAAATGTCCATGCCATGCACGACCAGGAAAGAAATTGCCCAGGTCGGTGCGATTTCCGCCAATGCTGACGCCGTTGTTGGCCAAATCATTGCTGAGGCCATGGAAAAAGTTGGCAAGGAAGGGGTGATAACCGTCGAAGATGGCAAGAGCCTGGAAAATGAGCTGGAAGTAGTGGAGGGAATGCAGTTTGACCGTGGGTATCTGTCTCCATACTTCATTAATAGCCCGGATGAGCAGATTGTTGTAATGGAAGAGCCTTCTATCCTTCTGTATGACAAGAAGATCAGCAACATCCAGAATCTTCTTCCGCTGCTGGAGCAGATCGCCCAGGCCGGCCATCCACTGGTTATTATCGCTGAGGACGTCGAAGGCGAGGCGCTGGCGACACTGGTGCTCAACAATATCCGCGGCACATTGAAGGCGGTTGCCATAAAAGCCCCCGGTTTCGGCGAACGGCGCACCGCCATGCTGGAGGACATTGCCATTCTCACAGGCGGCAGTGTAATCGCCGAGGAAGCGGGTCTTACAATGGAAAAGATAACATTGAAAGATCTTGGCCGGGCCAAGCGCGTGGAAGTGGCGAAAGAATACACAACGCTGATTGGCAGCGCCGGCGATCCCGTAATGATTCGGGGCCGAATCAAACAGATTCGCAAGTTAATGGAAGAATCCGCCGTCGATTACGACAAGGAAAAATTGAAAGAACGGGCTGCCAAGCTCGCTGGCGGCGTCGCGATAATCAGAGTGGGCGCCGCCAGCGAAATGGGCATGAAAGAGAAAAAGAGCCGGATTGAAGACGCGATGCACGCAACCCGGGCTGCTGTTGAAGAGGGGATTCTACCAGGCGGCGGTGTAGCGTTACTGCGGGTCAGGGAAGTAATCCGCTCGCTAAAGGGCAACAATAATGAACAACAAGCCGGCATCGAGATTGTGTTGCGGGCGTTAGAAGAGCCTTTACGGCAGATCGTTGCAAATGGCGGCGGCGAATCCTCGGTTATCCTCGCCAAGGTGCTGGAGGGCAGGGGCAACTTCGGCTACAACGCAGCAACCGAAGAATATGGCGATCTAATGGAAATGGGCATCCTTGATCCGGCCAAGGTAACACGCTCCGCCTTACAGAATGCTGCGTCGATAGCTAGCCTGATCCTTACCGTTGACGTCATGATTGCGGAATTACCCAAAAATAAGCGGGTCACGTCCCGCAATTCGAGTGAGATGGATGAAATGGATGCGATGGCTTGAATGAGATGCAGACAAGCAGCTCCGCCTTCAAATCAAGGATGGCGAAAAGTAAAGGCTTGTTGTCAGTAAAACTTTTCATCTTTGTCAACTAACGGGCTATTCCCGCCATAGGAGTTTTATCATGGGCACTCATACTACGCCTCCTGGTTTCCGCTCGATTTCCCGTCGTGACAGCATGTTTGAAGAGCGCGTGCACGATGCCTATAAGACAAGACATAAGCTGCCTGAGCCGACCGTTTGTCCGCAATGTGGCGCGGTATTCCATGAAGGACGCTGGCAGTGGCTTAAGACTCCCGCCGATGCACACCAGGAACCTTGTCCTGCATGCCATCGCATTCATGATCATTTTCCCGCCGGTTTTGTGACTTTGCAGGGGGAGTTTTTTCTCGCTCATCGCGAGGAAATCCTGCATCTTGTGCATAACGTGGAAAAACATGAGCGAACCGAGCATCCGCTTAAACGCATCATGGAAATCGAAGAAAAAGACGGTGCGACGCTGATTACAACCACTGATATCCACTTGGCGCGAGGTATTGGCGAAGCCATACATAACGCCTACCAGGGCGAGCTGCAATTCCACTATAACCCGGACGAGTATCTGTTGCGTGTGGGCTGGACACGATAGAAATCAACGATTAAATAGGGCTCACTTATTGCCGGATTAATATTAATAATAGTATTAGAAGCATCATTTATGGCGCTGCTTTATCCCCGCAGCCAAACGCTTCATATCGAAATGTAACTCAAGCGGAGAGCATTATGCCTGTCGGTGAAATTTGTAACCGTGATGTTATTGTTTTGCGACGAGACGAAACCATTCTGGAGGCGGCCAAGCTCATGCGCCATCACCACGTCGGTGATGTGATCATTGTGGAAGAGCGCGATGGCGTCCGTATCCCCGTCGGGATCGTGACCGATCGGGACCTGGTTGTAGAGATCATGGCGACGGAACTCGATCAAGGGGTTATCACCGTAGGCGATATCATCGAGCAAGAGTTGGTCACCGTCAAAGAAGACGTGGCCATCTTCGATGCGGTTCAATACATGCGCAGTAAGACTGTAAGACGTTTACCGGTCGTGGATGAAAACGGCGCGCTAGTAGGCATACTGACACTGGATGACTTGTTGGAACTGCTATCGGAAGAATTGCTTGCAATTGCCAAATTGGTAAATTATCAACGGCAAAAGGAAATGAGGGCGCGACGCTAGCAGGTGATATCGGATCCTGTACCCGTCGAGATGTGCATGGAAGAATTAAGGTTCAGGCTGATTTCGCGGTGAGGCATGCAATATGGTTCCGGTTGAGGGGGAGGTACGCCGGCAATTCATTCTTATCCTGGTTATTACCGATTTTTCCAATAATGAAAAGGAGCATAACGATGACGAATTCCTTGAAGCACGTCAGGAAAAACATTGGCCGTGGGCTTAGCCGGACGTGGGACCATATTTCGGAGGGCTGGCGCGAACTGGTCCATCAAAGTAGCGACGCGCTGACTCACTTTACGCGTCGCAAGGATGAGGAGGATAAAGAACAGGTGGCAGCCGGCACATTACCCGCTTTCCGCAACTGGAGCGTACTGGCAGGGGAGGTTGAGGAAACGGACAAGGAGATGGTGGTGAGGGTAGAAATGCCCGGTATGGAAAAAAAAGATTTCCATATTACGATAGACGGCAATATGCTTTATTTGAGAGGCGAAAAACATTTTGAACGTGCTACAGGCGATAGTACGTATTATTTCACGGAGCGTGCCTACGGCGTTTTCCAGCGGGCCATACCGTTACCAGACAAGGCGGATGCCGACCACGCGGAAGCGAGCTATAAGAATGGCGTGCTGACCGTGCGCCTGCCAAAGGTAGGCGGCGAGCAAGGCCGGCTCGTTCCGATATCCTGATAGCTGGGCATGACGATGAGCGAAAGGCTGCGTTTTATTTTTCGTGCACACGTTGTTGCCTTATGGGGCGCTTTCCTTGTCTGTTTGCTGGCCCCGATAGCTGCAGCGGGCGAAACGGCTTCACTCATGAGCCAGAAGGAAAGAAACGAGAAGAAGGAGAAACCTATCATGTCAATGACCTTAACATCTTCATCTTTTTCTCCTCACGGCGCAATTCCTGCGCGCCACACCTGCGACGGCCACGACACTTCACCGGAGCTTTTCTGGACCGAAGTACCCGAGGGCACGAAAAGCCTGGTTTTAATCATGGACGATCCCGATGCGCCTGATCCTGCTGCGCCCAAGAGAACCTGGGTGCATTGGATGTTGTACAACATTCCACCCGGCGCCAGCGGACTATCGGAGGCAATTGCGCCGGCTGATCTTCCACGTGGAACGCTGGAAGGGCTTAACGACTGGCAGCGCACCGGCTATGGAGGGCCGTGCCCGCCGATTGGAAAACACCGGTATTTTCATAAACTCTATGCGCTGGATACGGTCCTGCCGGATTTGAAGCAACCAACCAAGGCAAAGCTGGAGAAAGCGATGGAAGGCCATGTCATCGCGTATTCCGAACTTATCGGTTTATATCAGAAGCATTGAGGGGATTCAGCGGCGAGCCGGACGGGGTTGCAAGTGCCGTTGTGATAGCGTATCGGCATGCATCTCTGAGCTCGTCTGCAACAATAGCGGGAACTGAGGCGTTCATGGCTGATCTGGTAGTTGCGAAAAAAGAAGGCTTGTTTTGCGTACCAGGGCAATTTTATATCGATCCGTGGCTGCCGGTCGAGCGGGCCATCATTACGCATGCGCACGCGGACCACGCGCGCCCCGGCCATGTTCATTACCTCGCTGCAACTTCGGGCGCCGCCATCCTGAAATCCCGGTTGGGCGACATCACGCTTGATACGCTGGCATATAGAGAGCGAACCGTCCACAACGGCGTGACCATCTCGCTTTATCCGGCCGGCCATGTTCTAGGTTCTTCCCAGGTTCGTCTCGAGTACAAGGGCGAAGTATGGGTTGTATCGGGCGATTACAAATTGGAAGCGGACGGCACGTGCGATGCCTTCGAGCCCGTCGCTTGCGAAACGTTTATTACCGAATCGACGTTCGGTTTACCGATTTATCGCTGGCAGGCGCAGAACTCGATTCTTGACGATATCAATGAATGGTGGCGGCGCAATGGCGAAGCGGGCCGGGTCAGCGTTCTCTTTTGCTATTCGTTCGGCAAGGCGCAACGAATCTTGAACGGTATCGATAATACGATCGGTCCGATTATCTGCCATGGCGCGATCGAAACGCTTAACCGTGTTTATCGCGAAGTTGGAATACCATTGCCGGATACGTTGAGCATCAGCGGCATAAATGATAAAGCCCGCTTGCGCGGAGCGCTTGTCCTGGCTCCGCCCTCGGCAGCAGGTTCGCCGTGGATGCGTCGTTTCGGCGACTATAGCGATGCATTCGCAAGCGGCTGGATGCTTCTCCGGGGTGCACGAAGGCGCCGCGCGGTCGATCGCGGTTTCGTGCTGTCTGATCACGCGGATTGGCCGGGCCTGATGGCGGCCATCACTGCAACAGGTGCGCGACGCGTGATCGTTACGCATGGGCACGTCGATATCATGGTGCGGTGGCTGCAGGAGAATGGGTTTGACGCTTCAGCCTTCGACACGGAGTACGGGACCGAAGAAGATGACAATGTCGCAGCGAACGAATCCATTGCATTCAAAGAAAGCCATGCGTGAATTTGCGGGGCTTTACAACGAGCTGGATTCAACCACTGCAACTATCGGCAAACTTGATGCATTAAAAAGATATTTCAGCCATGCCCAACCGGCAAACGCCGCCTGGGCGGTCTATTTTTTGGCCGGCGGAAAGCCGCGTCAGACAATCTCGACCAAACTCTTGCGGCAGTTTTCAACCGAGATGTCCGGTATTCCGGAATGGCTTTTCGACGAATGTTACCTGGCAGTTGGGGATCTGGCGGAAACGATAGCGCATATTCTGCCACCGCCAGGGAATGAAAGCTGCATTGCGCTTGCGGTCTGGATGGAAGAACGCATTATTCCCTTACGAAACGAGACCCCGGAAAAGATTCGTGGCGCGTTGTTCGGTTATTGGGATGAGCTCCAGGCGGATGAGCGTTTTCTGTTGATAAAACTGATAAGCGGCGGATTCAGGGTTGGGGTCTCGAAACTGCTTGTGGTTCGCGCATTGAGCGAACTTTCCGGTCTTGATATAAAAATCGTTTCCCAACGGATGATGGGATGGACCGACAGCGGGTTGCAGCCCAGTGCGATGCGCTATAGCTCGCTGATCGCCCCGCAGGTGGCGTTTGAAGGCGCGGACCCTCATGGCCAGCCGTATCCTTATCCGTTTTTCCTAGCCCATCCTTTGCAAGCCGATCCTGAAACATTGGGCGATATCCGGCAGTGGCAAGCGGAGTGGAAGTATGATGGGATTCGCGCTCAATTAGTGCAGCGGGGCGGCCAACGTTGGCTTTGGTCGCGCGGAGAGGACTTGATCACGGATCGTTTTCCTGAGATCAGCGGAATTTCTTTTGCCGATGGCACCGTCCTGGACGGGGAAATTCTGGTATGGAAAAACGACAGGCCAGCCTCTTTTGCCGAATTGCAAAAGCGAATCGGCCGCAAGACCTTGTCGTCAAAGATACTAAACGAGCTGCCGGCGGTGTTTATAGCGTTTGACCTGCTGGAGCACGGCGGGCAAGATATCCGGAATGCTGCTCAATCGGAGCGGCGAGGCAAACTGGAAGATGTGGTGAGCGCTATTGGAGCACCTGGTCTGATTATTTCACCTGTGATCGATGCCCATGACTGGCAAGCACTGCGGGTGATACGGGACAGCTCGCGCTCGCGTGCTGTTGAAGGAATGATGCTGAAATCGGTTAGTGCACGGTATGGGGCAGGCCGCACCAAGGAGAGTGGTGTCTGGTGGAAGTGGAAGATAGATCCATATACGGTCGATGCGGTATTGATATATGCGCAAAAAGGACATGGCCGTCGTGCCTCGCTCTATACGGACTACACTTTTGCAGTGTGGAATGACGACCTGGAGGGCAAGCGCAAACTCGTGCCATTTGCAAAGGCATACTCTGGCTTGACCGATCGTGAAATTGCGCAGGTCGATGCAGTAATTCGCAAAACAACGGTTGATAAATTCGGCCCGGTTCGTAGCGTAATGCCAACCATGGTGTTTGAAATAGGGTTTGAAGGCATTGCCCTTTCATCACGGCACAAAGCGGGTATTGCGGTGCGATTTCCCCGGATGCTTCGCATTCGCGACGACAAAAAAATAGACGAAGCCGATTCGCTGGAAACACTGAGAGGCATGTTGACGTGAGTATCTTTATCATCTCTGGATTAGCCGTCCCTGAAGCGCGTATTTTTACAAGAAAACATGTCATCAATGATTTTTTTTATCGCGTTCCGTATAAGGGCTCCTTATACTGGAAGGCCACTGATATGCAGCAAAAGCTTTTCGACATATTTAGGTATCCCTGCATATAACGAGGCGATTTTTATGTACCAACTCTTGATGGAATTTATTGGCTGAGGTGTATGAAAATGTCTGCGCACAAGCAGAAAAATGGTCGGACCGCCTGGCCGATGAAGTGGCCCATCAAGACGATAGTCAAGGAGTTGAGATACGCGCGGGATTTATCTGTTTATTTGCTCACACGGGAGAAAGTGCGTAAGGAACCGCTTGTCAGATTAGACGAAAAAGGGCTGGTATCGCCGGATTACACTAGACCGGTCTGCCTTTTTTGTAGCTACGATTACAAAAGTATTGTCAGAAAGAACGTGTATCAATATCTTGACGCGCTCGCACTGGCGGGGTTCAACATCATATTTATCAGCTCGAGCGATGACATTGCGATTTCGGACCTGGAGAAGCTTTCAAGATGCTGCGTAAGAATCATAAACCGGGAGAATAAAGGCTACGATTTTTACGGATGGAAAACAGGGCTGGAGAAATATGCCCGATACAAGGACCATGCCGGCCTTCTGTTAGCCAACGATAGCGTTATCGGGCCGCTTTTCAGCATCAGCAATATCGTTACTACGCTTGAGAACTACGACGCTGATGTGATTGGGATGACCGATTCTTTTCAATTTCATCCGCATCTGCAATCTTATTTTCTGTATTGCAAAAAAAATGTAGTGCTATCTGAAGAATTTCTTCGCTTCTTCAAAGAGGTCGATATTCTGGAGCTCAAGAATGCTGTTATCCGAAAATATGAGGTCGGTTTTTCCCGGCTTCTCCGCCACAGATTCCGCCTAGCCGCTCTTTATGGTTTAGAACCCGCCCTGGCTCGAACTAATTTTAATCAAAGGCCTATAAGATGGATAGAGCCGACTTTACACTTGTGGAAGCCTCTTATTACCGAGTTCAAGTTCCCGTTTATCAAAAAAAGCGTTTTGACAAGGAAGGGCGTAAGTGTTGGAGAAGTCTTGCCGGTGCTGATAGAGACTGCTTCCCATTATAATATGGCCATCCTCGACGACTTGAGTTTGCCCTACAGATGAGGCGGAGTTGCTGCCTTCGACTTGAAAATACCTTTCATACGAGACAAAGTCACCGCTACTCTGACGGCTGCGGCTTTGACCTGCCATAAAATATTTGGGATTAAACCGGATAAAACAGATATTCTTCGGCATTCATCTAATCCCTATCTCCACTAATCAGCCTACAGCTGAAGCAAATATGTCTTCATTTTTCATGGATGTTCTTTCCGGGTTTTCTATCGCGCTTTATGGACTAAAGGGCGGTTACACGCAGGTAAATGTCAAGGGTCAATCTATACGCATAGCCGTGGATAACTTTCGGACGCTTCAGCGAGCCAAAACTTATTCCATTAAAGAGCCCGATACGCTGAATTGGCTCGACAGTTTTGAACCCGGCTCGCGTTTCTTTGATCTAGGTGCGAATATCGGTCAATATTCGTTATACCCCGCCAAAAAATACGGGAAAGACATTCAGGTTTTTGCCTTTGAGCCTCAGTGCATCAATTATTCTTTACTGAATAAAAACATTTACCTGAATAAGCTCGAAAATAATATTACGGCTTATGGTGTAGCCGTATCGGGGCAGGGCGGGTTTTCAAAGCTGTACATCCCCAAATTTATTGGCGGAGGAAACCGCTCACAGTTCGGAAAGGAAGACCTGAAGAACATGAAAACACCTGCTGCGCATATTCAGGGAATGTTTGGAGTAACGCTGGATGAGTTATGCGAAAAATGGGGGTTCCCTTACCCCAACTATATCAAGATCGATGTAGATGGCATAGAGATTCCCATTATCAAAGGTGCGAAAAATGTTCTGAAAAATCCGGCGCTAAGATCTGTCATCGTCGAGCTGGGAACCCCTGAGGAGCAGCAGGAAGCGGTAGAGCTGATGGAACGGGCAGGCTTGGGGGTGAAATTCAAAACAGCTAAAAATTGGGGCGAAACCTGTTTTATATTTGAGAAAAAACGTTAGCCCATTTCTACTCTTGCATAAGAGAATACCATTAATCGAAGCCACCGTTGATTAATGCTGCGCCATCTGGATCGGCATAGGTACAGTCTGTTCCCCTGAATCCGCCCTATAGCGAGCTCACCAAAAGGTGAAGCTCACGGCTGCGAAAATCCTTTTCGTTACGCACTTAGTTGGCAAATGAACTGACAACGGGCTAAAAATGAGTGGTCAGCTGCCGGAGTTAGGGTTACAGGCTATCAGGTTCACGTGGTCGTGCGTCACCTCGGGCAGCAAACAATTTTTGCGGCTTGTTCGCTATAACTTCTCCAATCAGCGGAAGGCCGAGGTTGCTCCCCTGCGTGATAGGGATATGGCGTCCGATTCATTCTCAACCTCGGAGGGATGCTGCAGTCGCTCGGCTTTACCCTTGGAAAGGGTGAATATGTTGTCCGCTGCATTTATCAGCGCAGGCTGATGGGAAACGGCCACCACGGTGAGGCCGGCCGCCAGCTTCTTTAGGGTGTCGCAAACCAACCGCTCACTTTCAGGATCTAGCGCGCTGGTCGGTTCGTCAAGCAGCAGAAAAAGCGGCTGGTGAGCCAGCGCTCTGGCTATTGCGATCCGCTGACGCTGGCCGCCCGACAGCAGCCCTCCGCGCTCGCCGACAATCGTCTGCATTCCTTCCGGAAGGGCGCTTACGAAATCCCAGGCTCCCGCCTGGTGCAATGCTCTTTCAGCATCGGCTTCAACCAGATCAGGCGCGCCGACGAGTATGTTGCTGAGAATGGTGTCATGAAGCAGAACATTTTCCTGCGCAACATAGCCGATCATGCGTCGCCAGTCGCGCGGATTGATTTCACGCAGAGGTACGCCATCTATGAGCATATCCCCTGATTTTGGTTCAGCCAGCCCGCACAGCAGGTCTAGCATGGTGCTTTTGCCAACCCCTGAGGGCCCTGCAATAGTGGTGAATGTATTGACGGGGATTTCAAGGTTGAGATCCTGGAATATCGGTTTCGCGCCATAATCGAAATCTATGTGACGCAAGCTGATCCCCTTTTGAAGGGTGGGCTGCCGCGTACCCGTCGTTCTCTCCGCTGCGGCACGAGCCTCTTCGATCGCTGTGCGCAAAGCCCAGTAAGCGCTCTCCTGTGCCATCAGATTCTGGTATTTGCGCTGGGTTTTATTAAGCAGGCTCAGAAGGCGGGTGAGCAGAAAAACCATAACCATCACCGCTGGCAACGAAAGCTCCCATATCGACAGGGCCAGATATAAGCCTGACGCTATCAGGGTGGCCAGTATGGGTTCCTGCAACGCCATCAAGGCTTCCCGCGCCATGATTTCGCGCCGGGTGGCTTTCTCCAGCTGCTTGGTCTGGTCGCGCAGAATGGCTTCCGCCACGTTGTCCCGTGCCATGGCTTTCAGTGATTTTACCGATCCCAGCACGTCGGAAAGATAAGTCAGTAAATGACGCATCAGTTGAGTCTGCTTGGTCCCGGCCCGGCGGGTAGCGCGGATCAGTTCATGCAGCAGCCGCAGCATCACCACGCCGACAAGTAACGAGGTAAGCGTTGCCTGCCATGAAACGAACATTGCCACTGTTCCATAGACAAGGACTTGTATCACCAGCGCCAGCACAGTGACACTGTGCTCAAAACCATTGGCCGCCCGGTATGCTTCGGTCGCGACCGAATTCGCCAGGGAACCCATGGGTTGACGCAGATAATATTGCCAACGGCTCGCGAGCAGCGCCTCGATCAATTCAAGGCGAAGCGCGGTGGCGACATGTGCGACGGTATAGCCGACTTGCCTGTTGGCCATCAGCAATATCAGGCTCTTGATGATCATGCCTCCGACAATGATCAGCAGCATGACGCCAATGGTTGGTACGATGCCAATCCCTTGCAGCACGTCCACGATCCGCTTGCCAATGTCGGAATTCGCGGTATCGCCGACCGCAATCGAAAGTAATGGGAGAAGTGCGGTCAGACTAAGCCCTTCGGCGACACCTGCCGCCAACAACGCGACCAGGACGTACGCGGTGCGCCGCGGGAAAAGCATGCAATAAGTATATAGAGTTCGCATCGCCTGGGTTTGCAGACTATCGATCGGCGGTATTCGGCCTGATCAAAAAGGGAAGAAATGAAGATAACAAAATAGGGCTGGCATTATACGCCAGTGGTAGCAATGAAGCGATTTCGATGACGCTGACCAGTTCAGCCGATTTTATCACTTTGTACGGTGTAAATTAGCACCAGGATGATGCAAACCACAAATCGGAATGCGGATTCCTGGCCATTCCAGTCGGATGATTGCCACATACAGAACCATTCCGCGCCAATTACGATAAAGCCAAAAAACCATAAGGCAAAACCGAAGGATAATCCCAGGATGGATATGGATTTGGCCTTGTCGAATGTCAAGGCATCATCCCGGATATGGCGAAGCAATTGCAGAGCGCCCGAAAGGCACAGTATGGCAATCATGAATTCTGCGCATATGATAAGTATATAGATGGTCGAATGCAGAAGCGGTTCAGTGATGGCACGATACTTCAGGACGTTTCCCGGATATACCGTATCCATGGACATCACATGCTGGACGAACCGGAAGTTTGATTGATAATCGAGAATATTATTAGAAGCAACCACGAGAGCCAGGCAGCCGATGCCGGAAATCAAAAATATTTTGCTTGCTCGGATTGCAAAAGATTTTTCCATGTTTCGAATTTCATTTTGCACAAACCATGATGATGATAGGTCAAAAAAAGAGAAAACAGCGATGTTCGAGCGGCATTACCTAAGTCGTTTCATCTGTCTTTTTGACGCCACGGATATTCAGCGCAGCCAGGGCTATCTGGAGGCCAATAACCGCTAAAGCCTGAGCATACCATCCCCAGGCGATCCATAAGATATTGCTGAGAAGAGAACACCAAAATCCGGCATTGCGCCTGCGCTTGGACTGATAAGTCAGCAGCCAGACCGCAAGTATGTTGATCACCATCGCGGGCCATTGTAGCAGGGAAAAATAATCCATATTCATTTAATCCTCAAGAAGCTTCGTGGATGGCGTAGCGTCATATCGGTGTATTTTCAGCTTTTACTTTTCTGGGTCTTCACTTATGAGCCTTCACTCTTTCACATAGGCGACCTTATGGAAGGCTTTTCATTCGACAGTACCCAAGGTTGTGGTCAGGGAATCAAACGATGGGGCAGGATTCACAAATACACAAATAAACGTAACTATCCTCTCATCTGTTAGCTGATCATTCCGTACGAAAGAACACACAGCGCTGTAAATAATTGGCCTCTGAATAGCATCATCCGCCCTTGTCGGTCCAGTAGGTCATCGCGCATCCCGCCAAAACATAAACCGATCCCTGCTGCCCTTCACTTCGTGCGCGATCGCACATACAACAAAATGGGTGTAGAGGATGATAACTGGGGCTAGTTGGAACGTCGCCGGGGTTGGTTCTTTGTGTCTCTTGTTCTTATTATGGGCAGTAGTCCGGCCGTTTCTACTCCCGCGAAGAGATGCACGATCCATCGGAATGTTTATATATCCAGCCGCGGCTTCGCTGGTATCGGCTAATCTTCCATATGTGAAGAGCGCCATTTTGCGTGGAAGTGAAGGGAGTGAACCATGGCTATTCCTACGTCAAGCAACCGCGCGTTATGGAAGGGCGCCATAAGCTTCGGCCTGGTGCATATACCCGTAGCCCTCCATTCCGCGACCGTGGAACAGGGGCTGAATTTCGACTGGCTGGACAAGCGCAGCATGGATCCGGTGGGCTACAAGCGTATAAACAAGAAGACCGGAAAGGAAATCGACAAGGAAAATATTGTCAAGGGCATTGAATATGAAGATGGTCAGTATGTCGTGCTGAGCCAGGAGGAAATCTCTGCTGCTTACCCGAAGGCTACTCAAACGATTGAGATCGAGATGTTTGTACCGGCTACCGATATTCCGTTCGTTTATCTTGAGCGCCCTTACTATGTCGTTCCGATCAATAAAGGAATCAAGGTCTATGCGCTCTTGCGCGAGACTCTTCTCAAGACCCGGCGCATCGGTATTGCGCGTGTGGTTATTCAAACAAAGCAGCATCTGGCCGCTCTCGTGCCATCAGGCCCCGCGCTCGTACTGAATCTGTTGCGATGGGGCGACGAGATACGCAATTGGGAGAAACTGAGCTTTCCTCCTGAGGGAACGGAGGAGGTGGGCATTACCGATAAGGAATTGAAAATGGCCGAGCAACTGGTGATGGACATGAGCGGAAAATGGAATCCTGAAGAGTTTCGCGATTCTTTCAAGGAGGAGATCATGAAACTTGTCCATGAAAAAGTCGAAACGGGCGACATCCAGACCGTGGCTCAACCAGAGGAATCCGAAGCGACACCTGGCAGTGCACAGATACTTGACCTTACCGAATTGCTGCAGCGCAGCCTGAAGAAAAGCGGAGATAAGGAGGGTAGTGGCAAGGCGCCAGGAAAAAAGCCGGTGAAGGCCGATGCAGACAATTTGCCGGCTTCTACCAAAGGCACGCATAAGCGCCGCGCATAGGAAACCTCTGAATAAGTCTTGAAAAATGTCAAAGCCGGATTCGCTCAAAGCCTATCGGGAAAAACGTGATTTTTCCATAACGTCCGAACCTCCTGGCATCGGCGTCAGCAGTAAGACGAGCAAGGCAGCCTTGTCGTTTGTCGTTCAGAAGCACTGGGCAACGCGGCTTCATTATGACTTCAGGCTTGAGCTTGATGGAGCAATGAAAAGTTGGGCCGTTCCCAAAGGGCCCAGCTTCGATCCCAATGACAAACGCATGGCAATTCATGTTGAAGATCATCCGATTTCATACAACAGTTTTGAAGGCGAGATTCCGCGCGGGCAGTATGGCGCGGGCAAAGTCATCATCTGGGACAAGGGAACGTGGATTCCTCTTGAGGATTCCCACAAAGGTTATCATGAGGGCAAGCTGAAGTTTGAGCTGCGCGGGCACAAATTGAAGGGTCACTGGGCACTGGTACGCATGAAAAGGAAGGAGGAAGAAAAACAGGAGGCATGGTTGCTCATCAAGGAAAAAGATGATTATGTTCGCTCTTCCAACGAATATAGCGTGGTGGATGAAATGCCTGAGAGTGTTGCCGGGCTTGAACCGCCAGAGGTTCAAAAAGCTGCCGGATCGGTGAGCACAACGTCGACCAAGACTAGATCAAAGTCCGGAAAAAACGAATCTGCCTTGCCGGAAAACGCAGTTAAAGCCGATCTTCCTCACATCTTGCGCCCGCAACTCGCGACGCTGGTGGATGGGCCGCCCAACGATCCGGCTGAGTGGAGTTACGAAATCAAGTTCGACGGCTATCGGATGTTGACCAGGATAGATGGCAGGGACATTAAGCTCTTTACCCGAAATGGAAATGACTGGTCAGAGAAATTGCCTCATCTCATAAAAGCAATAGCGGGGATGAGGCTGAAGTCCGGATGGTTTGATGGCGAA
Source organism: Nitrosospira sp. Nsp11 (assembly GCF_900142705.1). Lineage (GTDB taxonomy): Bacteria > Pseudomonadota > Gammaproteobacteria > Burkholderiales > Nitrosomonadaceae > Nitrosospira. The sequence continues at coordinate 105,803 of NZ_FRBV01000002.1, forward strand.
ATTGTGGTGTTGAATGACAAAAACATACCTGATTTTCAGGCTCTGCAAAATGCATTTGATAGCACACGGACTCAAGGGATTATTTATTACCTGGTCGATATACCGTTCTACGATGGATATGATTTAAGAGAGGTCCCCCTGATTGAACGAAGGGCAGTACTCCGAACCCTTTTTGAGCGACGTCCGCCGGAACAGATACGCTTCAGCGATATTTTTGATGCGCCGCCGAAAGATATCATCGCGTCGGCCTGCCGCTTGGGGCTGGAAGGCTTGATCGGTAAGCGAAAGACATCGCGTTATGCCTCTGGCCGCTCTCCCAACTGGATAAAGCTGAAGTGCACGCAACGTCAGGAATTTGTAATTGGCGGCTTTACCGACCCCAAGGGTTCCAGGGCCGGCATAGGTTCGCTTCTGCTCGGCTACTATGATGAAGACAAGAAGCTTCAGTATGCCGGAAACGTAGGCACCGGATTTAGCGATAACACGCTTCATGATCTCAGGGTGAAATTGGATAAAGTTGCGACCGAGCGTCCACCATTCGTTAGGGCGGGCGACATCGAAAAAAACGCGCATTGGGTAAAGCCCACGCTGGTGGCTGAAGTTTCCTTTGGAGAATGGACGCGAGATGGACATATTCGCCACTCGGTTTTTCAAGGCTTGAGATTGGATAAAAAAGCAGAAGTCATTATCCGGGAGAAGCCGGTGCATGCCTCCGATGCAAAATCTGCGAATGCGGTGTCAAAACCGTCATTGAAGGTTTCGCACCCCGAGCGCGTAATTGATCCATCTACTGGATTTACGAAAATCGAGCTCATTTGCTACTATTCGCTGATCGCGCCTTTAATGCTGGAGCATCTCAAAGGCAGGCCGGTATCGCTCGTCCGCGCACCGCAAGGAATTGCAGGTCAACTGTTTTTTCAGAAGCATTGGGAAAAAGAGAATATGGAGGGAGTGAACCAGCTTGACCCGGCGCTGGATCCCGAGCATGAATCATTGATTGAAGTTGCCACCGCCGAAGGCCTGTTAGCGTCCGCTCAAATGAACGTGATAGAGTTTCACACATGGAATGCCACAAAAAACGCGATCGGCAAACCGGACAGGATGGCATTCGACCTTGATCCCGGCGAAGGGGTAAAGTGGCCGCTCATCCAGGAGGCGGCTCAGCTTGTTCATGTATTTCTCAAGGAACTGGGGTTGGAGTCTTTCCTGAAAACGAGTGGAGGCAAAGGCTTGCACGTCATTGTGCCGATAAAAAGGCTGCATGATTGGGACACCGTAAAAAATTTCTCCCAAGCCATTGTCCAACACCTCGCCGAAACCATACCGCAGCGTTTCGTTGCAAAAAGCGGACCGAGAAATCGCGTTGGAAAGATTTTCATAGACTATCTTCGCAACGGCTTCGGCGCAACGACCGTATCGGCCTGGTCAGTGCGCGCACGTCCGGGCCTGGGCGTGTCGGTGCCGCTGGCCTGGGAAGAGCTGGATTCACTTACGAGCGCCAGCCGCTGGTCGGCCCTCAATATCCATGAGCGGTTGGATAAGGGCAACGCCCCATGGGCAGACTATGGCGCCACAAAGCAATCAGTGGTACCGGCCATGAAAACGCTGGGATTCAAGCCGGCAAAAAAGCGGTGACGTGAGCCAAACAGGTGCCGGTGCGGGATTCCGCCATCACGGGACGGGAAATGCGTTTAGGAACGCAGCTTCTTGTAACGCCGGCATATTTCCCCCCCTTCACGCTTGTTTAGGATCGCCCCTTATCGGGATTTCTCTTTTTCCTCTAAATGAACGGAAGCTCTTTCTATAGCTTCAACGGCTTCCTCCGTATGTTCCTCTTTAGCTTCTTCAATTGCCAGGTCCATTTCTTCAAAGATCTCCCTGTCGTGCTCCGCTTTCTCGTGTTCGCCGTATATGGGCTTTTGAAGGGTCGTATAGGGATGTTCCTTATTCTGCTCGATCAGTTCCTTCTTCGCCTCTTCCGTGTGAATGCGCACGCCTTGCGCGCTTCCTTTTTTTCCACTTTCGATTGCCTCTTCCAGATGCTCATGAGCTTTGTCACCATGTTCGTCGGCACAAACCAGGGTGGGGCTTGCGGCAAAAAAAAACAGAACCGCTAAAAGCCCGTAAGGGTGGAATATTTTCATTAAGAGGGTACTGATCGATGGATAAACATATTCCGACATAACGCAGAGGCCCGTGCAAAAAAATCGGCTCCGGCCTTATATGCGACGCAAAGCCGGTTATCGTGCGATGAAACAGAACTGATACGCACCATTCCAACGATTGAGGGTGAGGATGACTACCGGCGATGACTACTGGCGACCATGTTTGAATTTGCGGTTTCCGCGGGAGCCGGAGCAATAACGCAAGGATCCATCATTATGGCTTGACGCCGGTCACCACGCTGAAATAACCAAAAGCCGGGTACACCTGGATGTCATGAAAACCCGCATCCTTCAGCATCGCGGCCAATTCGGCGCCTGAATAGGATTCACCTTCCGTCCATCCCAGCATGAGCATGCTATACGCGGCAGCAGCGAAAGGCCCCGTCTTTTCGTCGTTGTAGAGTATATCGTGAATGATGATGCGTCCGCCTGGCTCCAGGCTCCGGAAACTTTTCTCCGTAAGGAATCTGCATCTCTCCGGAGGCCAGTCGTGGTAGATGTTGGAATAAAAATGCAGATCGGCTGCCGGGAAGAGGTCGTTCCACATATCCGCAACCTGGGTCGTTACATGGTCCTGCACGCCATGCTGGTTAATGAACTCTTGAGCGACCTGGCATATAGGCTCCAGGTCCAGCACGATCGCATCCAGGTTGGGCGATTTCAATGCAGCGACGATAGAGTGAGCGCCGGAACCACCGCCGATGTCGAGCATCAGTTGATGATGTGTGAGATCCAGGACATTCGGCCAGGCGGACGCCAGGGTCATGCTCATGCTATGCATGCCGCGCGTAAACCGCCGCGCCAACTCCGCCTGCTCTTCATGGGATTTATAAATATCGCCTCCGCCATAAGCCTGGGGCGAGTTGGTGAGCACGGCCCGCTCCAGGCTTGTGTAGGAAAACACCTCTGAATTGTCGATCATCATGTCCCAGAAAAACCCGAAGTAGCTGGGGCTCTTTTCGAGCAGGTAATCTTCCGCAAGCGCGGCAAGCGAATAACGCGTATCCACGAGAGAGAGAAAGCCCAGCGCTGTCGCGGCCGTCAGGATAGCCTCGGCCGGCCGGGGCTTGAGGTCCAGCGCCTCGCAGATTTCAGGCAACGTGCGCGCCCCTTTCCCAAGCAAGGCAAAAACCTTCAACCTGTGGGCTAACATCAAGGCCGGGTACCCGTAAACCGCAAAAGGTACATCCCATAGGCGCCGGTCATCCGATCGCGGCTGTGAAATGTTTTCATACGATATCCGGGTCATAAATTCCTCTTCCATTGTGATTTTTGATTAACTCGCATACTATATCCCGGCACTAGGCGTGTGCCGGGATATAGTATCAAGGTCTGGGCAACAGAGAAGCAAGTAAACGTCTGGTATCGGCTTCCTGCTGCATGCTGAACTTCGAGATCAAGTCCCGATTGCGGTTCACATCATACTGAATGCCAAGATAATAGATGAGTTTTCCCTGTCCATCCAGCAGCGGAGTGAGCGTCAGGTGGTTAAAGAAGAGCTCGCCATCCTTTCGATAATTGCGTATGGTCACCTCGATGGGTTCGTGCTTGCTGATGGCCCGCCTCATTGCAAAACGCGCTTCCTGTTCACGGTCGCCCTTCTGGAGAAAACGGCAGTTGCGCCCGAGTATCTCCTCTTGCGGATATCCAGTCATGACCTGGAATTGCCTATTGGCATAAACAATGGGCATATCCTCCTGATCGGGATCCACCAACGTGATTCCGTTTATCGAGCTGTCCAGTATTTCGGACAAGATCTGCGGGATTAATCCGGGATCCTTTTCCACTACAAAAGTCATTTGTTTCTCCTGGATATTTTGCGGAATGGCGAGCCGCTAGCCGGCCGCGTGTTTTTTTGCTTCAGTTAAACGCTTCAAATTTCTTACCGTGCGTTGCGCTCCTTCCTGAACCACTACCCGGATCAATTTCTCGAACGGACGCATGAACATCTGAATCTCGAGTAATTCAAAAGTAAAGGTCAGCTCGGACGACTTGCCGCTATCGATGCATCGTAGCTCATAGCTGCAGCGGAAAGGATCGGCAACCCCGGCAAAGCCCAAGCGCTTGTTTGGCTCATACTCATTTATTTTGAATTTGGTTTCTGTCCGGCGGCCTTGGTCAATACGCACCTGCCTTGCGATGGTTCCTAACCTCAGCGGGCCGCTGGTGACCGGCTCAAGCTCAACGACTTCGGGAGACCATTTAGGATAATTTTCAAAAAAGCCTTCACCCAAATAGCTGAAGACGTGTTCGGGCGAACAGTCGATCACAATTTTCGCTGTCGCTACAACAGGTTCTTTGGAACCTAAACTGAACATACTTCGTGCCCCTGTTTTGCAGCCTGCAGGTTTGTAGTTGTACTTCGACGAATAATAATAGCTGTTATCGGCCTGGGTTAGGTACTCCCTGGCGGGCATTAAGCAAAAAATCCGGGTAAGTCACATATTTTGAACTTATGCTCGTCCACAGCTTAATGCAAATTTTTTTATCACCACTTATTGAAACTCCATGTCTGAATTTCGCGAACAGTTTCCCAGACAATTTGTCACGCCGAGTGAGGTCAAAACTGCTTCTTTTAGCCGTTTACGATGGTGCCTCCATTCGGATGCAGCACTTGCCCCGACATATATGAGCATTCCCGGGAAGCCAGAAAGACATAACAGGGCGCTACCTCGTCAGGTTGTCCAGGACGTTTCAGAGGCACATCTTTTCCAAAACTGCCGACTTTTTCGGGCGGAAAAGTAGACGGTATCAATGGTGTCCATATGGGTCCGGGAGCGACACCATTTACAAGAATTCCCTGCTCGACCAATTGTAGTGACAATGACCGCGTAAAAGCAACGATTGCGCCCTTCGTGGCCGAGTAGTCGAGCAAATGCGGACTCCCCTTATAGGCGGTCACGGACGTAGTATTAATTATGCGTGCGCCTTTTTTTAGATGGGGGAGCGCTGCTTTTACCATATAAAACATCGAGAAAATATTCGTGCGGAAAGTTTTTTCGAGCTGTGCATTATCGATGTCCATAATGCTGGCCCGGACATGTTGCTCCGCGGCATTATTTACCAGGATGTCAATGCGTCCAAAAGTCGCGATCGTCTTTGCGGCGACTTCGGAACAGAATTGTTCATTACCCACGTCACCGGCAATTAAAAGACATTTTCTTCCACATTGCTCGATTTCTTTTTTTGTGTCGTTTGCATCTCCATGCTCCTCAAGATAGGCAATGGCGATATCGGCGCCTTCCTTGGCAAAGGCAACGGCCACAGCGCGCCCGATACCGCTATCACCGCCGGTAACAATCGCAACCTTGGCTTGCAGCTTGCCGCTTCCCCGGTATCCCTCAAGGGTCGAGTCGGGCCGAGGCTCCATCTCTGCTTCCACGCCAGGTTGTTTTTTTTGATGCTGTTCAGGAATTTCTGCTGTTTCCATCGTGAATACCTCCTGGAAAAGATAGTAAGTACTATAAGGATTGCCGCGCCTTGATCCGTGCGCTTACACACATATGAGCTGATTGGCCGAATCATCTATTTTCGGTGCCCTTACCGTTTCTCGGCGTTGTTTCTGCGCTTCTCCGGTTGGGCTTCTTTCTTTTGTGGCGGGGCCTCTTTGGCGGGATGTGATTTGGTGTCCTTGACTGAGGCAATCAGCGCCCTGCAATTGTTATCCTCACCCGGGCCTGTCTCTATCAGCGGTATCAGTGCCGCGGCGGGTGTCGCGAAAATGCCCAGCAGAACCGCCGAGCCAATGCGTATGGCCAGCATTTTGTCCGGGTACACGGTCGGATCCTTGAAAGTGCCGTTGATATGCACCGGCGTGCGCAGGCTCAGAATACTGAAGTGTTTGGGTTCCGGTGAAATCTTCAGGTCAATGGTTTCGTCAACGAGACTTATAGAGCCTTCGCCGATAATATTTGTTTCTGTTGTATCTATGACAAAAGCCTCGCTGGTCATGATTCCTTTCTTGATATCGAAATCGCTGACAGCGCAGCGGATCCTGGCGTTTTTATCCCCCGCGATCAAAAGCTTGAGAATTCGCGCTCCATCGAGCCCTATGATATCCAGCATCAGCTTGCTGATCTCGCCACCTGACATGATCAAGCCGAAGTTGCCATCCGCCGATGCGAGAAGCGCGCCGACGGACTTGCCGTGTCCGGTTACCGTCGTTGTGCCGCCTATCACGCCCATGCTGTCCTCGGTCAGCTCGATTTTGGGAAAGAGCTTCGGTAACTGCAGTTTTTTAAAGTCCATCCTGGCCTCTGCGGCGGGTGTATCCTTCCGTGCATTTATTGTGACCCTGGAAATAATATTCCCACCTGCGACCGCGAAATTGACGGGGTCCATGGTCAGCAGCCCATCATCAACCTTGAGATGCGTTACCAGATGTTCGACCGGCAATTCCTTGTTTCGAATAGATTCACCAGTGAACTTGACGTCCGCATCCATTGCCCGCAACCGGTCCACCTTGAATTCCTGGTCGGGTAGCAGCCGGTCCCGCTGGGCTTCTATCGACGCTTTTTTCTCCTGTTTCTCGGCAGGGCTATCCTGCGGTTGCGGCGCGCGCCGGGCGCCCACGAAACCTTGCAGGTCATTCAGGTCGAGGACTTTTGATACAACATCCGCACGTAGCATCGGACGTTCGCCGCCCGTATCGAAAAGTATATCGCCGCCGAGATCGCTTTTGCCTACCTCTCCCGAAAATTGCTTCATCGACCACTCGGTATTCTGGTGGGTAAGCCTTCCCGATATACGGTATGGCGGTGAGGGAAAAAATACGATCCCCACCATCGGGTAAAGTGCCGAAAGGTCCTCTCCACGTACTTCCAGCTTCAGGTCCATTGCGGCCAGCTCGGCAAGCCCGGTAATGATGCCGTCAACCGCGGCGTAAGTCGTTCCGATTTGCGCGCTCGCTTTGATGGGATAGGGGAGCGTTTTATCCGCTAGCGACATAACCTTGCCCCCTTTGGCTTTAGCCGTGAATTTCAGATCGGTGAATGTACCTTCAGCCACCACATCGAGCGGCATTTCCCTCGCGTCCGCTGCCGGGTCGGTGTGTACGCTTACCGTTACGTCGGTCTTTGTCTTGGGATCGCGGAAAATGACCTTGCCCTGGTCCAGGACGAGCCTGCCGATTTCCGGCAATTCCATTTTCTCTTTTTTTTCCTTTTTAAAATCCCAGTTGCGCTTTCCATCCTCACTCTTTTCAAGGATGATTTTTGGCTTGGTTATGGATACTTCAGGCAGCACGACATCTCCGAGGAACAGATTCCATAGACTGACGCGGAAAGCGGCTTTATCCACATCGAGCATCGGCTGCTGCGTGCCCCATTCGGCATTGGCGAGTGAAAGTCCTCCGATACTGACCAGCGGATTGAGTGATAACCTGACATCGAGATCGCCGCGGATAGTAAATTCGCGGCCGGTCTTTTCAGTTACCTGGCGCTCGACATAGGGCTTCAGCATGTTCCAGTCAAACCAGATGGCAAATATTATGACAAATACAAATAGCGTGCCGAATACCAGCAATATGGTCTTCTTTACGGTCTTGGGACGGATCGACATAGGCGGGGTTTGCAACCGAGGGCAGAACAAGAGCAGTTCCAATAATTTGGAATGATACTGCTGCTGCTGGTCCCATTCGGTACGTCACCGCACATTCAAGCCGTGCGGAGCCGACTTGGAACGGCGGTGTGTGGCAAAGCTGGTGACTGCAAAGCGTGCGCACGGCTTTGTAGTCAAGATTAAGAGGGCAAGATTAAGACGGCGCGGGTGTTGCGATGATGTGATCGGTTGTTCTTCCCAACACCCGGCTATCTCATGATTCTTTAGCCGGTCATGCCGACCTGATCTGTTTTTATTCCGGTCGAGATCCGTGATCGGCGTCGCCGATCACGGCTGCATGCGCTTGTTCAGAACCTTCTGGCAGCCTGTCGGGCTTGAAGAATCAAGTCCGACAGGCTGCTAATACTTCCGCACGTCACGAAACAGACGATCGAATTCTTTTTTGACCACGTCGTAGCATTCGCAAACGTGTGTTTCGAGTCCGGTTCTGTCGAGTACGGTTATATGGCCGCGCCGATAACGGATAATCTCGGCTTGCTGCAGTTTTCCGGCAGCCTCCGTAATACCTTCGCGGCGCACGCCGAGCATGCTGGCGATCAATTCCTGAGTCATGACCAATTCCTGAGAATTCAACCGGTCCAGCGTTAACAATAACCACCTGCACAATTGCTGTTCAATGGTATGGTGCCTGTTGCACACTGCGGTCTGTGAGATCTGCGTGATAAGCGCCTGAGTGTAGCGCAACAACAATCGTTGTATCGGGCCTCCTTGATTAAACTCTTGCAACAGAAGCGAGGCTTTCAGCCGGTAGCCATAGCCGGCAGTTTGTACAGTGGCCCAGCTCGGGGTACTTTCACCGCCCATAATCAGGGAAATACCGAGCAAGCCTTCATTACCCACGCCTGCAATCTCCGATGACGCGCCATTCTCAAGGATATAGTGCAGGGAAATGATGGTGGAAGTTGGAAAGTAAACGTATGGAAGGCGCCCTCCGGATTCGCAAAGAACGTCCCCGAGTGGCATATGAACCAATTCCAGATGCGATTTTATGCGTTCAAGTTCAGTCGCCGGCAAAGCGGCAAGGAGACGGTTCTGGTCGGGCTGATGTGGAGGAGAGCTAAGCATCCGCTACAGAAATTCTTTTATAAAAAGTAAGCGCAGCGTAGGCGCGGTGGAATGAAAGCAAAAGATGGCTAATGCTTGAGGCCTCTTCCCTTCCACCTCCTTCCGCCGGCCGGTTCCCATCCAACTTATAATAGCATTTATCTTAGAATACAAATTCTGTCAAGCACAGCCCTTTTTCGGAGTATTCCATTTTACTGCGTGGTATTTTGTGCGCTAGCGTACATACTATGGATGAGCCAGTTTTTATCATTGCTCCCTAGTCAAGATAATAGCAGGCTTGAGGCATCGCGGATATTTGCGCAATAAGGGGAGCGCTTCGAGAGTTGTAGCCATTCCACAGCAGGGGCTGTAGGCAAAGGTGGGCGCAAAGTCTCTATGAAAAATTCTGGGCTCATGGGCGAATTGTAAAGGAGACTACTGCGCGATAAGACCTATTTCCCAAAACTGCTGCTTGCAAGAAGGAGTTGACACATATCGTAGTGTTACTCTTCCTGCTTATACTATTTGCTCTGCCGCTAAAGAGCTACGCAATCGGAGAGGTTTACATCGTGAGGATGTTAGCTCAAGATGAGACCCACGACTCTAAGAAACCTAAACCCATCAAGATACGTATTTTTGATCGTGTTTAAGCGATCGCAGCCCGGAGAATAATCAAATTGAAAGCTAGAGACCTCACTGTTTCTGAGCTTTTACTTCCCATTACAGATCGGCTTAGAAAAATCGGAAGACCACGCGTCCCGGTTAGCGAAGAACTGCCGTTGCGGTCTGAACTGTTCAGTGCAGATCAAATGGAGCTGTATGGCGGCATCCTTGCGGCATCCCACGAGCTATCAACAAGTGGGGGCACGGATCAGCTCCTGGCGAGGCTGGATGAGAACGAAAATACGCTCTTCAACATCTGCACCGTACTTACGGAGGCGGTAACAGCAGATCAGTTGCTTACGCCGGCAGGCGAGTGGATATACGACAACTTCTATTTGATAGAAGAGCAGATACGTATGGCCAGGCGTCATCTTCCCAAAAACTATAGCCGCGAATTACCGCTTCTTGCGCGCGGCGGCAGTGCAAATCTTCCACGAGTATATGACATCGCTTTGCAGGCGATCTCGCACGGCGATGGCAGGGTCGACACAGAGAGCCTCAGGCGTTTTGTCGCTGCCTATCAGGCAGTCGTGAATTTGCAGCTGGGAGAGTTATGGGCCATCCCCATCATGCTGCGGCTCGCGCTGATCGAGAACCTGCGACGGGTCGGCGTTCACGTCGCTGCCGGCGGCATAGACCGTAAGCTTGCTGCCACCTGGGCTGGGGAAATCACGAGCATTGCCGAGAAAGATCCCAAGAGCCTGGTTCTTGTCATTGCTGATATGGCACGGTCCGACCCGCCGATGACTACACCTTTCATTTCCGAACTGGCACGACGGCTACAGGGGCAGGGGCCCGCGCTGGCGCTACCGTTGACCTGGATCGAGCAGAGGCTTGCGGAATCGAATCAAACAATCGACCAAATGGTGCAGTTGGGAAATCAGCAGCAAGCGGCTGACCAGGTCTCAATCTCCAACAGCATAAATACGCTGCGTACGTTGGGCGCGATCGATTGGCGCGACTTCGTCGAAACCACCAGCATTGTGGAGCAGACCTTGCGAGAGGACCCGCACGGGGTCTACGGCCGCATGGATTTCGCCAGCCGGGATCAGTATCGGCATGTGGTGGAGCGTGTAGCCAAGGCAAGTCCGGTATCGGAAGTGGAAGTGGCGCGGCGAGCGCTCGCGATGGCACGCGATGCAGCGGCGGTGGCGGACGACGAAGCCAGGGCGCATGTCGGATTTTATCTCGTTGACGATGGCTTGCCCGACCTCGAGGCGGCAGTACGAGTACGCTTTTCATTCCTGGAGAAACTTTGGCGAATCGGCCGTCGCTATCCGCTTTTTCATTATCTCGGCGCGATCGTATTGATTACGGCAAGCCTGGTCAGCATTCTACTGGCCGAAGCCCATGCCGATGGCGCTAACGGATGGTTGCTGGGAGCGGTTGGCATGCTATCGATTTTTACGATCAGTCAACTGGCGGTGGCGTTGGTCAACTGGGCGAGTCCTCTACTGGTAAGACCCCATTCGATGCCCCGCATGGATTTCTCCAAAGGTATACCCGCGACATTTCAAACATTGGTTGTGGTTCCCACCATGCTGACAAGCGAGTCAGACGCGCGCAGCCTTGTTGAAGCGCTTGAAGTCCGATTTTTAGCCAATCGCGACGATAATCTTGACTTCGCCTTATTGACCGATTTTAAGGACGCGGATCAGGAAACGCTGCCCGAAGACCAAATACTGTTAGATGCTGCACGAACAGGCATTGAGGAGCTGAATAAAAAATATGCCAACGGCGTTGCGGATAATGCGGTTGGGGCGGATGGTTCAGCCGTAAAAGGTAAGGACAGCCTTTTTTTTCTATTTCACCGCCCACGCCGGTGGAACCCTCAGGAACGGCTCTGGATGGGCCATGAGCGTAAACGCGGAAAACTTGCGGATTTAAATGCTTTATTAAGCGGGGCTGGAAGCGATGCGTTTTCCCTTATCGTAGGTAATACGGCGGTGCTGTCGAACGTAAAATATGTCATCACACTCGATACCGATACTCAGTTGCCGCGCGAGACTGCCCATCAATTCGTGGGTGCGATGGCTCACCCGTTGAATCGCCCGAGGCTCGATAAAAACTCCGCAGAGGGGAGGGTCAGCCTGGTAGCCGAGGGTTATGGAATTCTGCAACCGAGGGTTGCGGTAAGCCTGTCGAGTACCAACCAATCACGATACGCATGGCTTTTCGGGGGTGAGGCCGGCATCGATCCATATACACGTATCGTCTCCGACGTTTATCAGGATCTGTTTTATGAAGGCTCATTCGTGGGAAAGGGAATTTACGATGTCGATGCATTCGAGCAGACGGTTTGCCGCCGTTTTCCCGATAACCGAATTCTGAGCCATGATCTTCTGGAAGGATGCTATGCGCGCGCGGGGTTATTAAGTGACGTGGAGTTATATGAGGAATTTCCATCACGCTACAGCGCGGATGTAAGCCGTCGCCACCGGTGGATTCGAGGAGACTGGCAACTCGCCAGCTGGTTGTTGAGGCGTGTACCGGGGCCGCAGGGAAGCTATCAGCCAAATCCGCTATCCGCATTGTCGAGGTGGAAGCTGATGGACAATCTTCGGCGCAGCCTGGTCCCGGTAGCCATGACGCTACTTTTGTTATTAGGCTGGATGGCACTCACCCATGCATGGCTCTGGACATTGGTTGTTATCGGTACGCTGTTTATTCCTGCTGCGATAACCGTCATCATCGATTTGCTGAACAAGCCAAAAGAAGTCGCGCTGCGTTCTCACATTATCACTTCCATACGCACGGCTGGCCGACAATTCGGGCAGGTAGCATTCACACTGGCCTGCCTTCCATACGAGGCTTATTTCAGTCTCGATGCGATCCTGCGTACCCACGTGCGGCTATTTATCACTCACCGCGGGCTTCTTGAATGGAATCCCTCCCATTATGCGGAACGTGGGACTGATCCGGCTGACGTGAAGGATGGGCGCACTGGTCTCGGCGCTTCGTTTCGATCAATGTGGATAGCACCTGTAACAGCAATCGGCGCGGCGGTGGGAATGGTGGTTACAGCGCCAATGGCTTTGATAGGAGCATTGCCTGTACTGTTGTTATGGGCTGGATCTCCCGCTATTGCCTGGTGGATTAGTCGGCCACTTCCTCCCCGGAGCACAGAGTTAACCATTGGTCAGATACATTTTTTGCGCCAGATTGCACGCCGAACATGGCTTTTCTTCGAGACTTTCGTAGGCCCGGAGGATAACTGGCTACCACCTGACAATTTTCAGGAGTATCCGGTCGCGGCTATCGCGCACCGGACCTCGCCGACCAACATGGGTCTGGCGCTATTGGCTAATATTACCGCCTACGACTTCGGCTATATCGGTACCGGACAGCTCATTGAACGCACCATGAATACATTGGACTCGATGGAAACACTTGAACGGTATTCCGGTCATTTCTACAATTGGTACGATACAAAAACAAAGACGCCATTGACGCGCTATGTCTCCACAGTGGATAGCGGCAACCTGGCGGGTCATCTGCTGACATTGCGTGCCGGTCTATTGGAAATATCCGATGAGCCGATTATTCGCGAGCATTTATTTCTGGCACTGGCCGACACACTGCAGATACTCGAAAAAACCGCCGGTTCCGTCCCTGCAAATTCTTCTTTGGCACAATTCGAAAAAGCGCTCGCGATTGCAGCAGAGGTGCGCCCGATCACAATCGCGAGCGTGCAAGTCGATCTTGATCGGCTGGCTGCCTACTCCAGGGCGATTATTCGCGAGATTGACGAAGAGCCGGTAACTTTTGCCTCCAGCGAAGCTCATGAGTGGGCAGCGGCGTTGAATAAGCAATGTGAAAGTGCGCTGGCGGAATTGATCAGCCTTGTGCCCCAATCCCTGCTGACTGCTGCCATGGATGGTACGGATGTGGCACACTCGATGGAAAACCCTTCCTTGCGACAACTCGCGTTCCAAGGTAGCGCGGTTGCGCTTGATCAGCTGGCCAACCTTGAGCGCTTGGCGCTTCAGTCGGGCAGTATGGCGCAGATGGACTATGGCTTCCTGTTCAACCATGCGCAGCGGCAACTCGCGATAGGATATAACGTAGGCGAACATCGGCTGGATGCCAGCTACTATGATCTGCTCGCTTCGGAGGCAAGACTCTGCAATTTTGTCGCAATTGCCCAGGGAGAGTTGCCGCAGGAAAGCTGGTTTGCGTTGGGACGCATACTTACCAGTTACGGCGGTGAAGCGACTTTACTGTCCTGGAGCGGCTCTATGTTCGAGTATCTCATGCCGCTGCTGGTAATGCCCACGTTCGATAACACACTCCTGGATCAGACCTGTAAGGGGGCAGTCAATCGCCAAATTGCGTACGGTGAGGAACGCGGAATTCCATGGGGTATCTCGGAATCCGGCTATAACGCCGTCGACGTTCAATTCAACTACCAATATCGCGCGTTTGGCGTTCCGGGGCTGGGGCTCAAGCGGGGCCTGGGAGAAGACCTGGTCATCGCACCCTATGCCTCCGTGCTGGCGTTAATGATCGCTCCAGAAGCCGCCTGCCGTAACCTTCAGCACCTTGCCGCCCAGGAGATGGTCGGTAAATTTGGCTTTTACGAGGCTGTCGACTACACGCCATCACGGCTGCGCCGCGGTGAAACGCGCGCCCTGGTGCGCTCGTTCATGGCGCATCACCAGGGTATGAGCTTACTTTCCTTGGCGTATTTACTGCTGGATCGCCCGATGCAACGACGGTTCGAGTCTGAGCCTTTATTTCAGGCAACAATTTTGTTGCTTCAGGAACGTATCCCCAAGGCCACTGTTTTCAGCACCCAAGCTCCAGAGCTCCCCGACGTGCGTGTCGTCAAGGAACTCCCGGAGATGCCAGTGCGGCTTCTATCGAGTGCAAACACCCCTATTCCGGAAATACAGCTTCTGTCAAACGGTCGCTATCACGTCATGGTAACCAATAGCGGCGCGGGAAGCAGCCGCTGGAAGGATCTTGCCGTTACGCGCTGGCGGGAAGACGGCACATGTGACTATTGGGGAAGTTTCTGCTATCTGCGCGATGTGGAGAGTGAAGCGTTCTGGTCGAATACATACCAGCCTACCTTGAAAGAACCCAAGCGTTATGGGGTCGTTTTTTCAGAAGGACGCGTCGAGTTCAGGCGACGCGACCTTGATTTCGATACGCATACTGAAATTACGGTCTCGCCCGAAGATGACATCGAGCTACGCCGGGTCCGCATCACTAATCGTGCCCGGACATCCCGGACAATCGAAGTGACTTCCTATGCTGAGGTGGTGCTCGCGGCGCAGGCGGGTGACGCGCAAGCACCGGCTTTCGGGAATCTCTTTGTACAAACGGAAATATTGCCAGACCGGCATGCGATTCTATGCAGCAGGCGCCCGCGCTCCCAGAGCGACACGGTGCCTTGGATGTTTCATCTGATGGCGGTACACGGTGTCGCTACCGAGGAAATATCATACGAGACGGATCGCATGGTTTTCATTGGGCGAGGAAAGGACGTGTCCGCACCGCAGGCGATGATAACGCCGGGGCGGCTTTCCAATAGCTCAGGCTCGGTTCTCGACCCGATCGTGGCTATTCGCAAGTGCGTAACCATCGAACCGGGAGAATCCGCAACGATAGATATCGTTACCGGAGCCGGAGATTCCCGCCATGCCGCCATGCATCTGGTCGAGAAGTATCAGGACCAGCACATGACGAACCGCGTCTTTGATCTTGCGTGGACTCACAGTCTGGTTGTGCTGCACCAGCTTAACGCGACCGAGTCCGACGCCCAATTATTCGGCCGGCTGGCTGGTTCGGTACTGTATGCGAACGGTTATTTACGCGCCGATCCCGCCGTGCTGAGCAAAAACCAGCGCAGCCAGTCGGGACTGTGGGGATACGCAATTTCCGGCGATCTCCCCATTGTGCTGCTGCAGATCAGCGATGGCGCCAATATCAATCTGGTGCGCCAACTGGTACAGGCGCACGCCTACTGGCGAGTGAAGGGAATTGCCGTCGATCTGGTGATCTGGAATGAGGACCATTCGAGCTATCGTCAACTACTGCACGAGCATATCATGGGCCTGGTGGCCGGAAGTGCCGAAGCTCACGTGCTCGATCGTCCAGGTGGCATTTTTATCCGTCGCGCGGAACAGATTGCCTCCGAGGATCGAATTCTGATGCAAACCGTAGCGCGTGTGATTATTCTCGACAGCAATGGAAGTTTGATGGAGCAGTTGGCTCGCCGACTACCGGCGGATTTACCGGTTCCTGCAGCTGGATTGGAGCGGGTACGTCGGCTTGATTCCGGACAGAGTGTCAAGCTGCCGGACCGGGAACTACTCTTTGCCAATGGACTGGGGGGATTTACTGCCGATGCGCGCGAATATGTCATAACGACCGGACAGGGTCAGACAACGCCCGTGCCTTGGTCAAATATCCTGGCGAATCCGCAGTTCGGCACCGTTATCTCGGAGAGCGGTCAAGCGTATACCTGGTGTGGAAATGCGCACGAGTTTCGCTTGACCCCATGGCACAACGATCCTGTTTGCGATGCTGGTGGAGAGACATATTACCTGCGAGACGAGGAAACCGGCAATTTCTGGTCGCCGACCGCGTTGCCGAGCCCAGGGGCAGCGCCTTATGTTACCCGGCACGGATTTGGTTACAGTGTTTTTGAGCATATCGAGGATGGCATTCATTCTGAACTCTGGGTCTATGTCGCCCTTGACGCTTCTATCAAATTTACAGTACTGAAAGTACGCAATGAATCCGGGCGGCCACGCCAGCTTTCGATAACGGGATGTGTCGAATGGGTGTTGGGAGATTTGCCCGAGAAGAGCAGAATGCACGTCGTTACCGAGATAGATCCCGCCAGTGGAGCGCTGCTTGCACGCAATCCTTACAGCAATGAATTTTCCGGCCAGGTTGCTTTTTTTGATGTAGACGACAAAGGACGCAGTGTCACAGGCGACCGAACCGAGTTTATAGGCCGCAATGGTAGATTGAGTAATCCAGCTGCGATGAGGGCCAAAGAACTTTCCGGACGGGTGGGGCCAGGGCTTGATCCCTGTGGCGCTATCCGGGTTCCGTTGGAATTATTCGACGGCCAGACGCAAGAAATCGTCTTTCGTCTGGGCGCCGGGCTTCATAGTGATGATGCCCTCAAGATCGTGCGGCGCTTCCGTGGAATTACGGTTGCGCGTGAGGTCCTTGAAAACGTGCACCGTTATTGGGTCCGTACACTCGGCACTGTACAAGTGGAGACGCCCGATCCATCGGTAAACGTGATGGTCAATGGCTGGCTGTTATATCAGGTTATCGCCTGTCGGTTGTGGGGACGCAGCGGCTATTACCAATCGGGCGGAGCTTTCGGATTCAGGGATCAGTTGCAGGATGTGATGGCGCTTGTTCACGCTGAGCCCGCTCTTGTGCGCGAGCATCTGCTGCGGTCGGCTTCGCGCCAGTTTATAGAAGGAGATGTTCAGCATTGGTGGCACCCGCCAGCGGGCCGCGGCATCCGGACGCGCTGTTCAGATGATTATCTATGGTTGCCCCTGGTGACGTGTCATTATGTTGGAACCACCGGCGATATCAGCGTTCTGGATGAGTCTGCTGGTTTCCTGGAAGGTCGGCAGGTCGGCGCTGACGAAGAATCTTACTACGATCTTCCGCTTCATTCTGAAGAGGTCGGGACGCTGTACCAGCATTGCGTGCGAGCCATCGTGCATGGTTTGCGCTTTGGCGAGCATGGTCTCCCATTGATGGGCAGCGGCGACTGGAACGACGGCATGAATCTTGTTGGTTTCCACGGGCGAGGCGAGAGCGTCTGGCTGGCCTTCTTCCTGTACGACATACTCATCCGGTTTTCGGAAATTGCCGAACGGTATGGAGACCCAGCGTTTGCAGGACGATGCCGAGCCGAAGCTGATCTGCTGCGTAAAAATATTGAACTACATGGCTGGGACGGCAAATGGTATCTTCGCGCCTTCTTCGACGACGGTTCTCCCCTGGGCTCTACCAGCAATCCTGAATGCCGCATCGATTCAATTGCGCAGAGCTGGTCGGTTTTGTCTGGAGCGGGCTCCGCCGAGCGTCAGCAGCAGGGAATGGAAGCAGTGGATCAGCACCTCGTTCGACGTGACGCTCACCTTATCCAGCTTCTTGATCCACCCTTCGATAAATCGCCCTTGAATCCGGGGTATATAAAGGGTTATGTGCCGGGCGTGCGCGAGAACGGGGGCCAATATACGCACGCCGCTATCTGGGCGACGATGGCTTTTGCGGGTCTGGGAGATCATAAACGCGCATGGGAATTGTTGGAGATGATCAACCCGGTAAACCACGCTCAGACACCCGAGGCGGTTAAGGTCTACAAGACGGAGCCATACGTTGTCTCAGCCGATGTTTACGCGGTTTCGCCCCACACAGGTCGCGGCGGATGGTCGTGGTATACGGGTTCTGCCGGCTGGCTGTATCGCCTGATGCTGGAAACATTGCTCGGCCTCACGCTGGCGGAGGACAAACTGTACTTCAAACCTTGCCTTCCCGCCGAATGGGGTACGTTCACCGTTAAGTACCGCCATGGGGAAACAATCTATGAAATTACTGTCGTCCAGACAGCAGTCGATGAGGACAACGAAAGCCTCACTATTGATGGCGTTGGCCAGCAAGATTTGGCAATTGCACTTGTGGATGATCGAGCGACGCATACTGTTGAAGTCCGGTTGGGTAATCCTGGAATTCGGCAGTAGTTCAGCAGATTCAGCAGAAATGATGGGCTGTTGTGAAATTACCTGTCGGCATATTAGCCGCAGGAAGCCATTCCGACCGGAATGGGTATCTGTCAGGCGCGGTGTAGGGTCGTTCCAAGAACTTGATGGAAGAGGCAGCCATCGCAGAGCATGAATGAATGGAGGAATCTCGGCGTTATTTAATGCAACCGTTGCTCTCCTGTAAACTCTGCTAAAGCCCGAAAACTCATGCCCTAGGCCAAGGAAGCAGGTGAACCGGCTAAGGGTATGCTGGATCTCAGAGCAGGGCGAATGGCAGGCATTGTGGCTTTGGTAATCCCGGCCATGAGGCTCTGCGTATACTGCTGAAGCAGATAACGTAGCGGACTGCCGAGCTCGAATTCTCTTCGGAGATTAGTTGCTTTAAGCCGATAGCCAAAACCGCCGCGCTGCACCACTGCCCGGGTTGGGGTGATTTTTCGGCCCATAAGCATGGAAATGCCGAATACACCTTCGTTGCCGATAACGGCAATTTTCACGGGGTCTTCATTATCGATGATCTTGAGCAGGGAAATAATACCGGTGGTGGGGAAATACACAAGGTCTAATTCGCCACCGTTTTCGTAGACCGCCCATCCTTGAGGCAGGGATACAAGCTCAAGGCAGGATTGCAGCCGCTCGTAATCCTTCTCGGGGAGAGCGGCCAAAAAAAGATTTTGCTTAGGTGTGTGTAGATATGACATTACGTTCCTCTCTATTCGTCTGTCTCGACGAAAACAGTATATGGCCGGCTGATAAGTGCATCAGCGCACGGGGTCTTACGCGCAATTGAAGGATATATACAAACTAAACGATCGTATGTGCGGTGGCCGACAGACGGGTATTACGGAAAGGAATACAAAGGTCTAGCAGGATAATATGCGAGTAGCAATTTTGAGTTGGAATTGAGTGAGAATGTTGCACCGGCACCTTTTTTTTGCAATGTTCTCGTAAGAGACAGATCAAAGCAGCGATCTGTAGAATAGATACAAATAGTATAACCTATCAACTTGCCTGGAGGATGTTATGGCCAAAACCGCCAAAGAAACAAAAGAAAAACTCATTAAAGACTTTCGGTCCGTTATTGCCGATACTGAGGAATTAATGAAATTCGTAAGCAACGAAGGCGGCGGAAAGGCGCAGGCGTTGCGCGACAAGATCGACGACAATCTGAGGGGCGCCAAGGAATATCTGCAAAATATTGAAGGCGCTGTAGTCGACAAATCCAAGGTTGCGGCACGGGTAACCGATGACTATGTACATGAAAATGCCTGGCGGACTATCGGACTGGCGGTTGGGGTTGGTGTTCTCATCGGGCTCTTGATGAGAGACCGGGAATAATCCTCCTTCGTGAAGCCGAATGCTCATGAGGAAGAGCGGATGGTCAAGCCGGAAGCGCAAAGAGAGTTTTGATATTCCGAGTCAGCAGTAGCCTTGACTATCCAGTTGTCTGGCACCATAGAATGGGAGAACTGATCATGAAAATACGGGTGGCTCTTGCCACATTTTCTGTCTTGCTTTTTACGGGAGGTAGCGCTTGGGCAGCCACCTTCAGTAGCTTATATACGTTTGGAGACAGTCTTTCGGATATTGGAGACAGCCCCTCTGCTGCTACGAGCATTTATAAACTCCTCGGTGGCAATTGCGACCCTTCTCATCCCTGCGGTCCTTATTTTCATGGCCGCTTATCGAATGGACCCGTTGCTACGGAATATCTGGCAGGCTCACTTTTTCCCGGCGGAGTGAACAATACCAATTTCCGCAGCTACTCCGTCGGTGGCGCTACATCGGGTGTGGGAAACATCGGGGACGGAGGCAGTGCAACCAAAGAGGGAGGCTTTGACGTACTGGGCGTAGGGTTAAAGCCGTTGCCGGGCATGCAGCGGGAGTTGGAACGTTACTTGGGTGATTCGGGAGGCGTAGCCGACCCCAACGCTTTGTATGTCGTATGGGGCGGCGGGGGTGACTATCTGACACACAATTCTCCCGTTGCCGCAGCGCAAAATATCGGCTCATATGTGGGCACGCTGGCGGCGGCAGGGGCAAGGAATTTTCTTGTCCCGAATAGTGGGGATCTGGGACACACCCCCGAGGCCAGAACCCATGACGATGTAACGCAGGCTCATGCTTACTCGATTGTTTTCAATAATGAGCTGGCAACTCAACTGGGGGACGTGCATTCAGCTTTTCCCGCGGCGGATATTCATCAATTCGATACTTATTCTTTTCTGAATAATATCATTCAGGATCCGGCGGCTTTCGGATTTACCAATGTAACGAATGCGTGCGTCTCCTTGCTTATTCTTTCCTGTGATAATCCTGAGACGCATCTTTATTGGGATAGCGTTCATCCTACAACCTTAGCTCATTCCCTTCTGGGGGCGGCGTTCGCCACCACGGTAACCAGCGCGGTGCCAGAGCCTGAAATTTTCTCAATGTTGGTTGCGGGGCTATTCTTGCTGGGTATCGGCGGGTACAGGCGGTCGGGCCGAGTTGAGCCGGCCAGCGGGGTTTTCCATCGGGAATCTGCCGCCTGAACAGCGTAACTAGACCGAGCCATTCGAAACGGCTGCGACGAGGCGAGGGTGGTCTCATATGCTGGTAACATTCAAGAGCGATGCGTATGCGGATATAATGATGTTTGGAGATGCAGCGCATCGCCTATTGAAAATGATGGGGCATAGCGGAACGGTGCCCAGTGCGATATTGGCCGATGATGTTCCGGCCGCGCTCGATCGCTTGAAGCGTGCTATTGAAGAGGGAAAATCGGGATCGCAGGAACCGGGCACGGAGTCGGGAGACACGGAACCGGATGACCAAATTATAAGCCTGACTTATCGAGCGATACCTCTGATTGAATTACTCACCGCAGCCGCAAAAAAGCACTGTGATGTAATGTGGGATAAAGTTTAAGCTTTTGGCTTACGGTCCTCTTACGGACCAGTCACATGGGCTGGTTTCTCAAGATACAAATCGCCGGTGTCGATACTTTTCTTCCCTTGAGTAGGCATTCCAACCGGCCCCAGTTATCGTTTTTTTCGATACTGAAGCGGATGCAGCGCATTATCAATATCTTCCGGCTATGGTAAATTTTGCTCGTCGGTTGGTCTTCTTCTGACTAGATTGCTGATAGCCGTGATCAATTCAACCGGGTCGACAGGCTTGGGAAGATGATTCTCATAGCCCGCACTCATTGCCCTCGCTCTATCATCCGCTCGAGCGAACGCTGTAAGCGCAATGGCGGGGGTATTGCCGCCCTCTTTCTCAGGAAGATCTCTCACCTCGGCAATAAATTGATACCCGTTTTTTTCTGGCATGCTGATGTCGCTGATAATCACGTCCGGTCGCTCGATCTTTAGAAGTTTCAGGCCTTCAGCAGCACTGGCGGCACTGATCACATTGGCCTTGCATTGAGTCAACATTCGCTTGATGAGTTCACATGCGTCGAATTCGTCATCGACTACCAGCACTTTCAGCCCTGTTAGCGGGGGATTTTTTTCATCGAAGTACTCTCGTAGCGTGGGTGCCGGTTCATTTTTCACATTATCCGCAACAGAGAGCGGCAAATGCACGACAAACGACGACCCTTGTGCGGCCCCTGCGCTTTCTGCCCGAACTGCACCGCCGTGAAGTTCCACTAATTGTTTGACAATGGCCAAGCCCAGGCCAAGGCCGCCGTACTGTCGAGTAAGCGAAGCATCGCCCTGCCTGAAGCGATCGAAAACATAAGGCATGAATTCCGGCGCGATGCCTAGACCCGAGTCGTTGATCCTGATCTCAAGAAAGGAACTTGACTGTTCAACGACAACCTCTATCTTTCCTCCTTTTGGCGTGAATTTCAGCGAATTGGAAAGCAAATTCCAAAAGATCTGCTGGAGACGATTAGGGTCTCCTATGATCGGGCTGATGCGCGGAGCGATTTTTTTTTGCAGAGCCACTCCTTTAGCTTGCGCCGTTGGCTTGACCGACTCAATTGCTGCCTCAATCAAACT
The DNA here is from genome assembly GCF_900142705.1 of Nitrosospira sp. Nsp11. Lineage (GTDB taxonomy): Bacteria > Pseudomonadota > Gammaproteobacteria > Burkholderiales > Nitrosomonadaceae > Nitrosospira. Next base: position 128,036 of record NZ_FRBV01000002.1, read on the forward strand.
GACAACGTCCAGTTGCTGCATATCGAGCCTTACTTTTCCGGAAATTATGCTGCTCATTTCGAGAAGATCTTCTATAAGCTTATTCTGAGCGCGAGCATTTCGTTCGATCGTTTCAAGGCCCCGATGAATATCCTCGTTCTTCATATTCCCGCTCAGGATAAGTTGCGACCAGCCCAGGATCGCGTTAAGCGGGGTCCGCAATTCGTGGGAAAGGGTTGCCAGAAACTCATCCTTGAGCTGGCTGGCCCGCTCAGCTTCATTTCTGGCAACGCGTTCATTCTCGAGAAGCCGTTGTTTTTCTGCGTCCGCCAACGCTAATGCTTCAGCCAGTTTCGCGACTTCATGACTTGTGGCTTTGCCATAACGGCTAGGACGAATACCTCGGGTGACACCGGCCACCTGACGACCGAGTTCCGCCAGAGGTTGCAGTATGCCGAGCCGGGTGTAAAAAACGATTCCCGTCGTAGCAAGGAGAGCGATGAAGATGAGCGTCATTTCAAACATGATCTGGCGCTCGAGCCTGGCAAATCCGAGGTTCGTTTGGGTTTGCATACGTCCGCTGAATAAATCTATGAACTGCTGAATCGGCTGCGCAACCGCTGCTTTTCCGGCAATAAAACGTTCGCTGTACAGCAACCGAATGGCAAATTCCCGGTCTGGCTTACGGCGTTTCGTGAAATTACCCTTGCCGTCATCATATAAGCCCTCAAGGGCAGCAAATGCCTGCTTTTCCAGAATGACCAGCTTTTCGGAATGCTCCAGCGCTTCCTCCAGCAAGGCATATTCCTCATTATTGAAGCCTACCCTGCGAAACATTTCCAGCAAGGGAACGGCCTCGCCTTGTTCGACTGCGGGAGCCCGATGCGCCGCCACAAGATGCCAATAGGTGCTTGAATAATTAAGCGGGCGCGGACGTATTCCGTTGCGGATATCCCATATCTCCATGAAGTAGCGCTTAAAAGCCGGGTCCCCGGTAACCACGTAAGTCCGCGCCATCGTGGTAAGGTCGTCAGAGCTCTGGAGAAGCTCATGGGCAAGCAGAAGCGCCTGAAATTGGTGGCGCTCGCTCTTGTTGAGTTCTTCGCGGATGCTCAGCGAATGGAATACGAGCGCGCCAATACCCGTCAGTAGCAGCACAAGGGCAATGTTGGAAAAACTGGTAAAGTTTCGGATATTCACGGGGAGTCTTCTGTCGTTCTCATCAATATCTACGGTTAAATTTTATACGTCGTGATCCCCAACCTGCCATTTGTTTAAAAGGTATACGGAAATAAGAGTTTATCGTTTCCTGGCTTGCATCCGCCACTATTTCATTCCCCGATCAAAATCTTCAAGCTACTCAATTTCTTCATTTTTATGCAACGCGACTGAAATAAACGAATGTTAAATTCTCTCCTGTGTTTATTACACTAGAGGAAATAAAAGATGTATTCATATCGCGCCCGTTTTATTTTTGCCGTTTTCGCAATCCTGCTCAGTTTGGGCGTAGCAATCGCTGCGCTGCATGATTTCTCCGAGATTAACACTGCTGACTCTACACAAAAAATGTACGAGGATTTCAACAAGGCTTTCTTCAACCACTGGAGAGCACGAACTGGTGTCGAAGTTACGGTTAAACAAGCCCGGAGCAAATCGGGAGTACCGATACGCGCTGTCGTGGACGGGCTTGATGTTGTATCACTAGCATTGTCCTATGATCCGGTGGCGCTGCAAAAAAGCAGCAAATTCATGTTGCCCCATTGGGTGAAGCCCGTACCGCAAAATACACCCTTTACTTCTACTATCGTATTTCTTGTACGAAAGGGTAATCCGAAGGGATTAAGAGATTGGGGCGACCTCACGCGATCGACGGTCGAGGTAATCACATCCGATCCAAAAAATTCCAGCAGTGCTCGCTGGAATTACCTGGCGGCGTGGGGCTATGCGTTCAGGCAGTCGGGCGGAAGCAATACGGCAGCGCTCGAGTTTGTAAGGAAGTTGTTTGCTAACGTCAAGGTGATGGATTCGGGAACGCGAGGTTCAGTCAATACTTTCGCCGAGCGCGGCGTTGGTGATGTGCTGCTGGCCTGGGAGAACGAAGCTCATCTGCTTGCCAAAGAAGGAAATGGAGATAAATTTGAGGTCGTTACGCCATCTCTCTCCATCCTGGCTGAACCTACGGTCAGCGTGATCAATGATGTGCCCGATCAGGCCGGGGCGCACGAGATGACCAAGGCTTACATTGATTACCTCTATTCAACGAAAGCCCAGGATATCGCAGCAAAACACTGCTATCGTCCACGTGATGAGAAGGTGATCGCCAAGTATGCGATGCAATTCCCGCAAATAGAGCTTTTCACTGTCGACGAAGTCTTTGGCGGTTGGAAGGAAGCCCAGAATGTCCATTTCTCCAATGGCGGAGCATTCGATCAGATGCAAGGATCCAGGGCTGATCCTGTCACCGGTGAGGCTGGATAACGGAAAGCTGGTGAATACAACCACAACCACAACCACAACCGCGCGACCTTATCAAGAGGCGGTTAGCCTGGCCGGGAAATTAGGCCTATGACTCAACCCTAGCCATAATGGGCATTGGCGGATATCCTAGAGCCCTGCCAAAGTTCTCCCGAGTCCTATTCAATTCATTCCGAGCTCCGGTGCGCATTCAGGCGAGAACCTTCGTGCGCAGGTTGCCTTGTCGCTTCATCATCATTCCGTCTGTCATTTCAGTTTTCAAGCCGGGCAAATCGTAGTTGCTCAAATTCAGCAGGAAAAAGATTTCCAATTTATGTGCGGCAGCGCACTGAGCTATTGTCGGTGAAGCGTGATGATAGCAACCGAAGGCAGCCAATGTGAAGCATGTGGAGCAAAGTATGCATCACCTTTAGCTGCGAGCCATTGGCAACCTTTTATTGAAATCTACTCTGGAGAAAAACAGCATGAATATTCAAAATAAATTAGTAGTTCTGACCATAACGCTCATCGGTGCATTATCCATTGCTGGCTGCGGCAAAACAGAGGACAAAGGGCCCAAGCCAGCGACAGCACCCGAGTCGACGGCAGCGCCCGAGGCTAAAACCACGGTGGGGACAGACATTGACGACGGCACCATAACGACAAAAGTGAAATCCGCGCTCCTCGCCGATGCGGATGTCAAGGGTTTCGATATCAAAGTTGAGACCCGCAAGGGTGAGGTTCAGCTTAGCGGCTTTGTAGACAATCAGAGCCAGATCGACCGCGCGATAACCATTACGCGGGGGGTCGAGGGTGTCAAAAACGTGGACAATAAGATGAGCCTGAAGATGACCGACACAACCGTGGGCGAAAAAATAGATGATGGAATCATCACTACCAAGGTCAAAGCCGAGTTAATCGCTGAGCCCGGGCTTAACAGCACGGACATTTCTACAGTGACACGCGACGGCGTAGTTCAGCTTAGCGGTTTTGTGGACAACCAGGCTCAAATTGATCGGGCTGGCGAGATCGCGCGGGGAGTCGAAGGAGTGAAGAGCGTCGTCAATGAGCTGAGCATCAAGAAATAAAGCAAGTACCTGTATTCTTTATCGACGTTGGCACATAAGGAGCATTAATATGAACTGGGATCAGGTTGAGGGAAATTGGAAGCAATTCAAGGGTAAGGTCAAAGAACAATGGGGCAAGCTTACCGATGACCATCTTGACAGAATCGCCGGCCGCCGTGACCAGCTTGCGGGCAGGATCCAGGAATCCTATGGAATTACCAAGGAAGAAGCGGAGAAGCAAATCTCCGAATGGGAAAAGAATCAGAAGGATAGTACCTACTAAAGCAGGGAGGGCGGGGTGTCACGTCACGAACAGGCATCCCGCATCGTTGTCAGCATTGAGCGGTTGACGAATCAAGGAAAGCAAAAGCCGCGCTCAAGCCACTGCAAAAGCCGATGCCAAGAAAGGGAATAAGCGTCACCCGGTCCGTGTGTCTAACCAGGGAAATAACGGTGGCATAACCAGGCCGGTGATAAATTCATTAAAAAGGAAGAAATTATCATGCTCTATACAATCGCAGTTGTTCTGATTATCTTGTGGCTGCTGGGATTGGTTAGCTCGTATACGATGGGTGGATTCATCCATATTCTCTTGGTAATCGCCATCGTAGTTATCCTCCTTAGGATTATTAACGGGCGCAAGCCGCTTTAATTACGCTATACACCATGGGCCGGTACTTTAGTAAGGAGACTGGTATGCCGGCGGTGAGCGGTGATGAGCCCGGACGTGCGACCAGAGCCTCATGCCATAGCGAAAAGATACTAGGTTCCTTTAAAGGCTCACTCCCACTCGATCGTCGCGGGTGGTTTGCCCGAGATGTCGTAGACCACGCGGTTGATCCCGTGTACTTCGTTGACGATACGATTGGATATCCTGGCTAGCAGGGTGTATGGAAGTTCCGCCCAGTGTGCGGTCATAAAATCTTCGGTTTGAACTGCTCTCAGCGCCACTACGTATTCATAAGTGCGCCCGTCGCCCATAACCCCTACGGATTTTACCGGCAGAAACACGGCAAACGCCTGAGAGGTTTTCTCATACCAGCCGGAAATACGTAATTCTTCAATAAAGATCGCATCGGCACGGCGCAATAATTCAGCGTATTCTCGCTTTACCTCGCCGAGTATGCGAACTCCGAGTCCCGGCCCGGGAAAGGGATGGCGAAAGACCATGTCGTGCGGAAGTCCCAGCGCCACTCCAAGTTCGCGTACTTCGTCCTTGAATAATTCTCGCAAGGGTTCCAGAAGTTTTAAATGCAGCGTATCGGGCAGGCCGCCCACATTGTGATGCGATTTGATGGTCTGCGCTTTTTTCGTTTTTCCGCCTGCGGATTCGATTACGTCCGGGTAGATCGTACCTTGAGCGAGCCAATGCGCGTTGGGAATTTTCGCGGCTTCGCGCTGAAACACTTCGACGAATTCCCGACCAATGACGCGGCGCTTGGTTTCAGGATCGCCGACGCCTTGCAGGGACCTAAGAAATTCTCCGCTGGCGTCTATGTGGATGACTTTTACGCCAAGATTTCTGCTGAAGGTATCCATTACCTGTTCGGCTTCGTTCATCCGCAGCAGGCCGTTATCCACGAATACACAGGTAAGCTGTTTGCCAATGGCGCGATGAATGAGTGCTGCGGCTACCGATGAATCGACGCCACCGGACAGGCCCAGGATAACCTCGTCCGCTCCTACCTTGGAACGGATTCTGCCGATCGCTTCTTCTATGTAGTCCGGCATGTTCCAGTCATGCCCGGCCCCGCAAATTTCGTGCACGAACCGCGCGATAATGGCCCCGCCCTGCGGGGTGTGAGTAACTTCCGGATGGAATTGTATGCCATAGAATTTTCGCGCCTCATCCGCTATGGCGGCCAGCGGCGTGGAGGCATTGCTGGCCATGGCTTCAAAGCCGGGAGGAAGCGTGGTGACAGCATCACCATGGCTCATCCACACGTCGAGAGTCTGTTTGCCTGCGGTATCGGTACGGTCGTAAATGTCTCGCAGCAGAGCAATTCCGTTTTTCGCCTGTACTTCAGCGTAACCGAATTCGCGCACCCTGGAATTTTCAACCGCGCCGCCTAGTTGCGCGGCCATGGTCTGCATGCCGTAACAAATTCCCAGCACCGGGACACCCAGTTCAAAAACGATCTGCGGAGCCCGTGGCGTTTCAAACCCTGCTACAGAAGCCGGACCGCCCGAAAGAATAATACCTTTCGGCGCAAAATCCCTGATGAATTCAGAACTTACGTCGTATGCATGGATTTCGCAATAGACGTTGCTTTCCCGGACTCGGCGAGCAATCAGCTGGGTATATTGGGAACCGAAATCAAGAATGAGTATTTTTTGATGCATGGCCTGATAGGGTGTGCCGGATATCCGGCAGCTTCAAGTAGAGCGTGAATGCAAAGTTAAAAATGACGTGATAGGAAGCGCGCAGGGTGCGAAATCGCATACGCTTATCCACTCGCAAGGAAAGACAGCCGGCGTGAGCACAATTTGACCAATCAAGCAGCGGTATTTTGAAACTTACTTCGCTACATTAGCAGCTTATTCCACGCGATAGTTTGGTGCTTCCTTGGTGATCTGCACGTTGTGGACGTGAGATTCGCGAATGCCGGCAGAGGTAATCTCGATAAACTCGGCTTTGGCGTGCATGTCGTCAATTGTTTCACAACCGAGATAACCCATACCAGAGCGTAGCCCCCCTATAAGCTGATGGATTACGGCGATAACACTGCCTTTGAAGGGAACACGACCCTCTACGCCTTCCGGTACCAGCTTTTCGGCATTCTGCTCGGCTTGCTGGAAATAGCGATCGCTCGAACCTTGCTGCATGGCAGAAAGTGATCCCATGCCACGGTAGGTTTTATAAGACCGCCCCTGGAATAGCTCGATTTCGCCCGGCGCTTCGCTGGTGCCCGCGAATAGTCCGCCCAACATCACAGAGTTGGCCCCTGCGGCAATGGCCTTGGCGATATCGCCGGAATAGCGGATGCCGCCGTCGGCAATCAGAGGTACGCCAGTGTTTGCCAGCGCATCGGATACGTTCTTGATTGCGGTGATTTGCGGCACCCCGACTCCTGCAACAATTCGTGTCGTGCAGATTGAGCCAGGGCCTATTCCGACTTTTACAGCATCAGCCCCTTGGTCAACCAGGGCTTTGGCGGCAGCAGCGGTTGCGATATTCCCGCCGATAACCTGGATTTGCGGAAACCTTTTCTTTACCCACTGTACCCGGTCAAGTACGCTCTGTGAATGTCCATGCGCGGTATCCACCACGATCACGTCCACGCCTGCTTCGGCTAATGCCTCCGCGCGTTCTTCACTGCCTTCGCCAACGCCAATAGCCGCGCCTACGCGCAGACGCCCAAGGTCGTCCTTGCATGCGTTGGGGTGTTCGGATGTCTTGATTATGTCCTTTACGGTAATCAGTCCACGCAACTCAAAGTTACTATTCACCACCAGAACCCGCTCCAGGCGGTGCTTGTGGAGCAACTTCATTGCCTCCTCGCGGCCGGTGCCTTCGTTTACCGTCACCAGACGTTCTTTCAATGTCATGATGTTCTTGATGGGCTGATCAAGGTTGGTTTCAAAACGAAGATCCCGGTTGGTGACGATACCGACGACTTTTGACCCTTCCACTACCGGTAAGCCGGATATTTTGTATTTCCGGATAAGGTTGAGTACCTCACGCACGGTCATATCCGGCGGGATGGTAATGGGATCTTTCACTATCCCGCTTTCGAATCGCTTGACATTGGCTACATGGGCTGCCTGGGACTCCGCCGACATATTCTTGTGAATAATGCCGATGCCGCCCTCCTGCGCAAGCGCAATAGCAAGCGGGGCCTCGGTCACCGTATCCATGGCGGCCGAAACCAGCGGTATGTTGAGAAAAATTTCGCGGCTAAGACGCGTAGCCAGGTTAACGTTGCGTGGTAAAACCACGGAGTGGGCGGGAAGCAGCAAAACATCATCGAAGGTTAGAGCTTTCTCAACCAGTCTCATGGCATTGATCCTTCACAAAGCGGCATTATAACGAACCCGGTGGATTGTGGCGAATGAACTATATCAAGATGGACGAGCCAGTGTGTCCAAAGCAGCATGCTCGGCCTGTTTGGTACGCGTACGGGGCCAAAATCTTCTATCCGGAAGTTTTTTGCGGACGCATGCAAGAGCCACTCCTTGACGAGGTGCGTTAATCGATCTATAAAGCAAGCAGGCCAATGTTGGCACCAGCGTCAATTTTCTAAGCCTGTTCAGTTCCAGGTGTCCTCAACACCATGTCAACAGCACGTTTTCTCGGGAGCGGTTATGGCGATACATCACGCATCGTCGGGCGAGTTGATCGATATTCGTCCGCTGAAAGACAGCCTCAAAACCACCATCTCAAATGCATTATTCAAGTCCAACCATCTCGAAGTTTCGCGTATGGTTCTTCTTGCGGGCAAGGAGGTGCCTCCCCATCAAATGGCGGGGGAGATGACAATTCAATGCCTGGAGGGATCCGTTGAGCTTATGGTTGCCGGAATGACTCGATCCATGCGGGCGGGCGACCTGGTTTGTCTTGCAGGCTGCGAGACATATGCGCTGAGAGCGGTTGAAGATTCCTCCCTTCTGGTCACGATGCTTCTGCACGTCGCCTAGCGTTTTCTATGCCCATTCCTTCCACACAAGAGGTGACGTAACCTGTCAAAGCCGCTTACATCCCTGAGATACACCTCGACAGACAGCTTTCAAGAAGGGGGAGAAAGATTGGAATCAGTGGTCCTACGTTTTAATCGCGAGTATTAGCCTAAGGAGCCGAATATCATGGTAAGCAAATTCAAAGTCGGCGATCACGTCACCTGGAACTCGGAAGCCGGACACGTCAGCGGAAAGATTATCAAAGTGCATACGAAAGACATCGACTACAAGGGCTATACGCATCATGCAAGCGAGGATGAGCCGCAATATGAGATCAAGAGCGACAAGACCGACCACATCGCAATGCATAAAGGGTCGGCGTTAAAAAAGATAAACAGTTGAGAGACTACTGGTAGTTTCACCGCAAGCTCTTCCTTATCAGTAACAAGGATACAGCAGACGCTAATAAGCTTGGGCGTCCGACGTTCTCGTACCTAATGTGAGAAACAAAATATCCTGCCCTTGAACCTGAATCCAGCAGTTGACCATGTGTGAATCAGGTTGCCTATGGTCTCTCGAACGACGCACGGCCGATCTCACCGCGGGATTCCAGGCGGGCGAGCAGTAGATAAAAGTACAGCATCCCCCGCTGTTGGCCAAGCGTATCCAAAACGCTCTTCGCATCGTACGGCGCAGTGCCGGAGACGAGCGCAATATTACTCGCCACGCTGGTGTCGTTGGCGGGAAACACATCCAGTCGCCCCAAGCCGCGCAGCAAAATGACCGTTGCCGTCCACGGGCCGATTCCTTTTATCTGACAAAGGATGGCTGCCGCATTCAGGCTCTTGCATTGCTCCAGTTTAGCCTTATCGATCCTGCCGGATGTGAGCGCTTCGGCCACGCGCCGCAATGTTGCGATTTTACTGGCGCTAAGCCCGGTTTCGCGCAGAAGATCGTCGGTTGCACGCAAAAAGCTTTCTACAGCTGGAAATACATACAATGGCACGGGTATGGCCTCAACTTTCACTGATTCTCCCAAGGCAACAATCAAGCGACGCATAATCGCAATGGCGGCTTGCAGGCTTAACTGCTGAAACACGATTGCGTTAACGCAGGCTTCCCAGAGGGTGGGATAGCGAGGCGGTTTTACACCCTGCATGCGTTGGACCAAAGGCGCCAGCCATGGGATGGCCTTAGCGGAATGCTCGAAGTCCACGAGGTCATGATCGCAGCCGAGCATCTCCCGGACGAGCCCGAGCAGCTCAGCCTCGTTATTAGTATCACCTTCGATGACGGCAGACAATGAGTTTTGCCGGTTCTGCATGATGCGAACAATCACAGGCTCTGGCGAACCCGCGAGTGCACGTACGTATTGTCCTTCTGGCGTGAGTAGATCAACGATATTTGTCGATAGCCGTCGGAGGACGCTTACCGTAAGATCAAGCCGGTAGGGCGCTACGACGGGAATCTCGTACATTTTCATTGGTATCCCGTCCGGGAAGAAAAAAGAAAGGGAAGCCTGTTCTCTGATCTTGCCGCTTTAAGACCATCATCCAGTGGAAGCGCGTCTAATGATCTGGGCTAAGCTTCCTTGGAAGCTTAGCCCAGAATCTGCGTTTGCTTGCCTGGCAGCGTACGGCTTCACAGCCGGCGGAGCGTATGCTCAGGGCTTGATGATTGGCGCAGGTGTACCCACCTTGACGAATTTGCTGAAAGCGTCGTCAAGCTGCTTCCGGTATAAATTTAATTGGGGGTTTTTCATGTATGCGTCCCCAAGGTCGAGCAGCGTCTTGTTAAAGCTCTCGTCCCCCGTTTGAAGAGACAGGGTTATCGATCCGTTCGTAGCGAGCCGGCTATCCCAGCGTGCGCGCACCTCTGACCAGAAATCGGATGTTCCCTTCCAATAGGCCAATGCGGGCCCGAAGTCGTAGCCTTCAATGCGTCGATAGTCGTTGAAACCGAATTCACGGACCAACGGTATATCTTTGCCATCTTGCATGCGCATGACTTTGGTATTGTCTTGCTCGTGCGCCCAGCCTTGCGGCGTAATCGTTTGGCGATTTTCGGCATTGATCAGCTGATAATCGCTGCGCTTGGTGTATTCGCGCCGGGGTAGCGGCCGCCAGGTGCGCCCGGAGGTCCAGGTCGATATTCCGTATTTGTGATTCCATTTTCCGCTACCGGCATACCGGGGGCCATCGTTTACTTCATAAACCAGTTGCGTCCAGGTGCCAGGTATATCGGCGGCATTGCGCTCCCGCTCCTCGAAGCGTTGATCGCCGACAAATACCCAGTGCTTTGGCGATTCATATATCCAGTCCTGACGCCAGTGTTTGGTAAGGGCACCGCCACCCATAACAAGAATATGCTGGAGCGAGATTCGTCTGCCAGCATCTTCGACCAGCACGACGGACTCAAAACCCATGCTGCGCTTGGGCTGTTTACGCTCATAGCCTGGCTTCAGCACCACCGTCTCCTCAAACCTGAACTGGACTTCATATCCGCCCAGCATTGCAAGAATGGCACGGCGATCGCAGTTGAAAGGGTTTTCACCAGCAGCACAGCCGGCAACCGGACGTTCTACTGTCCGGTACTGCGATGAGTCAGATTTTGCCAAACGGGGTTGACCTGCGCATGCAGTGAGGAGCGAAAGCGTGAGCAAGCATATTGCAAATGAAAACGAGCGTGTCATGAGTTCTCCATACTGGGCCCTGTTTGTCCCATTCTCGATTTGATCCTTTTTTCCGCCGTGGTATCTTTTTACAACATCTGGCGTCAGATACCCGGCCTGATCAGGCTGGCCGTGCCCACAAATCAGGATTTTTCGGCAATAACAGTGTCGGTGATGATAATGATAATAATAATCACTGTCAATAAGATGGGAAGTGGCTCTGGGAGCGGACCCGAAAGCAGCAGGGGCCTCTCTTGCTGCTTCATCTTTTTAAGACGTGGTAAGACGAGGTGGGAGTTATCTTTTTGTGATAAAACGGCGAAGAGTTTTTCCGCTTATGTTTCCGCCTTTCGGATTGATTTGAACTCTTTCGCCCGTCTTCTGCGACTCTCTTTCGGATCCACCATCAAGGGCCGGTAGATCTCCACGCGGTCGCCCTCACAAAGAATGGTTCCATGCTGGACCAGCCTGCCGAATATGCCAAGTTTGTTGTGGGCCAGGTCTATTTCCGGGAAGAGATCGATGATTGCGGAAAGCTCCACAGCCTGTCTCGCTGTTGTTCCGGGCGGCACACTTATGCGCCGCATAATCTGGTTCTCCGGTAAAGCGTAGACGACTTCGATCTCGATCTTGTGTTCACGAACTCCCATAAACTTCTTCCGCACGCTCGATGAATGCGTCCACAAGATTATTGGCAATGATAAAAAATACCGGGCCCACCAGTTTTTCGAGAATCATGTGCGCAAACGTATAATGCAAACGAAATTCGATCTTGCACGCGTTCTCTGCCAAAGGCGTAAAACGCCAGTGACCGTCGAGGTTCTGGAAAGGGCCGTTCAGCAGCGTCATGGTGATCAATTCCGGCGGATGCCTGATATTCTTGGTAGTGAAGCTATGCTTGATGTGGTGATAATTGATCTGGACCGTCGCATGCGTAATCGAATCATTTTGTGGAGTGACAGATGAACCGCCACACCACGGCAAAAACTTGGGATAGTCTTCCACTGCATCCACCAATGCAAACATCTGGCTCGCAGAATGCCCTATCAGTACTGACTTTTCGATTTCAGCCATAAGATAAACTGCCCGCATCGAACGAGACAGTATTGAAAGCTGTTAAAATACACGAAACCCGCGCGGAACTCACCCTTTTTCTTCCAATACATGAGCATTATTCAGAATAAAAAAGCTTTTCATGATTATTTTATCGAAGAGAAGCATGAAACCGGCGTAGTTTTCGAAGGTTGGGAGGTCAAGGCGATCCGCGCGGGACGGGTTCAGTTAAAAGAAGCTTACGTCGTCATCCGTAATAGCGAACTGTTCCTGATCGGTTGTCATATAAGCCCCTTGCTGGCAGCTTCCACCCATATCCAGCCGGATCCGGTTCGTACCCGCAAACTGCTGCTGCATGCCGAAGAAATTAAACGGCTTATCGGTAAGGTTGAGCGTGCGGGATACACATTGGTGCCGCTGGATATGCATTATAAGGCGGGCAAAATCAAGCTTGAAATCGGCTTGGCCAAAGGCAAGAAGCAGCATGACAAACGTGAATCCGAGAAACAGAAAGAGTGGGTGCGCGACAAACAACGTCTAATGCGCGCGAAATAAATCCTCGAATCCCCAGGCTTAAAAAATCTTTAGGCGGCGCGTTTCATTCGCCATCGTTAATTTCTGCATATATAGTTAACTTCCAATTTTATCATGCATAAACCCATTGCTATCTGGTTGCTTGTTTGCTGCGCTCTGGTATTTGCCATGGTGGTGGTCGGTGGTGTTACCCGGCTCACCCATTCCGGACTGTCCATTGTCGAATGGCAGCCCATCGTCGGCACCATGCCCCCGCTCGGCCAAAGTGATTGGGACGAACTTTTCGAAAAGTACCATCAGACGCCTCAGTATAAAAAAATCAATGTCGGCATGAGCCTGGAAGAATTCAAAGGCATTTTCTGGTGGGAATATTTTCACCGCCTGTTGGGGCGAGTCATTGGATTGGCTTTTTTTGTGCCTTTCGTATATTTCATTGCAAGAAAAGCAATTGACAAGCCATTGGGTCTCAAGCTGGCCGGGATTTTTCTTCTGGGGGGGTTGCAGGGCGGGATGGGTTGGTACATGGTAAAGAGCGGATTGGTGGATAATCCGCATGTAAGCCAATATCGGCTGACAGCCCATCTGGGGCTGGCTTTCGCCATCTATGCCGCTATGTTCTGGGTGGCGCTAGGGCTGCTTTATCCGGTTGGCACATCGTTAACCAGCACCGGATTAGGCGGTTTACGCCGTTTCTCGAATGCGCTGACTACCCTGATATTCATAATGATTTTATCGGGAGGTTTCGTGGCGGGTATCCAGGCAGGTTTTGCCTATAATACTTTTCCCTTGATGAACGGCCACATCATTCCACCCGAATTATTCATACTGGAACCATGGTACCGAAATTTCTTTGACAACATGGCAACGGTTCAATTCGACCACCGCCTGATTGCCTGGATGCTCGCAATCCTTATTCCAATTTTCTGGTTTAAATCCCGAAAATTACCACTTTCAGGTTCGGCTCGCCTCGCATGCACGCTGCTAATGGTTATGCTTGGCATACAGATAAGCCTGGGAATCTCCACATTATTGCTTGTCGTCCCTCTGCCGCTGGCGGCAGCTCATCAAGCGGGAGCGGTGCTGTTGTTAACTGCAGCACTCTGGGTAAATTACCAGTTACGCGTTAACCAATAGATACCAATAGATGTTGCAATTGGCGGCCGCGTTTGGGTTGCTGCGGACGATAGAGAATCAATGCCGAACGTCAAGGGAGCGATGGCGCCTTGGCTTGGGAAGCTTCACGGCAAAGATGGCTGGGGGTAAACGGCCATTTTCTCATGCGAGAAAACAGTGTAAAACTGGCAGATATGGCGGCAATAGCGAATTGCTTCGTTATTGCCGCCATAAAACACTTTATGTAACCTTACATTTAGATGTTCTGCATCCAGCAGGGCAGACGGAGACCCGGGAACTCACCCCTTGGTTGAACAGATGCTATCCTGACTAGGGTAGTTGCTGATCAATTACCACATTGATACCCTTGTCACCTATCCTGACTGGTTGACTGAAACCTTGCAGATCGCCACTTTGTGGCATAGGTGAGCCGGATTTTGAGATTCTGGCGCCTACCACCATCTCATCCGCAAAACTGGAGAGCTGCACGCCGGATCTGGCCATCGCATCGCTCAGTGAAAAAGTCGCTGGTAAATCCTTGACCTCCATGCGCAGGGTCGCCAGCGGCGCCTTTGGCCCCACTTTAGCGCGAGCGAATATATAAAGGCTATCATTGGGAGAACTTTTGCCAGCCAGTGCGGGACTCAACGTCACTTTACCGGAAAGTGTGCCCGACGAGGTCGAGGCTGCGGCGCCCGCAACCGACTCGGGCTTATTAGCAGGAGGAGGAGTCCGGTTGCTGGATGGCTGATCCTGCGCTCCTGCCATTAAACTACCTTTTCCTGAAGCCAGGGATTTCGCTTCCGCAATACTGTTCCTGACTGATTGCGCCAGCTCTGACTCAGAAGGTGGAATAAGGGCGAGTAGTTTTTCCCAGTAGGCGGCAGCATCCTTGAACCTTCTCCGCTCAAATTCAGCCGTGCCTGCCAGCGCCAATGCCTTGGGGTTGCCGGGATCGAGGCGCAGTGCTTTATTGATCAGCTCGAGAGGTTCCCCCAACAGGCTGCCGTTATTCGTCATTGCCAAGATGTCAGCATAATCCGTAATGACCTGGGAGTTGTCCGGGCTCAGGGCAAGCGTTTTCTCATAAGCATCCTTTGCTTCGTCGAAGCGCTGCATCATTGCATAGGTTCGTCCCAGCATGAGCCAGCCTTCCGGGTCATCAGGCTGGTTTTTGAGCCGCTCTATGAGGTTTTCCAGCACCGCTGAAAAATTAGGATGGCCTTCCTCCGCGGACATGGCGGCCTGTTCAACCGGCGGCTGTGGTAATAAAGCTTTTGTATTGCCCAGCCAGAGATAAAGCGAAACTGCCAGCAGCGGCACGGCGAGTGTTGTTAGTGTGATGGTTGCAACATTGCGGTTTCCGCCCGTTGCTGCCGCCTCCATAACCTCTCCATCGGGAATATCCTGCAACATCCGTTGCTGTAATTCCCGTTTGCTTTGTTCGTATTGCTCATGAGTCAGAATATCGTTGCGCAAGTCGCTATCGAGTTCGGCCAGTTGATCCCGATAAATACTGACATTGGTCGCGTCGCGCGCCACACCAGCTTGGCGATCTCTTTTACTCCACAGCGTAGGAAGAACGAACAGCAAGGCACCGACAATAAAGATGCCGGCGACAACCCAAAATGACGTCATGCGTTATTACCCTTGCTTCCCTTTAGCAGGGACTCAGCCTGCTTGCGTTGTTGTTCGGATAGCATTGGTTCTTCAATCTGATTTCGGCGGCGCTTGAGATAAACGACCAGCAGTACCGCCCCAATCAGAAGAAAGATAAATGGACCGAACCATAAGAACATGGTCGAAGACTTGACCGGAGGACGATAGAGTACGAAATCGCCATACCTCGCCACGAGAAAGTCGACAATCTCCTTATCGCTTTTGTTTGCGTGCATCTGTTCGCGGATTTCGCGCCGCAGGTCATTGGCGAAATCAGCCCGTGAGCCCGCCAGTGATTCATTTTGGCATACGAGGCAGCGTAAATCTTCGGACAAGGCGATCATGCGCCTCTCGATCTCGGGATCTTCAGCCACCGGCGCTGCTTCCTTGGCCCAGCCGTAAGGTACCAGGAGCATCAGGGCGAGCAGCAAGGCAAGTTTTTTCATGTTGACAAAACTCATCCCTGCAACTCCTTTACCAGCGGTAGAATTTTCGTTTCAAGTGCTTCCACCGTTACCGGACCAATTTGTTTGTAACGGATGACTCCGTTTTTATCGATGACATAAGTTTCCGGAACACCATATACACCATAGTCTATGCCCGTCCTGCCTTCCGGATCTCTGGCGCTTGCAGTGTAGGGATCACCGAATTGCCTGAGCCACTGCAAGGCCAGATCGCGTTCGTCCTTGTAGTTGAGGCCGTAGACCGGGACTATTCCCGACCTGGCCAGATCAACCAATACTGGATGTTCCTCGCGGCATGAGACACACCACGACGCCCATACGTTCAGAAGCCAGACCTTGCCAAGATTATCTTTGGAGGTCAGCATCTTTTCCGAATCGTGTAATTGCTCCAGCCGGAATTCAGGGGCCGGTTTTCCGATTAATGGCGAGGGAACCTGCCGGGGATTGAGATTCAGGCCAATAAGCAGAAACACAACAAGGACAATGAATGCCGCCAGCGGCAGCAGGAAACGCATCATGCCTTTCCGCTCCTGGTAATCAAAGGCGCCGCAGGAACTGTTCCAACCTTGCCAGGCTTGCCGGCTTTGCCTACCGTTTTTTTGTCGTCAACAGGTTCGCGTTGTTTGCGTGGAGAGAGACGATAACGCCGATCGGTCACAGCCAGGGCGCCGCCAAATGCCATCAGCAGGCATCCAAACCAGATCCAGTCGACAAACGGTTTATGATAAACACGCACTACCCATGCTCCGTTTTCCAGAGGTTCGCCCAGAGCAACATAGAGATCACGCCAAATGCCGGTATCTATCGCTGCTTCGGTCATAGCCATTCCCGATGCGTTGTAAACGCGTTTTTCCGGTTCCATGACGCCCACTTTTTTACCGTCACGCAACACATCCATATTGCCGATATCCGCTACGTAATTCGGGCCCGGTCCCTTCTTTGCACCGTTGAAATGGAATGTATAGCCTCCTACTTCGACGGTATCGCCGACTTCCATACGCACGTCTTTCTCGGTTTCATAACCACCAACCAGCGTTACGCCGATAACGAACACCGCTATGCCCAGATGTGCGGCATGCATGCCGTAATAGCTACGTGACTGTGCGGCAAGTTTCGCGAACAAACCCTTCCTGCTACTGCTTTGCAGGCGATGTATGAGGCTGACGCCTATGCTGGCAATGACCCAGAAAGCCATCAGCAGACCGAAACTTACGAAAGGTTTCCATTCGCCCATGACGAGCGGCATCAGGAGGGCGGTCACCAGACTGATAGCGAAGGCCCAGCGCAGACGTACCGCGAGTTCAGGCAGGCTTGCCTGTTTCCAGCGCGCGAGCGGGCCCAGGCCTATCAGAAAAATCGCGGGTGTCATCAGGGGGACAAATACAGTCTCGAAGTAGGGTGGTCCGACCGATAATTTACCGAGCTCAAGCGCATCCATGATCAGTGGGTAAAGCGTGCCCAGCAGGATGCTGCCTGCCGCCACCATGAGCAATAGATTGTTGGCGAGCAGCATGGATTCTCTCGACACCAAGTCAAACTTGCCGCCCAATCCGATCTTTGGCGCACGCCAGGCAAAAAGCAGCAGTGAACTTCCGATGACGATAACCAGAAAAGCCAAAATGAAAATGCCTCGTTTGGGATCGGTTGCGAACGCATGAACGGAGGTCAGCACGCCCGAACGGACCAGGAATGTACCGAGCAGGCTCAAGGAAAACGCGCATATAGCCAGCAGTACGGTCCAGCTTTTGAAGCTCCCGCGTTTTTCCGTTACCGCCAGGGAATGAACCAGCGCCGTGCCGACCAGCCATGGCATGAAAGAAGCGTTCTCCACCGGGTCCCAGAACCACCAACCGCCCCAACCAAGCTCATAATAGGCCCACCAGCTTCCGAGCATGATGCCGATAGTAAGAAACAGCCAGGCGACTGTAGTCCATGGGCGCGACCAACGCGCCCAGGTTGCATCCATTTGCCCGCTAAGCAGCGCGGAAATAGCGAAAGCAAACGCGACCGAGAAGCCTACGTAACCCATATAGAGCATGGGGGGATGAACGACCATGCCCGGGTCCTGCAGCAGGGGATTGAGATCGCTTCCCTCCATGGCGCCCGGCAACATCCGGTCGAAGGGGTTCGAGGTGAAAAGCATGAA
The DNA here is from genome assembly GCF_900142705.1 of Nitrosospira sp. Nsp11. Lineage (GTDB taxonomy): Bacteria > Pseudomonadota > Gammaproteobacteria > Burkholderiales > Nitrosomonadaceae > Nitrosospira. The sequence continues at coordinate 145,793 of NZ_FRBV01000002.1, forward strand.
TAACAGAAAACCTACGCTCACCAGGCCCATGACGCCCAGTACCCGCGCTACCATCTCATTCGGGAGGTGACGGCTGAACACGCTGACCGCGATCGACCAGGTCGCCAGCATTAATGTCCACAGCAACAAGGACCCTTCATGCGAACCCCATGTTGCGGCAAACCGATATTCCACCGGCAGTTTCGAATTCGAATTCTGAGCGACATTTATAACCGTGAAGTCGCTGTTGACGAATGAATAGGCGAGGCAGAAAAATGCGATGAGGACAAACACAAACTGTCCCTGAACCACCGGACGGGCCAGCGCAATCCATGAGGGAATGGCACGGGCTGCCCCGATAATGGGAAGGGTACCTTGTATAAGCGCTAGCAGCAGGGCGAGGATCAGAGCGAAGTTACCAAGTTCTGGAATCATGGCTAAGGTTATCGGTTAGGTTATGGATTTGGAATCGGAACTGAGGCCATGCTGGAAGTTCAGGAAAGTTTTCCTGAACTTCCAGCATGGCCTTGCGCTATTTGTGTTATTGCATCAGCACGGTTTTACGTGCCTTGTCGGCCTGATCGAGCGCGCTGGCGGCTTCCGGCGGCATGTAATTTTCATCGTGTTTCGCAAGCACCTCATCTGCGCGAAAAACGCCATTCTGAGCGAGCTTTCCTTGAGCAACCACGCCCTTGCCTTCCTTGAACAGATCGGGAAGAATGCCCGTGTATACGACAGGGATAACCTTTGCGGTATCCGTCACCACGAAGTTCACCGTCACGCCATCGTGCTGCCGCTTGACGCTTCCTTCCTCCACGAGCCCGCCGATACGAAAGCTCTTGCCCACGGGCGCTTCGTTGTTTGCCACCTGGGTGGGGCTGAAGAAGAAGACCAGATTGCTCTGGAATGCATTCAAAACCAGTATTGAAGCAACGCCTAATGCAGTCACGCTTGAAGCGATAATTGCCAGTTTTTTATGACGTGGTTTCATTTCCCTTCTCTTGTTTAGTTGACTGATGAATCAGACTGAGATGTCTGAGCAAAGTTCGCTTGCGGTTAAAAACCAGAACAATTTCTCCAACAATGCAGAGAAGCGACACCAGATAGGATCCCCATACGTAAAATCCATATCCACCCATATCGAGAAAATCGGCCACGCTTGTCCAGTTCACGAAGCCACCCCTACCCCTTCTTGTAACTCGCCTACCCACGCCGTGTGACGCTCTCGTTCCAGAATAATTGTCCGCGTGCGGATCAGTACCACTGCGATCGCATACATCCAGCACGCGATGGACATGATGAGCATGCCGGTCAGCATAGTGGTAGCCATTTTCGGCGATTGCGTCACGCTGACGGAGGCACCTTGATGCAAGGTATTCCACCATTTTACGGAGAAATAGATAATCGGTACGTTCACCACCCCCACCAGCGCAATCATTGCGCCGGCTTTGTCGGCACGGCGCGGGTCGTCTATTGCAGCCTGCAACGACATGAAGCCGATATAGAGAAACAGCAGGATCAATTCGGACGTAAGCCGCGCATCCCATACCCACCAGGCTCCCCACATGGGTTTGCCCCACAGTGCGCCGGTCCACAAGGCGAGAAAAGTAAACATTGCCCCTGTCGGGGCGATCGCGGTGGCTACCATGGAAGACAGGCGCGTATTGAATGCAAGGCCGATACCGGACCACATCGCCATTACCACATACAGGAACATGGACATCCAGGCGGCAGGGACGTGAATGAAGATGATGCGATAAGCTTCACCTTGCTGAAAATCGGTCGGTGCGACGAAAAACCCGATATAAAGCCCCACCGCGAACAATACAATCGCGGCAACGGAAAAAAGCGGGATCATTTTGCCGGCAAGAAAATAGAAACTCGCCGGAGAGGAATATTTGAACCAGTTAATCGCCATGTCAAAAAATACTGAACTCCATATTCGAGGTTTTGCGCCTCAATTGCTTAGCTTTAAATTTTAACCTAAAAACCTTAAATTCCGAATTGGTTTTTTATTCCATCGAAATCCGCAACGACACGGCCGCGGTCCATGGCGCCAGGGCCAGAGACGCCAGCAGAAAAGCGCCCAGCAGCGACATATGTGCCGCAGCTCCCAAGCCCGCTACGCTAGATTCCACTGCGCCCGCGCCAAATATCAATACCGGAATATATAGCGGCAGCACCAGCAGTGACACCAATACACCCCCCCCTCTCAATCCCAAAGTCAGCGCCGCACCGATGGCGCCTATCAGACTTAAAACCGGCGTTCCCAGCAATAATGAAGCCGTCAGCACCTGCAGCGCGTCCGCCGACAAATCATATTGGATACCCAGCACCGGCGCCATCAGCACAAGGGGCACGCCTGTCACCAGCCAGTGAGACAGCGCCTTGCCCAGCACCAGCATGGATAGTGACTGTGGCGACAGCAGCATCTGTTCCAATGTGCCGTCCAGGTAATCGCTGGAGAACATCCGCCCCAATGACAACATCGAAGCGAGAAGTGCGGCAACCCAGACGACGCCCGGCGCCATGGTTCGGAGCATACTCATCTCCGGGCCCACACCGAGGGGGAAAAGGCTCACCACGATGATGAAAAAAAACAATGTGGTCAAAACGTCTGACCGCCTTCGCATCGCGAGCAGAAGGTCGCGCTGGATTATCCGGAAAAACATGTCAGGCGAGTTGCAACCGCTGGATCGCAGAGGCAGTAATGTCGATCTCCTGGTGCGTCGTCATCACTATCATACCGCCGTGTTCCAGGTGCCGCTCCATTAAACGCTGTATCAGCTTCACTGCGGCAGTATCAAGCGCCGTCAAAGGTTCGTCCAGTATCCATAACACGGTCTTGCATACCATCAGCCGCGCCAGCGTTACCCTGCGCCGCTGCCCTTGCGACAATACCTTGGCCGGCAATAACTCGCGTCCCCCTAATCCCATGTGTTGCAGCGCTTCATGGGCTTTATGTTCATCAATCTCCGCACCTGCCAGTGCGCTGGAAATACGCAGGTTCTCGATGGCCGTCAAGTCGTCCTTTACGCCGCTTAAATGGCCGAGATAGGTCATCGCGCCATAATAATCTCCGCCAAGTGAACGAATTTCGGCGCCATTCCAGTGAATTTCACCTTGAGCAGGTAGCGCCAGACCGCACAGCATGCGTAGAAGACTCGTTTTGCCGCTCCCGTTGGGGCCTTGAACCTGCATCAATCCACCTGATTCGAGGGAGAAATTGATATCCCTGAATAATCGGCGGTCACCGCGCACGCACGTCAGGTTGTGTCCTTGCAACGTTGGCATTGTCGAAGCAAAAGACCGGCATTATAGCCTATCGACGTGAACTTACGCGATTACGACCGCAATGAAGAGATGCGAATGTCTCTTTGCTTCCGAATAAAGGCTCAATAGGGGAGCTTCGCGGTTCGCAACCGAGGCAGCAACGCGCAGGGTCGCCAGTAAGCGAGGGGAGTTGCACCCTATGTCTTGATAAGTTCGAGGTGGCAGTTCGATGGTTCAATGGAGATGCTCTCGCAAAACCAGCCGAACAGCATATGTGAAGGGATGACTTGCGTATCGGACTGCAGCGGTGAGTTGGTTTCCAGGAGATTCGGACGGCGCAATGCGCATTGCGTTTGGTACCGCCACCTGTTAACTCCAACTAACTCTGTCCCACCAAAATGCGGAAAGCAAATATGCAACTCGGCCTTGTCGACGGTGCTTTGCAACGGACGCGCACCTCCGTCGGCATCAGCATAGGCCACGTTCCGCGTACCTATTGCCCATACCGTTCAAGCTAGGTGTCGGCGCCGCCTTGCTTGAACATCGCCGCAGCACGCTGCTTGATTTCATCCAGGGAGAGATCTTCCTTATGAGTCGCGATAAACCAGATATGCCCGAAGGGATCTTCCAGCCCCCCGGTCCGGTCACCGTAAAACTGATCCTGGACGGGTCTGATGACCTCGGCGCCGGCACTTGTGGCCTGGGCAAACATTGCGTCCACATCCTTGACATATAAATGAAGACCCACCGGCGAACCAGCTCCGGATTGCGAACTACGAAATATGCGTTCGCCGCCGAAGTCGTCAGCCAGCATAATTCGGGAATCGCCGATTTGAATTTCGGCATGTCCGATTTTCCCGCCAGGTGTATCCATTCTGAATAATTCCACTGCGTTAAACGCCCGCGTGTAAAATTCAATGGCCTTGGCCGCGCCGTTAATCATCAGGTATGGCGTTAATGTGTGGTAACCATCGGGTATGGGTTTGGTTGTCATATCTGCACTCCCTTTTTTCCAGGGCTCCAAATTGTGGCCGGCGTAAAATATTCTGGTGCTTTATTTCTGTGCCGCCACTCATCGGATAACCGTTAAAATCATCAAATAACCGATAAATTACTTGGTTAGCTTCAGGTGTAGAAAGGTATAGAAAATTTATCATCGCTGCGTCCACCGTCGTGTTTCCGATCACGTGGACGGGATGTTGCGTTCCAGCGCCAACCGGTCCCAGTGCGCCAGGGTGGCGGCAGCATCGTAAGTGGTCTGAAGAAATGAGAGCAGTGCCTGTGTCGGGTGGTCAGCTGTTCGCACAGCTTCATAAGGAAGAATGAATTCCCCAAGCTTGTCGTGGAAATACGCAGCTTCCGGCTGAACGGGATATTTATCGAAACCAGCAGGGGTGGGATAAGCATAGGCGTAAAAGGCAGCTTCGCCCAAGCCCGTCCCGGGCCAAAAGCCCGCGCTCGACACCTCATGAGAGTAGGCCTCTTCCATTATCCGCTTAGCAACATTGGGTGCCCCGCCCGGATGCTTCGGTGCGGTTCGCCCGGAAAACCGGGTCACAGCGAGATCGAATCCGCCCCAGAATAAATGCACCGGGCTCACCTTGCCGATGAAGCGGGCGCGGAAATCCTTGAAAACGTTATCCGCATGCACGAGCGCGTGCCAAAATCGTGAAACGGCATCGGCATCATAGCTCGCATGTTGGGTATCTTCCTCGAATGGTATTGCTACTTCCACCTCAACCGGCCGGGCGAAAATCTTGACCTCGATACCCAACTGGGCAAGTGCTTCCATTGCCTTGCGGTAGAAGCCCGCGACCGGCATGGGCTCCAGCATAAATGCGCGATCAGTGCCTTGCGAGGTGGTGATGCGCAGTACGTGGGCAATAAAGTCGAAGTCGATGGCAAACGTAAACTTTCCGTAAGGGATGGGTGAGGTCGTAAGGCCGCGCGTCGTGATATAGAGGGTAGAACCCCAACCGTGATTGATATTCGGAGAGAGAGCCAATCGAATTTTGCCGATAATCTGAGTCCACATGTGCAGCGTAGTGCAAGTGTCCTGCCAGTCCTCCAGTGCGGGCAACCTGGGCCAATCGTTAGAGTCGGCGATATAATTCGAAGTCATGGTCGTATCCTTTTATGCCGGTGCTAAAGATTCACTGCAGGGCAAGGGCCGCACGTTCCAGCCTCGTGATCGTAGCATCCACATTCTCCGGTTTCTTCGTTACACACCACCGTAATCACGAAAGGACCGTCGGCTCCCGCCGCGCCGGATGACGATATCCGAAATTTTGTCCAGGGCACAGGCGTGCCATGCAAGCGATTCATTATCGTACTCATCTCCTGCACGTTACCGGTGATTTTTTCAAATAATCGAGCCATACGGACTCGATCTTGACCCTTGAGGGGCTTCAATTTTTTTTGCGCGGATTGATCAGATTGAGCAGATTGCGCCGGTTGTGCAGATTTCGTGGACTTTGTGGATTTAGGCATATTCATCTCCTGAAAGGTTATTGAAAGTTTACCGAGACCGCTTAATCAACTAACGCTATTATTTTCATAGACCATATTGCTTCAAATAGCAAAAAACCCTCGTAAGCCGCCTCTTCTATTACAATTACATAATGCCCAGCATGCATTACAAGTAGTACGATATGAGATATAAAGTTGCATTCTTACCTATCAAGAATTTTTTACGGTAGCCTGAAACGTGAGCAGCCATGAATAATGACGATTCCGGCTTCATGCGCGTAGCGCTTGAGCTTGCAGCAGAGGCGGAAGAAGCAGGCGAGGTGCCGGTTGGCGCCGTGGTGGTGAGGAGTGGAGTCATCCTCGGACGTGGTTACAATTGCCCAATCTCGGCAGCAGACCCAACAGCACACGCGGAGGTGATGGCATTGCGGAATGCGGCGAAAAACGTGGGTAATTACCGTTTGGCGGATTGCACCCTTTATGTGACGCTGGAACCCTGCGCCATGTGCGTGGGCGCAATTTTTCACGCCCGTATCGGGCGGCTGGTTTATGGTGCATCGGACCTTAAGACGGGAGCATGCGGGAGCGTGATCGATCTGCCGGCGGAGATACGGCTAAACCACCATATGCAGGTGACCGGGAATATTCTCGCGCAAGAAGGAGCGGGAAAGTTGAAGCTTTTTTTTGAGAAGCGCCGCAAGACAGCAACGAAACGCCACGCTGATGAGAGTTGCTGATGAAAATTGTAATTAGTATTCCATCACAAGAGCTTGATCTATGGGATGAGAATCATAATATCATCCGGAAATATCAAATTTCTTCAGCCGGAAATGGAGTAGGGCAGGAGTACGGCAGCTTTTGCACCCCGCTCGGTAAGCACATCATTCGCGCCAAAATCGGGACGAGCCAGCCGATCAATACAGTATTTATCAGACGCCGGCCCACTGGTGAAATATATACCCCTGAACTGGGCGCGAGGTATCCAGGCCGTGACTGGATTCTCACCCGTATTCTCTGGCTTTCCGGCTGTGAACCGGGCTTTAACCGTATGGGTAAAGTCGATACCATGCGCCGCTACATTTATATCCATGGGAGCCCGGATAGCACTGAGATGGGCAAGCCCGGTTCCATCGGTTGCATCCGCATGTATAACCGAGACTTACTTCAATTATTCGACCTGGTGACTACTGGAACAGAGGTTGATATCAAAGACTGACATCTGGATTGGATCTGGAGCGTGTGTGAGGGCGCCGCATCGAAGGTATCCTGAAAGGAACGTCGTGCATTCCGAACCACTGGCAAAGTTGCTGCGCCTCTGCTTTTTACTCCAGATAAATCAAATTCGGCCGTTGACACACGTGCTGTAATAAAGAGCGCGTTTAATTACACCGCCGAGTTATCGAACTGTTTTTCCGTCAAAAACCGCTTTACCATTGTCTTCAATTTGTTCGAATGGACCTTTTCCGGTATCATAAGCAGCCATGACAAAGTATGTATTTGTAACGGGCGGCGTAGTATCTTCCTTGGGAAAAGGCATTGCTGCGGCCTCGCTTGCAGCTATCCTCGAAACTCGCGGCATCAAGGTTACGATGCTCAAGCTGGATCCCTATATCAACTTGGATCCGGGAACCATGAGTCCGTTTCAGCATGGCGAGGTATTCGTTACGGAGGATGGAGCCGAAACCGACCTCGATCTTGGGCATTACGAGCGTTTCATTACCGCGCGCATGAGCAGGCTCAATAATTTCACTACCGGTCAGATTTACGAGAGCGTAATAAAAAAGGAACGGCGGGGAGATTATCTGGGTGGCACGGTGCAAGTCATTCCGCACATCACCGATGAAATCAAGCTGAACATCAGGGCGGGCGCGGCCAATGCACAGGTAGCCATCGTCGAGATCGGAGGAACGGTTGGCGACATCGAGTCACTACCGTTTCTGGAAGCGATCCGGCAAATGGCGGTGCAACTTCCTCGCGAAGATACCTGCTTTATCCACCTTACATTGCTGCCTTATATCCCATCCGCGGGAGAATTGAAAACCAAGCCAACCCAGCATTCGGTAAAAGAGCTGCGTGAAATCGGCATCCAGCCGGATGTGCTGCTATGCCGCGCCGACCGCGCGTTACCGCCGGAGGAACGCCGCAAGATCGCACTATTCACCAACGTTCGGGAAGAAGCAGTGATACTGGCGCTGGATGTAGACAGTATCTATAAAATTCCGGGGTTGCTGCACGAACAGATGCTGGATGAGATCGTCTGCCACAAGCTGAATATGCTCGCCAAGGCGGCGGATCTGGGCATCTGGAAAAAACTGGTGCACGCGTTGGAGAATCCTCAACGAACAATAGAAATCGCGCTGGTCGGTAAGTACGTGGATCTGACGGAGTCATATAAGTCTCTATCGGAAGCATTGATTCATGCCGGCATTCATACCCAAAGCAAAATCAAGATTCACTATGTGGATTCTGAAACTATCGAGAAAGAAGGGACCGATTGTCTTAAGCACATGGATGGGATATTGGTTCCCGGCGGTTTCGGCAAGCGCGGGGTGGAGGGCAAAATCATGGCTATCCGCTATGCCCGTATCAACCGCATCCCTTATCTCGGGATCTGCCTGGGCATGCAGTTGGCTGTAATAGAATATGCTCGTGACAAGGCGGACATGGAAGGCACGCACAGCACCGAATTCAATCCCGATACGCTTTATCCCGTAATTGCTTTGACAACCGAATGGCGCACCCGTGAGGGCCATCTTGAAGTTCGGAGCACAGAGTCGGGTCTTGGCGGCAGCATGCGCCTGGGCGGGCAGGAATGTTTACTCAAGGAAGGATCGCTTGTCCGGAAAATTTATGGGGCGGATAAAATCATCGAGCGCCATCGTCATCGTTATGAAGTCAACAATGAATATATTCCCCGTTTGGAACAGGCTGGGCTGCGCGTGAGCGCTGTATCGGCAGCAGATGGCTTATGTGAAATGATTGAATTGTCGGAAGCCGAGCATCCTTGGTTTGTCGCCTGCCAGTTCCATCCCGAATTTACTTCCACTCCCAAGGCGGGGCATCCGCTATTCACGGCGTTTATCGAGGCAGCTGCCCGTTTCGCAGGTAAATGCAAGGCAGCGGAAGCGTCAACGCCCAGTAGACCGAAAGACACCACCATAAGCGCCAACCAATAGATTCGGTCTTGTTGAACCTGATCCGGGACAACTTTTGTCCCATTGAACCCCACGTGATGTAAATCAAAATAAAAAATTGGAACCGGCCGATATTCGGGTTCAAGCAATTAAGTCAGCAATGACTTGATTTCCTCCCGTCCATCGTTCGGCAAAGCTGAATACCTAGCAAAACAGTTTTCGATAACTTATAAATAAATGAACCAGGGAAAATAGCATGAGTGCAATTGTAGATGTCATCGCCCGCGAGATTCTTGATTCACGCGGAAACCCAACCGTAGAAGCGGATGTATTGCTCGAATCCGGCGTACTCGGACGAGCGGCCGTGCCCTCCGGCGCATCCGTCGGCACTAGAGAAGCGGTCGAATTACGCGATGGGGATACTCAGCGCTATTTTGGTAAAGGCGTGCTGAAGGCGGTGGAAAATGTGAATACCGAGATTTCCGAAGCTGTCATGGGTCTCGACGCGATGGACCAAGGTTTTATCGACCAGACGCTGATCGACCTGGACGGCACGGGCAACAAGTCGAGACTCGGCGCCAACGCGGTTCTTGCGGTGTCGCTTGCAGTGGCAAAAGCGGCAGCGGAGGAGTCAGGGCTGCCATTATACCGATATTTGGGTGGTGCGGGGCCTATGTCAATGCCTGTCCCAATGATGAACGTCATCAATGGGGGTGCACATGCCAATAACAATATTGACATGCAGGAGTTCGTGATAATCCCCCTTGGCGCGCAGAGCTTTCGTGAAGCCTTACGCTGGGGCGCTGAAGTATTCCATACACTGAGAGGCATGCTCGACAGTAAAGGTATGCATACCGCGGTGGGCGATGAAGGCGGGTTTGCACCTGATCTGGCCAATAACGAAGCCGCGCTGCAACTTATTGTTGAGGCAATAGAGAAAGCCGGGTATATACCGGGCCCGGATGTAGCTATCGGGCTGGATTGCGCCAGTTCGGAATTTTTCAGGGACGGCAAATATCATATAGCATCAGACGGCTTGAGCCTCGATTCAGGGCAGTTTGCCGATTATCTCGCCACATGGGTAGACAAGTATCCTATTCTCAGCATTGAAGACGGCATGAGCGAACACGACTGGGATGGGTGGAAGCTGCTTACCAGCAGGCTCGGAAAGTCCGTACAACTGGTGGGGGATGATATCTTCGTGACCAACGCCGGTATTCTGAAAGAAGGCATTGCGCAGGGCATTGCCAATTCCGTGCTTATCAAACTCAACCAGATCGGAACCCTTACCGAAGCCTTTTCCGCCATAGAAACCGCCAAGCGTGCAGGGTATACCTCGGTGATTTCACACCGTTCCGGTGAAACCGAGGATACCACCATTGCCGACATCGCCGTTGCTACCAACGCGCTGCAAATCAAGACCGGCTCGCTTTCCCGCTCTGATCGTCTCGCAAAATACAACCAGTTGTTGCGTATCGAGGAAGATCTTGGCGACGCCACAAACTACCCCGGACGAGGTGCGTTCTATCAACTAAGATAATGGCTATCCAGGTTTCGGTATCGGGGTTCAACCAAGCACGGACATTGATTTAGCTTATTCTGGAATTGAGGGCGGCGCTCATGCAAGAAAAAGGGCGCCGCCGCCTTTGCGATAAAGGATGGTCTTTAGGGGTATCCGGGTGAAAATACTGGGCTTAATATTCGCTGCCCTGATTGCTCTGATGCAATACCCGCTATGGCTGGGCAAGGGTAGCTGGCTTAAAGTATGGGAAGTGGATCAGCAGGTCATCACGCAACATGAAATCAACCAGAAACTGAAAATGCGCAATGCTGCCTTGGACGCGGAAGTACGCGACCTCAAGCAAGGATACGACGCCATTGAAGAGCGCGCCCGCAGCGAACTGGGCATGATCAAGCAGGATGAGACTTTTTTTCACATACTGGAAGATAACAACAAAAATACTTACGCCGATGGCAAGGCCGGGGAAGGATACCCTGAGCAGTAAACGTCGCCGGAAAAATAAAGTCCAGATTTCCAAAGACCTGGCTCTTGAGGTGGTGGAAGAGGCGTTTCTATTGGTAATACCAATCTTCGCGGATTTAAGAAGGATGACCTCGCGCTGCAAGCGGACTCGGAATTGACCGGCTTGCGCTGGTTGCCGGATAATCTCAAGGTGAAGCCAAGCCCTGAGATCTAAAGAAAAAGAACTGCAAATCTTTATTTTAAGGTTTGCAGTTCCAGGATTTGCGGCCTGCCTTTTTTACCCGCAGATGCCGGGAAATAGAGAAGAGAAAATCACTGACTTGATCGCAGCCGTTGTGGCGTGCAAAGTTTGTTGAGCAGGGTAACAGCGGAGAATATGTGGCGTCCATCGCGGCCTTTTCCTGCCTGATCGTATATCTCAGTGATCTCTACAATATTCCCTTGCATGTGTGCCTTGACCGTATAAGCATCGAAACCAAAATCTTCACCAAAATTGACCCAGTCGACAGGCAGAACAAACTCTGCTCCATTGACTATGCGCTTGGCATTCAAATCTACAGGCACGGTATTTCCACGCGACATTTCCAATGCCTGGGGCAATACCGCGCTGTCATGCTGCAGCACGCTTTCATACATTAGAACCTTATCGCCATCTTCTTGATTTATCGGAATGAGGAAACCATAAGTTTTCACATTCAGTATACGCAGCAGGAGGTGATCCCCAGCTTCCCCATTTGTCCGTTCTCCCCTGGTCTTGACTTGAAACACGAGATGATTATCCGCGGAAATATCGGTTGCCACGGATAGAATGTCGAGCTCCGGAGAAAGCGATTTATCCATGAACGATACGATGACACGGGGATCGGCATCGATCTGCATCGCAGATGCGGTGAGAGAGACGATTATCAGCATTGGAATGAGTACGACAGGCCAAATCATGACTCGAACAGGGCCTTATTCTCACGAAATATCTGCTCCATTTGAGCTGCATCCTTCAGCGCATCAAATATCACCCTGATATTTCCTCTGGAGTCGATTAGAAATGCGGTAGTACTATGATCTACCTGATAATTCTGCATATTTCCTGAATTTTTTGTGTAAAAAGCGGTCTCGACGCTGAAAGCGGCCTTGAACTGCTCCAGCGCTTCACCTTCAAAACGCAAATAGGCAAGATCCGACCCGAAGGCTTTGATGTAGCGTGAAAGAATAGCGTTAGTATCCCTGTCTGGGTCCACCGTGACGAAGATTCCGTTCAGCTTGATCTTCTCAGCCGCGGCTGCATTGACGAGCATGGATAGATTGGCGAGAGACGTTGGGCAGACATCCTTGCAATGCGTAAAACCGAAAACAACCAGTTGCCACGGCGTATCCTTGTCCGCCTGTGCTTGTTTCAGTTGACCGATGATTTCCGGTCGCAAGGGTATCGGAGAGGTTGGAATGACAGTCGCGGCTTCGATGCCGGCGTGGGCAAACAGGAGAAATGCTGTCAGCACAGCCGGAAAATAACGCTTCAGGAATGCCCTTGGTTGGATTTCTTTTATATATTTCAGTTTCATATCAATTCGCGATTATCTTGGTTGCGATCAGAAGGGGGCTCATCTTGTTCAGCCCAGGATAAATCCCGGGAAAAAAAGATGAGCCGAGTATAAAGCGGGATAACCGGAAATTAGCGAAGGCCTCCTGCGGCAAATATGCCGTGTGGCTTCACCAGACCGTCACTCGGTCCCCAAACCTTGGTGACGGTATCAGTTTCTGTATCAATCTTCAGCACATAGCCCGAAACCCAGCTTGCCACCAGCAAATGTCGATGGTCTGGCGTTGGGCTGATCGTGTGGGCGACGGCGTATCCCTTCGGTAGTTCAAAGCCGGGTCGAAGCCGCTTGATGAACCGCGGTTTTTCTCGATCGGTTAAATCGAACACAGAAATGTAACCATCGTTTCCGAACGTGTAATCAAGAGTATCTTCCTCTGCGATATAGAGTTTTCCATTCACCACCGCAATATCGGATGCAGAACGAAACACGCCATGACCATTCGCATGATTGGTGTACTTGACTATTTCCTTTGCGGTTCCCTCCTGAGTATCAAGCAGCCACACGCTAGGCGGAATGATATCTTTCGTGGTTGAAGGAGTCAGGGAAGTTTTGTCCAGTTGCATGGAAGCGGTGACAGCGTAGCGCTCATCCAGCCAGTAGACGAAATGGGTGAAAGCCGCATGCTTTTTCTCGTTGCCCAGCATGATCTGACCTACCGTCTGCAGTTCACCGGTTTCCCTGTTGGGTCTGTATATATCGATGATGCTATTGTCAAAAAAGTATCCTGTCCCAAGACCAATGGTTCCAGACCTGTTGAAATTTACCCCATGCGTCTGCTCGGTGTAGCCAGGTATGACGATAGGATCAAAACTCACAAACTCGTTCGTTTTGTAATTGATCACACGTATCCTGTCCGACGTAAATTCCGTAAAGTAGAGGAAATCGGAGTAGGGGAGCAGCGTGGGACCATGAATCTGGGTTCCCCTGCCTATCAGCCAGTTGGGAATGGCTTGGACCTTGTTGACTGGTGTGACAAATGGCAACTCGGAGGGATTATTTGGGGAATCAGCTGCCAAAACCGCATTCACGGTTAACGAGGCCAAGCGTGTATCCCAATTGATCTCGTTCACGCTCAATGCGATGATATAGGAGGGATGGTCCTTCGTATTGTCGGAAGTGATATAAATCCTCTTCCCTTCGGGCATCACGACTGTGTGCTGCAAGGGAACGTTTCCAGGCCAACCGGGGAGCGTGGTCGGGTCTATGATTATCAACTTGTCGTTTTCGTAGTTGAAGAGATAGATCATTCCGTTGTGGTAGTCGATTGCGGTGGCGACGGGCTGTATTTGATCGTTATAAACATCAGGATGTTGACCGAGCGACAATGATTTCGGGCCATTTTTTCCGCGCCGGTGGTCACGTCCCTTATCCGCGTAATCGTCATCGTCGGCAAACACTTTGCCATTTTTTTCACGCAGACTGTCGACCCTTGTCCGCATCTTGCCGGCGTTGGTGCTCGAAAGGTCATTGCTTGGTGAATTGCCTTCTTTTAAGGGAGAGGTATGATCTGTTGCTTGGATTTCGCCGACCGATAGTGTCAATATGCATGAAGCTACCAGTGGAGCTAGAAATATTTTTTTTTTTGAAGTCATTTGAATCCCTTATACGATTTGATAAATGATGATCTGGAATGACGCTGTTCCCTTTATTAAGGAATCCGGATTGCAAAAACAGCTTCTTCCGTTTTTATGCAGCCCTTAGCAAGGCCGTTATTCAGCAGTTTGTTTTTTTGGATTATGGAATCGCTCGATATAGCTGAAGGATTTCTGGTCTGAAGCCCGTGTCCGATACAATATCGCGCGATCGGTCAACTCCAGGTTGGGCTGGAAGCCCGGAGTGGATAAGTATTGAAGACCTCCTGTCAGTAAAAACGGATCCAAAAGCAGCCAACCAGATACCTCCTGGTGGCGCAGGTCACTCTAATGCATTAAACAAAAAGTTGAGATGGGAGAAGGGGCTGTTTTATGTGTCTTCTTTTTATTGACTACTCAATAAAAATATCGTAATCCCATTGAATTGGGCGTACATGCGCTGGCGTAGGAAGTAGGTTTTATGTCCCCAACAGCCCGTATACGTGTTTTAGCGGAGTGTCTTTTTCCAAGGCATCCATGAAAACAAGATGACCATTTACACTGAGCTTCATGTGCTTTGTCGCAGGCACGCGAATCAATATCAGTGCAATTGCCAGTTGCGATAAGAAGTGGTCCTGATTGTTTGAACAGCAACCTGCATTTTTTAAGTGGAATCTCTGCTGATTCTCACGCTGCCGGTTCAACCGTCGGCGGCATCACGTCATAAGCCTCGTCAGGTGTTTTCTTACCCAGACTCGAATGTGGCCTGGATGTTCCAGGTGCAACTCGTCAATGCGGCGCATGAGCGCCAGATCTACGGCACTGACTGGTTTGGGCAGAGAAATATACGCTGCCCCAGGATGATGCAGGCCAACTGGGCCTGGCAGCTGATTGAAAGTGCGTGGTGGACATCTATCATCGCTTTGCGCTCAACAATCCCACCGAGGGTTCGCGCGCCTTCTAAAAAATCATTCTCCAGCGTCAGTTGCCCAATCTTGGCGTGCAATACCCTCAAATCAACGGGTGGCTCCGCCGCAGTGCCTCCTCCGCCAAATAGGTCGACAGCCCGTTCGCTCAGTTGCCGTTTCCACCCGGTAATCTGGTTGAGGTGAACTTCAAACCGCTGTGCCAGTTCGGCCAGCGTCTTGTCACCAGCCAGTGCTGCCAGTGTGCCACTGTGGCTTTAAACACCGCTGAGTGCGTTCGTCTCATTCTTTTTGCCATTCTCCGCTCCATATCAAAGCCCTCGCGGGGCGCATTCATAGGCTCGTTCAGATTCTTGGGGCTCCTTCCCATAGTAGCGGCCTGACTTAAACCAACCAGCCTCCATGAAATCCGGGGCGGTTCAGTTTTTCCAAATTAAGCCGTAGGGTAATATTTACATAGAAAAGATACTGCACCCCGAAGGAAACCACTAGAAGGATTCAACTCATGCAGAAATTGGTATCCCCCACAATTTGCGAACTTATTGATGTTCAGCCTCCACATTTTGCCTTCAACGATCTGACAGAGCTGAGTACTGTTTTCGTCAGAGATGCTTCTAACACCGAGCGGCAAGCTTGCCATGGGTAAGAAATTTTTAGCGGTTGATAAATGCCAACCTGGCGCCAGGTTGGCAGCGGATCACAACGACTTGAAGAACCCTGTTCTATTAATTGCGGCAATCCTGGCAATGTTCGGTTCGGTGTACTCCCGCATTGCATTTGCAGTTAACGAATGCGGCGTTATAGCTAGTCCCACGGCGCCCGCGACAATTCACTGTGATGGGCCCACTTATTCGCAAACTATAGAATACCGCCCTCAAACCGACCTTAACCTTATTGTCGCGCCGGATGTCGCGATTACGCCCCCTACGGATACATTTGGAATAGCAGTATGGGGGCCAGACGCAGGCAATCCGGCCGTAAACATTGACGTCAATGTTGAAGCAGCCACCATTACCACCAATGGTATCAGCGGTGATGGAATCGTGGTTCAGCAGGGGACATCTGGCGATCTCTCTATTACAACTAGCGGCGTCAATATAACGACGAGTCATGGCACTAGCCCCGACGATGCTACAAGTACCGGAATTACCGGTGCTATCGATACTGCCGATGCTACAGGAGATATCTCGATCAATGTCATGGGCGGTAATATCACGACTACTGGCGATACTTCCTACGGAGTGTATGCTGTTCATTTTGGACAAGGCGATGCCAAAATAGTCACATCCTCAACGATTCTTACTAAGGGCTATAACACGGATGGGACAGATTCAGTAATTTTCAACAACGCGTCCACGGGCACGGCTTCGATTACTCAAACGGGCGGTACTATTACGACGGAAGGTGAAATTTCCTCCGGTCTATATGCTATCAGTCTCGGTACCGGCAATGTCAGCGCTGCGGCAGCCGGGACGATCATAACCAGTGGAGCCGGTTCTAGCGGCATCAGCGTTCGTAGCAATAATGGGGCGGATACCTCACGAGCCACAGTTGATGTGGGAAGCACGGCGCTTATCCGCACTTCAGGGTCTGACGCGGCGGGCATATTCGCAAGTTCCAAGAACACCTCTCTTTCGGTCGTTGAGGTCATCACACAAGGCGATATCCAGACGACGGGAACAGGCAGTCACGGAATTTACGGTGAGGCTCTAACTATCGGAAACACCAATTCCGTTCGCCTCGTGCAAGACGTTGGTGGCAATATTGAAACTACCGGGGACAATAGCCAAGGCATGTATGCGAAGCATGATGGCGAAGGAAGTATTGACATGGAAAATGCTGCCGCCATCTCAACAAAAGGCGCCAACGCTAACGGCATTAATGCGGTAATGACAAAAACCGACAATACAGCATCGATCTCCGTGATGCTACAGTCAGGTGCTATCAGTACTGAGGGCGACGGTTCCTCCGGCGTATCACTTGTTAACCAAGGCATGGGCTTGACTATAGTTAATGGAATCGGTGGCGCAACCATTGACACTTATGGTGTCCAGAGTCACGGCATTGCATCACAGTCCAGGGCGGGGGGTGTCGATTTTCAGTTGGAGTCGATAACCATATCAACGCAGGGCGCAGAGGCAATTGGGATTCTGGTGTCTCCAATTATTGCTGGGGCGCCGACTTCAGCCGCAGTAACATCCGGTAAAATCACCACGAGAGGCGATGCCGCGCATGGCATTGTTGTCGGTGCCATCAATGAAGGCGCAGACACCACGGTCTTCGATACGACGAATGTGAATATCAAAGGATCTGTCACCACCAGCGGTCCGAACTCACTCGGTCTTGTGGCGGTTGCCGCGAACAGCACAACAGTGAACGTGAACGCCGATGTGACTGCGACAGGTCGATTCGGTGCAGGCATGCTGGCCTCAAGCACAAGTGGTTCTACGAATATAGTTGTTGCGCAGGGGGCTACAGTCTTCGGGGGGTGGCAAGAACTGAGCAATGGCTCGTCCACTCAACGATTTGATACGCCGTCTGCAGGGGTTGTTCTGGGTGGCACGACAACGTTCCTGACTAATCGTGGAAATATCGGGGCCTTGTCCGACCGGGCAATTGCAGCATCCGGCATATTTGCTCCGGTAGATGGCGACGTCACAATCGACAACTATGGCACCATAACGGGTTATCTTTCCTTAACAGGCACCGGTTCCAATACCTTCAATAATTATTCGCCCAACTCTTTTGTAATGCGTCACTTCGCAGACGCTGATGGTGATGGCATACGTGACACGAAGCGAGTGGCGATAAGCGATTTTGGCGGGCCAAACTCCGTTTTCAACAACACCGTCGCTGGTGCTGTACGCTTTGCAGATGTGACGAACGCGGCATTTACGGATGACAGCGGCTTCTATCAACCAAAAACAGGTATTTCAGAGCAAATACTGGACCCGGTTTTCTATGATTTACATCGTAACGGTGTCGTTCAAAGCCAGTTGGTCAATCTCTCTACATTCAACCATGCTGGCGTAATCGATTTGCGTGGTCCCGCGGTTGGTAACACCCTTGTCATCACCGATATATCCGATCCAAATTCAGGCGTGGGTACAAGCACGTTCGTCTCTGATGGCGGTCGGCTACTGCTTAACGCCAGGCTTGGCGCCGGCCCCGCTTCTGGCGGCACAACTGGATCAGAGGCCGACATGTTGATCGTCGACCGGACGCAGCGTGGATCTGGCGCCACGCAAGTCTATGTTTCTCAGGCCCCAGGTAGTTTGGGCGCGCCGACCGTTGCAAACGGTATTCAGCTAGTGGAAGTACGGGATGCAACGCACTCGGCGGACAGTGTATTCGTATTGGGGCAGCGAGTAGCAGGAGGCGCTTATGAATATGAACTCCGAAAAGGAGGTTCAGGCTTGGATGCCACTGACGGAAACTGGTACTTGCGCAGCGTTATCGAGAAAGATCCGACGACGCCGTCGTCACCCGCTATTCCCAATTATCGCCCTGAAGTACCAATTAATATGGCACTTCCGGCCCTAGGCACCCGGCTAGGATTATCAATGTTGGGAACTTATCATGATCGGCAGGGACAGGACAGTCTCGTATCGTTCGGCGCTGATGCAGGAGGTCTCGGACCCAAGGCCTCCTGGGGGCGCATTATCGGCGAGCATGGTTCAGCAAGACCTGGTGGTGGCAATATTGAACAGTTCGAGAAATATGGTCCCGCCTATAAATTTAATTATGGCGGCTTCCAGGTAGGTGTCGATACTTACCGTGGTCAATCCAATAACGGCAAGAACTCTGACCAGGCTGGGCTTTATTTGGGTGTAGGGTATATTAATGCCAGTATTAGTGACTTTCGCGGTCATCGAGCAGGAAGTGCAACGATGGCCGGATATTCGGTTGGTGCGTACTGGACGCGAATTGTAAACTCAGGCAGTTACCTCGATACGGTGGGCCAATTTACCTATTACGGAGAAGCCACAACGCGTTCCCGTTTGGGAGAGTCGTCCAAAACCAATGGTTGGGGATTTATAGCGTCAACAGAAGGTGGTCATGCTTTTAGCCTGGGCAGTAATTGGACACTCGAACCGCAAGCGCAAGTGTTGCTTCAACACATGGATCTTCGAGACACCGCAGATACTTTTGGAAAAATTCAGTTTGGCGACACCACCAATGTGTCCGGTCGCTTAGGTGCTCGCTCGACCAAGCAATGGCAATCCAGAAGCGGACGACTTATCACCACATGGGCACGCGCCAATATATGGCAGACTTTTGGTTCACGAGCCAACACTACTTTCAGCAATTTGAACGGTGAAAATCCAGTAGCCTTGCACACGGCCCTGGGCGGCACAGTGGGTCAAGCCGGCGTAGGTATTTCCGGCGAGATAGCCAAGAACGCCTACATATTTGTTACGGCCAACTATAGCCATGCGTTGGTTAGGAATAATGGCAATAGCATCGCTGGACAAGCAGGAATTAAATACCGCTGGTAGCGTCCAGGGCAATCACTAAATGGTTTTATCACACAGGGAGTAACCAAATCCTCTGAATTTCCTGGGTTTGTTAGGAATGTGCTCGCTGAGTTATGCTCAATGTTGTGTATGGCGGCTTAATCAGGCGGCGATTCGTTGATGATTTTCTTCTGCCTGGGTTGAGGCTGACTGAGACACAGAATTGACATCCAATTACGCTTCTCAAGTTTACTTGCCACAATGCTCGATTGAAGATTTCAAGCTGCTGGCAAGCTCTTCAGATTTACCAGCTCAAACAGCGTTGACTCAACTCCGTCGACCAGCCATATTTGTTTGTCCTGAATCGTGCAATTCAAACGCATGTTACGTTGCGCCTGCTTCGCGATGGCCTGGCTGGCTTCCCTTGGTAAATTGCTCACGGTCAGGTTCTTGATCTGTTCGAGCTTACCGCGGCATTGATTCCACCAAGTGTCGGCAATTCGCCCACCATATGTATAAACGCATACCTGACTGGCACGACCACAGGCTCTGCGAATGAGTTTTTCATCCGGGAGGCCCACATCTATCCAGAGCTCGATAGCGCCGGTTAAATCCTTCTGCCAGAGATCGGGTTCATCACACGTGCTCAATCCATTACCAAACGATAGTGATTCATTGGCGTGCAGCAGAAAGGCCAGCAATCGCACCATCATGCGTTCATCGGTTTCCGATGGGTGGCGGGCGAGGGTGAGCAAATGGTCGTGATAATAATTGCGATCCAGGTCCGCGATTCGCAGATCGGCCTTAAAAATGGTTGCTCCAAGAGCCATATAGATATAAGTAGTTGTGTGATTGGTTGCCTGATGACCATTCTGAGTGGAACTCTCAGGAACGTAAAAAAGTTCGCCCAATCATATTATTTCCATGCAAGGGGTGCGGCATGACAAGCTGCATCTTTTGCCGGTCGAGATCGCACAAGGAGCTATTCTTCTGATTCCGTACCCTTCTGGCTGGGCTGATGGTAGGCACTTTATGCGGCTTGATTGGCGTATACGTAATACTGCGCGGCGTGAGCTATATAGGTCATGGATTGTGGCATGCCCCAATTGACGGTGCAGTGCTTTCGATTCTCCTCACGCTTTCGATCATCGCATCCATGAACGTAGTCGGCGTCACCATGATTGCCGCCACGCTTATCGTGACCGCATTGACGGCTCGAGTGATGACGGACAGCTTCAGCCGCATGCTGATTTATTCGGTTCTGATCTGCTCCCCGACAGGGGTTATTGGAACTTACCTGAGTTATATCCTTAATTTGCCTCTGGCGCTGCCATTGTCTTGTTTAGCGCCTTACTGTTCTGCTTATCGCTGCTGCTTAAACCTGTCCGTAAAAAACGCATGTTGCGCATGGGCTTCCAGCACAATAGCCATTAGAAGCCCTTAAACCCAAGTCCGGCGGTTGGACCCTCTCCGCATCATCAATAGGAGATCGTTCCGTCTGCCTCCATTTTTCCCTTGCCGGTCTTGATATCCTGGCTTCCCTGTAATTCCACGCTCCCGTTCGCTTTTGAAAACCGCCCCGTTCCGCCTGTGATCTGAAACGTTGCATTGGAAAAGGAATATACCGGTACCGTATCTGTCGGAACAAGAGAACCGCTATAGTCACCGCTAATCTTATCGCCATTTGCCGCGGTGATCGTCAATTTGCCGATGAAAGCGTAATGCTTGTCGACCGGCGTAATGCAATCGTTTGCCGCAATCGAAATCTTGCCCATATGTGAGCTTTTACCTGTGCCGGTCGTTGTGCCGCCAAATCCGGAGGGGCAGTCTGGATTGAGCCCCGATTTCTCTTGCGTTACCGCGCTAATCTTCAAGGGCACGGTCGTCGGACCTGCCAGGGCTATTAGCGGTAGTGCGAAGCCTGCAACGGCAATGACAGAAGTTATGGTTCGTTTCGAGAACGGGGTCATGATCAATGTTGCTCCTCATTTCTAATTTGTAAGAGAAGGTTTATTTATGGAGTTAGCGGCTGATGCTATTTTAAGGGCGCTAGTCTAACATTGTCACTCGTCCTTCAAAGGGTTGCAATTGATGTGCCTCGCTTTGAAGGTGTGTCGAAAGCAGTATTCTGGAATGGTTTACCGGGTTTTTCTGCGCGTACTGTGACATATTCAGTACTACGCTGTATTTTTTTCCATTGAAAATGCGATTGTATGCGAGAATTTTTTTATTGCATAAATCATGCACAATCTCAAGACTTCCCGCATGTAACGCGGGCGTTTCCTTTCGAAGGTGAATCACTTTTTTATAAAAATTAAACAGCGAATCGGAATCCGCTATCTGCCTGTCAACATTTATTTCCTTGAAATTTTCAGCGACGGGCAGCCAGGGCTTTACTGAATCGGCACAGAAACCTGCGTTCAGTTTTTCGTTCCATAGCATCGGTGTGCGGCACTCGTCGCGATTGAGAATTTCAGGGCTCTTATCCACCAGGAACTGTGGAATCCAGCTATGCTGTATGGCTATAGCATCTTTTCCCTGTTTTAGCGGAATTCTTACTCTGGGTATGCCGATTTCATCCCCGAAATAGGTGAATGGAATGCCTCTGCACGTGAATTGAAACAGCGCCAGCAACTTCGCTTTTGCTACACTTCCACCCAAACGGCTGATGATTCGCGTGCGATCATGATTGGCAAAGACGAGCGTGGGTATCAGGGGTTCAGGAAAATGCTCTTCAAATGTTAACAGCATCTTGCGGTAATTTTCCGCTTTAAACGGTGTCGAAATAGCCTTGAAAAGGAAGATGGCGTTCAAGCCATTTTTGCCGTTGTTATAGCAAAACTGGTTGATCAGCGCTTCGTCACCATGCGATTCCCCTATCAAGACTCTTCTGGGATTAACGAACTCGTCCACTATGCTTCTTAACTCAGTTGCAAATTCAAAGCTTTTTTCATGGAGAAAATTGTTTTTCAGATTTTGAAAAAAAATGGACAAGGATTTGTCTGACGGGGTCAATCGAAAGCTGGGCGGATTACTGCGGAGTTCGGCGTCTTCGTAAATCGCGCTTATAATATCCAGCCGGAAGCCATCTACCCCTTTTTTTAGCCAGAATCTGACGACATCAAACATCGCTTGCTTGACTTCGGGATTGTGGTAGTTCAAGTCGGGCTGAAAAGGGAGAAAGGCCGTGTAATTGAACTGCTTCCGTTCAGGGTAATATGTCCAGGCTTTGTTGCCGGCCATCGCGCGCCAGTTGTTGGGCGGCTTCATGCCATTCCTGCCTTTCCCGTTTTTCCAGATATACCAGTCCGCTTTCGGATTGTCGCGTGAGCTTGCCGATTCCTTGAACCAGGCATGCTCATTAGAGGTATGGTTCAGTACCAGGTCGAATATGAGCTTCATTTTTCTACCATGCACCTCTTGCACCAGTTTTTCAAAAAGCGCCATATCGCCGTACTGTGGAGAAATAGAAAAATAGTCGCTGATATCGTAGCCGAAATCTCTTTGCGGACTCTGCGTAAAGGGAGAAATCCAGATCGTTTCGTAACCGAGGTCCTTAAGATAATCAAGTTTTTCTATGACGCCCGGTATATCTCCAATGCCGTCGCCATTGGTGTCTAAGAAGGAGCGCGGATAGATCTGGTAAACAGTGGTTTTTTTCCACCATTCGCCATCTGAATCATTAGGGAAGATGGAACCCATGGAACTGTCTGTCATAACTGGCTGGAATAAACTTCCCATAAGAATTATTTACGATTTGACGATACCCAGGGCCATCGGGAGCCGAAAGCCCTGGTTTGATCCAGTCGAAAGGAGCGGTATATGAAAGAAGCGATATATATAAGGGGTGGATTTGCGGATTTCTGACCCTGCCGATGGATTCGGCCAAGGAAGAAAGAGGGGCGCAGTTTGAACGCTGGCCGAACGTTGATGAGCAGGGTTTTCACTCATCCGGCAGAGTCTTGTTTTATCCAAGAACTATAGGACTGCTAATAATCCGTCCGAGTTCAATGGCGACAGATAGTTCTGCGGAAAACCCGTAGTTCTTGCGTTGGGTGAGAATGCTATGAAACGCGGTACACTCGGGTACGATTGAAGGATAGCAACTCTGGCGCTAATCTGGTACACAACGTCAGGAGAGCCTGGTAAAGGTAGCAATCGAAGATAATGCCAGGATTTGGCAGGTCAAGAGTTTCTGTCAGGCAAGCAGAAGTATTCAACCCTGAGTATTGCTAAAGCTGACGTTCTGCCGCAAGGGTCGCCAGTCATTCAGTCATAAAAGCGCAGCTATGCCCAATTTTCCCAACCTTTCGGCGGCCGATCGAATCGTGCAAAACGTCTCGTCATTTTGAGGCTATTATGAAACAAGGGGCAGTGTTTCACGATGATTTTCACCGCCACATTATCCTGCATTCTAGTACCTTGGTCCGATGTTCAGATGATTAACGCGGGTAAATAATGTTTCTATTACGCAACGAAAATTACCGAGAATTCTGACTTTACTTTTCGCTTCCGTTTGCTTCGGATCGCAAGCGCCAATTTTATAAAATGAACGTCATATGGAAAACTTGAGTACGGCGTTATCAGTGGTGGCGGTATTAGCGGAACCGTTGGGGGAAAATGCTACGCTGATAGGTCCTGTTCATTATCAGTCCTTCGCGGCCAGCCGTTTTGCCCGCGCTTCATTCGCGTATTTTCATCTCGAAGATTTTGAGAACGGCATCCTTGATACTTTCAACGCCCTGGCGCCGCATGGAATGGTGTTGCAGCCTGCCGGCCAGGCCGTTCCGGCCGAAGCAGAAGAGGGCTCGACAGATAATTCGCGCCCTTCGCATAATACATGGTATTCAGACGGCGACTCGATCCTGACATTCTCGTTCAGCAAGGAATTACTCGGCGAGTTGCCTACCGATGCCGGTTTGATATGGACTGACATGGGGCTTGCCAACATTCGAGACGGTTTTAAAAGCGTGCTTTTTGAAGCTTTCGATGCGTCAAATAATTTGCTGGGAACGATCGGCCCATCCGCTATGGGAGATGGTTTATTCGCAGGCCAGACGGCGGAAGATCGGTTTTTTGGCGTTAGTAGCGCCAATGGCGTCGGTTCAATACGAATAACTTCATTAAGCAGTACGGAGCAGGGAATGGATCAGCTGAGGTCCCCCTTCCCGGAATCCGTGCAATTCGACGCAAATTCCGAATCCGCCGCCCTTGCCCTGCTTGTGGTCGGGCATGGAGGAAGCGGCTTCAAACGGCGTCATTTGCAAAGCTGAAACGGTAATACCGGGATTCAGGCAGGATGAGGGGTTGCTCGACTTAGAGAAAAGCAGTTGCAGACGAATAGACCGCCAATTGGTTGAGGCGGATATACTCGCATCAACCACTACCCGTCTGCTGTTTTCCCAAATGACTATGCTTACGGGCATAAGCGAAATAAACGATGAGGCCGGTCAAGGCCCAGTACAGAAACAATCTTATCGTATTCCAGCCCAGGCTGATGAATAGCAGCGCGCATCCTGCCATGGCCAAAGGGCCGACAATCCAGATCATCGGCGTTTTGAACGGTCTGTGCCGGTCCGGTTCGCGGCGGCGCAGAATCATCACGCCCAGCGCCACCATGAAAAATGCGAAGAGGGTGCCGGAATTCGAGACGTCGGCCAGCATTCCGACCGGGAACATCGCAGCGAAGAAGGCTACCGCGATACCTGTAACCAGGGTGACGACATGTGGGGTATGAAAACGCTTATGCACATGGGAGAAGAACTTCGGCATAAGCCCATCGTGCGACATCGTAAACAGAACGCGGGTTTGCCCATAAATCATCATCAGCACCACAGAGGGCAGGGCGACGATAGCGGCAGAAGCTACCCAATTGCCGACCGCCGGGTAACCCACCTCACGTAACACAAAAGCCAGGGGTTCCTTGGATAAGGATAGCTCGGCACCTGGCTGGGCACCGACAGCGCCCACTGCAGCATACGCGACAACCAGGTAAAAAACAGTGCATATCGTCAATGAACCAATGAGCCCAATAGGTACGTTACGGTTAGGATTGGTGGTTTCTTCCGCCGCCGTCGAGACGGCATCAAACCCGATATAGGCAAAAAAGATGGACGCGGCGGCGCCGAGCACGCCCACACCCGAAAGCGGGGTACCCCAGCCTTTGGGCAGCATAGGCTCAAAGTTGGCGGCATTGACGGCGGGCAGGGCGAGAATGATAAAGGCCGAGAGCGCGACTATTTTTACGATGACAAGAATAGCCGTGAATCTGGCACTCTTTGAAGTACCCATGATTAGAAGAAGTGTAACGAAAAGCGAGATCAGGAATGCCAGTAGATTGAAACCGCCTGCGGTGGTTGTGCCCGCTGTTGTACCTGTTTCGGTTTCAGTTGTAAGAACAATAAAATCGTAAGGCCCCGCAGTCAAAGCCAGGGGCAGCCCATACCCTATCTCATGAAGGAAGCCATTAATATAGCCGGACCACCCGACGGCAACCGCGGCGGCTGCTACCGCATATTCCAGAATAAGCGCCCAACCCACCATCCATGCCGCCAACTCTCCAAATACCGCATAGGAATAGGTATATGCGGACCCCGCAACCGGTACCATCGCTGCAATCTCGGAATACACAAGCGCTGCCAGTGCGCAGACAAAACCGGCGATGACAAACGAAAACATCATGCCTGGTCCGGCTTTGTCCGCAGCAACCGATGTCAGCACGAAAATGCCGGTGCCGATAATGGCGCCGATACCCAGCATGGTAAGGTCGAAGGCCCCAAGCTGGCGCTTGAGTCCCCTTGTGCGTGCTGACTCAAGTATATGATCCAGGGACTTGACGCGCTCAAACAGCATCTGTTTCTCCGGTTAAAAAGGGAGCAAAACGAATTTGCTCGCGCTCTGAAGTCAACGAGGGTTTAATAAGCCATCGGCAAGCGCATTGTGATCCGCCGGAGACGTACTCAGCGGTTCCTCGGGTCCAGTGGGGGTTTTCGCAAGGCGCATTCTAAACCAGCGGAGCGCGGCGTGATGGAAATGCTGCCTTGAATCGCGAAAATTGCCTTAAACACAGCGAGAAATCGGCATTAACCAGCTTAATCCGTCAAATTGCCCGGATATACAGGCTTGCTACCCCTTCTTGATCCTCTTCTTCATTTTTGTATAACCAGGCAGCGACGGGATGCGCCATAGATACCATGATGCTACCGTTCGATACGGGCTGCATGGCATGCCAGCTGTTTCCATCGTTTTGCGACCGGGAATAGTATCAAGAGTTTTCAGGAACCGGTAGCCCTCGCGTACACCAAAATCATCGGCCGGCAACACATCGATACGGTCGAGCGTGTAGATGAGCAGCATTTCGACCGTCCAGCGGCCAATACCCGGCAGCGCTACCAGGCGGGCAACGAGTTCATCGTTGGACATTTCGCCTGCGATATCGCGAGTCGGCACAAGGCCGCTCAATGCGCCCTCAGCAATACCTCTTATCGTACTGATCTTGCGTGTCGAAAAACCGCACGAACGAAGATCTTCAAATTTGGACGCCAGTATTTGGGTCGGGTGGGGAAATGCGCCGTCGGGGTACAAATCCAGAAATCTGCCGATAATGGCGTCCGCCGCCCGAGCATGCAATTGCTGGTATGCCACCGCTCTCACCAGTGCTTCATAAGGCTCACGCGCTGGTTCTGGCTGATGCATGCATGGCCCCACCAATTTTATCAGTCGTGACCAATCCTCATCAATGAGAGAGACATGGCTGGCGGCAAGGCGATATATGTCGACCGGAGAACTCGCGCTCTTCATTGCGGTGTTTGGCATTTATCCGATCCTTTATCTACTGTCCGGCCTGTTTATAGCGCCTTTGCGTGTACCGCGACACTGATTGTACTGGATGATGTGGCGATTTGATGATGTCGTGCGGCTCGAACTCTTCCACTGGATTTTTCATCAGTTCACGTGACAGTTCACGTGAATGACAAAGCATATACGGAAAAAATACGGATTATTTTGTTTATGTCTTGACTAGCTTCTTGAGAATATCTGCCAGAACGACTGGCAAGAATTGGGGGTGTTGCAGCACGGCGTAGTGTCCAGGACCAAATATACCAGCAAGATATTGAGGCGCATGTCGATCGACAGTGAGACAAAATGGATGCACTGACTGCAGCGTGGCTTCAGCCACGGCTCGCCTCATGTCTTCCACACCATAGGGGCCTTCATATAGATCGACATCGTTCGGTTTGCCATCGGATAATAAAATAAGTAAACGATGCAAGGCAGGGCGAGCGACGAGCAAGCTCGTTGTATGCCGAATAGCTGCGCCTGCGCGCGTATAGCGTTGAGGTTCCAGTCCGGCAATGCGGCGGTGTATGAGATTATTATCGCTTTCGTCGAAATCCTTTACAGGCCACAATGTCACGTTTTGCGCACTTTCGCCAGAAAACGCCAGGATGCAAAATGGATCGCTCAAGGCCATCAGCGCGTAGTTGACCAGCAGCAGTGCTTCCTTTTCGACATCGATGATGCGCAAATCACCAGAAACCCAGCCATCTGTCGAGCCACTTATATCAATCAGCAATGCGATGGCGATATCACGTCGCGCAGGCCTTACGGATTGGTATAGGCGATCTTCCAGCGGTAACCCCATGTGTTGCTCGGCAAAGGCGTTCACGTAAGCGCTAATGTCGAGATCAGGGCCGTCTGCTTGGCGGTTTTGTCGGATACGGCGCGGCCGCATGCCCTCGAAGCGGCGCCGGACCTGCTGCAGCAAGCCATAGCGCTTGGCCAGCACGGATTCAACCCATGCCGGGTCGCCGAGCGGCGACGCCTGGAGCCGTACCACTGCACCCCGTTCCCGATAGCCTGGAATGCGGAAATCCCACTCGGGATATGAGATGCCTGCCCCAGCGGCTGTCAAACCCGGGGGTAGCACAGCTCGCTGGGCAGGGGGATCATCTGAAAGCAACACTTCCAGTGCCGGTCTGGGGTTAGAGATGAGGCATGCTTCGGGCAACTCGGAAAGCGAATCGGCGATATCACCCGCGTCTGCGTTCTCATCCCGGTCAGTAGGGCGCTGCATGCCCGCCGGGTCTTCCACGTGTTGCTGTGGATCATCCATTTGCAGCATCCACATGCCCTGCACGGCATCATCTTCATCCTCGCTTTTTTTCCGTACTTCGGGACGGCGTGACAGTCGCGCAGTACGCGGAGTTTGTGCGGGCGCATCGGGCATATTTGCAGCATCGAGCTGCTTCTGATGCGCTGCGGCCACAGGTAGAGTCCTGCCAAGCCACAGGTCACTGCGCATGCCGCGATAGCGTATCTTCCCTGAATCGCACATCGCTGAGACTCCCCGCGCTGTTTCAATCGCCCAGGTTAGTGAATCTTTCGCGGCGGCTGCGGTGATATACGGAGAAGGAATAAGTGCCGGGTGAGCATTAAGCGCTTGACAATAAAAATCTTCAATTACGCGTTCGGGCGCGTTCAATAATGCGGGTTGCAACCGTTCCGACAACATGGCATGGCGCAGCGACAGAAGATCGTGCGTGAACCCGGGGAAATCGAGAGCGAGCATATGGTCGACCGCTAGCGCTTCGCTTAAATAAAACAAATCCTCTGCCAGCGCACTCGGCATCGCATCACCGAAAACAGCCCGTCGTTGCGCCCGCCCGGCCTGTTGCAGCGCGAGGACGCGGAACAGTTGCAGTGGAGCGGGCGACGCAAGCTGCGCCGGCAGGAAGATTTGTGCGCCGTCATTAGCAGGCAGCGCACGGGGCTCAACCATATGTCGAGGCCTGTTTCGAAACAGGCGAGACAATGCGGATACGGGTGCGGGTTCCTGAGCAACATTAACACGAATGTCATAACCATGCACGGCCGCGAGCAGCAACTCCAGACGTTGCTTGTGTGCAGCAAGCGTGCAGGCATTATCCTGGCCCTGATTCGGGCGAGACCATAGGCGCGAAACAAATACGGTTGCGTGACGCGCGGCATCAATGATGATTTCTTCAGGTTCTGCCATGATGAATCGTCAAGAATGGTCAGTTGATGAGCAAGCTAATCCACTAGCACCGCGTCGATCAGGTCGTGCATGGCTGCGATCAGGTTGGGATCATCCGAGAGTGGGGAAACGAGCCCGACATTGCATGCCAATCGCGGGGGGATACCGTTGGCGATCAGGCGCGCGGTCGCAACCAGCAAGCGCGAGCTCGGCACTTCAGCGAGGCCCCGATCAGCCAGACCGCGGATTCGGCCGGCAAGCGCTACCAGATCATGCGCCAATCCCTGTTCTACGCCGCTTTCATGAATAATAATTTCGACCTCCCTGTCAGGCGAAGGGAAGTCGAAATCCAGCGCAACAAATCGTTGACGCGTACTTGGCTTCAGATCTTTTGACACGTGTTGATACCCGGGATTGTAAGAGATTACCAGCTGGAATCCTGGCGCAGCTTCAACTAACTCTCCGGTTTTATCGATGGGCAGCACACGGCGGTAATCGGTTAGGGGGTGGATGACAACAACCGCGTCCTGTCTTGCTTCGACAACTTCATCCAGGTAACAGATCGCCCCTATTCGCACTGCTCGCGAAAGCGGTCCATCCTGCCATACGGTACCGTTGTCACGTATCAGAAAACGCCCGACCAGATCCGCCGCCGATAGATCGTCATGGCATGACACGGTTACAAGTGGCCGTTTGAGGCGCCATGCCATATGCTCGATAAAACGTGTCTTGCCGCATCCCGTAGGACCCTTCAGCATTACCGCCAGGCTTCGCTGGTGACATTGGGTGAATACGTCGATTTCGTGGCCGAATGGCAGGTAATAGGGCGCCTCGTCGCCGGGGTACCGGACGCCTTGATGCTCGCTTCCAGGATCACTGCTTTTGATTGACGAGCCCTCCATCGTCCATGCCGGGTATTATGCGGTGTTGCGGAGCCACCAACACGTCAGCGGCCAATTTGGGTGGCGTCCGGAAAAAATTCCATATAAAAAGGCCGGCACCGACAGCAAATACGGACGCTGTTGCAAGCAGCATCAAAAAATGCACCTGAAGTTTGAGTTGCGTGTCCAGATAGCCCAAGCCTAAAATCCGCTCGAGATACACCTGACCGATGCCGGCTGTGCCGAAAGAGAGCGTCATGCCGAACATTCCCATTACCTGCATCCAGAATGCCCAGTAGCCAACGCTCGAGCCCTCCACTTTGCGATTAACCGTGAGATTCGGTAGCGCGTAGGTGATTATCGCCATGACGATCATGGCATAAGCGCCGTAAAAAGCGCCATGCCCGTGCATTGCCGTTACCAATGTGCCGTGTGTCCATTTGTTCACGCTGGGCCAAGTGTGGGCGAAGCCAAGCAGACCGGCGCCAAATACCGTAAATACCGCGCTGCCTATTGTCCAGTGCACTGCCAGCGAATTGGGGTGCGAAAGCCCCGAGCGGCGCATCGCGAAATATGCATACATTGCCATCCCGAGCAGAGCCAGGGGTTCCAATGCGCTGAAGAAGCCGCCGATAGGGAGCCAATACTGCGGAACCCCGACCCAATAGTAATGGTGGGCAGTACCCAGTATGCCAGCCAGGAAAACCAGTCCGACGATGACGTACAGCCATTTTTCCATTACTTCACGATCGGCGCCGGACAAACGGATAAGGAGGTAGGCAAGAAGCCCGCCCTGTATCATTTCCCATACGCCTTCCACCCAGAGATGGATGGTCCACCAGCGGTAGAAAATGCTTACGGTGTAATTATCGTATTCAAGAAGTGCGGGTAAATATAACAACGCCGCCAATACAAGGCCCGCGACCAGCACGCCTTCTGTGACAGTCCAGCGTCCGGCTTGCTTGATGGTCATCAAAATGTTGTATAGGAACATCAGCATGACAACGACAATCACGATTTTCAGCGGGAAAGGCTGCTCAAGCATTTTGTTGCCGGCGGTCCATCCAAACATATATCCCACGATGGCCGTCACACCCATTAATGTCCACGTGACCAGTTGCGCATATGCCAGCTTCACGCTGTAGATTTCACTGCGCGATTCTTCCGGCACCACATAGTACGTTGCCCCCATGAAGCCGGTCAGCACCCATACGATCAGTAGATTCGTATGGATGGCCTTGGTTTTGTCGAAGGGGAGGAAATCCAGTAGCGGGTCGGGTCCAAGATATTTGGTCGCACTCAGGAGTCCGAATACCAGTTGCAGACCGAACAGGCACATGGCAACGGCAAAATACCAATACGCAATAGACTGTGAGCGGTAACGCATAGCGCCTCCTATTTCAAGGTTTCCATATAAGCAACAAGGCTGTCTATTTGCTCCGTATCGAGATCGGTAGCGAAATTGTCGGGCATGAAAGACTGTTTATTAGCGGAATACATCGGCCCCGGGACCAGGTATGCGCTCGGATGGGTAATGGATTCCCGAATGTAGTCAGCAGGTGTCTTGGCGGACCCCCGGTAGTCGGGGGAGGCAATAATGGCTGCGGCACGCGCTCCAATTCCTGCGAGCGTTGGCCCGGCCAGGTTCGCACCGGGTGCAACTGAATGGCAGGCATTACATGCTGGTGGCGCCGAACGGAACAGCGCCTCTCCGCGCGCGACCGGGTCTGACGATACCGACGCCTGAATCGCCGGTTGCCCGATGTCCGTGTCGGGGATCGTTGTGCCGGAGACGATGATCGGACGGGGTGGCCAGCCCTGGTTGTCTATATGGCTGACCCAATCCAGAAACGCGATCACATCGCTGATTTCCGCATCCTTCAGGTTAGGGTTCGGCATCAGGCGCCTGTGCTGTTCTTCAGAGTAAAACTGGGAGGGGTCCTTGAGGAAAGCAGTCAGGTAAGGCGTGCCGCGCTGCTGCGTAATTTTCGTGAGGTCCGGCGCGTAGTAGGCTCCCTCGCCAAGTAGCGTATGACAGTTGATGCAGTTGTTCGCATGCCAAATGTCTTTTCCGCTTATGACTGCGGGTGTAAGCTTTTCTTCATTGGTGAGTTCAGCAAAACGGGTATGGGTGTCGATGGTTAAGCCAATAAACACCGCGGCTGAAAGAAAAGTGCAAACAATGAAAAAAAGTCGTCCCTGTCGTTTTGTCATTCCCGGTTCCTTGCAGATGTCGGACTCGTTGTATCAGCAACCCTACACGTTGATGCCGGGCCAGTTTTTGAGTGAAAGCACTGCAGCGTAGATAATCGCCGCCGCTATCAACAGGAGAACTATGATACTGACGACCTTGAAGGGGGCGAAATAGCGTGAAGTACGACTCGACATGGATGCCTCCAATTGGACAGTGCGGTACTGGTTGGTTTATTCTTGCCAGGAAAGAAAAACAGCGATATCCCATAGGACAAAAAGCGGCAACAATGTTTTATTGTCAAGCAGGATGCGTAAGATTATTAATGCAGGGATTCAATCGAGGAGGGCACGCAATGGATATTCATGGATGGGCCGCGTACGGCGCAAAACAGGAATTGGAGCCGTTTTCCTACGATCCGGGTCCCTTGGCGCCCGAAGAAGTGGAGATCGCTGTGGAGTATTGTGGCCTTTGTCACTCCGATCTGTCAATCATCAATAATGATTGGGGCTTATCCCGATATCCGGTGGTACCGGGGCATGAAGCAGTGGGCCGAATCGTGGCGCTGGGCCAACATGCGAAAGGTTTGCGGATGGGTCAGCGAGTGGGCGTTGGCTGGAATAGCAGTAGTTGCATGCACTGTCACCAATGCATGACAGGCGATAACAATCTTTGCGGGGAAGCGGGGGCGACTATCATAGGGCACCATGGAGGCTTCGCGGAAAGAATTCGTTCGCATTGGGCCTGGGCAATTCCTTTGCCTGATGCGCTCGATATCTCTTCCGCCGGTCCGCTGCTGTGCGGGGGGGTTACGGTGTTTGCGCCACTGGCAACTTACGGAGTCAAGCCAACGGATCGAGTGGGAGTCGTAGGTATCGGTGGCCTCGGCCATATGGCCATACGGTTTGCCAATGCCTGGGGTTGCGAGGTCACGGCGTTCACCTCGAATTCATCCAAGGTTGACGAGCTACGTAAGTTGGGCACCCATCGCGTGGTATCCAGCCGCGACAGCGCCGATATTCTCAAAGCGGCTAGTACGCTTGATTTTCTGCTTGTCACCGTCAACGTTTCGCTTGACTGGAGCGCTTTGCTAAAGACGCTGAAACCGAACGGCCGCATGCACGTCGTGGGCGCTGTGCTGGAACCGATGCCCATTCCGGCATTTGACCTGATCTTTGGCCAAAAAAGCGTTTCCGGGTCGCCAACGGGAGGTCCTGCGATAATGTCATCCATGCTGGATTTTGCCGCGCGGCACGATATCGCGCCACAAGTTGAACACTTTCCACTAAGTAAGGTGAATGATGCGATCAAACACCTTGCGGCTGGGAAAGCGCGCTATCGCATTGTCCTCGATTCTGATTTTCATTAAGAAAGGCAATGCCGCTCAGGCGTGGAAGATCTCTTAACCTCTCCTGTTAAAAATATAAAGGGATCCGTAATCTTGTAATCATACGTAATCTTATCAAGATACCGGAATTCGCCCTGAATGAGATTGCCTAAACCACAGACCAGGCCTCTACATTCAAGATTTCTGATACTGCCCTCCGGGAACCAGGCCGGGTGGCAGCAACCTTGGTCAATGCCTGCTCCAGCCGCAGTTCCTTCGCGACCTTCCCATTCCTGTATCGCTTTTGCAATGGCCCTGTATCTTACATCTTGCTCTCGGATTGCTTTTGCCCACAGTGACAATTCAATGCATCTCAAAGTAGTCAAAGCCGTGGACAGGACGATGAGTAAAATGGAATTCAAAAGCAAGACTCGGGATGCGCCAGGGTGATCGACACGGTAAATTACCAATCGTTATCGAGATCATCCGATTGTCGACAGGAGCACAACATGAACGCGTTAACGAAAAAGGCGCAGCTCGCCGCTGAAACAGTCAGTGATCCCCGTTGGGCTGCGGTCATCGCGCGTAGCACCGAAGCGGATGGCACATTTTATTACGGCGTCACGAGCACGGGCGTGTATTGCCGCGCTTCCTGCGCTGCTCGTCTGGCGAGGCCGGAGAATGTCCGCTTCTACGCCACGCGCGAAGAAGCCGAGAAGGCCGGTTTCAGGCCCTGCAAGCGCTGCCAGCCGGACAGGCCCCCGCGGGCCGAGCAATGTGCAGCCAAGGTAACGCGGGCCTGCCGTATTATCGAAGAAGCGGAAACGGCCCCAGCCCTGGAAAAACTGGCAGCGCAGGTTGGCATGAGCCCCTATCACTTTCATCGCACGTTCAAACAGGTCACCGGGTTGACACCAAGGCAATATGCAGCCGCGCAGCGCGAGAAAAAGGTACGCGATGAGCTTGGCCGTGGCGGTGCAGTAACGGATGCCATTTTTGACGCGGGCTACAAATCCAGCAGCCGCTTCTACGAAAAATCCGGCAAAGTGCTGGGAATGACGCCGAGCAACTATCGCGCTGGCGGCACGGAGATCGAAATTCGCTTTGCCGTTGGGGAATGTTCACTCGGATCGATATTGGTGGGTCAAAGCAGCCGTGGCATTTGCGCCATTCTCCTGGGTGATGATCCCGATAAGCTGGTACACGATCTGCAGGATGGTTTTCCGCATGCCAACCTCATCGGCTGCGATGCCGATTTTGAAGAACTTGTCGCAAAGGTAGTCGGTTTTATCGAGGCGCCGGGTATCGGTCTGGATCTTCCGCTGGATGTACGCGGGACCGCGTTTCAGCAACGGGTGTGGCAGGCGCTGCGCGAAATTCCAGTGGGAGAAACCGCAAGTTACACCGATATCGCCAAGCGGATCGGCGTGCCGAAATCGGTGCGAGCCGTGGCGCAGGCATGCGCGACAAACAAACTGGCAGTCGCGATTCCGTGTCATCGGGTGGTGCGTAACGACGGAGCGCTGGCAGGTTACCGCTGGGGCGTGGAGCGCAAGCAAAGCCTTCTTGAGAAAGAGGCGGAGGTGAAGGCGAAGTCGAAAGTACAAGCATGAATACGTCGGCAAGCGAATCGTGGAGTATTGCTCCTGCGCGGAACATAGCACGCCGGGTGGATACGTTGGATTGGGTGCGAATATCGAATGATCTGGACGCACAGGGCTGTGATCGAACGATTTGTTTCTCCTGAAGAATGCGGCGCTCTTGCCAGATTATATGTGCGAGATGACATTTTCAGAAGCCGGGTCGTAATGGCGCGCCACGGTTTCGGGCGCGGGGAATACAAGTATTTCAGCTATCCGTTGCCCGGTATCATTTCCGAACTGCGTGCCTTGATATATCCAAAGCTGGTGGCGATTGGTAACCGCTGGAACGAAGCAATGGGCATAGCGGTGCGCTACCCCGAGAAGCTCGCTGATTTCATCAAGCGCTGCCACGCAGCGGGTCAGCTTCGCCCGACCCCTTTGTTGTTGCAATATGACCCGGGTGATTATAATTGCCTGCATCAAGACTTGTACGGAGAGCATGTATTTCCGATCCAGGTCACGATTTTGCTATCCGAACCGGGGCGGGATTTCACGGGCGGCGAATTTGTGCTGACCGAGCAGCGGCCGCGCATGCAATCACGTCCCGAGGTCGTGCCCTTGAGGCAGGGAGACGCAGTGGCTTTTGCCGTGCATCAACGGCCTGTGCAAGGCACACGGGGAGTATATCGGGTCAACTTGCGCCACGGTGTCAGCCGCATCCGCTCGGGCCGCCGTCACACCGCAGGTATCATTTTTCACGATGCAATTTGAGAACCAAAAGGGATAAACATGACGTTCAACCTGTTTGAAGGCATGATGCAATGTCAGGCCCAGCGGGAGGAGCTATGCCCCGGTGCAACCGTGCTTCGGGGCTTTGCGACACGGGATGAAGCGGCCATTTTTGCACAACTGCCTGAGGTCACAACCGCTGCGCCATTTCGCCATATGGTGACGCCGGGCGGTTTCCGAATGTCGGTTGCGATAACGAATTGTGGTAGTTATGGCTGGGTAACGGATCGCACCGGCTATCGCTATGATAAGGTAAACCCGGAAAGTGGCAAGCCATGGCCTTCCATGCCCAGCATATTCCTGAGGCTGGCGCAAGACGCCGCGGCGAGTGCCGGCTTCCCGAATTACGCGCCAGATGCATGCCTTGTCAATCGCTACGAGCCGGGAGCGCGGCTATCGTTGCATCAGGACAAGAACGAGCGAGACTTCGACGCGCCTATTGTTTCCGTGTCACTGGGGATTTCAACTGTGTTTTTATGGGGCGGCCTCCGGCGCGGGGATAAACCGATGCGTGTACAATTGACACATGGTGACGTGATGGTGTGGGGCGGACCGGCGAGACTGCATTACCATGGCGTGCTTACGCTTAAGGATGGGTATCATCCCCTAGCGGGTGCGTGCCAGATAAACCTGACCTTTCGTAAAGCGGCCTGAAGGTTTTCTGAAAATCGCGCATTTCCGGCTTAATTGAAGTCGAAAGCAAGCGTAAAGTTCCTTGGAGCCCAGTTCCCATATGTTTTTGAGGGTAAATGTGGGATGCCGCCGTTGGCTGTTGCGTTCCTCACGATATGAACGAAGACAAAGAGAGACAGTGTGAATTTGCCTGAACGAAATTTATTGGTGGCATTCGGTTTGGCATTCGGCATCATGATGTCATTCGAGCCGGCCGCCCTTGCGCAGCAGGGCGAGGTTATCTCTGGCGGTACAGCGAGCCTTTACCGTCCTGATAATCAGGCAAAACAGAAAGAAGCCTTCACCGGCGGTACATGCGTCATCGAAACCGGCGCATTTCCGATCGGCTTCAATGCTTACGTGGTACCGGATGGCGATCATCCTTCTTACCCTCCATTTTGCTCTCCCGTGCCGGCAGGACCCCTGAATCTGGTGATGGATATACTGGTGTCGGAGGTTCGCGAAATGCCGCTGATCGTACGGTTGGTGAAAATAGAAGGTGGGGAAGCACGTGAGGTAGTGTCGATGCCTGCTCAAGCATACACGTCCGGCAATATCCCGCTTGCCGTCAACCTGGAACCGCTTGCCAAGTACGAGGTGCTGCTGATAGGCGATGACGGCAGCGGCAATGTTGCCAATCTGGTCAGCATCCCCTTTGATGTAAGAAGAGCGGGCGATTTTGTAAATACGGGTACAGGCATGGGGATGGGATTCCTGATTCTGGTGTTAGGTATCGCCGGGTTTACCGGCGGCTTGATCCATTTCTGGCGCCCCAAACCGTCGACGACGAACAACTCCGTCAACCGCACCCTCTAGCGACCCGAAAGGCTGCGCCGGTGCTTACCTCAGGCAGGGTATCCTCTATATTAAGGACTCGGCTTGAGCGGTGCAAAGCCAGGCCGTGTGCGGAAATCAGCTGTCAGTTATCCACGAGCGGTATCTACGATGTACGATGCCAGAATTGCCGGATCAACAACGATGAGCTGCCGTTAAACGCGGTCACGACCTTATCGGCGGGAACACTAAACGCCAACCATTCAAGCCATTCAAATTCATGTTGGATTAACGCATTTCACAAACAATACGGAGACAGCATGTCATGAATCACGTCAATCTCTTTGTAGCTTTTTTTGCGCTCACTGCCGCATTCACGGCAAATGCGGGCATACTGGAAAATGGGAGCTGGTCCGCTAGTGGATGCGGCGTCATGCCGGAAACACCGGTTATCGACTCGAGTAGCGCAGATGCTTTCAATCGAAGTGTCGGTGCAATTAACGCCTGGCAAAAACAAATGCAGGTCTACCATGACTGCATGATCAAGGAAGCAAATGCGGACAGCCTAACTATTAATCAAGCTGCAACGGCAGGGCAGGGACGGATAAACGAGATAGTGGAAAAGATAAACGCAGAAGTCGCGGCGGGAAAGCAGAAGGTGGAGCAGAGCCAAAGCGCTTCTCCTTCTTTATCTCCTCCACCCGGAGCAGCCCCTGGCAGCCTGACGTATTAAATGGAAGTCTTTGGGCTCATGGCGGCAAGGACGCTATATATGTCGATTATGCCGATGCCCGCTTCAATCAACAGCTGAACAATTCAAAATATTGGGAACAGCCTGGTCTGTACCTTCTTCATTTTGGAATGTATCGGCAACAAGTCAAAATCATTGAAGAAGTTAAATCCGATGCCGGCTCCTGCGGTAATCGTATTGCTCATTCTGGCATCGGCATCAGGTTCCTTGTTGGCACAGCCGGATGCTGAGCCGGATACTCAACTGCCGGTTCGGCCAGTCGCCCAGCCAAGCGCCTCATCGTCAAGGGCTCCATCCACCCTCCATCCGGTCGTCATTACGGGTACTCGCATAGAACAATCGAGTTTCTCGTTGCCTATGTCCATAGACGTGGTGGAAGGGCTGGTGATCCAGGACTCCCAGCCCCGCGTCAATCTCTCTGAAGCGCTCTCTCGTGTTCCCGGCCTGGTCATTCAAAACCGCCAAAATTATGCCCAGGACCTGCAGGTATCCAGCCGCGGTTTTGGCGCACGCTCCACTTTCGGCATTCGCGGCATACGAATGATTGTTGACGACATCCCTGCCTCCATGCCCGACGGGCAAGGTCAAGCTGCCAATATCAACCTGGGTTCGACCAAGCGCATTGAAGTGCTGCGCGGCCCCTTCTCTGCTATCTATGGCAATGCCTCCGGCGGCGTGATACAGGCATTCACCGAAGATGGTCCGGCGGAACACATGATATCCGGCACGCTGCTGGGGGGCAGCTATGGCACGACGCGCGGTGAAATCAAGCTTGGCGGCACACTGGGTGGGACAGGTGCGGGAGGTACAGCAGGCGCGGTAGCGGGTCCGTTCAACTATATGGTCGATATTTCGCGTTTTCAGACGGACGGTTACCGCGACCACAGCGCCGCTACGCGCTACCAGGCGAGTGCAAAGCTTACCTATCGGGTCAATCAGGACGCCACGCTCACCCTGATAGCAAACGAGCTGCACCAGGGCAATACGCAGGATCCGCTCGGGCTCACGCGCTCTCAAGTGAGCGTTAACCCGCGCCAGGCGGATATAAGCGCTACTACCTTCAATACCCGCAAGAGCATCGACAATACCCAGGGGGGCCTCGTCTATACGCATAAATTTTCTTCCGCGAACACTATCAAGCTGATAGGTTATACGGGGACCCGGCAAATTGAGCAGTTTCTCGCCGTCTCGCGCGGCGCGCAAATTCCGGCCACGAGCTCGGGAGGTGTTGTCGACCTGGATCGCGAATTTGGCGGACTCGGTTTAAGATGGATGCATCGCAGCGGGGGGGAGCGTCCTCTGACGGTCACTGCGAGCATCGATTATGAGATTTCCAAAGAAAGGCGCAAGGGATTCGAGAACTTCTCGGGGATGGCGTTGGGTGTACGCGGAGATATGCGTCGCAACGAGGACGATACGGTTTCCAGCTTCAGCCAATATGTGCAAGCCGAGTGGCAGTTTGCACCAGCGTGGATACTTTCTGCTGGAGTGCGCCATACGGAAGTGAAATTCAGGTCGGAGGATTTTTTTATCCGGTCTGATAACACTAATGACAGCGGCAGCCTGACTTTCCGCAATGTTATTCCGATACTGGGGCTGCTGTATAAGGCCACGCCCACGCTCAATCTATACGTCAGCGGGGGGGAAGGTTTTGAGACACCGACTTTTGCCGAGCTTGCCTACAGGCCGGACGGTGCAACAGGTCTCAATTTTGCGCTTCGGCCGAGCAAGAGCCGGAATGTCGAAGCAGGGGTCAAGTGGCTGGCAACGAGCAATACACGCGTCAATCTGGCACTTTTTGAAACGCTGGTTAGCGGTGAAATATTGCCTGCGACGAATTCCGGAGGCCGAACCACTTTTCAGAATGCGGCTGACACGAGGCGCCGTGGTGTCGAGTTTTCAGCCGACTCCCGTTTTGGCGCTGATCTCTCCGCCTATTTATCTTATACCTATCTCGATGCTGAATTCCAGGATTCATATACCTACCTCCGACCGGGAGGGCTTTCCACAACCGTAGCCAATGGTAACCTTCTGCCTGGCGTGCCCCGCAATACCGCTTACATGGAGTTGGCATGGCGCCGCGGCTTGCCAGGTTTCTCGGCAGTAGCTGAAGCAATCTATCGTGACAAGGTTTTCGCAAACGATACCAATACCGAAGCCGCTAAACGATATGGCATCGCAAATATCCGGTTCTCCTATTCGCATCAGATCGGCGGCTGGAAGCTCAGCGAATTCTTGCGGTTGGACAATATCACCGATACGCAATATGTGGGCTCGGTAATCGTAAACGAAGGGAACAGCCGCTTTTACGAACCTGCGCCGGGGAGGAACGTAATAGTGGGGATGAGCGCAAGGTACACATTTTAGCCAGCGGTTGTTTATACCTTGTGCGCTACCGTACCGAAACGTGCGGCAGTATCCCTATAATAAAAAATTGGGATATGAAGGAGATATTGGGATATGAAGGAGATAATATGGACGGGCTGCGTTTAAATTTCCGCATTATTTTATGTGTTGCTTTACTACCCGCCGCAATACCAACTGCCTCTGCAGCAGGCTCCCTCACGCAAATGGCGCAAGCAAGCTCGCTGCCTGACACGATACCCGCCGGGGAGGAAAAGACGGCCAAAACACGG
This sequence comes from Nitrosospira sp. Nsp11, assembly GCF_900142705.1. Lineage (GTDB taxonomy): Bacteria > Pseudomonadota > Gammaproteobacteria > Burkholderiales > Nitrosomonadaceae > Nitrosospira. The sequence goes on from NZ_FRBV01000002.1 coordinate 186,782, forward strand.
GCGCTGGAGTTGGGTGCAAAACTTCTTCAAGGCAAGTCTCCATTAAAACCGTTTGACATCTATCTTGTCGGTTTTCATCCGATGAAGGATTCTCCGGAAGACCAGATGGAGGCACATCATTACTGTCATCAGGTAAATGAGGATTTTGCACAGTGCGTATTATTTGATGACAACACGGAGGAAGCGAACCTGAATGGCATCGAATACATTATTTCCGAAAAGCTTTTTGCTGCCTTGCCGGAAGCCGAAAGAAAATACTGGCATCCTCACAATGGTGAAATTCTTACCGGGCAGCTAGTTGCCCCGGGTATTCCGAAAGCCGCGGAAAAAGAGTTGATGAAGGGGAAGATGAACAGCTATGGCAAAACCTGGCACGTCTGGAATACGGGTTATGAAGGAAACCCCGGCGATAAGATGCCATTGGGTGCGCCGATGCTTGGCTGGTCTTTCAATCGCGATGGAGAAGCGATCCCTGGCTTGGTCGAAAAGCGGGATAAGAGGCTGAAGCTGAACAGTTCAGAAGAGCGCCGGCGGCGTGCAGACCTGGAACAGTTCGCCAGGCCTCAATCAGGCGTTGATGATCTCAAGGGGAAGTTCGCCCGGCCCACCAAAGATATCCCAGCCGTCATAGATCGGAAGAGCGCTGGCAAGGTTGACTAGACAGTGGTTCCAGCTTTACCGGCTCCGCGCCAATTACTTGGGATATTTTTCCAATCTGATTCCCGAGCTGCCAATGCAAGTCGGCTATTCCCAATCATCATATCTTTCATGGCACCGGTTTCATTCGAGCCCTGCTCCGCACCGCCAACATAATTGAAAATTACGCGGGTTTTCCTCTGTGCACACCCGGCAGAAAACCACACGTGTTTCAACCGGGGTTTTTTCGAAAGCCCTGACAATTACCTGGCCTCTTGCAAGATCATTGTCGTCAACCACCCAAACCTCTGGATAAGCATGGGTAAAAGGGATGTCTCCGAGGCCGCCCTGCGCATGTTCATTAAACAGCCGTGCGTCTATGTTGGCGTGCCCGAGGAGATCGAGCTTGATTTGCGCTTCCATGAGATTGGCGGCGGTACAGAGTTTTTTCATATTCGAAATTTCCTGCACGGTTATTCGCCAAGCTTATCAAAAAATACTCCGCAATAATTTTCTTCAGGGACATCGCAGATAGATTGACTCGCATGAGCGCTATTGATCAGGATAGCATAGAAAAAATACCGCGGTTCGGTGACAGAAGCTCACGGCGAGCAGGGGAGAGCGGCGAAAGCGACAGTAAAAGATGGGCCTTTCATCCGGACATCTTCTGCGGGAAACAGGGACTACAGGCTTGTAAATCAGCGCTAATATCCACTAATCGGTTGGGGTAGTAGCCAATGTTCGTCCATGATATAACGGCTGCTGAGCTTTTCAGCTCAGATAGGTTGTAATCGGGTTTAAGCGTAATAGCAAAATTATTTATCGCCGTTACAGGCTCAATAAAGTGGGCGAATTGCGGCGGTCGTGACGTATCTGGAAGCTCGAACTTCCAAGATAAGATAGGGTGTAATTGAATATCGCCTAGGAGCTCTGGCTCGTGTGATCGATTTTCCTGCTCTTCTTCTCGCTGCCGATGTCTATGGACAAAAGCCAAGGTAATGAAACCATACCAAGGAGATCTGAATGATTGCATCGCGAAGAATGCGTGTTCTAGGCATGATGATAGCTTTAATGGGCTCGTGCTGGGCTTCAGCAGCGGCATGGGCCGACAGTGACCTGCTTGTCGCGGCCAGGAGGGGCGATCTTCCCCAGGTCAAAACACTTCTTGGAACCAAAGCCCATGTAGATGCCAGAAGGGGAGATGGCGCCACAGCGTTGATGGCCGCGTCGACCACAGGTCATCTGGCGGTAGTGCAGACATTGCTTGCCGCGAAGGCCGATGTGAATGCCAGCATGACCAACGGCGCCACCTCATTGATGGCAGCGGCGGCGGTGGGCAACCGGCAGGTAGTACGGGCGCTTCTGGGTGCGGGCGCCAATGTGGACGCCAAGGCAAACGATGGTTTGACAGCGCTTTTGATAGCGTCGGAGGGTGGGTTTCCTCGAGTTGTACAGGCACTGCTTGACGCCAAAGCCGACGTCAACGCCAGCACCGGCAACGGCGTCACCCCCCTGATGGCGGCGTCGCAGGAAGGATACCGGATCGTCGTGCAAGAGTTGCTCACGGCCGGGGCCGATGTGAACGCCAGGACGAATGACGGTCTCACAGCGCTGCTGATCGCGTCTGAAAATGGTCACCATCGGGTGGTCCAGGAACTGCTGGCTGCGGGAGCCGACGTCAATGCGGGCATGGACAATGGCACGACACCCTTGATTATGGCATCGCAGAATGGGCACCAGATGGTGGTGCAGACGTTGCTTGCCGCAAGAGCTGAAGTAAATGCCAGGACAAAAGATGGTCTCACGGCTTTACTGATGGCATCGGAAATGAATCACCCGGACGTGGTACAGATGCTGCTCGCAGCCGTCGCCGATGTGAACGCGAGGACGAACAATGATGTGGCCGCATTGATCGCGGCGGCGCAGGAAGGTCACCTGATGGTGGTGCATGAGCTGCTTGCCGCCAAGGCCGATGTGAATGCTCATGCAGGCAATAGCGTAACCGCTTTGATACTTGCGTCGGAGAGGGGACACCATAAGGTCACGCAGGCACTGCTTACGGCCAAGCCTGATGTCAATGCCAGGACAACTGATGGGGTTACGGCGCTGATGGCGGCAGCGAAAGAAGGCCACCAGTTGGTGGTGCATGAGTTGCTGGAGGCCGGGGCCGATGCGAACATCAAATCGAAGGGCGGCATTACTGCCTTGATGGCGGCGGCGAAGGATGGCCGGCAGGAAGTGGTATATGTGCTGCTTGCCGCCGGCGCGGATGTAAATGCCAAATCAAAAGATGGCTTCACCGCGCTGATGATGGCATCGCAGGACGGCCGTCAGAACGTGGCGCGTGCGCTGCTAGACGCAGGCGCCAACTTGCATGCCAAGTCGAAGGCCGGTGCCACGGCGCTGAAGATAGCGATGCAAAATGGCCACCAGGAAATAGTGCAACTCCTCGAAGAGGCTGGCGCCAAAAAATGAAACCCGGAAGTTTTGCCGCATAGCCGGGCTGGTCACGACTTCCTGAAGCAGAGGAATTGCTTCTCGGATAAATTACTTCTATACGGCAACATCTCAGCCCGAGGGAATTCGCTCGTTTGCGAGAGGTCGCGCAGGACGTCTTATTAATGCATCATCCCAACGTGCATCATCTCAAAGCGCCGCCACGCGACTCCGTTATTTGATATGCTCGTCTCTCCAATCCCGGAGATTCACCGAACAGCGGGCGCTCTCGTCAAGCACATCGAATTCTGTGGAATTCATCGCGTATGAGCCCATTTGTCAGCGATACGGGGGCGGTATTCCTGGAATCGTCAATGTGCTTTATTAAAACATGGCGGAGTTTCAGGGCAGGCAAGCGATGCCGGGACTTCAACTCCTATTGAGGAGACGACGTGCAGAATATCAGAACAATTCTTGTGGCAACCGACCTGTCCGAGTTTGCCGGGCGTGCCGGGACACGCGCCGCGATGCTATGCGCCAGCCTGAACTGGAATTCGGTTGAGCTGTTGAATGTCAAGGAAAGCGGATTACCGAACGCGCTGGGCCTTGTCCTGAAGAAAACGCCCGCAACGGCCGAGGCCGCCTTGGTCGAGCGCGTTATGCGCGAGTTACAACTTATCTGCAATCTGTTGCAGGACAATTATGGCGTTCGCTGTGCCCCTACCGTCAAGTTTGGGCGCCCCGAGGAGGAAATCGTTGCCAGAGCAGATGAATTGGCTGCGAAGTTAACGGTTATAGGCGCGCACGGTGGCAATTTTTTTACTGACCTTTTTCTCGGCAACACCGCCGATAAATTGGCCCGCATGAGTAAAACGCCCTTATTACTGGTAAAGAACCAGACCACAGAGCCCTATCGCCGGGTACTGGTTCCAGTAGACTTTTCTGAGAATTCGAGACGTGCGGCGCAAATGGCGCTGGAAATCGCACCGGAGGCGCACATAACTTTCCTGCACGTGTTCGATGTCGTGCTGGAAGAGCAAATGCAGTACCTGAATGCTGCTCATGACACTATCCACGATTACCATGTCAAAGCTGCGGAAGATGCGCGTCTCGATTTAAACGAGTTTATAGTGGGCCTTCAAACTGGCCGCAAGGCTGATCATCGGCCCGGCCGTCACGCTTTGTTCCGGACAGTCGCTTTCGGTCATCCCGGACACGTCATTTACGACCACGCAAAGTCTATAAAGGCGGATTTGATCGTGATGGGAAAACATGGGCGATCCCGTTTCGAGGAGTTGCTGCTGGGAAGCGTCTCACGACATGTCATCGAGCAATGTTTTTGCGATGTGCTGATTGTGACCGGGCCGGTCCAGTTGGCGTAGCTTAGCGGAAAGGGATTCAGCCAGGTCTTCCTGGTGTCTCCGAACTCCCAGGGTCCCCAAGCCCAGCAATAAGCAACGCTGTCCTTTTCCGACTACAATAAAATGAGCCGGAAAATGGAGTTGGCATCTCAATTTCCGTGATACTCCCGTTTAAAGAACATCAGTTATTTACGTAGCGCTACAGGAAATAACATATGGTTCGTGCTCTTGGAATAACCGGGCTCTTCCGGTTGGCGTTAACCGTGACCTTCTTGATGACGGTTGTGTCCGGATGCGCCAATTTCAAGGAAATAAAAGCATTCGCGTCGCTTTCGTCGAGTGCTGCCACCCATGATGCGCTTACAAGGGACTATATCGGAGCACTCGAAAGGCGCAAGCAATATCAGCCGCAGAAATTTCATAGCGAGCTGGAAGCACAGAAGATGCGCCGGGAAGCGCAGCGAGCTGGTCTCGATGTGCTCCAGCAAACCGTGGCGGATTACATGCAGGGCCTTGGCGGTCTTGCCGCCGGCGAAATTCGGACCTATGACAAATCTCTTGATGACCTCAGCGAACGCCTCAACAAAGTGACGCTACTCAGCGATGACGAGAAGGACGCGGTTGGCGCGCTATCGACCCTTCTTGCGCGCACTGTTACGGCCGCATACCGGGAGCATGAAATCAGTAAACTGATTCGCGATGCCAATAAGCCGCTTCAGGACGTGATCAAGGCGACCCGCAAGATTGTCGTGAAGGGCATGGCCGCCGATTTGCAGGTCGAATTCGCGCTAGTGGGAAGGTATTATGATAACTTCATACTCGCGCCAAATAATCCCCAGGAACCCGTTGCAATGGCATTGGCAAATGAGGCCAGGGTAGAAGCACTCCGTCGTGTGGATGATCGGCTCCGCGCTGCCCAACGTTATGACGTTATATTGGAGAAAATCGCACAAGGCCACCAGTATTTATTTGATCACCGGGATAGCCTTGGCGATGAAGAGCTGGAACGACAATTCAAACCATATGTCGACGCGCTGCGGGCGGCGTATCGCGATTTACTAGATGTTTCACGGTGAACAGAGAATAAAGCCATGGACAAGCTTTCAGAAAATGAGGCTTTCGAGCTAGGTAACCAGTTTCGCGACGCTGCGATTGCGCTTGGAGATTGGCGTTTTAAAAACCGTGCCGGTCTGAGCAAAGTCCAATGGGATGAGCTCGATGAGCGGGAGATTACGCTTCTAAACACCGCCTCAAGCATCTACACCAGCGCCGTCAGCTTCGTCCTGGCGGAAAGCAAGGTTCCTGTTGCACGCCTGCAGTCCAACGTAGAGAGCGCCAAGTCTGCGATTCAGCATATCGCAAGCTTCAAGCAGGTGCTCGACCTCGCTTCAGCGCTGGTCCTGCTGGCCGGTGCAATTTCATCCGGCAACGTGGCGTCGATTCCCGCCGGGATAGTGGCGTTGGAAGATGCCGCTGAAGCCATTATCAGGCCTGATGGTCCGGTTTGATGACGCCTTCAGCGCAATGATGTTCCGGCTTCTTGTAGCTTCTTGTGGCTGGTACCGGGCTGTGTAGGTCGATCTGAATTTGAGTACTGCTATGGGTAAACTGACCATGCGCTCATGAAAAAAAGGTTTATCCTGGTGGCTGTGCTTGCCATTATTGTCGCGGTGGTGGGAGGCTGGTATTTCTCCAGGCACGCAGGCGACAAGGATACGCTGGTGCTCTTCGGTAATGTCGATATTCGCCAGGTCTCGCTAGCTTTCAACGGGAGCGAACGGATCGCCGATATGCGCGTGCAGGAAGGCGATCGGGTGGAGACCGGACAAGTCCTGGCCACGCTCGACACCCGTACCCTGAGGCTGCAAATCGCTCAGGCCGAGGCACAGATCAACGTACAGGAGCAGGCCTTGTTACGGCTGCGGAACGGAACACGCCCCGAAGAGGTGGCTCAAGCCAAGGCTGAGGTCGCTGCTGCTCGCGCCGACGCGGATCTTGCCGCACAGCTCCTCAAGCGTTTGCAAAATATCGAGCAGACTTCCGGTGAGGCGGTCAGCCAACAGGATTTGGACAGTGCGCGTTCGCGCCAGCGCGTGGCCGAGGCGCAGCTGGAAAACAACCAAAAGGCGCTGCAATTGGCCGTGATCGGTCCCCGCAAGGAGGACATCGCCCAGGCCGAGGCACAATTGAACGTTTCGCAGGCTGAGCTGGCTTTGCTCAAGCATCAGCTCAGCCTGTACGAATTGAAGTCCCCCATCGATGCCGTCGTGCGCTCGCGCTTGCTGGAACCGGGCGATATGGCTTCACCGCAACGTCCGGTTTATACGCTGGCGATTACCGACCCGAAATGGGTGCGCGCCTACGTGTCGGAAGTGGATTTGGGCCGCATCAAACCTGGCATGAGTGCGCGCGTGGTCACCGATAGCCATCCCGATCAGTCGATTCCGGCCCGCGTCGGCTATATCTCCTCGGTTGCTGAGTTTACCCCTAAAATTGTGCAGACCGAAGAACTGCGCACCAGCCTGGTCTATGAAGTACGTGTCTTTGTCGAAGATGTCAGCGATCGTCTGCGCTTGGGCATGCCAGCGACGGTGTTCATCCCCTTGCAAGACGCCAAAAGCCTCGCTGGAACGGCGCATCGATGAGCGGCCCGGCAGTCGCGTTGATCGCGAACCGCGTCCATAAACGTTTTTTGGTCAAGGAAACGGGGAAATCGACTCAAGCTGTCGCTGATGTTTCGCTTGAAGTGCAGATGGGTTCGCTCACTGCCCTGGTTGGTCCCGATGGCGCAGGCAAGACCACCTTGCTGCGGATGATAGCCGGGCTGATGACGGCCGATGAAGGTCGGCTCGACGTACTGGGCATTGATGTAGCAGCCGATCCGCAGGCGGTACAGGACCGCATCAGCTACATGCCGCAGCGCTTCGGCCTGTATGAAGATCTCAGCGTGCAGGAAAACCTCGACCTCTACGCCGACCTGCATGGTGTGCCGCAAGCAATGCGGCGGAACCGCTACGCAAGGCTCCTAAAGATGACCGATCTCGCACGCTTCACCGCGCGCCCGGCAGGCAAGCTTTCCGGGGGCATGAAGCAGAAGCTGGGCCTGGCCTGTACTCTCGTGCGCTCGCCCGAGTTGCTGTTGCTCGACGAGCCGACGGTGGGTGTCGACCCATTGTCGCGCCGGGAGCTCTGGGAGATAGTTCAGCAAATGATTGACGACGAGCAGTTGACGGTACTGGTTACCACTGCTTATCTGGATGAAGCCGAGCACTGCGCCCGGGTTTTCGTTCTTCAGGAAGGCAAGCTGCTGGCTGAAGGCACCCCGGAAGAAATTCGCCAACACGCGCGCAACCTGTGCTTCATCGTTACACCGCCGCAAGGTCAACCTTTGCGTATCCTCCAGGCGCGCTTGCTGGATGACGCCGACTGCATCATTGATGCGGTTCCTTACGGTGGATCTGTGCGCTTCATTCGCCGGGCCGAGGTGGACCCACAGCGCCTGGACAGCTTGCTTGGCGGTATCCCGGCCACCGCGGTCGAAGCACGGGTGGAAGACGGGTTTATGGTGCTGCTGCGCGAACGGCACGATGTCGCCCCTATGGATACAGCGATATCGAAAGCCGCCGGCGGGACGAAAAACGGAGGTAACGGGGAAGATAACGCTAAACGCGAGCCGGATGAAGTTGTCATCGAGGTGCGTGACCTTGTGCGCAAGTTCGGCGATTTTATCGCAGTGGACCATCTCTCATTCTCGGTTCGGCAAGGTGAAATTTTTGGCCTGCTAGGCCCCAACGGCGCAGGTAAGACTACGACCTTCCGGATGCTTTGCGGCCTACTGCCGGCTACCAGCGGTTTTCTTCAGGTCGCCGGCTTCAATCTTCTGCGTGCTCGCGCGGTAGCGCGCCGCAGGATAGGATATATGTCGCAGAAATTCGCGCTTTACGGCGATCTCTCGGTAATGGAAAACCTGGAGTTTTTCGGTAGCGCATATGGATTGTATGGCAAGCGCTTGCGCGAGCGCATCGATACCGTTATGCAGCAGTTTGACCTCGAGGGCAGGGAGAAGTCGCCGAGCGGGCAATTACCGGGTGGGTTCAAGCAACGCCTGGCCATGGCCGTCGGCCTGTTGCACGAGCCCGAGATCCTGTTCCTTGACGAGCCCACCAGTGGCACCGATCCGCTTAAGCGCCGGGAATTCTGGCGGCGTATCACTGCGCTGTCGGAGGTGGGCACGACAATTATCATTACGACTCACTTCATGGAAGAGGCTGAGTACTGCGATCGTATTGTCATCCAGGATGCCGGCAGGCTGCTGGCGCTCGGCACACCGCAGGAGGTACGGATGCAAGCGGGTGGAGAGGGCGCCCGATTGAATATGGAAGAGGCCTTCATCCGCATTATCGAGCAGGAGCGGCGGAAAAACAGCGAAAGCCCTGCCGGGGAGGCCAACCCATGAACGAAGCCGGAACAGAGCCAGGCAGCAAGGGGCTTCCCGCGGAGAAATCGGACAAGGTGGATAAAGCGGATAATGGGTACGAGGGACATAAAGGTATCAGGGGGTTCCGGTCGCGCCTGATCTCCCTGACCCGCAAGGAAATTCGCCAGCTACTGCGTGACCGTAGCAACCTGATTATTGGTATCGGCCTGCCTCTCGTATTGATCCTGATTTTTGGCTATGGACTTTCACTCGATGTCAGGGATGCCAAAGTGGCGGTAGTGCTGGAAGATCCTTCGCCCGTGGCGGCTGATGTCATCGCGGGCCTGGAGCTCTCCGCATATATCTCGCCGGTAGTGGTTACCTCCATGCATGACGCGCAGCGCCTGATGCTGGCGCGCGAGGTGGATGCCATCGTGCAGGTACAGAGCGATTTTTCGCGCCGCCTGGCGGCCGGGAACGCGCAAGTGCAATTGCTGTTGCATGGTTCCGACGCCAGTCGTGCACTTATCATACGCAGCTATGTCAGCAGTGCACTGAGTCAATGGGCGCAACGTCAGAGCGATCGTGGAATGGTAGCAGGGGCGGGCGTAGGCATCGCCGCCCCGGGATCGGTCACACTGATTCAACGGATGTGGTTCAACGCCGCCAATACCAGCACCTGGTACCTTGTACCTGGGTTGATCGTGCTGATCATGACCCTGGTCGGCGCCTTCCTCACGGCGATGGTAATGGCACGGGAATGGGAACGCGGCACACTGGAAGCATTGTTTGTCTCCCCGGTACGACCCACCGAGATACTGCTGGCGAAGATCATTCCGTACTTTATGGTGGGAATGCTCGGCCTGGGCATGTGCCTGCTCGCCGCGCGCTTCCTGTTCGAGGTGCCCATGTACGGTTCGTTGCTGATAGTGCTTGTCAGCTCGATGCTTTACCTGCTGGTAGCATTGGGACTGGGCCTGCTGATTTCTTCGGTTACCCGGAACCAGTTCCTGGCCAGCCAGCTCGCACTGATTACCAGTTTCATGCCGGCGCTGATGCTGTCGGGCTTTTTTTTCGACTTGCGTAATGTGCCGGTTGTCATCCACCTTATCGGCAACGCGCTGCCGGCTACGTATTTCATGGAACTGATCAGGACTTTGTTCCTGGCGGGTAACATATGGCTGCTGATTTTCAAGAACTGCGCGATCCTGGCGGGTTATGCCGTGGTGCTGCTGGGACTGGCACGGGCCGTTACCCGCAAGAAGCTGGATTGATAAATGCTGAATTTCCTGCGCCGTATCGCCAGCCTGTGCCGGAAAGAGTTACTGGCTATTTTCAAGGATCCCGCCAATCGAGTCATCCTCGTCGTTCCCTCATTGATAGAAAGTTTTCTTTTCGGTTATGCGGCTACCTATGACCTGACCAATGTACCTTATGCCTTGCTGGACCAAAGCCGTGGCTCTGCATCAACCGAATTGATCGCTCATCTGGATGGTACCGGCGTATTTCATCGCGTCGCAATGCTTCAGACGCAGGGCGATATCGCCCGGGTAATCGACAGTGGAGATGCACTGATCGTGATCCAGTTCGGGCCAAGGTTTGAGCAACAACTGAATGCAGGCGAATTCGCGCCGGTACAATTGATCCTCGACGCACGCAATTCGAATACGGCCGGCTCCGCCGCGATCTATGTCGGTGCAGTCATCGATTCGTTCAACGCGACGCTGCGCGGCGGGACCGGGCCGCCGCTAACCGTCGAGCCACGTGCCTGGTACAATCCAAATCTCGAGACCCGCTGGAATATCCTGCCAGGTCTGATAGCCTCGTTGAGCATGATACAGACGCTGATGCTGTCTGCGTTGTCTGTTGCTCGTGAGCGCGAAAATGGCACTTTTGACCAGTTACTAGTGACACCGTTTTCGCCGACGGAAGTCATGATCGGCAAGGCCGTTCCAATCGTCATGATCGGCTTGACGCAATCCACCATCGTGCTGGCGGTAGCGCTGTTCTGGTTCAATATACCAATGGCAGGCTCACTGGTGACACTCTACGCAGGGCTGGGCCTGTTCACGATTGCCAGCGTCGGCATGGGACTGTCGATCTCGGCGGTTTCGGCTAACATGCAGCAGGCCATGCTTTACACTTTCATGCTGATCATGCCGCTGGTACTGCTTTCCGGACTGGCTACGCCGGTGCGCAACATGCCGCAATTCTTGCAGACCGCCACGCTGATCAATCCGTTGCGCTTCGCGATCGATCTGGCGCAGCGCGTTTACCTGGAGGGGGTCGGGTTGCTGACAGTCGTCCATGACCTGATTCCCCTGCTGATCATATCTGCTATCACACTACCGCTGGCGGCCTGGCTGTTCCGTAATCGTCTTTTGTAAGGGACTTGCAAAAAGCTGCGGAGGAAGTCTGCATCAGTTCTATCCCGGCATTCTATCGGTCTGCAAGCCATACTTTATGTCCTCGTACTTATAGCGAATTTCCTCTTTAAGGCTGAACACGCGCTACTGCCCCGGGTTAATAAGGGTAATTGGCGGTGTAACGGCAATCTCGGCAGGCCCCTGTGCCCTGGTCGTTTTGTTGAATCTCATTCTTGCCTTTTCTATTTTCTAACCTATAAAGAACTTAGAAGCCGATACAGTGAAGCAGCAATGTCAGCTCGTCTCCAACGTTCTGGAACTGATATGGAAAAAATTCTGGAAGTCGCTGAAATCGAACTTGCCGTCCTGGAAAGTTTTCCGCCCAAATTACGTATTACGGCATCGGGTACCGTACCCACCGGTGGCTGGTCCAATCCCAAACTGGATCCTTACATCTATATTCAAGCGCCCCCGAATGGTATTTACGATTTCAATTTTGTTGCAGATCCTCCTGAAGGAGTTGCGACGCAGGTGATTTCTCCCATTGAAGCCACTTTTAGCATGGAAAATTTAACGTCAGATGTAAAAGGGGTCCGGATACATGCTTCGCAAAATTCAAAAACGGCGTTGTTGGATGATTCCGGCCAGCCCGATCGGCAACCCAACCGCTTTACTTTGAGCGATCGCGACAAGACTACCCGCATCGTATTTTTTCCCCAAGCACTCACTCCATTAGGAGCGACCGAAAAACCTTCGGATGCTCAGCTTGAATATCACGGCGTTGAGGGCGAACTGGTCTTCAGGGGGGATGAAATCTCGGAGGAGCAAACGATATTGGGATTGCTCATCTCAGTGATCCTCAGACCCAACGCGGATGCGGGCGGTGTGGATTTTGCGCTGGTTTTGCCGCCGGTTAACATTGGAGGGGAGGCACGGCAGGAATTCGATACTATCGGGATCAAGATCCGAAGCAGGGGTCGCGTGATAAACCCGATTGGAGCAGAACTTACCTATGAGGTACTGAACCTCAAAGGCGTAGCGGAAGATATCCCTATTCTTTGAATCAAATGTTTTGAATGAAAAAGAATGGACGAAGACCGGGGTTAAAAGATTAGCGCCTCTTTGTTTTTGAGGTTTTTATGGAGGAACTATCATGGACGAAAAGAACGCGCCTACCAAGGGAAGCGCTAAAAAGGGCAAAGAGTCGAAGCCTGCTCGAAAAGGGCCAAAAGACTCGATCATTAATCCGGATGTCTCAGTTTTAAAAAACTACTCGCCAACGGAAGGCGCACAATCCCACCCCGACTGGGTAAAGAAACAGTTTCCGACATATATCGAACCTCATGGGGAACATGGCAAGCACGAAGCCACCAGCGTGCGCGAACTTACGCATAACGGGCACAATATCAAGATCATCACTACTTACCTCGTCGAGGTGGACGGAGAGCCGGCGGACCTGCACCTTTCCGTTGATGAGGACGGGCAAGTTTATACGCATGCAACACCGTTTGTAACTTACGATTCCGCCGTGGATCTGATGAAACAAGTGATGGATGCCTATCCGGATGCGTTCTCTGAATCCGATCCAGGTCCCGAGCATGACCATAATCCTAACCACGGTGGAGGTCACCAATGATCCGCCACAATTTTCTTACTGACGCCGATGCTGCTCAGAAGTTCATTGATGGGGTAAGAAGGCTCAAAGACCCGGCACAGTTTCCATGGCCTGGCCGGGATGGGTTGTCGATCTATGACTCATTCGTTTTCTGGCATCACCAGTCGATGATGTTGATGACCCCGCCCAATCAAAATGACCGCAATGCGGCCCACTCCGGCCCTGCATTTTTACCCTGGCATAGATATTTTCTAATCACCCTGGAAGGATTTTTACGCCGGGCGGTGAATGACAGCGAATTCAGGATTCCCTACTGGGACTGGACAGCGGATGCGGAGTTATCCGAACCTGCCACAGCTCCCATATGGAGCAATGGAAATCTGGGACAATTCGCCGGCTCCGATTGGCGGGTTCGCCTTGAGATGAGCCTGAGGACAGGAGACTTGCGGCCGGTAAACCGATCGCTGCAACGTGAACTCGGCGATGCGGGAAGACTTCCTACCCGAACTGGGGTGCGAATGATTATACGGGATCAGGCAGCGTACGATACCTCGCCGTTTAGTTCGTCTTCGGCGGGTGGCTTGCGCAATCTGGTGGAAGGTTGGGTCGGTAGCGAACGCATACACAACAGCGTGCATGTATGGATTGGCGGAGATATGGGACGGTCATCATCGCCCAATGATCCGGTATTCTTTCTGCATCACTGCAATGTAGACCGAATCTGGGCCGCCTGGCAGGAAAGACACCTGAATTCAAGCTATTTGCCGGACATGACTGCCCCCGATACCCTCCAGTTTCACCGGATTGACGATGCGCTGTACAGCATTTATGAGGACACTGTCACCCCAGGAGATATGGTGGATTACAAAAGGTACTACGAGTACGACACGATTTCGGATCTGACGGAACTGCAGGTTTAGTTGGATCGCTGACTGTCTCGGATCAACATCCTGACGCTACGGAGTGCAGCGCATTGGCTAGGTACTGGTACCAATACGCCCATGGTAAGCATGATGAGCTTCGACGCTGGCACTTCCAAGCCCCTGACTCATGGGATCGCAAAATACTGACATCATTTCATGTACGGAGGCAGGGACGCTGCCCGGGCTGTTTGCCTTGCGCATCAAGCGAACGCCGGATTCCGCGGCTTACTGGTGGTTCGATGCCGAAAGCAAAACATGGCGAAGCTATACCTGGCAGGAAACGGGGGCGCTAGCAGGGCGCTGGAAGCGAGCCCTTGCACAGGAGAATTTCGCTCCTGGCGAACGGGTAGGTATCCTGCTGCGCAACTCTGTGGAATGGGTATGTTTCGATCAGGCCGCGCTGGCTCTGGGGCTTGTCGTGGTGCCTCTATACCCATCGGATGCGCCAGACAATATCGCTTATATCCTGGCTGACTCAGGGGCTCGCCTGCTTCTGATAGGGACTCAAAGACGGTGGGAAACGCTTGCTCCGCTGTGTTCCAATCTCACTGGTTTGGGGAAGGTGTTATGCGTCGAACATCCTATCTCAGCCGCCGGTAACCGGGTAATGCTGGAGGGTGTGGACGACTGGCTCGATAGACCCGATCAGGCTGCCAGAGTTCAGCCAGTCGAAGACCAGGCCAATGGCCAAGGCGATGTTCACGCTGATGGCGAGGCTGACGCAGACAAGTCCCGTCTTACTGATCCCGGGGTGATTGCGACGCTCGTCTACACTTCCGGCACCACCGGCAAACCCAAAGGGGTCATGCTCTCCCATCACAATATTCTGTGGAATGCCGAGGCAGTGCTCAAGGCCATACCCGGCTATCGCGAAGATGTTTATCTTTCATTACTGCCGCTTTCGCACATGTTCGAACGCACCGTCGGCTATTATGTTCCTGTCATGGCTGGCAGCAGCGTGGCGCATGCGCGTTCTCTCAAGGATCTGGCCGAGGATATGAAGGCCATTCGTCCCAGCATACTTGTCGGCGTGCCACAAATTTACGCGGGTATTCGTATCAAAATGCGCCAGCAAATAGAGGAGAAAGGACGACTCGCCAGACTGTTATTCGGCTGGACTACAACCATCGGCTGGGAACGCTTCAGCAGCAGGCAATACAGGCAGGTGCAGCACAGGGGGAAGCAGCCGGTGGAGGGGAAGGGACAGGAAGCGCCCCGCTGGTGGTATCAGTTCGCCTGGCCAGTGTTAAGGCCATTGGTCGCGGAACAGATTCTGGCTCACTTTGGGGGCCGGTTACGGCTTGCGGTAAGTGGGGGAGGGCCGCTCAATAAGGACATTTCGCAATATTTCATCGGACTAGGGCTGCCGGTAGTGCAGGGCTACGGTCTGACCGAGGCTTCACCGGTACTTGCAGCCAATCGCCTGGACGATAATATTCCCGAATCGGTAGGTATGGCATTGCCGGGGGTTGAAATTCGCATTGGCGATAAAGACGAACTGTTGGCTCGCGCCCCCGGCGTCATGCTTGGTTACTGGAATAAACCGGAGGAGACACGGACTGCCGTCGATTCGGAAGGTTGGCTTCATACCGGCGATCAAGCCCGCATTTCTGACGATCATGTATTCATTTGCGGGCGGCTCAAAGAAATACTTGTCACCTCAACGGGCGAAAAAGTCCCTCCCGGCGATCTGGAAATAGCCATTGTTCAGGACCCCTTATTCGACCAGGCGATGATAGTAGGCGAAGGCAAGCCCTATCTGGCTTCGCTGCTGGTACTGAACCAGCGCGAATGGGAGAATATTGCGACCGGCCTCGGCCTCAAGGCCAACGAACCAAAGTCGTTGGCGCATTCCGCTGCGCGAGCTGCTGTTCTAAACAGGATTAAAACCGCATTGCGCAGTTTTCCAAAGTACGCTCGGATTCGCGCCGTACATCTGGCACTCGAACCGTGGAGTGTGGAAAACGGCCTTCTAACGCCCACCTTGAAGCTGAAGCGTCCGGAAGTGGAAAAACGTTTCGCGGACAAGATCGCCGAACTGTATAAAAAACCTGATGATCAGGAATCTGAACCTGAATGAAGCTTCGGCCTCCGCCCCTGCAGATTGAAAGTAGGTGCACGTGAGTCCCAGCAGCCTACACTCTGCAATGCGATGGTTAATCTTATTAAACCCTTACTTTTTTTCCCGGATGCGATCCGCCTGGTCCTCCATCTGATCGGCACGCGTCTCCGAAGACTCGCGGGCAGCCTCAGCCGCGCGGTCGGTAGCGCTGCTATCCATACCAGGATCCCGCTTTTCAATCCGATCAGCCGTCGCTTCACCCCGATCGCGTACCACATCGGCTTTTTGTTCCACGATATCCGCTTTCTTTTCCAGTACTTCTTCCCGCTTATTTTCCTGCTTGGAATCGCATCCGGTTAATACCAGCGCGAGCATCGCCGCGGTAAGAACAGGTTTCACATAATCCATGATAGCCACCTCTGGTCATTTTCAAGGTTGCCACTATAGATGGCGAGCGCGTTTCTCTCTGTACGATGGCGCACGCAACTCTCACGCTGACTGAATGACTCTTTGCAGAGAGGCTATTCGGGCAAAGCCGGGCCAGCTCAACCGGAATCATCAGGCTTGCCCGGATTCCTTATATTAAAACTTCCTTATTCGCCTCGCGCACACGCGTCATGAAAGCAACGAAACCAAGTCGGCCAGCTTGAAAGTTTTCAACGAGCCGCTCGGACTGTTGTTGTCTTCCAGTGAGAGGCGAATAAGTTGGCAAGCAGCTACAGGTAAACTGAGCAACTCAAGAAAGTTTGTCACCCTATGTTCGATAGCGTACTGAACGATATGGGAATAGGGAATATTTAGATAAGCTCTATGCTCCCTACCGAACTAGTCAAGCTCACGGCGTTGATGGCACGCACCAGCGGCAGCCCGGACATGAAGATCGGGCTCATTGATGGACCCGTCTCCAGCGGCCATGCCGATCTGGCAAAAGATCGCTTGCGTGAGATTCCCGGCCAGAACGGTGCTACCTGCACGCAGGCCAATAGCACAGCTTGCGTGCATGGAACCTTTATAGCGGGCATCCTAACCGCAAAGCGAGGTTCTGCTGCGCCCGCAATCTGTCCCGGCTGTACTGTTCTCATACGCCCGATTTTCAGCGAGAAAACTTTTGGGCGCGAACACATGCCCAGCGCAACGCCGCAGGAGCTGGCGGTAGCGATTCTCGAGTGCATCAACGCGGGTGCGCGCGTTATAAACCTCAGCCTTGCCTTGGCACAGCCTTCCGTCAAAGGGGAACAGGCGCTGGAAGAGGCGCTCAACCAGGCGCTCAGGCGCGGCGTGCTCATCATTGCGGCGGCGGGCAATCAGGGCACGCTGGGCAGTTCTGCCATTACGCGTCATCCGTGGGTCATCCCGGTGGTGGCCTGCGATTTGCGTGGCAGGCCGATAAACGAATCGAACCTGGGCGGTTCCATCGGCATGCGCGGCCTGAGCGCACCTGGCGATAGTATTACCAGCCTGGGCGCCGGTGGGCAGACGCTCACGCTGGGCGGTACGAGCGTCGCTGTGCCGTTTGTGACCGGCACCATTGCTCTGCTGTGGTCGGAATTTTCCACGGCAACCGCGGCGCAAATCAAGCTTGCTGCTACGAAAGCGTCTGCGCCGCGGCGAGCTTCGGTCGTGCCGCCTCTGCTGGACGCGGCGGTAGCCTACCAAAGCCTGTTGACTGCAAGTTGAAGGGGGAAAATGCGTGGCAAAATCAGTCGGCAAAAACGTACCTGACGATAAACCAGGCGAAAGAAATGACGCTTCCGATAAAAACCAAGCCCGGCCGCATCGAGTGCGTCTCCCCGGATTTATCACCGAAGAGGAGATTGGGCTTGGCGATGCGGTTAAGCGTGCAACCGCTTATTTAGGAATAAAGCCTTGCGGCGGCTGTGAAAGCCGGGCAACTGCACTTAACCGCTGGCTGGTCTTCAGCCAAAGGCGGACGAGGTAGCGAATTTCTTAAAGTCGGTTTTGCAGGTTTCTTGACATCGTTAGCAGCTTCGCCCATACATAAATGAAGAGCGACAGTATGAATGAACGAGCTGAAGCAGCGAAACAGGCGGCAGGCCGATCGGGTGACGGCGCTTTCCCAGGCTCTTACCGGCTTGTGCAAATATGCCGGAATCTATCCGCAGATGGCTGGCGAGACCTGACCGGTAACCTTACCTACCTGAAAGGAGACATATCGTGAGCATGCCAGGATTTACCGCAGAAACGTCCTTTACCAGACTAGCAATCGCTACCAGCTTGCGGTTGGCGGGATTTTTCGAAGTAATGGAACACAGTTGTGATGCCCCCAGGGGTGTGGATGGATTAAAAGCATTACCTGTGGAGGGGCGATAGCAGGATGTATTGTTCTATGTACCAGCGCCTGCCTTGGCTGCCCGGTAGCCTGTGGTGCTTGCTGGGTCGGCTGCCTGGGAATAAGCCTTTACGGTTTCTGCAGAGATTGCATTCCTGATATTGGTGGGGGCGGAGACGGCGGTGGCAGTGGTGGCGGAGGGGGAGGTGGTGGCAGTGGCTGCTGCCCACCGGGCAGGAGGTGCTGCGGTAGCTGTGCAAGCGGGAGATGTGATGATGTGTGCATAAGCCCTGGCCAGTCCTGTCCCTAAAAAATAGGAACAGACAGGGTGCTATCTTTTTTTAAGGCGCTGCGTTCGGCTACAGAGAATTTCTTGAGCCTGGATTTTCCGGATTTTTGAACATCGTTAACACCCCCTACTACTTAAGGAGTAGCAATATGAGCGAACAAACTGAAGCAAAGGAACAGCAGAGGGAACAACTAGTGGACCAACCGATCAAGGTGAATGACGTACGGGACGCCACGCCTTATCCCGATGCCCGCTCAAACATGGCAATCTCACCGCAGGGGGGAAGCGGAAACTGTGGTTGCGGGGGAGCTGGAGACATAAGTTCAAATGGTACTGGAGTGGTCTCTTATGTCTATGCAATCGGCCGGGTCGAAGCTCGCTTCCCGAACCTTTCCGCGGAAAAGGAATTTTCCCAGGCGACCGGACGTACAGAAACTGCCGGAAAGACGGACCAGCAAGCTTTTCATGCTGTTCTGTCCCAGCGGGAGAACCGTTACCTCGTGCGCCAGTTATGCTGGGTGCTGACGGTACAGGGCCTGGAAACCTACTTGTTGCAGCCGCGCGACCCGGCGGATATCGACATGCTGGTGGATGCTATCCGCCCCGCTCCCGCTCCCAATGACATCGATGTCGTCATTGGTTTGCGCGGCCCTATTGCACCGCCGGAAATGTGTAACGGCTTGATGGTGCCGATAGTCGTATTCGACCAGATCTATTCTTTCGGCCGTGATGTACTTATAAAAGCCATTCCCAAGCCGGAGAAAATGGCTGATGAGCAATTCGGGCCCGCGGCCGAGGAACTGTTCGACCGGATCATGCAAATGACGGACAACGCCGGGGCAACCGACGAGCACCGGGTGCTCAACTACCTGGCGATGCGTTATCCCGCCATCTATGCCAAAGCCGCAGAAAAATTCGGCGACGAGTATTCACTGACGGGGATTGAAGTGATCCAATCATCGTTGAGCAGCACCCGAAAAATTTTAAAAGTCGTCTTTTCATATACCAATCGCAATACCGATTTCACCGAGAAGTTCTTTGTGCGCGTTGATGCAACCGAGGAATTTCCGTTTTTGGTCACCAAGATGTCGCCATACTACGATCGATAACCGGTATCAAACTGAATCAGCTGAAAGGAGATAATCATGAACATGCCAAGGTTTACTGCGGAATCGTCGATCTATAAAAAAGCTGGGAATTATCTTGCGAATAAGCAGGATGTTTTTGCTAATAACTCCTCGGCGATAATCCCGCAAATAATACGAACGATAGATCTCAATCGGGGATGCACACTATTTTGCGATTGCAATCCCGCGTCAGGAGTTTGTAGCTGTGACGCCACCTTATGCCCCATCCCACCATGGGGGTTGGTTCGTGCGACGTTTTGAGGATGCTGCTGCCCAGCCTTCATGGCTGCGCAGCAGCATCCTCTACTACCATCCTCACTAATTCGGAGGTGACAAATGAACATAACGAACATCCCAGGGTTTACAGCTGAAGCTTCGTTGTACAAGGCAATCAACCCCTACCACATGATCGGCATGCTCCACCAAGCCGATGGCGTTATAAATCCTGCACAGATCGATTCCGATCCGTCTTGTTTTCCCGAATGCTTCCGTGAATGCATTCAGGAAGGCATTCCGCCATTTCAGTGCGGCCCGGCATGCCGCCGACAATGTACTCCGCCACGCCCAAGCTGTGGCCCCTGTGTAGGTTTCCGGCAGTGTTCTGATGGGAGCCAGAGGTCTTGCTCCGCGCCTTGATTAGAGGAGCTTGGCCATCAGGCCTCGATCGACGTGGGAGCAGATTAGAGAGTCCAGGTACCGCACTACATAGGGCAATCTTTAACGGAAACTATCAGGAGATGCAAAACGGACGGGAGCAGGCTTTGTTTCGATCACGTTAGGTACGAATTGCCGCTTCGCGTTGCCGGTTTTCAGCTATATTAATATAGGAGGGCTTTATGCCGAAATGTGATGGATGCGGGAATGACTACGATAAATCTTTTCAGATTATCGCTTCTAACAAAACCTATACTTTTGATAGCTTTGAATGTGCAATTCAGATGCTCGCCCCTACCTGCGCGCATTGCGGCGTGCGAATTATAGGTCATGGTCTGGAAAAGAACGGGGTAATATTCTGCTGTAACCATTGTGCAGAGAGAGAGGGTGTAACGGAACTGCGGGATCGCTCATAACCCGTTCGCATCCATATTGCGTTTGCTCTACGGTTGCATCGATCTGGTGTCCTTTCGGTATCCGCTCCCCCTGTTCATGAGTTCGCGCGGAGAGTATGAATTCCAGTATCGGTAAATGACAGCGGCCGCTTTGGCAAGCCGCTGGCGAGCGTTATGCTTTACCCCTTATCGTCATGCCCATGCCCGTCATGTCTGTGCTTCCAACGCATCTGCTTCATCTGTTCCCTTTGCGTATCAGTCAAAATCTGGTGAATATCGCTGCGTATTTTGCTTCGCTCAATGACGAGGCTTGCCACCAGATCACCTCGTTCTCGTGCCAATGCTTGTACTCGGCTATCGTCACTGCCATCTCGCCCGAGTTCTCTTAACGCCTTGCGATTTGTCCGCATCTTTTCTTTTATCGCTGTCATTTGCAGCTTCGACTTTTCCAAAGCGGCTTTAACCGATGAACGCTGTTCCGTAGTAAGTTCGAGGCGATCCGCCATCCTGTCCAGCAAACGTCCTTCGCCTTTTATGCCTTGCCCCATCATTTTGGCGTGTTTGCCGTGATGGCATCCGCGTGCGCCATCTTTGGAATCCGTGTCAGGTTGCGGAACTGCCACAGCGATACTGCTTATTAATAAACCACCGATCAGTGAAATTTTCTTGATTGTTTTCATTAGCCTGGTCCTCTAGATTGCGTTTAACGAATGTCGCCGTGAACCTTCACGGCTTGAACAAAGGATAAAGCCAGGCAATGTCAAGTAGGGTTAAGGAAGCGTAAATTTGTGTAAAGAAGCCAGAGGCCGCTATATTTGTTCGCCTCAATTTGGCAATATTCAAGACAAATGGATCACGTAAGCATTTGCAACAGTTTGACTTGGGAAAACGGATGGCGAGCATACTACTGGCGGATGACGATATCGAGCTGAGCCGCATGCTGGTCGACTACCTGACGGAAGAGGGATTCAACGTCGACGCTGCTTATGATGGCGACATGGCTTTGAGCAAGGCCCTGGCTAACGAGTATGATCTATTGATACTGGATGTGATGATGCCGAACCGGAACGGTTTTGATGTATTGCGTGAACTGCGAGTGCAGTCCTTGCTTCCCGTGTTGATGTTAACGGCGCGTGGAGATGACGTCGACAGCATCGTCGGGCTTGAGCTCGGGGCGGATGACTATTTAGCCAAACCATCCCATCCTCGTGTCCTGGTGGCACGGATCCGTGCAATCCTGAGAAGAGCAGAGGCACAAGGCGAGCTGCATTGTGGTAAAGAACGCCTTGATCAGATTGCGATGGATGATCTTGTTATGCATTTTGGTTCACGTACCGTAACCTGCGGCGATGATCCCGTATCGATGACCAGCACGGAATTCAGCCTGTTGAGCGTACTGTTGCGCGAAGCCGGCAATGTGGTGTCAAAGGCCGATCTTTCCGAACGTGCGCTTGGTCGTAAATTGAGCCGTTATGATCGCAGCCTAGATATGCATGTAAGCAATCTGCGTAAAAAGCTGGGTCCGCTATCCGATGGACAGGAGCGGATCAAGACGGTCCGAGGCGTTGGTTATATTTATTCACGTAACTGACGATGCACAGACTTTTCTGGAAAATATTTCTGTCATTCTGGCTTACGCTGATTATTTTTTCTGCATTGGTTATGTTTGCTGCTTCGAGTTATCTCGAACATACACGAACACAACAAGATATCGGCAGCATGCGCGTACGTCTGTCGGAATACTTCAATCAAGGCCAGGCAGCCGCGAAACAGAATGGAATCGAAGGCCTAAAGGAATGGCTGGAAAATCTGGATCGTAGCGAAGCAATACCCATTTTTTTGATCGATGAAGCAGGACAAGATGTGCTTGAGCGAGAGATTCCCGCTTATATCATTGCAAGGCTGGATCGAAGGCGTGAACACGCTGAACGCATGGAACGAAAAGGACCGTCCCATCTGCAGCGAATACGGTTGGCGGGAGGAAGCGCATACCGCATGGTTCCCGATTTCCAGAGCATTACCTTGCGCAGAGTTTTGCAGCGCCCGAGAGTTATTGCGCTGCCCGTGGCGGTGGCAGCTTTGGTAAGTGCGCTGATTTGCCTGTTGCTCAGCCGTTACCTGACTTTTCCGCTTGAGCGGTTGCGCCGTGCCACCCAGCATATTGCGGCCGGTGATCTTACCCAGCGTGTCGCCCCATCCATGGGCAACCGCCGCGATGAAATTGCGGACCTGGCGGGCGCATTTGACACAATGGCTGAACGGCTCGAAAAGGTATTTGGCGCGCAACGGCAATTACTGAGTGACGCCTCCCATGAACTGCGTTCTCCACTCGCTCGCTTGCAGGTCGCATTGGGCCTAGCCCGGCAGCGATCAAACGGTCGGGCGGAGCAAGAGCTTGACCGCATCGAAACCGAGATAGAACGGCTGAATGAATTGATTGGGCAACTTCTTGAACTCTCTCGCCTGGAGGCAGGGGTGGATGTTGCGCATATTGAGAAGGTTGATATGCGCGAACTGCTCGAAGGACTCATCGATGATGCACAATTCGAAGCGGAGTCAAAGGGTTGCGAAGTCAAGCTGAAGAACGCGTTTTCGGCAAGCGTTAAGGCAAATGCCAGACTGCTTCACAGTGCCATTGAAAACGTCGTGCGCAATGCCATCAAGTACACCAAACCGGATACGGCAGTAGAAATAACCATGTTGGCAGATCGGGATATTCCGGACAGCATCATTATTAAGGTTCGGGACCACGGACCCGGCGTACCCGAAAAAATGCTACCCCATCTTTTTGAGTCCTTCATGAGGGTAGAGGAGGCCAGAGATAGTCTAAGCGGCGGGCACGGGCTCGGGTTAGCCATCGCTGATCGTGCTATTCGGCTATATGGTGGCGAAATCGTGGCACAAAACGAGCCAGATGGAGGATTGAGTATTCTCATCCGCTTGCAGCTTGCCGCGAATTGATTGGATAAGGGATTTTCCGGCGGAAGGGGAGAGGGCAGAGGTTTCTTTCTGCCAGAAGATTCAGGGTGGCGCCCGATTAGTATGTTGTCGACATGCTGCAGCAGTCCGGCCGCAGGCTATGCTATTTTGATAGTTGTCTGCTATGCCAACCGGGTATGCACCTCCGCGACCGCCGCGGCGCCTTCGCCCACGGCGGCGGCGACGCGCTTGGTTGAGCTGGCACGCGCGTCCCCGATCGCGAATACTCCCGGTACCGAAGTCTCAAGCGGCAGGGGATAGTGATCGTCCGTCGAATACGCCAACCGCGCGTAGTCGGCGGGTGAGAGATCGAGGCCCGTACAAACGAAACCCTTATCATTTACTTTCACGCCGCACTTATCGAGCCAACCGGTGTTTGGGTCGGCACCCACGAACAGGAAAATGCGCCGGATTGATTTCGTCTGCATGGTGCCATTTTTGCGATTGCGCCAATGAACGCCGCTCACGCCTTCTTCACCGCCTTCGATTGCAACGATCTCTGATTCCGGGTGCAGCGTAACGTTCGCGAGTGCCTCGATACGGTCAATGAGAGATTTCGACATGCTTTTTGCAAGGTCAGGTCCGCGAATCAGGTGATGCACATGCGCCGCATAGTTTGCCAGGAATACTATTGCCTGCCCGGCAGCATTGCCGCCGCCCACCAATATAACTTCTTCCTGGCCACACAGCGCGGCCTCGATCGGCGACACCCAGTAATAGATGCTGCGACCTTCGTATTTCTCGAGTTCGGGTATGGCGGGACGCCGATATTTTGCGCCTGTCGCGATCACCACGGTTTTAGCCGAAATCCGTACGCCACAATCCAGTTTAAGCGCATAGGGAAAACAGGTGCAATCCAGCGACGTCACTTCAACAGGCACCACCATTTCAGCACCGAATTTCTGCGCCTGAACATAAGCGCGTCCGGCAAGCGCCTGGCCGGAGATGCCAGTCGGGAAGCCGAGGTAATTTTCGATTCTGGCGCTAGCGCCCGCCTGGCCCCCGAACGCATGGGTGTCGAGCACCAGCACGGAAAGCCCTTCCGACGCGGCGTATACCGCACATGCAAGGCCTGCGGGCCCCGCACCGACGATCGCAACGTCATAGACGCGGTCAGCGCTCAGTTCGATATATAAGCCGAGGCGACGTGCAAGTTCCCTTTCGGTGGGACACTTGAGGATCGTTCCATCCGGACATACGACCAACGGCAACTCATTCGGACGCGGTTCGTGGAGCTTCATCACACCTTCCGCGACGCTATTCAGCTTCGGATCCAGCGCCAGATGAGGATGGCCGTTCCTTGAAAGAAATCCCCGCAGTCGCACCATGTCGGCGCCGCCGGGAGGACCGATCAATATCGGACCGCCTGCGCCGGTTTCGATCAATCCCATGCGTCGTAGGATCAGGGCTCTCATGATTCGTTCCCCGAGCTCGGCCTCGGCCACGACCACGGCACGCAACGAAGGCGAATCTATCAGCAATGCTTCGACCACGTCGAGCGCGTGCCCATAGACAAGGGAGGGACGTCCCGAAAGCTGGCCGATTTCAGCCATGAAGTCGCCCGGTCCGTTCTCAACGATGGGAACCTCGATTCCAAGGCAATTTTTGCGCGTAACCAGGACGTGCCCGTTTAACAAAACGAACATGCCGGGTCCGGTCTTGCTGGCCTCGAATAATAGTTCACCCGGCTACCAGGTGTGCGTCGTGCCAAAACGCCGTAACCGGTTAATTTCTGCAGGGGCGAGCTTAGGAAACATCTGCTCGCGGCGCGATGCCAGACTTGGAGGCAGCGGCACATCCGCCGCATTGGCGGAAACGTCATCCACTTGGCCAGGCGTCGACGAGAACAATCTACCGGCGACTTCGTTCATCGCGGCTTTCAGCCGACTTGGCTATATGGGCGTACGTGTACCCATGGAGCTTCAGTCTTCAGGCAATCTTCATAGCCATCTGCCGCAGGTATGGTCTTGCGAAGATTATCGAGATGTGTACAAACCATGCAATCACCATCCTACCCGCTACCTGGGTGCTGGTCTGCACGTTGACTGCCGCCTGGCAGAAGATCTTCGATATGAATCCGCGTATCGGGTTTCTGGCACATGCCGACCAGTACAAGGAGGCATCTGCATGCGGGATGTTCCTTGCGCCGGCCAAATCGATAGAGCAGATGCGGCAGGTGATCTTTAACGACTATGTCAATGCGTCGCTGGCAGGCCTCTTCATACTGATGCTGATCAGCTTATTGGCGTTCGGTATCCGAACGGTGATACGTGCACGCGGCATGAACGCTCCCACCGTCAAAGAAGCCCCGTTCGAACCGCTATCGCCGCCTGAGCGACACCCGCAATTTTGAAAATAATGGATGGCAATCATGTTCCATGAATCCCCAATTAGAAAAATTACCCGAATGACCAGATTGCTGAGCGTAGCAGGTTATGTCGGACAAAGCCTGCGTCTGATGGTAGGTGTGCCTGAATACAGTGCTTATGTTGCGCATATGCGCAGCAGACATCCTAATAAACCGCCTATGTCCTATCAGGAGTTCTTCCAGGAATGCCAGACGGCACGATATGACGGACGGGTAGGGCGATGTTGCTAGGCTCGGAATGGATCACCGGTAAAACCCGCGATACGTATTTCTACGTAGCTTTTAGACGTAATTGTGCGGATTCGGACGAAGGTGGACACGATTAAAGTTCAACCTGAGCAGTAAATGAAACCGATACAAAACAGTTAACCAGTTTTTTTTACCCCAACCCAAGGAGATTCCATGATACATCAGAAACAGAATCGGATGCAGCGCATGGTGCGCGCTGCGCTGCTGGCAGGCTGCCTGTCATTGGGAACCACGGCGTATGCGGGCATCACCTTCCAGTTTCAATATGGCGATCCCGCGGGAACAGGATTCCTTGATCCCATCTATGGAGCGAGCCGGCAAGCTGCCCTGAACACGGCAGCCGAAAATTTCTCCAGCATGTTCGGCAGCCATTTCAGCAATTCGGCCACTATCGTGCTGACCGCGAATGCGCAAAACGATCCTTACAGCGGGACGTTGGCGTCGGCAAGCAGTTATTTTACCAATCCGGGCAGTGCGGGATTCAATCTTGGAGAGGTTGTCCGGACCAAGCTTCAAAATGGAATCGATCTGAACGGGAATGTTGCGGATGGTGTGGTAAACGTCAATTTTGGTGCAAATTGGGAACTTGATTTCAATACGCCGCCGGCTTGGGGATGGGGATGGTATCCAGGCACGCACGACTTCTACGGTACATTATATCACGAATTTACCCATACGCTCGGTTTCAGTCCCGTAATGACGCAGTCCGGGACGAGCGCGTTCGGTATGAAAGATGGAAGCTGGAGCACGTTTTCCAGCTTCATTGTGGACAAGAACAACAATCCGATCATTGATCCGCATACTTTTGTGCTGAATCAGGGGGCGTGGGATACCGGCAGTGTCGGCAATTGGGGCGAAGGCGGGTCTGAGGGGCTGTTCTTCAACGGGACTAACGCCGTGGCCGCGAATGGCGGCTTTTTGGTCACGCTCTATACAGCGGACGCTTGGGAACCGGGCAGCAGTGTTTCCCATCTGGACGACCGGATGCCCGGCATCGAAGGAACGCTGATGTCACCCGCAAGCTACGCAGGTCCGCAAATGCGCGACTATAGTGCGATCGAAGTCGGCATTCTAAAGGATCTCGGCTATGTAGCGGTCGTGCCAGAACCCGAAACTTACGCCATGCTACTTGCGGGTCTCGCTGTGCTGGGTGCGATTGTACGTCGCCGTGCATCCGTTATCACGATGGGCTAAACAATTCGGGACTCGGACGCGAGATCCCGAATTTCTTGCCGGTTAAAACCGCTGGCAGCAATTTTCCAGGAGGGTGAAGTCACATGATATCCAAAGCCGATACGGATCAATCGACTAATTCAAAATGTGAGCTTGAGAATGCGGCATTCATTGCCGGATTCAAGCTCAAGCGTGGCTCTTTTATTTGGACACCGAATGAATTCCTTGCCGGCACCCTGCTGATGGTTATCACATGCCTGGGGATGCCGGCGGCCATGTCCGCTGAGTCTGTCATTACCGGCAGCCTTGGACCAGGCGGACCGCCGTTGACCTATCGCATCGACGACGTGCGTATCCATCTGACTCGTCACCCCGGCAACGCCGCCTTTCCGGTTCAGCGAGTCAGCTTGGCCGGTTCCGGTAGCGCAACGCTGGAGCGGGACGGCAAAATCATGCCATTCACTTACCAAGTGAAGAAGTTGCTGGTCCTAATGAACGAGTTCTACAGAATTCGCTTTTTCGATATGCCGGACGATTATACCAACCGCTATTCAGTCTTCCTGAAGGATGAGGAAACTGTCGAAACGGCCGGACTCCACATGCTGGATGCCGGAGGCATGCGGATTTGCTTTACCGCGGCCAGCTATGAAAAATGCGTCAACTATGGCGATGAGGGGCCTTCTGAATTGGAGGATATCGCTAGACGAATTTTTTCTGAAGCCGATGTATTGGCGAATAAATAGGGCCAGATTGCTATTCGCACCAGTCAAAGGAATGTGCTTCCAATTTGGATATATCAGTTCCTGGTTATAGTCACTTTTAAACACAATGATATGAATTATGTAATACGAGGGCGCTCCTAAAGGAAAGCGTGGATTCGTACACATTCGTCTTTAATTTTTGAGAATAAAAAAATCATGACACATAAGCTATTGGCAGTATTTCTTCTTGCGCCCGTATTGGTCTTCAACTCGGGATGCTCGGTCTTCATGGCGGCGAAGCAGCCCGACAAAAAGAATGTGGATTTGTTCAGGTCGGGAACCTCTAGAAATATGCTTCTGGGTGAGTTTGGTCCTCCTGCCGTCTCGGAGACGCGGGATGGCAGGAAATATGAGGTTTTCAAGTTTATCCAGGGTTACAGCACCGGGGTAAAAGCCGGCAGGGCGTTGTTTCATGGCGCTGCCGATGTAGCAACGCTGGGTTTGTGGGAGGTTGTCGGCACACCTGCGGAAGCGGTTTTCAGCGGTGATGAGATGGCTTACCAGGTTTCATACGATAAGGACGACAGGGTCGATCAAGTTACGGTATTGAAGAAATAAATGCGCTGGCTGATGAACACAAATATTTTAACTTAAAAAAGGAAATATCAATAAAATGTACTATTCAATCAAGATATTGAGGGTTGGTTTCCTGGCAGCGATAGGCGCCGGATTATTGCTTTCCGGCTGCGCGACAACATCCCCTAATGCAGCATTCAGGCAAGCATTGCCGAAGGACCACCGCCTGGACGCCAACGACACCGCCGATGTGAAAGTAGAAGCGGGGGAGGGCGTTTTTATCGACGAACATGAGAAACAGCGGTTGGCGCGGAACATCCTGGGAAAGATCGACTTTCAAAAATTGCAGAATCCCGATTCTTCGGGCAAGCGTGAATATGAAATCGCGGTGCTGTTGACACGATATGAAAAAGGCAATGCTTTCGCCAGATTCATGCTTGCCGGGCTTGGACAAATTCATATTGATGCCAAGGCATCTGTATTCCTGTTGCCCCAACGTGCGAAAGTTTCCGAATTCGATATCGACAAGACGTTCGCGTGGGGCGGAATCTATGGTGGCACGACGTCCATTGAAGACGTGGAGCATGGATTTGCGGAAGGTGTGGCACAAGCGGTGACGAGCGCGAAAGAATAAAAGGTAGTCCCGTTCTTTTATCGAACACGCAGAAGGCAGCATGTGGAGCGGAAAGGGCGCATGAATGCATGCCTTCTGCGTCGGTCCTCGACTTCAAGCATTGCGAACAATAAAAAACGCAGCTTATCAATGCCTGGACAGGGCCGACGCCTCAAGGACGCACGCAAAAAAATTAGCGAGAGGACTTATCCTTTATCTTTGTATCAATGATGATGGGGAAAGGGGAGCGATCTCTATATCTTGTGGCAATATTTATTAGAACCGCTGGGTTTTCCCCTTCTTCTTCAGGCAATACGGCTTTTAGTTTTTGCCAGATACTGGAGCGGTGACCCTCTACAGTACGCTTGGTTATACCGAGTTTTCCTTTTGCAATGCCGATCTCCACCGCGATATATGTATTTGACTTTCCATCGCCAAGAAGCCACAGGACTTGCCGCTCGGTTGGCGTCAAAAGCCGTTCGAGTTCCAACACCGGGGGAAAGACAGTTTTGCCTTTAACGATCCTGTTGATTGCATTAATAATATCGGATGCTGGCCTGTCTTTTAACACATAACCGCTCGCACCCGCCTGGATTGCTTGAAGAATGTGCTTGTCTTCATTATGCATGGTATATATTAGAACGCGTAAAGTGGAGAATTCGGCAAGCAGCCTCATGGTCAATTCAATGCCAGCGGTAGTTCCGTGCGGCATTCCCAGGTCCGTCACTACCAGGTCTATTGCCCCCTTATCTTTTGCCGTGCGCAAGGCTTCCTCCACGCCCGATGCCTCGGCAACTACGCGAAAAGCCGGCCTGGTTTCCAGCAGGCCTCGTAATCCCTTCAATAGCAGTTCGTGATCATCGACAAGCATGATGTTGATGGGCCGATCATATATCATGGCTTTGGAAGAAAATAATGTAATAAGTAATGTAATAAGGATAGCGGAATGGTGGCGATTACCGTTGTGCCGCTGCTTGTGGAATCAATCTTCAAGTGCCCGCCGATCTCTTCCAGCCGTTTTTTCATATTGCGCAAACTCATGCCAAACCTTGGGTCGCTATCGATCCGGCCTGCGTCAAACCCGTTGCCATTGTCGCGAATGGTGAGCACGACCCCACGCTTGCTACGTTCCAGCCGCATCCATGCCTGCCTCGCAGCGGCGTGCTCCATGACATTCCTTAGTGCTCCCTGGGCAACCCGGTAAAGGACTTTATGGACGGAGCCGGATAAATCCTCTGTTATCCCCACTGTGGTGAATTCGATAGGGGTCGCGGCATTTTTCATATCATGAGCCAGTCGAAGGAGGGAGGCTGCAAGATCGAGGCCGGGGCTAATTGTATCTGGATAACGCTCATGGGCAATTTTGCGGATGTCTCCGAGGATATTATCCAGTTGTGCCGCCATTCGCTCGAATGTGCTCTGCGCCGGCGTGAACTGCTCGGAAATTCCCGTCAACTGGATAATGCCTGTTTCGGCTTGCAGTCTGGCGGATACCAGTCTTTGGCAAATGTCGTCGTGCAATTCGCCCGCCAGCCTGACCTGTTCCTCCGCTTGCGCGGCGTGGCGCTCGCGGA
This sequence comes from Nitrosospira sp. Nsp11, assembly GCF_900142705.1. GTDB lineage: Bacteria > Pseudomonadota > Gammaproteobacteria > Burkholderiales > Nitrosomonadaceae > Nitrosospira. The sequence goes on from NZ_FRBV01000002.1 coordinate 217,586, forward strand.
TGCTCAGCACCAGGCCGGAAGTAATCACCACGACCACTCCCAGGAACGCAATGGCGCCAATCCAGCGCATGGTGTCGAAATTATTGCTCGACACCTGGGCATCTACGGTGGCTAATGCGTTTTCGACATCATCGAGATAAATTCCCGTCCCTATAACCCATCCCCACTCAGGCAGCGGAATGACATAGGTGAGCTTGAGAACAGGTAATCTAGTAGTCGGTTTTTCCGTTGCATACTGTACATAACCGCCGCCCTCATTCGCCCGGCTGATCAGGCTCTGGATGGTCGGATAGCCGTTGACATCCTTGTATTCCAGGCGATTGTGCCCGATTAGCTCCGGCCTGCGCGGATGAACAAGCAGCGTGCCTTTGAGATCGTATACAAAAAAATAGCCGTCCTCCGAGTAATCCAGCCGCGTCAGAATGGCTTTTGCCTCCTCCATCGCGGCGGCGTCTGTGCGACCCGATTCATAAAGATGGGCGATCGAATGCCTGGCCAGCGTCACGTAGCTCTTCAGCTCGGCTTGCTTGATGGCGCGAAAAGCCGGTTGAATAACCTCTTGCTGAGCTTTACTTAAATCCGTTGCATGGTGGTAGACAGTAAATGCAATGATGCAAAGTGCCAGAACAAGCGGCACAGTGGCAAATACAATGATTTTTTGTCTTAGTTTCATAAACACCATTTTATGGCTTGTGCGTCATGCGCGAATACGTAGAACTACGTATTCGCGCTACGTGCTTGTACGTTTGCTGGAGATAGCAGGTTGGTACCAAATATTAATTGCATGAAAGCAATAAAACATCGATGAGTTGCAGATCTGGCTAAACCGGTCTTCCACGAACGAGAGCGCATCGGCTATGTCCGCATCCTGCCCCGTGAAAAGCTCTAACTCAGCGAGGATAGGGGGGCATAATATCAGCCGCGTTTTTTCCGATCAATCACTTGCATAAGCATCGGCCGGGATGCAGGGGCTCATTTCGCTGACTATGAGAAATTATGGCAAATACATAGTCATTTATGTTCTTTCTTGTTTTTCCATGGCACGAATTAGTCAGGGGACGATTGTTGTGTTTGTGTGATATGGGGGCTTTCACAACGGCTGATCCTGGATTCAAAATAAGCGGTTGTGCATTTTTACCTGGAAAAATTGAACAGCATGGATTTCCTTTTAGAACTGGCCATCATTCTTGCCTGCCTGGTTTATGGCACGCGAAAAGGGGGCGTCGCGCTGGGCTTGCTAAGCGGCATCGGCCTTGTCATATTGATATTCGTTTTCCAGTTATCGCCAGGAAAACCGCCAGTGGATGTGATACTTACAATCATCGCGGTCGTGGCTGCCTCGGCAACGCTGCAGGCTTCGGGAGGATTGGAGGTGGTGTTGCGGGGAGTTGAGAAACTCTTGCGGCGCAATCCGCAATTCATATCGTTGCTGGCGCCTTTTACGACCTGCGGATTAACGATGGTATGCGGCACAGGGCACGTCGTTTATACGATGATGCCCATCATTTATGACGTCGCGATCAGGAACGGCATTCGCCCGGAGCGCCCGATGGCTGCTTCCGCTGTTGCCAGCCAGATGGGCATCATCGCGAGCCCGGTATCGGTGGCAATGGTTTCGCTGGTGGCATTTCTTGCCGTCATACCCGTGGAAGGCGCGGCAATCGATTTTATTACCGTGTTGTCAATTACAATTCCCTCAACGTTAGCCGGCGTATTAATAGTCAGTATTTTCAGCGCGTTCCGCGGCGAGGAGCTTAATGACGATAAACGGTTCCAGGCGCTTATTGCCGACCCCGATAACTGGAAGCGCGTCTATGGCGAGACCGTTCCATTGGAAAAGAAGCAGTTGCGGCCCGGCCAATGGATCGCAATGGGCATATTCGTCGGCGCGATAATGGTGGTGTCCATGCTTGGCGCAATCGAATCGCTGAGACCCATTGTCGATGGTAAACCTTTATCGATGGTGATCACCATTCAGATATTCATGCTGCTCGCAGGCGCCCTCATTATTTTATTTACGGAAACGGATCCCGCAGCCGTAGCCCGAAACGATGTTTTCCGTGCAGGCATGATTGCTGTCGTTGCGGTATTCGGTGTGGCCTGGATGGCTAACACTGTATTCGACGCGAATCTGGAAGATGTGAAGATCGCGCTGTCGGGGCTGGTGAAGGCCCAGCCTTGGACTTACGCGATTGCGTTGCTGTTGGTTTCCAGGCTGGTAAATTCCCAAGCGGCCGCCATCACTGCAATGGTGCCGCTGGCTATGTCGATTGGCGTGGCACCGGGATATGTTATCGCTTTTGCGGCTGCAAGCTATGGCTATTTTATCTTGCCCACTTATCCAAGCGACCTGGCAGCCATCCAGTTCGATCTTTCCGGTACGACGCATACCGGCAAGTACCTTATAGATAGCAGCTTCATGCTCCCCGGACTGATTGGCGTATCCACTTCGTGCGTGTTCGGATATTTGTTTGCCGCGTCACGCGGGCTCATCTAACGCAGAAGCAACTTGTCATTCCGACTGCCGAGCCGTGACCCCGCTTTGATGGGCATTCAGGCATCTTCGCACGACCGTAATGATGGGCGAGCAGATAACTATTGCCGAATGTTCATGAGTAAAGCCGCGTAATCATCTGGATCGGCTTATACCATCCCAGATCCGGCGCGCCACTGCTGGATGACCTCCAGGCTTTTTCAAAACCTGCTGCTGGACTCCTTTATACAGCTCAGGTTGGAAAGCGAGACATCCGCAGGCAATTCCAGATGCATTTTTTATCACGCTTTCCTGACGCATCCATCGCGTGCGCGTCATGACATCCATAAAGGCCACTAGCTGCTTTATATGTGTTCATTCTCCAATTTTTATGATTTTATTCAAGCCTCTTCTGGCAACTACGTACCAACTGACCGTATTTATACGCATACCGAAGGAAATGAAATATGGTCGAATATCAATTGCTGGTTGGCAGAGAAAAAACCGGCATATCCATGACCGGGAGGCTCCTGAGCAGGAGCAAATATATGCCGATGAAAGCAATAATTCCATTGAAACCTCTTCCTGAAAGAAAAGAAGAACTACTCGGATTTTTGGCCCAATCTTCTTTTATGGAGTAGTTGCGTTATGTATGGAATGTTTAAATGGGGGGCGGAAGAGAGCGATATTCTGCTTTTTTTTCTTTATTTGAGCTTCCTTCTATTTTTTTCATTATCTCAGCCGAAAAGATCCCGACAAAGTGCGCAAACTGGATATCGTTCCGCCTTCATTAATGAGTACGCGTTCCCCGATTCAATAATGGAACAAGTAAGGAATCATTATCCTCATCTATCCGACGAGCATCTGCGCCTCGTCATGCAAGGGCTAAGTCAGTATTTTCAATTTTGCTATATGAGCGGGAAGGAGGAAATTTCGATGCCTTCCCGCGTGGTGGATCGTGCGTGGCATGAATTCATTCTGATAACACGATCTTACGAGCGTTTCTGCTGGAGTACCATGGGTCGTTTTCTCCATCATATCCCTGCAAGCGAGGCAAGCTCGTCGGTTTCCTTTGCTGAGGGCATAAGCAGAGCATGGAGATTGGCCTGTGACTGGGAGGGAATAAATCGGTACTCGCCTGAGCGGCTTCCATCTCTGTTCGCGATTGATAACGCGCTGAAGATACCTGACGGATTCAACCACGTCCTGAACAATAACTACGCCATCAGTGGTGGACCGCATGATAACGCTTCAGAAGGTGGTTGCGGAGGTGATGGAGGCAGTTGCTCAGGTGATGGCGGCTGTGGAGGTGGTTGCGGAGGTGGTGGTTAAACAGAAACCGAGTTGCCTCCGCGTAGCTCCAAGCTCCCATTGTAGAAGGCGTTACGGGCCCTGCCGGCCATAGACGGGATTTAAATGCACTTTTCGGTCGGTGATAAACAATGTGCACAGCACACCCTGGCCACACTCGCGGCAAGTTCTATTTATTGGACGGCGGTGCGGAAGTATCTGAACAAGCTTGGTATTTGAACGAAAACAAGGAACCGCACATGAGCAGCGCCAAGGCCGCGACTCATGTGTTGGACAATGTTGCCGACCTTGACAACATTTCGACCACAAAAATTTATGACTACCACCACCGCAAGGCCCGGCCGGAAATAAGCCACCATTTAAGGGTGAGTTACTAAAACTATCCCTAATGTTGCCTCGACTTAAAATATACCAATAGCTCGCTTAAAGCGCTGGGCTCTGAGTCCCAGACGTCGCGTGGTTATCGTCGAGTTTTGAAGCCATTTGACGGTGCAAAGCGGCTTCTTGTATATCTGTTGCGACATTCCGCTCGTAATCCCGGATTAACGCTTCAGTATGGGATTGCAAGTCTTGCGCCCGCCGACCATAGAGATAGCTTTTATTCTGATACTGTTCCAGCAGCTCCTTTTGTTCCTTCACTTTTGCCTGCATCTGCGAAGCCGCGTCTTCATAATATTTTGCTATGGCCTCATGATCGCTCCGGGTGGTGGCATTCTGCACCGCCGCACGGATTTCAGGGGTGTCAGCAGAATTATCAGCCGCAGTAGCGGGGGCGCTTAGCGAAGCCAGCAGGCCTATCATCGATATCGCGGCAACGAATTTTCCAGATTTTGTTTTCATAATAGTAATGAACGCAAATAGGTTAGTTGGCCTTATCGTAGCTCGATTAATACTATGAGTACATTGGGGAAACTCTGATTTTATGCTAAGGGAAACCCTTAGGAAGTCCCTCGCTACAATGGCCTGCGCTAAACTATGGGGGGCCTTTTAGCGCCGCTGAAACGATCGGCAGATGAGGTATTCGAACCAGGTGTTTTCCAATATACCTAAGTTATTCGTCCCTGAAAAACCTCTTCCTTAACAAACAGCCATCATTAATCGATGTTCATCTTCATTTTGTTTCTGTCTGAGGCATTGCAGGCATTCCAGGATGTGGGCGTATAAAAGCGCTAACCGGCGCAGGATCTTGCGCAGTTTGAGCCCTTCGCCTCACCAGCGCGCTTTTGGCTTTGGGGTAGAGCCCGGTCTGCCAAGCAGGGCACGGAACCGAAACAACTGCGCCAGCTCGGCGCAGTGGATAAGCCTGCAAGAATCGCAACCATACCAAAACCGTTTACGAAACTGAATATCCAGCCGGGTTACGAGTCACTGGCCACGGCGGCCTCATCATTCGTGGCAAAAAATGCCTCCACCTCAGCCAATTCTCGGGTACGCTTCATCGGCGGCAAGCTCTGCCAGATTTTCTTTCCATACGATTTGGTGATGAGGCGCGGGTCACAGATCATCAGTACGCCGCGATCGGTTTCATCACGGATCAACCTTCCCGCGCCTTGCTTGAGGTTGATGACCGCGCGCGGTAGTTGATATTCCATGAAGGCATTGCGTCCTTCCTTGTTGATTTTGTCTATGCGCGCGGCGAGCACCGGGTCATCCGGCGGGGCAAAGGGCAGCTTGTCGATTATCACCACCGACAACGCTTCGCCGCGTACGTCCACGCCTTCCCAGAAGGATTGACTACCGATAAGTATGGCATTGCCCATTTTACGGAAGCGTTCCAGCATATGGGAGCGCGAGCCCTGGCCTTGCAACAGTATGGGATAATCGAGTTTCTCCCGCTTGAATGCCTCCAGCAGCAGTTCGTGAGCCCGTTGCATTGCACGCAGGCTGGTGCACAGGAAAAAAGCACGGCCACGGCTGGCCTTCAATACCGGCAGTGCGGCCTTTATCACTTCTTCGGTGTATTCCCGACTATTGGGTTCGGGCATGCCGACGGGTACATAAAGCAGGGACTGGTTGGCAAAGTCGAATGGGCTGTCCCAGCAGGCTGACTGTGCGGGGCTTGATTCCGTATCCAGGCCCATTTCGTTTTTGTAGTGCGAGAAATCGCCTTTTACCGAAAGTGTTGCGGAAGTGAATACCCATGCGCGGGGAGACCCGCTCAACTGCTTGTTGAAAATTTCCGCAATGGAAAGCGGTGTGGCGTTGAGCTGCAGTGCATGACTGAATACTTCCACCCAACGCACGAACCCTTCGGCTTCTGCCTGGTCACGCCAGCGTTTTATGTTGGTGGAAATTTCTCGCGCGCGTTGCCAGCAGTTCTCTAGTCCTTCAGAGCGCTCTGCCTGGCTTTCCAGCATATCTATCATTACCTCAAGTTTTTTCAGCAGCTCGTCCAGGGCACTACCGAACTTGGCATTTTTCATCGTAGCGGCCAGCGGCAGACGCGTATTCTCGCCCTCGATAGTCAGCCGAAAGTCGCGTGCCGCTTTTTCCATTGCCGCTATGACAGGGGGCAGGGCAACAAAATCTTTCGCGCCTCGCAGCGCTTCCGCCTCGGTGTCGCGAGCAAGCTCCAGCAATTGACTGGTGCTTACCGATTCTCCAAAAAACAAGCTGGCGGTTTCCGGCAACTGGTGGGCTTCGTCGAATATTACTGTGTTGCAGGCGGGAAGCAGCTCGGCCAGGCCTTCATCGCGCAACATGACGTCTGCGAAGAACAGATGATGGTTGACTACAACTACATCTGCTGCGAGTGCCTGTTTGCGAGCCTCCATGACAAAGCAATTCTTGTGATGCGGGCATTCCGAACCGAGGCAATTATCGCGGGTGGAAGTCACCTGCTGCCAGACCGCGGCGTTTTCCGGCACTTCGCTCAACCCGCTTTTATCACCGCTTTGGGTGGCGGCGGCGTAGCGTTCAATCAGCTTCAGATACTTCACCTCTTCACGGCTGGCAAGGATGGCGCGGCCCTCCTGCACCGTGCGCTCCAGATGGTAATGACAGACGTAGTTGGCTCGTCCTTTCAATAACGCCACGGTCACCGGGGCCTTGAGTGCCGTCCGCACGGTAGGAATGTCGCGGTTGAAGAGCTGGTCTTGCAGGGTCTTGGTGCCGGTGGAGATAATCACCTTGCCGCCGGCTAGCAACGCCGGGACCAGGTAGGCAAAAGTTTTGCCGGTGCCGGTGCCTGCCTCGGCGACGAGGAGAGAATTTGCGGCGATGGTTTCCGCTATTGCCTGCGCCATTTCAAGTTGCTGCGCACGCACGCTGTAACCCGGCACGGTACGGGCAAGCGCGCCGGCAGCGGAAAAGAAGGTTTCGATATCAGGCATGGAGGAAGTCGAGGGAACTGCCGCCATGATAACGCAGTGCTTTGTATAAGGCACCGTTAAACCCTGATTTGTCGTCTATTATCGGTCCCTGATTTAATTCCTGCCGTCGGTCTATTCAGCAAAAGACGCATACTTCCCTCATCCGCTCCTATAAATAGCCGAGTATTACTATTTTGGATCGCAGACGAATTACGGTGAGCTAAACGCTTTTTCTGCCTTTAGCCGTTTTGATCTTTCCTGGCAGCGTGCTTGCCTGAGGCAAATTGTGGCCGGCGTGATAGGTTTTTTTCCATAAGGCCGCGGTGCACAACGGATCGCTGAAAAAATCCCTTTTCTGGGCGATATTCCTCGCCAGTCCGTGTAACGCGGCGATACTGATCACGGTAAAGATAACAAGAATTATTAGCGGGAGGCACCTCTTTACTGATGACAACAACGATACTTCCCTGCATATTAGCCGGATTGATTTCATATCATCGATTAAAGATCACCTTTGGAATAGCCTGGTTGGCCTTGCTATCGGTGACCTCGAATTGCGGGTCTATAAATATGACAAAAACGATCGCCTGGATACGCTTATCTCAATTGTTTTCAGTGGTTTTAGGATTATTGGCGGCGTTCTCTGTTTGCCGGATAGGAGTAGCATAACCGTCCTGCTTGAGTTTTGCTGCCATTTGCCGGTGAGTAGCCGCTTTACCGAGGCTTGTCTTTGCCGCTTGTTCATACCGGTGCATTAAAGCCCAGGTATGCGATTTCCGATCCTGCGCTTGCCTCCCGTAGAGGTAGCTTTTTTCCTGATAATGCTCAAGTAATCTTCTTTGTTCCTCTGCCTTCATGCGCATTTCTTTGGCCAGATTTTCAAAACGCTTTGCCAACGCGTTGTGATCGTTGTATGTCCTGGCATCCTGCACAGCTTTAAGGATGGCAGGACTTTTTACCGCCTCATACCGACTCATCGGTGCGCAGGCAACCAATAAACCGAAAGAAGATATCATTATCAGAAACCTGTTTATTTTCATGCGAAAGCTGCTGAGAGTCTGAATTGACTGCACGAGATGCGCTGCACGCAAACTCGGCTGCCACGGATAGATTACTAACTGCCTGGCACTTTGTCAACTTTCTTATGTTTAAAGTATCTCAAGCTATTGGCGAAAAGGCCTATTTGCGCAGCATGTTCTGTGGTTTGTGAAAAGTGTAAAGAATGCCGCTGCCCGAACGGGAACGCGGAGGATAGCAATCCTTGCGGGTTCACCTTGCCTTGGATTACAGTGGAAATTGTTGCGACATCGAAATTACCGGCTGTGCAGATAGACCTTTCCGGCTTTGCTGGTCAGCGCCGGCAGGCCTCAGCACGAGGGCTCTACTGCAATTTCGGCTTAATCTCCATTACGGGGCCAGCAGGCCTTTCTCGATGGATGAGATCGCAAACGGGGTAACGATCTGCGGGTCTGAAAGAATCAGCCGCTCGTCCTTGTCTGCGTAATCGAGCCGGCTGAGCATATCCTTGATGACGTTGAGCCGCGTCAGCGGTTTGTCGTCGGCATGCACAATTATCCATGGCGATATAAAACTGTGCGTGTTGGCCAGCATTTTGTCGCGCGCAAGGCTGTATTGATTCCACTTTTTCAGCGCGTGCTTGTCTAATCCGCTGATTTTCCATTGAGCGAGCGGATCCTTCTTGCGCTCATCCAGCCGTTTTGCCTGTTCGGATTTGCTGATGTCGAGGTAATACTTGAGGAGCTTGATGCCGGAACGAATCAGCATATGCTCGAAATCCAGCACCGAGTTCATGAACTCTTCATATTCGGCTTCAGTACAGAAACCCATTACCTTTTCCACGCCCGCCCGGTTGTACCAGCTGCGGTTAAACAGCACGAGCTCCCGCGCCGCAGGCAGATATGGAACATAACGTTGGAAATACCAGGAACTCCGATCCCGGTCGGAGGGGACGCCGAGAGCGACCACCCGCGTCTCGCGCGGGCTCAGGTGCTCGGTAATGCGTTTGATCGTGCCGTCCTTTCCGGCAGCATCCCGCCCTTCGAAGATGACGAGAATCTTGTCGTCGCAATTGATGAAGTGACGCTGCAGCTTGACGAGTTCAATCTGCAGTTTGTATAGCGTATCCTCATAGGTTTTTTTGGATATATCGGATTCGGACCTGTCCGATTCCTTTTCTTTTTTTTCGGCTTTTTTGCTCATGGATGGGTATGGTCAGTTGGGAATCCAATCTTGTGGATTATGCCTCTATACTGCTTCAGCATGAAAGTAGAGTGAAGTGCGATCCATCATTCGGCACGATCATGGAAATAATTTCATAAGCTTACTCAGGGCTTATTCATCATGCGCTGGCATAATGAATTGGCGTTATGGATCGCGTTGAGGCGTCGACTTGCATTTATCCGCCCCTGTACTACGATAATTCATATTCGTCGAAACGCACGACTCACGAAACTATGCGCAACCCTGAGTTCGGACTCAGCTTCAAAACGCTCATAGACCCCGTTTGTAGTATATGGACTTGCTCTACGCAGAAGAAATAAGCATACTAGATAACATGATGTTGCGTACACGCACATTTATAGTGATTCTAATCATATCGGCGCTGCCGCTGCAAGGTGCGCTCGCAGCAATCATGCCGTTGTGCGCGCAAGCCAGGAATATGTCGGCAGGGCTCGAAACGCACCTCATTTCTTCCGCCATCCCATCCGCCTTTACTCCAGCTGCCTGCGCCCAGCATGACAGCAATGCTCACGAGCAACTCCATGGCAGCCATGGCGACGACGGCGCCGCAAATGAGGCGGGCTTCGCTCTTTCCTGCGATGGCGTTGTTTGCCACATCAGTGGCAACGGCCTGCCTTCCGTGCCCGCCGCCCTGAATTTTACCGGCGGATTTTCTTATCCCGTCTCTTTTAATTCCCGCTTTTCTTCATTCATTCTGCAGCAACCCCAGCGTCCTCCTCTGGCCTAGTTCTTCGATAGAAGAAATCCGCCTGATGTATCGGCGATCATCTACGTGATTCATATTCAAGATTTTTTGCGATAGCGCCTCATGGAGGTTGCAGTTGCCGTGAGTGCTAATGGCAAGTGCTGGCCGATGTACTAGCTGGCTTATCGGCTGCTCTGCCACCACATGTTAAGGAAATCAGAATGAACCTCTCGTTCCTTGTTACATCGCAGCGGCCCGGCGTTCGAAACTTTGAGCCGCTTTCAAAGGAAATGCCGCCCGCAGCCATTCGGATTTCAGTTACTCATGGTCAGCGGCGCTTTCCCGCGAGGAACTTGTGCAAAATCGGAAGGAACGCCGAAAGCACCAGATCAACAGGTACAGGAAAAGCAGCCGGAATAATTCGAAGTGCGGCAACTGTCGCATTTTTTGCCATGGCTATATTTTCAGCGGACGTAAAGGCGGAAGCTCTCGTTGGCGCCGTTGCGCCAGAGAGTTCCTCGACTACTTTTGGACCAGCCATGGAAGCCTCTGCAACAAATGGGGCTGCTGCGTTGGCTGCGCTGATCACGGAAGCTATGGAAAGCAATCCGGAAATCCAGTCCGCTTTGCGGGAGCGCGAGGCCGCCAGCCAGAGAATAGCTCCGGCCGAAGCGCTGGATGACCCCATTCTCGAAGCAGGGGTGATCAATGCCCCGCTGGCATCATCAACTTTCAATCGTGAAGACATGACCATGAAAATGATCGGTCTGTCCCAGCGCCTGCCATTCCCCGGTAAGCGCGGTTTGCGCAAGGACGTCGCAATGCAGGACGCGCAGAGTGTCAGCCACGGTTATCAGGAAACCGTGAACCGGGTAGCACGCGATATCAAGGCAGCTTATTTCGATCTGGGACTCATCCTTGAAAAGACTCGGCTGGTCGAGAAAAATAAACTGATCCTGGAAGATATGCGCCACATTGCCGAACAACATTACGGGGTAGGCTTGGGAAGCCAGGCCGATGCACTGAAGGCACAGACGCAGGTATCCAGAATGCTGGACGAACTGCTCAAGCTCGCGCGTGAACGGCCGACAACTGAAGCCGAACTCATTCGTGCGCTGGGACGCAACGCAATCGTTACCCCGCCTGTGCCAGGGCCGCCGCAATTGTGCGAAGAAACCTTGAACCTGGAATCGTTGCGCGAGATCGCTCTTTCGCAGCGGCCGCAATTGCTGGCGCTGCAAAGCATGGTGGCACGGAACGAAAAAGCGCTTGATCTCGCACGCAAAAACTACTACCCCGACTTCGATGTACGTCTGGCGTACGGCCAGCGCGACAACATGCTGGACGGCAGCAGGCGCCCCGACATGGTGTCCTTGACTGTAGCGGTCAACCTGCCGGTGTGGCGCGAAAACAAGCTTGCCCCGCGTGTTGCGGAAGCACTGGCGAAGCGTGATCAGGCCCAGAGCATGTACGAAGCGCAACGCAATGAAGTGGCCGCCAGCCTGCGCCAGCAGACGGCGATGGCCGAGCAAAACTTGCAATCAGCACGGCTCTACCAGACCGCGATCCTGCCGCAGGCCAGGCTTACGGTTGAATCGGCAATATCCGCATACCAGGTCAACCGTGTGGACTTTCTCACACTGCTTGATAGCCAGATGACGGTATTTAACTATGAGATCAGCCTGGCAACAGCCATGGCGGGCTATAACAAGGCGCTGGCGGAAATTGATTTTCTCATCGGCAAACTGCCGTCGGCGGTCCGCCTGCCCATTCCGGCGGAGCCTCTGTGAAAACCATCACCAGATTGATAGTGGTTATCGCCTTTATCGCGGCGGCCGTGGCCGCGGGATATTGGTGGGGCAGCGTTGAGTTTGAGACCTCTACGGTCGAGCCGCAAAAGTTTGAGGCGTCGACACATAAGCCGAAGATTCTCTATTACCGCAATCCGATGGGACACCCCGACACATCGCCGGTGCCGAAGAAAGACTCCATGGGCATGGACTATCTCCCGGTTTATGAGGGCGAAGAATCCCCATCTGATAATTCCGTGGTGAAGATCAGTACCGAAAAAATACAAAAGCTGGGCGTGAGAACCGAGATTGTCGCGCTGCGCGAACTCACTCGTACCGTAAGGGCGGTAGCAACGGTACAGGCAGACGAGCGGCGGCTATATACCATGGCGCCCAAGTTCGAGGGCTGGATCCAGCGACTCTACGTGAACACCACCGGCCAGGCGGTAAAAAAAGGCGAGGCGTTGATGGATGTTTACAGTCCTGAACTGATCACAGCGCAACACGAATATCTTATTGCCAGGAAAGGGATGCAGTCGGTCGAAGGGAGCGGGCCCGAGGTTCGGGCAGGCATGCTGCGGCTGTCAGAGAATGCCTTGCAGAGACTCCGCAACTGGGACATATCTGACTCTGACCTGCAAACGCTGCAGGAAGAAGGCCGGATCAAACGGTTTATCACCTTGCGCTCCCCCGCCAGCGGGGCGGTTATCGAAAAATCCGCAATTCAGGGAAACCGCTTTACGCCCGGAGAAGTACTGTACCAGATCACCGATCTCTCCAAGGTATGGATGCTGGCAGATGTGTTTGAGCAGGATCTTGGCTTAGTGCAGCGGGGCCAGGGCGTCACCATCACGTTGGATGCGTATCCGGAGAAAGTATTCAACGGCAAGGTCACGTTCATCTATCCGACGGTGACGCCCGAAACCCGTACCGCAAAAATACGCATCGAACTTCCCAACGCTCAGGGATTGCTCAAGCCTGCCATGTACGGCAGGGTGGAGTTCGCCTCATCCCGCAGTAAAAACAAGGTGCTTGCCGTGCCTGATTCGGCTGTGCTCGACACCGGCATACGGCGGCTGGTGCTGGTTGATTTGGGCGAAGGCCGGTTCGAGCCACGCCCCCTAAAACTGGGCATACGCGCCGATGGCTATGCTGAAGTGCTGGGGGGGTTGAAAGCCGGAGAAACGGTTGTGGTCAGCGCGAACTTTCTGATCGATGCAGAGAGTAACCTCAAGGCGGCGCTAGGCGGCTTCGGCCACCATCCAGGTTCTACATCTGGCGAGAACGGACAGACCACGTCCGGCGCATCCATGACGACACTGGGGGCCGCACCAGGGCCGGCAAGTCATCATGGCATAGGCAATATTACAGAAATGGATTGGACCCATGCGACGGTAACGATTGCACATGATGCAATTGCGAGCCTCAACTGGCTGGCGATGACCATGGATTTCCGTGTCAGGGACCCGGCACTGCTGCGGCCACTGAAGCCCGGCCAGAAAGTGAGTTTCGAGATAGCCGAGGAGTCGGCGGGCGAATATGTCATCGTTCGCATCCAACCGCCGAATGAAAGCCCGACTGCCAGCGATCAGCGGGGGCACTGACATGCTGGGCCGAATTATCGAATGGTCCGCGCGTAACGTGTTCCTGGTGTTGCTGGGAACCGCGTTCGTGATCGGCCTGGGCATCCATGCCGTTATCCGCATGCCTCTGGACGCGATACCGGATCTCTCGGACGTTCAGGTCATCATCTATACGGAATACCCAGGGCAGGCACCGCAGGTGGTCGAAGACCAGATTACCTATCCCTTGAGCACGGCGATGCTGGCGGTGCCCAAATCCAAAGTGGTGCGGGGCCTGTCAGTGTTCGGCGCATCCTTTATCTATGTCATTTTCGAGGATCACACCGACATCTACTGGGCGCGCACACGAGTACTCGAATACCTTAATTTCGCGTCGGGACGCATGCCGCGCGGTGTCACCCCGACCTTGGGGCCGGACGCCACCGGCGTAGGCTGGGTATACCAATATGTTGTGGTTGCTGCCCAGCATACGCTTGCGGAATTGCGCACCATACAGGATTGGTTCGTGCGTTATCAACTCACCAAAGCCCAGGGCGTGGCCGAGGTGGCGAGCGTGGGCGGGTTCGTCAAAACCTATCAGGTGACCGTGGAGCCGCGCAAGCTGCAGGCCTATGGGATTCCTCTCAACCAGATCGCAGCAGTGATACGCGCCAGCAACCGTGACGTAGGCGGGCGGGTGATCGAGATGGCTGAGACCGAATATGTGGTGCGTGGCCGAGGGTACCTGCGCGGTATTTCCGACATCGAAAATCTCGTGGTCAAGGCTACGGAAGGCACACCGGTGCTGATCCGCGACGTGGCACGAGTCGAGTTGGCACCGGACGAACGGCGCGGAATCGCGGAGCTGAACGGTGAAGGTGAAGTAGTCGCCGGCATTGTCGTGGCGCGTTACGGCCAAAATGCGCTTGACGTCATTGACAACCTTAAAACGAAGATTAAGGAAATCTCCAGTGGTTTGCCGGAAGGTGTGTCGCTACACGCTGTTTATGACCGTTCAGACCTGATCCACCGCGCCATCGACAATCTGAAACGGGTCCTGATCGAGGAAAGTATCATTGTGGGAGTGGTCTGCATTGTATTTCTCATGCACGCGAGAAGCGCGCTCGTGGCCATCATAATGCTGCCCATCGGCGTGCTCATCGCGCTCACCGCCATGCACATGCTGGGGCTTAATTCCAACATCATGAGCCTGGGCGGTATCGCCATTGCCATTGGCGCCATGGTGGATGCGGCAATCGTCATGATCGAGAATGCCCATAAGCATCTTGAGCGCGCGCCGCCCGATTCGCCACGTCTTCAGATAGTGATTGATGCCTGTCGGGAAGTTGGGCCCGCATTGTTCTTCAGCCTGCTCATCATCACCGTTTCCTTCCTGCCGGTATTCACGCTGGAAGCGCAGGAAGGGCGGATGTTCGCGCCGCTCGCCTACACCAAAACCTTTGCGATGGCGGGCGCCGCACTACTGTCTATCACGCTGGTGCCGGTGCTGATGTTTCTGTTCATCCGCGGCAAGATCATGCCCGAACAGAAAAATCCGCTTAACCGCTTTCTGATATGGATTTACCGCCCCGTCATCGCCTGGGTCATGCGCTGGAAGAAACTCACCATTACCTTAGCCGTGATTGCGCTTGCGCTCTCGGTATTTCCGGCGATGAAACTGGGCAGTGAATTCATGCCCACGCTGAACGAGGGAAGCTTGTTGTTTATGCCCATCACCTTGCCGGCATTGTCGGTCACCAAATCCGCCGAGCTATTGCAAACCCAGGACAAGATCATCAAGACGTTCCCCGAGGTCGGGTCGGTGTTCGGCAAGGCGGGGCGCGCCAATACCGCCACCGACCCGGCTCCGCTCGAAATGGCGGAGACGGTCATCAACCTGAAACCGGAAAGTGAATGGCGTGCCGGCGTGACTATAGATACCCTGATAGCAGAACTGGACCAGGCATTGCAAATACCTGGGGTCAGCAATGCCTGGACCATGCCGATCAAGAACAGGATCGACATGCTTGCCACCGGCATCCGCACGCCGATCGGCGTCAAGGTATTCGGCAAGGACTTAGGCGAAATGGAGGAACTCGCCAAGCAGATCGAGACCGTTATCAAAACGGTGCCCGGAACGACCAGTGCCTACGCGGAACGTACGATCGGCGGGTACTACCTCGATATCGAACCCGACCGTATCGAGGCCGCCAGATATGGGTTAGCGGTCGGCGACCTGCTGGAAGTGATTTCGGTAGCGCTCGGCGGCGAGATGCTGACGACCACGGTCGAGGGCCGCGAGCGTTTCGGTGTTACCGTACGCTATCCGCGCGAATTGCGGCAAGATCCCTTGGCCATCGCCACTCAGGTCCTGGTGCCCCTCCCGAACGGTGGCATGATCCCATTGGGGCAGGTGGCAAGCGTCAAGACAATCAAGGGGCCACCCAGCATTCGTACCGAAAACGCGCTGCTGTCGGCGTACATCTTTGTCGATATTCGCAACCGCGATATCGGCAGTTACGTCGCCGAGGCACAAAAGGCGGTGCGTGAACAGGTGAAATTCCCGCCCGGCTACTACGCAACCTGGAGCGGACAGTACGAATACATGGAACGCGCCAAGCAGAAGCTGAAAGTGGTCGTGCCGCTTACTCTGGCGATTATTTTGCTGCTTCTCTACCTTAATTTCCGGCGGTTCACCGAAACCCTCATCGTCATGCTGTCGGTTCCCTTTTCATTGGTGGGCGGTATATGGTTGATATGGCTGCTTGGCTACAATCTCAGCGTTGCGGTAGCAGTGGGTTTCATTGCGCTCGCCGGCGTTGCCGCAGAGACGGGGGTCGTGATGCTGATCTATCTCGACCATGCCTGGGATGCAATAAAGGCGAAACGCGCATTCACGGGCGACAAGCCGACGGTCACCGATCTCTATGCAGCAGTAATGGAAGGTGCGGTGGAGCGGGTGCGGCCAAAGATCATGACTGTGGTGGCTATCATGGCAGGTCTGTTGCCGATCATGTGGGGCACCGGTACCGGTTCAGAAGTGATGCGGCGCATTGCCGCGCCCATGATCGGTGGCATGGTTTCGTCTACGCTGCTTACCTTGATCGTAATTCCCGCCATTTATGCAATTGTCAAGGAATGGAGCTTGCGCAAATAAATGAATATGACATTTAACTTACGCTGCTTTCACAAGGGATAATTGAACCCATTTTACCGGGCGTTTCACATGGAAAATGTTCTTTAACTTTAATATGTAATCAAATGAAAATAATGATATATATACACACTACTGTAAATAGTGTGGATGAAGAGAAGCGTAATCCATCAAAAAAATAGCTCAGCAGGCAAGCACTGCAAGGGTCTCGCGGAACGGAACGACGGTATGAAACTGAGGGATAATCCGACGGCAATCAACCCCAATGGACATGAGGTAACAGGAACGAGCCGAAGCGAAGATCAACAATGAATTTCCTGCCGGTTATGACATTTTACCCACGCTGCCTAGCGCAACAGATCCTTGCAAAAGGTGGTCAATCCATGAGCGTAGCTATGATAGCGTAACGCCATGAGTTCATGCAGGGCAACGGGCAAGCGTCGCCAGCGGGGCTGGGGCAGCGCTGCGCGAGCTTGCAAAAAAGCCAGTTTTTCATCAAGGCGGTGAATCGTCTGCTTGCTAACGCGAAAACGCTCTTCGAACTCCTCAAGACGCTTGCGAATAGCCTCATAGAGCAAAACACGCGGCCCATAGATTGCGGCACAGCTTTTGCCGCGGTTTCGCCCGGCGCGTGGAATGCCCAGTTGATTATCGCCATGCTGGCGATAGGCAATCAACTGCGCCGGTAGCGCTTCCAGGCGCGATGTTGCGCCAATCAGCAACGCGATCCATGCATCATGCCAGGTCTGCGGTATGGGCAGCACGAGATCACGATAGCTGGAGCGAAAGGCCATGGTGGCGCCCGTCACCACGGGCTGCTTGAGCAGCACTCCGAGCGCATCATTGGCCACAAAACGCGCCTGTTTTTCGGGACCGAATTTATAGATTTGCCATAGCCGTCGCCCGAGCGGATGCAAATTCTCGTCGACAACATCGGCGTCGGTGAATACAGCGCCTACGTCCGGGTTATTTATGAAACGCTCTTCGACGAGGCTGATTTTATTTGGATACCAAACATCATCCTGGTCACATAGAAAGATAATGTCGCCCTTACACGCTCTGATGGCGATCTCGAAATTACGGGTGGAACCCGCGCGCGCGCTATTTTGAAGGATTCTTACGGGAAATGGTGCTCGCCGGGCGAAATCCAGCGCGATTCCTGTTGTTGCGTCGCGGGAGGCATCATCCGAGATAATCAATTCATCGGGTAGCCGGGTTTGGCGCGCGATGCTGTCGAGCTGCTCCCCAATATAGCGCTCGCCATTATAGCTTGCCAGCGCAACAGATAATGAGAGTTGTGTCTTCACGTTGCTGCCATCGAAGGTGCGACATGACGGATGTGTCATTTTGAAGGCAATTATCCCAGAAAACCCTGCCGCTCGCTTACCGATGTTCTTTGGCTTGAGTAAAGCGGCTTTGTACGCCCGCTGTGTGCCCCTTATGCCAACCGATACCTATCGCGGTAATGATGAGAAGCAGGTAAAAGGTTTGCCTAAAGAAAACGAGGTTGTCTGTCAGGCCCGATAAAAAGACAAAAAACACCAGGGCGGTACCCAGGATCCTCAACTGATGTGCCTTAAATGTTTGAAACCAACTCCACAGGAAATACGCATAAGCCATTAGACCTAATGCACCGATATGCATGCCGATCTCAATCCAGTCATTATGAAAATGATAGGTGGTTGGAATGAATTTTGGCAATTCCTTGTAGAGGCCGCCCTTATATGTCCCGATAGTTTGGTCGAAATAGCTCGCAGCCATCCCCGTGCCATGGCCGAAAAAAGGTCTTTCGGCGATACCGTGCAGGCCAACATCCCACATTGCGATGCGATATCCCAGGCTGGTGTCATATCGTCCCTGCGTGGACAATTCGATGTCATGCCGGGCTTGAACCAGCCTTTCCTGAAAGCTGGTACTGCTGGATGCAAAAACACCAAGGATAATCGTTAACGAAGCCATCAGTGCGAAAAGCGTCCGGATTTCTTTTTTATGAAGCAGCAGAAGCAAAAATGCGGATGAGATGAGCGTGGCTGCAAGAATTCCCCGCGCATTCTGATTGAACTGAAGAAAGAGTAAAAAAACTGTAAAACACCACAAGATTGTTTTTGCTTTTTTGTTTTTGTTTATACCGGCAAAGTAGAGCGTCAGTATGGCCCCTATCCCCAACATCGAAGAAAAATGCAAGTAAGGCATGCCAAGAGGCGGAATGCCTTGAACTCCCAGAACCGCCCATTGGTAAACCCCAATGGCCAGCGCCACCAGGTAACCGATGAGCAAGCCGCTGATCGCCCACCGTAACCGCGCCTTATTCAGAAGGCCCAAATAAGGAATAAAAACGAGGAAAGCGAAGTACCGTCGCCAGACTTTGAAACCAAGTCCGGGAAAATCGCTCCAAAGAATGCCAAGAGCGAGGACAAGACACAAAACAAGCAGGGCGCCGATCAACGGTTCGTAAACTATCTCTTTAAAACGGCGCAGGCCTCCATCCAGTACCCAAGCAACGGGCAAGAGATAGTAGGCATAAAAACTCAGCCCCTTGTACCACAGGGCGACACCGAAAAAGAGGAGGGCGAACTTCGCCAGCATATCGCGCGAGGTGAGGGCGCTTTGCATGAGGCGGGGCGGACTGGTAGATGTCGGCACGCGTTGGAATATGTCCGTTATAGACCGGCTATTTTAACCGTATGAGCTGATGAATAGCCTTAACCATTAAGTCTTCTGTCATGCGTGGGAAAGTGTCGCGCCTCCCACCATGCCTATTTGGATGTCTCGGGGAGCCGTTCGTCCTTGTTCCTCCCGGTATTTATCTTTCCACTTTTGCTCACGTCGATGACGTAAACTTTCCCCGCACCATGCTGATGCGTATTTGCTGTCAGCATCAGGGTATCAAAGATGATTTCCACCAGTTCATCAGGCGCAAATACTTCAATGCGCTTTTTTGGTATGAACGGTGTGAAATCCCCGTCTATGACTGTATCCCCATCGAATCCTTCGCAATCGGATACGCTCATACCCGGGAACCCTGGTATTTCAAGCAGCGCCTGGGTGACCTTGGATAACATGAATGGTTGAATGTAAGCGCGAATTTCTTTCATGAAATCACCTTGGGTTCACGCCATTCTTCAAAGCTGCGATAGAGCGCGGGAAGCATGGTCAATGTGAGTAGCGTTGCCGTGATCAAGCCGCCAATGATAACCACGGCAAAAGGTTTGACAGTTTCCGAGCCCACGCTCGTGGAGAGCGCAGCCGGCAACAATCCCAGCATGGCCATCAATGCAGTCATCACCACTGGACGCAATCGACTGACGGAACCTTGCAAGATAGCATCATGAATTGGCACCCCTTCGCGCCTGAGCAGATTGATCTGCGATAACAGGATTACGCCATTTTGTACGGCGATGCCGAACAGCGCAATGAACCCAACCGCTGCCGATACACTCAGGTGGATACCGGTCAGCATCAATGCCACCAGTCCGCCGATCAGCGAGAACGGCACGTTCATTACAATCAGGGAAGCATTCTTTACCGAGCGGAAAGCCCAGAATAACAGTACGAAGATCAGAGTGAAACTAACAGGCACAATATAGGAAAGCCGCTTCATTGCGCGCTGCTGATTCTCGAACTGGCCGCTCCAAACCATACGGTATCCCGGCTCCAGGTGTACCTGTCGAGCGATCTTCCGCTGTGCTTCAGCAACGAAGCTCCCCATATCGCGCCCGATCAAGTTGCATTTGATGGCAATACGGCGCATGTGATCCTCGCGGCTGATACGAGATGCGCCTTGACTGACCTTGATCTCAGCCAATTCACCCAATGGAATACGGCTGCCGCTGGGTGTCAGCACGACTATATCTTCTATTGCCCCTACCGAGTCGCGTGCGAAACTCGCCAGCCGCACTGTCACATCAAATCGTCGCTCACCCTCCAGCATCTGTGTAGCGGGTTTCCCTCCAACTGCCATTGCGATCACGTCTTCAACATCGGCGACATTGATGCCGTAGCGCGCAATTTTTTCCCGGTCAATGGAAATGACCAATTGGGCCAACCCGGATTGCTGCTCGGCAGCGACGTCGGTAGCGCCTTCGATAGAGCGCAGAATGCCGGTAATCTGATTGGCTTTATTCTGAAGAGTGTTGAGATCCTCACCAAAAATCTTGATGGCGATTTCGCCTTTGACGCCGGAAATCGCTTCTTCCACATTATCCTGGATTACCTGAGAGAAATTGAACTGCAGGCCCGGGAATACCGCCAGGCGCTTCTGCATGGCCTCGACCAATTCGTCCTTGCTGTCATAACGCCATGTCTCCTTAGGCTTGAGGTCGATAAGAACTTCAAGATTGTTGAAACCTTTTGGATCTGTGCCGTCTTCGGGACGGCCGAGTTGCGTAAGTATCGATTTCGCTTCGCTGAATTCGAGCAGACGTGTACGCACATCCGTTTCCAGTTCTTTGGCCTTATTCAGTGAGACTGGTGTTGGGAGCGTAACTGTCAACCAGACATTGCCTTCATCCAGTTTGGGCATGAACTCGGTCCCGATCAGCGGCGACGAAACCAGGGATAAGGCAAGCATCAAGCCTGCACCGGCGAATAGCTTGCGAGGATGGCGCAGTACGGCCTCCAGCAGTTTTAAATAGCCTTGCTCCATCCTGTGGACGAGCGGATTGTGGGGCTCGGTGAGCCGCGGTCCAAGCAAATAACTTAACAGAACCGGCACCAGCGTTAAACTGATGATCAGTGAACCCAGCAACGCAAAAGTGAGCGTGAATGCCATCGGAGAAAAAATCTTTTCCTCGACGCGCTGGAAAGTGAATATGGGTATGAAGGCGATAATGAGGATAGCTTTCGAAAACAGGATGGGCCGCGCCATCTCTGTCGCGGTGATGAGCATGGATTGACGCATGTGTGCAGCACTTGCCTGCTGGCGCATATCCAACGTCACCTTGACCATGATGGCCTCGACCAGGACTACGGCGCTGTCCACGATAATGCCGAAATCGATAGCCCCGAGAGAAATAAGGTTGGCGGAAATATGCAGCGTATCTATCAGGATAAAGGCAAACAACAACGACAGCGGGATAACGACGATAACGACTGCTGAAGCCCATATTCGACGAAGAAAAATGATCAGGATTACCAGAATCAGTACCGCACCTTCAAGCATGTTTCGCTCAACCGTGCGCACAGTGTGCTGTATCAGTTCGGTACGGTCGTAAATGGGGATGATCTGAACGCCGCGAGGCAAACCAAAATTGTTGAGATACTCAATTTTTTCCTTCACGCCGTTCAATACTTCAATGGCATTCATCCCCTTGATAAGCAGAACGATACCCTCGACTACATCGTCTTCGTTGTTATAGGCCGCGATTCCGTTGCGCGGTTGTGGCCCCACGACGACATCGGCAATGTTTTTGACAAAAATGGGAACGCCATCGCGATCGGCAACGACGATGTTCCCGATTTCGCCGCCCGACTTCAATAAACCTGTGCCACGTACTACCAATGCCTCATGGCCGTGATCAATATAACCTCCGCCGGTATTGGCATTGTTGGCGGCGATAGCCTGATGGATCTCTGGCAGCGCCAGGTGGTAATTCCTCAGTTTGTTGGGGTCGACCTCGACCTGATATTGTTTGATACCCCCTCCGAAGCTCACCACGTCGGCTACGCCCTGAACAGAGCGAAGAGTGCGCTCGATCAGCCAATCCTGCAACGCGCGCTGTTCCACCAGGGGAACGAGGGGTGCCTCTATCCGGTAGCGGAAAATTTCACCTATGCCGGTCGTCAATGGACCTAGTTTCGGCTTTACTTCCGCTGGCAAGTTGGCGGTTTTCAACCGCTCCAGCACCTGTTGCCGTGAAAAATAATCCTCTGCATTATCGTCAAACGTCATCGTCACGACGGACAACCCGAAAATGGCTACCGAGCGCATGTTGATCATATGCGGCAAGCCGCTCATTTCCTTTTCGATCGGCAGACTGATCAGTTTTTCCACTTCTTCGGGGGCTTGGCCAGGGTACTGAGTCACGACCTGTACGAAGACGTTCTGTACATCCGGGAACGCCTGTACAGGCAAATGTTCAAACGACAGCACGCCAATGACGACCAGTAACACTGACGTGCTAATGATCAGCAAGCGCTGCTGCAAGCAAAATGCAATGATTTTATGAATCATCGCGTGCCTTCCCCGGTTTGCTGCTCCGTATCCTGTTCGGTGCGCAACAGCAGTGCTCCCTGTACAACGATGCGCTCGCCGGGCTTCAAACCGGAAAGAATCACTGCCCGGTCTTTAAGACGCAGTCCCACTGTAACGGGGCGCCTCTGATAATGATAATCGCCTATGTTCACATATACCCAATCGGATTCATCCTGGGCAAATATTGCGTTCAACGGAACAACAACCGAGAGATCGTCGGGATCGCTTTGCACTGCAATACTGGCGAACATGGCGGGAAAGAGCCGTTTGTCCAAATTGGGCAAAATGCATCGCACTTTTACCGTACGCGTGGCCTCATCCACTACCTGGCCTATATAACTGACCGTTGCTGTAAAGTCCTCGCCTGGATAAGCCGGCACTTGCAGCAGCACCGTGGCGCCGATATGAATCAGTCCGATATCTTTCTCGAAAATATCCATCTGTACCCATAATTCATTCAGATCGGAAACGACGAACAAGGGTGCCGCCAGGTCGGGCCTGACTTCCATGCCGGGATTGATATTACGCTCGGTAATCGTTCCGGAAACGGGTGAATGCAAAATGAAGCGGTTGTCCGGACGCCTGTTGCGCACACCCAGGTTAATTAGCTTGAGGCGTGCCCGCTCTGCCTCGCTATGCGCACGGATCAGATTATCTTCCGACTGTTCCTGTTCCTTCCGGGGAGCAATGCCGTTATCATACAACTCCTTGATGCGCTCGAAGCTCCGGTTTGCCAGGTTCAAATCGGACATTGCATCAGCGTATGCCGATTGCGCCTGGCCCAGTTCGGGACTATCGATTTCCACCAGCGCATCACCTGCGCGAATGTGTGCGCCTAATGCAGCAATGGCGCCGATCACTCGCCCGGCAATCGGAGATGAAACACGAGCAGTACGGGCTTCGTTGTAAGCAATCTTGCCCGTGACGGGGTCCATCAGCGGCCGCTGAACTAATTCAATGATTTCGTCTTTAATATACTCGCGCTTGGGCGATTTGGGGCTGAGTACGACTTCATCCTTGGGGTGGGCGATAACGGATGGCGGCGGTTCATGATTTCGCGACTGACAGCCCGACAAAAACGCACCTAACAATACGACGGCTAGCTGAGTCGTATAAAAAGATCTGGCACTCATGGACTTACCCGATCTCCGCCTATCCGTTTATTCAGCCTGTAAACGCGCCGCGAAACTACCATCATCGAATCAGCCATCTCTATCCTCTGAATGACGTGACGAATTTCTAATTTCTCCGCCATACGCCATTAACAGATCTGCCCAGGCTTTGCTGCGATTTGCCAGGGCGATGTAATAATCCAGCATGATTGCTTTATAGCTCCGCTCTGCATCGATCAGATCCAGAACACCCACTGCGCCTTTCTGGTAAGCGATTTCCTGTGCTTTACGCAACGTTTCGATCCGATCGACCACCGACGTCTCGAAGCGGCGGGCTATCGCGTCAGCGCTTTGCCAGGAGGCTGTGGCTTTCATGACCTCTGCCCGAATTTCCTGTTCAGCCCGCCTTAACGCCAGTTCGGCAGAGGTTAGACCGGCACGAGCTTGAGAAATCTCACCTTTTTGCTGGTAAAACACGGGTATCGGCACACTGATGCCGACGCCGCCGCTGTGTGCGAAGTAGTTACCCGCATCATGATCGTAAAAAGCACTTATTGTCACATCCGGAATGATTTTCCGTCGTGCCAGTGTAAGCGTCTTGGCCGCTTGCGCAATGCGAGTTCTTGCAGCTTGCATATCCGGCCGCCGCTCCAGCGCGCGCCCGATCAGCTGGTCCTGTCCTGCCAGCGCAATCTCGGGCGCTGCTTCGGGCCAGCTTTCGACCGCACTGATCTCCAGGCTGTTTTCGGGCCAGCCCAGCAGCAGCAGCAACTCGGCTCGCGCCTGATCCAGTGCAGTCCGTGCCTGATCCTGATCACCCTGAGCCTTCAGGCTTTCAACCTCGATGCGGATAAAATCGACCGCAGCCACATCTCCCACTTTAAGCCTGATTTCATTGACGCGCAGGATCTCACGATAGTGTTCGAGATTGTCGCTCGCAACCTTGATTGTTTTTTGCGCCAGTATGAGGTTGTAAAAACTGCGCCGCACCGCGTTGGTAAGCACGCGCGCAACGTCTTGCACATCGAAGTTCACTGCTTCGGTAGCAAGTTCGCTGCTTTCTATCCGCAAACGGCGTTTTCCCGCGGTTTCGATGAGCTGTTGAATCTGCGGCACCAGCGCCGGCACAGCAACGTCGCGATTTTCCGGGCGGAACATCTTGAGGTTCAGTTCTTGAGCGGTGAAACTGAAAACAGGATTTGGAATCGCCCCGGCAATGATTTCTTGAGCCCGAGCCTTGTCAATGTTGAGGTTTGCCGCGATCAAACCAAGATTGCGTTGATAGAACAACGCAATGGCCTGCTGTTCAGTAATGGCCAGTGCCCCCTCCACCACAGCAGACATCGTTTGCGCCTGTAGCGTCATTGCGCATGAAGCGAGCAGCAGGCCAAAAAAAATAGCTGATTTTGATGCAGCGTTCAAGATGCTGAGCACATCAATGATGTCCGCTAAGTAACAAGCTCGTGCGTTATGGATGAACTCTTGTCGAATATTTTGATTACTTCAAGGAAATGACCTGGCGACTGGCCTACGACGGCAGCGCCTGTTTGAGTATAAGGTTACGCTACCCGGCTTCATGATATACGTATATCAAGCCCACGCTCTGGCTCAAGCGCAAGGGGACTGGCAATTGCAGGAACTTAATAATGAAGGAATGGCTGATCAATGACATGTTTTCTTGTTAAAGTATCAAAATAGCCTTGATCACTCCCACCACTACTTCCGCAGCCGATTTCCTTTAAGTCCGATAAGCTGCAACGGCCAGGCGAGCATTGAGACATTTTGTCCTTTCACACATTCAGCGAGTCGTAGGTATACAGTTCACTGATATCCAGCATGTCCGCAGGGGTAGTGGTCCCGGACAAAAGGGAGCTCAAGGTGTCGTTGAGGCGGTGGCCCTTTAAGCTGGCGGATGCCGATTGCGCCGGGACATAAGCGCGGCCATGACCTTTCGGTGCCGGTTGCATCCAGCTTTCCCAAATGCGGTCCACATTGCAGTGGTTGAGATAAAACACCGGGTCGTTGGGTGATGTGGAGGGCGACATGTCTCCTCCAACGAATACATGGACACGGTTGTGCAGACTCGGGGGTGGAATTTGCGGCTGGTCTTGCCAGCCTTCGACGAGGTTGCGAAAACCGGCTGAAGTGGTGTTCCATGGAGCAGTGTCATAGATGGGCTGATCAAGGGTGGTCGCCGTATGCGTTTTTTTCGGCAGACGGGTTGTCTGCGTTCCCAGTCGCCGGCGCAAGCCGCGATTTACCTGAACCAATTGTCCGTTGACATTTGTTGTGATGTGAACGCGCCAAGCGCCTGAATCGCCGGGTTCGAATGCGAATGGGCCTGTAGTTACTGGAACTCCGCTACCCCCCATGCAGTTGCTGGCCCAGACGGAGGCTCTTTTCTGACGTGCCGGCGACAATTGGCCATCTTGCGCCCAGTCCCAGTATGGCAGTCCAAAGGTCAAGTCATCGCCAAGCACGCGCTGGAGATTCATTTCCAGTTGCATCAGCATGAATCTATGCCATGGAAGAAAGACAGGGCCGCGATGAGCGGCGTTTCTGTCACTCTGCGTAGGCGGAGTGAACGTTGTCATCGCAACATGATGCCAAACCACAAACAGGTCATAGGTGCTGACCGGCTGGGAGAGCCCTTCGATGCCGAGGCTTGCTGTGGTTGGCCCCGGGAACTCATTCTTCAGTAACTTTACACCCTGGATATACTTGTCGCGCGCGGCCGCGCTAGTCAAAATATTTTCTCTTATGGCCATGGCGTTCTCCGGCGTCTATTCGTGATCAGTATGGGTTTTCCTGACGCGACGGGTCTTCGGCGCGGATTTGGCGCGAGGCCGGCTCCGGGCGCCATGGCTCTCATGTCCACCATGTTCTGCGGGCATACCCCCCTTGCCAGCGAAGTCATCAGGAAAGACATCGATCAACTGCCTGACCACGTCCAGGGCGGAAGCGAAGCTCATGTTCGGTATGGGGTGATAATGGACTTGCCCGTCGTCGGTCACCCCGAGATGTCCGGTAACAGGTACCCCATCGACTTCTATCTGATAAGTTGTGCGAACAACGATATGATGGCCTTCATAGTCCGCTTCGCGGACAGTTTCAGATGCCTCGTGCTGGTGCCTCTGGGCTTCCTCCACCTGAGGGGCA
Organism: Nitrosospira sp. Nsp11; assembly: GCF_900142705.1. Taxonomy (GTDB): domain Bacteria; phylum Pseudomonadota; class Gammaproteobacteria; order Burkholderiales; family Nitrosomonadaceae; genus Nitrosospira. The sequence continues at coordinate 244,598 of NZ_FRBV01000002.1, forward strand.
TGCTTTTTGACGTAGGAGCTTATTGACTTCATAGTCGGCCGGCTAACTTGATTCTGGCTTGGCATGGCTCATCTCCTGTTTGGCACTCGACGCTCGCATCGATACCGCTTGTATCAGTACTATAAACTGGAATTGTTCAACGGATTCTTTAATATAGATCAGGATGTTGAAAAAGCAAGCAGTAGTAGCGCATGCGAATTGCCTTAATAAAAAAGTAACCGAAGGAGTGCATCAAGAGGATACGTTGCCTCAAATTGTTGGTAACCGAACGAACGGAGGGTTATCGATATGGGCAAGCATGAGAAACGGGTCTATCTTGAGGCAATACGCAAACGCTATCCCGGGCCAGGTGCGCTGACAAGGGCAAGATCCTGGACGAGTTCTGTTCGGTCTGTGGTTATCAGCGCAAGGCCATGATGCCATTGTCTCCCCACAAGCTCATGAGCGCTGCGGACCAGTAGTACCGGCCGGGTTCGTAAGACATGAAGTCGCGGATAGGTACCTCACCCAGCATCACACGTTGAGCACCATACCAAAGAAAGCCCTCATCCCATAGCCAGAACCCTTTATGCCCCTGCCAGAGAAAAAGTGCGAACACGACGAAGCTGGAAAAAGCGAGTATTTGATAAACCAGGAGCTTGTTTTCTTGAGGCTTGGTATGCGTTTATGATCACTGTAGCGAGCGTATTTTCTTCGTTGCCATGACACATCTTCTGACTCATCATCAGCCTTTTTAAATGTGTTCGTGAAATGGGAATAAAATCTTATTTGGAAACCCTAGCCTTATAGGCGGGCTATATTAGCCCATATGCACCGGCATCTATTCGCCCTATTTTGAAAATATAGATTGGCTCGACGTTCAAGCCAATGACCGCGAATCCATGCAAAGTCATTATCTTGTCGGCTGGTTTTAGTAGCCATCGAAGCTTCAATTTTGAGGAGAGTCGCTGGCAGGTTATGGATCATCTTCGAATTTTGTACCCTGTTTTCAGCATTTGCAATGTCAGCCATGATACGGCCAGGAAACATGCCGCCAGAGCTCCGAGGCTAAGGTAGGGTGAAACATCGGAGGTGCGAAAGAAGCCGTAGCGAAATCCGTCAACCATGTAGAAAAACGGATTAAGATACGATAATCCTCGCCAAAATGGAGGTAACGAGGAGATCGTATAGAAAACGCCCGATAAAAACGTCAGTGGCAGGATGATAAAGTTTTGCAACGCAGAAAGGTGCTCAAATTTTTCCGCCCAGATTCCCGCAATGATGCCTAAGGCACCCAGCAATGCGGTGCCCATCAAGGCAAATACAAATACCCATGCGAACGAGTACAGGGGAATTTCAAAAAATCCCAGCGTTATCAGATAGATACCCAGTCCTACCGCCAGACCACGAACTACCGATGCCAGTACATAGGCAGTGAATATTTCCTGGTAAGAAAGCGGCGATAACAGCATAAAGATGTGATTGCCCGAGACTATCGACTGTATCAGGCTCGATGAGGAGTTGGCGAAAGCGTTCTGCAACATAGCCATTATCACCAGTCCCGGAATCAGAAAAACGGTGTAGGTTACACCGGGATATGCCTGGACCCGTTCTTCCAGCATGTGAGAAAAAATCAAAAGATAGAGCAAGGTAGACAGCATGGGTGCAAATACGGTCTGGAACCCGACTTTCCAGAATCGTAGCAATTCCTTGTAGAGCAGCGTAAGAAATCCATTCATACCGATACAGGTTTCAGATTCTCTGCACTGTGCATGATCTTTACGAACACTTCTTCCAGATCAGGTTGCAATATCTGCAGTTCCAGGATTTGGGTCTGGGCGGCGCGTAATGCTGCCATCACGTTTTCAAGCTGGCAGCATTCCTCGATCGCCAGAACGTGGTAGCCTTGGTCGTGGCTGATTGCCAGTAGCTGTAACGCCGTCGGCAGCGTATCGGGAGATAACCGCAGCCGTATCCGGTGTCCGGAAATGTTGCTGATGAGATTTCTGACGCTTTCAAGCACAACTATACTGCCATTTTTTAGCATTGCCACGCGATTGCATAAAGCCTCTGCTTCTTCGAGATAATGCGTAGTGAGCACAATGGTATGACCGTTGCGGTTTAATTGCTTGATGAAACGCCAAAGGGCCTGGCGCAACTCCACATCTACGCCTGCGGTGGGTTCATCCAAAATGATTACCGGGGGTTTGTGGACCAATGCCTGCGCTACCAGCACGCGCCGCTTCATGCCGCCGGACAACGAACGCATGTTGGTATCGGCCTTGTCGGCAAGGTCGAGATGGTGGATTATCTCGTCTATCCAGCCGTTATTCTTCTTTATGCCGTAATAGCCGGATTGAAACAAAAGCGTTTCCCGGACGGTAAAGAACGGATCAAATACCAACTCCTGCGGCACCACGCCTAACATGCGGCGTGCTTCACGGTACTCGGCGACGACATCATGCCCCTTTACCCTGGCACTGCCGCTGCTGGCAAGGGTAAGACCCGCGATAATATTGATCAGCGTCGTCTTTCCCGCTCCATTGGGACCAAGCAAAGCGAAGAATTCGCCGGTATTGATTTCGAGATCAATACCGTGCAAGGCATGCAATGCACCGAAACGCTTGTACACCTGCCTGACTTCGATTGCCGGAGTCATGGGTAAAGCCCTGCTTCAAACGGAGGAGTGACGGGGGTTTCCGCCAATTCCAGCAGATAAGTGGTATAGACATGTTCCATATTGAATGGCGGGTCCTTACGCGTCAAAACAGCATCGAATTCCCGCAGCGGGATTTCCTCCGGCTCCCTTGTCCGGTACCAGCGGTGTCGTCCAACGTCATCCGCCTTGCCGGTCAATTCCAACCACGCGCAAATCCCACGGTTTGCGCACCCTTCCATGACAAGTCGTTTCATGAGTGTATTCATCGAGTAGCAGTTTCGGCCAAAGAGACAGGCAAGTTTTGAGGCAAGTCCTCGGAATGAATGACGCTGGCTGAGGCGCCTTGCGAGAAATAGTTGCTCAGGTATTTATCGAAAGGGATCTTATCTGTGGCATCGAGCTGTTTCTGTTGCGCCAGCGATGTCTTGACCTGGAAATCAAAATTCGTTTTTACCGCGACATCCAGCGCGGCATTCTGGAAATAACGAGTGTATTCACGGGACTTCTGCAATACCAGTTCGGTAATTGACATCTTTTGCGTGCGCATGGCCGACAGCATCCTTGCTGAAGCCGTCAACTCGGGATGGCGAATGGTTTCGATCTGCTGGTGCAATGCGCGGGTGTAGGGGAGATCTGCATTGCCGTTATCCAGGATCTCACAGACCTCCCGCATCTGCTTACACAGCGTCAACGCCCACTGCCGTAGCGGAATTTCATGCCCGTTTTCACGCAGCTTCAGTCTCGGATCCCTGCCGCGATTGGCCACCGCCAGTGCGTTATTGCTGATCTCGTCATGCTGCTTCAAGTCATGCCCCGCATTGGGCTGGAATAGACAGAAAAGACTCAGCGCTTCAAGAAAGCGCGTGGTTTCGATCGAAATTCCCGTTGGTTCAAATACATCCACATCCACGGATCGTATTTCAATATATTGAATCCCCCGGCTTACCAGTGCCTGCAGCGGCCTCTCGCCGGACTTCGCTGGCTGTTTTGGACGCACCGGCGTGTAATACTCGTTCTCGATTTGCAGGAAATGGGTGTTCAACTGCCGGTACTGGTCGCCTACCTTTGCCCCGATCCTTTCATATCCGAGATAAGGTATCGTTGTTGCCCTGCCCAGGTCCTGTATATATTCTTCGATGCTGTTAAAGGAAATATGAAACATCGATTGAACGGGATTCAAATAGCCTATTTCGCTCATCCTCAAAGAGGTGGCAAAGGGCTTGTAGTAGGAAGTCTCGTCAAATTTCTGCAATGTATCGGAATAAACAGAATTGCGGCTATCGATGAAGCTTTTGCTTACTGCCGGGGACGAGCCGAATAAATACAGGATAAGCCAGCCATAACGCTGCAGGTTTCTGATCATTCCCATATAAGCGCTGGTAGTGAACGATTGCAGATCACCCGTATGTTTCATGAACTGCTGGTATTCCGGCCAGAATGGCTCAGGAAGCGAGTAGTTGAAATGAATTCCGGCAATGACCTGCATGCAGCGGCCGTAGCGATAGCTTAAACCCTGCCGGTAGATGTGTTTCATCCTCCCGAGATTGGATAAACCATATTCAGCGATGGGAATTGACGGGTCCCGCAAATCGCCGACAGGCATACTTGCCGCCAGCAATAATTCGTCGTTGATATTTGCGCAGACGTATTTATGCAAATCCGTTAAGGAGTCCAGCACTTCCGTTCCATCCGATAATGCTGGCGTGATCAGCTCAAGTAACGCTTCAGAATAATCGGTTGTTATATTCGGATGAGTCAACGCGGCTCCAAGCTGAACCGGATGAGGTGACAATGATATTGATCCCTCCCCGTTAATTCGGAGGCTTTCTTTTTCGATGCCTTTCAAACCATGAATCAATAACGGCTGAAGAGATTGGTTGATGGGCGTTGTGCGCTTGCTACAAGATGATTGTCTTGACATTTATCCTCCGATAATGATTGCAATTAGCAAGTGGTCAGAGTATAGACTGGGAGACGGGCAGGTGTGTAGCCTGCAAAATCAGTTATCAGAGTCCTGTTTTTGAAACTATGAGTGGCGCAGTGGCAGAGATGGACTCGTTGCGCGAGCTCAGGTAACGCTCTTAAGTTACCTAGTCCTCATGCAGCATCTCGAAATGCTGTGCGAGAAAATCAATTAACGCCCGCACAGATGGCAGAAGACCGCGCCGTGACGGAAACACCGCATGAATGATTTCGGGGCGCGGCGCCCAGTCCGGCACCAGCCTGACCAATGAGCCAGCCGCCAATTGGTCTCGTGCCATGACCGCCGGCAGTTGCACCACACCGACACCGGCCACAGCGGCATCTCTAAGTGCAATCAAATCCGTCGTCACGAAGCGTGGCGTGTGATGAAGTGTTGTGTGTGTGTCATCTGGCCCATGCAGCACCCAGGTGTGGATTTGTTGCAGGACCCCAAGGCCCAGGCTGGGCCAGTTGCTCAAAGCAGTTGGCGCAGCAGGAAAACCGAGCCGCTGGACAAGGACAGGGCTGCCTACCAGATACTGGCCTCGCTCAGCCAAAACACGCATGACGAGGTTACTGTCCTGCAGGGGCGGTGGTCGCACACGAAGGGCGACGTCGACCGACTCACTGACCAGATCGACACGCCGGTTGGTCGCCTCCATCTGCACTGTGACGTGCGGATAGCGCGCCATGAAATCCGCCAGCATCACTCCCACGTAAGCATTCACCAGCGGTATGGGGCATGTCATCCGGATTACACCCCGGGGTTCGGCTGTTAGCGTGTCTATTGCTTCCTGGGCCCCCTCAGCTTCCACCAGCATCGCCTTGCAATGCATGTAATAAGTCTCGCCGGCATCGGTCACTGCAAAGTGACGTGTCGAGCGCTGGATCAGGCGCACTCCCAGGCGCTCTTCCAGCTTGGCGATGCGGCGGCTAAGTTTCGATTTCGGCATGCCCAGGACTCGGCCTGCCGGAGCAAAGCCGCCATGATCCACGGCCTGGACATAATAGTAGAGGTCATTCAGGTCTTGCATAAGGGGCCACTCATCGTTTCAAAAATAGAACTCTGATAACTGATTTAGCAGACTACACACCTGCCCATCTTCAAGCCTACACTCTAACCACTTGCTAATTGCAAGAAAAATACTTGCTAGTTGCGTTAGCAAGAAATTCCCTACAGGAAGAAGTGGTAGTCAGTTAACTAAAAGGAGTACTGAAATGGCAACAAAACATCGAAGGTTGCGCAGCTATCCGCAAGCAGGTGTTCGTGCTTCCAGCATGCCGTCTTTGCACGAATCAAAGATGTATAAGTGTGGCCTGCTAGGTCTGCTTGGAATAGCACTATTCTGGAATGGGTTTCAAATCTTTGCCTGACAGGCGAAGTATTTTGCAAGGGTGAATGATGTAAACGGACTTATTCCCATTTTGATATTTATGGAGAATTAAGTCAAATCCGCTCAAACAGTAGCGGGTAGTTAATCTAAAGGAGTAATGATATGGCAACAACGCTAGAAACGTCGGGCCAAGCTAAGTCGGGAGGTCGGGACTACGACATGTCGCAGTGGTATGACTCGAAGTGGTACAAATTCGGGCTTATCACAATGCTGGCGGTAGCGATATTCTGGGTGTGGTATCAACGCACCTATGCCTACTCGCACGGCATGGACTCGATGGAGCCTGAATTTGAGAAAGTCTGGATGGGACTATGGCGCGTCCACATGATTGCCATGCCAATATTTGCCCTGATCACCTGGGGCTGGATCTGCAAGACCAGGGACACGAAGGAGCAGCTGGACAATCTTGATCCCAAGTTTGAGATAAAGCGCTACTTCTATTTTATGATGTGGCTGGGCGTCTACCTATTTGGGGTTTACTGGGGTGGCAGCTTCTTCACCGAGCAGGACGCCTCCTGGCACCAGGTCATCATCCGCGACACCAGCTTCACCCCGAGTCACGTGGTAGTGTTCTATGGCTCCTTCCCGATGTACATCGTCTGCGGAGTGGCAACCTATCTGTATGCCATGACGCGTCTGCCGCTGTACTCGCGGGGGACTTCGTTCCCGTTGGTGATGGCTATTGCCGGTCCGCTCATGATCCTGCCGAACGTAGGCTTGAACGAATGGGGCCATGCTTTCTGGTTCATGGAAGAGCTCTTTAGCGCCCCGCTGCACTGGGGCTTTGTGGTACTGGGCTGGTCCGGCCTGTTTGCAGGCGGCGTTGTGGCACAGATCGTCACGCGCTACTCCAACCTGACCGACGTCGTCTGGAATGGACAAAGCAAAGTCATCCTCAACAATCGGATCGTGCCGTAAAGAGTTAATTGAGGAATCTGAGCAGTGGTCTACCTGCCTAAATCGCTCCGCTCCCGCATCACAGGGGAGGGGGCGATTTGCAATAAGTCATAGTAAACAGCATGCAGAGGATATACGAATACGCAGCTGAACCGTACTCAAGGAGCAATCAAATGATCAAGAAAGTGATACAGCTCACTATTATTATCACCGCAGCGCTTTACTGTGGCATAGCCAGCGCGCATGGGAAAGTGTCGATTGAGGAAGATACGTGCACTCGCCGGCTTGATGATGACAGCATGGTGCATATGAGTGCCTACCAGCCTCAACATGAACCCAGCGATCAATATTGCACAGAAATACCCAGGGAAGGGAATACTTTATTGGTAATAGACCTTGTGGATCAGGCTTTGCGCAACATCCCAGTGGGGATACGCATAGTACGGGGAACCAGCGAGGTTGATGATGAAACGGTGACATACCTGCGTCCGAGTTATCATCCCGATGGGGTAATGAGGGGAGAGACCAGTCTGGATAAGGGGCTATATACGGTATTTATTACTGGAGAGGCTGTACCTCCGGTTCATTATCGGTACCCGTTGCGCGTACAGATGATCAATTATGCAAATGTTTTTCGTGCTGCTATGGGGCCGCTGATTGCATTGCTGCTGCTTACCCTGCTTGGTTACAAGCTTATGAAATCGCAGCAGGCACAGAATTGGCGAGCTTCAAGGCGCCTGAGATAATGCTGGATCGAGAACCCGCAAACGTGGGGAGAGCGTTTTTTTTACTTTTTTACACTCATTACCTACATTCATTACAAAATGCAAGTCTAATCCTGGATTGCAAAAAGCAAGTCGAGATGCAGGCAAGCGCAAAGTTATGACGAAATCAAACCAGATCAGCCGCTCCTCCTGTCCAGTCAGCTGCGCCCTGGACATATTGGGCGATAAATGGACGCTGCTTGTCGTTCGTGATCTCATTTTCTTCCGTAAGCGATATTTCGGGGATTTTCAGAATTCCCCGGAAAAAATCGCGACCAATATCCTTTCTGACCGGCTTAAAAAGCTGGAGGAAGGCCGTATCCTTTTGCGATACCGTGATCCGGCTAATGCGCGCAAGGTTATTTATATGCCTACTGAAAAATGCCTGGATCTGGTGCCGCCAATCATGGAGCTATTACGTTGGGGTGCAAAATATGTTCCTGAAAGTGACGTGCACGAGAATCTGGTTCAACGATTCGAACAGGATCCGATGGAATTCATGGCGGAAATACGACAATCCCTACGTAAAGAGAATGAAGCGAATAAAGAATAGAGGGATTTGATGATTAATTTTTAACCGAATTACTGGAACGTCCTTGGCACTACTACCGGCACACCAGTCCCCCGCCCCTAATAAGGCATCTACTTAAAATTGAACTGCAATGCAGAAGGAATATTCTATGTCTAATCAATTAAATGTCGAGCGTACGCTGTACGGATTCTGGCTCTCACCTTATATGAGTCAGGTTGCCCACATGCTCTCGGAAACCGGTCTAACTTATCGCTATGAGCGAGTGTCTCCGTTTCAGGGGAGCACGCTCACGCCAGAGCACATGGAACGGAATCCTCTTGGGAAAATTCCCACTCTCAGGGATGTCAATGGTGTTGATATTGCGGAAAGTCACGCGATCTGTCGTTATCTCGCGAGAATCTACCCAGAAGCTCGAAAGTTTTATCCTATTGATGATCCAATACTCTGTGCACAGGTCGATGCCAAGAATGACTTCATCACTTTCTCCATTGCGGGTCCATTCTTCAACTGGTTTGTTGTCAGCGCATATTTTCCAAAAGCATGGAAACTCAAAGTTGAAAAAGAAGCACATATCTATAATCTTTGTTCTGTCTTGTTAAGCAAAATGTGGTTACCCAGACTAGTTAATGGCTCGAGAATGGAACCGTTCCTGCTTGGCAAAGAGCCTTTTCTGCCAGATTTTCAATTGTTCTACACGCTCGAGCTTAGCCAAATGTTTTCTGAACTGTTCGAAATACCGGAGATGCATCTGTTTCGGGACGATCCTGCATTACAGACGTTTTACGATGCAATGTGCGAGCGTCCCTCTACCCGTGAAATACTGGCGGCTAAAGAATCAGAACTGGATGTTACGAAGAAGGAACTCTTCGGGGGGTTTGGAGCAGCCTATCTTAATAACCATATCGACAGAAGAATCCTTGGAGGGTTATTCGGGCGTGAAGTCTGATCCATACATACTGCGGCTGATCGTTTGGCAACATTAATGTCGCGCCAGTTGCGCCTGGGATTGCAGGCGCAACTTTTAAGGATCAGGTCTGTAGAAGGCCCAAATAAGGAATAAAAACGAGGAAAGCGAAGTACCCTCGCCAGATATTGAAGCCAAGTCCGGGGGAATCGCTCTAGAGAATGCCAAGAGCGAGGGCAAGACACAAAGCAAGCAGGGCGCCAATCAACGGTTCGTAGATGGGCTGATCAAGGGCTGTCGCCATATGCGTTTTTTTCGGCCGGCGGGTTGTCTGCGTTCCCAGTCGCCGGCGCAAGCCGCGATTTACCTGAATTAGTTGTTCGTTGGCATTTGTCGTAATGCGAATGCGCCAAAAGCCGGAGTCGCCAGGTTCAAATGCGAACCGGGGCCTGTAGTTACCGGAACTCCGCTACCCCCCATGCAGTTGCTGGTCCCCCCGCACGAAGGACAAAAAAATGAGGTTCCGAATGACACCGCCAGCGGCCGTCATATCGGTTCTGTTGCCTCTGCTGTATATCATGCCGCCCAAAATCGACTGCCTGAAGCGTGTCACAAGTGATTACAGGCTGGACGCAAGCCTGTCATATTTACGCGTTATATTTTCATTGTGCTGCACGGCTGGGCGCACCCACCTGATCCGGAAGAAATCGGAAAACTCGGGGAAAGCCGATCGTATACAACAGGATCAGCAGTACTTCGTAATCGACGTCCTATCAATTTCTTGGGAGAACGGTATGTTTAAACAAACAAAATTGAGTTTTTTAGTTCCCGGTACATTCATTGTCCTGGCTGGCTTTACCGACGCTATCGCTGCAAGCACTAATTTCGACAACTTCGCCGCTTTGCCCGGCAGTGTTGCGGGCGGTTCTCTCCCGGAAGCGAGTCCCTTCCAGCTCTCCAGCCCGCTGTTTACCCAGCGTACACTCGATGCCAATACACCGGGTGCCGGACGCCGCGGCGATAACTGGGATATGATTACCGCCAACGAAACAGGTGTCGATGCCGGCCGCTACCTGTTCAGCCCTTTTGAAAACAATATGTCTGGCGTGAAGCGTTTCGACCGGCTGACCAATACGTCCCTGACCGTTGTGGCGAACGGAACACAAGATTTTGTTTCCGGAGATGCCTCGCGCTGGACCCCTTGGGGGAGCTACCTGACAGCCGAAGAGTCCTGGGGCCAGGGCAGCGCCAAGGGCCGCCTGTTCGAACTCACCAATCCGACCACAACCACTGGCCCGGCAACTTCAAATTTCATACAGCGCAACGTCGTGCCGCACGTATCCCACGAAGGTCTGGCTTTTGACAAAAACAACAATCTATATTTCATTGATGAATTTAACGGCGGCAGCATTTACAAGTACGTCCCTGCCAATCCGAAGGCATCGAACGGCGACGGCTATTTTGCGGCCGGCCAAACCTTTGCCATGCAAGTCGCTGGCGGCAATAACGCAAACGCCACAGGCCCCATCGCCTGGGCCGCAATAACGGATATCAACGGAGCGGCGCTGGCAGGTGTATCGGTTCTTGCCGCAGATGGCGAGATCGACGGTCGTGCATCAGCCAATAACGTTCCGGGAACCCAGTATCAGCGTCCGGAGGACCTGGAAATCCAGACCCTTGCCAACGGCCACCAAGTAATCTATGCCGCAACCACCTCAACTGACGAAGTGTATTCTTTCAACCTGGATACCAATACCGCAAAACTTTTTGCGTCCCAGGCTACCTTTGATCAGGTAACCCATGCACCCGTCGGGGACGCATTCAACTCTCCGGACAATCTCGCCATTGACGCACAAGGTAATATATACATAGTTGAAGACCAGCCGGGCGGACAGGCGGACATCTGGTTTGCGAAGGATGCGGACCGTGACGGCGTGGCTGAATCAATTGGCCGCTGGGCATCGATGTCAACTACCGATGCCGAGCCTACGGGCCTGTATTTCGACAAGTTCAACCACAACATTGCATATGTGAACATCCAGCATGCTGGAAGCGATGTGGACCGCATGATCCAGATTTCCGCCGTGCCTGAAGCGAAGACCCATGCCATGATGCTCGCGGGTCTTGTGTTGATGGGAGCGGTGGTTCGCCGTAGAAAATTCCCCTCTGGCGGTTAAATCGGGGAGGATCTCCAGACGCATATGGCAACAACGGAGAGGGCAGAGGTCGCACTTTCGCGTTGCCCTCTTCTGTTCAGTCCGTATCTTGATGGCATAACTCTACGAGATGAATTGCAGTATTTGGGCGCTACCAATGCAGACGGCGCAATAAAGCGCGTTTTTTCTGCTGGTGTCCCTGCATGCGTTGAAGGATGTTGTCCAGCATCTGAATGGCCTTGACGACGTAGGGACCCTTGTTCAGCATGACGCACTCGGCCCGTGCGCCCATGGCCGCATCGGTCACTTCGGCCCGGCTCGGTTTACCGGTCTTGGCTAATCCTTCCAGCACTTGGGTAGCCCAGATTACCGGGATATGCGCCGCTTCTGCCAGCCACAGGATTTCTTCCTGCAATTCCGCCAGCCTTTCGTAACCGCATTCCACGGCCAGGTCGCCGCGTGCAATCATGACTCCCACAATCGGCGAGCGTAGCAGTGTAAACATCAAATCTGGCAATTGCTCGAAAGCGGCACGTGTCTCGATCTTGATTATGACTCCCAGTTTAGCGGCATCGAGGCGCTTTAGATGCGCCTGCAGCAGCGCGACGTCGGCGGCCCTTCGCACGAAGGAAAGCCCAATCATGTCCGCATGACGGACAACAAATTCGAGGTGCTCGATATCCGTGGCCGTCACCCCGTCCAGATCAAGATGGCTATCAGGCAGGTTGATGCCCTTGTCAGCCAATAATTTTTCTCCGCTATCGCGGGCCTGTGTGATCTCAACCAGGATTTCCCCGATATTGACGTTGCGTATCACGCCGCCGATGCGGCCGTCATCGATCAGTATCCGCTCACCGGGATGCACGCTGGTAAAGATTTCCGGTAACGAACAGGCAATGCTCGCAGCACACAACAGTTGCCCATCTTCACCGAACTGGGCGGGGCGCCCGGGAATTGGTTCACGCGTCACGATCAGGTTATCTCCTCGATGCAGCCGGATTGTTCCTTGCATCTCGGGTAGCGCGCCTATCTCACCTGCATGACCAGCTCTTCGTACTACGCCGGAGCGGGTCGTCCGTAATAAGTAAAGCTTCAGGCCAGGCTTGACATAGGTAGTTTGCGTAGACTCCGCCCAGTAGCCTTTATCCCCCTTTTCCAGCAGTTGCAGGCTGCGCAGTGCGCCTCTGGCGTCGCGGAATTCAAGCCTGTCCAGTGGCTTCACCTGCGCCAGCCACTCTCCTTTTACGGGAAGGCAAGCGCAGGCATGCGCCGGACAAGTGAAACTATCGTTCTGCGAGCATATCCAGATTCGGGCGGGGGCTGTCATTTTGCCGTACATGTCGCGCTGCGGTTGCCATTTAAGCACCGGCAAGCCCGGCGCGATCTCTCCGGTGCGCAGTTTGGGACCGCCCAGATCCATAAGGATGCGACAGCTGCGACCCGTTTTGCTGCGAGCGCGTTTTATTTGCTTGATCATGCGCTTCCAGACATCTATGTTGTCATGCGCACAATTGATGCGGGCACAGTCCATGCCTTGCAGAAGCATCTGCTTGACCAATGTGTAGTCATCCGCAGCGTCGCACGACAATGTAACCATAATACGTACACGCCTGTTTGCCGGAGGCTTGCCAAGCAGGCGATCCGTATTGATTTCCAGCAGATCCGCGCCTGGGGCGGAAGACGCAATGAAAGAGGCAGGCGTTTGCTGCGCCTTTTTTCTTAGCGCGTGCTGCAGCAGAATGATAATGGCATGTAAATTGCTCAGCACGTGTGATTCCGCGCGTCCCATGGAAGATAATCCGACGGTGGCGAGCTTCTCCTGCAGGGGGCGCATATCGCGCCGTCGCAAGGCGAGATAATGAACGAGATTAGCCGCGCTGGCGCGATGACGCGGATCCACCCTTTGCAAGATTTCGGCGGATTCGGCTTCAAGCATTAAGAGATCCTGCTGCAGTTTCCTCAATTCCTGCAGCAAATCCGTATAAGCGCTTTTCTTGCCAAATCTGGTTGGAGAAATTCCAATGCCCTTGCGAAATGGGCTCATGATTGGCGTGGGTCTATGAGTCACTGAAACGTTGATACGGCATTATTGTTATGTTTATGTGAAAATGTTCGATAAAAAGACTTGCTTTTCAGTTGTGATTAAATATAATAAGAATCATTCCCGTTTACAAACATAGAAACCGTTAAATGTAATAGTAGTACATCTCCAGCCGATGTTTCGACATTCGGTCGTAGGTGCAAATTCATGAAAAGAGGGACAGTACAAAGCCGATCCATATGAGGAAATGCACCACATTTGTGCTTCATCAGGGAATGGAGAAAGCCGGCCAAGAAATCACTGTTACTCATCCTGAATAATTTTTCACCCATTCTTCTACGCTGACAGTTCTATAGCTCGCCAGCCCGTCCTGGGCAAGCCAGCCAATTTTTTAACCCTATCTACCGGGAATATTGGCTATGGAAATATCAACAATAGTGCTTCGCGCGTTGCTTCGCCTGGACTGCCTTCGACGTAATCAGCGCCACATCATAACTTCTAATCAGGTGACCGCAGGAATTCGGCCGAAGCCAACATAGCCGGGACAACTAGCCCGGACTGGATCACATCGCTTGGTTGGGCCTTGCCAAGGCCGGTTTCTGATCGAAATCAAGCTCTAAAAGTAGAACAAAGCAGAGAAGGCCGATTCAGGCCTCTGCATCGTTAATTAATGATTATTACTCTCGTTATTGTTCTTATTTACTTAATCATTATTATTATCTAATGGAAAATACCAAATGATCCTTCACAGTATTCTCGATGGCATAGGGAAGACGCCAATAGTCAACCTCTCTCGTTTGTTCAACGATTCGCGGTGTGAAGTGCTGGCAAAGCTGGAGATGTTCAATCCATGTGGCAGCATTAAAGACAGGCCAGCGCACTATATTGTAGAGCGGGGACTGGCGGACGGTTCCATAAGTTCCAATTCGCATATCATCGAAAGCTCCTCCGGGAATTTTGCCATTGCGCTTGCTATGGTTTGCCGCATGCACGGGCTACGTTTCACGGCGGTGGTGGACCCGAAGCTCTCGCCTGCGAACCGCCAGATCATTCAATGTTACGGCGGCAATATCGAACTTGTCACCGAGAAGGATCGCCAGGGCGGTTATCTCGAAACCCGCATCGATCGGGTCAAGCAGATGCTGCGCGAGCAACCCGATGCGGTATGGACGAATCAATATGCCAACGAGCGTAATTGGCAAAGCCATTACCACGGCGAGGGCGAGGAAATCCTGCGGGATCTGGACCGCCCTGTGGATTATCTGGTATTGGGTGTCAGCACCTCTGGAACCATCCACGGCATTACGCGGCGTCTGCGCGAGGCCTGGCCTGCCCTGAAGGTCATCCCCGTAGATGCATTCGGCTCGGTACTGTTCGGTACTTCACCGGCGCTTCGTGAATTACCCGGGCTTGGCGCAAGCCGCGTACCCGAATTATTGAAGCGCGATGAGCTCGGTGAGGTGATCCAGATCGACGACTATGAATCCGCCGTGGCGTGCCGGCAATTGGTAAAGCGGGAGGGAATCTTTGCCGGGGGATCATCCGGCTCCGTAATTGCCGCTATCCAGCGGCTTTCCGCCCGCCTGCTGCAACCGGCACGCATCCTGACCATTTTGCCCGATCGGGGCGAGCGCTATCTGGACACGGTATACAACGACCAGTGGCTGTTGCGCATGAGGGAACGCCATTTTGCACGCATGACTAAAGGATTTACCGGCACTCCTGCCGGCACGCCTCTGGGACAAACAGCATGAGCATACCGGATACTTCACCTGATTTGCTCTATCTTAGTCGCAGTGATCTTAGCTCATTAGGCGGCAGCCACTCCCAACCTTATGTAGATGCAATAGTGGATGGGTTGGCGGCGCATGCGCGGGGCGACTATGTACAACCGCTAAAACCTTATCTGCGCTGGCCAGGCGCCGATCACATCGCCGACCGTATTATTGCCATGCCTTGTTATCTGGGCGGCGAGCAGCCGGTCGCCGGACTGAAATGGGTCGGTAGCCGCCAGCACAATCCGGTTCAATTTGGTCTTGAGCGTGCCAGCGCGGTCATTGTGCTGAATGATGCGGAGACCAATTATCCGATTGCAATCCTCGAAGGCGGACTGATCAGCGGCATGCGCACGGCAGCCATTACTGCCGTGGGTACCCGCTATCTGGCACGTGGGGGCTTTACCGATGTTGGCTGTATCGGATGCGGACCGATCGCGCGTATGCAGATGCAGACGCTGCTGGAGCAGTTTCGGAGGATCCAGCGTATTCATCTGTTTGATTTATCCCCTGAGGCGGCCAAATCGCTGGGGGCCATATTGGCGGAAAGTAATCCGGATGTGGATTTTCTCTGTACGGACTCGGCCGAATCCGCCGTGAGAGCGGCTGACGTGGTTGTGACCTGTACCGTAACCAGTACCCCCTACCTGGCCTTCGATTGGCTTAAACCCGGTGCTTTTATCAGCAATATATCCATCATGGACGTTCACAAGGATGTCTATGAGAGGGTCGACAAGGTGGTGGTGGATGATTGGGACCAGTCAAATCGCGAAAAGAAGATCATCAATCAGTTGGTGCTGGAAGGGCGCTTCAGCCGTGAACAGTTGCATGCAGAGCTTGGGGAGATTGTTATCGGGGACAGGCCGGGTCGGGAGGATGAAGACGAAATCATTTTGCTTAACCCCATGGGCATGGCCATCGACGACATCATTTGCGCGCGTCACTTTTATCGCCTTGCGCATGAGCGTGGAACCGGTACTCGACTGCCGCTATACGGCTGAACCGCATGCAGATCATCCCACCTCATCCGTATGCGAATCGGCTGGCTCAGGACTTGTTCGATGCGCTCTGGCTGGAAAACCTTTACGATTTTCGCGGGCATTGCATCCTGCATCCGGAGGCCGATGGAAAAGCAGTTATGGAAATTGCGCTTGACGAAACGCGGTCGTTACGCTGGCAGGGGCAAAAGGCAAATGGTTTGCGCCCGTTTCGGGTGCAGGGTTCCAACGCGGTTTTGCATACAAATACGAATACGGCGACCAACCTCGAGCTCAGCAGGATTGTCGAGGTCTTGCAGACCGCAGACTGGTGGAGTGACGGGACAGGCCGTTTTTCGCGGTTCTTCACACTTGCCTATGACCAGGCCGCGTTTGCGGCAGTGCATGAGCAAAATATCCTGGAAAGTCTCATGGCTGCGCCCGAAGACTTGCTGCCCTGGGAAGCGTTGAGCTGCCTTAAAGACCGGCCGTTTCATCCCCTGGCCCGTGCCAAGGATTGGAATGGTGACCATGGCTATGGCTATGCCACGGAAACAATGGCAGCGCTTCCGCTTCACTGGGTTGCGGTACCGCGAGATCAAATAGTAAGCGGACCGGCGGCTCCACTCGCCGGTCAGCCTCTGGCGGAGCGCCTGCTCGATCCTGGCCAACGCGACAGGCTGACTCAGGCCGCTCGCGCCTCCCATGCCGATGGCGAGAACTGGCTATGGATGCCGGTTCATCCATGGCAGTGGGCCTGGCTCAACCGATCGATTCCCCTGAAGCTCAGCGAGTGCATTTATCTGAGTATCGGGCCTGGTACGGCGACTCCCACTGCGTCGTTGCGTTCGCTTGCCGTCACAGGAAACCCCGGCACGCATCTGAAGCTCGCACTCTCTGTTCGTACGCTGGGAGCAACTCGCGCCCTGCCGCCACGGTATCTACATAACGGCACACTTGCCAGTGCTTGCCTGGAATCCTTGCGTCGACGCGACGACTGGCTGGCGGCTCACCTGTTGCTGTGCGATGAGGATCAATGGTGGGCATTGAGCCAATGCGACGCGCTCGAATCCGAATCGGGCGAACTGGCTTGCATGATTCGCCGCTATCCAACACTCCCCGGCGCCACACTGATCCCGATGGCGGCGCTGCCGGCGGTATTGGCTGACGGCAAGTTGCTGGCATTTGATCACTTGATCGGTTCCTCAGCGCCGGAAGAAGCCGCCTGGCGCCTGTTCGGCGACATTGCCGGGGCTTTACTCGAGCTGGGACTGCGCTGTTTTGCACGCGGCGTCATGCCGGAATTGCATGGGCAGAATGTATTGCTGGCCTTCGAGGGCCAGCAAGTTGCCGCGCTGATGCTGCGTGACCATGACACTTTGCGCGTGTGCTGCCCATTGATGCAGGCCCAGGGTGTCACGATCCCGGACTACGTAATCGATCGCAGCACGCCTAATACACTGGAACTGCATACACCGCGGGAACTGCTGGCTTATCTGCAAACCCTGGCGATCGAGGTCAATCTGTATGCGATTCTCGCTGCGCTGGCCACCTATTATGGACGGGACGAAGCGCATGGCTGGGGTATTGTCCGCCAAGCGCTCGAAACCTGTCTGGCACGCGTTCCGCTGCCGGTTGAAATCGCCGGCGAGACAAGAAAAATGTTGCTGGAGGAGGCGGAGTGGCCCTTCAAGCAATTGCTTGCTCCGCTATTCAATATCACAAGTTTCGGCACGGGCATGCCCAGCGCCATGGGGCGTCTGCCTAATCCCTTGTTGGCCGGCAGTCCGTCGTGGCCGAAGATGACAGACAGGCACCATGATAACAGGCATGAATAATCTCACGTTGCTATTGGTCTGCCAGGCCGTTACCACGCTTGGGCTGATGGTCTTCGTACCCATCATGCCGTTGTATATTGCAACGCTGGAACAGATGGATGCCGCGGGGGCCGCGCACTGGAGCAGCCTTGCACTGGCGGCGCCCGCCGTTGGTACGCTGTGCTTCGCTCCTTACGTGGGCACGTGCTGCGATCGTTTCGGCTACAAGCGAATGCTGCTGGCATCGTTGGCCGTATTCACCGCCAGCATGCTGCTGATGGCGCTGAGCCCGGGTGTGCACGGCTTCATGCTGGGCCGTTTGCTGCAAGGCATAAGTACCATAGGCGTGGTGCTCACCGCCTTCATTGGCTATGTCAGCGATGAAACTTCACGGGGGCGCTCGCTGGGTTTGCAGGAAAGCGCCATTGCGTGCGGGGCGCTGGCAGGGCCGTTATTGGGCGGGATGATGCTGGACTATTGGTCGCTCAAGCCGTTGCTTCTGACGAGTGCCGTATTTACGGGTGTAGCTGGCGGACTACTGTGGACCCAACTCAGCGAGCCGCGAAAAGTCGCAGGAATTTCCGCCTTGCCCTTTTCCGGGTTGCGTACCGTGCTGGGCGACAGCAACCTGCGCAACTGGATGCTTGCAGCATGCTTTATTCAGGCGGCTGCATTCGCCTTTGTCAATGTCTTCGCACTCTATCTGACGGCGCGTTTCCCTGCTGCCGAGGCAATGGCCAGCAAGATCGGGTTCCTGCACGCGCTGGGCTGGCTTGCGACCATGCTGGCCGCTCCGTTGTGGGGCCGCCTGAACGATCGCGGTGAACCGCGACGCTACTTCGCGTTCGCTGCCATGGGGTGCGCACTATCGAGCGGTTTACTGATCCTTATCGATCAGATCTGGATCGTCGCGCTGTTGCGTATAACCCAGGGCGCCTGTTACGCGGCGTTGATGCAGTCGGTGTTACTGGCTTGCAGCCGCCAGCTACCCATCTCGGCATACGGTTATGTGACGGGATTAAGCAGGAGCTTCATGGTCGTCGGCCAACTGGTGGGCCCGTTACTCATTTTATTCCTGCTGCCGTTTCTTTCCCCCATCGATCTTATCTGGCCTGTTGCCGTGCTGTTCTTCGCGGGCGGGTTACTGGTTTTTAGCGATCGTACAGCTCGCTTTTCATTTGCGGAGTTAAAAAAATGATTCCGATGCCTTCACATCTGCTGGAAATGGCGCCGATAGAGCGGCGCCTGGTGGAGCAGTATGTCAACACCTATTGCCGGGAAACAGGCTTTTTCGATCCACGTCTCGCAGCGGATGACGCTGGGCCCGCCGAACTTCATTCGCATATTGAGGCCTGGCGCGCCGCTGGCTCAGCGCCGTATCTGGTTTCGCTTGCAAAAACAGAGTACCAGCTAGCGGGGGCGTTTACCTACTTTTCGCCAGTTGGCTACCACCGCTTGGCGCCATTTGCCTGGATTGGACGGCGCGGTAATTGGCAACCCCTGACAACAGATGCGGCGTTGCTGGCTGATCTGATCGCCGACGCGCTCGCTGCAGCCGCCGATCAGCCTGCGGAAACGGCCGATCACAGCCGACGTCGGTTAAAAACGCTGATGCGAAACAGCATAGCCCAGGTCCGCCGCTTCCATTTGCATAAACCCGCCAGGGAATGCTCGCCTTTCCTCTCTGCCGAGCAGGGACTGCGCTTTGGTCACATTTTTCATGTTACTTCCAAGGCCGCGGAAGGTTTCAGCGAGGAAGACATGCAACGCTACGCGCCTGAACTGGGCGCATCATTTCGCCTGCACTACTTTGCGGTCGCGGCCGGCATGCTGGAGACCCGTGTTATCGATGGGAAGCAGCCCGCAGTCGATCCGGAAGTTACATCGTTCGTCCGCGATCTGCTTGCGCACGGCGATTACCAGTTCTTGCCTTGCCATCCCTGGCAAGCCAATTATTTGCTGGGTCTGCCCGACATCAGCGCGCTGATAAATCAAGGAATGCTGATTTCGCTCGGCCCGATGGGTGAAGTGGCGTGGCCCACATCTTCGGTGCGTACCGTCTGGCTACCCCGCCAAAATTTGTTTCTCAAGCTGTCGCTCAATATCCGTATCACCAACTTCATACGCAACAACCCATCCGAGCAGGTCAGGCGGGCGCTGGATGCCAGCCTCGCTCTGTCGTTACTACCGCGTCATATCTTCGAACAATCGGCATTTCGCATTCTTCCCGAATTGGCGAGCCAGACGCTGAGGCTGCCGGATGAGACCTTGCGCGCGGCTTGTGCGGTGATATACCGGCAGGCGATGCCAGCAAGCGAGGCGGAGCACGTCCGGACAATCGTGGCGGTACTGGAAGAGCCTGCCGATGGAGAAATTCCGATGCTCGCCTTGTTGCGGCTGTCTGCCAGAGGAAAGCCGCCCAGCGAGGGATTGATACGCATGTGGTGGAAATGCTACCTGGATGTCACCCTGTTGCCGTTGCTGCATCTCTTTCTGGAGCATGGCATCAGCCTTGAAGCCCACCTGCAGAATACCCTGATCGCCTTCCACGATGGCTGGCCGTCTTGTGGCTATGCGCGAGATATGGAGGGCGTGAGCATCAGCCGCGCACGTTTCCAATTCCTCGATCGCCTGCCTGGCGACAGCCCGGTTCTCTACGCGGAGGAGCAGGCCTGGCACCGCTTCCAGTATTACGTGCTGGTTAATCATATAGGCCATGTGGCTGCCTGTCTGGCTCGCACCGGGCTGACTACCGAGCCGGCATTGTGGCGCGACACCGCATTGATGTTGAGCTCGATCGACGACCCATTGATACGCCGATTGCTCACACAGCCGACCTTGCCGGCAAAAGCCAACATGCTCAGCAGTTTCCACCAGCATGGGGAATGCCCATCATGGGTTGAGATACCCAATCCGCTGATTACAAAAGTAAACCAATGAATTCACTCGACTATGAAAACCTGATTAATAGTCCGGCTTACCGCCAGGCGAGCCGACGCGTATTACGCCAACTGCTGGAGGCGCTGCTGTTTGAGCGTGCTGTACCGCATTGCACCTGGGATGGCGAAACACTGAATTTGCCGGGGCTCCGTGCGGATAACGTTCCCGTCAGATATCAATGCCAGGCCCGCCAAACCATGAGCTTTGGCCGCGTACGCATCACCACGCCACTACTGCGCATCGATAGCGGCGTTACCCATGAAGCCTGCGACCCCGCGCTGTTCCTGGCGGAAATTGCCCCCTGGCTGGTTGCCGACGAACTACGGCTGAGCCAATTCGCATCCGAACTGCTGGCTACGCAGATCAAGGATGCACAAACATTATCCGCACACAACGGCAAGCCGTTGCGCGATGCGGACTATGACACGCTGGAAGCAAGGCTGACCGATGGGCATCTATATCATCCGGTCTACAAGTCGCGGATAGGCTTCACACTTGATGAAAATAAAATGTACGCACCCGAAATCGCGACCTCGGTAGCGCCGCTGCTGCTCGCCGTACGCCGTGATCGTTGCCGCTGGGCGGTTAGTAAAACGCTGAATAATGATGCGGAAAGGGGGGTTGTGCTACTGGGTGAGCCCGGCTGGCAGTACTTTTGCGATCAATTATCCCGGCGCTCGTTGCAGCCTGACGATTATCTGCCGCTACCGGTTCATCCATGGCAATGGGACGAAGTTGTTCTACCCGGCTATCACCAGGCCTTGGCGCGAGGCGAACTGCTTGCGCTCGGCGTGCTGCCTGACCGGTATCTGCCTCAGCAATCGATCCGTACCTTAAGTAATTTGAGCGACCGCAACCGTTTGTCGCTCAAGCTTTCGATGAGCCTCGTCAATACGTCCACCTCGCGGGTACTGGCGCCGCACACCGTGCAGAATGCACCTGTCATCAGCGACTGGTTGCATGGGTTGGCGGAGCGAACCGACTGGTCATTGCCCCTGGCGTGCCCCGTGCTGTTGAAAGAGGTCGCTGGCGTGAGTTTCACGCCGGTGGCCATGGCTCACGGCCAGTACGGCGCGTTATCGTGCATCTGGCGCGAAAGCGTGCATAACTATTTGCGTCCGGGTGAAAGAGCGGTGCCGATGACCGCCGTCATGCATATCGATATCGACGGAAGGCCCTTCATTGATCCCTGGGTTCGGCGCCATGGGCCCGAGCAATGGCTAAAGCGACTGGTGGAGCGGGCATACTTGCCGGTACTGCATCTGCTTTGGGAACATGGGACCGCATTGGAGTCGCATGCCCAGAATATGGTCCTGCTGGTGGAAGAGGGGCTACCGGCGCGCGTAGCACTCAAGGACTTCCACGATGGGGTACGCTTCAGCAGAGCGCTATTATCCGCGCCTGCGCCCGTGCTTACCGCACCGCCGCCCGAGCATGTGCAGATCAATCCAAATTCCTTTCTTGAAAGCGAAAACGCCGAGGAATTACGGGATTTCACCTTCGATGCGCTTTTTTTCGTCAATCTGGCGGAACTGGCCTGGCTGTTCCTGCGCCACTACGGTATAGCGGAAAAACAGTTCTGGCAAATTACCTGCGAAGTGTTGCAGGCGCACCAGAAACGCCATCCCCAGAGTGAGGCGCGTTATTCGCTGTTCGACTGTTTTGCCGATGAGGTGGGTGTCGAGTTACTTGCCAGCCGGCGCTTCCAGTCCGAGATCCGGTTACGTACGCGGTCAACGCAAAACCCCCTTGCAAAAGTCGAGGAACCGTCATGCGTCTGAAGAAGCGCCTGGAAGCGGACGATATCGTCTATGGCTTGTTCTGTTCCACCCCCGCCGCGCTGAGCGTGGAAATAATCGCAGCGGCCGGCTATGACTTCGTTGTGATCGATCTGGAACATACACTGATCAGCTCAGGGCAACTCGCCGCAATGCTGCTGGCAGCCCGCGCCAACAGCATTGCGGCGCTGGTCCGGGTAGCGTCGCCTCATCAGATTCTTCAGGTACTGGATGCCGGCGCGGAAGGCGTTGTATTTCCGCATATCCGCTCGGCGCAGGAAGCACGGGATGCGGTGCGCCTTTGCCATTTCGCTCCACTCGGGGAGCGTGGCTTGAACGCTACCTTGCATACCCGTTACGGCCGCGATGACCTCGCCGGGTTCACGAGTACCGCACGAGAATGCACCCTGATGGTAGCGATGATCGAAGATCGCGAAGGGATGGACAATGTCAATGAAATTGCGGCGGTGGAAGGGGTGGACGTATTGCTGGCGGGTGCGGCGGATCTCTCGCAATCGCTGGGCCTGCCCTGGCAAACCAGTCATCCGGACGTACGTGAAGCGGTATCACTTGTTCGTGCCGCGGCTGAACACCACAATAAGATGTTTTGCGCCCTGCCTCGGATACCGGGGGACTTCGAATCCGATTATCGCAGCTCGGTTCGCATGTTCATTCTTGGCGATGATCGCGGTATTGCGCGGCGCGCCATGGCCTCGCATCTGGTAAAGCACCAGGCCACGGTGCTTTACCAATGAACCCGCAACGCTTGCACGACTATCTGCATAGCCGAGCGCGATCCGAGTTACAGCCCCACTGGCAGCCGGATCTTAAGCCCATATGCGCCTATATTTATGATCTGGCGCATTTGCGCCGGCGTGCCGACATGCTGCGCCGCAGCCTGCCTTCACCGTGCCAGCTCTTTTACGCCATCAAAGCTAATAGCGACGAGCCGGTATTGAAGGCGCTGCTCAACCACACCGACGGCTTCGAAGTGGCATCACTGGGCGAAATCCAGCGTGTGCGCGCCATCGATGATGCCGTTCCCGTCGTATTCGGCGGCCCCGGCAAAAGTGACGCAGAACTGGAGGGTGCACTCCATCACCGAGTCATGCTGATCCATGTGGAAAGTGAGCATCAGTTGCGGCGACTCGACTGGATCGCGCGATGCCGTCACGAAGTAGCGGATATTCTGCTTCGCGTGAATCCGGCCCATGTGCCGCAAGAGGCAACATTGCGCATGGGCGGGCAGGCAACCCAGTTTGGCATTGAAGAGGCGCAAATCCCCGCGCTGCTTGAGCTCATCCGCACCCTGCCGGGCATTCGGCTCAAGGGTCTGCACATTCATGCCATTTCCAACAACCTGAATCCGGATACCCACCTCGCCCTGATGGAACATTACTTTGACCTGGCGGAGGCGTGGCAGCGCCACTATGGGCTGAAGTTCGACTGGTTGAATGTCGGCGGCGGCATTGGGGTCAATTATGCCGATCCGGATTTGTCTTTCGATTGGGAAAGCTTCTGCGCAGGCCTTTCGGCGCTCATCGCCACGCGCCAGCCGGGGTTTAAGGTTGTATTCGAGTGCGGACGTTTTCTCGCCGCTGACTGCGGTTGTTACATGAGCGAAGTCATTGACGTGAAAACCGCCTACGGCAAACACTTCGCCATCCTCCGCGGGGGCTCCCACCACTTCCGGCTGCCGGTTTCATGGCAGCACAACCATCCTTTCATGATATTGGAGCGCGAAAGCTGGCATTACCCTTTTTCGCGCCCTTCGGTTCGCGATGCACCTGTCACGCTTTGCGGCGAGCTATGCACGCCGAAGGACACCCTTGCACGCGATGTCCATGTCAAACAGCTTCGAGCCGGGGATTGTGTCGCCTTCCTGCTGGCCGGAGCCTATGGCTGGCATATCTCCCATCACGATTTTTTAAGCCACCCTCATCCCGAACGTGTGTTTCTGGACAATTGTTAAAAAGGACTCGCGATGCTCTGTTCCCTCCCTATTCATTTTGTACACGTCAAGCGGGTTCGCCCGAATGAGTGCCACTATTCCAATCACGCGGTGACCCTGGCGGATACCATTTTGCGCGAACAGCTCTGGCGCATCCCCATCGCTGTGGAACGCACCAGTCTGGCTGTCATGGATGGTCACCACCGCCTGGAGGCCGCGCGCCAGCTCAGGCTGAAGTATATCCCCTGCCTGCTGCTCGACTATGACTGCGTGAAGGTGGATGCGACACGCCAGGGCTACCTGGTCAATCCGCATGAGATCGTCCGTCGTGCCAGAACCGGGGAGTTATACCCCCCTAAAACTACCCACCACCGGTTTTCATCGCCGTTTCCCATTTGCAACATTTCGGTGCCGTTGCTACAGGATCCGGCTGTCATATCTTCTTTACCTGTATCCACGCGTTTCATGTCTCGCTATGAAACCAGCATGATGGCGGCGACGGATGAGCAACATTCGGTCACGGATTTATCGTGGGGCGTAAATTCAGGTTCATCGAGAGGCAGCCGGCATCATGAAAATTAATTTGTACCCGGCAATCGTTGCACTGTCATTGACTTCCTGGATTCAGCAGGCAGAAGCCGAGACCCCGTCCAGTGGTCAATCCGACGCAGGGAAAAAGCTGCCGGCCGTAATCGTGACCGGCGAGCGCACAGGGAGTTTCAACTCCGATTCCGTTCAGGTCGGAACATTCCGGGATATGGCGCCAATCGATGTGCCACAGACAAGTAATGTAGTCACACGGGAAGTGCTAGATGCACAGGCCATAACCGGTGTATTTGGCGCCTTGCGCAATACGGCGGGTGTTACGCGTTCGCAATTGAACGGTTCGACTTACGACAATATTGCGATTCGCGGTATTCTCGTGGAAAACCGCAGCAATTATCGCCTCAACGGATCTCTGCCGATCATCAACCTGATCGATATCCCGATGGAGAACAAGGAGCGCGTCGAGGTGCTCAAAGGCGCCTCATCGCTATATTATGGTTTCGTGCCGCCATCCGGCATTGTCAACCTGGTAACCAAACGTGCGGGCAAGGATCCCGTTACAAATGTTTCGTTGATGGCAAATATGTATGGTGGCGCCAACACGCATATCGATCTGGGGCGGCGCTTCGGCAGCGAGCAGCAGTTCGGGGCGCGCATTAATCTTCTCGCCGGGCGCGAGGATATCGGCATTCACAATTTCTCCGGGCACCGTGCTTTGATGTCGGGCGCCTTTGACTGGCGTATCACCGATAAACTTTCCGTCAAGTTTGATGTGGAGCATTACCGTAAGGAGGTTTCCGAGCAAGCGGCGATACAGGCCCTTCCAGCGGTCAATGGCGTGATCACATTACCCCCTATTCCGAATGCCCGTCGTAATCTTGCTGGGGAATGGCAGAAGTATGACGCCGAGGCAACCAACCTGCTGCTGCGCGCTGATTATGCAATAAGCGACAATTGGGGAGTGCTATTCGAGATCGGTAAAGCGCAAACCAGGCGGGACCGCAATTTCTCCCAATTCCAGAATTACAACCTTGGCACCGGCGAGGGAACCTTGCGCACTTTCTTCAATCGGGGCCAGCATTGGGATAATCAAAATATTCGCGCCGAAGTATTCGGACGCTTTCCGGGCCAGGCCATTACCCATGAGGTATCCGTGGGTTTTACCGGCAACGAGCGCAGCCAGGACCCCCGCACCTCATCCACATTCGATACTACCCAGAATCTGTATAACCCCATTGATATTGCGCGGCAGTCTCCCACTATGCCATTTAGCGCAAACCGATCAAAAATAACGGATCTGGGCTTGTATATATCCGATCGAATCTTGATTGGGGGCAGGTTGCAAGTCATGTTGGGGGTACGCAGCAGTTTTTATGAAAGTGTCGCTGCGACCACCCATTATAAGGCCGATAGGGTCAACCCCTCGTTGTCCTTGATGTATAAGCCCATTCCCAACGTGTCGATATATGCTAGCTACATTGAAGGGGTCGAGGAAAGCGGGCAGGCGCCCGCCAATCGCGCCAATAATGGGGAGATCCTGGCGCCGGCGGTGTCGAAGCAAAAGGAAGTGGGCGTCAAGGCGCTTGTCGCGCAGGGCATATTGCTTCAAGTAGCGTACTTCGACATCAAGCGCGCCTCGACCACGGTTGACGTGCCCACCAATCGTTTTGTTCTCAACGGCATGGCCCGGTATAGCGGCTTCGAGTTGTCGGCCTCGGGTGAGGTGACGAAGCAGTTATCGCTCATCGGCTCGGCCCTATTCATGGAGGCGGAACAATTGAACAGAGCCAATGCCGAGACTTTCGGCAAGATACCGGATAACACGCCGCAGCGCACGGCCAGCCTCTTTGCCGAGTACCGCCTGACCAGCATACCTGGACTGGCGCTCAGCAGCGGCGTGCATTACGTGGGAAGGCGGCCCGTGAACAGCGCCAACCAGGCCTTCGTGGATGATTACGCGATACTCTCCCTGGGCGCACGCTACGCGACCCGTATTGCGGGCAAGCGCACCATGCTCCAGGCAGTCGTGGATAACGCGACCAACAGCAATTATTGGAGTACCGCAGGTAATGGATTGCTGGGCGTCGGCGCGCCCATCATGTTCAAAATTGCATCTCGGGTCGAATTCTGATTGCCGGGTTCCAAAAGGGTATTCGGGAAGCTGAACTCGTGAAGCAAAAACGCACCCTCTTGGGGTACCTAAATATCCAGATGAAGTATTCGTCATGAAAATACGAAGAATCGTCTTCAATGTTCATCTTTATATCGGGTTGGCGGCTGGGTTGTTCCTGGTACTGAGCGGCTTGACCGGTAGCATGATCGTGTTCCGAGAGGAGATCGAAGCGCTTTTACATCCCAAATTGATGGAAACCGCGGTGAGCGGCGAGCGGGTTCCTCTACAAACTGCGCTGAATGCGGCCAGGGAGGCATATCCTGACGACACGATTTTCTCTGTTCGCATGCCGCGCACGCCGCAGCAGACTTACCTGCTGAAAATGAACGAGCCGCATGGCTTATTCGTTTATGCGGATCCTTACAGCGGTAAGTTGCTTGGCGCCCATCGGCAGGAAGACACTTTCATGGGTTGGGTAGCCTTGGTGCATACCGAACTTCTGATTGGCGAGGCTGGTGAAACCATTCTCGGCGTTAGCGCCTTACTGCTGATTTGCATGAGCGTCACCGGTTTCTTCCTTTGGTGGCCGCCTAATGGAAAGGGAATAGGAAAGCTTGCGCGGGGCTTCAAGGTCGGTTGGTCTGCCCCATGGAAAAAAGTTCTTTTTGATCTGCACCGTGCGTCAGGCGTCTACACTATCGTTTTTCTCCTGATTATTGCCTTCACCGGTGTCTCCCTCGTTTTCAATAAGGTTGTAGTTGAGCTCACCAATTTTCTGACGGCGAGTGTGCCAAGAGCCGCCCCGCCTCATTCCGATCCTCTTGGCGCCGGAGGAGCAATTCTTCCGCTAGACGACCTGCTGCATCAGGCCGACCTCATCCTCTCCGGGCCTACTACCTGGATCAACCTTCCGCAAACGCCTGTGGCGCCTTTGGTTGTGCGCAAAAAGATGCCTGAGGAGTTTCATCCCAACGGGAGGAGCTTCATCTATTTCGATCAATACACCGGAGGCGTGCTGCGTACTGAAAATGCTCTGGCAGCGCCTTCAGGAACCCGGATTTATAACTTTTTTTATCCTCTCCATATCGGCGTGGCAGGGGGAACGTTCACCCGAATTTTGCAGGTGATCACAGGATTTTCACCTCTTGTGCTATTTGTTACCGGCTATCTCATGTGGAGGAATCGAACGAAAGCGAAAGCATATAAAGAGGCTTCTAAAAATCCGGCTCCCAACTCTGCCTTACTACGACATGATAAGTAGAGTTTCCCTGATGCGCTCAAGCCCATCCTACTCCTATTACCAAGGCCCAAAACCGATGTTCATGACATCCATGCCGGTCAGGTTATCCATCAGCCGCAAAGCTGCGACGGAAAAGCCTAAAACCCCATTAATATTATTGCCTTTGGGGTCTCGTTGAAATATAATGAGAACCGTTATCATTTCTTAAGATAAAGAAGAATTACTCTAAATCTCATGCCGTATCCCGGCGTATCGAACTAGGCGACAACCGCAATCTCATTCATCAGAATGAGATATGGAAGGCGTCATTCCGAGGCGATACGGTATTGAGAACCGGCTGCAAAGCCGAGAAATGATTTCACTGCCGCTGGGATAGGAGAAGTAGCGCCTAAACCAGCGGCATTCTTATAGCCAGCTAAGCATCCCCGTAAGCCAGCCAATTCTATCTAATCTACTGGAGATTATTGGCTGTGAAAAATAAATATAAAAGCAGCGCGAACATTGTTGCGTCCCGGCTTACCACCTGTTTGGCTAACGCTGATGAGCTCATGGAGATGCCCGTCTGTGCGATTCGCTCCGAAAACCACAACGTGGCACGAAAGCGCAATGGCAGGAAAGCAAAATCCAGTTTATACCGATCTTCCCTTGCAGCGGCAGTACAGGGTGCGCTACTTTTTCTTGGCGCTGCTGCCATAGCCTTGCCTCATGCGGCCTTTGCCGAGTCAGGCGTTGGCAACAGCACCCATGCGCAGCCATACAATATTTCTGCTGGCCCGCTGGAAGATGCTCTCAATCATTTTGCAAGGCAGACACGCGTCAAGCTTTCCTTCGCTGTCGCCGATGTTAAAGATGTCAAGACGCAAGGGCTAAACGGCAATTTTTCAGTGCAAGGCGGATTGAACCGTCTTCTGACTGGAAGCGGCCTCGAGGCGGTACCGCAGGCTAATGGGTACATTGTAAGGAAACTACCCGCGATAGGGGCAGATCAACCTGCGGCGCTACCGCCAATAAAAGTTTCTGCAAGCACTATAACCAGCCCGACCGATGGTTATATGGCCACAAAAAGTTTTAGCGCCACCCGAACCGATACCCCGCTGCGCGATGTACCCCAATCCATCACTGTTGTAACGCAGGAGATGATCAAGGATCAGACCATGCAGGGCATCGGCGACGTGGTGCGTTATGTGCCGGGTGTCAACACATCACAAGGGGAGGGTAATCGCGATACCGTGATTTTTCGTGGTAGCAGCTCGACAGGAGACTTTTATGTCGATGGGTTGCGCGATGACGTTCAGTATTTCCGCGATCTCTACAATGTAGACCGGGTCGAGGTCCTGAAAGGATCCAACGGGATGATTTTCGGGCGGGGCGGGGCGGGTGGCGTGATCAATCGCGTCATCAAGGAGGCCGGTTGGACACCCATTCGTGAAATTTCGGCGCAGTATGGATCCTTCAGCCATAAGCGGATTGCGGTCGATATCGGCCAACCCATCAACGACGTCGCGGCTTTCCGGCTCAACGCGATGTACGAACACTCGAACAGCTATCGTAACGGCGTCGACCTTGAGCGAGGCGGGGTCAATCCCACGTTTACATTTAAGCCGACTGCTCAAACCAAGGTCGTGCTGAGCGGGGAATACTTCTTCGATCGGCGTACCGCAGACCGCGGCATTCCTTCTTTCATGGGGCGCCCAGCCAATACGGATCGCTCGACCTTCTTCGGCAATGCGGAAAACAGCCCGACGAATGTCGACGCCTGGTCGCTGAATTCGCTCATCGAGCACAGGTTCGATAACAATCTTAAAGTCCGTAACCGTACCCGTTATGCCAGTTACGACAAGTTCTACCAGAACGTATTTGCCGGCAGTGCTGCTTCGGCCGAAGATGCTACGGGAACAGTGGCGATTTCGGCCTACAACAATGCAACCCAGCGCCAGAATCTTTTCACTCAGACAGACTTTCTGTACAACCTCGAAACTTGGGGTGTGAAGCATGAGTTCATGACGGGCGTGGAGTATGGCCGCCAAGTTTCGGACAACTTCCGCAATAGCGGTTTTTTCAGTACGCCTAATCGAGTATCCTTTCTTAACCCCACTTTTCTGGGCCCGGTCTCCTTCTCACAGAGCCCCACTGATGCCGATAATCACGGTGTGGTAGAGGTGGTGGGAATCTATTTACAGGATCAGATCACGCTTCTCCCCCAATTGAAGGCTGTTCTGGGCATACGCTACGATAATTTCGATGCGAATTTTGTCAATAATCGCAACGGGCAGCGGATACATACCAATGATGGACTGGTTTCGCCTCGGGTCGGATTGATATATAAACCGATCGAAGAAGTATCCATTTATGGCAACTACAGTCTGGCTTATGTACCGCGTGCGGGCGATCAGCTCAGTTCGTTAACGCTGAGCAACGCGGCGCTCAAGCCTGAAAGTTTCATGAACCTGGAACTGGGCGCCAAGTGGGATATCCGCCCTGATCTTGCATTGACCACGGCGCTGTATCAACTGGACCGCAGCAATGTAATTACTCAGGATCCCAGCGATCTCAGCCGGACAAACCTGGTCGATGGCCAGCGTTCCCGAGGGGCGGAGATAGGCTTGATGGGCCGCATCACTCCGCAGTGGAGCGTAATGGGGGGATATGCCTATACCGATGCGGAGATTAGCAAGGCGTTAGTCACCAGCACAGGGAGCACTACTCCGGCCGGTTCGGTTGTGGCACAAGTTCCCAAGCACACGGTTTCCATGTGGAACCGCTACGATTTCACACCGTTTATCGGGCTGGGTTTGGGCGTGATCCATCGCAGCAGCATGTATGCTGCAGTAGACAATACCGTGCTCCTGCCCGGCTTCACTCGACTGGATGCGGCCATGTTCGTCCGCCTCAACAAAACCCTGCGGGTCCAGGCAAATATCGAAAACATAGCCAATGTCAACTATGTTGCGTCAGCCAACAGCAATAACAACATAACACCCGGTGCGCCCCGCATTTTTCGCTTGACGGTCGTTGCCAACTTTTAGATTGGTTATGAATCATGAGCATAGGGGTCATGAGCATCTGAAACCGGACTTCATGAATGGGATGGCTATGTAAAAACCACGCATTGGTCCAACGCGATAAATGCCCCGAACCTCAGGTTTTTGTTTTCGAGTTAACACAAAAAAGCCTCCCGAAGGAGGCTTGGATAATCCTCTTATCCTTTGAAGACCGATTCCTGAGGTTGACTGGAAATTCAGGCGTTCCTGTTATTGCCCCGTCGCCGGACCATTGCGCCCATCAGCCCTAGGCCAGCCAGCAACATCGCATAGGATTCGGGTTCCGGCACCGAACTGACTGGAGAGTGTGCCGTCGTCGTATTCCAACCATCAGTATCCTTACGCGATCCTTATCGCGCATGCGGCATCTTCTTAAGCTTTGGGCGGCTGCTTAGCAACACCGCGTAACTTTACCATTGCTGCCATAACGCGCCTCCTGGCGCTCCCGGAAGAATTCCTGGTAAGACATGATCGACTTGTCCGGATGCGCATTTTTCATGTGGTCGACATAAGTACTGTATTCGGGCACGCCAACCATGAGCCGCATGCTCTGTCCCAGGTACTGAACCGTTCTGCTTACTTTATTTAGCATAAATGAACCCTTAGTTCTTGCCCCTTATGGTTTTGCCGCCCCTCACGTTCTTGCCGCCTCGACCGGCAGCAATTCGAATGGTGCTTCTTTAGCGGTAGGTCTGCCTGTGGCGCGTGCGCGTAGTACTGTCCGGATACCAAAAAACAGGATGTTGATCAGTACCAGCATGAACAATCCCGCTAGCGATGCATTCACATAGTCGTTAAAAATCACCTGTTGCATCTGCTCTAGTGATTTGGCTGGCGCAAGAAGCACGCCGTCCGCGACAGCGTCCTTGTATTTACCGGCGTGCGCCAGAAAACCGATGCGCGGATTCGCATCGAATATCTTCTGCCAGGCAGCGGTCAGCGTGCAAACCAGCACCCATGTGGCGGGTATGATCGTCACCCAGGCGAACCGGTCAAGCTTCATCTTGAACAACACGCCGGTACAGAGAATCAGCGCAATGCCGGCGAGCATCTGATTGGAAATCCCGAACAGCGGCCACAGCGTATTGATCCCGCCCAACGGATCAACCACCCCCTGGTACAGGAAATATCCCCAGCCGGCAACGCAGATACCGGTCGCGATCAGGCTGGCAATCAATGAATCCGTGCGTTTCATCGACGGGATGAAGGTGCCCAGCAAATCCTGCAGCATGAAGCGTCCGGCGCGGGTTCCCGCATCGACCGCGGTCAGGATGAACAGCGCCTCGAACAGGATCGCGAAGTGGTACCAGAACGCCATCATTGCCTTGCCGCCGGCAAATTCCGACAGGATTTGCGCCATGCCCACAGCCAGCGTCGGGGCGCCGCCGGTACGCGAAATAATGGTATGTTCCCCAACGTCCCGCGCGGTCTGCGTGACCATCTCGGGCGTGAGATAAAAACCCCATTGCGATATGGTTTGCGCAGCCGATTCCGCTGTGGTGCCGATGATTGCGGCCGGGCTATTCATGGCGAAATACACCCCGGGCTCAAGCGTTGAGGCGGCAATAAGCGCCATGATGGCGACAAACGATTCCATCAGCATCGCCCCGTAGCCGATGAAGCGGGCATCGGTCTCGTTTCGGATCATCTTCGGGGTGGTGCCGGACGAGATGAGCGAGTGAAAACCGGATACCGCGCCACAGGCGATGGTAATGAACAGGAAGGGGAACAGGCTGCCCGACCAGACCGGGCCGGAGCCATCCACGAACTGCGTGAATGCCGGCATCTTGAGTGTTGGTGAAATGAAGATGACGCCGATGGCCAGGCCGACAATCGTACCGATCTTGAGGAAGGTGGACAGATAGTCGCGCGGCGCCAGCAAGAGCCAGACCGGCAGTACGGAAGCGATGAAGCCGTAGGCGATCAGTATCCAGGTCAACTGCTCACCGGTCAGGGTGAACATGACCGCCAGCGCGGGAATTTCCTGCACGTATTGCCCGCCGATGATCGACAGCATCAACAAGACGAAGCCGATCAATGACACTTCCCCGATCGCGCCGGGGCGGATATAACGCGCATACACGCCCATGAACAAGGCAATGGGCATGGTAGCCGCTACCGTGAAGGTGCCCCATGGCGATTCCGCCAGTGCTTTGACCACGATCAGCGCCAGCACCGCCAGCAGGATCAGCATGATGAAAAAAGTGCCGAAGAGGGCGATCATGCCGGGTATCTGCCCCAGTTCCGACTTGATCAGGTCGCCCAGCGAGCGGCCATCGCGGCGCGTGGAAATGAATAGCACAACAAAATCCTGTACCGCACCGGCAAAGACGACTCCCGCCAGCAGCCACAACATGCCCGGCATATAACCCATCTGCGCTGCCAATATTGGGCCGACGAGCGGACCGGCGCCGGCAATCGCGGCGAAATGATGCCCGAACAATACGTATTTGTTGGTTGGCACATAATCCAGGCCGTCATTGAATTTGTAAGCCGGCGTCATGCGAGTAGGGTCCAGCCTCAGCACCCGGCTGGCAATGAACTGGCTGTAGAAGCGATAGGCGATGGTGTAGACGCAGACGGTGGCAATAACAATCCAGATGGCGCCTATCGATTCGCCATGGTGCAGCGCGATGAAAGCGAATGCAAACGCGCCAAGAGCGGCAAACGCCCACCAGCCGATCTTAGTGATGAGATGATTCATTATCTGTTCCAGGGGGTGATGGGATGATTCATTGTCTGAAATTGGTCAGAAACGTTCAGCGCTTCAGGTTAAAGCAAGGCTGTTTCGACAAGCCCAGTGTTCAACCTGCCAATTATTATCTTATTAAGCGAGCGCACACTGGAATTATAAATAAAGTAATGCAAAAGATCAGAATGGTAACCGCAGCACATGATTTTACGTGGCAATAATTGGATGCGATTTTTTGTGTAGAGGTGGATTATGGGTTTTTATATAGATAAATAATTGTGGTTAGCCGTGAGTAGCATGGTTACAGCTGACCCTATATATTTTCGCAAGATAGGGATCATGGAACCGGGTTAGGCCGATTCCCGAGTCAAAAGAACATCAGAAAGCCGTATGCGGGAAAACCGCATACACGGTTTTAGGAGGGAGGGCAGGCGGAAGTCTTTTCTCTACTCTACCTATTGGTTTTTTCATCGATTGACCGTCTTGTGCTGCAATACTGGCAATTTTATTTGCTGCTAAGAGCAACGTGCGCGCACATCCCGAGCACATCCTTTAACCTTTTTTACATAGTGGTTTAAGAGCGATACCGCACAGACCGCTTTTTGATTCGTGCCCATTATTCCAAAAAATAAAATTTTTTGAGGAGTATGTTTCTTTAAATGAAATAGGAGGTCCCACATGGAAAAGAAATTATTCATGTCAGTTGTCCTGCCCGCGGCGATGGTATTCGCAACCTCGGCTTTTGCC
Source organism: Nitrosospira sp. Nsp11 (assembly GCF_900142705.1). Lineage (GTDB taxonomy): Bacteria > Pseudomonadota > Gammaproteobacteria > Burkholderiales > Nitrosomonadaceae > Nitrosospira. The sequence goes on from NZ_FRBV01000002.1 coordinate 279,503, forward strand.
GGAGATCAGGAGAGAATTCAGTGGACGGATGTACCGCCTGCCGTTCAGAAAACGATAACCGATCACGCAGGTGGCGGAAAAATCGAAGAAATTGAGAAGGAAACGAAAATACAGCACGCTCGAGCTCTTCATTTCGACAACGACAAAATTGTTACCGTTTATGAAGCCGAGGTAGAGAAACCAGACGGCAAGGAGATTGAGATCAAGGTTGGCGAAGATGGCAAGCTCATCAAGATAAAATCGGAAAAAGTCGATTAAAAATCAACAGGGTCAGATTCGATTGATTTTCCATTCCAAGGTTTAAATCGGCTTTAGCCAGTCAGCTTTAGCTGCGACAATATGCTGCACGGAGGGAGATGTGGCATATGGTTACGGATACCAGTCACTCAGTTTTTCAAATTGAGTACCGCTTTGTCCATAACGAAGTACCGGTATCAGGTACTGAAAAAGCCTTGCGAATATTCCGCCTATATTTGCGCCGCAGCTGTCCGTGCACTGCAGCAAGAAATTGCTCTCGTTCAACTGCGGCGTTACTCCTAATTCTTTCTTTTATTTAAATAAAATGGTTAAAACCACCGCGTTTCGACGGTGATTTTAACTTTAAATGTGTTGACTCATGACATGCACGCCTATGTGCTGATGACCAACCAGGTGCATTTGTTCATTGAAAAAATGGATAAGGCCGGCGGCCAAGGGTAGAGACAGGCGCCCGGAACAATACGGCATACCCTGACATTATGCGAAATAAGCTTACTCCGCTACCCGCGTGCGGTTAACCGATTACCACTGCCGGCGTAACCTCAAATTGACCGTTCGGCACAATATCCACCAGGCACGAGTGGCCATAGGTGATGTTGTCAGAGCCGCCTGCGTCGACAAAATTGCTGGTCACAGGCAGGCCGCCTATGGTTGTCGCGGCGATAAGCGGGTCGGCTCCTAACGGCACATCGTTGCGCGTCTGCGCGAACAGATAGGTCGACCACATGCCGATTTCCTCGTCTGGCAGCAAGGTAAATTCACCCCGATAGGCACAGTATTTCTGCAGGTGCTTTACGGTGCACATTTCCAGCAGTTTCGGCGATTCATCATTGCCATGAAAAACGACATGAGTTATGCCTGGAGCGGTGAGATGCAGGCTTGCGGGAGATGTGCCTGACGTCGTTGCGGTTCCCACTTCTGAGGCCCCGTTGAATGCCGTCATGGTCACCGATGCGTTGAACACGACACTGCCAAACACCTCCTGTACCGGGGTTGAAAATCGTATGGTCAAGCCGGCAGGCGGAAAAACCAGCGCGGGTGGTTCGGTCGCGCCCCGTTGCACAAAGCATGCGGTGTGGTCCTCAGGGTCAAAAATTATTCCACTGATACTGCGCGGATGCCGAAAACAATCGCCGGATTTTTGGTCATTGAAGGATATGCAACGCCGTACAGCTTGGCCACCCACCAGGCTATGGTTAGGGTTGTCAATTCTCGGCGCATTATCGATCTCCCAGGGTTTAAGGATGATTTTATAGGCCCGACGATGGCTCGGGGACATCGCTGCTGCTGTCACAAAGTAATTTTGGCAGGTCTCTCGATTGAGTTCCGCTCCCAGCAGGGCGAAAAACACCACTTGGTTACCGCGCTGGTAGACAGGCCGGTCGGTGAGCAATTCCTGCGTTTGCACGACGTGCAGGTTCGGCTTGGTCTCCGAGGCCGAGTATTCCAGTGTGCGCCTATCTGTTACCCGTTGGTATTTCCATTTCACGTCGAGGTTATACGGATACCCTGGTAGCGGTATCTCCGGATACTGCATCTCAACCGAAACGGTCTCACGCAGGGTACGCGCAGTAAGGTCGGGCACCGTTGCGTCCTGACCACGGCGATGAGGGTCAATCTGATCCGACAACGCTGCTGCGACGGCGGCAGCGGCAAAAACTCCGGCCGCTGCATCCACAATGGGATTATCGACAGGTCGATAGTGAAGTTGACCGTTGGGGCAACAGGTCGCACTGTCGATAGAGACTTCACTGTTCAGATAGAAGCGCGGCTGCTGCACTTCGTCTCCCATGTGACCGTCTCCATCGAACACCAACACGTGCTCGTTAGTCAGCCCGACGGGGCGACCATCATCCTGGGCAAACAGGATCATGGCTAGCGTACCGTATGCGTTCATATTCGCATTGCCCACCGCCATGCCGCCCGCGAGCGTATCGAACATCTGGCTGCGCGTCTCTTTTGTATCTACGGAACCCAGCGGCTTTCGGACTGCAGGAATCACATCAGTGGATATGCCCTCGATTTCACTGGGTATTAAAGAGTAGCCGCGATCCTGCAATAGCGCAGGCGCGACTTTCTCGCGGACGTAGAAGCCCAGAACGAGTTTCTGGGGTTGGACATATCCACCCTTGGTTTTAAGCGCGGGAACGATAGCAACGATGTTTGGGTTTGCCATCCACTGCGGAGCGATCCTGGCAATCATGGCTTCGAGTTCAGCGAATGAGCTGGGGTCAAGCGGATTCAAGTCAGACATTTTTCCTGCTCCTGCTATCAGCGTAGCTTGAGGTTGAGTGCGGCCAGCACGTCTTGGATGGGCGAAGTCCCCCCGTTCCCGGAATGGAGTAATCCAACAACCTGGTTCATTGTTGCAGGCTCTCGGGAAAGAACAAGGGAACCCGAATCTCCATGGTCGTCGAATAACTCCTCCCCAAATGCGGGATCCGCGCCAATGGTAAATTGGTTCCGCTGAAAAACCAGATCCGGGTGATTCGGGTCGGGCGTCGAATCATTGCCTCTGGTCTGCGTAAAGGGTGCAATGCTGCTGACGATGCCGTGCGTCAGGCCGGTGCGGGAGCCCGATTTGTACACCTTCTTCCCAACCACATCTGCCGCCGCCAGGCTGGGGAACGCAACCTGAGGGTCGATTGAGATCAAGGTATCTGTGCCGACGATGAAATTTGCATTCGGCTCACCCGTGATGGCGTCGAGGACTTGCTGCACGAACGGCCTGCTGTTATCCAACTCTATCAGGCAGGCATCGGTAGTGGTCCGGTTGGAGACACCCACCGTGCCGATTTTGCGAGGGTGGTCGCCAACATTCCCCCATCCGGTTTTGTCGGCGACGATGGATTCCACGAGTCCGACCAACCAGGCGATAAGCGCGATGATCAGCAACACGATCTTCCACCATGGGTCTTGAAAGGCCAGCGGGCCGTGTTGACCGACAAAGCCGCCTTTGATTTCGACGCTGTAATCGAAGGCAAGCGGTAACCACATGCCGCCCGGCAGGCATACCCGCTGCCATCCACCGGAACCACCGCCACCACCACCCCCGCCGTCATTGCCGTGGCAATCCGCACCGACGAGGCATCTGCACAGTAGCGTAATCAACTCGCGCAGTATTTTCGGGTTGCAATTGCCTCCGTGCATCCCGCGCATCAGGCGAGTAATGTCGTCGCCCACTCTCGATCCGTTTGATCCACTTCCCGGCTTGAGCACGTTCTTACAAAGTTGCTGCAGCGCGACCGGGTCAACCGCCAGAGACTTGAGTGTCAGCGAAACCTTGCCTTCTGGTATATAAACCACGGATGTCCCTGTGCTGGGATCATAGTCGAGTTCAGCGATGAAGATAGTTCTGGCATTGTGTCGCATCGTATCGTCCGGATCCGGGTCGCCCCCCAGGTTATGCAAAACAAACTCGACGGGCGGCTTGCCGCGTCGCGCGCCGCTCGCATCCACCAGAAAATAGACCGTGGTCTTTTCCCCGATCTGCAAAGGAGGTATACGGATTGCACGCCCCTGTACCATCTGCTGGGTAGCCGCCAGGTCGGCGGCAGTCCACGTGTCAACGACCATGATTCCGAACGATGCGAGCGTAGCCCGCCCAACGTTGGAGATATCAAACAGGAGTTCGTCCTGGAACGCTTCTCCCCAGGTGTTTTTAATTTCGACACCCATGTACTGCATTCCGTTGACGCCGAGAAAAACACCATCGGCGAACATTAATAAGGATTGGCCATCGATCGAGAAGGGGCGAAGGGTAATATCAAACATCGGACCGATCTTGTCTACTCGGATCACCAGGTCATTCGGGTCGGTATCGGAAGGGGTAAAGACATCCTTGGAACGAACGACTTGCGAGAGGTGTGCGCCGTTCTTCTGTAACGGATCGGGGAGAACGGCAGCGTTCTCCTGCCACCCGTGGGTGCCGTCATTATGTTCGATCGTCAGGTTCCAAAGAGCACCGTCCACGACCTGAGTCGAGCCCAGGACGCCCGCGATGATGCCGCCCCCGCTTGAAGCCCCGGTAATCGAAATACGTTGATCCCAGGCTGAATCCTTACCTATGACGGTAATCTGCCAGCGGCCACGATATGCTTGCATGTTTATTCCCCCTGATGATGAATGGACTAACGCTAGCCCACTTGTTCATGGTGATTCAATATCAATGGCGATCAGGAAATGTCATAGTTGGATTGAGAGAAGCATTAAGGTGATAAAAGAACATTAAATATTTGGTGCGACGTGATATAACATTGCCTACTTTTTTTTATAGCTCATATCATCGAAATAGCAAACTAGGCGCGCGACAGCGATCGGCGCGTTGGAGCATGCACGAGCTATCCAGCAATACGTTGAGCGGGAGAAAGCGCGCGAGAGCTTCAAACAGGAAGCCGATAACCTGAGTTCCTGTTCTCCGTCGATCCATTCGATTCCCTTTTCAACTCTGGAGTTGGCTACAAAAGACCAGGCTGGTCAAATCCCAGGTAGTACCTTTATATATGCATGCAAAAACTTACGCACCTTTGGCTGGATTTATAGATCAACTGCTCGACGCTATTTGCGTTGTTGATGGAGAGGGGCGTTTTATCTTTGTCAGTGCAGCATGCGAGCGCATTTTTGGCTATACACCGGAAGAAATGATCGGCAAGGTTATGTTGGAGATGGTGGTGCCCGAGGATAGAGCGAGAACTCTGCAGGCGGCCAATGAAATCATAGCAGGGCATCCCACACTTGATTTTGAGAACCGCTATATACGCAAGGATGGACAAGTGGTGCACATTATGTGGTCGGCCCGCTGGTCCGAAGCCGATCAGTTGAGGATTGCCGTTGCACGAGACATCACCGAGCGCAAGCAGGCTGAATCAATGCAGACAGCGCTCTACGCCATTTCCGAGGCCGCGCATACTGCAGAGGATCTACTCTCTTTGTTTCAGCTAATTCATCAAATAATCGGCAGGCTGCTGTCAGCGACTCATTTTTCCGTGGCAATGTACGATGAGAGCAATGATCAGCTGAGCTTTCCCTATTACACCGGTGACCACGACGAGGCGTCCGAGCTACAGCAAACAACCGTAAGTACGCTCTGCGCAGAAGTCATTCGCACCAGGAAGTCCCTGTTGCTGGAGCCCGGGTCGCTGGCTAGCCGTCCCCAGGAATTACGAGCTGTCAACGACAGCAATTTATGCTGGCTGATTGTTCCCCTAAACTCGCACAAGGGTACTATCGGTGCCCTGGTTTTGAAAGGCAACTCCGACGGTGCACGCTACACTGAAAAGGACAAGGAACTGCTGCAATTTGTTTCCACTCAGGTTGCGACCGCTATCGAGCGCAAACAGTTACACGCCCGACTGAAGCACATGGCGCAATACGACGGGTTGACCGGGTTGCCCAACCGGGGACTTTTATATGATCGCCTGAAAATGGCGCTGGCAAGAACACGACGTGAACAAGGACAAATGTCGCTGCTCTACCTGGACTTGAACAATTTCAAACAAGTCAACGACTCTTTGGGCCATGTTACAGGGGATGAGTTGTTGCAGGAGGTTGCCAATCGCCTGAAGCGGTGCGTACGCCAATTGGATACTGTCGCGCGCATGGGGGGCGATGAGTTCGTGGTGCTGCTGGAAAACATCGAGTTGCCCGAGCACGCCTCGAATGTGGCCAAAAAAATCCGCAGTGCTGTCAGTCAACCCATAAAATTAGAGGGCCGCAGCCTCTGCATAATGCCGAGCATCGGGATTGCACTCTACCCTGATCATGGTGAGGAGGCGCAGCAACTTCTCAGATATGCTGACGAGGCCATGTATTTTGAGAAAAAGAACAGTGATAACCTCTTTGCAACTCGCGCTTATGACGGAGTCCGCATGGAATCGGCATCCTGAATGAGGGGCTTATCAGTGAGCTATCCGCGTTGGTACGACAAGAGCTGACGCTGAAACTTCGCCCGTCAGAGCCAAGAATTAGCATCTGACTCCGACCCAGGACAACTGCGCTCGCGCGTAGCGCACAGCCCGGACCCCTCGAAAAGGTTTTCAAAGAAAATTTCCCATTTCCCACTTGGCCTCGGGAAGAACCGGCAGACTTCCCCGCCTATCGCACATCAACCCCATTGCGGGATCTTGGGACGATCGGGTTCTGGCGTCACGGGATCGGTGCCCCGCAAACCTGGAGGCACATTGCTTTCGGCAATGCGCTCCCAGTAGCTGTCCAGTCCGTTTCCCTCGAACACGCGCGTTGCCTGGAAGAAACCAAATGCCGCATTGCTAAGCATATGACCCGACTCATGCTCGAACGTAGCGGGGATAATTTCTCCGCCGACGTAGCGTGATGTGTTCACGAAACTGAATGCGCCGAAGTTGAATGCTCTCCCATCCAACTGGCCGACCCATCCCCCCACTGTGAAAATGTTTCCCGTTTTCCAGTCGACCTGCATATCCCGAATCCGTAGCGCATCCACTTGCCCGAACGTGACCAGGTAACCGACGACATTCAGGGCGAACAAGGTAAGACCAATCGCGTGGCCAGGCCAGCTCATCGGCATCAGGTAACTGGTCCAGCCGAGTATGCCCTGGTAGACATCGCTCTTGGCCACTGGCGGGATGACCGACAGGAAGGTGATAACGCCAAGCGCGGCGCCGATAATCGGCCCGAAGATCATGCCGCCGATCATGGCATTGGCTCCGGCGGTAAATCCGATCAGGGCGCCGCGCAGCGCGCCTTCCCAACTGCCATAGGCAATGCCGCCGACGACAGCGCCAATTGCAGCGCCTGCAAGCCCCGCAACGGCCGCATAAGCCAGGAGCGTGCCAAACCCGATCGCGGTCCCGACTCCGAAGGTCAGCACCGAAACTGCAACGACCGCCACCACCACGGCAATGGCGATGACAATCGCGCCCAGCACATCCCAGAAGCCGAGTCCGCTCGGGTCGACATAGCGCACCGGATTATTGCCGGCATACGCGTAGGGGTTCAGGCGCTTCGGTTCCTGGAGCCCCTGTTCCGGCTGGTACAGGTAGAGCGGGTCGGGGGAAATGAAGCGTCCCATCGTCGGCGAGTACCAGCGCGCGTTGAAGTAGTACAAGCCGATATCCGCATCCAGCCTTTTCGTCGCGAACGCGGGGGGCAGTGTACCGGACGGCGCGATGAGCACGCTTCCGAACGGGTGGAATGCGGTTTCGGTCAGAAGGTTACCATCCGCATCGGTATAGATGACCGCACTGCCCAGATGATCGTTGTGTATGAATACCGTCGTTCCGCCGGAGACACGGGCGACCGGCAGGTCTCCCGCCATTACCCAGCGCATGTCCGAACCATCACGCGACTCGAACAGGTTGTCAACGTAATGCGTCACTTCCGTCGAACCGGCTTCCGTCGCTTCGCGCCGGCTTAGCACCCCTTTATGGTCGTAGAAAAAAGCGACATCAGCACCGCTATCCAGTTGCACCCGCGCGAGTTGTTGCTTCGTGTCAAACGTCAGGGTGCGCCCGGGCATGGACTCGACGTTGCCGTTCAGGTCGTACCCGAACAGATTAACGGGAGTAATGCCGTCGCTGTCTACGTAGCCGCTCAGCCGGTTGCTGTTGCCATTGTTTTCATACAAGAGCGGGTTGGCACTGATCAGCGGATTGCGAATAAAATTCGCCGCCGCGTCATACTCGTAGATATGCGAGTATCCTGCCGCCGGATCGGGACTGGAAGCCTCCAGCAGATTCTGGAACGCATCGTATCCGAAGCTCTGCGTCCGCACAAATCCCGGGGTACCGGGCCGCAGATCCTCGATTGACGCAACATTGCCGACCGTACTGATATCGTAACGGGTATGAAAGTATACGGCTCCGGTATCGGGCCGGAACGTTCGGATTTCCCGCAGCCGAAGAGAAGCCGGATCATAGCCGTATTCAGTCCGGACCCCGTTCTGATAATCCATTCCCGTCCGCACGCCAGCGGCTGTGTATTCGATTGCGTTCACACATCCCGGAATGCGCCAAAGCAGAAATCCCGAGTAATACTCGAAATCAATAGCGGCTTCATCGGGATAGGTCAACCGGGTCATGCGGCCGATGCGGTCGAATGAATAGGTCAGCGTCAGTGCTTCGGTCTGGCCTGGCGCCATGCGCGAGCGCTCGATGACATTGCCGCGGGAATCGTAGCTGTAGGTGGTCTCGCCGGCGGGGTCGATCGAGCGTGCCAGCCGGCCCGTCAGGTTTGCGCCCGCCCCGGCGTCGTAGAAGTACGTTTCCGGCTCGGCTCCCCCATAAGCCGTCCCGATGATGCGATTCAGTTCATCGTAGCTGCGATTGATCGGCTCGCCAGCCCCATCCAGCTGTAGCGCGAGGTTGCCGCCAGCATCATAAGCCAGCAGGCGCCGGCCCGCATCCACGTGATCGATCGAGATCTCCTGCCCCGTAAGATCGCGAGTGATGCGGCTAAGGACCACCCCGCGAGGATCGGTAATCTGCCGCAAACGGCCGGTGGCATCAAGCTCGTAGCTGCTCGCGCGGACCGAGGTCTGGTCACGCTCTTCCACACCCATCAGGCGGTACCAGGCGTCGTAGATCTCGCGACGCGGCGTCCCGAACGACCCTGCCATGCCAGGGTCGTTATCCCCTGCATCCGAAAACAGCGTGTCGAATGTTCCATATTCCGCGCCGGATTGGCCGCCATCCGGATGCAATGTGCGGATGGCGCGGCCTAATGGGTCGAAGAAAAAGCTGCGCCGAGGCGCGGAAGGATCGGCTGAATACGGCTCGAACTCCATTCCTTCGGCATAGAAGGATTCAAATTTTTCGGCTGTTTTACCCCGGGCATTGGGAACGACCTGGCCGCTGACGGATACCATATTGCCGTCATGCTCGGTCCGGCGCTGGAACAGGGCTCCGACTCCATCGAGATACTCGTTGACGGAGATGGTACGAGTATCACCCGTAAGGACGCGATAGTGGGCAGCGCGAAGCGCGGGCAGCGTCGTGGTCTCGTATGAATAGGTGACGGTGGGGATTGCGAGCGTATCGCCCGGCGCCGCTACCACCGCGATACGGGCCAAGGGGTCGTAGCGCGACTCGGTCACGCCGCCGTTAGGATTCACCATCCGCCGGGGCCTCGCTACCCGGAGATCATGCTCGACCGTCGCAACAAAACCTTTTGCATCAGTGATCGACGTGGCAAATAGACCGAACTCGTCGAAGGTGTAGATCGTGTCGTTCCCGCGTGCATCCCGGCTGACCAGAACGTTGCCGCGCTCATCAAGGCTGACCCGTCTATGATCGTACAGCCAGGCAGGCTTGCCATCCTGATCCTCTCCGTCGTGATACTCCAACGAGGAAAAGTCAGGCTCATGGGCGCCATATGTGGATGCAGCCGCATCCTTGTGCAGCGCAACCTTTTCGGTGCGGGTAAGCAGCCCATTCGTGACCTGGCCGAGCGCCAGGCCCTGGAATGCGACGCCGTCATAGTATTGGCGCACTTCGTTGAGTAAATTGCCGTCGCCATCACGCTGGACAATGCGGGAGACGCGGTCGCGAACGCGCCCTGCCGGGTCCAGCGCGTACTCGGCGTGGGTCGTTACAACGATAGCGACAGGTGCGCCTGCTCCTCCTTCCCCACGACGCTCTTCGCTTGTTACATTTCCGGTTATGTCGAACGTGAGCAGACGCCGCTCGATGCGGGCGTCGGGCGTGCGCTCGAACGTCGACGTGATCGTCTCCTCAATGAACGGGAACAGAACTCGCCGGCTATCCGGCAGCGTCTGCTCGACACGTACGGTCCATCGGCTCTCCTCCACCCGGTATGGGGACGCTGCCAGCGGACCGCCGTCTTCTCCGAATACCTCTACCCGAAAAAGTTTGCGCTTCAGGCTACGCCGAAGCTCGGGATCGGGAACGGTTGGCCGCCCCGAGGCTTCAGTGTGGTAATGAAAGACAGTGCGACACGAAGGAATCGAGTCATCGCCTTCTTCAATCTGCTCGGATCGGCCGAACCCATCGAATTCACGCCGATGCCCGTCGTAGTGGCCTTCGTGATAACGGTAGCGGGTCACGTTGTGCAGGCCGCTGATCGAATCCTCGACCGTGACGGCGGAGACCACCTGCACAGGAAACGGAAGAAATGACGTCCATGGTTCCCCCAGCTCGCGGTCACGCGTCGCTTCTCCTGTCGAGGTGGTGTATTCGATGGCCGTGATGCGGCCAAGTCCGTTATCAATGCGCGAAAGCAGGCCGGGCTTCACATCGCCGGTGAAGTCAAGGTAGCGATAGTCCGGATACGGACTCGTCCACAAGATCCCCGCCGTTCCGGTTCCGCTCATGTCGGCGATTCGCAAGGTGTCGGCGCGCGAGGTTGGCGGGGTGTAGCGAATCGTCTGCGGAGCGCTGAACGAGTTCCCCGACTGATTGATCCAGTACGTTACCTCGTCATAACCTACAAAAACGACATCGGCCAGGCCATCCCCATCGATATCGACAATGAACACTCGCGCCGGATCGAACGGATATGGGAATCTCGGCGCGGCGGTCATCTTGCGCGACTCGGAGAAGTGGCCTCCGCCGCGCGAGGGCCAGTATTCGAAATACCCGCTGCTGAATAACACCACATCCGCTAGTCCGTCACCATTGATGTCGGCAACCCGGATGCGGGGGTCGCCGGAAGATAGATTAGGAACCGGCGTCGGCAGGTCGTCCTTTGGCACCAGTCTCGGAGGTTTCCACCCTGCGGACCCCAGATTGTCGTATACCTGAAGACCGGTGCTACCGTCGTGCACCGCGTCAACGAGACCATCGCCATTGACATCCATCAACTGCAGACCACCGGTTTCAAAAGCGAGCTGCGGTTGCCGCACGTACTGGTTGAAATCGGCGAAAGCGCCGGTTCCTTCATTGCGGTAGTAGCCGCTCAGCATTCCGCTGCCGACGAGAACATCCGCCGCGCCGTTTCCGTCCATATCGGCGAATTGCACGCGATCTTCAGCAGTGGAAAAAACAGCGGGAAACTGCGGCAAGGAACGGGGTGGTCCCCACCTGAGTCCACCCGTATTGGACCAGTATCGCGCCATGCCGGTTTCAATCGACAAAATACCGGGCAGACCGCGGCCGTCCAGATCGATCAGTTCCAGGTTCGGCTGGTCAAGGCCGGGCGGCGCGGCGCCCGCTCCAGCCACGAACTTTCTCAAACGGCGGCTGGAAGGCGCAAATTCCGTATAGGAAAACTCGAGTGGTGGAAGTGACGCCGACTCCCCCGTTTCCGGATCATGCCCCGAAAAAGTGACTGACCGAAGAAGCGACAAACCCGAGAAAGGCTCCGTATCGTACGCCAGCGCCCACGTCCGAACAGCAACCGGACCCAGCGGATCGACGTGAAGCGTGATACGTGAGCAGCGAAGGGCAGTGCGCAACTCAAAACTGCTGCGAAAATCCGAGAACAGGTCCGGGCGGGCCTCATATTCGAACCGGATCACATAGACGGCGTAGCGTATCTCATCGATATATCGCTGGCCTTGTTCCGTTCGATACCGGTAGGTAATGGTGTTGCCAGCGGTGTCCTCTGTGCGTTCGATAAGCCATGCGAACTCCCGAATCGTCCCGTTATCGTCGAATTCGATCCTGCTCTCGGCCGTAGTCCCGAAGGTATGGCGCATGCCGGACTTCTCCGTAACCTGCCACCCGGAGGCCGTGCGACTGAACTGCTCGAATCCATTCTCGATTGACGCCCTGAAATTGCCAGAGCCTATGGGGAGGAGTTCCGTTTGTCCGGCGAACAGGAAGGTATCGTCGTCCGTATAAGAGGGTGTGCCGCGAAACGTACGGCGACTGATGGCGGCAAAAGGCAGGGACCAACCCAAGCCCCAGGCACCGTTCCCGGCGCCGGTACTATAGCCGAGAGCCAGGCTGGGCTGAAAATTCCGGATGCCCGGCAGCAGGTCGAGCGGAACCCGATAGTTGCCGACACCGGAATTCAGGTCCGGCTGAAACGTCTCGCCGAGACCGCGAACGTCGCCGCCGCCGGCCGGATTGGATGCAGATTGACGATTGACAGGCGATTTGTTGGCCACGGGCTATCCTCTTCGTTTCAGAGATCGACGATGCGGAAGTTGTCGAAGTGTGCTCCTGCGCTGCCCCAGCAGAAAAGCCCGGCGCGCCCTGCATTGGGTAGCGACGCATCCTGCCCCGACAATACGAGTTCGTCATTCAAGTACGCATTCAACTGGGTTCCACTGATGCGTACCTTCAACGCATAGCTTGTACCGGCGTCGTATCCGCGAGTCGCGTCGAGCGCGGCGGTATCGAGTTCCTGGAATACGCCAGCCACCTTCTTGCCCATCCGCCGATAGTTGCGCTCCTGATCCATCAGGAAGTAGTAGAAGTTGTCGGCGTCCTGCCAGCGAAATACCACGCCGATACCGTCGTTGTCTTCAGAGCTGACATCGACAGCCACGATGCAATTCTGGATTGTTGGCAGTGTGGCTGTTGTTTTCCGAAGGAGATAGGTACCGGGCTTGTCAGGTCCTGTCGCCCCGGCTTCAAACGCACCTCCATGGATATCCGACAGCTGATCAATGCGATGCGCCTCAGCATTGAAGATCCACTCCGAGGGCGCCGACTCCGTGGCTTGCGGATCATCGATAACATCAAAATCCGCAAGCGTGTCCGCATCGAAACGATCCAGCAGCAACAGGTAGGGCTGACCGGGAATGCGGCGAGGAGTGAATTCGTACTCGGTCGTCATTACGATGTTTTGCACCTGCGACCATGCAAAGCCGGCATCGAACCGGGCCTGGTTCTCCGCCATCGGAATCGAAATCTTCCACTCCTGCAACCACGGTTTGCCGATGAACGCGTTAAGCGGGTTCGATCCACCCGTCGAAAGCGCGCCGTCCGCAGTCGTGGTTTGGGTGGCCGCAGTGCCATCCGCTGTGGATACCTTGACAATGAGGTTCCCCGGCTCTACGCCCTCGTCCGTTTCGATCAGGAAGGTGAGTTCGCGTACGCGTGGATCGGTATGATAGAAAGGAAGCATGGTCGATCGAAGTGTGAACGTCACCTCGCCGGTATCCTGGAACGCGAAGAACTCGTCGAAAAGCTCGTACCGGAGTGCGACGGTGCGGCGTCCGGCATTCGTCTGCTCGACCGCGAGCTCTTCCAGTACCATCGGCTTCAGGTTCGGATCAAAAAACGACTCGTAATAAAGCACGAGCTTTATGTCGGTAATGTAATTCAGAATGATGTCGTTTGCCGCTGGATTGAGCTCGAAGATCCATGAAGTTGAGACCGGGCTGTGTTCGAAAATGCCCAACATCTCGACATCCGGCGTGAATATCACGGCGTCCGCAGCGATACGATATTGCGACACCAGCAGCGTTTCCGGTTGTAGCAACCGCATCTTGATGCCCCCATTGCGCATGCGTGACAGGCATAGTCCGGTGTTGGTCAGACTCGCGTGTATTCCGCCACGGCCGATCAACCCTTCGACAATCACCTCGGCGCGCTTGATGCGCTGCAGGTAGGCGCCGGGGTAGTTCCGGTCAAAGTCGCTCAGCTCGGTACGGAAACCCATGGTCCCTGTCCGCTGAAAATCACGCAGGAACTGAACCGGGTAGCGATCCGCCAGGGAGATGATTTCCTTCATCGGCTGTTTTTTCTCGCCCAGGATAATCCGCATGAAGGTAAACGAATCGATGTCCTGAAGCAGAAAATCGCCACCCAGAAGACCGGCCAGGTCGTTCCGGTTGTACGAGGGTTTGATGATATTCACTGCTTTGCCCACCTCATACTCGTAAGCCTGTTCCATCAGCCGTGCTATCACGATAGCCTGGCTGAGGTATGACTGGGAGATCTGGCGAATCTCGTTCGCCAGGCGATTCCAGAGGTCAGGCGTAAACTCCTGCGAGTCGAACAGCGCGAGTTGCTGCTCGGCCTGCTGCTTGCGCAGCGTGGCGATATTCTTCTGGATATCGGCGGCCTCTTTCTGCTTGGTCGCGATGTCCACCTGCTCATCCGCGACTTTCTTCGCAGCCTCCAGCTCGCTGATCCGGCGATCCATGTTATTGAGCTCGAACTCGCGCGAGATTTCGCTCCGACGCTGTGTCAGCGTACGGAGCACTTCATCGACACGGTGGGTCCCGTTCGAGATTCCATATCCCTCATAGCCCGAGAAATCGTACTCGGTCGTAGGGGCACCGACATACGTGATCTCGGAGTCTAAAGCCATCTCTTCGAGACTCACGTCCGCATATTCCGTTTTTAGATCCCTGGCGTTTTCGAGTTGCGTATTCGCGTAGGCCTGGTTCGCCTCGATTGCTTCCTTCTGTTCTTGCGCAATTTCAACTTTCTTGATCTCGAGTTGTTCGTTCGCCGCCTCCAAATCGACCGCGTTTTGCAGCATGGAGCGCTGGAATTCCTCCTGCTCGGCACTGGTCTTGAAATTGATGTAAGTCCGCTCCGCCTGAATCGCATGCTCGGCGAAATAACGCGCGGTATTTTGCAAGTAGTCGAAGCGAAATACAGGGACTTGCTCGCGGGCCAGGCTGAGCAATGGAAAGTCGATCCCATCCTCGATGTTCTGAATGTTGAGTTTGGCAAGCAATACCACCGCTGCGATGGACGGGTTGTGCACTTCGGCATCCAAAGGCTGCGGCGCAGCGAGAATGGCTTGTACCTGTGCCGTCAATCCGTCGAACACCGGCGACTTGTAGAGCGCCGAGGCCGGATCCAGGATGGGGTTGGTCAGACGGACGATCTGTTCGTATTTCGTTCTGGCTTCGGCCTTCTTACCGGATTCAAACAGAAAATTACCCCACCTGGTGTATGCATTGGCCAGTTTCAACCAGACCATCGGCGCTTCAATGGCCTGGTTCAGGTATTGATAGTCGCGAGCCTTTTCGTACCAGGTGATCGCTTCTTCATAATCGCCCAGTTCCAGATGGCAATCGCCAAGACTCAACGGAATGGTGAAGCCGTAGGTGTGCGGGATATAAGCGATGAAATTGGTTTCGATGATTTCGAAAGTGGCAAGTGCCGCGAGCGTGCTTGCGCTGATTCGAGGTTGGTAGATGCTTGCAGTCAGGTTTGCGGCCGCGTTGCTTTGAAGATCGACGCTGATAATCTGATCGCCTTTGAAGACCCCAAATTGCTGAGCGCCGCTGGTGAGGGAAACTGCCGGCGATACGTCCAAATATTGGTTGGACCCGGATGGAGAATTAAGGATGAGGCCGAGTCCCTCACTGCCCATCGGCCTCTGCATTGCGGTAGCTGTACCGGGGTTGAGCGGTTGCGAAAGCGTGCGCCCAAACGACAAGGGGACGGAGTCTCCCGCTGCCTGGAAAGCAACGCCGGAACTACGCGCATCCCCGGCCAAGGCCGCCACGACACCGAGATTGTTGCTGATTGCCCCGAGTCCCGGAGTTTGCGGCGCTTGCCCGGCCGCTGCAGCGGCAGCTGCGCCGGGCGTTCCGGGTGCGACCACCGCGCCGGGCATGCCAGGTATGTTCGCCGGCTCAATACCCGCGCCTGTGCGCTGCGCAAGCTGGAATGCTTTCGCGAAACTGTCGCGAGCGTTATCAAATTCACTTTGCTGCACGGCCGCTATGCCGGACGCGACCATGAGATTCGACTCCAGTTCGCGGTCACGTCCCCCATTGAGTTCGAGCGCCTGCTGAATGATGGGCCGGGCTTCGGCGGTAGCTCCAGCCTGAAGATACGTCGAAGCTTGTTCATAAAGGACGGACGCAGGCGATGCCGCAACAGCGCTCCCCGTGCCACCGAACTTCTGCACGATGGATGAGATTTCCTGCGGGGGATTACCGGGCGCTACTATCGGACGGTCTGCGACGGCAGAGCGGTACTTCGCAACCTGAGCGGCAGCGGTAACCATCACGTCCGTCAGTTGCATCTGCTGGAGCACCGAGGTAGCGATAGCGGTGACATTGACCGGGAAATAGGGATGAAGGAACTTGTGCAGCAGGGAGTAGGCTGTCTGATACTCACTCAGGGCGTTCTGGAACTCGTCCTGGAAAAAATAACGATGCCCGTTCGCGAGATGCCCCTGTACCTGTTTTTCCAGCGCCAACTTCGGATCAACTTCGGCAACCTGGAAGCCGAAAACCTGCGGGACGACTTTGTAACTGTAATAATTACTGAGGTACTTGGTTGCCATAGCTGATTCCTCGTTGATCGGCGTTTTTAAAATTTACTTTTACTATAGGGGGCAAGCGGGCAAGCGCGCTTCGACTGCATATTTATATTTTCAAAGGGATAAAACATCCTTCCTTTGTTTTATAGATCACAGAATTAAAATAGCAAGCAAGTAGTGTCTGCGTTGCCTCAATAAAAAAGTAACCGAAGGAGTGTCCCAAGAGGATAGGTTGCCCCAAATTGCCGGTAACGGAATCGAGGCGGTATCGACATGCGTAAACGTGAGAAACGGATCGCTATCATTGGGCCAAAAAGGCTGACAAGGACACGATTAGGCGGGTTCTGTTCAGTCCGCGATTATCAGCGCAGGTTCACGACCCCAAGCGGAAAACTGGTTTTTCACATTATGGGCGCGCCCGCCGAGCTCGAGCGACGACGGTTTCTGAACGATCAAAGCAGGGATATAGGCTGCCAGAAAACTGGGAAGTATTTAAGCCAAAGCGTCAGCAATTAGAAGAAAGCTGCGATTAAAAGCGGATTTCTGGCGATGAGTTTTCCATGACCCGAGATTGGGAGAGGGAGGTAGATAAGTAATCCAAGGTCAACGAAACGGGCGGCTCAGGAAACGAGACCCGGTAAGACCGAATCGCCAAGGCACATCCGCGGCTTTTGAAATACCGATGCGCGGGCCCGTCACGATTGAAATCTGTTCCTCTGAATGGGGGAGTGTGAGTTGAAATGGTAGTGCGTCAATGGGCATACCGCTATGTTCACTCGTTATACCGAGCGCCTGGCAGACACGCCCCGGGCCGGAGCAAAGGAGACGCACATCGTTAAGACCGCGCCGCGTCCGCATGGTCTCCAGTCCAGCGAGCGGTTCGATTGCGCGAATCAGGACACCTGCGCCATGTCCTTCCGTACGGCAAACGAAATTGAGGCACCAGTGGATTCCGTAGGACCGATAGACATAGGCTCGACAGGGCGGGCCGAACATTACAATGTTACGCTTGGTGGGCCCGCCAAAACTGTGCGACGCAGGATCTTCGTGATCATATGCTTCCACCTCTACAATGCGTCCCCCGACCCCATCGAGAAATAAGGTTGCACCTATCACGGACCGAGCCACGTCAACGGAGGAAGCGGAAAAAAAGTCAATAAATGATGGTGAGATTACATTCATGCCAGCAATTTTATACCGATAGCCTGAGAACCGAAACCGTCTCCTGGACGTGTTGGACGTTTTTTGGCCGTTCTAGAAAAAAACCGGGTTAGGCGGAATTTCCGGTTTATGAAAGGATTCGCGCCATTGTTTAAACGGCTATCAGCCTATCGATGAAATAGCCAATGCCCGCTTTTCGAAAGACTCCGCTTTTTCTGGCTGATGTGTAAGCCGATATAGCATGGCCAGACTCTTTAGCGTTATGGCTACACTCAAATGGTTTGGGCCGAGGCTCCTTTCATTTATCCTCAATGCCCGCTTATAAAGCCGTTCCGCTTGCGTATATCGAGCCTGGCCCGCATACAGCGCACCCCGATTGTGCAGGGTGGTGGCAACATCGGGGTGATGCGGACCCAAGGTTTTTTTTGAAATCTTCAGCGCCCGCTTAAGAAGTGGCTCGGCCTGTGCATACTGCCGTTGCGCGAGATGAAGCAATGCAAGGTTATTTAAATTCGTAGCAACATCGGGATGGTGCGGGCCTAACGTTTTCTCGCCTATCTGCAATGCTCGCGCAAGCAGGATTGCTGCGTTTTGAAACTGCCCCAATTCGCGCTGCATCTCAGCCAGGTTGTTCAGGCATATCGCTACAATCGGATTATCCGGCCCGAACCTGTTTTCCGAAATCTCCAGCGCCCGCTGAAGGAGATGCTCGGCTTGCGCATAGCGCTTTTGATCGCGGTAGAGCGTAGCCAGGTTATGCAGGTTCACAGCAACCTCGGGATGATTCGGCCCGAGGGATTTTTCCCGAATGTTCAACGCACGCAGAAAAAGCGGCGCAGCCAACTCCAGGTTTCCCCGCGCGTGATGATTCTCAGCCGTATTGCTCAGGCTGACTGCTACATCGAGATCGCGCAGGCCTTCCCTTCGCTGCTTCGACAGCAGTAGCGCTTCTTCCAGAAGTGTTTCGGCTTCAGCAGGTTTCTTTTCCACATAACGCATCACCACTGGATTGTTCTGCGCGGTGACCGGCCCAGGATGATGCGTCACAAGGATTCCTCCGCATTCTGCAGAGAATTCCTTGGGGCCATGGTGGCGCACAGCGGGTTCCCTTGCTTATCCGCCTTCACTATACCTCCACAATGATTACAGCTTGTGAACGGTTTTCCACAATGACGGCAATTTAACTCGGGATTAGCGGACATGAATAGCTGTAATATCTTACAGGTTAGCTCACCGCGTCGGCGAGGCGGCAAGCGCCAAAACGCGCATCTTCGAAAAGGAAGGAAGAATGTCGCCACCCATGCTGATGATTGCCGCAACTTTGCTTTTCGCAACGATGGGTATGTGTGTGAAGTTCGCTTCCGCGGACTATAGTACAGCCGAAATCGTGTTCTACCGTGGCGTCATTGGGACAGCCGCCATGATATTGCTTACGCGCGCACATGGCCAAACGCTTCGCACCCGTATGCCGGCAATGCACTTCTGGAGGAGCCTGACCGGCGTATGCGCACTCGGTCTCTGGTTTTATGCGATCAGCGCTTTGCCGCTTTCCACTGCGGTGACATTGAACTACATGTCCCCAATCTGGATGACGCTGCTGCTACTCGTCAGGTCCGTTCTCAGTGGAGGCGGCAAGGTTGATATTCGTTTGGCATGTACAGTGCTTGCCGGTTTCGCCGGTGTAATCTGCATCCTCCAGCCCGCCATGGAAGGGAATCAGTTAAGCGGAGGCCTGATGGGCCTGCTGTCGGGCCTGCTTACCGCGCTGGCCTACCTGCAGGTAGTTGCTCTTGGCAGGGCCGGCGAGCCGGAGGCACGTGTCGTATTTTATTTCTCGTTGTGCAGTATCTGCGCGGGCGCGGCGGTCGTGCCCCTGGCCAGCGGTTGGCACGCCCATACTCTCAAAGGTCTCGGCATGTTGCTCGCTGTCGGTTTGCTGGCAACCCTCGCACAATTGCTGATGACGCGGGCCTACGCTACTGGCCGCATACTCGTCAATGCCAGCCTCCAGTACCTGAGTATTGCATGGTCCTACGTATATGGCGTGCTGCTATTCAGCGACCCGGTGACAGGAATTGCGCTGCTCGGCATGGGCTTGATCGTAGCCGCGGGTATCATGGCTGCGAGATTACGCCAGTCTGCCGGCGCTTCCAGGCAAATTAGCAAATGCGATGGACTGTGAATGACAGCCAGCACGATGGAGCACTGGCACTTTGCCGGGGTCCCTTGACCCAGCCACTATCAAATCATTCGAGTCAGGGCTAGAGGACGCAATGGCTTGCGGTGCACCAACAGAAACATAAACCGGCTAAGAGCAGCAAATACTTATAAACGAGTTGCTGCCTTCACCTCTTGTCTTTAGATTGACCGCATCTGCTCTTTGTATGTCATCGCACCAATTCTTCGAGCTCGCATTTCTGGTGATGCTCCACGGAGACGCCTGCGCGTGCCGCTTCACATGCGTTTCCGTAGGTCTTGCCGTCGCAACCGCAAACAGGCCTGTGCTCCTTGGTACAGGTGCTGGGGATGGCCTTGCACGTTCCCTGCGCATCGCGAATTTTGCATTGCCCGGCACCGACCTCGCAGTATTGCGCATCGGGACATAACGTTCCCAGAAGTCCGCCACAGTCTAATGGCTCGATGGGTTCGATTTCCTTGCAACGATCCGTTAATTCCACCTTGACAAAGGTTCCGGGTTTGGGACGAATAGAACGCAGTTGCTCGACGAAATTGCGAAATTCACGCGGTGTTGAGCTAAGGCCTGCTTCCGCGCAAGCGGATAAGCCAACCTTGGTTGATGTCGGTCCATCCGCTCTGGGATAATAAACATCGAAGGTATCGACGGTATCAGAGGCAATGGCATTGCCGACCGCTTTTTTTACCAATTCCAGCGATGCAGGATCCACATTGTCGTTGGTGCTGCCAACGCGGATAATAACGGCACCGGCCGTATTACCATCCTCGGCAAACGAAGATGCATTTGAAAGAAGGCTGAACCCTGCCAAAATATAAATTAATTTTTTCAATTTTCTTTACTGACTAGCGAGGACGCAGGGATAAGCAGGCCGGCGACGCGCGCCTAACACTCCAGACCTTACCACCCACCTAATGATCAGCACCCGGTAAACCTTTGGATCTCAAGAAGACCTCAAGGGCGGCGCCCTATACCGGGCAACAGCATAGCCTGCGGAATGGCGCTGCGGCCCCAATTGGCCCGGCCGCAGCAATCAGGATGTTCACGTCTGAAATCCGAGGCAATTTTTGTTATATCGGATTAGTTTGGACCGATAGGTCCCCCTTGCTCATACTTGGGATCTTTTTTCGGTTTTCCTTCTTTATCCACAGGGAAGTCGGGTACGTGTGAATCTTTGCTCGGCGACGCAGCATCTCTGTTCCGTTCATCTCTTTTTTGCTGATCCACATATCCTGTGTCCACTCCGCCAGTAGCGCCAGTAGCGTCATAAGGCTTGGCAGTTCCACCTGAAGTGGGTTGGGAATTACCCTGGCCGGAAGCGCTGCTACTATCGGTAGAACTACTGCTGGTAGAGCCGCTTTGGCCGGCTGAACTTCCCTGACCGGATGTGCTGCCGCCGTATTGGGCCTGCGCTATGCCTGCAACGCTGAATACCGCCGTGCTGGCCAAAGCTAAAAAAGATGATGTAGAGAATAATTTCATGGCTGTTCCTTCTTGTCTAACCAGCAATATTGCTGTGTTTGAAAGATTACGTGCCGTCTCGCAACTCTTCAGTGCGGTACCACACCAAATACGCTTTCCATTCCAGGATAACCGGGCATCACGCGATACTCGCTGGCCAGGAAGTCTGCATGCCAATTCAATGCCGATGTTTTTACTGATAATATTGAAAAAAGTTGAGTGAACTGTTCCTGTACCAAGCTCAGTATGGGTCAGGGTGATATTGGACGGCGCATCTCAAATGTTCAATGCGCCATCGTTCAGCGCTCTATTACACTCACATCCAACGACATGATGGGCCTGTGGCAGGCAGGCGCTCCAAGGCAGGGTTCACCTATGTACATACGAATTATGCGATTCCGCACCACAAAGACAAAGAGACAAAGCAAACCGGGGCCCTCCAATTAAATTCACAGCCGAAACGATAAATAAAATCTTGAAATGTTGCGCTCTGGTTGTGTCAATAGGCGCAAACATTGGCTCGGCTCATGCGTTTGTCATTGACACTAAAGGTAGCCCTAAAATCAGGACGGATGATGGCAATTTTGAAATGGTTTTCGGTGCTCGCGCTCATCTCGACGTGCACTCGTTCAACAACGACAAAGCTGATCCCGCTTATCCCGCTTTCGGAAGCCAGGTACCCGATGGTCAGCCTCGCAGCGGTTTCAATTTTCGCCGCGGCTATACCGATGTAACCGCCCGATTTTATGACCTCAGCTTCAAATTTCAGAACGATTTTGCGGCCGGAACGTTTCCTGGCAGCCTTCGGGAAGCCTGGGTCGCCGCCAAAATGGGACCGGGTCAACTCACGGTCGGCCAGTTCAAGGCTTATCGTGGCATGGAAGAACTGACCAGCTCAAATGAAATTACGATGATGGAGCGCCCTTCAACCTCGTCCACCGGCATTTATGCGGGGCGGCAGTGGCTGATGGGCGTCGGCTACAAGGGTATTTTTGCGGACCAGCTCGGTTATGCTATGAATATCATGAGCCTGACGAACCTCGGTATGCCTATCAAGGGCTCAAGCTATGGCGGCAGACTATTCTGGGTGCCCCGCTCGCAAGAAGGCGATACCCTTCATTTTGGCTTCTCTTACAGCGTCGATACAGAAGATGCCGGGTCACTTTCGGCGAGAGTCGTTGATATTTATGGTGGGCGTCGCGGTTTCAGTCAATCCTTTGGCTCCGCCGGTGCCGCGGCGGGTTTATCTGATAATCATAGCGAGACCACGTGGGCACTGGAAGCAGCTTATGCGATTGGGCCTGTCAATTTGCAAGGAGAATACGCAGCCGTAAAACTCGACAATACTCATCTATTAGAGGGGGCGCAGAAGGACTCTCACGTTCGGGCATATTACGTACAGGCGAGCTGGTTTGTAACCGGTGAAAGGACGGTCTACCGGAAAGAGCGCGGCGCTTTCGGCAAGCCCAAGCCGAGCAGGAAATGGGGAGCGATTGAACTTGCTGCGCGGTATGATGCTGTCGAGAACAAGGATCAAAGTCTGGTTGAGAATCCGTGTGGCACGGGCACAACCAGATGCCAGGTCCAGATACTCACGCTGGGAGTGAACTGGTATGTTCGGGAAGGGGTAAGATTAATGCTCAATTATTATCTTACCGAAGCAGAACTCGGAAACGCCGGCGCCGGCACACCAAACCGTAGGGACAGTCCTTCCGTTATTTCCTTCCGTACCCAGCTAAGTTTTTGATGAGGGCGAGAAGCGGGGATGATCTGTCTTGTTACATCCGTTCGATATATTCGCCGCTGTCCGTATTGATTTTGATCTTTTCGCCCTGGAGGACGAATGGCGGAACCATGACAACAAGCCCGGTCTCCATTTTAGCGGGCTTGTAGGAACTGGTGGCGGTCGCTCCTTTCAAGTTGGGTTCGGTGTCCGTAATAGTCAACACTACGCTGGAGGGAAGCTGTACGCCGATTGCGCGATCGTGGTGGAAATTGACTTGCACGTCTGTATTCGGCAGCAGGTATTCATA
This sequence comes from Nitrosospira sp. Nsp11, assembly GCF_900142705.1. Taxonomy (GTDB): domain Bacteria; phylum Pseudomonadota; class Gammaproteobacteria; order Burkholderiales; family Nitrosomonadaceae; genus Nitrosospira. The sequence continues at coordinate 302,732 of NZ_FRBV01000002.1, forward strand.
CTGACCCTCAAGAAATTCCTGCGACAGGCCCAATTGCTCGTAGTTTTCCTTATCCATGAAAATATAATTGTCACCTTCCTGGTAGAGAAAAGTCATGTCGCGCGGCTCGACAAAAGCGCGTTCCACTTTGTCGTCAGTTCGGATGCGCTGGTTGGTTTTAGTGCCTGCTTCGATATCCTTCATCTCTACCTGCATGAATGCCCCCCCTCGGCCTCCAACATGAACGTGGTAACATTTCAGGACGCGCCAGATGCGCTTGTCCCACTCGATCAGGTTACCGACACGGATTTCCGTTGCAAGAACTTTAGCCATTATTGTTCCAGTGAATCAAGAAAACGCGCATCTTACTATAAAAAGCTCTCGATAACCCCATGCAATCAACGTTCTCGGCGGATTGCCGCCAATGTCACCGGTTGTCCCGATTTCTGGACGAAGTAAAAATTCGTTATCCGGATTATTACGCCCGCCCTGTGCCGGCTTTTGGAGATGTGGTGCCCAAGCTCCTCATTATTGGCCTGGCTCCCGGAATGCATGGAGCAAATCGCACCGGCCGGCCCTTTACGGGTGATTTTGCGGGGATTTTGTTATACCGGACCTTATATAAATTCGGCTTCGCCAACCATGAAGGTTCGGCTTCGGTGGAAGATAACTTGCAGCTCACGCATTGCCGCATTACTAACGCAGTCAAATGTCTTCCTCCCGAAAACAAACCCGAGCCAGGCGAGATCAGACAATGTAATGGATACCTCGCAGCCGAGATTGCTGATTTCGCAAAAGACGGCGGCACCGCGCTGCTCGCTCTTGGCGGGGTTGCTCATCAGGCAACGCTCATGGCACTGGGGCTCAAGCGAAAAGCTTTTCCTTTCGGCCATGGCGCTACACATGAATTAACTGCCTGCGTGGCATCCGATAGCTTGAAACCCAACAGCTTGAAACCCAACAGCTTGAAACCCAACAGCTTGAAACCCAACAGCTTGACACTATATGACAGCTACCATTGCAGCCGTTACAATACCCAGACCCGGCGTCTGACCGCAGAGATGTTCGAACAGGTATTTGCGAAAATTTGCAGCGACCTGGCTTTTCATCAGCAAACTGGAGACTAACTAACCCATGCCCTACGTCAACATACGCATTGCCGGCACGCTCAGCCGCGAGCAGAAGAAACAGATTGCCCAGGAGATAACCGATACGCTCGAGCGAGTCGCACACAAACCGAAATCCTACACCTATATTGCTTTCGATGAATTGCCTCACGAAAGTTGGGCCATCGGGGGAAAACTGCTGGGTGAGGGGGACTGATTGCCTTGGCGGTAGAATCTACTTTCGACGCCAAAGCATTTTATTCGAGCCTGCCATCGCAGCCGGGAGTCTACCGCATGATGAATGCGGCAGGGCAGGTGGTGTATGTCGGCAAGGCTATCGATCTCAGAAAACGCGTTTCCTCGTATTTTCAGAAAAGCGGCTTGGGGCCCCGCATGCAACTGATGGTTTCCCAAATCGCCGGAATAGAAACCACGGTGACCCGCTCGGAAGCGGAAGCGCTGCTGCTCGAAAACAACTTAATAAAAAATTTAACTCCTCGATTTAACATCCTGTTTAGAGATGATAAATCATATCCGTACGTGATATTGAGCGGCCATCGTTTTCCCCGGCTTGGGTTTCACCGCGGCGCACTGGATAAGAACCATCGTTACTTTGGCCCGTTTCCGAATGCGGGGATGGTGAGAGAGAGCATACAGCTTCTGCAAAAAGTATTCCGGATTCGTACTTGCGAGGATAGCGTATTCAGCAACCGCACCCGCCCTTGTCTTCTCTATCAGATCAAGCGCTGCAGCGGGCCTTGCGTCGATCTGATCACAGCCCAAGCATATAAAGAGGATGCCAGAGACGCGGAGCTTTTCTTGCAGGGCAAACAGACCGAGGTTCTGGAAAGCATCGCCAGAAAAATGCGGGAAGCCGCGGATTCCCAGGAGTATGAGCAGGCTGCATTGTTTCGCGACCAGATTCAGTCACTGCGAAAAATTCGGGAAAAACAGTTCGTCGATAGCGGCAAGGCGCTGGATGCCGATGTGGTTGCCTGTGTTGCCGAGGCCAACGGTGGGGGAAGGGCGTGCGTCAATCTTGCCATGGTAAGGGGAGGGCGCCATTTGGGAGACAAGAGTTTTTTTCCACAAAATGCGGAAGGGTACGACCCGCCCGAAATGGTGGAGGCTTTTTTGACCCAGCATTATTTCAACCGGAGCGTGCCAAATCTTATCATCGTCGGCGAGAAAGTTCAGCGGGACATACTTCAAGCTGCGCTCGCCGAGCAGTCTGGCCATAAGGTAGTTATCAACTGTAATCCGATCGGCGAACGGCGCATGTGGCTGGATATGGCCGCGGAAAACGCGCGACTGGCGCTGGAGCAGATGCTGAGCCGGCAGGCCAGCCAGGAGGAGCGTCTGCAAGCCTTGCAACAGGCTCTGGATATGTCGGGTTCGGGTCTTGGCCGCATCGAGTGTTTTGACATCAGTCATACGCTGGGTGAAGCGACTATCGCATCCTGCGTGGTTTACGACAATTTCGCCATGCGCAACAGCGAATATCGCCGCTACAATATTACCGGCATAACGCCGGGAGATGATTACGCCGCTATGCGCGATGTCCTTTCCCGGCGCTATCAAAAAGTTGCCGAAGGCGAGGGGAGTCTTCCTGATCTGATTCTGATCGATGGCGGCAGAGGCCAGGTCAGCGTTGCGCGAGATGTACTGGTCGAGCTTGGGCTGAATGACGCCAATCTTTTGGGCGTATCCAAAGGTGAAGCGCGCAAGCCCGGATTGGAACAATTGATTTTCCCGGGAGCGGAAAAGCCGCTACAATTGCCAAGGGACCATCCCGGGTTGCATCTGATTCAGCAGATTCGGGATGAAGCTCACCGTTTTGCAATTTACGGCCACCGCGCCAAACTTGGTAAATCCCGCACCAGCTCAAGTTTACAGAAAATTGATGGCGTCGGCGCCAAGCGCCGTCAAAGCTTGCTGGCGCGGTTTGGCGGGCTGAAAGGCGTGCAGACCGCAAGCATTGAAGAATTGCAGCAGGCGGATGGTATCAGCCGTGCGCTGGCAGAAAAAATTTACAGGGAATTGCACTGATTGCAGAGGTGCACTGATTGCAAAGAGCCTATTCCAGTTCCAGCCATATAGACGTCCCGAACTTGGGACAGCATATTGCCGCTGAGGCGTATCCAAAAATGTTGACCCCCATAGACTGATATGAGAGGGAATATTTATTTGAGCAAAAAGCAGTGTCGCGACGAGGCAGGGTAACAATACAATTTGAATCGAAGGTTCGCAACCGGGTTCATCAAAGCAGCACCTTAATGGCATATACTGATCCTTATGCCTCTTAACCTGCCCAACGTGCTGACGTGGATGCGCATCTTGGCGATTCCGCTATTCGTGGGCATATTCTACTTTCCCTCGACATGGTTGTCCCCGTCCGAGCAGAACCTGATTTCCACCATTATCTTTACCGTGGCCGCCATCACCGATTGGCTGGATGGCTACCTTGCGAGAGTACTCCGCCAGACTTCGGCTTTTGGGGCATTTCTTGACCCGGTGGCGGATAAGTTGATGGTGGCGGCGGCGTTGATCGTTCTGGTCTACCTGAGCAGGCTTGACGCACTTATCGCCTTCATCATTATCGGCCGTGAAATTACCATTTCAGCGCTGCGCGAGTGGATGGCGCAAATTGGCAAAGGAAAAAATCTGGCGGTTTCCTTTTTGGGAAAACTGAAAACTACCTCGCAAATGGCGGCCATTCCGCTGCTGTTGTATCACGAAAAAATAGGTGAAAATTTCAACCCGCAGGAAGTGGGCACATGGCTGATCTATCTGGCGGCAGTACTGACATTATGGTCAATGGCCTACTATCTTAAAGTCGCAATACCCCAGGCGTTGAAGCATGGCTGAAACGTCCCAATCCTGCTCTTGCATCGCCTTTTCTTGACAAAGACAGCAGCATCCTTATAATGCCAGATTGTTTTTTTGCGGGAATAGCTCAGTGGTAGAGCACAACCTTGCCAAGGTTGGGGTCGCGAGTTCGAGCCTCGTTTCCCGCTCCAGTCAGTGGGAAAATGGATTCATCTGCATGAGGCATCGTTTGCATATTCTGCGCCCTTGCTGAAATCCGTTTTCCCTTTTTAGTTTTCCCTATCGCACTGCAACGGTGCAACGTAACCAGTTTGCGTAACGCAGCAATGGCGGGGTGGCAGAGTGGTCATGCAGCGGCCTGCAAAGCCGTGGACGCCGGTTCGATTCCGACCCCCGCCTCCATTTTTATATCCGAACCAGTCCTATAACGTCAGGTAGCCCCCGTATTTATAGGATTTTTCTCTTATTTGTAGTCCGAGTTTATCCAGTAACATCCTCTTGAGTCCGAGCTATAATCGTGGTAATTTTAGTGGTAAGAAATTTACTAAGAAGTTCTTTCCTGAGCGGAAATTACGGTTGCTTTTTTACTTTAGCGGGAACCTTCTTCTTCAGTTGTTCAATCTTACGTTCATGAAGAAACACTGATTCGATGATGTGTTCTGTAATGTCCAGCAACGTGACAACATCTCTCACCTCGTGCGCATATGCGCGGTGAATAGCCGCGTAACCCGCATCCAAAATGGTTTCGAGCCACTGGCGTTGAAGCTTGGAAATATGACCCAACTTTTCGAATTCAGCGATGTGCTTCCCAAAAAGTTCCTTGGTCGCCTACTTTTGAGATCATGATTTTCTCAAGCAGAGCGCGGACACCCATAGTTGCAAGCCGGGGAAGATTGTTTTGAAGTGCGACGTAGATTTCGTTCAAAAACTCTTCAACAAACTTATCTTCGGGTTTAAGTTCAATCTCAAACCAGTGAACCATTCGGGGATTTGGCGAAAAATCGCTGGTGGAAAATAATAGACTTTCGGTTCATCATATTCAAAGAAGTGGGATATATGCCGAAGCTTGATGCCCTCGCATCCGCAACACTTGAGTGTCTCATACCGATCGCTGCCATAAATCTCTTGCTCATCGTCGTGCCAGCTCGTTTGCTCTGTGTGAAGAACATCGTGGTTTCGGTCTCCACCGCAAGTATTGCAATGCGCTTTGCCCTTCGGCACAGCGGGAATCATGGTAGTAGTCATCGTATCTAACTTAAATAGATGGAAAAAAGCACAAATAATGTATAGCGTGTCCTAAAACTTGGTTCTTTAAAACGTTCCAATAAACTTAACAGCAGTATTACCATAATCTGCCAAACATAAGCATTTATTTGTCCCGCTCTCAAGCCTGCCCGTTTTGAGATACTTCGAATAGGCATCCTGCCCCATTTGCGAGAAAGCGACCCGTTCAAACACCTGAAACGAATCAGGAGAACAAAAATGCAATTATTGTACAACCCCGACATATACCCGGATCAAGTCCGAGAAATGATAATTCAATCAGGGAAAATCGGAATCGAGATCGCAAACCGGTGGATGATGGGGTGGCCAAAAAGGGTCGTGAATCTTCTGATCCAAGATATGTACGAGGAAGTGTTTCAGTACCAGCTTTTGCAGGAACAGGACGTGATGGCAAGAGCGTCCAACCTGAGCCATCTTGCGCCACTGGAGATCATGGTAATGTCGGGCCTGAGTCTCGAGCCGCCGGAGATGTAGAAGGTGTTTCTATCGCTGACGCTGCACTGGGACATCGCGAGAACCTACCGAACACCCGGTGCCCGTCCCCTCGTAGAATCCCTCATCAAGCGTCGTGCCCCCGCCGAGATCTTTACCCCTTCCGAGAGACAAGTGGTGTCGATTCCACGATAAATTCTCAAGGGCTGGAGTTCCGTGCCGTTGCCGTGGTGGCCTGCGACGACGAGATCATCTCTTTGCAGGAGCATCGCGACGGTTGGCGATGATGTGGACTTGCAGAGTTTTATGAGACTAGCGCCATTTGCTCTACGTTGCCTGCACGCCACCAAGGGACGCTGCGGTTGAAGCGCCGACTTTAGAGGCCAGATCCATTGCAAGCCGCTGGAGCGTTTCGGCTTCGTCCAGGCCATCGAGGAAGCGCCGGGGTATTCCCGATAGCCCGACTTGGGCGCCGACCAGCGCGCCGGTCAACATGGCACGCGCCTGGTTTTCGCCGCCGCCGTTCACGGCGTGGAGCACAGCCGATTCAAAATCGTCCGGAAAGCGTGCGGTGAGATGATAGGCTGCGGGAAGTTGGTGATAAATGGCGCAGGTCATGCCATAAACGATGGAGACTTTCCATGCGGGCTCTATGCGGATATCCGGGTCCATCGCGGCCGCGGCCACATACGAGGGCGTGAGCAGAGCGTCCGGAGAGACGAAATATCCACTTTCGCACGGAAAGTCCGCCTGAGGCGGCTGCAGGTCGGTATGCGCCATCGAATGGAAAGGCAGTTTTCCCGCCCTTGCCAATCGCATGAGCTTGCCGGAGAGGCTCCTGTTGAGCTTGTGGCCCTGCACCAGGAGACCCAGCACTGCCCCATACGCGACAGTCAGGGTAACCACGGTATCGTCGATCTGGGTAAGCCGCGTATTGCTGGAGATGGCGGCTGCCAGTTCCTGCGGTTGGAAGGCATAGCGAACCGCCAGCGCGAGGGCGCGGGCTACCGCCTCGGTGGTATCGGCCAAGCCTCCCGTTTGCCCCCACGGCAGATTTTGCTGCACACGCTTGCGCCAGGCGTCGCGGATAGACTGCTGGGTATATCCGCCCGGGCCGTTCACCGGCATCCCGTTGAGCAACGTGAAGATTTCCTCATCCATCCGCCGGCAGAAATCCGCTTCATCATAGCCTCCGCGCTCGACGAGTGAACGCAGCATGAACTGGAGAATAATGCCGCTCTGGGAAAGTTGGCCGGCCTTGAGATCGCTATGGTAGCGGCCGGCCTTGGGGTCGGCATAGGTCGTGATCCAGTCGCCGTAGTCGCGGCGGAGTACCGCCAGATCGTAATACCAGTGCGGGCCAAGGCCTAAGGCATCTCCGATAAAGGCGCCCATAATTGCGCCGGCGGCGCGGTCCTGTATTGCAGGGTCGGACATGTTCTGATCCTCCTCTTGGTTAACCTCATTATCCCACCGGCAGGTAATCTGATACGAGCGGTTATTCCATAAGCTTTGCCGGAAGAAGAAGTTGTTGATCAAGCGCGTGCGTTCACCGCGGGCAATTGGTCTGCTAAAAAGAAGGGTTAATTTTAGAGACACAACGCTGCGGCACCGCAACTCAGGCATTGAAAGCTATGAATGCCCCGGACGCTGCAGGATTTCACCGCAGGTTGGCTTCAATCCATCTTACGTCATGTGCGATACCACTGGCCGGGTTTACCTCAAGTAGGCTCGCTTGATGTTCGCGCCCGAAATAGCGAGGTGCTTACGCTCCCAATATACCCCAGGACCTGGTACAAAATGAGAATGCCTGAATTATTCTTCGGCAGCTTTTTCCTCAAAGCATCCAAACCCATTTATTCACGCAGTGGGTCGATGTAAAAAAGCACGATCCAACTGATCAGCTATAGAAATTTTTGAGCCTGCTTATATCTTGAACTGAACGTTATATGGCAGCATCAAGCTTTTTATAGCCCGCGGCATTAAAAAACGCAAGATTGCCTATGTCGAACTACGACAGAGCAAGCCAACGTATAGTAAATATTTCAGTACGATTCCAGAGGTTGAAAATGTCTCTTCTTCAAAATGGTTTTCTGGATTTGAATGCAGCACTACCGGGACAGAAAGGCAAAAGATTCACCGGCCCAATTTCCTTCATGTATCAGGTTACTGTCTTTGCGATCAACGGACTTATCAATTATCAGCAGGAAATGATATGAAGGCAAAAAACCAGGGCAGAACCTGGACGGTTTTTTTGTCTTCCTACGTTTGGGTTTGACCTCGTTCGGTGGACCTATCGCGCAACTGGGATACTTTCACGACGAATTCGTCATGCGCCGCGGGTGGCTTGGCGAGCGCAGTTATGCAGACCTGGTTGCTTTCTGCCAATTTCTGCCCGGTCCGGCCAGCAGCCAGGTCGGCATGGCAATCGGTCTCGCTCACGCTGGAATGATCGGCGCACTTGCGGCGTGGACAGCCTTCACTTTACCATCATGAAACTTCCGAAACTTCCGCCTTGGCTAGCCGTCCTATGCAGCGGCCTGGGCGGGTGGCTGTCAAGTATCACCTTCTGAAAACGCAAGCCAGACTGAAAGATAGCCGGGTTCGAGAAAATAATATGATGAGTTAGTGGAAGCAGTTACCTTGATCCTGAATAAATAAGCACAGAGGGTCTCCGAGTGTGCGAAACCGCACATATCTTTTACCCACAAAGGAAGTAGGATTATTACGGCTTCAGAGAGGCCTTAATGCTTGAAGCCAGAACTTTTTATTTGCACTAGGGTCGAAGGTTAGCGGGTGGAACGACGAGTTTCATCCGCAGGTAAGGTTCTTTAAATAGAGGGATGTTTCTGAAGGTGCTTGCTGGCGAAAATCGGGAGAAGTGCACTGTGGTACTCGGTCGTCAAGTTGTCAACTCTTGAATCATCTCAATTCTTAAAGGAGGTTATCATGGAAATGGCAATTCTCGTAATAGGTGTAGGTGCCGTTGCTCTTTGGTTCTTTATGACCAAGGATGGTGGACGGAAAGAATAAAACCGATTAGATACTTGAGTAGAGCTACTGAAAAGAAACGTCATCTGAATTCAGGGCTAATGCTCAACCAGCCGGTGCTCATGCGACGCTTGTCCGGCGCACCGGCTTCTTTTTTAGGTATGTAGCTAGCGACTCGCCCTTGATACAGGCTCCCTCGAGTCTTGGGGCAACCGCCCTAAGGCAGACCCTCAGCAGAATCGTCCAAAGCAAACTCTCACACAAACTCTTCAGGCAAACCTTGGATATCTCCTGATACTCCCCGTACTCCCGTAAAACCGTAGGTTGACGGCCCCAGTGCCACCCCCATGAATCATGAGTATAGCCAAGCCGCAAAAAGGATGGCAGTGAGGGCGGCAAAAAACAGCTCAGCAGAGATAGCAGCGGCTGTTGGCTGATCAACTGTCTGGCCCGTCGGCGCGCCGCAACTCCTGGCACTTAAGGCTTCCGAATTAACCATATCTCATCTGATACCTTCTTGGTCAACAGCTCAGGTTATGTATGCTTCCGAACAGAGTGAAGCGATTTTCCCTATTAGGATGCAGTCACTCTCTGTTGTGTTTAACTCGATTAACAGAGACAAGAACCCCGAAGACATTGGGTTTGAGGAATTATATGTCGGAGGGAAACTTTTGAGGTATCGATAATAGGAGATTCATGATGGCTTCAGATAAAGAAAAAAGTGATGACCGGAGCAGCGGCCGCGAAAGCAAACGCGGTTTTGCTTCCATGGATGAAGATAAGCAACGCGAAATAGCCAGTCAGGGTGGTAAAGCCGCTCATGAAAAGGGTACCGCACACGAGTTTGATTCGGAAGAAGCTCGCGAGGCTGGCAGGAAGGGTGGCAAAGCGGCTCATGAGAAGGGCACCGCACACGAGTTTGATTCGGAGGAAGCTCGTGAAGCCGGCAGCAAAGGTGGCAAGGCAGCTCATGACAAGGGTACCGCCCACGAGTTTGATTCGAAGGAAGCTCGCGAAGCTGGCCGAAAAGGCGGAGAATCGCGTGGAAAAGGAAGTTCGGACGATCGTGAAAAAGGTAGCTCGGACAGCAAGAGTTCCTCTCATTCAACTCGAGGTGGAACATCAGAGCAACATGCCAAAGCCGGTAGCCAAAGCCATAAAAATAAATAGTGACCCAGAGTGATGAGGGGGAGTTGTATTGCTCACCATTACTTTTAATGATGTGTAGTAGTCTCGGCTGCGGCTGCTACACATCATTATCGTTCCCCGGCGTTTTCTTCGCGTCCGGCCATTTCAAAGCAATTTCCTTGAGAACCATTTTTCGAATTTGGAGAATTTTCTTCTCTTCTTCTATTTTTTCGGACCACCCGGCACAGTTACACCGTAGGTTGACTCCGGCCTGGAATTCCATCGGTTGAATTTGTACGATCAAATCATGAACCGCGCGCCAGCTGTGGCTTCATTCTTTACAGTTTCGCTATCAAGGCCTTGGCATCAAACGGCGCCCTGACTTTGATATCATTATCAAAATAGCAATAGACATCACGCATATGAAGTTGTAACGGGGACTGCGCCGAGATGAGGTGCGCGTCCTCTGGCTGGGACCCGGCGCGCCAGGCGCGAATCCTCGCTGCCCAGCGCGCCAGCGCCTCATCGGTGTATCCGCTCGCATACAGTTTCTTGTCGCCATGCAAGCGGAGATAAAGAAAATCCGCGGTTACGTCTTCCCGGTAGGGCCATTTTCCGGCAGTGTCGGCAACGACGAACGCAATGTTGTGCTCGCGCAGCATTTGGACAAAAGTTTCGTCAATGAAACTCTCGTTCCGGATCTCGATAGCATGCCGAACGGTGCGCGTGGCATCCACGGCCAGTCGCGCACGCCCTGTCATGCGGTGCTCACGACGGCGAGCAAGGCTCAGCGCCTGTTGGGTATCGTGCGGCAAAAGCTCAAAAAAAAGCTTCATTCTTTCCGGTTCATAGCGAAAACTTGGCGGGAACTGCCAGAGGATAGGCCCAAGTTTTTCTCGAAGGTTGAATAATCCGGACGCAAAGAAGTTGGCGAGCGGGCCATGAACATCGCGCAGGCGTCGTACATGAGTAATGTAGCGGGGTCCCTTGACGCTGAAAATGAAGCCCGGAGGGGTGGCCTCATACCAATGCTGGAAGCTCTCCGGTTTCTGTAACGAGTAAAACGTTCCATTTATCTCTATGGTCGGCAGTGCCCTGGAAGCGTATTCGAGCTCTCGATCCTGAGGAAGGCCAGAAGGATAAAAAACCCCTCGCCATGGCGGGTAGCGCCAGCCGGAAATCCCTACAAATGTCCCGCTCACCGTACTAGGAGTCCCGCCCACGCGGCAGTTCTTCACCACTGATCGTATAAGCCGGCGGCACGTAGAAATTGAGCGTCCGGAGCAAGTCGTCACCGGTATTGCGGATTTCATGCTCATCGCCGCGTTCAATGAGCATGAGCACGTCTTGGTGCAGATCGTAGCGCTTGCCGTTCACTGTCGCAATCCCGGTTCCAGACAGTACGTACAGCCATTGATCAGCGCCACGATGACGATTTTCCGGTCCACCTTCCGTATCACCGTGCGGAAGAACCATCTCCGCTGCCTGAGAACTCTCGTTGCCAAGGACTACGCGAAATCCACTTTCGAACGCCAGGTTCTTCATTTTCACTTGCGCCTCCTGCATCAAAGAAATAAAGAAAAAAATTGGACAGCCCGAAAGTGACACGGTTTCGCGCGTTGTTGAGAGGATCGCGTGCGGCACACTCACCATTATGTTAGATCAAACAAGCTGCGCCTGTTTCTGGCGGGATTATCAGCGCAGAAAAGGCCTTGCCAGTTTGAGATCGTCGACAAAGCGGTCATATTCCTCATCCCTGTCTCGATCGGGCACTCGCAACAAGAACGAGGGATGAACCGTAATCAGCAACGATATACCTGATGCATATTCACGAAGTTTTCCCCGATTAGCTGTAATCGGTGTCGCGCGGCCCAGCAGTGAGCGGGTAGCTGTCGCACCCAGGGCGATAAGAAGGCGAGGGGCGACCAGTTCGATTTCGCGCCGAAGCCAGTCGTGACACGCGGCAATTTCTGCGTCGGCAGGTTTTTTGTGCATACGACGTTTCCCGCGGACTTCGAATTTGAAGTGCTTGACGGCGTTGGTAATATAAACATCTTCTTGTGGTATCTCGACCGTTGCCAACGCCCGTGCCAGAAGTTGGCCGGCTGGACCCACGAACGGGTGGCCTGCCAGATCTTCCCGGTCGCCAGGCTGCTCGCCTACGAGCATGATCGATGCATGCGAAGGACCTTCGCCGAAAACGGTTTGGGTTGCATGCTCCCACAGTGGGCAAGCTCGACAGTCCATTGCCGCTTTACGCAGGGCTTCGATCGTGTCACCCGCCCGCTCTGCGGGATGCAACGAATTTCCTGAAGTAGCCTTCATATAGCAGGGCCCGCGGCTTATAAATTTATTTGCCAGGAAATAAATTTATAGGTCAAATAAACCTGAAAAGCTTGGAGATTTTGGAGAAGGACAATAAAAAAAAGCGAACTGGATTAAGCGGTACAGTACCAGCCACTGCTGCTGGCATTGCCGATAGGCAAAATATGGTGCCGGGACTAAGATGCAAGGCCGGACCGATAAGAGACGGATGGGACTGGAGAAAAAATATTACAAGCCTAGCCAGTGTCGTTACAGATAACCATGCCGAACTAACAGGCGCAAGCGTTGTTCAAGCTCGCAGCCCCTGTTTTTACAGCGTTCCTTGCAAGTTTTTGGGGACATCGTCCGCAGTCAGTTCGAACCAGAACACGCTGCCTTCACCGACCGTACTTTCCACGCCGATTTCACCTCCCATCAGCTCGATCAATTGCTTGGTCACGACGAGGCCTATGCCCGTACCCTCAACCGAACCGTCTTCCTGGCCAAGTCGATTGAACTGCTGGAAAAGTTGCGTCAGCTTTTCAGGCGGCAATCCGGCGCCGGTATCCGTGACGCTGATACGGATACGGTGCGGTGCGGTCGCATTGCAATTTACTTCAACTGTTCCACCTTCGCGGTTATATTTGATCGCGTTGGATAGAAGATTAATCAGCACCTGTTTCACCCGCGTTCGATCGGCTCTCACAAAGAAATGCATATCCGCCGGCGGAAATATCAGTTGAATATTACGCTCCTGCGCTTGCGGTTCCACCATGGTCCGGCATTCCACCATGACATCCCCCATACACATGGGTTCTTGGGAAACCACGAGTTTGCCGGATTCAATTGTGGCCAGATCGAGGATTTTATTGATCAGCTCCAGCAAGTACCACCCTGCGGCATTGATCTCCTTGAGCATGGTCATCTGGGTGAACGTCGGCGGTGGCGAACTGGATTCCATCAACTGCGCGAAGCCAAGCATGACATTGAGCGGAGATCGCAACTCATGACTCATGCTGGAAAGGAAGTCGGATTTGGCGAGATTGGCCTTTTCCGCATCAGTCTTGGCTTTGGTCAGTTCCGTTTCTATCAGCTTCCGTTCAGCAATATCACGGCGCAATTCTTCGTTAACCTTTGCTAATTCATCTGTGCGCTTCGCCACCAATTCTTCGAGACGATAACGATGTTGCCGCAACTCAGCTTCCGCCAGTTTGCTCTCTGTAATATCGACGAGAATACCCTGTAGGAATAACGAACGTCCCGACTCATCCCGAACCACGCTCGCTTCATCGCGAAACCATAAAACTGATCCCTCACGGGAAAGCAAACGGTATTCGCAGCGCAAGGGTGCGCCGGTCGCACGACTTTTTGCGCGTTCCTCGAGCATATGCCTCCGATCTTCGGCGTAAGTTCGGGCAAGAAGTATATCCGGGTCGTTCAACCATTCCTCAGCAGGAAATCCCAGTGTTTTAATCCGGGAGCTGACGTAAAGAAAGCGATTAGTGCCGTCCAGCGCAGCGATATATACTATTGCCGGAATTGTCTCCACCAGCGAACGATATTTGGCTTCCGCTTGGGCCAGCTTGTCTTCCGCCAGCTTCTTTTCCATCCTCATCCGCCGCTCGCTCAATACGCGCTGAATGATGGCGGGCAACAATTCCAGGTACTGGTGATCCATATCCTTGATAAGATAATCCCTGGCGCCGCGTTTCATGGCCTCCACCGCGATAGCGGCATTGTCCGTGCCGGTAAGCATCATGACGGGTATGGCGACATCTCCTGCCTCGTCGGTCAGGGCAGCCAGAAATTCCAGACCATTCAGGTCCGGCAAGTGGTAGTCAAGCAAAACGCAATCCGGCTTTTGCTCGTGAGCGAGTTGCAGCCCCTCGTGGCCTGATTCGGCTTCTGAAAGCACGAAATCATAGTCCGGGTTTCGCGCGAGCGCGCGGCGGCAAGCCATGCGATCCACGGCGTCGTCTTCGACGAGGAGTACGCGAATCAGCGGTTTGATCATAGAATAATCAGCTGATGGTAAAAATCCAAAAGTGTTTCACCGAAGTCCTCATCATGGCATTTCGCTTATGGTCCAGTAGGCATCGATCGAACGCATGACTTCGACGAATTGCCGATAATCGACCGGCTTGGTCATATAGCCGGCGACCCCCATGTTGAAGCTGTTCACTTTATCCTGTTGTTCCTCCGATGTGGTCAATACCACTACCGGAATACGCTTTAGATGGTCGTCGCGTTTCACCACCTGCAGAAACTCAATCCCGTTCATGATGGGCATGTTCAGGTCAAGCAGGATGATGCATGGTTTTTCGCTTTCCGGATCTCGAAGATAGCTTACCGCTTCCTCCCCATTCTCCAGATGCACGAGCCGATTCGTTACGTGGATTTCCTTGAGCGCGCGTATAACCGTCATGGTATCCACTTGATCGTCTTCCACCAGGAGAATGGGTTTGTTAGTTACTTTCACGCTGCTGTTCCTTTAGTTGAGTTATCAATTAATGACGTTTTGGGTAAGGTGAAGAAAAATGTGCTGCCCTTACCAATTGTGGACTCCAACCCGACGCTGCCGCCATACATTTCCACGATCTTTTTCACCAGGGCCAAGCCGACGCCGGTGCTTTCTATGCGGTCCCGAGGTGCGAGCGTCTGGAATAGTTGAAAGATCCTTTCGAAATGGCGTGACTCGATGCCGGGCCCGTTGTCGACGACGCTGAATTTCCACTGCTCGCCTTCAGCGATACACGTGATGCGAATCTCGCCCCGAGGCTTATCCATGTATTTAATGGCATTCGAAATCAGGTTCTGAAGTATTTGCTGTATACGGGTTGGCTCTATGATGACAGTCGGCAAGTGATTTTCTACAGTAATGTTAATATTCGGCGGGGGGGCAAGAAGCTCAATCACATCTTCCACTACCTCGCCGACGTCTACCGCGACTGGTGTCTCTCTTACCCGGCCTACGCGAGAATATTGCAAAATGCCATCGATCAAGTTTCCCATGCGGTGTACCCGACTGACAAGAAGGCGCATATGCTCCCGGCCTTCGTCATCGAATTTGTCCGCGTAATCGGTGGAAAGCCAATCCGCCAGTGCGCCGATGGCTCGCAGCGGCGCCTTTAGATCGTGAGAGGCCACATAGGCGAAGCTTTTCAGTTCCTCATTGGCGCTTTCCAGGTCGGCCATTAAGCTGGCTTTCTGCTCCTCCACGAGCTTGCGTTCGCTAATGTCACGCAAAATGACCACGAACATGCGGCGCTCGCCGCCATGCATCTCGACTACGGCAATGTCCAGTGGAAACGTTGCGCCATTCTTGCGCAGCCCTGCCACTTCAGTCGTCACTCCAAACGCTTTAGAGCCCGTTTTCAAGTAATTTTCAAGATAATCGATATGCTGGTCCTGACCCTGACCCTGGGGCGGGAATAGCAGACCGATATTTTGCCCGATAATCTCGCTCTCCGGGTAATCAAAAATTCTTTCGGCAGCGGGATTGAAGGATCTGATTGCGCCCTGTTCGTCAACCGATGTAACGCCGACGATCAGGTTGTTCAATAAAGCGCGTGTATGCGCTTCACTGTCGCGGACCCGGCCGATGGTATCCACCAGACTGTCCCGCATTTCCTTCAGCGCTTGCATGAGCTGGCCGATTTCATTTTTCGACCGGACCTGGATTTCCTGCCTTAAGTTGCCCGCGGCAACACTCCGGGCAATGTTCACTACATCTTCCAGCGGCCGGAAAATGGAGCGAATGAAAATGAGGCTGAACAACGCAGCCAACACCAGGGCCAGGACTATCGACGCAATAAGGATATTGCGAATGGTCTGGTAGCGTTTTTGTTCCTCCGTATATTTTATCTTGGTCTCATCAATTTGCAGCAAGACAAGTGCGTCAATGGTTTCGCTAACAGCTGGATAGAGAGGACGAATCTTTTCGACCAGAATCCGGTTTGCTTCGCCGATTTTATTTGCCCGCAAAGCGGCTACTGCCGGCAACACGCCTTCGGAGATATATTTCCTGTGGTCTAAAGCGAATTTATTGGCCAGCTTACTTTCCATCGGGGTTAGGTTTGTCGCAATGTAAGCTTCCCAGGTTCTGATAATTGTCTCAATATTTTTCTCGACAGTTGCCGTCTTGTTCTCGATGATCTCGCGCGTCGGCATAACCAAAGCAGAGGTGATGGCAAGCCGGTTGTGCAGCAGAAGCGACTCGATATGCGTCACCTGGCTCAGAGGGATGGATCTGTCAAGATAAACGGTTTTCAGGCCGCCTATCGCGCTGCTCATACCAAACAACCCAACCACTTGAATCCCTAACACAAAAATCAGCAGGAAGGAAAGAATGAAGATCAAGCGCGATTTGATAGTCAGGTTCTTAAACATATTGGCTCGGATTACTCAAAATGGAAAACATCTTTTCTTTTCGTCTTGTACCAAAGCCTTTGATATTACCCGTATGAGCCGAAAGTGAAAAACATCTTTTGATTTAATTTAACAACTCCGCATCGTTCAGTGGTTTCGACAGGGCTGAGCAGAGCCAAAATTATTATTTCAATAAAGAAAAGCGGAATCAGTCTCCAAATCTCCAATATCCTTAAATAACTCACTAATCGGGTTGCATTGACTCATGCTGTAGCGGCTTGTCAGCCGCGACCCCACCACATGGCCTATTGAACGACGATTGCCGATATGTACAATTTCATTAGCTTTTCGTACCTCGATACACGTCTTCGTAAACGTTCGCCCTTATTATTGCGGTATCCGTAACGCCTCGCAGTCCAATCGTCTTAAAGGAGGTAACAGTCATGAAACTCAACGCCTTATTTGTGGGAGGTCTTTTGGCGGCGGCAGTAGCCGTTCCCGCCGCCGCTGATCAGACATTTTACCAAACCAAGCTTGATGGCCCCAGCGAGGCTCCACCTAATATTTCTCCCGGTACCGGTATGGCAACGGTCAGCATAGACTCCGATCTTCGCACAATGCACATCCATGAAAGTTTTAGCGGGCTTATGGCGGATACTACAGTTTCACATATCCATTGTTGCACTACTGCGCCCAACAACGGCACCGCAGGCGTGGCAACCGCAATCCCTACATTTCCAGATTTTCCGTCCGGCGTAAGGGAGGGCGTCTATGACCATACTTTTGATATGAAGAATGCATCGAATTATAACCCTGCTTTCATCGCGGCCAATGGAAATAACGTTGATGGCGCATTCAATGCGCTGCTGACGGGGTTGAATACTGGCAGCGCCTATTCAAATATTCATAGCGTCATGTTTCCAATGGGCGAGATACGCGGTTTCCTCGCGCCCATACCCGAACCCGAGACTTATGCAATGCTGCTTGCCGGTCTCGCCATGATAAGTGCGGTCGCACGACGGCGGCGTGCTTGACCCAACTTTGCACTTAAACTGCATATCAACAGGGGGCCTTCGTGCCCCCTTTTTTTTGTACTATCAAGCCTGACTCCATGCTCGTCTACGATATTGGTTCTCGCCGGGTGGTTTATGCCAATTCGACTAATTCCATTATCTCGTTGCATCACCTCGATTGCCGAAGCCGCTTTGTTATACCATACACCCATACCGATCCTGTGGTGTGCCTCGGGACCTATCCAGTATTGTTGAGTTCTGTAAAATCTCTGGGGCAGCGGAAACGCGCAATACGATAAAACGGAGAACAGAGGCTAAACAGAGAATCCCGCTCGTACCCGAATATCAAACATTGAGCGCCCGCTTTAAAGAATAAACCACCCAGTCTGCGCCTGTATGGACGCACATATTTCACCCATCCCCGCTAGATAATGCTTTCAATTTTGGCTCTAACCATCAAAAAAACCATCACGCTGTTCGTGCTGATGGGACCTGTTTCCATGATCCCGGTTTTTCTCGCCGCTACGGAGGGTTTTGATCTACCCAGCAAGGGCCGCTTTGCCAGGACTATTGGGTTGAGCGTTACGGTGGCATTGCTGGTGGCAACATTTCTGGGGATGCCTATTTTAGGATTGCTCGGCGTATCGCTGGGGGCGATGCAGGTTGGCGGAGGAGTCATTGTCTTGTTGCTGGCAATAGCAATGGTTCTTGGGAAGGAATCAACCTTTAAGGGGTCGCCCGGTATTGCTAATGAAGAGGGAGTTCGGGAAGCCGCAATCGTTCCTCTGGCTGTGCCACTGCTAGCCGGTCCGGCGGCATTCAGCTATGTCATGGGAAATAGTGCATGGCATACCTCTGTCGATCTGATTCATGTGGTGGTGCCTATCCTTATCGTAGGTATCGTGTGCTGGATAACTTTTTATATGGCTTGTCAGGCGGAAAAGAAGATTCGTCAATCTACTTTGGATGTAGTACAGCGCGTGGGAGGATTTATCCTTGCGGCGATGGCCGTAGAGATGATGGCCACAGGATTACGTGGACTGTTTCCGATGCTTGCTCCAGCGTAGTGTCAAAATTCTTATTGGATAAGATTGGATGACCTGGAAGTGTCGAGAACGTATTTACTATTGCCGAAAAATGGATGACCCATATTCGGTTATGACCCCTTAGGCAGAACAGCGATCTTTGCCGAAGGCAAGCATCAAAGCCGCTCGGAGCGATACGCTTATATTCCTACCAGCGATGTGCTGAAGGGGTTGCGCAATAAAGATTTTCAGCCGTTCATGGTGTGCCAGACGCGTGACGCGACGATAGCCGGCGCGAGTACGCCAAACACTTGATCCGCTGCGTCACGCCAATCAAATCATCGGCAGGGAAGCCAACGAGATTATTTTGCTCAACAGCCATGATGGGCACCAGCTTTTACCAGATGCTGGCCGGTGCCTCCAGAAAAAACGAATAACATAGACATACGAATCCTGTTCAGGAAATACTATTTACGGACCTGCGATGAACAATAAAGCCCATCAAGCCCATCAAGCCCATACCAGACAGCAACACGGACAAAGCCATCGATTCCGGCATTGCGGAGCTTAGATTCGATCCCGGCAATTCGGAGGGCAAATTTGATTCCGGAATTGCAGAGGCCAGATTCGGTTCTGGAATTGCGGAGATCATGATCGTACTGTCCACGAGACTATCCGGATGTTGCACATTCACATAGGCGACATTGGCATCAAACTTGTCAAAATAAAGGCCGGTAGCCTCGGCCCCTATAGTGGATAGAGATGCCCAGCGCGCGACCGAGTCAGCCACGCCATCATTGTCGGTATCCCGGGCAAACCAGATGTCAGCCATCCCGGCGGGTTGGTCCTCGACAATATAAATATTCCCAGCCGCATCGATCGCCAAATTATCCGGATTGGCCAACGAGGTGCCCACCGATACGCCCGTCGACTTGTCTACGGTGTTACGGCTTACAAAGAGATTTACTTCGTTGGAATCAAGATTAATGGAGTACACCTCGTGGGTCGACGTGGTGGCCACAAACAACATTTCATCTCCGTTTACCAAGGTTTTGATCTCTATATCCTCAGGGCGCTGGTAACCGGTACCTTTCACCATTTTCGCCGTCTCGCGGCCATCGATGGTTCCATCGGCATTCATCACCGATATCCCATCAATGGGGCCCCCCGTTGTATTAGTAATCGGAATCCATACAAAAGACCCTACTACGTTCGCATTGTCACCTCCGTTGACCTGTAGGACGAAGGTTTGGCCGGCGAAGAAATACTCGTTACCCGTAGTGGCAGCGTGGCTGGCCGGCACATATTTATAAATGCTGCCGCCATTAAACTCATCAATGAAATACAGGTTATTCTCTTTATCAAAGGCTAGTCCTTCATGCGCTACGCGCGGCACGATTGACCGATGGACGAAATTGGAGTCGCCGCCGCCAGTAGCAGTTGTGGGGTTGGTCAGCTCAAATAAACGTCCTTTAGTACTCCCCTTTTCCCAAAATTCCTCTGCGGTCAGGTAGCTGTTCCAAGGTGTCCAGCGAGAGGCATCCCCCTTGGTGAAGCCTTGTGTGCCTGGCTTAACGAGGGTTTTGGTTAGTCCTGTTTTTAAATCTATACGCTGTACTCCTGCTTCCAAAGTTTCAAAAGGGATAAACAGGTAGCGGCCTGCATCGAAGCCAGTCTCATTAGCGGTGATCATATCCCAGCCACCAGAGTTGGGCTCTCCAAGCTTGAGTTGACTTATGCGATCTGCGATCCGAACCTGCGAGAAACTCGTGGAAGAGAACGTAAATGGAGAACTCTCCGGGAGGGAGCCGGCAGCAACGCTGCCCGAGACGGGATGGAATTTGGCGAAATGCGTATCGGCAACTGTAGCTTGTGCCGTTTTAGTCATTACCAGAAGTACCAATACAAAAATAACGCTCAGTATTTTATGCTTAAACATGGAAGCTCCGAAATTGAACAGCAGCACTGCTGAAAAGCACAGGTGCTCTCAGACTCATCCTTAGAACAATTCCGCAATATACCTTCCGGATATGACCTAACGATGACAGCGCTGCTGGAAGCATTACGGTATAGGTAACTGCGGATGCGAAGGAAAGCAGCTTGATTTTCGAAGGCAAAAAAAAGCCCGCGCACTGCGGGTATAAAGCTTCATTATTTTGCATAAATACTGCAACACGCTTTCGTTAACATAGATGCTCCAATACACAACCAGGAAGCCATGCCTAACTACGTCGTCTATACGAGAACCCACGCGGAACATGTCGTACGCGCAAGAAATCTTTCTACCAATTATCCCTACGATCTTTTAAAGCTCCATTTTCATGAAGCATCGCTTACCGGCTTTCCCGAGAAAACTGTATTCTGGATAAACCGTGAAGGCCCTAGCGTGGGCTTTGCGCTGTGCTCGGACATGCACAACCAACCGGATCAAAGTGAGCTGGAATAAGCTACTTGATAAAAGTTCAGATAAAAACGCTTGCGTTCACAAAAAAAACAACATGCTCATTACTGGAATGGGCGCCGCAACATCTGCTTTACGCTTTCGTCAAAAGAATCTTTTCTGAAGATTTTGCATGAGCAAGCTTGTTCCCTGTATCCGGAACTGGGACGGGTCCCTTACACACAATGGATCAGGCAGATCGAAACCAGGCAGCGAGCCTGCTCAAATGTTTGTGCCTTGAGAAGTTGGAGATCTTGCGGTAATGCGCATTTCACGGAGCCTACGGCGAGGGAGCGTGCGAGTTTCATCTTTATAAGCCGCAAAGACCGTGCGCATGTCTAACGCCGACTTGGACTTTCCGGCAGAGCGAAGCTTTTTGTTAATACCTCTTTCCAGCAAGTGGTCAAACTCATCCGATGTATAACCGTACAGATCAATGTATCTTCGTTTCTTCATAACATTTCTTTGGGATGGAAAAACATAGCAGCAAAAAATCCTCGTTCAGGTGTGGCCGCATTTTTACAATCTTTAGGTGAGGAATATGTTCGGTACCGCACCTATCAAATCCCATGCGACCAGACCCTTCCGCATTACTTGACAACTCGAAATAAAATCGGCGGGGGAGGGGGTTCAGGTACCAAATGGACTATTCGGGCCGTTCTTGGTCGCAATCTGAACCCACTGATCCGTGATTTCACGCAAATCCTCAAGTGAATCGGCATTAGAACGCTATTTGACTCCGGAACATGAAAGTGTTCAGGCCAGACGGCTTTCCACCGCTTGCCGTCACTAGCGGCGAATCCTTGATTTCCAGGATTTTGTCATAGTTAAACATGAAGCGAATGTTGCTGTTCACGTACCAGTTCACGGCAGCGGTAAAGTTTTTCATCTCACCTGCCCTGAAGGCGCCATCGTTCATATCTACTCCGGCGACACGTGCTGCCAACTCCCATGCGCCCCATCCTCCCTTGGAAAAACTGAAGTTCTGGGTTGGCTCCACTCTGTGAAACTTTCCTTCTTTGTAGTTGCGCGATTCCCCGGTGAGCGTCCACGCCGCTTCTCCGTACCAGCCATCGAAGCTTAGTGAATCCAGACCATTGCTGCGGCCAATCCAGCTATGGGTATATTCGCCTCCCGCACTGAACGGACCATATACGCCGCTGGCCTCCAGGCCGAGCATCTTGATGTCCTCGATATTTCCTATGGTGCTCGAATCAATCGGAAACAGGTTAGTCAGATGCGATGTTTCATGCCTGAATCTCACGCCATTAGCGGGACCGAATAGCTGGCCGCTGCCGCTCGGTTTGCGATAGTTTCCCGCCACACCTAAATGGACAACCTTTGTCTTTTCGTTAATGGGTGCAAAAGTGACACGTGAACTGGTTCCCCAGCTTTCATCAATGCTGTTGTTATTAGGGTCGATTGACTCGCCAAAAAGTCCGACCTGTCCAGTCCAGTTTTTACCACTGTGTGACACATTTAAGCCAATGGCACGATCTACGAGCGGTGCGTTAAGCACATTCATTAATGATCTTTCCATAAACATGAGGTCGTTGGAGCTTTCCTGTAACTCACGGCTGAAAGGCTGTTTCTGATGGCCGACGTTGACCTTTGCAAAATCCAGCCCTCTATATGAGATAAACATGTCCTTGACGCCGACACTGTTATCAGCGAAGTCGATCTGGCTCTTGAAATCCCAATCTTTAAAGAAAGTACCCGCAAACTCCAGGCGCCCCCTGCGCAACTCTGCACCATCATTGGCTTGAATTGGGGTGCCGTTCCTAAAGAAGAAATTATCATTGCTGCTATGGGTGTAATCCGTGTGGATCCGGCCCCCGATCTTGAACTTGAAATTCTTGTCTGCTGTTTCGAATTGCAAGCCGTTTTTATCCAGTTTGAGTTGCTTTTCGCTTTCTTTGACACGCTCCTCAATGGATTCAATCTTGCCGACGAGCTGTGCCCGCTCCGCCTTTTCTTTTAGTCTCGCGCTTCTGTCGCCCGACGTTGACTGGCCGGTTCTCTCTGCTTCCGACGCTGGCGTTGTATTGTTCGATGGAGCACGTTCGGCTCTCTCAAAATTACCTATAGGTTGCCGGTCAGATCCAGGCTCTCCATATATTTGCTTGGTTTTGGTATCAATATAAAGGTCAATCGCAAAAGCTCCGGACGATGTGCTTGCTCCCAAGACGGCTGCCGCTGCCAATATAAGTTTAGAAATCTTCAAAGCTATGCTCCCAGTTGTGAAGTTTATGGTTATGTTTATTTGTAAAACCGGGGCAAGAATAGGGGAAAGAGATGACCGCCTTATTAACCTTTGGTAACAGTTCTATGACAGTACCAAGGGCAGCGTTGAACGATGATGACTCGATCCGAATATGGGATGGCTTTCTACAATGGCCTCGAAACCGCCATGCATGGAGTAAATGAAGGAATAGTCTCCCCACGGACTGCCAAGCTACTGGACGTTTGCCGATTGGTTGTTACGGGATGGACGGAGGAACGCCTGGCCCCGTCCCGCTTTCGGATGCGCTCCGGAAGATCACTGTGAAGAAGCCTGAACAAGACTTCTTGCACATGGAATTCCTGCCGTTATTCCATGTTGTGAGAGAATGACAATATCAAGTACACGCCGCCCGGAGGCAAAGTTGCCATCCAGTGAGAAAAAATCTCCCCGGCCGGACTCGGATCAGCATCGGATGCATGCGTTGGCATTGCTGGCAGAGAAAATAGATCAGTTATTCCAGTCTTATCATTGCCTGGGGTAGGGGGAGGGGCCCGAAGAGGGGAATGGGCCGTCCGTGATAAAAACTTGTGAAAATGATGGGTGGAACTATTGGGGTGGAAAGCGCAGAAGATGCAGGCAGTACTTTTTGGATAGAATGCCGGCAGCTGAGAGCTGACCTGTTCGAGGTGGAGAACGGCCTAGCCTACCTGCTTGACCGCTTGTACTTAACCAACTACCAACAATTCCGAGTCTGCGCTATCTTCCCCCCGAGATTTAAAGGTTTAAATAGCAGTGGTTATTGGCAGTCTGCCACCTCATCATTTTCGTCGTATTACAGGCTGGCCTCACGCTTGAGCAATTCATCGATCTTGAGCCCCACTTCCGATTGGCCGTTAAATACCGTGCCAAGCTTCTTCTTGTTCAGGTGCTCTAGATTAGTGGCGTAAGCTTGTGCTGGCAGCGGAAAGTATTTAACTTCGCTTACCAAAGCCGGTCCTTTTTTCATATAGAACTCCACAAACTCCTTGACTCCGGGTTTTTCCGCCGCCTTGATATTCACGTAAATAAAAATCGGGCGTGATAATGGTTGGTAGCTTCCATCCTCCACCGTTTTTATGGATGGGGTAATACCGCCTTTATCTCCATCAACAGCGAGCGCTTTAACCTTTTTCTGATTTTCGAAGTAGTAAGCGAAGCCAAAAAACCCCAGCCCGTTTTTATCGCTCGCCACCCCCTGTACCAGCACGTTGTCATCTTCGGAAGCGGTGAAATCGCCCCGACTCGATTTGGCCTTTCCGACGATGGCTTCAGTAAAGTAGTCAAAGGTACCAGAGTCCGCTCCTGGACCGTAAAGCTTTATTGGCTCATCAGGCCATGCCGGGTTTACTTGATTCCATTTGGTTATTTTTCCCTGCGCGTCGGGCTCCCAAATCTTCTTTAATTCTGCGACGGTAATAACTTTAACCCAATCATTTCTTGGATTCACCACAACCGTCAACGCATCGTACGCCACTGGCATTTCAACGTATTGCACCCCGGCAGCTTTACAATTGTCCATTTCTTTTTTCGAGATGGGGCGCGAAGCGTTGGCGATATCTATTTCACCGCGGCAAAATTTCTTGAAGCCACCACCCGTGCCTGAAATACCAACTGTGACTTTAACGGCACCATTCTTTGCTATCTGAAAATCTTCCGCCACTGCTTCGGTAATGGGATAAACAGTGCTGGAACCGTCAATTTTTACAATTGGATCAGCATTCACAATACTGACACCTCCAAGCAGCGCACCCAATACCACTACTACTATCTCAATATCCCGCAATTTCAGCATTTCATTCTCCGCAAGATGGATCAGGAACCGCTTTCGTGACATCCCTGGCTATTAACTCAAGCCCCGTTGGTAACCAGGTCAGCGCCCCTGCATTAATTTATTGGTATAAGTATTTTTGCCTTGGTGCTTTTGGACCATTACGAAAATAGAAGAGGGTTTAACGCAACTCTGATATTTTCATCTGGTTATTCTCGTCTTCTTTAAGGGAAGACAATTGGGAGAGTACTGTCCGGTCATGTCGATATCATTTCGGTTTTGTGTCTGTTTTATGACGCTGCGGATTGGCTATAAACGAGAGGCGGAGTGATGGAGGCGATCACAGGAGAGTTCAAGCCGGCACGGCCGAAGATGCAGAGGCAATGAAAGGTGATGATGGGTCTTGATAACTTGTGGTTTTGTTCCTATCTCCTGAACTGAAGGACAGACTTGCCCTTACCGTGATCGAAAACCGATTTTTCTATTCTCAATCCGGCGGAACATTCAGGCGCCTGAAGGATATTAGCAAGGCCAGATCATAGGCGATCTTCAAAGCTCCACAAGCAATCAAAGGTGCACTCAGCAGCCCGCTGGCCAGCAAAGCGCCGGTCAAGGTTGGGCTCGCGATCGAAGCAAGGCTGCGGGATACCGCGGTGAAGCTTGCAGCGGCGGTGCGCTCAGCCGGGGTAACAACAGCCATTACATAGGCAGTACGTGTCGGCACATCCATCTGCGATAATGCACTCCGTACGAGCAGCAGAGCGAGTGCGACCTCGAGATTGGGGGCAATTGCAGCAAAAATGAGGCACACGTTAGCAGGGATGTGAGTGAAGACCATCGTGTTGAGCAGCCCGATCCTGCGCGCGATGACTGGTGCAGCAAGCTGGGATCCGGCAGACAAGAGCCCGGCGCAGAAGAAGAATGTACCGGCCTGTCCGAGCGACAATCCAAACCGCGCAAAGAGCCAAAGCGTCAGCAGCGAGTTTCCCAACAATCCCCCAGCAAACGCATCAATGCTGAATAACATGGCAAGCTTGAACACAATGCTGCGTGATGGCCCCAGCGGCTGTTGTAGCGGGGCAGTCTGGATCTCGATCGCCGGGAGAGTTCGATAGAGCAGCCAGACTGATCCGCCGAGTAGACCATACAGCACGAACATTGCGCGCAGGCCATCAATTAAGGAAAGGCCGGACCATGGCGCGAGCCAGGATGGGATGCCGGCGGCTAACGCGCCAACAGCGGCGCTCAGTGAGCCAATAAGCGAATAACGAGCGAACAGCGTGGTTCTTGCGTTGCCGCTAGCCGCCTGCGCCAGGCGGGCATGCTCCAACGGCAAAAATACGCTTACATCGGCTGAACCCGGATTAAGGGTTCCTACGAATGCGACAACAAATAGAGGCCAAAACGATGAAACGCTCGCGAAGCTAAAGCCGGTAATTGCCATTAACAAGGCAGCGAACAGCAGCAGCCAACGAGTTGTCCATCTGTAGCCAATCGCACCGAGCCCCAGCATCGCCAAAGCTGATCCGGCTAACGTTGCTGTATTTAAAAAGCCTACGTCCAGCTGATCAAATCCCAACGCCAGCAGATAAGCGGGCAAAAGGACAGCAACATAGCCATCGCCAAAGGCGCGCAGCGCGCGAGCTGCCAGTAATGGAAAAGCTGTTTCAGCTACTCCCGCGGGCATGAGCAAACGGGTAAGTATCCTGTGCCCCACGCCCGCTTTCACTAATTTGCTCCTCCATCTGTGATCTATCTATAAGGTAATGCCGATTTTGTCACTGAGGATTATTCGGCGTTACATTGTGCATCAAATGCCTTTTCCTTTTTAATGGTTTTGCCAGCTGATGCTGATACTCAACACCCTGGCGTGCGAAAACCCTTTATTGCAATCGATAATATGATCATCTGAATAGATGTATTCGGCTGGGGGTACACCGAAGCCTGACGTGATGTGGACCGCTTACAATGAGGTGGGCACATTCGCTATTCGGTGACGCTCGACCTGATGCTTATGTGGTTGTGGATCGGGGAATTGCCGCTAATTAAGTCCCCAATTATTTTGGAGGACGAGTAAATTATCCATCGCGCTTATCTGTGAAGCGGCATCGATAGCGCCATTCATAGCGACAGAATCCGAAACATCACCGGTGATCTGGTCAAAAACACCGCCCTTGGCAAAATGTATTTTCTGGGCCTTCTGCCAGCCGCCGGACACCTCGTCAACAGTAAACAGCTCAAGGTGGGGAAAACGGTCTTCGTACCTGGCGGCCACGGACCGATCGCGGGGACGGTAATAGTGCTTGGCGGCGATATGCTGTGCCTGGGGTGTATATAGATATTCGATGTATGAAGCCGCTAGACCGCGCGCGCCTTTCCCATGTGCGACCCCATGTGCAACCGGGTCCACTACGCTAATAACGGGTTCAGCAACTATTGACCTAGACGGGGTAACGATTTCAAACTTATCGTTTCCGTTATTCTGAACGATCCGGTGCGCTTCATTTTCCCATGTGAGGAGTACATCGCCTATGTTGAGCAAGACAAAGGCAGTAGTGGAGCTTTCCGGCTTTTCATCCTTATAATCCACCGCCCTGGCGTTGGCAAACAATTGGCTGACAAACTCACGGGCGGTTTGTTCACTGCCGCCTGATTGCCTGATTGCATATCCCCAGGCCGCCAGATAATTCCAGCGGCCGCTTTCAGAGCGCTTTGGGTTCGGGCTAACTACTTTTATATCAGGGCGCACGAGATCGCTCCAGTCCTGCAGTTCCTTTGGGTTGCCTTTCCGTACGAGAAACACGATGGTTGAGGTATAGGCTGAAGGATAAGGGCCAGTCTGAAAATCCTGCGCTAAAAGCCCGCGGGGGCCTGGTGCAATAAGTCGTTCCTTATCATCCAGCTTGTCTTCATCGTAGAACAGCGCGAGGGCTGGAATATCAAGTCCATCGACCGTAATATGCACCGGCTTCCCCGACTTGCTCCGCGCCTGCTCAACCTCGATATCCAGGCCCGTTCGGGTTTTCCAATGAGAGGCGAACGCAACATTCAAATCCTCATGTAACCGCCCTGCGGGGCCGGGTGCAGGACGACCGGGAAAATTATTCAGGGTGGCGTAGGCAGCGCCCAGGCTCACCAGCACTATAAATATACCAACAGCAAAATGAGAAGTATTGAGACTCATCTTTCATTTCCTCCAGTTGCCCACCAGCCTTGCTCTAAGCAACCAATAAGGTGGGGGAGTTGCGATCAGCGTTAATGGGGGCTATCCCGACGCTGGGCCCTGTACTATTTTTCCAGAGC
Organism: Nitrosospira sp. Nsp11; assembly: GCF_900142705.1. Taxonomy (GTDB): domain Bacteria; phylum Pseudomonadota; class Gammaproteobacteria; order Burkholderiales; family Nitrosomonadaceae; genus Nitrosospira. Next base: position 330,965 of record NZ_FRBV01000002.1, read on the forward strand.
ACTACCGATTCAGGAAAACCGACAAGCTCTTCCTCGTGCACATAGGGGGATAAAGAACCATAGGTTCCTTGCGGATCGTATGGCAGGTTGGAAATAACGTTATTCATGCGCTCGATATAGCCCTCTTGAGTCCGTACATACACCGCGTATTCAAACATGGTCACTCCCTTAATAAGATTCGGTTTGCGCATCTTACTGTGGGTTTGTTACAGTATTTTTAAGGGGACTATCCACGGCTTTGGGGGGCTACTCACAAGAGGAGGGGATCTGCAAGAGGACAGCAAAAAGCACAAAATAAAGGTCAAGTAATATATGACCGTTGTACAAATAGTACTTTCTGCTTTTCCCCCTGTTACAAATCTCCATAAAATGACCGTTTTTCGGTGAGCGTGAAAAACGGATCGGCTAGATCCATTTCTGGCTGAAAACATCTCCTGAAACTATCTCTTGAAATTAACTCTCGGAAAGCGAACGCAAAATCGAGTTTCGGAGAGAAATTGAAAATGAAAATTGGATACGCCGGGATAGAACACGAGCATTAAATTAGCTTAAAAACTATGGCCCTTTACATGTACTACCAACATTCGATTTGATGAATTAGCTTGTAGGAAGGCGTTTGCGAGTGCTATGGTGTGGTAAAGAAGGAGTTTGACCGCTTATTCCATGATGCACGGGAGTACGAGCACAGCCGGTTTACCAAGGGCATCATTGCTGCGACCGATAAGAAGCGCGGCAATAACAAAAAAACCCGCCGAAGCGGGTTAGAGCAGGAATGCTGGGCTGCGGAGCTTAAAGCCCGTCCGCTGCGTCCTTTACCGCGTCCTTGGCGTCTCCATATTTCTTTTGGGCTTTGCCGGAAACTTGTTTGCCGAGGCCTTTGGCTTCATGCTCTTTACTTCCTACGCCCTGCCGGCCTCTTCCCGGACTTTTCCTGCGATGTCTTTCGCGGTTCCTTTCACTTGATCTTTATTCATGATCGATCTCCGGTTAAAAGCTTACGTCTGAATCGCCGTTACCAGTTGCTACTGAAACAGCATTGGAAATCAGATCAATCTCTTTTAATGGCTGATACTGTTCGGTGTATCACATTCGAGACCTAAACAGAAACGGTAGCGTTCCCCTGCTGGCTTTTGACCTGATTTGATTGATCTTTAACACGATCGAACAAGGTATAACCCGCCTTTGTGTTTTTTGCGCGATACATGGCAGCATCAGCGTTCGCCACCAATTCCAAGCTGGTCTCTCCATCATTTGGATATAGAGCAATACCGATGCTCGGTTCCACAATTAGCGTCAGATCACCAATTATTACGGGTTGCGCAACACGCTCGAACATCTCTTCTGCAACTTTTTGAATACTCTCAAGGTCTTGCGGATTGACCAACAGATAAAGAAACTCATCGCCGCCATAGCGGCAAAGAGTATCCTCAAGACGGACGCGCCCTTGCATACGTTGCGCTACTGCCTGTAGTACTTCGTCACCGATGACATGCCCGTAGGTGTCGTTAATCAGCTTGAAGCGATCGAGATCGATAAACATCACCGCCAAAACCCAATCGTTCCGTCTAGCCAGAGCAATTGCCTGCTCAATGCGAACGTTGAATAACTCCCGATTGGGTATACCTGTCGCGGCATCGGGTAACGAACGTTGTTTTGCTTTCTCCATTGCCTGATTCGCGCGCGCCAATATGTCTTCAGTATCGGACAAGGTGCGTTCCGCTACAGTCAGCTTTTCCGTAATTTCCCTAAGTTTGGAGTCGCGCTTGTTGTGGTAGTCAATTTCTTGTTCCAGGGTTTTATTGACTTCATCAAGCTTGATAGCGCAGTCCTGCACCTGATTTTCCACGCGTTCGCTTTGTACTAGTGCTTTTTTTCGCTGCCGCAGAGTAATGCCTGCCTTCATATCTTTACTGCTGGCAGTGAGGACCCACGTTCAACCCTGATGTTTACCATGCTAAGTGCCTTCACACAGTTTGAGCGATCTCTCATCAAGGAGAGGCAGCGTGAAGGCATCGCCCTGGCAAAAGCCAAAGGAACAGTCTACAAGGGGAGGAAACCAGCGCTCAATACAGAGAGGATTGCTCAGCTACGCGAGCAGGCTGCAACTGGGGCTAACCGGACAAAACTGGCAAAGAAGTTTGGCATAAGCAGGGAGACTCTTTACCAGTACATTCGATTGCAGAGGTAGCATTGGTGCCGCGACATAAATCCGTCACCCATAGCAATGGCCATACTGTGTTGCTGCACTCCTGGAGCAATGGCAGATTCCATAGTCGTTCTTTCTGGCATTAGCGGAGGCCTTGGTGTAAACGCTGGATAGTATTACTAACGAGTGGTTCTGCTAGTGATTAAGACTGCTGCTGATCTTCTGAAAGCGTTCACAGATGCGAAACGCGCAAAGCTTGATGGGGAAGAACTGACCCATGGCCCAACAATCGACGCAATGTATGAAGGCCTAACAAAGGAAATGTTGATCGAAGTCTTCCCGAAGAGCTAGGACTCCGTGTCGTGCCTGGATTCGCATATTTCAACGGCGAACTTAGTGGCGAGCTCAGTCGCCATCTTCATTCTCCCGCGCAAGTTGCGACTTGAGATGATAGGCATCGATGTCAAAGTCTCTGCTGTCCGAGACCGCGGCCAGTACCAGGGGCGTAACGCGCTCGCGCTCCTCCTCGGTTTCGAAGTTTGTGAAGTTGGCCGCAGCTGCCTCGGCGAACAGTTTCTCCGACAGCCGCTTTGCCTTTACTTCATGACTCTCTATGTCGGAATTGGCGCCTGGAGGGATGTTTTCCTCGATCCATGTGTCGACCCACCTCAGGAAGCGATTGCTCATGACTGCCCACCCATCTTTTGCGTTGAGTTTGGCGCCGGTCGCCCCTCATGGGAGCATTTTACCCATGATAAAATAGGTTATCAAGGGTAAAAGCTAGTAGTAATTTTCCGGGATTTTTCGATCGTGTGATTATTGATAACCTTTTATCGATAATACATTGCACATGAGTTAACGTCGAGGACATGCTCAGGCTTGTTAGGGAAATGAATGACCGGGGAGTATCGGTTGACTTCATCAACGAAAATATGAGTTTTACTGCTGGCAGTGAGGATCCGCGTTCCACCGCACCACGAGGGCACTCACATCCTTGATCGAAAGGTTGCCGAAACGCGCGTATACGTTGACACTGAATGTTTCTTCTATTTTTCTATGGGTCGACGGCGCCAGCGTGCGCTGCTTGATATTGAGCCACTGCTCGGCGACGCACCTGAAGGTATTGGTCGCGGAAGTGGCTTTTTTCGCATTCTGTATTCGCTTGTTTTGGACCGGATCTATGCCATCAGCCACCAGTTGGCATGCAGCCTTCGCTGCTGCCCTGGCATCGGCTAGGCCCATCGTGGGATAAACGCCCAGTTGCAGCGTTTTTTCCTTGCCGTGAAGCGTGTAACGATGCTGGAAGTATTTGGAGCCGTTGGGGTGCAACAGCAGGTTCAGGCCTTTTCCATCGCGTAACTTGCGCGGCTTGTCCCCTGGCTTTGCGTTGCGTACTTCAATTGCGGATAGGAGCTCTGAGGCCATGACGGGTAAAATATTCTCCGGGTAAATTATTTACCCGTCTTTTTACCCGGAAGTCAACGGAGGCAAGAGGATGTCTCTGGACGCTAATTAACAAAATATTCTTGTTTATTAACGACTTTTGGACTTATTAGGACTGCTTTGGACTACGCTTTGGTGCCCGGAGCCGGAATCGAACCGGCATGGGCGATTAAGCCCGAGGGATTTTAAGTCCCTTGTGTCTACCAATTTCACCATCCGGGCACGTTGATTTCAATAACTTTTTTACGTCAGGTTACGTCAGTTTTGCCCATGTTTTACCAGCAAGGTTGGTACAAAAACTGGGCAATGATAAAAGCATAATGCTATTTCTCCCTGCGCAGCATCTTACCCATTGCAGCAACGCCTTGCTTAAGGTGACTTGTCTCAAGATGAGAGTACAGGTCAGCCGTGATCGCAATGGTAGAGTGTCCTAACAAGTCGCGCAAGGCTACCAGATTTCCGCCTGATTGCAAGAACCAACTTGCGTATGTGTGCCGCAGGTCATGGAAGCGAACGTGATCCAGCCCAGCGGTTGCGCGCGCCTTTTCAAAATATGTCCGGAGAGTTGAGTAAGTAATATCCAATGGTAAGGGAATGGCCAGCGCTTCATCTGGTATAGGCACAAGCCGGGGCTTGCCCGACTTCGCTACTTTTATGAAGATGCAGCCATCGCGGATATGGTCAGGCATAAGGTTCAGCAATTCGGTTTCCCGTAATCCCGACATGCACGCCAGCAGGATTGCATCAGCCACCCTTGGGTGCTCGCATACCGCAGCAAGGTTTGATGCTTGTTCGGGAGTAAGGTAAATGTCGCGGCGCGCTTCGCCGGACAGAAGTTTGATTCGCTGTCCTAAACTTTGGTCTAGCCATCCCCACTGATCGTGGGCTAGATTCGCTACGCGGCGCAGGATGGCAAGGCGGCGGTTTATGGTGGCAGGTTTTAATCCGGACTTTATGCCATCTGCTTTTATCGTTTCTGCAACCTTGACGATTTCATGCAGAGGGACGCCAGAACAGTATGGTTCAATGGCCGACACTTTGCAGAGTAAATTCTGGTAACTTTTGAGTATCTTCGCCTCTCCGGTCAACCACTTTACCAACGCCTCTTCAATAGTTCTTTTTGGGGCATGCCCGAGACGGCCCGCTACAGCATCCTTTCTGATCTTCGCTTCTAGCTGAAGCGCGTCTTGGCGCGTCGCTCCCCGTCCAAGAGAGACTTCAACGCCCCGACCTTTGATTTGTAGGCGGGCATACCAAATGTCGCCACGTTTCCGGGGCATATTTCCGTTTTCTCCGTATATGTGCGCAGCCGGGAAATATAAGCGTTTAAGTCAGATTCCGCAATTAGAACCCTGCCTCGAACCCGGCAGACAGCTATTTCGCCGTCGTTGATTTCCCGCTCGAGCGTTCGCCGGGAGATTGATAACCGCTCTGCTGCTTGCGGAATTGTTAAAAGCCGTGTCACTTCAACCTTCCCTCAAGTGATACCGCAACTCAACCCTTCTTGCCGCATCCCTCAACTTGCTTGGCGTGCATAGTTTCATGGCCTCAATGCCGATCGCCATCATGGTTTCCAACTCCGCTCGCTCGTCGTCGCCCCATTTCATCAACTCAGCAACGCACGAGATAAGCCGCTGATCTTTCATCTTCGAGATAGATTGAGCGAGATATTCCAGATCATTCCTCGGCAAGTTACCAGCGCCTTGCAGCAACTCTTTCGCCCGAGCTGTGCAACCGTCTATGATGGTTTGTTTGTCGAGTAGAGCGCTCACTTCAACCGTCCCTCATCCCTAAGCCTATCCTTCAACTCGGGACCAACCTTCGGCAGCGGCATCCATGCGGCCATACCGATCTGCCAGAGGCCTATAGTCGCGATCCCGCCAGCGTTGAGCATGAGTATCTTCGATCCCTTCGGCGGAGTCGAATCGTCTGGATGTAGCCATTCTCCGGGCGGCGCAGCGTGGTATCTCATTGCCCAATCCTTTTGAATTCAATTGCCCAAACGAAAGGATTGGCGTCCCAACTACCCGCGCCGTTGATGGTTTCCCATAGGATTTTGTAGCAAGCGACGGCGGACTCAAGTGTCTGGATTTCGCCAAAATAGTCGCCCACCCAATAAATGTGATCGATTTCCGAGTGGTCATGCTCTACCCCTTCGGCATAGCAGTCAGCCTCGCTTATATCCTGCAAGCGTTCGGCGCGAACGGCGGTAATTTCGAGCAGGATGCGGCTAAACTTGCGTGGCATGAAAATAGAAGGGCGCCAGCCGCCGAGCATCTTTGCAGCGCCCTCTGGAAAATCTCCGTCAGCGCGAAAATGTATCTCGTCCGCTGTTGCGCGCAGATGAGTCTCCCGCACCCATAGCCTGTCGCCGGGTTGGCCGTAGGGACAGCGTTCCTCAATCAACCGAGCTATGTCGGTTCGGTGCTGCCACAAATGCATTCCGCCGTTTCTACGGTCAGCCTGATTTCCGGTAAGTGAATCAGTTTCTAGATAGCGCCAGCAATCATGGGTTGCCTGCACCCCATCTTTTCCGCGCAGTTTCACAACCCGCCTCGTCTGCGTCTTGCGGCCATCAAGCAACGCTTGAACCATCGGTGCACTAAATAAAATTGGGCGTTCTTTCATGATTCCCTCGCCTTCGCTTCAGCTTTCAATGATGAGTACGAAACGCCGTCAAGCGCGCTGTCGAAGTGGAATCCTGCCGCCGTGAACAGCCGGACATTCTTGAGCGTCTCGAGTAGCAGCCAGCCATGAGCTTCGGTAAGACTCTGGCCGGTAATGGCGTTAAAAGCCTGAACAGTCGCCGCCATGCTGCGCTCACCTTCCGGCTTGTCGTAATCCCTGGCGCGCTCGTCCTGGATGCGTACAGCCGCTTTCAGGAAGTCTTGGGATGATTTCATATCGCAAATCTCCGGTATTTATCGTACAACTCCATGCTGTGCGGCAAATGCTTTCGAACAAGTTGGTCGACTGCTTCAGCATATTTTTGAGTGGGGCCCTGAGCATGGCCATGATCCCGCCGTGCCAGAACGTTCATGAGATTATGCAGATCACATTGCCATATCCAATGGGTGTAGTGGTTGACGTGTAGGAATAGGCGCGCTTGCTCCATGGCTATGCCGTTTTCGATGGCCGCTTCATACCTCGCGTAGCTGTCGCGGCAGGCGTCGTCCAACGATATTTGGAAAGCCCTTGCCTTCCCCACTTCCCCCGGATTAAAGACATCGACAGGTCGCCCGCCCTGCTTCTTATCAGTTGTTTGTAAGACGACTTCATCCAGAGTCGGGATATACCATTCCTTGGGCAATTGAACGTACCGAGCAGACGCTTCGTTCAATCGCGCCGTTCTGTGACGAACAAACTGGCGCGCGACGAAGATAGGGAGCTTCATTTCTAGCCACACCACAACTTGCTCGAAGGGACCGGTATGCCAGTTCTTCATAAGGTAGCTATCGAGGCGTAAATCTTCCTCTCTCGCACGATCCTTATCCTGTCCCTCGAATGAGAAGCGAGCTGCGTTGGCAGGGTCGGTATCGTCGGCGTCAAATGCTGCATCGGGGCGTCTGGTTGGTCCAGACATGTTCCTCAACAGAACAAAGCCATGATCGAGTACGGGGAGCTTATTCATCTACTTTCCCCTCACTTTCGCTATCGACGAAGCATCGCATTGCAGCGATTAGTTGCGTATGGCCAAACTGAAAGACTCCATCTTTTTTTATTTCCATTGGAATCTCTGCATACCATGCGCCGTTTATTCGCGGTATGGTACTTATCTTCGCCTGCTCCATGAGCGGGCCACCTTGCGCCCAATTCTCCGAAGGCTTCCACTGCGCCACATGACATCTATACCGATTCTCGTTGGCAGGATCGAACCAGACCGGGATGGCGCCCCACATCCGCTGCTGCCAGCCGAGAGCTAGGGCCACTTGATCGTTTAGCGCTTCGCCGGATAGCGCTGATACCTTGATCTTGCTCATGACTTCCCCCATAAATCCATTTGTGCCGGCACGGCGAATGCCTTCTTGCGAGCGCTCGCCGCCCATTCCAACAAGGTGAAGCAGAACCCTCTTTGAGTTTGTATCCCCGCTCGCCGACGTGCCTCCTGTAGATAAACTCTGGCGCGATGTATCGCCGCCTCTCTGTCCGTCACGATCCGCTACTCCCAAACCCATTCTCCCCGCGCTCAGTCTCATCCAGTTCGTCAACGACTACCGGATTCCAGAGTTCGACTTTCTGGATGACGAGCTGGGCTATGCGGTCGCCAGCCTTTATTTCGAATTGCCAGCGCTTTACGGTTGTGAGCGCCACTATCAATTCACCGCGATAATCGCTATCGATCAGCCCTGCAAGTCGATCAACTCCATGCCTTATCGCCAGTCCAGAACGCGGATGAATAACGCCTGCGTATCCCGTCGGGATCGCCATCGCTACTCCTGTCTTAACCATCGCGATCTGATTCGGCAACACAATACAATCGTCCAGAGCATACAAATCCAGTCCCGCGTCGGTCGCATTCGCCCGAGTCGGAACCTTAGCGTCGGGATGAAGCAATTTAATTTTCAGCATGATTTATCCTTGTTCAGTTCGGCGCGGAGGTTATCGGCAGTTGGTCCAGAGCCAAGCAGATCAAGAATCCTTAATGCTTCCGCCGCCTTCCTCAGTCCGTTGTCGGCGGGGGTGTTTGGCGACGCGACAGGCAGAGGGGAATGTTTCGGTTTTGCCGCTTGCTTTGCTCGAATCTGCTCAACCTTCTGCCAAATCCTTGCAAGCTCGACATCTCCGGATTTGTGCATGTCCAGTCCATGCGAAAGACAGAGCGCTGCTAGTGTCACCATTACCCCGCCAATCTCTTGGTGGATCATGCCCACTGGTCTGCCGTAAACATAATCAACTAACTGATGCGCCTCGTCCTGCGAGCATGCGCACGCCTGCACAAGCTCCAATGCCTCTTCCAGAAATCTGTGATTTCGTTCCACCTTATCAGCGGAGATTTTCTCGCCGAAGCACGCCATCATCCATGGCTGCACGCGATACTGGAATGCTACCGGCTCAACCTCTGGCGCTGGCGGTGTCCATGTAACATCTTCCGGGCGCATGGCCTTAATGCTGCCGTCACTCATCAGATAATCATTTATCCCAGTCGAGCCGCCGTAGGAATGGACGCGCGTAGCAACTGGCTCAACCTCCTGCGCTGGCGGTGTCGAGCGCAGCCTTGTCAACTCGATTAAGCAGTCTTGCAGCACAACATCAGGATCGGTTGCCTCGACAGGAATTCGCATTGCGGCATAACCGCTTTTTATCCGCTCTATCGCAGTCTCAATGCGCTCTTCGAGCGGCATGCCGGAATCTCGCATCGCAGGGAACCGTTCAACAGCTAATTGCATTGCCACTGGCGGCGTCGGGGCGGCTGCGAGTGCCACGGAAGCTTTATTCAGAAAGCTAGTAAGTCGGGACGCCTCATGGCCGTAAAGCGCGACTTCGATTTGTCCTAGTCCGTCCTGTACATTAATTTTGACTATTTTCATTTCGTCTCCTTCATTGCGGCGTCGATTGTTTGCACGGATAGATTGACCTCAAATCCATAAGCCTCATCGACCCTGGCTTCTAAAGCATATATTCCGCCATCAATTAGCCATTTGAGCCGCTCCGAATCTTTCTGCAACCGCTCAATCCCACATCTGCTATTCGCTGCTACATCGCATTTCTCGTGGAATAGAATAGAAACGCGCTCCACTTCGGCCTTGAGCGCGACGTTTTCATCCGTTAGCCGCCCGATCTCCGTTTTAAAAATCCCTTTGTGCAGAGCGAGGTTGTTGATTACGTCGTTATCCACCCGCTTCTCGAACTCTCTATTTCCCATTTTCAACCTCCTTCAGCCGCTTAACTTCAGCCCTGAGTTCTTCGATTTCATCTTTAGCCAGATACCATTGCAACGTACGAAAGCTGAACCCAAGCTTCTTAGCCACCGCGTCCAGGCTACGTGTTTTCAGAGCCTTTTTGACCCAATGCCGCTTCTCTTGATACCTATCCCAAGCGGAGGTCTCTACCGTTTTTCTTTGGGATTTAAACTTCAGTCTCGCGGCTTTTAGCTCGGGGATTTTCCCGATATATTGGTTTAACCAAACTACCGAGCATCCGATGAGGTCAGCTATTTCTGCGCTGGATTTGCGATCTGCAACCATCAAGCGGATCAAATCATGATTGCGTTCGCATACAGGCTGCTTGTCGATAATACGTGGCGAAACTAACAGCCCGTCCCATGAGCCTGCCGGGATAAACTCACCCCTTTGCAAGCGCCGGACTATTTGCGTTGATTCGCTCATAGCTGCATTCCTTGCTTAATCGGCATATCGAGTTCGATAGTCGGAGCGCAGTCGTACGTTACGACGGATAACTGAGGCTCTGCGCTGGCCGGTTCAAACCGAACGGACAGGGCGATAACTAGCAAGATAGCCAGCACGAAAGACGCAGCGCGATCTTTGTTGATCTTGGGGCGGGCCCTGAAGTTTTTCATGTCGGTGTTCTTCATTTCTTCCGGGCCTCCAGTAATGCATCCGCTTGCCTGTATGCATCTACAGCCACCGCCTCTAACTTATCTGCGAAGGTTATTGACCTATCTCCAAACGATGCGGCAAGTAGCGTCTGCATCGCCTTCGCTGCGAAATAATCCCTGAGTGTCATGCCAGGGTTATATGCGGTCGTGTAATCTCCTGAATTACCAACCTCTTCCATTCCCGGAAATGCTGCGCCGCCGTTATTTTCTATGCTCATATCGATCCCCTTCAAAAAGGTGTGTCGTCATCCATATCGGAAAAATCACCCTTTGGCGCGTCACCCGAAGGCTTACTCTGCTGGCGCGGCTCAGATTGCCGTGATTCGCCGCTTGGTTTATCACCCATCATCTTCATATCGCTGGCGATGATGTCCGTGGTATAGCGCTCAACGCCCGCCTTATCAGTCCATTTGCGAGTCTCAAGCCGCCCCTCTACGTATACCGGGCGACCTTTTTTCAGGTACTCGCCGGCGATTTCAGCGAGCTTGCGATAAAAGGTGACGCGATGCCATTCGGTTTTTTCCTGTTTTTCGCCGTTTTTATCCTTCCAATTTTCCGTGGTTGCCAAAGTGATATTGGTCACCGCGTCGCCATTTGGCATGTAACGCGTCTCAGGATCCTTGCCCAAATTGCCAATGAGTATTACCTTGTTTACTGATGCCATTTAAGTTGTCCTTTTACTGGCTAAAACATGCGGTCGATGATCTCGACCAGATAGGCGGCGTTTACTTTTGCCGGGTCTTTCGCTTTCACGTCATCGATAATCTGTATAAAGTATGCAGAGTCAACGCCAGTCAACTGATCCTCTAAAACCGCTGGGTTTGTCAGGTCAAGCTCGCTTATTTGCATCATCATTTTCAGCACTTGCCCGGCATTGATAACCCATCCGCGCTTTATGAATTTACGCAGGCGCATAACCGAGCAGACGGGATATTTGCTGCCAACGTAAACCAATTCTTTTGCCAACAAAGCCTCAAGGGCCAGGGGTCTTAGGGCCAGATTGCCATCCCAGATAGACCAGTAGTTGGTGCAATGGACGAAATCGTAGTTCTCGTGGATCTCGTTCGGTTCACCGTAGAACCGCAAAACTATTTGCATCTTGTGGGATAGGGTTATCGCGTTTGTGGAGAGGAATACAGGCCGATACTTTGGGGCGTCATCGTCAACGGCCGATAGCGCCGCCTGCTCAGCATCGTTGTACGTGTCCTCTATTTCCCCGGTATCTTGTAGCGTGCGAGCTTCTCCGGCTGTTTCGCCTCGACGCCCAGACTCAACGACTATCCGGATGCGCCCATCGTCCTCTTCTTGAGCCTTAATCCCTGCGTTGTTGGCATCGTTGAACTTGCCAACGTAGTAATTAGCAACCGCCCAAGCGGCCTCTTTTGTTCTGAAGTAAATGTCAAAATCATTTACCGGCTCATTCAGAAGCATTGATGCAATTGCGCCTCCGGTAACAATCGTATTCGCTCCGGCCAGAGCCTTTACTTTCTCGTCCTCGATAGAGTCAAGCCAACGGCCAATTTCCTTGTTGAGCACCGCTTTAATTGTCTTTGCTCTCATTACGCTCTCCTTGCTTCTGCTGGCGATTGGGTAACATCAAGGTATGAATCAATCTCCCTCATGACCGCCGAGAGTTCCGTGATGGGCGCGAATTTCTTACGGAAACACACAAGTTCATGGCGGGCGAGGGCAACGAGAGCGGAGTTGCCGGACGGACCGGATGGCGAGCTGGCGCATGCCTTTACTGGTATCGGCCTTATTAGTGACTCTACGGGCTTCGGCGCATCAACTGGCTTAATTGCTGACGCTTGCTCAGCACGCACCTTTTCTTCAGCTTTTTTTTGCTCTTCAGCCCGGATGCTCGCACGCTCTTCTTCCAACTTCTTCGCTTCGTCGGCCTTATGCTGATCGATGCGATTTTTAACCAGCATTTGGAAGTCGTCTTCGGGCTTTTGGATAATCTGCTGGAGGTCCGGAAAAAGGAGTTCGTAACCCTTAGAGTTTTCCTTGTGCCAGGCCAACTTCGCACGAACGTCCTTCGCGACCGAGTCAGCCGCTATTTTGGCGTTTGCAATCGCGGTATTTACCGAATCATGCAAACTGGCCAAAGTTCGCTTGTTCCTTGCGGCGGCAATAAGGTCGGGTTGTTGAACAACAAGGCGGATAGGATGAATCTCTGCATCAAGGGTGGCGATGTGATCCGCAAATGCCGTCTTCGCCTTCCTGATAATGTCTTCCTTAATCTGCTCCTTACGCGCCTTTACCATCCTCTCCAGCATCAACCGAGTCTTACGTGCCGTATCCGCATACAGAGCAACAGTACGGCGCATCTCGTCAACGTCAGCGGCTTGCGCGAGTGCGCTGGCTTCAGCTGCCTCAAGCGCATCCTGTGCCTTCTGGAGCGTCTTTACAGCGGCTTCAGCGTTCGCGAACCCCTGATCGTCAGTCGGCTCAAGATCGAGGCCATCCACGAACTCATTCAGTTTTTGGCCGAACAGATCAAGATTGGAAATAATGCTGATCTGGCCGGAAGTCTGGATGCTCAGGGAGGGTAGTTGCATTACGGCTTCGGCTTCGGGCTTCTCGGGCCGAACTGCCGGGATGTAATCTGCGAGGTCGCGGGCGAATTGATGCCAGCCCTGAATGATGCGCTCCCTTAACTCCATGTCTGGCTCATACCAGAAGTGCTTTGCTTCCAGCAGGTTTCCTTGGTCATCCCAATTGGATGCAAGAAATAGAACCTTCTCCGCGCCGGACACAAGGCACTGTTGCTCCATTTGGATGTGATACATTTCATCCAGATCAGCTACAGTTTGCGCGGCGCGAATAGCGTCATTCAGGCGTTTGTGCTCATAAGCAATATGCTCGAGCATCGTTAAGCCATCGAAGCTCGCTGAATGTTTGGCCTCTGTTCCTGTGACTGGATACAGCGACTCGCCGACTATTTCTTCTGCCAGCGAACGCGCAAGATTCTCGAATCTATGCCCCTCGTCGAACCGACGCTGTGTGTGCGAATCAACCTCTGGCGCAATGCCTGTATGTAATTCATGAAGAAATTCTGAGCGAGTCTTGTATTTCGACACACCCATCATCGCCGGGGCATCGGAGGCGTTCCAGTGTGTGCGGCGGTGAGCATGCCACTCGGGCGAGCCTTGCTCTAAGTCATGAACTTGCATGTTATTTACCCTCCTGTGCTGGCGCCCAAGATGCTATTTCTACCTTCTGCTCATCTGTCAGCGTTTCCTTGGTTTGTATGGTCGCGATAAGGGCGTTCACAGCTTTCTTGCCGGACTGGATGACTGCTTTCCAGCCTTCTTTCCGCTTCTCGAAACTATCTGCGGTACATACAGGCTTTCCGCCGCCATTACCTGCCGGGGAATCTCCTTGCTCAGCCTTGTTCTGCATAACGCTCTGCCAACTTGCCTCTCCGTCCTTGATCGCGCCGTAGATGCCGCGGAGTGTCACGATCTGCGCAGGAGAGCATTTTTCCAGACCATGCCCCAGGTAACCGGTCAGGTCGGTAGCGGTCACGCCAATTGCCGCGAACGCATCAACGATCTTCCGGCGCTCTGCATCGGGGTCCTTGGCTGCATCATCCAGGCGAATGCGCTTGATGATTTCCTCTGCCTCGTCGCACAGATCGCCTGGGATAATGCGCAGCCCAATGGTGCGGATGGCTTTCGAAATCAGGGCGCCGCGCTTGTTGAGCAGGTCGTCATCGGTTCCGAGAATGGTGAACGTATCCTTGCCGTAGCTGTTCTTGCGTACGCTGATATACGAGCCGTCGCTGTTCGGCTTTGCGCGCTCGACGGTCTTGGAAACCCGTACGTCCAGCGGGTAGGTGATGTTTGCCTCAAGGTCGGTAACTGATACGCGGTGAACCTCTTTAACCTCATCCTCGAAGATCATGGTCGTTTCAACCAGAACGTTCTTCATGCAGCGAAGAGCGACCTCAACAAAGCGGATACCCAGCCCCTCCACACCGTTACCGATAGGCTTGATGTAGTAGGCGCTCTTGTTATTGGCAAACGAAGGTCGGCGGCATTCTTTGATGAGGTCTGTCCGCACCTGATCCCAATTGCGCGGGTTGCGCATAGCCATGATGTAACGTGATTCAATCATTGCCTTGGATTGAGCCGCCACAGCGGTTGATGCTGTCTCGACGACCGCCATTGTTTGACTTGTTCCGCCAAACTCCTGGCGGGTTGATAGGGCTGTGTTCATTGTTTTTCTCCTTGTTGTTTTATTCTGTTATTGCGGGACTTCGACTCGCACATCAACCCGCGCAAGTTCCATCTTGAAAACCATCTCAGAGTTGGCGAGATCGGTAATCACGCCGACCATCTGCCCGTCATAAGGCAACTCACTTTGAGCAAGAAGCGTCCGCGCCTTCTGCATCGCGTTTACCGCTTCGCTGATTTGTCTTGCATTCATGACTGTTCCTCTAATTTAATGTCTGTTCTTTGTGTGCGCGTCGGCGACTTGCCCGGAAATGCGAGTGATTTCGTTCATAACCGCATCAGCCCCATCCTGGTCTAAAGCCGCATACATACTCCCGGCAGGCGCTGCAAGCAGAGCGGCATAAAAAATTACGCTCAATTCGGGACCCATTGCGCAACTGAGCGGATTAAGGACGTCACAGGAAAGTTGCTTGCCCAGTTCGTGGCCGAGCTTGAATACGTCCTGCTCATTTTTTAAGTCGTAATTCTCAAGACTAATCACTCGTTCGCCTCCTTAAATTTGCCCGCAGCCAAATCAATCGCGTCCCTGAAAGACGCATCAATCGTGCGTTGACCGTCGCAGATAATCACGTGATGGCCTATCGTTGTTTTGGTCGGCTCAACGTACTCGTACTCATCGCAATACTCGCCGAACCAGTCGAGCCGCTGCGTATCCGTCATTTCAAGCGGAGCGGGGCGCTTTTCTACCAACTCGAACCGGCTGCGCTGCGATAGAATCGTTTCATCGCTGGCCTCTGCCGCCCTCGTGTGCCAGTTGAGGGCTTCTAGAGCGCTCACGATTGAGCCGGCTCTGATGAGGAACCTGCATTCCAACGACGCGCCACTTCTTCAGCCAACTTTGAAGATTCGTAGCTTTCTCCAAAATGGATTGACTTGTCGCCGATGGTGAGAACCGCGCCCCCGCCATAGCCATATCCGTCGCCGCTGCCTACGGGCAAGAAGCCGACCACAGCCACGGCCTTTTTCATCTTTTTTTCCTTTTCAGTTTCCATCTTCCCCTCCTGTAGTAACTGGTAGAGTGTGGCCGGCACTGACTTCTTCCGGCTTGTCGGCGTTACAAGGTACGGTTGCGACCCGTTTGTCCTATCCGACCGAGGTTCCTTCTGTCCCATCAGCCTGGGCATTCACACTCTTCGGGAACGACTCTCAGGGTTCCAACAGCGATGCCTGGTAGTTGGATGTACCAGGTAGCAATGCAACGCCACCTGAAAGCCGCTTCCGAAGAAGCCTGTTTCCAGGCTAATCTTCCCAAGTATCCCGATCCTGATTCGCTGCGACCGCTCCGAACAAGAGCCCTGTGGCAACCGATAGCGCGAACCATGTTCCAACGAAAAACAGTGATTCAATCAGCATGATTTTTTCCTGTTTATTTCTTAACGCAAGAATGCTTGCTCTAACTCGGTCCAGCACATCCGCGCCAGCAAGCTCCAACTTGATCTGCTTCGCCACCTGCTCGCAGACCGCTCTACTCTCGAAGTCATGAGTCATTACGCTCACAGCCTTGACTCCACCTTGAAGGTGAATGGTTGTAATTACAGCAATCAGAATCCAACTCACGGCTATCTCCTTATTCGTTGCCGTCTCTCCGGCTGTCACGCATTCCGATGGCGGCCCAAACGTGGGTTTTCGGCAGCGTTTACCTGATTCCTGTCGGCCATCCGTCCGCAGTTATAGGGGTCATGCGGCAAAGCTTCGTAGCCCTAGCTCCTACGCTTTCGCGTTTCGATGCATTTCAGCATCTCATCAGGGGCGCCGGATTCTTTCCGTCCGGCGTAAGTCATGCATTGGTTGCAACCCGGAGCGATTGGTAGACATTTATAGGGACCGTCTTGAACCGCCGCAAAACCATCCAGTCCCGGTAAACACACTCTAAAAATGCCCTTACCGGGGCTGCCTGTCTTTCCAGGCTGTCAGCGGCTCTAATTTTCTCCGCACGCCACCGCAGTTAAGGATTGCGGCTCCTGGGACAGAAATGGGTTGAATAACGCCCCTTATTCCTTGCTTTGCTCATCAGTACCGGAAGCAACACTATCCGGCCACAGATGACCTTCTATTCCGCACAGTGCCTTTGCATATTCAAGGAGATCAGAGGAGGGAACTCTTGTGAGCGGCATGTCATCCCGGTAGATGACAACCTCGGTTCCTTCCTGCACGAACTGAGTTCCTTTACCTGCAACAAAATTAACAGGAGCGATATTCATGTATTTTTACCTTTTCAAAAGTGACAAAAACAGTCAGTGGTACTGGAGGCTCAACGCTGATAACCATAAAACTATTGCTGATGGATCAGAGGGTTACCACAACAAACAAGACGCTTTGCATGGCATCAACCTGGTTAAGTCGCTTGCGTCCACATCACCTATTCTCGATAGCTCGCTGAAAAGTTGGGTGTAAGCAAGCTCCGCCTTCTGTTCCTCACCCGCTTCGGCGGGTTTTTCATTTCTGCTACAACCTTCCCGCGCTTGACGACTCATGGAAGGCAATTCGTTTTGTTCGTGAGGCATGGGAGAATCTTAGCAAACTAAGATACATGAGTCAAGAGAAATATTAGTGCACTAAGATCATTCTGCTACAATAGTCCCATGATGTTTAGAAGGGGCTTATGGGATGGATCAGGAAATTGCCGAGGACAAGCAGATGCAGAAACAGGCAGTTCGATTAGTTATGATCGAATGGAAAGACAGTAGACGAGTGATTGATGGCTGGTCCGGGTTGGCCGAGATAGGAAAACAGAACTGCTGCGATTGTGTGTCAGTCGGATTTTTGATCCAGGATGACGAAAACGTGAAGGTGCTCGTGGCGAATGTCGCGGACGTGGAGTTCGATATGCAGGCGACAGCGGGAATCGTAATACCCACTGGCG
Organism: Nitrosospira sp. Nsp11; assembly: GCF_900142705.1. Lineage (GTDB taxonomy): Bacteria > Pseudomonadota > Gammaproteobacteria > Burkholderiales > Nitrosomonadaceae > Nitrosospira. The sequence continues at coordinate 348,214 of NZ_FRBV01000002.1, forward strand.
CCGTTACTGCTATAAAGCCCCTGGTTGAGCGCTTAACTTAATTGAGGTGAAATATGGAAAACAATGTAATTATTGAGTGGCTTGAAGGCGCGCCAGTGACGCCTGAATGCTTGAAATCACTTTCTGGGCAATTTCGGGATGAATCGAAAACATCATTGGAGTTGGTATGGGTAGAGCCTCCACAGTCGTTGCTACCGATAACTGAAGAAGCACGCAGCCTTTCTCAAAATCAACTGCGCCACGGCTAGTCACAACATATAGCAAATCATCGCTATTTATCTTTTCATACGTTACATTCTGAGACATTTTGATTCCCTCGTTCGTGAAGTTGTAATGCGGAATGGCCGCTCACCTGCCTACCAGGTGTGGCCGCTTCCCATATTACAAATTAAGGGAAATCATGATATTGGACTAACGTACACCAGAACTTGAGTGGGGGTATTAATTCCTCTTTCCGGTCCTGGCATTCGAATGATTACCCGGCGCTATCGTGCGCTTCCGGTTCTCCGTAGCAACATGCAGCAAATGCAGTTCTCGTCGCGCCATTTCGGTGAGCCTCAGCAACTCGTCCGTTTTAACCTTTAATTCAGATCGCTTTCCGACAGTCGGCAGCTCGCGCACTATCTTGTCGATAGCGTCCAAGTTGGCAAGGAGGCGGGTTGTTGATTCGTCCATAGCGGCAGGTTAAACGTACTGCACTACTCGAGATAAAGTATGACGTCTCATTTTTCGGAATTCCCATGGTGGGATAGGGGAGGGCTCGGACCATAAACCGCGCTTTTCTACCTTTGCGCCATGCTCCAGAACATATAGATCGTGATCCTTGGCGTATTGCCGATATACCCAGGCCATACCTCGGCTGACCTGCTCAGCGTTGGCGTCAACGCCATCACACTTGATCCGGGCAACCGTTCGTTTATACCGATCTTTTGCTTGAGGCTTCACCTCTGCCTGTTTGCCGAAGCAAAGATCAGAAAGTGATTGCTTGGAGCGTGTGCCAAACGCCTGACGTTTCTCGGGTGCGTCAATCTCAGCGAGGCGGATCTTGATCTGCTGTTTATCCGGAGTCAAAACGGTGAGCGTATCACCATCGGAAATGCCGATTACGGTAGCGAGGAAGGCGGCAAGGAGCACAGTGGCTCACTTCTGAGAAGGTTTATCGAGTTCTCCATGAAACTCGACATAACCAGGAAGCTCGCTTGATGGAGTGGTCGCCTCCGGCATTATTGCTCGAACCCGACGCACAACCTCTTTAAAGCGGGCATCATAGGATTTTTCAATCCATTTCGGGTTATTCCGCAAGATTTCGTCCTGTCTTAGAGCCTCATCCCATGCACCAGGATCGTTTGCCTCCCAATGAGTAATGTAGTGGTTGCGGTTTTTTGCTTGAGCAACCTGTTCTTCGACGCTTGGTTTAGTTTGAGAATTGGTCTTTGTTGTTTTCTTCCCGCACACCGCGTGGAATACGCTTTCTCCTACAGAGCCTGGCATTATTGCGGACTTGCCTTCGCTTTCGCTTTTGGGTGTGGCGCGGTCTGCAACCTTTCCTTTGCCGTCTGTTTCTGAATAAAAAACCAGTTCTTTAAGGATGCTCGTCCTTTTTGGGCAGTCTATTATCGATAGTGATTTCGTCGAGAAATACGTGATTCCAATCGCATTCTTCTGGATGTTGGCATAATTTATCAGTTGCCAAAACTCAAAACGATTTTTTTCCTTGATCATGGATGGTTCGTGTACAAAATACATATCGTCATCATAGGAACTCGTTATGTAGATCCATTCCGATGATGGATTGCTCGACGCAGAATGCGGCCACATCATAAATATGACGAGGGCTGCCGCCACTTTTAACATTTTTCCCTCTCTTAACGGTGAAACAATTGATAGTCTAGTCATTAATCGGAGACTTGCTGATTATTTGCCGCAGCAGTTTTGCCACGAGCACCAGAAGCATCCCGACTGCGAAGGTCGCATTCCTATGCAACTCTCCGGCAGTATTCGTAACGTAACTTCGTCTCGGTTTTTTATACATGGCAGCAAAGGCAATGCCTATTAGCTTCCCCATTTTTGCATCATTCAGCAGGTCCTGAAGAGCTTCGACGGTGCTATGGGATATGGTGTCGTCGGTGAGTACAAACGGGGGTTTCATAAGTCATTCTTCCTTCTGCGTTGATTCTCCATATCGGAGACGTGCTGATAATCGGATGGCCCGTCGTAATCTATTTCCCCTTTTCTCCTGGCCGGCGCTTTATCTTTCGGGTTTCTATTTTTATTTTGTTTCGATTTTATTGGTTGGGTTTCGTCTGTATCAGCTGAGTTTTCAGTAGGGGTTATCCCGGATTTCTTCATTAAGAAAACGCATAGATCTGAAACATGTTTCAGATCATCTTCTTGCAGCGAATACATTGCTTCCGAGATCTGATTCATGAGCTTCTCGCTTTCAGAAAGAGCGTGATCTCCGGTTCCTTTCGACAGCCATTCAGGGCGAACGCCCAGTATCCTGGCCGCACACAAAAGGTTCTTTCCTTTTATCTCTGTTTCCGGGTTATTAAACCAATGTGAGATAGCTCCGGACGATAGACCGCACCCCTTCCATATATCTGTTTTCTTTTTGCCTGATTTATCCAAGGCAAACTTCAGGCGTTCGGCAAGCGTTTTCATCTTAGTATAGTAAACAAAAAATATCTTAGTGCGCTTGCATCATGATTCTTAGTGTGCTAAGATTTATCCATGAACATTCCAGATAACGAAATCATTGATGCGCTCGGCGGCTCTTCCGCTGTTGCTGTTTTGTGCGAGGTCACTGTAGGCGCTGTGTCGCAGTGGAAGACTGATGGCATACCGAAGGCACGCCTAATGTATCTCAAAGTCATCCGCCCAGACATCTTCCTCTCCCCCTCCAAATCAAAGGAGGTGGCGTGAACGATAAAGAACGGGCAGCGCTAGAAACTGCGCGATACGAACTCGTAACGCTTGATGGTCTGACTGCGGCAGATGGTGCTGCGCCAGATAAAACCTTTGTCATAAACACCAGAAAAAGTATTGCGCTGATTGACGAAGTGCTTAACGAATCCTCAGGGGCAAATAAACATCCTTGATGTGCGCGGCGAAGTACTGACCTTTTGAATGGGATGCCATTAGACGAGCATGAATCGTATCCGGAACGCCAGAGAAGCGATAAATGCCGCCATTGATGAATTCGATTTCGAGTTTTCTGGTTTTAGGATCATAGCCCACCGCACGAATGCTGGTGGATGAAACAAAAACTCTGTCCATGGAGATTCCTTTTATGAAGTTTGATGTGGAACTCAAACTCTACCATAACCGGAATCTCCGCCCATTACCCGCCCGGCCGTTTCCCTCCCTCTTGTGCCGGACGGCTTTCCCTCTCCGCAATGGAGGGGGACTTTTTTAAGGATTGAAACATGGATGCCAAATTTGCACGATCCGGCAGAACCTCGGTGAGAGGAAAGCGTGGCGAGCGTCTGGAGTTCCAGACAGACCCCGAAACCTTGGAAATCATCAGCCTTCTTGCTGTGCGAGCCGGTATGCCCCGGTCTGAATTTATCAATGAAATCATTACAGTATTTGCTCACGGCCAGCAGTCGATAGAGGAAGCATACATCAACAGAACGAGAATGATTGCCGGAAGAATCTCGGGACAAATTCGGGACGAACTATGAAGACCGCCGTACAGGATAGCTCAATCGCGGCTTACCGCGCATTGCCGGTAAAGCAGTTGGCGACTCAGGCGGATCGCATCTGCAACATCGTTGAAACGCGCGGCGGTGACTGGAGCCTGTCGGAAATCCAAGCGGTTTACATCTCGATCCACGGCGGGAATATCCAAGTCGGGACCGTCTCAGCTCGCGTAAACGAATTGATCGCAGCAAAGAGGCTGGAACGCCTCGAAACGATACGCAGCTGCAAGGTTAACGAGGACCGAGGCATTCACCCGGTTCGGATTCCGGTTCAGGAATCGCTGCAATGAAGCATCAGGATTACATCGATTTCCTGAGCAAGAAAATTCCGATGGCCTCATTCGATGGCAATGAGATTGGGGATCACGAAATCCATCCGATCCTGAAGCCGCACCAACGCGCATGCGTTCAGTGGGCAGTGAAGGGCGGCAACAGGGCGCTATTTGAATCCTTCGGCTTGGGCAAATCCCTGCAACAGATCGAAATCGTACGCCTCACCCGGCAACGCGTCGGGGGCAAAGCTCTGATCGTCTGCCCGCTTGGGGTTCGTCAAGAATTCAAACGCGACGGCGCCATGGTTGGAATAGATTTCCAATTCATTCGCCGGCCGGAAGAGATGGGGGAGGGCGATTTCTACCTCACGAACTACGAAAGCATTCGGGATGGAAAACTCGATCCTCGGCTGTTCTCTGTCGTGAGCCTGGATGAAGCCAGCGTACTGCGCAGCTACGGGAGCAAGACATATCAAGAGTTCTTGCCACTGTTCGCCGGGGTAAAGCATAAGTTCGTTGCCACAGCGACACCTTCCCCTAACCGCTACAAAGAACTGATTCACTACGCAGGCTTCCTCGGCGTTATGGACACTGGCCAGGCCTTGACCCGGTTCTTTCAGCGCGACAGCACGCAGGCTAACAACCTTACGCTCTATCCACATAAAGAAAAAGAATTCTGGATGTGGCTGAACTCGTGGGCGATCTTCCTGCAACGTCCGTCCGATCTCGGATTCTCGGACGATGGTTACGATCAGCCTGATCTGCAGGTGACCTATCACGAAGTCCGGACTGAGGTTATTTCCGGCGGGTTCGAGAAGGATGGCCAGGGGATCATGTTCAAGGATGCCGCGCTCGGCCTACAGGCCGCCGCTACCGAAAAGCGGGATAGCCTGGATAACCGTATCGAAAAGATGATGGAGATCATCAACGCCTCGCCCGATGCCCATTTCATTATTTGGCACGATCTGGAAGCTGAGCGTCACGCTATCCAGAAGGCGCTACCCGAAGCTGTATCCATCTACGGATCGCAAGACCTGGAAAAGCGCGAACAGGCGATTGTCGATTTCTCGAATGGCAAATTCCAATACCTTTCAGCAAAGCCAGAGATAGCAGGATCCGGGTGTAACTTTCAGCGCCATTGCCACAAAGCAATATTCCTCGGCATTGGCTACAAGTTCAACGATTTTATCCAAGCCATTCACCGCATTAAACGCTTCCTGCAAACCCACGCTTGCGAGATTCACATTATCCATTCCGAAGCTGAGCGGGAAATCCTCAAATCGCTGCTAATGAAGTGGAAGCAGCACGACAGCATGGTGGCAAACATGACGGAAATCATCAAGGAACACGGCTTGAACCATCTCTCAATGGCCGACATTCTCACCCGAACCATAGGCGTCGAACGCCTGGAAGTGCGCGGAGAGCATTTCACGGTAGCGAATAACGATTGCGTCATTGAGGCGCGCCGGCAGGATGAGAACTCGGTCAGTTTGATCGTTACCTCTATCCCGTTCGCGAATCATTACGAGTACACCCCCAGCTACAACGATTTCGGGCATACCGCGAACAACGATCACTTTTGGGCGCAGATGGATTTTCTCACGCCGGAACTTCTTCGGGTATTGCAGCCCGGCCGCATGTATGCCTGCCACGTCAAAGACCGGATCCTGTTCGGTAATGTGACCGGCGCCGGCGTCCCTACTGTAAGCCCTTTTCATTGCGAAGCCATCATGCATGCGCGCAAGCACGGCTTCGACTACATGGGCATGATCACGGTGGTAACCGATGTGGTGCGCGAGAACAATCAAACATACCGACTGGGTTGGTCTGAGCAGTGCAAGGACGGTACCAAGATGGGTGTGGGCTCGCCTGAGTATGTGTTGTTGTTCAGGAAGCCGCAGAGCGATCGGACGCGTGGATATGCAGATGTTCCGGTAACGAAGAGCAAGAGCGATTACACCCGGGCCCGGTGGCAAACGGATGCTCACGCGTTCTGGCGCTCGAGCGGTAACCGTCAATTGACCGCGGAAGAGATGGCCAGCTACGGACCAGTCAAACTCGCAAAGATGTTCACGGATTACAGCCTGCGGAACATCTACGACCATCAGTTTCATGTGCGGATCGGGGAAGAACTGGACGCGATGTCCGCTCTGCCTTCTACCTTCATGAGCCTGGCGCCCGGCAGCCATCATCAGGACGTTTGGCATGACGTAAACCGCATGATCACGCTCAATGGCGCTCAGACTCAGCGAGGCCTACAGAATCACGTATGCCCCTTACAGTTCGATATTGTTGACCGGTTGATAGAACGGTACTCCAACAAAGGCGAGGTCGTCTACGACCCGTTTGGCGGCTTAATGACCGTTCCTTACCGGGCAATAAAACTCGGCAGGAAAGGCCGCGCAAGCGAACTCAACACATCCTATTTCTTTGATGGGGTTCAGTACCTAAAAACCATCGAGAAAGAAATGTCGATGCCTGATCTGTTCGCATTCGAGCAAGAGGAGGCGATAGCGTGAGCCAAAATTTACAAACCATAAAGAAAGACAAGGTGGAGGTTTAGCATGGCTCGTGCCAGAAATATTAAGCCATCGTTTTTTCAGAATGATGTTCTCGGAGAGTTACCGCCCCTAGATCGGCTCGCCTTTATCGGAATGTGGACGATAGCCGATTTTAAGGGATGTCTTGAGCATAGGCCGAAGAGACTGAAAGCCCAACTTCTGCCTTACGACGACTGCGACTTTGAAGTAATCGCGAATAATCTGGATAAATCTGGATTTGTACGGATTTACTCTGTGCAAGGTCAACGCTACATCAAGATTATCAATTTCGTTAAGCATCAGAACCCGCATAAGAATGAGAAGGAAGCGGGCAGCGAGATACCTGATCTTGATGAAAATGACAATACAATCAACGCGGTAGGTGGACTCGCGATTAATCGCGATAAAAACGGAACTGCTCCGGCTGATTCCCCCTTCCTGAATCCCTCTTCCTTGATTCCTGATTCCCCTTCCCTTAATCCCGATTCACTGAATCCCTCAAACCCTAAAAAACCAAAAGCAGATGCACCGCGAGGATCGCGGTTGCCTGCTGACTGGATGTTGCCGAAGTCCTGGGGGGAATGGGCAGCGAAAAACCGTAAGGATTTATCCGTTCTGGACATCCGGGAAATAGGAGCTTCGTTTAAAGACCACTGGATTGCACAACCTGGGCGGCAAGGGGTAAAGGCGGATTGGGAAGCTACTTGGCGTAACTGGATCCGGAAAGAGCGGGTTAAGCCTGTCATTTCCTTTGCAGACAGAAAGGCCAAAGAAAAGGCGGATGCCGAGGCTGCTGTTGATGCCTGGGCTAATGGCGTTCCGGTTGGCTCCACCTACATCGAAGGAGAATTCGGCCGTGCGTGATAACGACAAACAGCATTTTGCGAAACTGATGATCGCGACCATGGCGGTTTATGACAAACCGGTCAATCCTGACGTGATCGGGATCTGGTGGAACGCGCTTTCCGAGCATGAATTCCCGGACGTGAGGGATGCGTTTTCTGCCCACATCAAGCGCGGTGAATTTGCGCCACGACCAGCAAGCATTATTTCAATCCTGAACGAAATGCGCCCGGATGGCAGGCCTTCTGCAGATGAAGCGTGGGCGATGATCCCGCGAGACGAGGATGCGAGCGTCGTTATGACTGAGGAAATGGCAGAGGCGCTACACATTGCGCGCCCACTGCTTGATACCGGAGACCAGATAGCGGCTCGCATGGCATTTAAGGCGGCATATGAGCGGCTAACCGAAGCGAATAGAAATTCTGGCGTCAAACCAAAGTGGTTCCCATCGCTAGGCCATGACAAGCAGGGCAGGGATGCCGCGATAAATGAGGCTGTACGGCTCGGCAGATTGGGGTCGGAACATGCCAAAAGTCTCGCCGTAAATCAAGACACGCTTATGGCGCTTGAGGATAAAAGCGGTGTGTCAATGGAGCAGGCGAAGGCGAATATCGCGAAGATTAAAGCCATGCTGACCTCTAAAGTGGCGCAGAACGTCGATACAGAGGTTGCATGATTTACGGCTCCGTCTGCTCCGGAATAGAAGCGGCCAGCGCGGCCTGGCATCCGCTTGGTTGGAAAGCCGCCTTCTTTTCCGAGATAGAAAAATTCCCATGCTCGGTACTTGACCATCACTACCCGACAGTCCCGAACCTGGGCGACATGACAAAGTTTAAGGAGTGGCCTGATGCAATCATCAATGTCCTTGTGGGAGGAACCCCTTGTCAATCATTCAGTATCGCCGGACTCAGAAAAGGACTGGATGATCCGCGTGGCAACCTCATGCTTACCTATCTTGCCATTGCTGCAAGGTATCGCCCCCGCTTCTTGGTATGGGAGAACGTCCCCGGCGTACTGTCCAGTAACGGAGGAAGGGATTTTGGAACCTTCCTTGGAGGGTTGGGGCAACTCGGGTATGGGTTCGCCTACCGCGTTCTTGACGCTCAGCACTTTGGAGTTCCCCAGCGGCGCCGTCGCGTCTTCGTTGTCGGATGTCTTGGAGACTGGAGACGTGCCGCAGCGGTACTTTTTGAGCGCCACAGCCTGTCGGGGAATCCTGCGCCGAGCAGAGAAAAGGGGAAAGGATTTGCCCACGACACTGCGCCATGCCTTACAAGCAGTGGCCGGGGCGTCGAGCGATCAGGCGACACAAGAGGACAAGACCCGGTTATAGCGGTGGCTGGGCCGCTCACCACAAGGCCATACGCTGATAACGCATCGCAAGAATATAACCTCATCGCTCATTCCCTACGCGGCGAAGGCTTTGACGCAAGCAAGGATGGAACGGGGCGCGGTACGCCGCTGGTTCCGGTAGCAATTCAAAACGCCACTCGCGGCAAGAGTCAGAACGGCCTCGGCATCGGTGGCGATGTAATGTTCACGCTGGATCAGGGCTCGCAGCATGCCATCGCCTTCGACTGCAAAGCATCCGGGCAGAATGGATTCGGGGTGGGAAACGTTGCTTCAACTCTGCGAAGCATGGGGCATGCCAATTCGCATCAAAACGGCGGAGGACATCAAGCGGTTTGTTTTGCTCAAAACACAAGGGACGAGGTTCGTGAAATGGCGGTTGTAGGCGCCCTTGCCGCACAACCAGGTATGAAGCAAACCAGTTACATAAGACAGTCAATGCAAGTACGCCGCCTTACCCCGCGGGAATGCGCCCGATTGCAGGGATTCCCTGATGACTACCTGGACATCCTCCACAACGGAAAGCCTGCAGCCGATGGACCGAAGTACAAGGCATTGGGTAACTCTATGGCTGTTCCTTGCATGGCTTGGATAGGCGAGCGCATCGCCATGGTTAATCGGATAGAGGCGTGAAATGGTAACGAATCTCCGACTACGCAATAACCAACGGACGGGAATTCAGCGGCCCGAAAGACGCATATCGGCACGGTACTCACATTATCAGCAGGAATGGAAATCGGTACGCGCTATATCAAGGGGATCAGATGATCGCAGTTCGCGGATCGGCGGAAGAGTTGAAACGAATGGTGAAGGAGGTGGCAAATGTTGGGATGTAAGCCTAATGATCTAGCAATGGTGCTGCGAGGGCCCTATTCAGGTCATTTTGTAACGGTTAAGGAATTTATTGGGACTAGCTTGTTGTGGCGCCCCGTGAATACGGCTTATGAATTGTGGGACAGGTTGTGGAAAGTGGATGCCCCCACTATCCCTTTAAACGGTTTTAGGGTGAACTGCATTCCAGACGAATATCTCTTCCCCATCCGCCCCGGCGACCTGAAAGAAGTTGAGGAAACGGAGAAGGAGATTGAGAGTGTCTGATTTTCAGAAGGGAATTGTTTTTGTGTTGCTCGCGATAGCCGGATGTACCTTTTCGTTTGCTGTGGGCGTAAATACTACGAAAGGTGTGGTTGCTTCTGATTGTGCGGATTACGGCGCAGTCAAGCTCAACGGCAAATTGTACGAGTGCAAGCTGAAATGACTGAAATTGCCTTCACTATCCCCGGTACGCCCATTGCCAAGGGCCGTCCACGTTTCGCCCGCCGCGGAAACTACGTCACGGCCTACACTCCCAAAAAGACAGCAAATTACGAAAGCCTTGTGCGGATATACGCGTCCCAGGCAATGCAGGGAGTCTCTGTAATCGATGGCGCTGTATCGGTCTCGATATGCCTGTATGTCGCCCCGCCCGCCAGTTGGCCTAAGAAAAAGAGGCTGAGCGCGCTCAATGGCGAGATTTACCCGACAAGCCGCCCTGATGCCGAGAACATAGCTAAGGCCATCAATGACGCTTGCAATGCATTGGTCTGGGCTGATGACAGCCAGATCGTTGATCAGTTTGTCAGTAAACGGTATTCAGAGAGCGCTCGGGCTGTTGTGCAGGTGAGGGCGCTATGAGCCTTCCTGCTAAACAGCCAAGCAAGAAGAAAAAGCGCGTAATGCTCCGCGTCATCAAAGGTGGACTCATCCCAGCTGATCCTTGGGCCGCTTCCGAATTGCGCCAGAAGGGTTACAAGGTCGGCGATGTTCTTGGCGCCGATCTCAGCAAGTTGCGCAATCCAAAATTTAACGGACTGGTTCACCGGATCGGCCAGTTGTGCGTAAGGAATATCGGGGAATTCAAGTACAGCGATGCGCATGACGTGCTGAAGAGGCTGCAGCTCGAGGCGAATATTGCTTGTGATGAGGTAGCAATAAGGCTGCCAGGCTACGGCATGGCGTTTCACCGGGTGCCGCGGAGCCTGAGTTTCGACTCGATGGACGAGGGCGTCTTTCACCAGACAGCGAAGGCATTTTGTTCGTACATCGCGGAGACGTACTGGTCGGACATGGATGCAGAGCAGATTGAGGAAATGGCCGAATCTTTCGTGGACGAGACGTGAGCAAGATAACCGAATCAGCCAGGAACGAAGATTGCCAAATCCGGATCCCGGGCATCTGCAATTTCAACCCTGAGACAACCGTATGGTGCCATGGCAACGGATCAGCAGCAGGGAAGGGGATGTGGATGAAGGCAAATGACATCCTCGGCGCCTATGGCTGCAGCTCATGCCATGACGTGTACGACCGTCGCGCGCCTGTTCCGGAAGGGATGACGTACATGGAAGTGAAACTATATTTCTTGGAGGGCTTGATGCGGTCTTTGTTGATCTTGATAAAAAAGGGGCTGGTGAAATGATCGGAAAAGGAAAGTTGGCCTTAGCAGCTGCATTTGGTTTATCAGCGACAAGCATTTTTGATCCAATGATTGCAAAAAATGACGGCATTGCACGGCTCGGCTCAGGCCCTTCCGGATCACCCAAGCGCAACCAAGAGCGATCCATCAAGCGCCAGGCTCAGCGTTCCCGAGTGATTAACAGGATGCGTGGCCGATGAAATTCCCCGCGATCCTCGAAGGGTGGAGATACGGAAACCCAGAAAACATCATGGATGGTGTGATCGCGCTAAACCGCCGACATGAGCAACAGGCCGAGAAACCCAAGTCAGTACGCAAAGACGATTACTACCGCCAGAGTAGATCGATAAAAATAAAAGAGATAGTCAAGAGGGCTAAGAACGGAGGATTTAAATGATATTTCGCAGCCCGGAGCATGCCCTGAAGTGGGCGTATGAAACAACGAGCAGACCGATCGTTAAAATCTCATCCGTTAACGCGATGCGTGGGGCCTCAGGCTCGAATAACGATGAGTTGACTGCTCATGATAAGCACGCGCAGGCTGCGTTCATCCTGGCCCTTTGTGAGCGTGTTTTGACCTCGCTGCACATGGCTTATGTCCAAGCTCAGTTCGGGCGTGACCGGAGCGGATTTGACTTGCTGGTGCGGCACATGGCAACCAACTTCGGGACCGGTATACATAGTCGCCGAGGTATCGAGCAAATTATCCGATCGTACTGTGGCGAGAAGGGCGGTTTGCGCGAGATTAAGAAATCAATGTCTACCGGATTACTGAAAGCCGCGTCGTTTCGTAACAGGGGGTATGACGCGCTGGATGCCATTCACGCACAGGCAATGAGCGTTTTGTGGGATGAGATGCAGGGCAGGATGTTGCTGGCTGCCGGGGCGTAAACAGGGAATATAAAATATTTTAACCTCTTTCAAAACAATTGCTTGACTCCTTCAGGTACATGATTTATCATTAATCCCTAGTATCGAGTTTTATTCTCTACCACCTTATATCTTGTTAACCCACTGGGTTAACTAAACGGAACCCACCCCTAACCCGGTGGGTTTTTCATTTCTGGCCTGCCAATTTCGGCGGGCTTTTTTTATGGACGAAAACAAAATGAACTCCAGGGGCGGAATGGCAGATTTGCGTGCAACGAAGATTCGGGTGGATAGCGGTCTTAACGAAGAGGCCGTAATGCGGGAAAAATGCAGCGGCCGCGTATTGGAGAGTCTAGATCATCAGGCCCAGCGGCTCGAAATGCTCGTCACCAGTTTGGAGCAAGCTTTCTTTGGCGTGCTTCGGCCTGATTCTGTATCCAACGGCAGCGTTAACGGATCTGAGCCGGCGTTGTCGCCTATGCCAGAGTTTCTGGAACAACTCAATCAGCGCATTAATTCCATCGACTCAAGTCTGGGCCGTATCCAGTCCATGATCCATCGCAGCGAACTGTAATCCAGCAATGGGACTGATCCTTGCATTCCTCGCTGTCTTTGCCGTCGGGAACATTTCAGGCGGGGTCATCATGCATTGGAAGAGCGGCGCCGAGGTTGCGCTGGCTGTGTCTGATAAAGAGAAGGTGGAATCGCGTAACTCAATACTTGAAGCCGCCAATGGTAACTGCGCCACTGACATCGAAGGTGTGCGGCAAGGCGTGAAAGTGATCACAGATGCCGTGAGTGAGCGCGAAAAGGCGGCAAGCGCCGCAATGCGTGATGCCCAGGCGCTGGTCGCGAAGCACAAGGCTGCGGCTGTAGCTATCAAAGCGCTGCCTGTAGTTCCTCAAGCCGAGCAGTGCGAGGCAATTGAACGGGAGCAGATCGAATATGTGGCGGCACGACATGCGGCTGAATAGCGCAATCTTGGCTTTAGCGCTTGCCGGGTGCGCAGGAAAGCCAATCATTGAGACAAAGATTGTAGACAGACCAGTCCCGGTCTTTTGCGAAGTCACGCTTCCTGCTGAATGCAAAGACGCCTACGCAGTTGACAAAGTGTCCACCAAAGACGACATGCTGACATTGAATAGAGCGCTCAGATCAGAAATATACGAACGTTCCGCGTGCGAGGTAATGCTACGTGCCGCAGTGAAAGGTTGTAATAAGCAGTGAGCGTACCGAAGGACTGCGGTTTCGTCGTTCACGACGCTGGGCACTTTTACACGCTCGGCGCTCTTGATGGGTATCAAACTCAGTATCTGCGGTTCGTGAAACGGTTTGATAGGGATGATCCCTCGAAGTATCCAGGTAATAAGGGCGCGTACTCTGGTACGACGTTGCAAATAGTTCTCCGTGTCCTTCTCAACCGCGTCAAATATCTCCAAGGGCAAAAGTGGTGTGTCGAGAACGTCATGATCCGACTCTGCTTGATGCTGGCGATATGGTTGCTGGAGTTTCGTGCCGCACGTCGTCATGGTCGCGGTTATTGGCATGGGTTGGATTTCGCCTCGCATCAGCATCTGTGTGAGCAATGCGGGCATACAGTCTGTGAGCACTCATGAGCGAAGTAAAGAAACCGGCAGTTAAATCCGTTCGCAAGCCCGCGCCGAAGAAGCCCGCCAAAAGGAAAGTAGGCGCACCAACGATCAAGACGCCGGCTTTACTGGAAAAGATTTGTACCGGCATCGCAATGGGCGTATCAGCCCGCGCAATGTGCCTTGAACTGAAAATAAGCCAACGAGTTCTCTGGAATTGGCTAGCGAGCGATGAAGAGTTCATGCAGCAATACGCGCGCGCGAAAGAGCGCTGTGCTGATGTCTACGCCGAGGAAATCATTGAGATTGCCGACGACAACCGTTTTGACATCCGCGTTAAAGATGATGGCTCCGAAGTAACGGATAACGAGGTTGTGCAGCGTTCCCGGCTGCGAGTTGATGCGCGTAAATGGTACGCCTCAAAGTTGGCGCCGAAGAAGTACGGGGATCGCGTTGTGAACGAACATGAAGGTGGCGATCCCGACAAGCCGCTTCTCTCGAAAATCGAGATTTCATTCGTTCCAACTCAAAAGCCTCAATCGTAGAGGCGATATGAGCGATTTAAATTGGGGTGGCAATACCTAAGCATGCAATCTTTTCCACAAAATCTGTGGATAACTACGGTATGCACCCGGTGGATAACGTTAACCAGACGCCCTGTTCATGCGGGTTTTTATATTTAGATTAAAAATTAATCAAGAAATGACACCAGAACAATTTTGCTATTGGCTACAAGGCCGAGCCGAGATGCAGCCGGATAATCCGCCAAGCGCGGAAGAGTGGAAGATTATTGCGGATCATCTGCAGTTGGTATTTCGGAAAGTGGATCAGGTCAAGAAAACGGATCAAGTTTCGTCATTAGTGCGTCCATCAGTTTTAGAGCAACTTGTTAAAGCCAATGAGCGTATTTGCCGGGAACGCTTGCAACAACACCCATTAAGCGGAGTGGCGGGGCAACCGCAGTGCGGGACAAGTCAAGATACACAGTTCGGGCGCAATCAATCTAGCGTTTGCTGATGACCGTCAAATACATCATCGCATGGCCTATTGGCTGGACTCTTTACTGGCTCGGCCATGCCGCATCGAAAGTCCTTGAGGCTTCCTGGGGTGATAAATACGAGTGGTGGGCAGACATTTTTTATCCGCTATATAACCGCCTCATGATCTGGTCTTACTTGTTGAGCGATTGGGCTCAACTCGGGATATGGGGCGATGACCGCACATAGAGCCGAATTTCCCGAGAAACTCGAGTTCCTGTTTCACCCGGCGAGATATAAGTGCCTCTACGGTGGTCGTGGCGGCGCGAAGTCCTGGGGCGTAGCCAGAGCATTACTGATTCAAGCCGCGGCTTCACCCTTGCGCATCTTGTGCGCCAGAGAGTTCCAGAACTCCATAGTTGAGTCTGTGCATCACCTGCTGCAGTCTCAGATTTCATCGCTCAAGTTGGATTCGTTCTACGAGATACAGAACGCCACGATCAAGGGCGCGAATGGATCTGAGTTCGTATTTGCTGGCCTACGCAACAACGTTACCAAGATCAAATCATTTGAGGGTATTGATCGGGTTTGGGTCGAAGAGGCGCAAACGGTCAGCAAGTCGAGTTGGGATACCTTGATCCCGACTATCCGCAAAGACGGCTCGGAAATATGGCTCACGTACAACCCAGAGTTGGAGACAGACGAGACGCATCAGCGGTTTGTGGTCAAGCCACAACCAGATTCAGTCGTGGTTAAGATTAATTGGGACGATAACCCCTGGTTCCCCGAGACGCTGCGAAAAGAGAAGGATTCGCTGAAAGAACGTGATCCCGACGCTTATCAGAACGTCTGGCAAGGAAATTGCCGGGTAACGCTCGATGGAGCGATTTACGCGAAGGAACTACGCCAGGCGCAGGAAGAGGGAAGGATCAGGAATGTACCTTATGACTCTACGAAGCAAGTTCACACGTTTTTTGACTTGGGTTGGGCGGATAACACGAGTATATGGTTCGCGCAAACGATCGGTGGCGAATTCAGGCTTATCGACTTCTACACGAACAGCCAACAATCAATCCAGCACTACGTTGCCGTGTTACAAAATCGGGGTTACATCTACGGGACAGATTACTTGCCACATGACGCACGAGCCCGATCTCTCGCTACCGGAAGAAGCGTGGAAGAGATTATGACTTCTGTTGGCCGCAAGGTTCAGATAGTACCGAATCTCTCTGTGTTTGACGGCATCAACGCTGCCAGGACCGTTTTCAACAGGTGCTACTTTGACGAGCAGAAATGCTCAGAAGGATTACAGAGCTTGAGGCGATATAGATACGACGTTGATCCGGATTCGAAGCAATTCAGTGGTCGGCCGTTGCATGATTTCCATAGCCACGCAGCTGATGCTTTTCGCTATTTCGCTGTGGCGATTGAAGAAGATAAGCCTGCATCGAGCGCAAGGGGCATTCGGATGGGGGGATGGAGAGCGTGATTTATATCGCACTAGCCATTGTTTGCTTGCCTATATGGGCTGTCGTAATCGCTGAGCGGATCGCTATCTATTACGTATGGCGCGAGTTCGATTGCCACTACCGTACTGACCATCGGTTTCGTGGGCTGCACGGATGGGTGGTTGCGATGTTGAGGGGGCGCAATCTATGACAGCTGAAGCTCCAATCAAATCGGATATATCGATCGAGGCGTACGACAAGATATGCCGCGATATAAGAAACGCTCCCAAGTGGCGGGTCGACTCGGATACCGATTGCGATTACTACGATGGAATGCAGACCAGCAAGGATGTTATTGAGCGACTGAAGCAAGCCGGCATACCTCCGCAAGACAGCAACCTGATCAAGCCGACGATCAATGCCGTATTAGGCCTTGAGGCTCGTTCACGCACCGATTACAAGGTTACCTCAGACGACGAGCAGCAAGCCGAGATAGCCGAAGGCTTGTCCGCCAAGATCAAAGAGGTAGAAACCGAGTCACGCGCCGATCGGGCAATGTCCGACGCCTACTCGAGCATGATCCGCGCCGGTATTGGCTGGGTTGAGGTGTCCCGCGAGTTCGATCCGCTCAAGTATCCCTATCGGGTGCGTGAAGTCCATAGAAACGAAATCCACTGGGACTGGACAGCCAAGGAACCTGACCTATCCGACGCCCGTTACCTCCGCCGTGATAAGTGGGTTGACCGCGAGCAGGCCTTGAAGATGTTTCCGGATGAGGTTGCGATCATTCAGAACTCATGGAATCGCTGGACCTCGCTTGATGTGTACGATGGTGCCGATACCAACATGGCCAGGGCGTACGAGGTCGAGCAGACTTGGGGCAAGAATCAAGAGGATTATCTGAATCACTCTTCCGGCATGATTCGCCTATCAGAGTTGTGGTATCGGCATTACGAAGATTCGCACGTCCTGGCGCTGCCTACCGGCCAATCCATTGAGTACATCGAGGATAGGCTAGACCATCAAGCCGCCGTCGCTCAAGGGCTGGTGCAGGTCCAAAAAGCGTTATTGCCTCGAGTGCGCGTATCAATCTGGCTTGGGCCGCACAAACTTATGGACGTGCCAACACCGCTTCCGCACACCAATTTCCCTTACGTTCCATTCTGGTGTTTCCGCAAGGATAGAAGCCGGACGCCCTACGGCCTAATACGCGACATGCGGGGGCCGCAGGATCAGATTATCGACTTGGATATTCTGCTCTACGAGGTCCTGAATTCGGTAAAAGTCGAGGTGGACAATGACGCGCTGGATCTGAGCCAGAATTCATATCAGGAAGTCGCGCAGAACATGCAGTCACTGCGTTCAATGACCGTATTGAACGCACAGAGACGGAGCGCGAACGGCTTTAAAGTTACCCGGGAACATGCTCTTGCTCAGCAAGTGTTCCAGCTCATGCAACAGCGTGAAAGCCGCATTGAGTCGGTTGGCGGCATATACCGAGCAATGTTGGGTGCATCGACTCAAGCCACCAGTGGCGTCGCCATTAATAACCTGGTTGAACAAGGATCAACTGTTTTAGCTGAGCCCAATGATAACTTCCGTTACGCCCGCCGTATCGTTGGCGAGCAGCTTATCGCTTTTGTGAAGCAGGATATGCTGGGCAGGCCAACTCAGGTTGCGGTTCAGCAAGGTAATAAACAAAAAGTCGTTTACTTTAACAGGCAGATCATGACCGATTCCGGGCCTGCGGTAGAAAACGACATAGCGGCCGCGCAGGTGAAGGTGGTGCTGGAAGATATACCGGCTACCCCGACTTACCGCGCACAGCAGTTGCAATCCTTTAGTCAGATGGTTACTGCCGCGCCACCTCAGTTCCAGGCTGTGCTATATCCGGCCATGCTCGAGCTATCTGATGTGCCGAACCGGCATGAGTTGGCCGATCAGTTGCGGATGATGGCGGGCACTGGTGGGGCTGATGAGCAAGTGCAGAAACTCCAGCAGCAGGCACAACAGGCCATGCAAGAGCAGCAAGCCCAGTTCCAGGCACAGATGGAGCAGATGGGGCAGGTAGTACAGGGATTGCAAGCTCAACTTGCGGAATCCAAGCAAGCTATTGATGACAAGTCTCGCGAGCTTGACCTTAAAGAGCGCGATTTGGACATTAAGGCGGAGAAGGTCGAGATAGATGCTCAACTTGCGGCAGAGAAGTTATCGCTTGAACACGTCAATAAAGCGTTATCTGAAAGGACAATCTAATGATTCGATTTCTAAACGATGAAACTGTGGCAGGCCATAGGCACGGCAAAGGTACGATCGCACTATTCGATTCCGCAACTGAAGCCGCGCTTATAACGGCGGGTGACGCTGAAGATTATCCGGCAGTCGTTCAGCCGGTTGAAGTGCTGTCGAGTTCCGCTGTTGCTGTATCGTGCGCATCGACTGCTGCAGATGAAGTTTTGGCCTCGTTTACGATTCGGGCGGGCATATTCGGTGTCAACAGCATCCTTCAGATCGAACCACTTTGGACACACACGAATAGCGCGAATAACAAGCTCCTGAAGGTCAAGGTAGGCGGCTCTACAATCTACACAGCCACACGCACCACGACAGCGAAGGAAGCGCCTTTGATCGTTCTGGCGAACCGGAATAGCCTTTCTGCACAGATTCAGCCATACGATAACACTTATGTAACGGCTGGCTCGGGCGCCCCTGCTACGTACGCAATAGACTTTTCCGCGGCGGTTGATGTTGAGATAACTGGCCAACGGGCAAACGGGGTTGATACGCTGGCATTGCAGTATTTCCGCGCATTGCACTTCGTGGGCGCCTAAATGACCGCCTGGTACGTCCGGCCCGACACGAGCCACTCAGCCACGCGCGACGGCACAACGTATGCAACAGCATGGGGTGGATGGTCGGAGATAGTATGGGGAGCGTCGGGCGTATATGGAGTGAATGACGACACCTTGTATGTATGCGGCGCCCACGCTTACGCAGCCATTATTGCCGTCGGGGCGCACCTCGGGACAGCGGCGCATAGAGCGACCATTCGCGGAGACTATGCCGCTGATCTCGGCAGCATTACATTCTCCGCAGGCACTTACAACCTGACTTGTGCGCGGAACTATACAACGATCAGCAATCTGCGAATCAATGCCGGCGACTACGGTTGCATCGTCTTGGGTAATGTCGCGCTGACAGGCGTGTGGATACTCAACAACTATTTGAACGCGAGCGGCGCATCCACAGGCGGCCTGCTGCGTATGCAGAGCTTCGATACATGGAACTATGTCAATACGGTTATAGATAACAATGATTTCGTGGGGGGGTCTGGCTCGGTTGGTGGCGGTGGAATAACTTGGTGGGCCACATCAACTACCGCCGTAACCTTCGTCAATAATATCAAGATAAGCAATAACAGATTTACGCGGGTGTCTGCGGCGCGCGCGGTCATTGTCCTTATCGCCTCCACTGGCTTGCCTTCTGACACTCCCTCCGGCTGCAAATTGCTCGACGTGCAAGTCTACGGCAATACCTTTGCTAATTGCTTTGCGGCAACGATGGAGATATACGCCAATATCTCAGGTCGTAATACAGGAGTCAGGATTTGCGACAACGTGATTCGGGATCAGTCAGAAATCGGTGGATTGGGCGGAGGGATAGTTCTTGGCGGCTTCGCTCAATCGCTCACCAGCGGCTTCGGCTCCAACATCGTGACGCGCAATCAGGCTTACGAACTGTATGGAATAAGCGGTTTCGTAAACCTGTTCTACGGCACTTACAGGGTATTTAACAACTTTGCTGATGGTATTGGCACGTCCACTATCGACGGCAATGGCGTCTTGTTTGACCACGGCTGCGATAACTGCGAGGCATTCTGCAACGAATTCCACAATATTCGCGGCACTGGCGCGGAGGGTTATTACAGCGGCGGCTTTGGCATATTGGTGCTTGATGCTACCAACTGCAAAGCCTACGGCAACGTGGTAGATGGATGCGTTACCGGGGTCGCATTCGGCAACAAGGACGGCGGGCAGTCGGCAAATGTATTTAACAATAGCTTCCTCAATTGTTCGCAAGCAGGCGCATACCTCGTTGGCGGCGCTGAGATCACAAACAACCTTGTGCGCAATAATATTTTTACAGCCACACGCAGTGCAGCTTCGGCAGTGAAAAATAGTGCAGCCGCATGGACGGGCGAGTCCGGCAATTGCTACCACGGCTTCGGATCTACCCAAGGGCATACGTTGCATGCCTCAACCACTGACGTTGACCCTGAACTGGATGCTGATTACCGGCCGCGCTGCGCTACTTTAAAACGCGCAGGAACATATTTTGGCGGCAAGGATTTTAGCGGTAAGCCTTTTTATAACCCGCCGAATATCGGAGCGGTGGATGATGTAACGACGACGCCGAGATACGCATTAATACATAAATAATCTTTCCAAACAAAACACTAGGCCGCCTTGAGCGGCTTTTTTATTGCCCACGATTTGCAGAAAACGCTAAGGCTCCGGGCGTGACGGAGCCACATTAAGGAGAAAGCAAAGATGAACGACGCACAGTTAGAGCAGTTAATCGCGGCAACGCCTAACGAGAAAGTGACGAAAGAGAGTATTGAGGCGCGAATTGAGAAAGTGGATTACATGATTCTGCCTAATTCGACAGTGACAGTCTGCAACATTACTTTGGAGAACGGTTTTTCGGTGCGCGGCGAGTCTGCCTGTGTGGATGCTCGCAATTTCGACATGGAGATCGGCAGGCAGATTGCCTACCGCGATTCGTTCAACAGACTCTGGCAGTTGGAAGGCTATCTGCTGGCTGAGCGCCGGCATCAACTGCTGAAACGTACTTTTGAAGAAAAGTCACTGGCGTAACAGGAGCGGGGGCGAAAGCCCCTTTCTGCGTTCATGGAGACGAACTCCCTTTACCGGCAAGGTAAATGAAGTTTGTTTTCTCAAACCGCGCTAACGGCGATACCGCAGTTTTTATCAACCCCGAAAGGGCGCGCTCACTGCGTTAAGAAGTGGAGATGAAGGCAATGGAAGTAGATCAGCTTACGGATGAGCAAATTGCAAACCTTACGCCGGAACAAATCGAAGAGTTGGAGAACGACCCCAGCAAAGTCGACGAAATTCTCGGCAAGCAAGCGGCAAAGGATGAGTCCAAACCGGAAGTGAAAAGCGTGGCTAACGACGCGGACAAAGAAGAGCCGGTCGTTCTGAATAAGAGCGGCAAGGGGATTATTCCTTACGAGAAGCACAAGGAATTGCGAGTGGAGAATTCAGCGTTGCGTGAACAACTGCAGTCTGCCCAAGCGGAAAACGCGAAGGCAACCGAGAAGTTGGAATCGCTGCTGAAGGCTAGGGAAGCGGCCACGACCGGCAAGGATGAGGCGAATGCAGATGATGCCATAGCCAAGCATCTGGCCACGCTCAAGAACGATATGCCCGAACTCCACGAAGTAATTACCTCTGTCCTCAAAGGAAGTCGTGAGCAAGGCGAAAAGCTGAACGAAACGCTGCAAGAGCTGAAGCGCGAGAAGGAGGAATCCGACCGCGTTAAGCAATTGAGCGTTGCCGAGCAAGTCGCTGAAGCCAAGGACAATAACCCTGACTTGACACATTGGGAGAGCAACGATCCGGAAGCTTGGGACGAAGCCATGAAGCAGGACGAGATTCTTCGGAATACCAGCAAATGGGCCGGAAAGCCCTACGCTGAGCGGTTCGAGGAAGTAGCCCGCCGAGTGCGCGCCATTATGCCTGACGCCTCTGCACCAAAGAAAGCAGATGAGCCGGAGCAGACCAAGGCTAAGGCGAAAGCCAAGCTAGACGCTGCGCCGGCACGGAAACCTACAACCCTTTCGGATATTCAAGGTGGCGCGCCTGTTTCTGAAGGTGACGAGATCGCGAATCTGAAGCCGCATGAACTTACGGCCAGGCTCATGAAAATGTCGCCACAGAAAGCTGCCGCCATGAGAGCCGAATTAGACTAAGGAAATACTGAAATGGCTGAAACAAATGTAGCAAGTGGCAGTTCGATTGCCATTAAACACTATAGCGCGGCACTTTTCGCCAATACGCTGAAAGGCGCGTCTGCAATTGAAAACCTCGTCGGTCCTGTCGAGCCCAATTCCGCGATGGAAAAGGTGGCAGGCCAGACTGAACCGGGGATGCCGATCGTTCGCATCGATAACCTGATGAAGTCGGCGGGCGACATCGTTTCGCTGGATCTGGTTGATACGATCAGCGGCGAACCTCTCATGGGCGATGTCAACCGTGAAGGCAAGGGTGACGCGCTTTCCTTCTCTTCGATGGAAATCAAGATCAACCTTTCCAGTAAAGTGATCGATGCGGGCGGCAGTATGAGCCAACAACGCACGAAGCACCAGTTGCGTGAAATTGCTCTTGCCCAGTTGTCCGGCTACTTCCCGCGGCTGGATAACCAGGAAACTCTGGTGCACCTTGCTGGCGCGCGCGGTTCGCAGACCGGCTCCGATTGGACGATTCCCGTTCAATCGAGCGCCAAGTTTACGGACATCATGGTCAATGCGGTAAAGGCCCCGACCTATAACCGCCATTTCGTGGTGAACGGCGCGGGCTTGACCGCTGGCGGGCAGCAACTCAATTCCATCGCCTCTACCGATCAACTGAAACTGGTTCATCTTGACCTGCTCCGCAAGCGCCTGGATGACATGGACCAGCCTTTACAATCGGTGAAGCTCGCCGGTGATCGCGCTGCTCAGACCTCCAAAATGTGGGTATTCCTTGCCACGCCCAATCAGTACTCGGTATTGCTGAGCGAAGGCTCGCTGCGCGCATTTCAGCAAAACGCCGTGAACCGTGCTGCGTATCTCGATAGCCGTCATCCGCTGTTCGCCGGTGAAGTCGGCATGTGGAATGGCATTCTGGTGATCAAGAATGAGCGGGCAATCCGCTTCATGCCCGGCGAGAACACCAGTATCGTTACTGCCGCGAATGCGCCGACCGCTACCGAAACCAGCCAGGCTGTAAGTGGTTCGCTGACCGCCGGTTACGCTGTCGAACGCGGCCTGTTGCTCGGTGCGCAAGCCCTGGGTGTCGCCTACGGCAAGACTAAGGTTTCCGGTATGCAGTTCGGCTGGAAAGAGCACTGGTACAACTTCGAGAGCAATCTGGAGGTCATGGGTGAGAAAGTGTGCGGCAAGAGCAAGGTGCGCTTCTCGGTCGATGACGGTACCGGTTCCAAGGTTCCTACCGACTTCGGCGTGATCGCGGTTGACTCTGCGGTTCCTCTCTAACCAGTAATGACATGGCGGGGCTGGTATAGCCCCCTAGTCCCTTAATTCGAAAGGAGTTTTATCAATGCCTGCAACCTATAGTGCAGTAGATTTGAATACCAAAGCCCGGCACATGGGCGGTTACGGCAATGCCGTGATTCACCATGGCTCGGTTACGCCCACTACTGGAGCGGTTGGCGATGTCTACCGTCCGGTCCGGATACCGGCTGGCACGCTGCTGACAGACCTGTCTTTTGTTACCGGCGATCTGGACACCGGAACCGGCACAATCTCCGCGAAAGTTGGGTATGCGCCTGTCGATTCAGATGGACCGGCTGCGGTTGATGATTATTTTGCCGCAACCGCCACAACCCTGTTGGCGGCCGCTGGGCGCAAGGAGATGTCTTTTCAGCCCATCAAGTTTGAGAAGGACGTGTTTATCACCGTCACTTTGACGATTGCTGCTAACGCTTTCGCTGCTGTTGCGGTGACGGCGATTGCCAAAGGTATCGGCGAAGGCGTCAAGTAAGTTTTACCTGGGGCTGTTATTGGGGCGCTCTTCGGGGCGCCTTTTTTTTGGAGCAAAGATGCCACAAGTTAAATATACCGCTGCCGGTATCAAGACCGACAGCATACGCGGCGTTGGCTTGAGATGGGAGCCGGGGCAGGTGCGCAATGTGACGGCAGAGGTTGCGGAAAGACTGCTGGTCTATACCGATACGTGGGCAGAAGTAAAAGAATCGCCTGTAGGGGCTGAGAACGCGCCTAGCGACGAGATTGGATTGGTTCAGGACGAGAAGCCAGCCGAAGAGCCACTACCAGTCGTCAACTTCCACGCCATGGACAAGAAAGCCCTGCTCGAATTCGCTGAGACGAAATACGGCGAGAAGTTCGACAAGCGCAAAAGTGAAATCGATCTGCGGCACAGAGTGATTGACCTTGCCGCGAAACATGCGATGGAAGCCGAGTAATGGCCTTCACTTATCAATCGGTCGTTGACCTTGCTCGGATACCACTGAATGACGCGGACGGCGCGCGATATACCGACGAGACGCTGCTTGCGTTCGTCAATCATGGGCTGCTCGTCGTGGTCAAGCGTAGGCCGGATTTGTTCGTTGGTAACTTTTCCAACCTGCCGACTGGCGAGAAGACGCTGACTGATGCGTTCCCGCTGCCGGCTGAATACATTCAGTTGATTGCCGATTACGTTACTTTCCGGGCCGAGAGTGCCGACGATGAGCATGTAAATTCAGGTCGGGCCGCCGCATTCGCTAACCTCTTTGGCGCAGAGGCTCCGGCATGATCGCCCCATGGATTCAGTTCATGGATTACGTTTTACCAGACGTTCCGGGCTGCCCTATTCCCGCTGCCAACATCGCAATTCGCCAAGCCACTATTGCCTTCTGCGAACAGTCTCTAGCCTATAAAGCCACCCATCCAGATATAGCGGTTGTCGCCGGTACAGCCGAATATGACTTTGTTCCGCCTGATGAAACAGTAGTGCACGTCATCACCTACGCAGCATTCAACGGTGACGAGCTTCAGTCCCGCGTGGGCGAATACGGAATAAGCAATCCTGACTGGCGCTCGGAAGAAGGAACACCCAAGTACATCTTTGGCGGTATGACTTCGTTGATGCTTATTCCGGCGCCTGATGTCGATGGCACGTTGATCATGACGGTCGCGCTAAAGCCCTCGCCTGACGCTACCGGGATAGATGGTTCCATATTCAACGAATTCAGGGAGGCGATCATACACGGCGCCCTGTCTCGACTGATGCTGTCGCCTAAAAAGCCATATTCGAACCCTTCGCTTGCCACCTATCACAATCAGCAATTCACCATTATGACCGGACAAGCCGGGACGCGGACTGCGCGCAGTTTTACCAGAGCGCCGTTGCAGACATCTATTTTGAGACGAGGATAGGACCTTGAATAAATTTAGTAATTTTGGGAAAGCTATAGTCGGCTCAGCCCCATCTGGCACGAGCGGGCTAAGCTTCACCGTCGAGGCTGGCAAGGGACTGCTCTTTCCGGCATTGGCCGCTGGAGATTACTTCTATGGCACATTCAAGGATGCCTCGGGCAATCGTGAGGTCGTGAAGATCGATGCGCGAAACAGTGACGCGATGACGATAGCCGTAGGCGGGCGCGGACTGGATGGAACGACTGCAAGAACATGGAACGCTGGTGATTACTTTGTGGCCAGCCTGACCAATATCGCACTACAGGAAACGCTGTCGAATGCCAATTTGGTGGCGTTGGGGGCGCTTTCTTCTGCCGCCGACAAACTGCCGTACTTCACGGGATCGGGCGCGGCGGCACTGGCTGGCTTGACTGCCGCTGCCCGGACGCTTCTGGATGATACGGACATGGCCGCGATGCGGGCGACCCTCGGCATCTATGAAATTCCGACCGGCACGGTCATGTCATTTTTTCAAGCCGCTGCACCGACCGGCTGGACGCAGTTAACGACGCATAACAATAAAGCACTGCGCGTAGTAAGTGCGGCAGGTGGGGGTTCGGGAGGATCGGTTGCGTTTACTACTGCGTTTGCTTCAAAAGCAGTAAGCGGCGTGGTTGGGGCAACGACACTTACCGAGGCGCAAATCCCCTCGCATGTTCACTACAGTGGAAAGGGATTGCAGGGGCACGGAGGTACAGCGGATGTTCTGGTAGTTGGGAACGATGCACCGTTAACCACCGCGACTACCGCGACCGGAGGCGGTGGCTCGCACACTCACACATTCACAGGTACCGCGATTGATTTGGCCGTGCAATACATCGACATGATCCTAGCGAGCAAGAACTAATGGAAACCAAAATCGCAGATTGCCCGCTCGGGGCGAAGTGTGAAGAGGCCAGAACCGAGAACGGCAAGCCGGTTTTATACCGCTGCCCTTGGTATATCCAGGTTCGTGGCAACGACGTGAATACTGGTACGGAAATCGACAATTGGGGTTGCGCTATCGCATGGATGCCAACCTTGATGATTAACACCGCCAATGAGTCGCGCAAGGGCGTAGCAGCTACCGAATCGTTCAGGAATGAAATGGTGAAGCAGGGGGAGCAAACGCAACAGGTGATGCTGGCGGCGGCGCAACTTGCGAATCGCCCGGAGAAATTACTTAATGGCTGATTGCACATCCACGCCACCCCGCGTCAAAACCTTCTGGACAGGATTGCGCGATCAAAGCGCCCACATGTTCTACGGCTTGTGCCTTATGTTCGCCTTCACATTCCCGGTTCCGGTCTGGGGCGCAACGATCCTTGTAATGGCGGTCGCGACAGAGCGTGAACTTGAGCAGCATGATTGGGACATTACCAGAGTTGGCCGCACCGACTTATTCTTCTGGTTCCTATCCTGCCTGATATTCAATGCCGTTTATTACGGAGTAAAGTATTTATAAATCATTGCATTACGTTTCACGAACAGGCCGCCACTGAGCGGCTTTTTTATTGGGAGTCTGCATGACTCGTTACCGCAAGACGCACGCTTTACTTTATAGGAGCAAGGCAATGGCACTCGATGACAAAGCAAAAGAAGCGCTGAAGTTTGTGCAGGATGGCTACGACAAAGCCGAGGAAGAGGTTGACGGATGGTTCGTGCGGAACAAGCTCTCGGTAGCAATACTGACTGGCGTCGCCGTCGGCATCGCCCTGTTGGCAATTGCTGTACTCGCGCTGCTGTAAATCATGGACGTATCAGACCGCGCTACCGAACAGGAAGAGATTCATCGCGAGGCGGCGCGGGCTGCAAGAAAACCTGTTTTAAAGCATGACGGTTACTGCCTGAGTTGCTTTGAGCGATCAATTACCCCGCTTTGCGGTATGGAATGCCAAAAAGCATACGAAACAGACGAAAGCGCGAGGATACGAAATGGGCTGTGATGAAGGTGAAAAGGAGGAAAGGAGAAGGCGCGGCCCATCGAATTACACGCTGTCATTCGGCGGGATTATCGCGGTAGCCGGTCTGCTCGCTTCTGGCGTTGCGACCTATAACGCGGTGCAGAACGATATTGCGGCGCTCAAGCGCGGCGAGGTTTATCAGGAGCGCACCAATGAGCGCTTGAGCGCTGAGATTAAGTCGGCAAGGGTCGAGCAGCGGGAAACCATGAAGGAGTTTAACGAGAAGCTCGACAGGATCATTGATCACTGGAACAGGAGGGGGCGATGAAATACTTGATTATAGTCGCAGCCGTTTTCGCCGCGGCTTGTGTTGAGCCGAAGGTAGTGCCGGATAAGACCGATGCCGTGGTGATACTGCCGACTGTAGGGGCCCATGCAACCCGGGAGCCGGCAGAGGAACCGGCGAAGACATCAAGGCCTACGGTCAGACTCAATGTCCCGACGTGCAAGGGCATTGATACCGGGGATGAGAAGGAATCGCTGAATCTGAAGCTCGATTGCATGCTGGATGGAAAATGAAGTTCGTTGAGAACTGGGAAGCGATTCTAAAGGGCGCCTGGAGCGTACGACTGGCCGCTGTCGCGTCAATCCTGATCAGCATATCCGAATCGGCCTCGTTCGTGCCTACCGGGATCTTGGGCATAACCCCTGAACTGGTCGCTGATGGAGCGTCTGCTTTCAAGTATCTCGGCTGGTTTTTCTACGCTGCCGGGGCATTTGCTGCGCGATTCATTAACCAGGGGATTGCGGACGCGCAAATCCAGGCGGCACTGGACGCGGCAAAGGAGCAGTCATGAAACCATCTGTAAATCAGGTTATCTCGACTGTAGGCGATGACGGCAAACTGCTGTTCTGGTGTCCCGGCTGCGATAGGACGCATGGGATACAACATGGCGAAGGGAAGGGCCCGCGATGGGATTGGAATGGAGATGTGAGGCGACCAACTATCACGCCATCAATACTGGTTCGCAGAACTAAGCTCACGGTTAGCGATGAAGAGGCAATGACAAGGGCCGCTGCCGGCGAGAAGGAATTGCCGCACGTAGAGACGATTTGCCATTCGTTCATCACTGATGGCCGCATCCAATTCCTGACAGATTGCACGCATACCTTGGCAGGCCAGACAGTTGATCTACCTAATTATGGAGCGGGCCATGATTAAACCATCTGTGACGCAGGTTCGGTCTGCCGTGGCGCTGATGATGGTTAGCGCAAGCCTGTATGTTGGCATCGCCCAGCATGAGGGCTATGTCGAGGTTGCCGCGCCGCCGGTCGCTGGGGACGTGCCTACTAACGGATTTGGCTCTACTGCTGGCGTCCGACTGGGAGATAAAACAACGCCAGTCCGCGCCATGATCCGCCTGCTTAACGAGATCGAGGACGTCTATGCCGCCGGTGTGCGCAAGTGCGTCGCCGTGCCGCTTTATCAGCACGAGTTCGATGCATATGTGAGCCTCGCCTATAACGTGGGCGTGGGCGCAGTGTGCCGCAAAGCCGACAAACGGACGGTTGACGATCAAGGTAAGCCGAAGCTACCGGAGCCGGACAGATTAATTGACGTGCTGAATCAGGGCGATTATGAGGAAGCCTGTAGGCGCATCAAGTCATTTAATAGGTTCCAAGGAAAGGTTATGCGCGGGCTGACCATTCGTCGCGAGGCTGAATATAAGCAGTGCTTGGGGTTGGCGTGAATAATTTCGTTCCATGGTTCGTGACTGCTGTTATGTGCAGTTTGATGGCTATGGTTTTCTATTCCTATGCCAACTGGCTTCCGATAAGAGTATTCGATGTTTTTCTGATGGCCTGGATGAGTTGGGCGGCCATCGTTGTCGTTCGCGGTTACTTCAAGATTTACGCGATCTTTGATCGGATGGACAGGAGAGCTAAGGATGGTCGGGTGTGAACGGTCTGCCCGGTAACTTCGTCATCGTCGATGGCTTGCTCACAGTAGAAGCAATCCTGAAACCGTCTTGGCTGGTACGCCGTCGCGTTGATGATCGATCGATAACGGGCCCTTATGTCTGGGTTGCCACTATCGCGCAGCAAGAAGAGCCGAGCGCGTATGACGTCAAGGGGCACGTTGCGAGAGACGAGCATCCCATGGTCATCAGCGACCGTCGCGCACTGAAAAGAATAGTGCGGGAACTCGGTTTTACCTCTGGAAAATACGAAAGAGTAGACGAGAACGGCCAAGGTCGCGCATCACATAATTTCGATAGAAATGCACAAAAAACAGGCTGAATTTCAGGCGTTCTAAGCGATTTAAATCACAAGGTATAGGGTAAGACAAGGGTTATAAAAAAGGCGTTTTAGCTGTTTATCCCATTGCATCTAAATAAGAGTTTTGTCTATGGCAGCATTCCGAATCGCCGGTTTTTCCGGCCTTGTGCCGAGGCTGGCCAAGCAACTGCTGAGCCCGAATCAGGCGCAAGTAGCGACCAATTGCATTCTAACCTCTGGCGACTTGCGTCCACGTAACGGACCTCTTCTGATCGCTTCGCCGGTTATCGCCAACGACATCAAATCCATGTTCCGGATGGAAAAAGATGGCAATGAAAAATGGCTGGCATGGGATAAGGATGTAGATGTTGCTCGTTCGCCCATCGCAGCCAATACCGAAAGGCGGTTCTACTACACCGGCGACGGCGAACCCCGGGTATCGGATTACGATACCGCGACTGCTGGCATAGGCCCATACCCTTCAGGCTGCTTTGTGCTTGGGGTGACGCCTCCAATAACAAAGCCTTCCGTGTCTGCCAGTGGCGGTACCGGCGCTGATGTTACTCGGGCATACGTTTATACCTTCGTTACGCCATGGGGCGAGGAATCGGCGCCTTCTCCGGCTTCTACGCTGGCTACCGGCAAAGAGTCGGGTGCGACCTGGGCATTAAGCGGGATGGATGTTGCGCCGCCGAATTCGGGCACGGTAACCGGTGCGGTCAAAGATACGCCGTCTGCTGGTTACGTTGAGATCACGCTTGATAAGGTTTATGGGCTGCGCGCTGGCGAGACTGTGACATTTTCTGGTGTTACCGGCATGACTGACCTCAATGGTGCGTTCACCCTTAATAACGTTGATTCTGTCACCAAGAAAGTCAGGGTCATCCTATCGACCACACAGACTTATTCATCCGGCGGCACGTGGACGCGGCAGGCCCCACATAACACCAACGGGATGAACAAACGCATCTATCGCACGCTGACCACTTCGAGTGGCACTGAGTACCACTACGTTGTCACCATTGCTGCAATCACCGCGACTTACAGCGATACGGCGAGTGATGAGACTGTCGCGCTGGGCGAAGTATTGCCCTCTACCACCTGGCTCATGCCGCCGGCAGACCTAAAGGGTATCGTCATTCTTGCCAACGGAATCGCGGCTGGTTTCACCGGAAATGAAGTCTGCTTCTCGGAGCCATTCAAGCCCTATGCCTGGCCGACCGCTTACCGGCAGACCTACGATCAGGACATTGTTGCAATCGGAGTTACCGGGACAACCCTTGTTGGCATGACGAAAGGCAATCCGTTCAGCATTACCGGCGTGGACCCGGTAACGATGGGCGGAGGCATGGAGAAGCTGGGCGTTGCATGGCCGTGCATGGCTAAGCGCGGCATGGCGAGTTTTGCATTCGGCGTAGGCTACCCGGCTCCGCAAGGGTTGGTTATCGCTGGCATCAATACGGACATTGTGACCAAGGATCTGTTCACGCAAAAGGAATGGGCTGAGCTTAACCCCAATACATTCATTGCCGCCTCTGCCGACAATCGTTACTACTGCGGATATACGGTTGATGACAGTTCGCTCATGTTCGTGATCGACAAGGCTGAATCTGCTTCATTCATCAAGGTTAATCAGAAGATTACGGCGATATGGGCTGATCCCTGGACCGGAAAACTTTACGTCGCAGCCGACAAGAAAATCTACCAGTGGGAAGGCGACGTCGGGACAAAGCTCGCCTACGAATGGAAGAGCAAGAAGTTCATTACGGCGCCGCCTATCAACTATGGCGCGGCCAAGATCGATGCTGATTTTGATATGACCGAAGCCGAATCCGCTTCATCCGGCGCATCGTTTGAGGCTTCTATTGCAGCAAATCAGGCGCTGATCGACGGCAGATTAATGGATGATGGATTAGCAGATGCGGAATTGGGTGAGCGTGAGCTATGCGGGGATGCGATGGAATCTACGCCTTCACTGGTTATCGACTCGCTGCAATTCCAACTATGGGCGGATGGCGTGCTGAAGTTTACCAAGCAGGTAACGAATACCCGCGCCTTCCGGCTGCCAGGTGGCTACAAGGCAGACAATGTTGAAGTTGTGCTATCGGGTAACGTGAAAGTTACAGGCGTGGTGCTGGCTGAGACTATGGATGGATTGAAGGGCGCGTAACAGGAAACTTGCGCAAATACTCAGTTTGCACAAATTCGCAAACTGAAACACCAGCCGCTCATTTGGGCGGCTTTTTTATTGGAGAAATGAAAATGGCTTTAGGATATAACGCAACACTCAGAAATACGATGCTGAACGCTATCACCACGGCGGCAGGGGCAAGTGCATTGCTTCGCATATACAGCGGCTCCAGACCGGCAACAGGCGGCACAGCAACGACGCTGCTTGCACAGTTGACATGCAACGCCACATTCGCGCCTGCGGCCTCTGGCGGTGTCCTGACTCTCAATGCAATCGCCGACGACTCAAGCGCGGATGCTACCGGGACGGCATCATGGTTTCGCATCGTGAAATCCGACGGGACGACTCATGTGCTTGATGGAAACGTTGGCACAAGCGGTTCCGATTTGAATCTGACCACGACAAGCATTGTTGCGGCGCAGCCGGTAAGTGTGACCAGTTTCACGATCAGCGAAGGCAATCCGTAATGGCAAACGTACTGAACCGCACAACCAATGAGTTTCGGCGCAGCGTTCATGAGCCGAATTACCCAGCAGGGGAGTGGATCATCAATCCTAATTTGGCGGCAGTTGAAGGCTTTGAGTCCAAATACTGGATCATTACCGGCGATACCGTGACTCTCATGGATCAAGCTGCGCGAAACGCTGTTGATTTGGCTGAGCTAGAAACGCAGCGCGACGCCATCGCTAGTATGTTCACGAACCCAGAGGATGTGCTTCGGGCGTTCATGCGGGTAGTGCTGAATGAGTTTAACGCTCATGCAGACTTCCAAAACCAGATTCTGAATGGGATACGCACCGCCACGTCGCTTGCTGATTTAAAGGCTAAAGCCACAGCCAAACAGGATTATCCTGACCGGACTGTTGACGATCTTATCACTGCTATCCGTAATAACTTAGGAAGTTAAAAATGGCGACCTCAGAAATTATCCTCCCGATTTTAAGTGGAGTAAAGGATGCGTCATTTCCGCCTGGTCTGTTGTGGATCGGCAACGTTCCATACCTCACCCTTGATGGAACGGATGATGAAATCATTACTTTCTCTTTCCGCATGCCAGATAATTTCGCTTCTGGCCTTACGGTAAAATGGCAGTATTCAATGGTTTCCGCAACAACGGGAGTCGTTGCAATCCGGACTCAG
Organism: Nitrosospira sp. Nsp11; assembly: GCF_900142705.1. GTDB lineage: Bacteria > Pseudomonadota > Gammaproteobacteria > Burkholderiales > Nitrosomonadaceae > Nitrosospira. Next base: position 380,973 of record NZ_FRBV01000002.1, read on the forward strand.
TTTGCGGCCTCTTCTGTTGGGGATAATATAGTTTCAAGAACGGCTGCTGCCATCGAGAAATCGGCGGACAACACCGTTCCAGGAACAGCAGGAGTTCTTAAAGAAATATCCTACTCGCCCGCTGTTCTTGATTCGCTTGCAGGTGGCGATCAAATTGCTATTCGCATTGGTCGCGAGAATGGAACTACCGGAACAAACGCAACAGGCGACATGGCGGTCTGGGCAATCTCGCTCACCTACACGACAACTTAAATGGCAATAGATCTCGGATCGAGTAATACAACTCGATACCACTCATTAGCGGATCACGCCGATTTCTCGCTCCCGAATGCCGATTGGACTTGGTTAGCGCTGGTATATCCAGAAAGTACGGCTGATATAAAATACCTAATTTCCACAGGACTGTACGGAAATCCAGCGAGCTTCAATCTATTTGTCTACAACACTGCCGCAGGTAAGGGGGCTGGGCTAAAGGTTGAAAGTGGGTATCCAGAACTAGCCACGACAACCCCGGTTGCGCATGACAAATGGAATTGGCTGTATGCCACCAGGCGGTCTGGGCAAATGTATGTGGGGCAGATTGGCTTGGGGGATTCGTCCGCGATAGAGTCCACTGGAACGGCGAACTTCGGCTCTTCTGATTCGTCTGTTGGCCCCTATATCGGCTCGCGTTCTGATTTAACAGCAAATCGGATGTGGAAAGGTCGCTGGGGGCAGGTATCATTTATCTCAGGGTCGGGACTAACGGCAGCGCAAGCTGTTGAACTTGCCAACGGGGCGCCCATTCTCGGAATGCATTTCGCGCCGAATATCAAGTTCTTGCTCCACGGTAGAACGGCGAGTGCGACGGCGATAATAGACATCGTAGGCGGCAAAACTGCGACCCGCTTTGGCACAACCTACGGCACAAACGAAGAAGATACGCAGACTCCGTATATCTGGGCCCCGCAATACATAAGAAGTATCGCAAGCGCAGGCGCGGCGGTAACTGGCACGGTAGCCTATACCAACGTTAACGACACATCTTCAGCATCAGGCACAACGACTATCACCGGATCCGTCGCAGCAACCAACGCTAACGATACATCGGCGGCATACGGCACGACCACAGTTACCGGCAGTTCGGCCACCACAAACGCAAACGACACCGTATCCGCCACAGGCTCACCGGTTATCGTCGGAACGTCTGCCACGACCAATGCCAATGACGCCTGCTCGGCAAGCGGCGTAGTTGGCTCAGCCGTAACTGGCTCAGTCGCCTACACCAACATTGATGATACAGCGTCGGCTTCAGGCACGACAACTGTAACGGGATCGGTAGCCGCATCGAACGCAAACGATACCAGCAGCGCGAGCGGCACAACGACCGTCGTTGGCTTTTCCGCTACCACAAATGCAGATGATATTTGCGCCGCAACTGGCACGGTAGAAGCGACCGCAATTGTTGGTACGGTAGCCTACGTCAACATTGACGACATAGCGAATGCCAGTGGCACGACAACTGTCGTCGGTTCGTCCTTCACAACCAACACCAATGACGCGGTATCCGCATACGGGCTTGTCAACAACGGCACGATAGTCGAAGCCGCCCTAACCACCGGCATCACCTCAACCGACAAGATAAAAAAACCCGGCATCCCGGTAGACGCACCGGCCTGGCTCAAAACCTTCCTTGAAACCATCGCTGGCCGCCGCGGAAACAAGATTACGCCACCTGCATTTCAAGATTTACAGTTCTCTGCAACGCCCACGAAAGCCGAATGCGAGGCGCTTTATCAGTACGTCAACCAAGTCCGGACTTCGGTTCAGGACATTCTAACGAGGCTGGATAGCTAATGGATCTTGTGTCACTTTTAAAAGCTCATGTTGGGCAGACTCTCACGCCTGAGTTGGCCGCTGATATTTGCATGGTTGCAAACCAGATTCCTTCCCTTATTCCCTTCGATGTTATCGAGCGGATCAAGCCTGCCGAGTACCGGGAATTCACCTTTGCCGTAGAGCGGATCGAGGATATTGCGGATGAGATCAAGCCTTTGCATAAATGTCATTGGGATGAGACTGAAGCGCACCGGCATGGGCTACCTTTCAACCCGGATTATGAAACCTTTTTTAGGTATGAACGCGCTGGGCGCTACATTCTTTTCACGCTGAGAAAGGATGGGGAATTGCTGGGCGACTGCGCCATGTATCTGGATAAGAGCGCACATACCCAAACTCTCATCGCTACTGAGGACACGCTGTATTTGTTGCCCGAAGCCCGCCGAGGTAGGGCGGCAATCAAGTTTGTTGCTTACGTGGAAAGCGCTTTGAAACAGTTGGGAGCACGTGAAATCAATATTACCGTCAAGACCGTGAATACAGCGGGCCGGTTCTTTCAAGCGCTTGGGTATTCACACGTGGAAAACGGATTGATGAAAGTGCTGGATTAAACGTACCGAGTCTGAAAGCACGAGGCCGCTCAATGAAGCGGCTTTTTTTATTTCCGAAAATCATTGACATAAGGAATGCAAATATGTATTGTTCACTTGCCGCTGAACATTCAGCGGTCGAGATTGACGTCTCGGAAACAGGGCGGGCGACCGCTGGAAAGCGGTTTTTTTACGCCTGTAGCATGGCTACCCCTTTATGGGCGGGTCGTGTGGGGAGCAGAAATGCTCACCGGTTCCCTTGTTCCGGCACGTCAACCCATGCGATTCCGCCCACCCGATTGACGTCGGGAGCGGAAAACTCAAACCGCTTAACAAGGAGTTTCACCATGTCCAAATCCAAAGGCGCAACCGCGCCAGCCGTAAAACCTGCCCTGAAACTCGCCACACCTAGTTTAAAACTAGCCTCCACACTAGCGCCCAAATCGGATTATGTCGATTCGATGCGAGAGCTGCTGCGCCGAGCTGAGCGCGGAGAGAATATTGGCCTCGCTTATGTCGAAATAAACAGCAACAAGACGTTTAGTACAGAGGCTATAGGAATAGCGGGAAAATCCACGTTGTCCTGTTTGGGCATGATTGAAACGCTTAAGGCCAAATTACTGAAAAAGGTGCTGGCATGAACGAACTCATTAAAGTTGAAGGACGTTCCGACGTCACAATGTCCAGTCTTGAGCTTGTGGAATTCATCAACGGCCAGCGTAAGCCGGAAGAAGCTGAATTGCGGCATGCGGATTTCTTGGTGAAGGTTCCTAAAGTCCTTGGAAAAGATGAACGAAATTTTTCGTCCATCTATTTTGACAGCCTGAATCGTGAGAAGCCCTGCTATCGCTTCCTTAAGCGCGAGGCTTGCCTGATGGCCATGTCCTACAGCTACGACTTACAGGCCAAAGTATTCGACCGGATGACTGAGCTTGAGCAGAAAACCGCGAATGCGCCATCGCTGCCAGACTTCACTAAGCCCGCAGTAGCTGCAAGAGCCTGGGCGGAGCAGTACGAAGCCCGAGAAGTTGCCGTGGCTCAATTGGAAGCCGCCAAGCCCGCCCTCGATTTTGTAGAACGATACGTTGACGCAAGAACAAGCCAGTGCATTACAGACGTTGCCAAGATCATCGGATGGAGGCCTCGTGCATTTACGAAGCAGCTTGAGCAGGATGGCGTGATCTTCATGCGCGGGGTCTGGCTACCGTACCAAGAGCACATTAATGCCGGCAGGTTTGAAGTAAAGACCGGGGAAAATGACGGCTTCGGATTCCGCCAGACGAGGGTAACGCCAAAAGGCATCACCTGGCTCGCGGAGAAATACGGGAAAGATGAAATGCCAGAGGTCAGCGGCGCCGCTCTAAAGAAGCCAAGATCAACGAGCGCATCGAAACACAACTAAGGTTTAAGTTGCCTCCCTGTTGGGTCTGATAGAATACACAGACTCAACAGCGGGGGCTTTGCTATGCGGCGCTTATTGGTTTGTGTGGGGGCGCTAAGTGTGTTCTTGCTTACGGGGTTTAATTTGTGGGGGCCTAGTTCCTTTGAGGAATGTCGCGATCAGGCTGCCAGAGAAGCAAAAACAGAAGCAGGAATGGGCATTCTTATAAGAAGCTGCCGCAAGCAATTTCCTAAGTTATCTGAACTTAAGGGTGAATGGGCGCGATTTGCGAGAGTTGCCAAAAATTATAGATATGATCGCTCCATTCCTGCGGCACGCTCAGAGCCAACTAACCGAACAGGAAAAGACTACGGAGAGTTCTTTGCGGATAAATATGGTGGCAAGAGTGGGAGTTCGCTTGGTGACTACATAGAAGATATGTTTCCGTCGCACCAAACGGCTGAAGGTAGGGCCGAACTTCTTGCGTCAAAAAAATTCATGAATTGGTTTATCGGCCAACCGGATTATCTTAAAGCATTGGTTGTTTCGCCTATGCTTCAGGCGAACGAAGATAAGATATTTGAGGCTTATGGAGCCACGATATATTGAGTGAAAGAGCCCCAGTCAGCAGGAGTGGACGTACTTCAGTCCAATGGAGTTGGATTGCAGAGAAACCTTATAATTCCTGTCCTGCGCAGAATTTAACCAAAGGAGGAGAAGAATGGGAAATATCATTGCAATCGCCGCGGTGGCTGTAGCGCTCGCGCTACCTGTTGCATCAAGCGCGCAATCTTATGGGAATAACTACGGGTTTGATCCGAGCATTCAGCGGCGAACACAAGAGATGCAGCAGCAGCAAATGCAGCAAATGGAAGCGCAGCGCATGCATCAAGATCGAATGATGCAGCAACAGCAAATGCAGCAATCCATAGATCAAACGCGCCAGCAGCAACATTGGGACAGCATGAATAACAACGTTTCAAGGCCGTACCGATACTGAACTCGCAAAAAACCACCAAGCCGCCACTAGCGGCTTTTTTTATGCCTAAAAAAGGAGAAATAGTTATGTGTAGTTCGAAGCCACCGAAGGCCGATCCACTTGTGGGGCAGTCCGCAATGGCAAACGCAGAAATATCGAAAGAAATGGCGGGAGTTGCGCGGGACACTTTAGCTTGGAATAAAGACCGTGCGGCGCAACAAGATCCATTAATAGAGAAAGTGGTGCAGCAGCAGATCGACTCTGCGGACACGAACGCGGCGCGCGCTGAAAGTCAGTGGAATATATACAAAAACCTCTTCGCTCCCATCGAAGAGAAAATGGTGGACGATGCTAACAATTGGGACTCACCGGAGCGGCAGGAACGCATGGCCAGTCAAGCGGCTGGAGATGTGAGGAAGAGCTACCAAGGTGCGCTCGACTCAAACCAGCGCGGAATGGAGCGGATGGGGATCAATCCCAATTCTGGCCGATTCCAAGCGATACAAAATGAAACTAACCTTGGTTTGGCAAGGGATGCAGCGGGCGCGATGAACGGCGCACGGCGCGCCACTGAACAGCAGGGGGTGGCACTACGTACCGGCGCAGCGCAGTTCGGGAGGAATATGCCAAATACGGGAATTGCTGCGGACTCGCTCGCTCTGAACGGCGGAAACTCTGCCGTTGGAAATATGGCCGCTGGCGCGAATATAAACAATGCCGGCACCAATGCTGCGGTGAATTGGTTTGGAGGCGCCCAAGCAGGGAATAATTCAGCGGGCGGATTGATGAATAACCTGTATGGAAATCAACTGAACGCCTGGAGCCAGGACCAGCAGATGAAGGCTCAATCAATGGCGGGAATAGGAAGTCTGCTCGGAACCGCCGGCGGTGCGGCGGCCATGATGTTGCGCAAGGGCGGCGTGATCAAAAACAACTCAGCGCACGGCTTGTCCGGGAAACCGCTCTCCAGACCAAACGCCTCTTCTGGCGGATTGGGCATGCTGAGGCGCAGTGGGTACGCAGAAGGCGGCATGATCGAGGGGCCGGGTACCGGGACAAGCGATTCCATTCCGGCAAGTATCGAAGGCGTTCAGCCTATCCGCTTATCGAATGGTGAGGCGGTGCTGAACAAGGAAGCCGTGGGGTTGATCGGAGAAGATGCGGTGCATCGACTTAACGCTGGCGGCCTGATGATGCTGGAAAAAAGCAAGGGCAGGGCGGCGGGGCGGGGCGCGGGTGGGTCCAGGGGCGGGCTGTCAATGTTGGCTAAACACTAAAGGGGAATAAACCATGAATTTTGGCGCATTAGCAGGTGGAATGGCAAACGGACTGGCGAGCGGGCTCCAGATTGGGCGGAATATCAAACACCAAGGCGGTTTGATGGATTTGGAGAATAAAAGATATGAATTAGATAAGGAGAAATTTCAGTTCGATAAGGACAAGATAAAGAACGGATGGCAAATGGTTGGCGATCTGCTCACTCCGGCAGGAGGGGGGGCGGCGCTTCAATTCAAGACGGACGGAAGCGGGCAGATAGCTGACCCGCAGCAGTCATCGGCTCTACTTCCGCCAGAGCAGCGCCCAGATTATGGAATTAGAGGTTTCGCCAGTGGCGGGCTGGCAATGCTGGACTCAAGGTATGTCAATGGCGGAATATTCAAAAACGCGAATATGGGGGGCGGGCTTTCATCGTCCAAGCCTAAGGGGTTTGCTGAAGGAGGTGTGGCAAGAATACCAGATGCGGCTTTTGCGCAAGCGGGGCTAGGAACTCCCAGGCAGATGCAGTCGCTTAACAGCGAGCAGCCGTCAAGCATGAGCCTAGGGGATTTTGACCGCCAGCAAAAGGCACAGCGCCAGCAGCTACAACAAAGCCAGCAGGCTCAAGAGCCAGAACAACTCAGCCCGCAGAAAAAACTGATGAAGGCGATGGTAAGTGGCACGCTTGATGCCGACAAGTTAGACCAGATCAGCATGGTCTTTCATCAAATGGGTATCGGCAAAGAAATGACGCCGTGGCTGGAGCGTGCTTACTCAGCGAAAAAGAGCGGCTTGGCGGATGGCGTTATGCATTTGATGCGCGGGCAAGTGGACGAAGCCATCCCTTTTTTGAAGAGGGGCGGCATAGAGTTGGCAGATCGCCCTACAAGAATAGATGGCAATAAGTGGAAGATAAATATTGCTGGCGTGGGTGAGCAAGAAATGGACCTGGGAGACCTGTTGCAAACGACCTTTGACCCTGAGAAATACCTCGAACACCAACTGAAGCGGAATGAATCAGAGGGGCGAAGGGGTGTATCTGATGCTCAGGTTCGGAACTATGATGCCAGTGCGCGCGACAATGACGCGAGCGCATTAAAGAATAGGGCGATGGGCGCTTACTACTTGGGAGCAAAAACCAATGAAGCCGCGGCGCGGGCAGGTCGTTATGATCGCATGGGCGTTGGTAGCGACAAACCGGAAAAAATAGACGCTGCAATCAAGCGCAGAGATTCCGCGTTGGACGCGCTAAGTTCTGTTACGGGCGATGATGGAAAGCCGTTCGTTGACCCACAGAAACGCATGACATATTCAAGCCTTTCGGTTGATGCCGAACAAGCAGTATCGGATATGCTCGGCGGCCGCGACTTAACGGCACGAGAGCAACATGCGCTAACTGACATGATACGCACCGCTCCGCTTGGTAATGGACCGGCGATGAGCCAATGGGCAAAGCAGTTGCAACAGCGCTTCGGCGGCGGCAAACCGACGGCAAAACCTCAGGGCAGACTTGATACGCCTCGACCGGCACCGCAAGCCAACGCCGCGCCGCTTGGGGAATCAAGGGAGTCTCCGGCAGTGAATCCAAGTCCCGGCGGGATTGCGCAACGCCGCACCCCACAGCAAGAGCAGATTCACCAAGCAAGGTTTAACCCCATGGATCAACTTCGATTGAAAGAATTGCATCACGAGGTTACCGCGTCGAACCTTACGCCAAGCGACAGAGAAAAACTTGAGGCTGAGATTCAAGCCATTGTGGCGAGGAACGCTTAGATTGAGATCAAGCGTTTAGTAGATAAAAGGATAATGATATGCCAGAAGGTTTAGACGAGTTCAGCAATCTGTTTGCTAAAAAGTACGGTGGCGCTGGAAATTCCGCTATCAGAACCGAAGATGAAACCGCCGACCTGGGCGGTTTTTTTTCGTCCAAGTATGGAGCGCCTGCTGAACCCGAGAAACCGGCCATACCCAATGAACAAGGCGGTTTTATCGCCTCTGCCAAGCGTGCAGCCGGCGCTGGCATCAAAGGCGCTGGCCAAGCCGCGGCCGACTTCATCCCCGGAGTCGGCCAAGATAACGCTCTCAAGCGCGCTGGGCAGGGAATCATCGACGCCAATCCCACGGCAGTAAATAGCCTTGAGGATATTGCCGACAAGCCCGGTACCGCCGTGGCTGAAGCAACAGGCAATGCCGCCTCATCGATGGCCGGTATTGTCGGGGCAAGGGCAGTAGGGCAGGGCATCACCGCATTATCTCCATTGGCCGGTCCCGCTGCGCCACTGGTTGCCGCTGCCGGACAGGTTGTGTCATGGCTTGGACCTGCCGCTATTGCCGCTCTGCCTTCCTTTGGTGGAATCCGTGACAAGCAGATTCTGGCTGATCCAGACAATCAGGATTCAGCTAAATCCAAGGCCGTTGCTGCGCTGGGCGCTGCAACCGTAGGCGCTATCGAATCCCGCTTTGGTCCGCAGAATTGGGCACTTGCTGCGATGACGAAAGAGGGCAGGGCGAAGCTGGCTGAGAAGTTTGCGGCTACCACGCTGAAGGGATCGATCGGCAAAGGGATAGTGAAGGGTGCCGCAATCGAAGGCGCTGAAGAGCTTGTTCAGAATCCCGTTGAGCAACTTGCCTCATTCGAAAACCCGACTACGCCAGAGAATATAGATGAAACGCTGTTCGGTGGCGCCATGGGTGCTATTGGCGGCGGGGTTCTTGGCGGTGGAACGGGCGCGGTATTTCGCCGACAGGAAAATGCTGAGCACGTTAAAACAATCCTCGGCAAACCAGTAACCGAAGTCTCCGATGGCGTCCTAAAATACACCTCGAACCGTGGCGGCGAACGCGCGAAGGCTGCGGCTCAAACTGAATTGAATCGTCGCGCGACTGAAGGCGTTGATCCTTCCGTTGCGGATGCCCCAGAATCAGCCAGCGAAGCCGTAGACCGCATCATTTCTACCGGACGGGATAAGGCAGACGAAATACGGGAAACGCGGCAGGCGGCTTCTGATGCGATTCAGGATGGCGTGTTTGATGAGCCAAGCCATGTTAACGACGCCATTAATATGGTTGATGCCCCCACTCCCGAGCGCATCGAAACGCTCAACGCGCAAATGGATGCCCTCGCAGAAGGCCGTAAGCCTGGCGTGTTGCTGACACCCGGCGAACCTATGCCGCATTCCCTGCCTGAAGGCGTTCAAGCCGCCGAGATACCGGGCCGGGGCACTCTTCTGTATCGCGATGACGCTACGCTACAAGCCGCCCTCGATAACCGCATGGGCGAGGCGCTGGGCTATGGCATCGATGAGAAGCCGGGAACGGATCAGGTTGTCACTGCGCGGGACGCGAACGGCACCGTGATCCAGGACGTGGCTACCGATGGAAGGCCGGAAGTGGAGCAGGCTGCGGCTGGCGTGGCGGGGGAGCATGGATCCGTTGAGGTCAGGCCGGTTGGTGAGGCGATGGCTGAGCGGGCGGCTAATTCCCGAGAATTCGATGGAATTAAAACCCAGGCCGATGTCGTGATTCCGACATCGAATAAAAATCAATCAGTTACGACCGATACGGGAATCCCCGTAACGCAAGCCATCGGTCCTGCAAGGGAAACCCGCCCCACGCAACAACCTTCTATCGAAGATAAATCACGTGAGGCGCAATCTCCCGCAGGGAATGAAAGCGTATCAGAGGAAGCCGGAGCTGTACAGCCTGCAAAGAAGGCTCTAAAGCCTAAGAAGAAGGAAATTAGAGCAAACCTGGAAGATCATTTCCGGCCCGGCAATATCATCAGAAATAGTTATTGGAGAAATCATGAGCGGGTCTTATCGTTCAATCAGAGCGACAATAACTGGTCTGTTACTGTCCAAACAGTAAAAAAGGATGCCGCCGGAAATTGGGTAAACACTGAGGCACCGCGTACGCATAGAACGTTTCCCTCGTTCGATAAAGATATTGTGGTTGAGCGTCATCCAGTGATTCATCCAGAACCGGGAAGTGCAGATTCTTCTAGCGAAATAAATGCGCAAGAATCACATCCTATTCGCGCCCATCTGGAATCGTTAATCAAACGCCGCGCCCCTGCAAAACAGGGCGGGAAAGACTTGTCCAAAGCAATTGAGCGCGCCAAAGAAGTAATGGAAGGTAAGCGGGAGGCATCAACTGTCGAGCATAGATATTTCCGCCTGCACGCCAAGGCGTTCGAGAAGGCTGATATGGAATCAGCTAAGATTTTGCGGAAGATTGCGGAGGCGGTGAAGCCGAAGGCGCTTGAGACTCAGGCCGCCAGTTCGTCATTTGAACGCTTCGCCGCACTCGGGCATGAGATTGGGACTGCAAAGCAAGCGCTGGCCGATGCAGAAGAAATAACCGGGCTGCGCCTTGGGCTGCAAATTGCTTATGTGAAACTCAGGGCTGGCAACCCGGCTCGATTTGTGCCAGAAAGTCGTACGCTGGAGGTTTCGAGGGACTGGAAATACCCAAGGTCTGAGGGCGCCCAGTATCTGGCAGAAGAGCTATTCCATGCCGTTGATGTCTTGTCGGGCGACCGGACGCTGAGCGCATCCAGTAAACGACTGGATTTAAAGACTGGCGATATAGCTCAGGAGGTCATTAGCCATTACGACGATAAAAGCGCTTATACGGAATTTCTATCTTACCCTCTTGGCGACAACAGTTTGTCCGACTCGGTTAAAAAAGCTGAACTTTTTGCGCGGCTTGCTGTACTATATTTCGGTGAGCCTGCAAGGATGCAGCGCTATTTGCCAACAGCTTATGGAGCATTCAATGAAATATTCCGGTTCTCAATTAACCCAGTTACTGGGGAAATATCACGAAGCCTTTGGTCCTTTGCCGGAGGGCGTCCACCGTTGGGCAGCGAACACGGGGCAAGTGGACAGGATGTATCTGGGAATGGAGGAATCTCTCAAAGTGGGCAAAGAGCCGAACTGGGAAGACTACGTAAATCTATCTGGCGTGTCTTCAAGGCCGACCCCTTGGGAGGAAAGGTCTCTTTCAGTCGCGTAGATACAAGGTCATTCAAATCTCGCCTGCAGGCGTATAAGGAAAAGAGCGCGAGGAAAAGCGAATCTCCGAAGTTCAGCCGCGATGCAGCTCAAATAGCAGAAACCCGTAATCGACTAAAAGCAGCATCCGCTAAATCCAAACAGGCCGCCAAACAAGGTGGCCTTTCTGTTTCTGACGTCAAGAAATTCATTGAGCCCTTGCAACAAGCCGGGTTCAAGAAGATCAATATTGCCGCTACTCAGAATGATCTCCCTCAGAAAATAAAGGAACAGATCAAGTCTCAGAAAGCAGGAGGCGTGCGCGGGGTTTATCTCCCGACAACGGATGAAATCTGGCTGGTTGCCGATCAGCTAAATGATGCGTTTGAAGTGGCTATGGTTACCATGCATGAGGCGCGTCACCGGGGCCTGAGAAAGATGTTCGGTGCGGACGTTGATCCGATCATGCGGCAAATATACGCCACGAATAAGCGCGTGCGCGATGCCGCCGATAGGATGATGAAAGCACATGCTGGCATGTCCAAGGAAACGGCTGTCGAGGAAGTTCTCGCCGATATGTCCATTGACAGGGTGAGGGCGCTCAACGGATGGAAGAAGCTCGTGCGCTTCATTCAGCAGTGGATCTCGGAAAAGTTCGACATTACATTTACTGATGCCATGGTAGAGCAATTGGTGGCCGGGGCGGAAGTTGTGGGCATGGCGGAGAACGAGGTATCGCTGTTCGATGAGAAACAGGCGGAGGTTTATAGGGATGCGTCGGATGGCACGATGTTCAGCCGCATGCCACCCCAGCCCGGCGGCAACGCATCATGGGACGCGCCAGAGCCCTCAAAGCTCGATAACCTAATCTACTCACTCCAGAATAAACATATCGACATGAAGCGCGTTATGGAGTCCGTGCGTGAGTCTGGACAGCAACTCGCCGAGAAGTTTGACGCCTATTTGCAAGAAGAGCTATTCCATGGAAGATCGGCGAAGCGCACCAAGGATTTCGTAAACAGCGAACTCAAGCCGCTCATCGCCGGGCTGAAGCTGCGCGGCCTGTCGATCGATGAACTGGATAAGTACCTGCACGCTCGGCACGCGCAAGAGGCTAACGCGCTTATCGCTCAACGTGACCCCAATATGCCCGACGGCGGCTCGGGCATGACGAATCAGGAGGCCAGGGATTACTTTGCCAATCTGCCAGCCGATAAGAAACGTAAGCTCGAGCAGACCGCGAAGAAGGTCGATGACATCATTTCCCAGACCCGCGACCTGTACGTTTCCTATGGGCTCATCAGCCAGGCAGAGGCCGATAGCTGGGCGCAGATGTTCAAGTTTTATGTGCCGCTCATGCGCGAGGATAAAGATGGCGGCATGGGTATCGGGCAGGGCTTTTCCATTAAAGGGAAAGAGGCAAAGCATCGGACCGGTTCGAAACGTGCCGTGGTTGATATTCTGGCCAACATCGCTTTGCAGCGTGAGAGGGCGATTGTGCGCGGGGAAAAGAACAGGGTTGCCGTTTCGCTCTACGGGTTGGCGAAACTGAATCCGAATGATGAATTCTGGACCACAGAAAACGTTCCCCAGCGTCATTACGACGAAAAGACCGGGCAGGTGGTTGAGCGCGCCGACCCTCGATATAAAGAACGAGCGAATGTAGTGGTATCCAAGATTGTCGATAGCAAGGGGCGGGTAACTGAGCGAGCCGTGATCTTCAACGAGAACGACGAACGAGCTATGCGCATGGCCCAGGCAATCAAGAATCTGGATGCTTCGCAGCTCGAGGGGCTGATGGGCGTATCTGCCAAGGTCACGCGCTACTTTGCCGCGATCAACACTCAGTACAATCCGGTCTTTGGTATCGTTAACCTGACGCGCGACTTGCAGGCTTCTTTGCTCAATCTTTCGTCTACGCCTATCGCCGGACACAAGGCTGCGGTGCTCGGCAATATCCTCCCGGCCATTCGCGCTATTTATGCATCCTCCCGGGGCGAACGCAAAGGCAATCAGTCAACGTCTACCATGGCCGCCCTATGGGATGAGATGCAGAAAGAAGGCGGCATGACCGGTTACCGCGACCTGTTCAAAACCAGCGAGGATCGGGCAAATGCAATCAAGCGCGAACTGGATCCGACTGCCTGGATGAATAGCGGTTTGGGAAAGATATTTACCGCCGGCGGGGCCCTGAAAGTTCCGCTGGCCATCGCTCAGAAGCGGGCAGGGTGGTTGTTCGACTGGCTATCTGATTACAACCAAACGCTGGAAGGGGCAATGCGGCTGTCGGTTTATAAGGTAGCGATCGATAAAGGCTTGAGCAAGGCGCGGGCGGCGAGCATTGCAAAAAATATTTCAGTTAATTTCAATCGGAAAGGCTCTTCTGGCCAGCAAGCCGGGGCCTTGTATGCATTCTTCAATGCTGCCATGCAAGGAACCGCGCGCATCGGCGAGACCATGACGACCATGGAAAAAGGGGATATTAAAACATTCCGCTTCAATAAGGCCGGGAAGCAAATCATCGCTGGTGGGATCACGCTCGGCGCGGTTCAAGCGCTTGCACTCGCTGCCGCTGGATTCGATGATGACGAGCCGCCTGAGTTCGTGCGCGAGCGCAGCCTGATCATTCCGATAGGTGACAAGAAGTATGTAACCATTCCAATGCCGCTCGGCTTTCACGCTATCCCGAACATAGGGCGCATTAGTACCGAGTTTGCCATGGGCGGTTTCAAGAAGCCGGCAGACCATACTATGCGACTCGCCGCGGTATTCGCTGAAGCGTTCAATCCAATCGGTAGCGCGGGATTCTCTATTCAGACCATCGCGCCTACCGCGATCGATTCGCTTGTCGCACTATCCGAAAACAAGGATTGGACCGGGAAGCCGATAGCCAAGGAGGATTTCAACAAGCTATCCCCGACACCCGGATTTTCTCGAAACAAAAATACCGCCAGCGATCCGGCAAAATGGATAGCGGAAGCGATCAATACTATCTCCGGCGGAAATAAGTATGTACCGGGTGTATTCAGTCCAACTGCAGATCAAATTGATTATCTTGCTGGGCAGGTAACCGGTGGAGTAGGGCGCGAATCAGGGAAGGCGCAGCAATCGGTTGCGGCTGTGCTGACCGGTGAGGATTTGCCGCCGCACAAGATCCCGCTGGTCGGGCGCTTCTATGGGAACAGTGAAAACTCATCTAGCCAAGGCAACGCCTTCTACTCCAACCTTAAACGAATCAATGAACTAGAAGCTGAACTTAAAGGAAGGCGGAAGGATCGTTTGCCGATCGATGAGTTTAAAGCCGAGAATCCGGAGCATCGGCTTGTTGTGCGCGCCAATCTGATCGAGCGACTGGTATCCAAGCAGCGAAAGATGAAATCGGAACTGATTGAGAAAGACGCGCCCAATGAACAAGTGAAAGCCGTTGAGGAACGCATTACGAAGCTCATGACGGGCTTTAACGTTCGAGTAAAGGAGTTACGACAAGAGGCCCGCCAGTAGCGTATAGATGACCGATAGCCCCATGCCGAACCATGTCAGCGCCAACAGTATCTGCATGAACTGGTGCGGGGCTATCGCTACCAGGGCGAGGAATGCGATGAAGAAGAGGATGAGCAGGGCCATCTGAGAAGGCGTTCTAATTCCCTCGAAATTCGAGGGTTTTTAACAGAGAAAATAAGGAAGTCGGTGCATTTTCTGGGCAGTAATCGCTGAAACCCGCATGGATACTCGTTCTACGAGGGATTTTAAGTCCCTTGTGTCTACCAATTTCACCATCCGGGCAATAGATTTTATTCATTATTTCCAGACAAAGTTTGATTGAACTTTCCCCCTGCGTTCCCGCTATATGACGATACAAAAGGAAAGCCTTCAACTGAAAACGCGTTTGATTTTATCACACCCAAAAATCATTGTATTGCCTAGGTTTGCTTCACTTTGTCGCTTACCTTGTTCCCACCTCGATAGCAATAGCAGCTCCTGCTCCGCCGTTCAGCTTGCAAGTCAGCATTATCTCTATCCCCCTTAGCTCGGCAGGTGTACCAAAGTCCAATAGTCATTATCTTCGAAGTACGTAAGATGAGGCTTCGCAAAAGCGTGGCAGACTGGCTGGATGGTCCCTCTCGCTGAAAATGGGAGGCGTATTTCAATGCTATTGAATTCTATTCAAGGGATCCATTCATGCTTTGGAGATGTGACCTGGTGTCAAGATGGGCAAAACGACCGGGTTTCCCATTCGCGTTCAGCCCGACCGTTTGTCTCCTGCAGGACGAATAAATGCGTGGGCCCCGTATTCAAAAATCATCTGAATCATCTGATTCCTTACCTTTGCCTTTAAACCGTTGCCTGGCAAAGTCACGAAAAACGGATGAAGGCGCCATATTACCCGGAAGGCTGGTGCTGAGCCATTGCAACATCGTGGGTGAAGTGGCGCGGGCGATGATGATGCGAATGCCGAATTGGTTGCGGGCGGAATTGTTTCCAGATGGCGCTGAATTGATCGCTGCTGCCCATGATATCGGAAAGGTCAGCCCGACTTTTCAGAAGAAAATTTATTCCGCGCTTTCTCGAAAAGATGATGCCGTGCTTTCATCGGTGAAGGCGCATAACGCTGAGGCCGAGAAATGCTGGGGAGGGCACGGCGGCGTCAGCCAAGCGACAGCGGAAGCTCGGAACGTTGGAAAATATATTCCGGAAATCCTGGGCCAGCATCATGGATTTTCGCCAAATTTAGCTGCTTACCAAGCTGTCAGCGAAGTATTTGGCGGCGAGTCCTGGCAAGCGCAACGCATCGAATTGCTGGCGCAACTCAAACAGACACTGAATACCAATTTTCCTATCGTGAAGGATGCGTTGCAGGCGCGCGTGCTCGCCGGGCTCACCACGGTCTCCGACTGGATCGGATCAGGCTCGCTATTTGAAGACCCCGACGGCGATTGGCGGCTCAAAATCGAACAAGCATTGGATTCCGCCGGATTTATGCAGCCACAGCTGAAATCCGGTTCAAGTTTCCTCGAAGTATTCGGCTTTGCACCTAAAGCCGCTCAAATCAGGCTGATCGAGGCGGCGGATCAGCCTGGCGTGTATGTGCTCGAAGCCCCGATGGGATTGGGAAAAACCGAGGCTGCCCTGTATGCGGCTTATCAATTACTGCAAAAAAAACTGGCCACGGGCATTTATTTCGCGCTGCCTACCCAACTTACTTCGGACAAAATCCATGAGCGGGTCAATGCATTCCTGGGCCAAATTCTGGAGGACGACTCGCCTCATAAGCAGGCCTTGCTGGTCCACGGCAACGCATGGCTGAAGCAGTTCGAAATGGGCGAGGAGGGTAACCCCGGCGGCGCTTGGTTTGCGCAAGGAAAGCGTGGCATTCTGGCGCCATTTGCCGTGGGTACGGTTGACCAGGCCCTCATGGCGGTGATGAATGTCAAACACGGCTTTGTCCGCACCTTCGGCTTGGCAGGCAAAGTGGTGATACTGGATGAAGTGCATTCATACGACAGCTTTACCGGCACGATTCTGGATGCGCTCGTTAGAGCGCTGCGCCAACTGGGATGCACCGTCATTATCCTGAGCGCCACGCTGACGCAGGAGCGCAGGGCCAAATTGCTGGGCATCGCGCCACAGGGTAATGCTTGCCCTCTGAGTCCTTACCCTTTGATTACCGCACAGCCTAAGGATGGTGGTTTCACAGAAATATCCGTGGAACGAATTCCCGATATTTCAGTAACCATTGCTCATCGCTTCGAAACCGACGCTATTGATGAGGTTTTGCGTCGGGCTGAAGAAGGCCAGCAAGTACTGTGGATAGAAAACACCGTAAAGGAGGCGCAGGATCTCTACCGGAAGCTCGCCGCACGCACCAGTGGAATGGAGGTGAAGTGCGGCCTGTTGCATTCGCGCTTTACCAAAACCGATCGGGCCGCCAATGAAGATGCATGGGTTAACTGTTTTGGCAAAGGCGGTGCCGAGGCCCGCACACGGCAGGGGCGCATTCTCGTCGGCACGCAAGTGCTCGAACAATCTCTGGATATCGACGTCGATTTCCTGGTTACCCGTATCGCCCCTACCGACATGCTTCTGCAAAGGCTGGGGCGTTTATGGCGACACATGGAAACCCGGCGCCCATACGGCGCCCAGTGCGAGGCTTGGATACTCTCGCCCGATCTGGCAGAGGCAATCATATCCCCCGAACTGGCATTTGGCGCGACGTCGAAGATTTACGCACCATATGTGCTTTGCCGCAGCCTGGCAGTCTGGCAGGGCATTAATCAAGTTCGTTTGCCAAGCCAGATTCGCGAGCTGATCGAAGCGACCTATGCCGCGCAAGAGGAGGGCGAGCATATGGCCCGGCACCTGCACCAGGTGGAGGTCATGCGAGCCCGGCTTGAACGCCTGGCGTTGCATGGGCTATCGAAAGGCGGCACCACGCAGCCGGAAGAAAAAGCCCAAACGCGCCACAGCGACTTGGAATCCACTGAAGTGCTCCTGATTCGCACCTATCAGCACGACCCGCTAACGAAAGGGACATGGGTTACCTTGCTGGATAACGAGAGGCTATGGGTCCCGCATAATGGACGTTCCCTCAAGCGCAAGCAATGGCACGAGATCAGCGCAATGCTGATGCAAAACACATTGAAAGTCGCTGATTATCTCGCTCCGGACGTCGTTAATAAAACACGGATCAACTGGCTCGGCGATTATTTTTACCTGGGGAGGCCCGAATATGAAGAAAGCGTCATGCTGCGCGTGGCACTGGTTGATGAAAGCGGAGCGGTCAAATCGCTCGACAACAGTTTGGCGAACAGCAGCTACCGTATCCACTATGACTCATTGATCGGCTATCAAACCATAAAAAAGGAAGGAGCAAAAATATGACATCTGTAAGTCGGTTCAATCTCATTGATGAGCCGTGGATTCCCGTTGTGGACTCGGGACGAGTCAGCCTGAGGCAGTTGTTCAGCCATCCGGAATACCGCGCATTGGGCGGCAACCCGGTGCAGAAGATCACCTTGACCAAACTTCTGCTGGCTATTGCCCAGGCTGCCTGTACGCCTGAAAACGATGACGATTGGGCGGATATCCAACCGACAGGGATGGCGAAGAGGTGTCTGGCATATCTCGACAAATGGCATGACCGGTTTTATCTTTACGGTGAAAAGCCATTTTTGCAGATGCCAAGGATCAAAGCTGCCGCCGTGCAGACTTTTGGCGCGGTACTGGCCGAGGTTTCTACCGGCAATGCAACCGTACTTATCCAATCCCAGATAGAAAAACGTCTGACTGATGCAGACAAGTCCTTGCTGATTGTGCAACTGATGGGATTCGGCCTGGGCGGCAAGAAAACCGATAATTCAATCGTTCTCTCGCCTGGTTATCAAGGTAAATTTAATGACAAAGGCAAGCCTTCCACGGGCAAGCCCAGCGCATCGATTGGCTTCCTGGGGTTTCTGCATAATTTTTTGCAAGGAAAATCCCTGCTGGAAACATTATGGATCAATTTATTTACCCGGCAGCAAATTTCCAATCTTGATATTTATCCGCAAGGAGTGGGTAGGGCGCCCTGGGAGCAGATGCCGGAAGGTGAAAATTGCCCGATCGCCAATGTAATGAAATCCAGTCTCATGGGGAGACTTGTCCCGCTTTCCCGTTTTTGTTTATTGATGGAAAGCGGCTTGCATTACTCTGAAGGCATTTCTCATCCAGGCCACAAGGACGGGGTTATTGACCCGAGCGTATCGGTCGATTTTTCCACTAAAGACCCAAAAGCGATCTGGGCTGATCCAGAAAAGCGCCCTTGGCGGTTACTGACCGCATTGCTAAGCTTTTTTTCTCAAACCAATAACAGGAGCTTTGACTGTTACCAGCTCCGTTTGAGCATGAAGCGCGCCATTCCCCATATGCAAACACTTGGTGTCTGGTCGGGAGGCTTGCGCGTTAGTAGCAACGCGGGTGAGCAATATGTTTCGGGCACAGATGATTTTGTGGAATCGGTGATTGAGCTTGAAAGCATTGTCTTGGGCGAGCTGTGGTTCACCAATCTGCAACTGGAAATGGACGAGCTGAATGGACTCTCCAAAACTGTTTATGGCGCAACGCTGAATTATTTTAAAAGCCAGAATATGGAAGCCAAAGGGCAGAGTGCGCAAGCCGGCAATCTCTTCTGGCAACTGTGCGAGCGGCAGTTTCAGGATTTGGTGAATGCTTGCGGCGATGTGGATCAAGCCCGTGCCATGCGTCCTGTTTTCGCACGGTTCGTCCACAAGGCCTACGATACCCATTGCCCTGGTGATTCTGCCCGTCAGCTCGACGCCTGGGCGAAAAACCGCCCCAATTTAAGCAAATATCTTAAAAACCCGACCAAGGAAGCAGCATGAGTATCGATACCCAAGGCCCCTTGCAAAAAACGGTTCCGCCTCGCAATAAAAGTCTGGCGTTCGTGGATTACATTATTAGTCGATGCGAGGCCGACAACGGTTTGCGTGCCGCACTCAAGCGGGCCGACAATCCCGCTACTGAATACCAGAGCTGGGAAGTGATGGCAGATTTTCGTATAAATCTGGAATACGAAAACCAGCGCTTGCCCCATGCAACCATTGCCGCCGCTGTTGCCCGGTCAAAAATCGAGCAAAACGGCACCGTCAAAATCGGCCAGGCCATTGCGCGCTGCTATGAGGACGGCAACGCCAGCGATCAGGCCAAAGCCAGGCTGCGCCGTCTATTGGCCTGCGATTC
This sequence comes from Nitrosospira sp. Nsp11, assembly GCF_900142705.1. Lineage (GTDB taxonomy): Bacteria > Pseudomonadota > Gammaproteobacteria > Burkholderiales > Nitrosomonadaceae > Nitrosospira. Next base: position 400,728 of record NZ_FRBV01000002.1, read on the forward strand.
GGTCCCGGAGGCCTGCCGCATCCTGCGTCCATTGCTCAGCCTGATTGAATCAAGAAGCAATACCGCTCCTGACTATGCCAGCCTTCTGAATGATTTGCTCTGGTTCGACCATGCTGATAGCCAGACACGCATCAAAGCGCGCTGGGCGCAGGATTTTTACGGCAAGCCGGCAGACGGAGGCAAGGATGAGTGAAGACGCGGTGGCTTATGCGAGTGTGCTGCGCTTAAGTCGCGCCGACATGAACATCCTTGGCATCAAGGATGCTTATGCCTTACACAAGGTCGTGTATGGATTGTTTGAAGATATTCGTTCGGAGAACGAGAAGCAAGCCAGCACTCGCAGCGGCATCGTTTATGCGGACAAGGGCGGCGATTTCAATATGCGGCAAATCCTGATGCTGTCCAATCGCAAACCGCACCAGACCCCGCAGTTTGGTGAAGTCCATACTCGAATCGTTCATTCGGATTTCCTGAAGCATGAACGTTATGCCTTCGAAGTCACGCTCAACCCCGGCAGGCGCGACAAGCAAACGGGCAAGGTCGTGCCCGTTCGAGGGCGCGAGGGCATAGAGCAGTGGTTCAAGGCGCATGCGCCGCAATCCTGGGGATTTGGGGTCAATCCCCAAAACCTGCAAACCGGGCAAATTAGCGTGCAAACTTTTGAGAAATCCGGCAGGGCGGTTACCCATAGCAGCGCCACACTCAAGGGCGAACTCACGGTCATCGACAAAGATCGTTTTACCCGGAGTTTCACCCAGGGCATAGGACGAGGGCGCGCGTTCGGCTTCGGGCTCTTGCAGATCGTTCCCTTGGCTGCAGCCATTTAATTTCTAATTCATATCGATTCAATTCGTTCACTTAAAAGGCAATATCAAAATGACCATCAATAACCCGCTCAAAAATATGCGCATCGAATTTCACATCCTGCAATCCTTTCCCGTTACCTGCCTCAACCGCGACGACGTGGGCGCACCCAAAACGGCCATGATCGGCGGCGTGCAACGCGCCCGCGTCAGCTCGCAGGCGTGGAAGCGGCCGGTGCGCATGGCAATGCACGAATTTGGCGCGAAACTGGGGATTCGCACCAAGCATGTTGCCGACATCGTGGCGCAGGCCTGCACTGATTCAGGCGCGTCGGAGGAGCAGGCAAATGGTTGCGGTGAAATAATCGCCTCCTATTTGAGCAAAGACACTTTGCTGTTTTTTACCATGACTGAAGCCAGGGCTTTCGCCGAGTATGCGCAGGAACAGGGTTTCGATGCCAAAAAACTCAAGGATAAGGATGTGCATAAGATCGCTAAAAAGGCGTTGAATCCAGCTATTGATGGCATTGATATTGCACTTTTCGGTCGCATGGTTGCGCAAGCGGCTGACCTGAATGTCGAGGCCGCCACATCGTTTTCCCATGCGATTTCCACGCATAAAGCCAGCAATGAAGTTGAATTTTTCACTGCCTTGGACGATCTCGCTACTGAACCGGGTTCGGCGCACATGGGCAGCCTGGAATTCAACTCTGCTACCTACTACCGTTATGTGAGCCTGGATCTGGGCCAGCTTTGGCAAACCTTGGCAGGGCAAGATCTCCCCGGCGCGGTCGAAAGCTTTACCAAGGCCCTGTTTGTTGCCGTGCCTGCCGCGCGGCAAACCACCCAATCGGGTGCATCGCCCTGGGAATTCGCCAAGGTGCTGGTGCGCAGGGGCCAGCGCCTGCAAGTACCATTCGAAACGGCGATCAAAGCCAAAGATGGCGGCTTTCTCCAACCAAGCATTGATGCCATGACGAGTTATTTGGCCAAACAGGAAAAACTGCACGGCAGTCTATTCGGCAAGCAGGCGGAGTATACCTACGGGCAAAATGACAGCTTCAATATCGATGATTTGATTGCCGCGCTCAAACAGCATTCTGCAGGGAGCGTTGCCAGGGAAGAAGCAAATGCATAACCCTTATTTATTGTTGTGGCTGGAAGCGCCGTTGCAGTCCTGGGGTTTCGACTCAAAATTCGGGCGGCGCGATACCCTGGCTTTCCCGACCAAGTCGGGACTGCTGGGCCTGGTATGCGCCGCGCTCGGTGCGGGCGGCGAACAAAAAGCGCTTTTGGCCGAGTTTGCCGCGCTCGGTCAAACCGTGGTTTCTTTTGCACGCTGTAAACAGGCAGTGGGTGGGGTTACCAAACAAGACCGGGAACCCTTGTTACGGGATTTCCACATGGTCGGAAGTGATTATGACGACCAGAACCCATGGGCCAATTTGCTTATCCCCAAAACCAGAGAAGGCAAGAAGGCGGTGGGCGGTGGCACCAAAATGACCTACCGATACTATTTACAGGACGCCGGCTTTGCAGTGGTGTTGGAAGTGCCCGTTGATAAAGCCGAAACCATTGCACAAGCCCTGCAAAATCCCGCTTGGGATATTTATCTCGGACGCAAGAGCTGCGTCCCGACCGACTTCATTTATCGCGGAACCTTCGACAGCGAAGCCGCAGCCCTGGAAAAGGCGCACTCCATTGCCTGGCAAAAAAACCGTATCGAGGATTTTCGGGTACTGCACGGCGCATCCGATGAAGGTGACGCGGATGAGGTTTTCACCATCAATGATGTTCCCTTGCAGTTCGGTGACGACAAACGCTACGGCGACCGCCAAGTGAGCGTGATTAATGCCGGATGAAAGCACGCCATCGAAGTCATCATCCAATCGCCTCCTCATCAAGGTAACCCGCGAAAGCCTGCCGCAGGTCAAAGACAAATATCCATTTATCTATCTGGAGCGGGGGCGACTGGAAATCGATGACTCCAGTGTCAAATGGATAGACTGCGAAGCCAATGTCGTACGTTTGCCGATCGCCACACTCAACTGTCTATTATTGGGTCCCGGCACCAGCATTACCCACGAAGCGGTAAAAGTTATCGCGCAATCCAATTGTGGCGTGTGCTGGGTAGGAGAGGACAGCCTCCTCTTTTATGCCAGCGGACAAGCCCCGGCCGCCGATACACGCAATATGCGCACGCAACTCAAACTTTCCGCCGACCCGAAAAAATCGGTGGAAGTCGCGCGACGCATGTTCGCCCGGCGTTTTTCAGAGGCGGATTTGACCGGAAAATCCCTGCAGGAAATGATGGGAATGGAAGGCTATCGCGTGCGCGCGTTATATGAGCAAAACGGGCAGAAGTACGGCGTGGGCTGGAAAGGGCGCAGCTTTACCCCAGGTAAATTCGAAATGGGCGACATTACCAACCAGGTGCTCACTGCCAGCAATGCCGCACTTTACGGAATATTAAGCTCAGCCGTGCATAGCATGGGCTACTCACCACATATCGGCTTTATTCATTCCGGCAGTCCCTTGCCATTTGTTTATGACCTGGCCGATTTATATAAGGAGCATCTTTGTATCGATTTGGCTTTTTCACTCACGCTCGAGATGGCTGGACGATACAACAAGCACACGGTATCCGCCGCTTTTCGCCAGCGTGTCATTGAAACAGATTTGTTGAGCAAAATAGGCCACGACATCGAGACTATGTTAGGAGTGAAAAATGCTCGTAGTGATCGCCAATGATTTACCGCCCGCCGTGCGTGGGCGGATGAAACTCTGGTTTATTGAACCACGCCCCAATGTATTCGTTTCCGGCGTCAAAGACGCCGTTGCCAGAAAAGTTGTGGACTATTTGTACGACCATTGCCCTCGTGAAAGCGGCTTAATGGTTTTTCGCCGTATTCCGGAAACCCCGGGCTATGAAATTCGTGGCATCGGTGATACCAAGCGCGATCTCATCGAGATCTCCGGTTTGCAATTGGTGATCGAGAAACAAATACTCTCCGGGCCAGCGAGCTAAATTATTAAGTTTGCATAAGAGCTGTTTTAGGAGGCTCGATACAAAACACAAGTGGTACTGTTTTAGTAACGCTCATTAACAATTTGTAGGTGTCTTCCCCACGCCCGTGGGGGTGTTTCTATATTCATATAAAAGCTCGTCGCAGATGGATACGCCGGAGAGATTAATAAAGCATATACTCACCGGATTGCTTGAGGGATGCTGTTTCGCGTATTGTGCAAAGGCAGTAGCAATTACCCACCTGTCGAGTTGATTCATGACGCCGTAGCGTTCGGCGGCCGGGATAAATGCCATGGGTGGTACCAGCATCCCGTCTTCGTCCTGCATGCGCAACAGCATTTCATAGTGACCACCATTTCCAGTACTGTCCGAGAGCCGTAGTATTTTTTGCGAGTACAGCACAAACCGTTGTTCTTCCAGTGCTTTGTGAATACGCCCAACCCATCCCATCTCGCCCCGCCGTTTCTCAAGGCCTTCATCTTCGGAAGTATAGAGCTGGATCTTGTTGCGCCCCTTGTCCTTGGCAAGAAAGCAGGCTGAATCAGCCATGCGTAGAATGTCTGTAATCGTTTCCTCGCCGTCGCTGAATGTCACCAGCCCGATACTGACACCAAGCCGGAATATTCTGTCTTCCCAAATAAAACGAAAGTCCCGCACTGTCTGCCTCAACTCGTCAGCCAGAATCAATGCAGGCTTTGTGGGGCAACTCTCCAGTAATACGCCGAATTCGTCTCCTCCAAGGCGCGCCAGGGTGTCGTTCCTACGGAGCCTGGTTTGCAGTACGGCGCTGAGTTGTTTCAACAGCTCGTCGCCGGCGATGTGGCCGCAAGTATCATTTACGATCTTGAACTGATCAAGATCAAGATAGAGCAACGTGTGCTCGGCACCATCCTGTTTACCCGTCCGCAGTGCGTGCTTCAGGCGCCGCTCAAACTCATGCCTGTTAATCAGGCCGGTTAACCCGTCGTGGGTTGCCTGATATGTCATCTGGGTTGCCATTCTCTGTGCATGAGTCACATCGTGAAACACGAGCACAGCGCCGATAATTTTCCCATGTTGATCACGTATGGGGGCAACAGACTTTTCAATCGGAAAAATTTTGCCGTTTCGCTGTATCAGAAGGATATGCGCATCGTGGCGGGTTTCCTTGTCGTAGAGAACTCGTTCAACCGGGTTGTGAGCGGGTTCATTGGTTTGCGCGTTGACTATTTGGCATACGTCGGGCAGCGGGAGACCGTTCGCCTCCTCCGAAGTCCAGCCAGTCATGGTTTCTGCAACAGGGTTCAGATAAGTCACTTTCCCAGCCACATCGGTCGTGATAACGGCATCACCGATGCAGCTGAGCGTTACGCGCAGGCGCTCCTTCTCTTCATGGAGTGCTTTTTCGGCAATCTCGCGTTCTGTAAGATCGCGCCGGAGCTGTGTTTGTATTTCCTTGACCCGCTTGCGTTCGGTGACATCGCGAATGGCGCTGGATATTAGAGTGCCCTCTTCGGTCTCAAGGGGACTAAGGCTGATTTCAACAGGAAATTCAGTGCCATCCCGGCGCAATCCATACAGTTCCAGCCCAATCCCCATTGGCCGTGTTCGCGGCGCACTAGCGAAATTTTTGCGAAAAATCGGATGTTTCTTCCTGTAACGGGCGGGAATCAGCATCTCGATCTTGTTGCCCAGAAGCTGTTCGCGCGGATAGCCAAAAAGCTTTTCAGTTTGTGAGTTGACCAACACAATCTCGCCTTTATTATTGACGATCACGATCGCGTCCGGTGCAGCTTCCAACAGCCCACGGAATTTTTGTTCCGCTTTTTTGCGTTCGCTGGTATCGCGAATCGCACTCATGCTAAAAACTCCTTCTTCCGTTTCGATTGGGCTCAGGCTGATTTCGACCGGAAACTCGATGCCATCCTTGCGCAAACCGTATAGCTCTAGTCCGGCACCCATGGTGCGGGTACGGGGCTGGGTAAAGAAATTAGCGCGATGTCCAACATGACGGCTGCGATAGCGCTGCGGTAATAGCGTTTCTATCGTCTGGCCTCGTAATTCCTGCTTTTGATAGCCGAACAGCTTCTCGGCCTGCATGTTGACCAGCACGATGCGACCTGTCGAATTCACTATCACTATCCCGTCGGGGGTCGAATCGAGCAGGTTGCCGAATTTAGTCCTGATCAGCTTCGCATCACGCAATGCTTTCAGATGGGTTATGTCTGTGCTGCTGATCAATACATATCCATGCTGCTGCTGTTCGGATGCCAGGACCTTGAACGAAAGGTTTACATGGATCAGAGCGCCGTCTTTTTTCCGGCACAATGCTTCGTGTACGGAAACCTCGGTTTGCAAAAGATCATTGATCTCATCCTGCATTCTCCACTGATAATCGGGTGTACTGATAAGCTCCTCAAACGAATGCTGCAAGGCCTCTGCAACGGTATAGCCGAATACAGATTCCGCGCCGTTGTTCCAGTAAACAACAATGCCGTCACGTGTCGTAATCACAATCCCGTCGGGCATTTCATCAAGAACAAGCTTGCCAAAATCTGTTGCCATTACCATTGCTCGCAAAGAAGTTCGTTCATTTTGAAATTAGGCATGGTAAGGGCACCAATCGGTAAAGCCTCCAGAAAATTGCTGGTTCAAAAGGTTAGGTCAATACCGCAAAGCTGATATAGCAGCAGCGCTTCTTGCAGCATATGTTGCAAACGCTGGTGTATATTCTTTGGTGCAGGGAATCTGCGAGCTAGTCTTGTCGACAATTTCTGTGGTTTTTAGGCGAGGGGGCCGTTCCACGACAAGGGGCTTTTGGGGATTGATTTGTTTCTTGCTACAAAGAAATTTTCCATATTGCGAGCTCAACTGCCTGCCAGTACTTCAGCAATGATTATAGCGTCTGGTCGGTTCATATTCCGCTGTGATCCTTCGAGCCCGACAGGCCGATAGCCGAAGTTGACATTTATACCGGCATGTTCATGATATCTTGATACGCCGATACCATTTTGTTGCGGACTTGCAGGGTATATTGGAATGAGATGGAGGCCTTCTGCATCGATATCATTGCCTCGGTAAGGTTTGCATCAGGCGCGCCCAGTTCGAAATCTCGCGCAAGCTTTGCCGCATGCTGCTGGACGTTATTGACTTGATCCAGGGATTTCCTGAATACGGTGGTGAAATCAACCCCCATACCTTCACCGCCGGCCCCGCGAGCATTGGATATAGCCGATGGCGGTTTTCCCGCCGCGAGCGCAGCACCGCTTTGCAACTGGGCGAGCATTGCGTCTATTTTTGATACATCCATCTGATCCCCGTTTCTTGCGTTTCTTTGGAAAGCATGCACGATACACGGCTCAGCCACGAATCCGTTCGCTGAAAAGGCTGTAAAAGCCGCTTCTATTCCTTGTTTTAAAACCTGCGTGCATGTTGATAATGCTCGAATTCGCTTAAACCCAAATCCGGCAGTCGACCGCACATTTTCAAATTCAGCACCATGGACCATAAAGATTTCCTGTATCGCTTATCCTCACCTTCCTGGTCAGTTCATTACCCTCGCTACAGCCTGCAGATTTATGTCGAATGCCATGTTGGGCTTATATGACGAACAATAAAAAAATCCATTCTATTCATATCGAATCACTGGAGACACCATGGCAGTAGCTGCTGAAGCCACTGCACCAGGCGGAATTCAGACTTTCGCGCAGGGTTTTTTGGCGCGGATGTCCAGTCAGCAGAAGATGGGCCTGATGCTGGCTGTCTCGGCCATTGTCGCATTGCTGGCAGGCGGTTGGATGTGGAGCCAGGTTCCCGACTACAAGGTGCTGTTCAGCAATGTATCCGACCGTGACGGCGGGGCTATCATTGCATCCCTGCAGCAAATGAATGTACCGCATAAGTTTGCCGATGGAGGTGGAGCGATTCTCGTGCCTGCCAACCAGGTTCACGACGTCCGCCTTAAACTTGCGGCACAGGGGTTGCCCAAGGGCGGCCTGGTCGGTTTCGAGCTGATGGAAAACCAGAAGTTCGGCACCAGCCAGTTTCTTGAACAGGTCAACTTCCAGCGTGCACTGGAAGGCGAGCTTGCCCGCTCGATCCAGGCAGTGGCAGCAATCGATAGCGCGCGGGTCCATCTAGCCATCGGCAAGCAATCCGTGTTCATGCGTGAACAGCAAAAACCAAGCGCCTCGGTCCTGGTAAATCTCTACCCCGGCCGCGTGCTTGACCAGCAGCAGGTAAACGCAATCACACACCTGGTTTCCAGCAGCGTCCCAAACCTGCCTGTCAGTAATGTCACAGTCGTAGACCAGCAGGGCAACCTGTTGAGCAAAACCGACGAATCGGACACCGGCTCCGGCTTGAACCCCAACCAGTTGAAGTATTTGCTGGCGTTGGAGCAGAACTATACCAAACGTATAGAAGCCATCATCGCGCCCATCGTGGGAAAGGAAAACGTGCGAGCCCAGGTTACGGCCGATGTCGATTTCGCTCACTCCGAGCAAATGGATGAGATTTATAAACCCAACCAGGACCCGGGCAGCTCCACGGTGCGCAGCCAGCAGACCTCGGAATCAGCCAATGGGACGGCCCAGGAGGGCGGCGTTCCGGGCGCCCTTTCCAATCAGCCTCCCATGCCGGCAACGGCTCCGATCACGACACCGCCGGGCTCGCCCCTCAGCCAGACGCCGACAACCGGTGCGACGCAGCCCGTAATGCCTCCTGTGCAAACCAGTACCAACACACGCAAGGACGCCACCATCAATTATGAGGTGGACAAGAGGATCCAGCATGTGCGCAGACCGGTGGGCGGCATAAAACGCCTGTCCGTTGCGGTGGTCGTCAACCACAGCAAGGTGACGGATCAGAATGGAGTAGTCAGCAGCAAACCGTTGAGCGACGCCCAGAAGATACAGATCACGGATCTGGTGAAGGAAGCCATGGGCTTCAGCAATGAGCGTGGCGACACGCTAAATGTGGTCAACAGTCCCTTTACGGACATCGAGCAGGATGTTCTGCCCGAGTTGCCGCTCTGGAAACAGCCGGAAATGATTGACCTTGCACAACAGACCGGAAAAAATTTACTGATCGGGGCGCTGATTCTGTATCTGGTACTGGGCGTATTGCGGCCGATGCTAAAGCGTGCGAATCAGCCGCCGCCCCCCTTGCTGACCGATTCCACCGAGAATGACGAAGATAAAACCGCGCAACCTGCGCCGGCTCTGACTACCGCGACTACCGCGCCGCGATTCTCCGGTTATGAGCAAAACCTGGCGCTTGCCCGGCAATTGGCCAGGGATGACCCGAAGCTGGTAGCGGGCATTGTCAAACAGTGGGTGACGGGCAATGAATGAGGAGGGCATCAGCAAAGGCGCGATCCTGCTTCTATCGCTGGGCGAGGATGAGGCGGTGAAGGTACTCAAGCATCTGAACCCCCTCGAGGTGCAGAAGCTGGGCATAGCAATGGCAAAAGTCAAGAACCTGAGCCAGGAGCAGATCAATGCCGTACTCAGCGATTTCTGCAGCCGCGCCAATGGGGAAAACCTTCTCATGGATCTCGACTCGGAAAGTTATACCCGCGCGGTACTCGAAAGGGCGTTGGGCGAGGACAAGTCCACGGACATCATCAGCCGTATTCTGGAAGGCAACGATACCAGCGGTATCGAGGGGCTCAAATGGATCGATTCGCAATCGGTGGCGGAGCTGATCAAGGGTGAGCATCCACAAATCATAGCCACCATCCTGGTGCATCTGGATCGCAATCAGGCAAGCGATATTCTGGGCCAGCTCACCGAGCAACTGCGTAATGACGTACTGCTCCGTATCGCCACGCTCGAGGGCATTCAACCCTACGCCTTGCGCGAGCTCAACGATGTGCTGACCGACCTGCTCTCCGGCAGCGAGAATATCAACAAAAGCCCTGTAGGGGGAATCCGGACGGCAGCCGAAATTATCAACTTCATGGGTAGCGCAGCCGAGACTTCCGTGCTTGGCAATTTACGCGAGTTCGACGAGGATCTGGCGCAAAAAATAATGGACCAGATGATCGTCTTCGAGAACCTGATGGACATAGACGACCGTGGCATTCAACTCGTGCTGCGTGAGACCGATTCCGGCTCGCTCGTCGTCGCGCTGAAAGGCGCGGCCGAGGAACTTCGCGAAAAAATATTCAGAAACATGTCAAACAGGGCTTCCGAAACGCTGCGTGAAGACCTGGAGGTCATGGGTCCGGTGAGGGTGAGTGAGGTAGAAGCCCAGCAGAAGCAAATATTACAGGTTGTTCGCCGGCTTTCCGACGAAGGCCGGATCGTATTCGGCAGCAAGAAAGAAGAAAGTTATATCTAGCAGCTGTCGTACTTGAAGAATCGCAGCGAAAAAGTGACTGGGTGCGGGCGGATTTTGCGGATTTTGAAGGCCAATAGCTAACCTGGTGCCGCTTTCGCTCCCGCGCCCCGCCGCATAGATAAGGTGAAAAAAGGACGAATGACGACCATGGCCAGCCGGATTATTCATAAGAAATCACTCGCTGCCTATCAACGTTGGGAAATGGATACTTTCGAACCTGCGGGGGTATCGGTGCCCGAGCCTTGCGAAGGAAAGCACGAGAGTGCGGATAATTCCAACACGGCAGTGATCCTGCCTACGGTCGAGCAGATCGAACAGATTCATCAACAAGCACGGCAGGAAGGCTACGCTGCTGGATATGAAGCCGGCTTCAATGCTGGCCAAGAGGCTGGCTATCAGGCCGCCAGTGCGCAAGGCGCAGCGGAGGTCGGCAAATTGCAGGCGCTGCTGCTTAATTTCCACCGTGAATTAACAAATGCTGATCAGGCTGTCTCTGACAACTTGCTCACTCTGGCCCTGTGCCTCGCCAAGCAAATGCTGCGTGAAGGCTTGAAGGTGAAGCCGGAGCTCATGCTTGGGGTGGTGCGCGATTGCCTGCAAAATGATGCCGCGTTCAGTCGCCCGGTACAACTATTCTTGCATCCGGATGATGCCGCGCTGGTGCGCGAACATCTGCACCACGAACTCAACGATTGCACGGTTTGCGTTGATTCCAGCCTGGACCGCGGCAGTTGCCGGATCAAGACGGTCAGTGGCCAGATCGACGCCACCCTGGCGACGCGTTGGCAGCGCATGGTTCAAACGCTGGGGCAAAGCAGCAGTTGGCTGGAGTAACCCGAGCCCACGGTTTACCACTCATTTTTCAGTCAGGTGATGACTTGCTGGAACTGATGGGGCGCGTGACCTTCACTTTTTGATAGTTCGCTAGGCAGATTCAGGACAAACCCATGCAAGCTTCCTCTCACACAGACCCTCACACGGACCAGTGGCGCAAATTTCTCAAGAGCTGCGGTGATATGGCCGTCAACGCTCAACCCTTCCAGGTTTCCGGTAGTCTTACTCGGGTTACGGGACTGGTAATGGAAGCAGTAGGACTCAAGCTTGCAGTGGGAAGCGGCTGCACTGTGCTGACGCCCAATGGCAACAGGGTAGAGGCGGAGGTAGTAGGTTTTCAAGGCGACCGGCTTTATCTGATGCCCAACACCGATGTGTTTGGCCTGACACCGGGCGCGAAGGTGATCCCCTGGAGCAACACAGGCGCATTGCCGGTGCTGGATGACGCTGGCCAGCCACGACGTCGCGCCTCCGACCGACTCAAGCGTTTCCCGGTGGGAAATGGGCTACTGGGGCGCGTGCTGGACGGCGCTGGACGGCCGCTGGATGGTTTGGGACCGTTGCAGGCGGAGCATGGCGCGCCGCTCGTCAACAAACCGCTCAATCCGCTTGATCGGGATCCGATAAATCAGACACTGGATGTCGGAGTACGCGCCATCAATGCGCTGCTTACTGTTGGACGCGGCCAGCGCATGGGCCTGTTTGCCGGTTCCGGGGTGGGCAAGAGCGTCCTGCTCGGCATGATGGCGCGCTACACCAGCGCCGATGTGATAGTAGTGGGGCTGATCGGTGAGCGAGGCCGCGAGGTCAAGGAATTTATCGAACAAATCCTTGGTCCGGAAGGGCTGGCCCGCTCAGTGGTGGTGGCCGCCCCGGCCGATACCTGGCCGTTGATGCGATTGCAGGGCGCATCCTATGCCACATCCATCGCCGAATATTTTCGCGATCAGGGCAAGAATGTCCTGCTGATCATGGATTCGCTTACGCGCTATGCCATGGCGCAGCGAGAAATAGCGCTGGCAATTGGAGAGCCGCCCGCCACGAAAGGTTATCCGCCTTCCGTGTTCGCCCGATTGCCGCAACTGGTAGAACGGGCCGGCAACGGCATCAAGGGAGGAGGTTCGATTACCGCTTTCTACACCGTGTTGACCGAGGGGGACGACCAGCAGGACCCCATCGCGGATGCAGCCCGCGCCATCCTCGACGGGCATATCGTGCTGTCGCGCCATCTTGCGGAAGCGGGTCATTATCCCGCCATCGATATAGAAGCTTCGATCAGCCGGGCCATGACCGGATTGATTTCGCCGCAATATTTCGAACAGGTACGTGGCTTCAAGCAGCTCTATTCGCGTTATCAGCGTTCACGCGATCTGATCAGTGTAGGAGCCTACTCTTCCGGGAGCGACCCGCTGCTGGACCGCGCGATCACGCTATATCCCCAACTGGAAGCGTTCCTTCAGCAAGGCATGTTCGAGCGTGCGGATTATGCGGACAGTGCCGCTAAACTGGGCGTGCTGCTCGGCGAACAGCCGCGGCCAACCTGACCTGGTCCGCCTTGGTCTGACCTGACTGAATTAGCCCAAGCTTGGCCCCAACCAACCCTGACCCGAAAAGAAGAAAATGGCAAAACCATCTGCTTTGGATACATTGATCGAACTGGCGCAGACACGCACGGATGATGCGGCAAAACGCCTGGGGATGCTGTGCAAGCAAGGTGTGCAGGTAGAAGCCAAGCTCCAGTTGCTGCTGCAATATCGGGATGACTACTCTGCTCGCTTTCAGGTGTCGATGCGGCAAGGGCTAACGGCATCCGACTGGCGCAACTACCAGGAGTTTATCGACAAGCTCGACGCCGCAATCACCCAACAGCGCGAGACCCTGGCCTCGGCGCAGCAACGCGTCGCAGCAGGCAAAGTTGCGTGGCAGTCGGCCAAGCGCACTTTTAATTCTTATGACACGCTCGCGCAACGCCAGGCTCGCGCGGAATTGCTGCGTGCCACAAAGCGCGAGCAGCGTGAAACCGACGAGCATACAGTCAACGCCGCCGCCCGCCAGAATCCATCGCGCTAATCGCTTCCTTCTTAACCATCACCATCGAAAAATATCGGGACCAATATTATGCTGACCTTGTCCGCGCTCCACAATACGCCTTCATCCCCGGTGTCTCCGCTCAAGAATTCCGCTCCCGCTACTGATGCACAGGAGGCGGGGCGAGCAGCCACTACTGCTGGTTTTGGCGAAGTGCTTGCACATGAAATGAGCGGCAAGGACCGCTCCGAGGCTGAGCTACCCGACGAGAAGACAGCTCCAGGCAAAGATCGCGATGGCAGGGTCATCAGTATTGGGGAGATGAAAGCGCGAAATGCAGAAATAAAGAAAGATACAGAGGAAAAGGAAGGTAATGTGATTGTGGCTGCTGTGGCGCTTAAGCCCATGAATATGACGGAAGTATTGCCCAGTCTGGCGGCCGCTCGCACGCCAGGTTCCCGAACCGATGCCGGAATCGAAGTCCGAGCCGATGTCCAGGCCGATACCCAGGGCAACGATCCTCAGGGCAACGATCCCGCCGATATCCTGGCCAGCATGTTCCCGGCCGAGCTCGCCACTGCGGCGGCGCAGCATGCAGGGTTGGCGGCTTCGCAGTTTAGCCCGGTTATAGCACGCTCGGTCGGAATCCCAAACAACACTGGTGCAAACATCGGCACAGGCATCGGCACGAGGGCTGCCATGGCCGCCGCCGATGCGGGCGCGTCCCAAAATGCTAAATTATCACCTGACGCATTAACTAACGTCGAGGCTGGCGTAGTCGCCCGGATAGCAACCGGAGCGGGGCAGGGCGGTGTTAGCGATCCGGTTATACCGGATAAAACTTTCGTTACTAGGACTTTCGTTACTAACGATGACGCCTCGATCAAGCCGTCCAAGGATGGAAGACAGGGCATTTTGCCGCAACTGGAGTTCGGCTCGCCGAAATTCAGGTTAGCCGACGAAACCCAGCAACTCGAAAAATCCATGCTGGACGTTGCACAGCACAACTTGTCCGCCGCACAGGTAGACGCGGGGGCGGGGGTGAGTGCAGCCGTACCTGAGCGCGGTTCGATATCGGCAGCTTTGGCTTCAGTTTCAGCTTCAGCGGCTCCGGCAGGTACTCCTGTTCACGCTGCGCTTGGGTTGGAACCTCGCCTCGGTGCTGCCGGTTGGGATAATGCGCTGGGTCAGAAAGTCCTCTGGATGGTCTCCAATCAGCAGCAGGTTGCGGAGCTGAGCCTCAACCCGCCCGATCTGGGCCCCTTGCAAGTCGTCTTATCCATCTCCGATGACCAGGTCAGTGCGATGTTCATTTCGCAACAGGCTGATGTTCGGCAAGCGCTGGAAGCCGCGCTTCCCCGGCTCAAGGAAATGATGGCGGACAGCGGGATCAATCTAAGCAATACGACCGTGAGTGCCGATTCTACCCGGCAACAGGCAGAGTCCGAACAGCAAAACCATTCTGGCGCAAGATACGGTAAGGGCAACAGTCAAATGACCGTGCCGGGGATAGATGCGGGTGCAAACCCTATTCGTTCCGGCGTAAGCAGCTTGGTAGATACGTTCGCTTAGCTTGCAAAAATGCAAAAGCCGCAACTGGGCCTATGGGATTTAAAGGAAATCGGCTGCAAAAGCGTTACTTTCTCGCTGCGATTCTTCAAATCCGGCAGGTTGCCAAGCGTTGAAATTGCTTTTGGCTGGCAGCACACCCTCCCTGGAAACCAAATCCCAAAAGGCGGGGAATTTTGGCGCCTTATTTTCATCGTTCCTTCACCTGAATCCGGTAGTTGAACGACAGGATTAAGGTTCAATCCCTGGCTGATTCAGTCTCATAGATCAAATTTCGAGATGGCCGGTTTTTCTCCTTCTGTTCGCCGTGTTGTCGCAGGGTTACTACCGTGATAATGGTATTTACACTTTGGAACAGGACGAATCATGGCAACCAGGCTGAACAAGCAGGAAAGGGAATATCGCGATTCCGCTGTCGTTGACCCGAAGCAAAAGCCCAAAGGCAGTAAGTTGATCCTGGTAATTGTTTCGGCCGTACTGCTGCTTGGCGCCGGCGCAGGCGGCGCGGCGTGGTATTTTCGCCAGGTGCAGGACGGAGCAACTCCTGTGAAGAAGCCGCCCGTATTCGTCAGCCTGGATACGTTTACCGTCAATCTGCAGCCCGAGCACAGCGAGCAGCACCTTCAGACCAATCTGACCTTGAAGGTTGAAAATGTCGAAGCGGTAGGATTGATCAAGCTGCATATGCCGGAGGTGCGCAACCGCATTTTGCTGCTCCTTTCCAGCAAGGCTGCTTCACAGATTATTGCTACCGACGGCAAAAAGGAGCTTGCCGCCGAATTGCTCGCCGAGATCAATCAGCCGTTCAGTGAAGGGCACTCCAAAGAAATCGTCGAAAGCGTGCTTTTTACTTCTTTCGTGATCCAGTGAATGCCTCATGAGTAACGACTTTCTCTCGCGGGAAGAAGTGGACGCGCTACTCAAAGGGATCAGAGGCGGCGCGGGTGAAACTCAGCAGGAGGCTCGCCCTTCAGGTTTCCGTCCATATAACCTGGCGACTCAAGAACGTATCGTGCGTGGGCGCATGCCCACGCTTGAAATTATCAACGAGCGTTTTGCCCGGCTTTTACGGCTTGGCCTGTTCAATTTCATGCGCCGGAGCGCAAACGTCACTGCAGGTCCGGTCCGGGTCATCAAATTCAGCGAGTTTGTGCGCAACCTGGTGGTGCCAAGCAATCTGAACCTCGTGCACGTCAAGCCGCTACGCGGTACATCGCTATTCGTATTCGATCCCACCCTGGTATTTCTGGTGGTTGACAACCTGTTCGGCGGCGATGGCCGCCTTCTTCCCGCGGCAGAAGGGCGCGACTTCACCCAAACCGAGCAGCGCATCATCCAGCGCCTGCTCAATCTGGTATTCGACAGCTACGGAAAGTCATGGCATCCAGTATATCCAATCGAGTTCGAATATGTGCGCGCCGAGACAAATACGCAATTTGCCAACGTGGCGACACCTAATGAAGTGGTTGTCGCCACTACGTTCGAGGTCAACTTCGGCTCCATCGTAGGAGAGATGCATATTTGCATCCCATACTCCATTCTCGAGCCGATACGTGACCTGCTTTCGAGCAGCATGCAGGGTGAGGCGCTGGAGGTCGACAAGCGGTGGGTCGGCCGCCTGTCAAAACAGGTGCAATCTGCTGAGGTAACGATGCTGGTGGACCTGGCGCATGTGCACGTTACCCTCGATCAAATACTCAATATGCAGGTAGGCGATGTAATTCCGCTGGATATACCCGAGTTTGTCACCGCCAGCGTCGACAGCGTACCGGTAATGGAATGCCGTTATGGCATTTCCAACGGCAGGTACGCGCTGCGCATGGAAAAAATGCTTGGATCCGCGAGCAACGAATGAGCTCAGATGAACGCCGCGATCTGTCCAGGCGGCCCTTTACGAATAAATCCGAGGAGATGAACGTGCAGGCAAAACAAGTCAATTCCGAATCACGAATTACCGAGCAGGAAACTGCTGCAGCGGCGGTGGCGGAGGGCGCCCCGGCTCCAATTTTCGAGCAGTTTACCCCCGGTCAGAAGATGCAGATTCACAACGACATCGACATGATCATGGATATCCCCGTTCAACTCACCGTGCAATTGGGGCGTACCAAAATCGCCATCAAGAATCTGCTCCAACTGGCACAAGGCTCGGTCGTAGAACTCGACGGCCTGGCAGGCGAGCCGATGGACGTGCTGGTCAATGGTTATTTGATCGCCCAAGGCGAGGTTGTAGTGGTCAACGAGAAATTTGGTATTCGCTTGACCGATATCATCACGCCGAGCGAGCGGATCCGTAAATTAAACCGCTAAGTTTGAAGGCGACGAATTCAGGTATGGATGAGATGAAGATCGGCGGCATTCGCAACAGCACATTTGCACATTTCTCAGGCAAGAGCGCATGTTTTATAAACTCATCATATCGCGATAACGTCGCGCGCCACCCCAAAGGTTTTCCGGCCGGACCAATACCTTTTCTGGCTCCGCTGTCATTGATATTGTATACATTGCCAGTGACTACCATGGCACAAACGGTAGCATCAGATACAACGGGTACTGCCGCCTCCGGCGGAAGCATGCTCCAGGTCATACTCGGTCTAGGATTGGTGCTCGCTGTAATGGCGGGTTCCGCATGGTTATTGAAGCGCTTTGGCGGGCTCCAGCAGAGGTCCGGGGGCGGTATCAAGGTTATAGGCGGCTCGGCTGTCGGTCAGCGCGAGCGGGTTGTGCTAGTGGAAGTTGCCGATACCTGGCTGGTGATAGGCGTTGCACCAGGTCATGTCACAGCATTGCATAGCATGCCCAAGGGCGAGATTACCACCGGCACTGCTGATACCGTCGGCGGCGCCAGCACGGATCACCATTTTTCTGCCTGGTTCAGGAAGACAATGGCGAAGCGCGATGGTGAACGGCATGGCAAATAGCAGTTTTCCGTCCTGGACACGCATCGTGCTTGGGGCCGCGCTCGGAACAGTACTACTGGCCGCACCCTTGCTTGCGCTGGCGCAGAATCCCGGTTTGCCCGCGTTCACCAGCACGCCGGCTCTGGGCGGCGGGCAAAACTATTCACTAAGCCTGCAAACCCTGCTGCTGCTGACATCGCTCACCTTTCTGCCAGCGGCACTGCTGATGATGACCGGCTTTACCCGTATCATCATCGTACTCTCGCTGCTGCGCCAAGCACTCGGCACGCAGTCTTCGCCGCCAAACCAGGTGCTCGTCGGGCTTGCGCTATTTCTTACTTTTTTCGTCATGGGGCCGGTTTTCGACAAAATCTACGAAAATGCCTACGAACCTTACAGCAGCAATAAGATAACAATGTTGGAGGCATTGGACAGAGGCGCTGCACCGCTCAAAGCGTTCATGATGAAGCAGACGCGGGAGGCGGATCTTGCGCTGTTCGTCAAGCTCTCCGGGGTCGAGCAACTGAACGGCCCGGAAGACGTGCCATTGCGCGTACTCGTCCCGGCCTTTGTCACAAGCGAACTAAAAACCGCCTTCCAGATCGGCTTTGCGGTGTTTATTCCTTTTCTTATTATCGATATGGTTGTGGCGTCGGTACTCATGTCCATGGGCATGATGATGGTATCTCCCGCCCTTGTGGCATTGCCATTCAAGATTATGTTGTTCGTGCTGGTCGACGGCTGGCACATGCTGATCGGCTCTCTTGCGGAGAGCTTCTACCAATGACGCTGAGAATCATTTAACGGTTGGCAGGTAACCGGTTTTGAAATTTTTTCCGATCAGGGAAAAATGAATCGAGCAGAAATGTTTGTGGCAGCCATTAACCAGTTAGCACCATATCGACTTTTAAGGATGAAACCATGACCCCCGAAAGCGTAATGACTCTGGGCCAGAAGGCCATGGAGGTAACACTGATGATTTCTGCCCCCCTATTACTGGTTGCGCTGGCGACCGGCCTGCTGGTAAGCATCTTCCAGGCCGCCACGCAGATCAACGAGATGACCTTATCCTTCATTCCCAAGCTCGTGGCCCTATTTACGGCCCTGGTACTGGCTGGGCCGTGGATGCTCTCGGTGATGCTCGATTATATGCGGCAGGTATTTGAAGGAATTCCAGCTTTAGTGAGCTAGCAATCCTTGCTGGCTTGCAGTGAGCTTCATCTTTCTAATGAGCTCCCTGGGGTGGATTGAACATCGCACTCCACCCCCTCCAACTGCCTGATTCAGGTTAAAGATATTCCTAGTGATCACCTTCAGTTCCGCCGATATTGACGCATGGATGACCTCATTCCTGTGGCCGCTTGTCCGCATCCTGGCGCTATTGGCGGCGGCACCGGTACTCGGCAACACGGCCATACCCATGCGGGTGAAGATCGGATTGGGCGTTCTCATTACATTGATCCTGGCGCCCGCCATAGGCCCGCTTCCGGGCCTGGAGCCAGCTTCGCCCGCAGGACTGCTGGTGCTGAGCCAGCAGGTCGTAATCGGACTGGCGATGGGCTTTGCCATGCGTATCGTGTTTAGTGCAGTGGAATTGGCGGGAGAGATTGCGGGTTTGCAGATGGGCCTGGGTTTCGCCACTTTCTTCACACCACACAGCGATGGCAGTACGCTGGTAGTGGGCAAATTTCTCGGGCTGCTGGCGACACTTGTGTTCCTGTCGTTAAATGGTCATCTGTTGATGCTGTCTGTGCTGGCCGAAAGCTTCAGCGCATTTCCTATCTCGGCCGAACCCTTTTCAGCCGGGGGATGGAGAAGGCTCGCCGAGTGGGGAGGCACGATTTTCCTGGCAGGCCTGAAACTTGCGCTGCCGGTCGTTGCAGCATTGCTGATCGTGAATCTGGCGCTTGGTATCCTGACGCGTGCGTCACCCCAGTTGAATGTCTTTGCAGTCGGTTTCCCGATCACGCTAATGGTGGGAATGGTCGTGTTGATGCTGTCGCTGCCTTACTTTATACCAGTGATTGAACATCTGATAACGGAAGGACTGGAAACCATGCTGCAGATAGCGCATGATGCTCGCCCTCCGTCACCGTGAAGACCGCCCCATCCTGATCGCTATTCCCAAGTTTGCAATGCTACGCACAGCGCTCAAAACGGGATCGGGGCGCTCTACATTTAATATATCGCATCGCCCGCAGGATACGGTTACTAAAGTTATTTCACGAATTTGATATCTTGCGGCGGCGCATGACCATGAAACCGGCGAGGCCGATGCCGAGCAAGCTAAATGAACCAGATACGGGTAGCGCGTTTATCGCGAGTAGCTGTCCATTCTGATCCTGATAAAAATTATCGCCGAGCGAAGTCGAGCCTGGAAACAAACTATTATCCAAACCGGCATAAACTATGGTGGAATCATCCGGACTATCGCTGGCGCGTTGATAAAATAATAAAGGCTCGGATTTACCCCTATTTTTCTTGGCCTGAGCTATCTGTCCAGTGAGCTGCATTAATCCTATGCCGGTCACGATGTTCTGAACCCCTTGCAATGTTCCGTCACCTTTTGCTCCCAGGAAATTTCCCGTACCCCCCGTTATCTTGAAAGCGGATTTCGTTAAAGAAAAAATCGATGGATAAATCGTCGGAGTAAGGGAACCATAATAGTCGGCAAATAGTTCATCTCCATTCGATACCGTAAAGATCATCTCCCCGGTAAAAGCGAAGTAATTCCCAACAGGGGCGATGCAATCGCTCGTCTCGAAGGAAACCGCTCCAAGGAGCGAACTGAGCCCGGAACCCATAGCCGTACCCCCGAAGCTCGAAGCGCAATCGGGTCTATAACCCGTTTGTTCATATGTGATTGCGCTGATTGACAACAGTGCGCTCTCAGCAGCCAGCGGCGCAGTAACGGATGTGATTGCCAAAGCGGATGCCGCGAGGTGCTTGATTAAATTTGAACTGACTATTTTCAAGTTAACTCCCTTCAAGTGAATAAGTAAGTTACAACGCGTCAGTATTTCTGTAGCCAACTGAGGTGTAAGTTTTGTCCCGACGCAAATTTAGAATGCCTGACCTTCTGCGTCAACCAAAAATTACTAAACATATTCAATATGATGTGGCCCTTACTTCATGCGGACTTCTAACTTGTTTCCAACTTGTCGGCTTGGCGGGCTCTATTGACGCCAGCACAAGGTTTGCATGCATGAGCCTGAGCCGTGACTGACCAATCTCCCACTCATGCGGAACAAGATCTGAAACATTCAACCCTTATACTCCAGTATCTCCTATGACGATATGACACATATGGCTCATATGACCTAAATTGACCCAAATAGGCAATACCCCAACCGGTATTGCAGCACTGATCGTGTAACCTTGAGAGCAATTGAACTTTTCGTAATTGCTGCTAAAGTAAATTAATAGGGCAGGGGAAACCGGAAGCTGAAATCGCCGCCATTTCCATTTTGTCCGGTTATCATCAGGAGCTACGAAATGCCCATACTCGACCACAACACCTTCATTAATCGCTTGAGGGGAAAACTCATTAATACCGCCGAGCTTCAAAGCGCTCATCCGGATTTGAATGTGAGGCGTATATCCAGTAACGGGGTTATTGAAGGCACGACCCAAAACCTTGAGAGGTTGTGGGAGGTCATCGATAACTACGACCATGACGGTGATGTCAATACAATCTCTGACCCGCCGGCCTTGGCCATTGCGCAATGGTTATTTTCAAAAACAGGAAATCTCGCGCCGGGAAGAGATGAAACGGGAAATTGGAAGAAGGTTGCGGAACTGGGTGACAAGAGTATCACTGACAATAGCAACGCGCACAAAGCCGCTATCGACAATACCGGTATTGGCCTCTATTACGGCGACCACTCCCCTTTCCATGATGCTATCCTGAAAGGCGACCGACCAGCCCTGCAAACGAAAATAGACGCCATGAGCATGGGTAATTGGCGAATGGAATCGATCGAACCCGGGTCGATTATCTTAGAAAGTACGTCCGGGCAAGCTGCACGGCTTAAGGAAAGTTCGTGTATCGGCTGGGTGATTGAAAACGTGAAGGCAGCCTACGAAGGGGGCGGCTATGGTGACCGTTTCGCTGAGATCAACAGAAGAGTAAAGGTTGCCGATCTGCGCGGCACCGTGCTCTGCGAAGAATTGCAGAAAGACGGGTGGAGCGCTGTTTTTTACTGCCCGAGAACCGCAGAAGACCTGGCGGACTCGAACGAGCGAGAGAAATTGGGCGCACTTAATATGGCAAAGGCGGGTGCACGCGTGTGGAAATCACCGATTCCGGGATCGGAAGGGGTACGCTGCGATGCGGTCATTACAGGCTACCGCGACGTCACGCCGGACCGCAACACCAAAATGATGCTTGAAAAGCTGGAAAATGTGCCTTTCTTCGTCGGTGTAGCGAATGGCGGCATACATACATTCGTAGGGCATAAAGGAAGCGTGTGCGATTTTCATTGGACTGCGCAGCCTGATGATAAAGACGCGATGACCGAGAACCCCGTTCGGCAATGGAAATGGGATACGGGACTTTATCTGGTGCCGCCGGGATATTGGTAAAGCCACCGGAATGGCCGGGAAGGGGAAAACCTGGTGTAATCAGCATGTCCCGATCGTTGCTATCCACCGGGTGCTGGCTCTGATGAGTCGCTCGCTGGAAAGAGTATAGGCGTAAAGGAGAGAACATGGGTGTTGGCGACAGCGCAGGTCATCCGAGGGATTGCAAATGCATGACAAACTCATAGTATTGACCACGCTGCTCATTGCGCCGCTGATTGCGGGTTGTGCCCAGATTAAATCTTTCTCTGTCACCCCGAGCATTGTATGTCCCGGAGAAACCGTCGAGGTCGACTGGAAGGCTTCAGACACAATCACCCTGGATGCGGCTCCTCCCCTCAAGGGGACAGGGGAAGGACCCTCGGAAGGTTCGCGTTCTTTCGCCCCCATGGAAAATGTCCGGTTTACGATCAAGGTTCCAGGCCTGCTCAAGAGCGCCCAGCGCGAGTGGGACGTGCAGGTGATACCCAGCCAGAGCGTCGGACTGCTGGGAGGCGTTGCCCAATGTGGCGGCAGCCCGCAGTCTGTATCAACATCATTCACACTGCAGCAAAAGGACACCTCTTCACGGGTCCGAGCCGTATCGATTGCAAATAACTATAATCGGCCGTTGGGTGTCAGCAAGGAAGGTATTGAGGCGGAAATACCCCCTCATGGGACGACAGGCCGCTTCAAAAATGCATCCGTTATCGGTACCTGGACGGTTCGCACCCCACTGGCTCCCGATGAAACTTGCGATAATGCGCTCGACGCGGTAAGGGGCCGATTAACCATCAGAACGCAGATGAGCTGCGAGGAGAGACCCGATGGCGGCTCTTGATCAGTTTCAGACCATTGTGATCGTGATGATGGAGAACCGATCCTTCGATCACGTTCTCGGGCACCTCAGCATGGCCCGCTTTGGCAACCGGAAGGATGTGGAGGGGTTGGTCGACCCCGAGACGAACTTCGACTATACCAATTTCCTGAATGGTCAGGGTTACCAGCCTTTCGAGTTGAAGGATGGGCCCCTGCCGAATGATCTACCCCACAGCAGGGCTAGTGTAACGACCCAATTGGCAAAGACCGGCACACGCTTTACGATGAGTGGTTTCGCCGATGCCTATTTTCAGCAATCGGGAAGCAAGGTGAACGATCCCCCATCGCTGGGCTTTCTTTCGCCGGTCGATACGCCAATATCGAGTTTTCTTGCGGCACAGTATGCCGTGTGCGATAACTGGTTTGCTCCGCTTCCGACGGATACTCAGCCAAATCGCTCGATAGCCTACAGCGGCTATAGCTTGATTGAGAACACGAAGCCCCGTCTGATTCCAACCGTCAAGGAAAGCTTCGTGTTCGAGTGGCTGAATTCCCGAAATGTCAGTTGGCGGGTTTATCACTGCGGGATTTCATTCTTCACGCTTTTTGAACGCTTCCATGAGGAAGTATTAGGGCCTAATTTTCGCAGTTTCCGGCATTTTCCGGCAGATTTTGAGTCGGAATCCGCGGCGGAAATGCCCAGTGTGATATTCATAGAACCCGAATACAGCGACTCTCCTACCCATTTCGGCTGGACTCCCAACGACAACCATCCACCCACGCCTATCGGACCAGGCGAAAACTTCCTGCGCGATATTTACAGCCTGCTGACCCGGGATAGTGCTAAATGGAACCGTACGCTGTTGATTACTACGCATGATGAGCATGGCGGATTCTTCGACCATGTTCCGCCGCTCGCAATCCCTGCCGTGGTTCCGCCCCATGCGCTATTTTCGACGGCGTTTGAAAGCACCGGCCCGAGGGTTCCGGCTCTTATTGCGTCTCCATGGATCCCCCCCGGAACGGTTTTCAAGGGATCGATGGATCACACATCGATCCTGCAATTGCTGTCCGAGAAGTTCGCCGGGACGCCGGACTATAATGATGAGGTTGCGCGAAGGAGAAAACTGGGTATACAAAGCGTGTCGCAAGTACTCGCCGAGCCACTTGCCCAGCCAAGGACAGACATCCCGTCACCGCCACGGGAGACGATTTCCAGCACGATAGCGCAGACACCGCAACTTGAACCGCAGACCGATAGTCAGCAGGCTTTCAGCGCGGCTGCCAAAGATCTTCTGAAATACGACCGCAAGCGAGCGCTGGAAAAATATCCTGAGCTTGTGCACCTCCCTGAAGAACCTCCTCCGGCTTCCCCGAAGTAACGCCGCACACGCCGCACCTTCGCTTTCACTATCGCCGTTGTTTTTTCAGGCAAGTACTTTCGCGATGCGTCCGAGCGCGTTTTCCAGGTTCGCCATGGTAGTGGCGAAGGAAAGACGAATATATCCTTCGCTTCCGAACGCTGAACCCGGCACCACCGCCACGCCGCCGTGTTCCAGGAGATATTCGCTAAAGGCGATATCGCTGCCATCCTTGATATCGCCTTTGGCATGCAATTCACTAATCGCCTTCCGGACGTCTGCGAAAGCGTAGAATGCGCCCTTGGACAAAAGGCACTTGATGCCGGGGATGGCGTTGAGCGCATCGGTGACGAACCGGTTACGTTCCCTGAACGCGGCCACCATGGGCTCAATACAGGCCTGATCACCGTTAAGGGCGGTTTCCGCAGCGATTTGCGAAATGGAAGTGGGGTTGGACGTACTCTGAGACTGAATGTTCTCCATGGCGGTAATGATGTTCGCCGGCCCTGCACAGTAGCCGATGCGCCAGCCCGTCATGGCGTAGGCCTTGGACACGCCATTGAGCACCATGGTACGCGGATATAGCGCGGGGCATGCGTTCAGTATGTTCACGAATTTGCCGCCGGAAAGCAGAATATGTTCGTACATATCGTCGGTCGCTACGAGAATATCGGGATGCTTGAGCAGAACTTCGCCCAGGGCTTTAAGCTCTTCCATCGTATAAACCCCACCCGAAGGGTTGCTGGGGCTGTTGATGACGAACATTTTGGTTCTGGGAGTGATGGCTTTTTCAAGTTGCGCCGCAGTTATCTTGAAATCCTGCTCGATGCCGGCCTCGACGATTACCGGTTTGCCTTCCGCGATAAGAACGATGTCGGGATAGGACACCCAGTAGGGCGCGGGTATGATGACTTCATCGCCGGCGTTGATGACGGAAAGCGCCAGATTGAAAAAACTCTGCTTTCCGCCGCACGAAACCAGGATCTGGCGCGCGGCATAATCAAAACCGTTGTCGCGTTTGAATTTGGCAATGATCGCATTCTTGAGGCCGGGGGTGCCGCCCACTGCCGTATATTTTGTAAAACCCCTGTTGATGGCGGCAATGGCGGCATCCTTGATATGCTGCGGGGTATCAAAATCCGGCTCTCCGGCGCCCAGCCCGATGATGTCCTTGCCCTCTGCCTTGAGCCGTGCGGCCCGGGCGGTGACCGCCAAAGTAGGGGAGGGCTTGATGGCCTGAACGCGCTTTGAGAGTTCCACGATAATTTCCTTACGCTGATGCCGGCTGCGCCCGCATGGTAAAATTTGCTGGATAGCCGAAGAATGATTCCGAAACAACTGAGCCCGCGATTATACCTGTGATCCTGACCTTCCCCAATAGCCCTTATAAACTGCATCAGCTGTTCACGCCTGCCGGCGACCAGCCTGAAGCAATCGACAAGCTGGTGGAAGGGATAGGGGACGGCCTCGCGTTCCAGACATTGCTGGGCGTGACAGGTTCCGGCAAGACCTTCACCATGGCCCACGTGATCGCTCTGCTGGGGCGTCCGGCGATTATCATGGCGCCCAATAAAACACTCGCAGCTCAGCTTTATGCGGAAATGCGCGAGTTCTTTCCGGAAAACGCAGTAGAGTACTTTGTATCCTATTACGACTATTACCAACCGGAGGCTTATGTTCCTTCGCGTGATCTGTTTATAGAGAAGGATTCCGCGATCAACGAACACATCGAGCAAATGCGCTTGTCCGCGACCAAGGCGCTGCTTGAGCGAAACGACACCATAATCGTCGCCACGGTTTCATGCATATATGGTATCGGCGATCCGGTGGATTACCACGGGATGATCCTGCATTTGCGCGAACAGGAAAAAATTACCCAGCGCCAGGCTATACAGCGTTTGATCGAAATGCAGTACGAACGCAATGATTTTGAGTTCGCTCGCGGGACCTTCAGGGTGAGGGGAGACGTACTCGACATATTTCCCGCTGAAAGTTCGGAAACCGCAGTGCGCGTATCGCTGTTCGACGATGAAGTAGAAAGCATGACGCTGTTTGATCCGCTCACCGGACACACGTTGAGAAAAGTGTCACGTTATACGGTTTATCCGTCCAGCCATTATGTAACTCCCCGAAGTACCACGTTACGCGCGATCGAAACGATCAAGGCCGAGTTGCGGGAACGCATAGATTATTTCCACCAGTCCAACAAGTTAGTGGAGCTACAGCGTATCGAACAGCGCACTCGTTTCGATCTGGAGATGCTAAACGAATTGGGCTTCTGCAAAGGCATCGAGAACTATTCCCGGCATCTGTCAGGAAAAAAGGAGGGTGAACCCCCACCTACGCTGCTGGACTACCTGCCGCCCAATACGTTGATGGTAATCGACGAGAGCCACGTCACCGTCCCTCAGATAGGGGGTATGTACAAGGGAGACCGTTCACGTAAGGAAAATCTGGTGGAATATGGCTTCCGCCTGCCTTCGGCGCTGGACAACCGTCCGCTGCGATTCGATGAATTCAGGAAGATAATGCCGCAAACGGTGTTTGTTTCAGCGACCCCCGCTGAGTTTGAACGGGTGCACAGCGGGCAAGTCGTAGAGCAGGTGGTACGACCCACCGGCCTGGTGGATCCGCAGATTGAGGTTCGTCCCGCTACAACCCAGGTCGATAATCTCATGTCGGAAGTCAGCCTGCGCACGGCCAAAGGTGAACGTGTATTGGTAACGACACTGACAAAACGCATGTCCGAGGACCTGACCGACTATTTTTCCGACCACGGTATCAAAGTACGCTACCTTCACTCGGACATAGATACAGTGGAACGCGTTGAGATCATTCGCGACCTCCGGCTTGGGAAATTCGACGTGCTGGTCGGGATCAACCTGCTACGGGAGGGTCTGGATATACCCGAAGTGTCGCTGGTGGCCATACTGGATGCCGATAAGGAAGGCTTCCTGCGTTCCGAACGCTCCTTGATACAGACTATCGGGCGTGCCGCACGTCACATTAATGGCACCGCCATTTTATACGCCGACCGGATCACCAATTCCATGCGCCTGGCAATGGACGAAACCGAGCGCCGCCGCAATAAACAAACGTTGTTCAATCAGGAACACGGCATCACGCCACGGAGCGTAAACAAGCGTGTGAAGGATTTGATCGATGGGGTTTATAACATTGAAACCGCCCAGCAGCATCTCAAGGCAGCGCAAGTGCAAGCGCGCTACGATTCGATGAGTGAAGTCCAACTGGCCAAGGAAATCAAGGCCTTTGAGAAGCAGATGCATGATGCCGCAAAAAACCTGGAATTCGAAAAAGCGGCAGAATATCGGGATGAGCTAAAAAGGTTAAAAAACAAGCTCTTCATTGGGTTTGTTGAACCAGAATCTGGGAAAGACCTGAAAAAAACCACTAAACATCAGAGAATGCGGAAGGGCGCATAATACTTTTATGCATTAGGTGCTTACCTTCCAATATTAATGTTGTTTCAAACTAGTTAACTATCGTTGCTGAATTGACGAAGATAATTTGATCAAAGGATCGATTGAGCGTTTTGCTGTTGAAGTTCTTCATAACCAGGCTCTGTTCAAAACGAACACGATCTCCTACCTTTACTCTGGTGGTTGGGGCGGCGATCCAGAAGCGTTTTTCAGTATTGGCCAGTTCCATGTAGGTATAGCCTGGCGCATCCAGCGTAGAAAGTACTTTGCCCTCATTGCTCGGCATTCCCGCCGCCGCGCTCGCCGTATTGGTACCCGCCTTTTCGGCAAGCACATGTAACGGGCTCAGCAGTAAGAGTCCAATGGAAAAAGCTACCGTTAGATGGGATATTTTCAAAATTGTCTCCAGTATCAATAATATTGGCAGGACGAAATCATACACCTCAATTCTTGAGGTTCCAACCGAAAAAAGCTGTCTCTCCCTAATAGCGTAGGGTTTCAGCTGCTTATTTTTGCTGAGAGGAAAGAAAATTAAGGGCTTCCGGTCCAGGGATCAACCTTGCGATCAGGCTGAGGACCAGATTGCCCAGGGGCAGATCGGGGATCAAATACAAAAAGGGAAGGTGTTGAGCCACTATCCAGCGCTGTCGGGGTACCAGGCAGGGTACGAGGCATCACCATGATGCCAGGGGCGAGCGTACTTTCTGTCGCAGATTGCCCCTGATGTAAGGCGCTGATGGCGTTAACACCCGCCTGATGGTGCTTGCGTGCGCAAATTGCAGTTCCTTCTTCTATGCTCGTTCCTGCTTTCTGCTCCGCCGCCTCACAGGCCAATCTTTGATAAACAGCCATATAATCAGACGCTTCTTTGTACTGGCCGGCTTTCATCAGTTCTTTCACGTGAAGCTGTGCGTCCTTGAACTTGCTTTGGGGATCCGGCTTTTGAAATATCGGAGGAGCGTCCGCCGCCGATGCGACGGTTGAAATGATTGCGGTAAAAATTGCCAGAACTATAAGTTTCATGTTTTCTCCTTTCAATGAATGGAGTTTGAGAATTATAAGACGGCGCCTAAAAAAACCCGTAACGCTTATTTACTCACTCAATAATAAGCCGTTTTTAACAAGTTTAAAAGTGAAAGAACGAGAACAATCGAACAGTTTTAAGTCGGGGTCCAAATCGCACGGATCCTGTTCCCATACAAGAGTTCCGACACCAGCGCCGGCCCTTCAATGGCTTATATGTGGATACCAAATTCAAGGCGGCCCAGATTGGGGCATAGTGATTATTGGATGATCATACACAGCAACTGCTGCCTTTTTCACTGCGGGCCGTAAGTATTCGAGAAGGAGAATCTTCATGCTGAAGCGTTATCCAGAAAAAGGCCCGGCAAAGAGTAGTCGGCCTTGCCGGGCCAGAGACGCCTACTACAAGAGGGAGAAAAAAGTAGACGTCCGGCGATAGTTTGTTCAATTGGCTTCAACGACTCTGTTCCCAACCGCACATAAGGGAAAAATTTATTTACATCCGCCTCATAATTATTTTAATTTGCGCATAATGTATATTATGTTAAATGCCGCCGTCATTGCCTCGTCCATTCAAACACCACGGAAAGCATGATAGACCAACGCTATCAGGCCAACGCCTCGAGTAACGGCATGAAAGCCGCCTTGATTGAGTGATGGACGAAAATAATCTTCAGGACAATGCGCGAATGGAAAACTACAGCACCGAGGAAATAAGGCGAATCACAGGATGCAGCAAGCAAACCGCCAAACGCTGGCAATCCGGGCAGCACAAACCGCCCGCCGCCGCGCTTGCCATGATGCGCCTGTTCATAGACGGCGACCTGTCCGCGCTCATAGGCCCGGACTGGCAAGGTTTCATTGCCCGCGATGGCAATCTTTATGTTCCAGGATGGACCCGAGGATTCAAGCCGGACGAGATAAGAGCTATGTTTTATGGCGTACAGCTTTCGTCCAGCCTGAAGCGAGAGCATGACAAACTGCGCGCCGAGATTGACGCCCAACAAAAAACGCTGGCAGATATTATCCGCCAGCGCGATTTTTACCGATCCAACCTTGTGCTAGAATCAAAAATGGGACTGGCACTCACGAAATCATGAAAAATCACACTCGACTATCACTTTTTATCGCATGCCTTCTTGCCCTTACCGGCGCCATGTTTGCATTGCCGCACGTCTACGCCGTTCCCGTCTACGGCGCGGCTATGCCCGCTCTTATCTGGCTTTTCTTTATCGCCTCTTGAAACGCCCGTTTTTAGCCCTTGCCACCCGCTTTTTTGCCTTACGCTTTGCCGCCATATCACACCCCCTTATTCAAATGATATTCCGCATGCGCTTCTCTCCAGCGCTTGCCCTCGACTATATCCCGATCCATGTATTTCAATTTAGTGGACACCACGCCCCAGGTAACAGCCCCATTCAGCACCGCCAGGATTAACGCCGACAGCATATCCATTTAGCATTACCCCTTTAACTTCAGGTAAAAGCGCTCACCAAAAAGGAAGCTGACCGTTCCCGCAGACAAATCTATCAATGGCAGCGTATACAACTCGGACGCGCCAGTTAACACCGCGCAGGCCGTCACCGCCCATATGACCAGGATAGCGATATACCTGAACGCACCCCGAAAATCCGCGACCCAGCGCGAGACCTCGCCCGCAGGCCGATCCAACTCAGCCAGAACGCGCAGCTTTTCCGTTTCCGCTTTCATCAGTTGCAAGCGCTCCGCCATGTTGACCGGAACTCCGCCCGCGCCACCGGTAAAGCGCGCAAAAAGACCGCGAACGCCATCCGTCACCATAGGCAGCAGCGCAGGCAGCACCATTCCCAATATTGCCATTTATCACCCCTCAGTTAAAAACCGTATTGATTCCAGGCCGCCGACAGAAAATCTTTCGCAGGGCAGGAAAAGGATGCTTCCCACATATCCCCACGCGCCAAATCATGTTGACATTGCGTTTTATTTGTTGCCGGAATGCCCGCCACTTTGCCCGCCCCTACCACCACGCCCGATACCACCGCATCCACTGTATCCACCGCCGCATTCCCTGCGCTGTAGGCAATATCCGACAACCCAGGTATAACGTCAAATTTGCGCGCCAGGACCACAGCCAGGACGAGACCCGCGCCCGCATACAGCGCAACCGGCATCAACCGCCCGGAGACCATACCAGCGCGCCATTGTGGTAATAATTGCCCTCAGGACTGATAGACGTGCCGTCAGAGTAGTATTTCCAGGCATACCCAGGTTGCGCCGGTAATGCCTGATTCAAAATCTCAGTAACCTTGTCGTACCCTGTTACCGGGTTTCCTGTTTGATTGCCTATCCCCAGGACCCTACGAAAAGGCGCAGCTATGCCACCGCTCGACTTGAGCAGCATAAAAGCCCCCACAGCCACCGCCCCCGCTATTGCGATATTTTGCCCTGTCTTGCTCATGCTATTGCCCCCATGTCATTCAAAATCTGCGCGCTATAAAGCCGCGTTTCTGTTGGCTCGACCTTTTGCCCATTTAACCAAGCCCGCACATTACCCGGACCCCAGTTGTACGCCTTCAGTGCCAAATCCCACCGCGAGAATTGCCGGTAAAGCGATGCAAGATAGCCGCCTGCATAGTTGATCGCCGCAGCAGGATTTAAAGGGTCCACGCCAGGATGCCACTTAGGAACTATTTGCATGATCCCCAGCGCGCCAGCGCTTGACACCGTGCGACCGCTTATGATATCAGCCCGGAACCGCGACTCTTGCCACGCAAGACGCGCCAGCATTCCACCAGGGATTCCATGACGGACCTCAGCCGCCGCGAGTAAAGGCGCATACGCAGCACCCCGCCCAGCCAGATCATCCCGCCAATTGCTCATAATGGATATTCCGAAATTGTCAAACGTGAAATCATCTATCACGTCAGAAATACTATCTACGCCTGACGGCTCATACTCACCAGCATCAACAGACGCATCCGCCGCTTTCCAGGCCGCGATTCCCGCCAACAGGCCCGCCGCCACGAATATCAGCGCATCACTCTTCAAGCGTCATTCCTTCACGCTTTGCAAATTCGGCAATCATGCCATCTGTTAGCTGATCCCTGATCGTAGGTAATGCCGCCCGCACGTCCTCAGCCGTTAGCGTTTCCCGAGTCGCTTTGTCGGAAAACACCTTTTTCAAAGCCACTTTGTTCGATGCCAAAAACTTGTCAACATCACTCACGAAATTCGGATTCTTGATTTTCATAGCGACTCTTCCCAATACTGAAATGATCCATTTACCTGCTCATTAGGCGCAGTACCACAAACCAGCACCCCGAACCCCGGATTGATTACTAGCGGCTCATTGATCGGAACGACGAAAGACGTGCTAGGGGCTGAATAAACGCCAGAAATATACGTTCCCGGAAACGTCCCTTGTGATCCGGCCCGGAATTCTGCCACCGTAGCCGCCCCACCGATCAGCTTATTTGACGGCAACTCCAATCCCACTGGAAAGGTCCCGATTACCCCCGACACCCAGCGCAAATTAAAAGCGCCCGACGTATTCACGCGCCCCATAATCTGATTCGCAATCAATCTCTTCCCGCTTGCTACCGGATTCCACAGCAGCACATAGCTATATTCAGCAGCAACCGCCGTTTTCCCCCCAGCAGCAAAAAAAGCCACCCCACTGGCACTACGCGTGACCTCGCCGGAAATAACCGACACCTCTCCCACTATCCTGTCAGAACCCGATTGCCCTGACGCCAGTCTTATTACTACCGTTTGAGCAGCGGGACCATTGACAATCTCAAAACCATCGAACGGCACGCCGCGAACATAGTCACCGGCCTGCATACCGGACGCACTCCCCAGGATGCGCCCGCCCAGCAGCAGATTGACCGTCACCGGATAAGACGACGCCGCGATACGCAACTCCCCCGCCGCTATCGCCATGCGCGCAATTGCATTCGCAGCCAATGACTGAGCGATTCTTTCATAGACAAAGCCTGTCATTTTTTCACCATTTTCGGAATGATTACGATAGCCGCGCCCGCGATTGCCAGCGCTATCATTGTTTTTTGATCGATTGCGCCGCGTGAGTCATTCGCCGCACGATTCAGCGTATCAAGCTGCGCCAGCGCTGTGCTTTGGGTTTTATCCACCAGCGCGCCCGCGCCCTCGAATAAACCCACGGCCACATTCAACAACTTATCCAGCCCCTCCCCGCCTGTTGCAGTCGCTAAATCAACCGAATCCAGCGCCCGAACCATCATATCCTTGTCTACAGACTCGACATTGATTACCGAATCCTCAGCATTGATCCCGACACCGCCTGTCAGCGCCATCCTTTTGTCTTGACTGGATGCGCTACTCGAAACGGTACTGGACGACTTGGAACCGCCGCCACCATAAATGATGCGACCGCACGGCAAACGTTCGGTAGCGCTATCGCCTATCGGTTCGCCCGCCGCGTATAGTTGCCTTAATGATATATGCATGACGTCACCTTTTTAACCATCACGACTTCAGCCTGTTCGTACCCGGATTTTTTCAGCTTTGCCACCAGACCAGGGCGCGACGTGTGAACTCGCACCGCATCCACACCGAGAAAGAGAGATTCGAGCGCAGGCAGCACATGTGCAACCAGATCAACCCCAGGCAACCGACAACCGGCAGCGACTATCACGCCATCCGCACCATTCGCCCGCACGTCTATGCGCACCAGCACCGCACCGCATTCCACGCCATCCGCCAGCACGTACAGAAGGCGCGCACCATTGCGAAATTGCGCCTTGTATTCCGGCAAATGCTGCGCGCCAGTCAGACCTAGCCACCGGTCCGCACTGGTGCACCAGTCACCCGCTACCAGACGGATAATCATTTAGCCTTCTTTTGTATGATTTTCCACACGACGAGACCGCCCGCTATCCACATCGCCGCAGTAGTCCATTCCATTCCGCCCAGCGCAGGCAGTTGTTGCCGGTCGCTGGTAATGGACCCGCTGGAAAAATTGACATTCCATCCGCTATTATCAAAAACCGGCTCGATTTTTGCGCCATCCGCCCGCGAAACCGCAGGACCGCCCGCGCCGCCCGCAAGACCGGCCAACCCTTGCCCGAGACCTTGCCCAAGACCAGGACCGACAGCCGCGAGTAATGACATAGGGTCCATGCTAATCCTTCAGCAGCAAAACGAGCAGCACAGCAGCGCCGCCTATCAGCACGACCGGCGAAATCCCGCCCGCAGCACCCATAATCGGCTGATTACCGTAGTTCCCCTGCGCGTCAGGATAGAAACCATAGTTTCCATACATTTGCAGCTGCATCTTGTTGAGTTCATGCGGGTTATTGACCTTGACGGCAATCGCAGCGTCAAGCGCTTTGGTCGCCCAACCCGTAACCGTGCTTGCCCAATCGTCCATTCTTTTTCCTCCAAAAAAGGCCGATCCAGCGACCGGCCCTTTCGCGCTTACATTACGGAATGTATCTTTTACAGATTGCCGAGAGGGTCCAAGTACTCAACAATCACGCTCCCGGAATCAGCACCGGAAAATTCCGGGAGCCATTCCAGCGACCTCGCATCCCTTGTATCGAGAGCATGCTTGATTGCAGCTTGCACAGTGAAATCCACCGTGTAAACGTTGGCTTGCGGCTTACGCGCAAAGCGCTTTTGTTCCTGTTCGTTTTCAGCCGTCACACTTTCATGGATAACCATAGCATCCTGCTTGACCGTGATTCCAGTCATCTTGGAAGTGTGAAAAATGTGCAAGCGCTTGATAATGGAACCGGACTGCGCGCCGAATGGAACCTGAAAAGGCAGACGGCCACCAGTGGAAATATTGAAAGGATATTTCAACACTTTGCTGATAAGCGTAGCGTAAGGAGCGAACTCGCCGGACTTGTCCTTTTGCGCCGCCGATTCCGTCACAATGGCCTTGAGCGTTGGCGCAGTAGCGCCTGCTATGGTGACTTCCAGCGTGATATTGCTGATCCCCACGCTTGTATCAAAGCCGCCCACTTTCCTGTCAAATTCATTGTTCAGGAAATAATCCGCAAAAGACAAATCGAGAAACTTTGGATCAGTCGTTTCGCCGCGAAAGGCGTTTATCAGATCGAGTTCCGTTCCCGTTCCTTCCATGATTACCTTGCCGTTCGCCTTGACGCGAACTTGAGTAATCTGCGCTTTGGTAAACGTGGTCCCGCCCAGGCACAGCTTGACATTCTCAATCAAACGACCAGGCGTCACATTGGCAGTTGCGATATTGTTAGCGGCCACGTTGGAAAATGGCAGCGAATAACGAGTCAGAATTCCTACGCTCATAATCTAATCCCCTTTTGTCGTTTTTATGCGGTTTAGATTACGCGGTTAACGTAAGGAATCTGCTTGGCAACCACGACAGCGCCAACGGCCAGCGCGCCAGCCTTCACCACGCCCGAACCGAATTTGTAAGCAGCAAAAACGATGCCACCAGCGACGGCTAAAGCCATCATTTGTTCTTGAGTCATTTGATTTTCCCCATGTAATAAAACCAGAACCGCCCCACGCGGTATTGAAGGATTAAATCAAAATATGACTTTCAAATGAATATGCGGTATGAGTAACCGTTACCCATACCGCACCTTGACAAAAGCCAAAAGAATCAAAAAGTAAGTTTTCCCCTCGAAATTGCGCCGTCAATGGCCGACAGCCGCACATATTGCAGTTGCATCAAGCCTGCAAGCTCTGATTCAGGGACCCGCGTTTTTCTGGACAGATAGCGCACGTCATCACCCGAGGATTGCCGGAATAGGACGAATTCAGACGCATTGCCAACCGCCGTTTTATCCGCTTCAGACCATCGTTGACTGATCGCATAGATTGTTATGCCGCGTTTCAGACCCCTCCTCAGCAGAATCCCCCAAGCGCCCGGGGCTTTACTTGGAGTCGTTACATCAGCCAATTCCTCAGCGATAGCCACGATAGGCGCAACATACCGCCCCGCGTACATCATGCAAGCCGCCCAAAAATCGAATTCATCTTGCAGCTTGCCGCCCACGACAAAACCCGCCCTGACAGGCCCCGGCCTTTGTGCCAGCGCCAGCAATTCTTTTCTGGACGTGACTCGTTTCCATCCAGGAAGCCTTGACCATTGATCCTCAGGGTCCCAGGCAATGACGCGCCGATCCTTCCGAACCTGACCCCGGACATACGCGGTTTTGCCGGACCGCGTAGCGCCTGAGACCACAACCAATCGACCGTCAACCGTTTTCAGATAGGCTTCATACAGCCTTTCAGCCGCTATTTTTTTTTGCCTGTCCGTTAGCTTTACATCACCCGCTGTCATCCGAACGTTACCGTTTTCAAGGATTCGCCAGCCGTTACCGTACCAGGACCAGGACCAGTACCAACCACCCCGCTATCCGTTACCGACAGCGCCTTTTCAGGCTTAACCCCTATATCGGACTTGACGCCGCGATAGGTCGCATAGCCCAACGGCAACAGGACCATTGCCGCAGCTATTTCTTCTTTGTACTCGCCACCGAGTCCGCCTTGCAGCCACCCATGCTTTTCACATACAGACGCTATCGCAGCCGCCGCCGCGCCGACAACCTCGCCTGTATAGATCACGCCCAGCGACGGCAAAGCAGGCTTTGCGACAGACACAAAAAGCATGATATAACCCGACAACTCATCCGCTAGACCCGGCCCGCTCTGCTCTGCTACCGTTACCGGCTCAACCTCATCCACAGCCGCGCGCAGCGCCGCAAAATCTGACGCCTGTTCGCTGGATACGTCCTCAGTACTGGTACAGCGCGCATCTTCAGGATGGCTCATCATTTGACCCCCAGCATGGATAGATAATCAGGAATCGCCGCCTTGACCGGCTTACCCTTCCCGCCCGTTACCGGTACAGGCTTTACCGATACTCCGCCCTCGCCTGTTACCGTTACAGGCTTTTCCTGCGCGCCGCCCTCGCCTGTTACCGTTACCGTTACAGCACCAGGACGACGAACGCCCGGATATTTTTTGTAAAACTGATCCACCCGGTAACCACTACCCCCCAGGCGCATCTGCACATTGCAAGTTGCTTCACAGTACCCGAATGGCTGACCGTTCTTATCCTCAGTCACCCGCATTCCCCCAGGCGTACCGCAGCACGGACATTCGATTTTTCCGAGAAGATCACCTTTCGCCATGCTAGTAATTCCCCCTTTGCTGAATGCCAACGATGTCAACGCCCATCAAATCCGCTTGACGATCCAAATCATCCAGCTTGCAGATTAAAAGTTCGATTAAATCCGCCATCCGATCCCGCATTGTCAACAAATCCGCGTTTTTTGCCGCCAATGCCGCGCGCCGCAGGTCCGCTGTTGTGACCATTGCCGCTACCGGTATCGTTTTTCCCATTTGACGCATCATTTTTCACTACTCCAAAGTTACAGTTATTTACAGGACTCCAAGTAAACCCAACCCCCACACCCAACACCGAAACCCATTTATGAACGCGCGTTATCAACTCGCTTGTGTCACACTTCAAACCCTTGATAATATTACCTATTTCCTCGCCATACCGCCCCAGCGCATCATTCCAGACCTTTAACACCTTTATGGGCATATCCGCCCGCTTTGCGTAAACCCCGCCTTGCAATTTTGTATACTTTGCCCAATCCGCCTTATCCGCCGCCTGCGCAGCTTCCCCTATCAGCCCATCCGTTTCCTCAGCGCGCCTTAGCTCACGCCAGACGCCCACAGGCGCGCCGCCAAGTTGCTGAAACTGACGAATGCCCCAAGTACTCGCCCATGTATCAACACGCGCCGCCACGTCATCTATAGGCCCGCCGTCAACGTCAGAATCAAGCCCATGCCCGTCAATGTTTTTGGAAATGTACTTAGCGATATAACCCACCGCTGAACCCTTGCTCCAATCTATTGATTCCGCATCAAATCTATGCTCAGCCGCCCCGTATTCCGCGCCATCCTCCTTTAGCGCCTGCTTACGCATCACCGCCCGCACGCACTCAACCTGATCCGCAGGCATAAAGCAGAGCATATGCCAATGCGGTGTGCCATCATGTTGCGGCTCAGCGACCCGGACCCCGTACAACCGGACCCCTTTTTTTGCGAGTTGCGCCCTTATCTTTTTCCAGACGCCACATAAGTATTCTTGACCCTGACGCGGTGTTAAGCGTCGATATTTTGGATTTTTCTTGCCTGACGCGCTCATACGCGCATGATATTTTGACGGGCAAGTAAGCGTGTAAAACTCGCCCACATGCCCCATACTTTTAGCCACGTCCTCAAACCCGGCAATCCGCATCATTAACTCGCCGCGCCGAATACGCGGATTCGCTACCGACAAATCCGACAGCGCCGCTAGCGTGTACTCTTGCCCCAACTCATTGACCACGCGCACCGCTTCCAGCATTGCTCGATTGCGCTTTTTCTGCTCCTGTCTACGCTTGACAGACTCATCCGACGCATACTTGCCTGCGCGCCGATGCACAAAACCCAGGCCGATTGCATGCCGCTCGACCTGTCTAGCCACGCTGGTACGGATTGCCCGCCGCCACCACTGATCGTCCCACAGACGCGCCAGCGCGCCCTTGACGCCCGTTTTCTTCACATCAGGCGGCATTACCCCGGTACGCCTTGCCAGACGCTCACACGCGGCCAAATCCCACAACCCGCGACATTCCAGCGCCCGCGTTTTTGCAAGCCCGCGTATATCGTCATCCGACGACGCCAGCGACACCGCGCCACCGGACAACGTTTCCCGCACGTCCCAAATATAGCCACCCGCCGCGCCATCACCCGCCGCCGCATAAATAGACAGCGCCTCACTTTCCACACGCCGCGCAAATCGCGCAGGCAACCGCGCCAGCGTGGTACGCACCAACTCAAGCCTAAACCCATCCCAAAGCGCATCCGTTGGACGCCGGAATTTAGGGTCAAAGGCGCAAAGCGCATTTTCAAGCGCCGAGAGTTGCGGATACATCAAGCCACTACCAGCCCAACGAACGCCAACACCACCACCACCGACGCAACCGCCCAACACAAGCAATCGAACCGATTGCGCCGTTTCCTGCGCAACATTCCGCGCCTGATAGCCGCATCACTTCTCTGCCCAAACGTTCCTCTTTCCTTAGCCCGCCCCATTACCCCCCCCACTGATTAGCCATCGCCGCCGCAATCCCGCTATAAGTACGACTTCTTTCCTTCCACCTGTCAGGAGAAGGCGGCATTTTATGTATCCTGCTTTCCCTTCCATCCACAATGTTTTCCGGTTTTAGCAATGACAAACCCTTAAGCCATAGACACGTCGCCTTTGTCTCTCCATGCCCAAATTGCCACGGCTGAATTACCTGATCAGGCTTTTTCCACAGAGACGACATGATGCAAACCGGATTTTCTATTGCGACCATTGGAATGTCTGTCTTTGCCAACATCATAAAAAAACTCACAGCCGCCTGTTGCCGCCCATCCATGCGCTTATCCGCAAAGTGCCGAGCGCCCGAAACACTCAGATGCGTACATGGCGGATGCGCAACCATCAAATCCCACGGATAATCCAGCACATCCCGAACGTCACCCTGATAATGGGACCCAGGCACTTCAGCAGGCAGCAAATCGCAACTCATGGCGTAATGTCCAAGCCGAGCAAACGCATCGCGCACAACGCCGGAATATTCGCAGGCAACGAGAACCCGCAACCTAGCTTGTCCCATAAAGCCCCTCACACCGTATCATTTTTACGCTAACGTCATATTCGGCCAAACTACCCAACAGGCGCATAATCTCCCTGTCTCGACCAACAACCCGCACCGCACCGCGAAACTTGAATACGCGACAGGAATATTCGCCGTCAGCGATAACCTCTCTAACCGATTCCTCAGGCCCGGACAAATCAACCGCGACCCCTATCCGCGATCCCATTACGCAACCGCCCGGACTTTCAAGCCCATGCGCTGCATGCGCTTTTCCATCAACATCCTGCTTTGTTCCAGCACCGCGAATACATCCGCCGACGACATGCTCAACGTGAACACAGGGACCGGCTCTAGCCCATCAATCTCTGCATCATTGATTGCGTTACTTGCCGACGCCACCAAGCGCGCCGCCTTTCTCAGACATTCCAGCGCCGTGCGTAAACTCTCGTCCTGACTCATCGTCAACGGCTGATCCAGCGTTACAGCCCGAAAACCCAAACTCTTAGCCCTACCCATTTTTCACCTCTCTGAAAGAATCATTGACAAACTCGAAAGAACCTCTCTGCACGCGAAAGAACTATAGTCCCAACCAATGGGACTGTCAACCACTCAGGGTGACTATTGCGCCATTTTTGCGCGCGGTATATAAAACTCTTGTGAAAAAAACGTGGGATTTTTTGGACGACCTGAAAGCCGCTTTAGGGATAGAGAGCGATTACGCCCTATCCCGCGCCCTGACCGTACATAAGCAGCAGATCAGTAAATGGCGAACCGGCTCATCGACTTTTGACGACAGCACAGCGATACGTGTAGCGCAAATCATTAAAACCGATTACCGCTATGTTATCGCCTGCATGCATTTACAGCGCGCATCGACCCCGGAAACAAAGTCTGCATGGCAAGAGATTGCCCGGACTTTTGCTCCGTAATCAATGTATATTATGTTAAATTGGATAAAAACATTGAGGCGGATCGAATGCGATGGCCATTATTCCTTTTTTTCCGTTAAAGCCTTCTTTTCCGTTAAAACAGGCCAATCGACAAACGCAATGACCAACAGTAATATCAGGACTCCTCCTGGAACCAATGCGAACAATGCCAGTTCCGGCTTAAAACCGGCTCGTTTATGTATTCTCCAGAATGGCACGACAAAAAAAATGGTTGCAGCCACCAGCCATTGTAAAACTCCGAATTGACTCATATGACCTCCACACGAATTGCTCATCTTGAAATGATGAAATTCGTAAATATGTAATTTTCGCGATCGACCTTGCTATACGCGCTTAGCGGCATTTAAAGCAGGTCTTGTTGAGTCAAGCGTATGTACTTATGACCTAACAAATCCGAAAGATCGGCTTTGTGGGTAAACTGGCCCGAGCGCTCCCATTTCATTGCTTGCAAAGATCTTCCGTGTGTTTTTCATCCAGGGCTATATTTTGCGGGATAATGGGCGTTCCAACTGGACAAATCAAAATCTCCCTATGCATCTCTCAATTATTATTCCGGCTTTTAATGAAGAGCGTCTGATCGAAGAATGTTTGCAATCTATTTCTACATCACTCGCCGCAAATTACAAGCCCGGTTTCACCTCCGAAATCATCGTGGTGGACAACAACTCCACTGACAACACGGCCGATCTGGCAAGACAGGCAGGCGCCCGAGTCGTGTTTGAGCCGATCAACCAGATCGGCCGGGCACGCAATACCGGCGCGGCTGAGGCGACAGGCGACTGGTTGCTGTTTGTGGATGCCGACAGCTACTTAAATACCGGGCTGCTTGCCGATATCCTGCGGCTTATCGAGGATGGCAAGAGCGTAGGCTGTGGCAGCACGATACAAATGCCGGGATTGCCGTGGTGGGCGAGCGCGACTTTGAAGCTCTGGACCGGCACCTCCGTTCTATTTGGCTGGGCGGCTGGGGCGCTGGTCGTATCCCGCAGCGATGCGTTTCGCGACGTTGGCGGCTTCGACCAGGAACTTTACGCCGCCGACGAAATAGGCTTGAGCCAGAAACTCAAAAAATGGGGACAACAACGCGGGCTTCAATTTGTCATCTTGACAGGACATCCCCTGGAGTCGTCGCCACGCAAGGTGCAGCTTTATTCCGCCGGAGAGATTACCGGCCAGATCCTGCGCGTCATGCTACACCCGCGCCGGTCGTTGCAAGACAAGAAGCAGTTGCCGGTCTGGTATGACGGGCGGCGTTAAAACAGACTCGTCGTTTTAGCAGTCCCTGCAGTTGAAATGGCGCTGACACATTCAGCCCGATTTCAACCCGGTTTGAGCCAGGATCAACTGCAACTAACTGACGAGGTTGGCGGTGACGTTGCCAGTTCTCTTTTACAGCCCATGTCGTAACCACCAGGGTCCAAGCGCGTTGCGGCCGCAAGAACTCGCGGGTCACAAGGCATGACAGGCAATGCGAACCGCGCCAGCGACTGGCGTAGCCTGTGATAGCTATAAGCGGGGGAAACAGGATATTTGCGCCAGCGAATATCTATCCTGCTTGGGTGATCTTTTCATTGATCTTTCTATCGATGATTGGACCGCGAGTACGCTTCAGCTTTAGCAAGTCGATTCGTTTATTCACGCCAAGTGCAATTTCTGTTGCAATTTTTTCTCCTCGGCTCACGCCAGATGATGAGCATGAGGGGATATTAGCTCATGCTCTGACTCTTCAGTATTTTGATAAAATCCTGCCTCGCTTATTTTTTCTCAAGAGGGTGGCATGAATCCAGTCTTTAAACGGTATGTATTGGGTTTCCTAATTGCGCTATTTCTTTCAGGATGCGCGACCCATACACCAAGGAAGATGTATAAAGGTGAAATAAAAAACGAAAAAGATGTTGCAACTATTATTGGAATAAACGACTGGACGAACTGGAACAGGCCTGTAACCTTAAGGGTCCATAAGCTTGACGGTGAGACATTGTACGGATCGCCGAATGTTCTTCATGTTGATCCTGGAAGCCATGAGCTAGTGTTATCCGTAAGTCATGACCGTATGATGGCCCTAAAACTACCGGTACTTAACGTTTCCGTGAAAGCCGGGCAGGTATATCAACTCGACTATCGATTAATCGAGCATCGAGCGAGCCTTAGAGAGAGTACTGGAACTGCGGTGTATTCGTTGCGGTATATAGGGGATCATAAGGATTACGAGGATTATTTAGCCAAGAACCCAGAATACAAGGCCGGTACGCCTTTATTCATTCCTTCTGCGGGCTAGGTCGTCCAGAAGGGCCTGGCTATGAATTTCTTTCATTTTAAATGCTGAACAGAACTGCAAGCCCAAAAACAAGGATTTGCAGTTTTTTTGCTTTAGATTTCAGCGCTTGGCTTCACCTTGAGATTTTTCGGTAGCCAGCGCGAACCGGACAAGTATTTCTCTGCCGACTCGACCAGTTCGCCCTTTTTCATCTTCGCCAGGGCCTGTGCTATGTCCGGAGAAACCGCCTCTCCCACCACCTCAAGAATCTTGTCTTTGGACACGTGCGAAAGATAGTTCTCCGGCGTAGGTTCCCACCAGTCGGCCATGTCCAGATTCAGCGCATTCATAAGGGCTGCTATGTCATCTGATGGCGCGTTCTCACTGCTTGATACGGTATTGACCGAAACCGCCATACAGAACGCCAGCAAGTCCAGGAGGTCTTGCTGCGGCTGCTCCAATAGCCACTGAAAGAGGTTCTTGCCGCCCTGCTCTCCTGCCTTGATGCGCTCCTTCCATACCTTACGCTTTTCCTCGACTGCCATAGCTGCGCGGCTCTGCTCGATGTTCTCCGCATCCGGCTTGAGATAAGGACGTTCGATGTTGACCTGCACGATACGATTTGATGCGTACCCGCTCCCGAAAACCTGCAGCGCCAGTTGGTGTACGAGTGCCGCCAGCGCCACGTCCGGCCTGTTCGCCAGTTCTACCTGAAGGGCTGCGGTGCGGTGCGCCGTCAGCATGCGCGTGAGCTTTTCCGAGTGCAGTGGCTTGAGTGCCTCGCTTTGGCCGGTTCCTGCCAGTCCTGTTCCCTGCTCTTTCGGCTGCTTTTTCACATCCTCCTTGCGAATAAGATTCCGCTCGATGCGTAGCTCCCCCGCATGGTCAACCGTAACGATGACTCCCGCAATTTCAAGATCGTCTGCATAAAGTTCTTCCAGTGATTCGCTCAACGCCGCCATCTTTCTCTGTACGGCTTCATGTCTCTTTTCAATCTCCGAATAGATTTCGCCGGACGCGTCCTCGTCCTCGTTGTAACCCTCAAATTCGGCTTCGATGGCCTCCATTTCAGCGTCAAGCGCATCCTTTGCGGCCTGTTCTTCAGAAGTTGGCTCACGCCTTATAGTTCGCGCCTTCACGAATTCAGCCTCATCCGCATGGTCGAACGTGGTGTGGCATTGCGCCCAGGCATGGCCTTCGCCCACGATGGCCTCAACCGCCTGATTGAGTTTTTCCAGGGCAAGCGATTCCAGCAGTTCGGCGTCCTGTATATAACCTTCGTCCTCTTTCCCAAACAGGTCGCGCCGTATTAATCCTCCAGCCGCTTCGTATTCCTCCACTCCGACGAACTTGGCAAGCGGGCTCTGCCGAATGTCTATTTCGGTTCCCGTAATCAAGCGCCGGAAGGTTGAGCCGTTGCGCTGCCACTCCGAAGTACTGTTCCAGATGCGCTCCTGCAATTCGTGATCCTCGGTAAGCGCCAGCGCGGAAATCTGCTCGAAGTTCATTTCGTCCTCGGCATACAGCTTGAA
>NZ_FRBV01000012.1 GCF_900142705.1 Nitrosospira sp. Nsp11
GTGACCAGCTTCAGCCAAGGTTTGACAACCATTTGTTCTC
Source organism: Nitrosospira sp. Nsp11 (assembly GCF_900142705.1). Classification (GTDB taxonomy): domain Bacteria; phylum Pseudomonadota; class Gammaproteobacteria; order Burkholderiales; family Nitrosomonadaceae; genus Nitrosospira. Next base: position 41 of record NZ_FRBV01000012.1, read on the forward strand.
TCCTTTACTCCGTGTTGATTTGTTGTGTTCAATATCCAGACTTGAAACCATGATCGTCAAGCAATCAGGGCCTCTCCCTTGTCCGATATCTGTCTTTTCTGTAAAACCCCCAGGACTATCCCCAAGGCCTCCCTAAAACACCGCGTAGCCTAAACGTACAACTACTTTGTGTCAAGAAAATTGAGGGCGACGTAGCGAACAAATAAATTGTCCGCGCCTGTACAAATGATCTGTCCGAGCCTGTCATTCCGAAAAAAAGCGCGAACAAACGGCTGGAGTAGCCGCGAGAGATATGCAATACGAAGTTGGAAAAATCACAGGAGGAAAAAGATGCAAGTTTATAGGAAACGTTCAAGACCCGGACATTATCTCGTCGCCAGCCAGAATACGAAACCGGCCAGCACGCCAACCAATGAAATACATGCAATCAGCAGAATCTTTACCCGGACCCGAAAAACTTCGATAGCCTCAACGACAAGTGCATTCTGTTCGGCGAGCGATTTGATCAGCTCAGCAGACGACCTCTGTTCATTGCTCAATTCGATGATTTTTGCCTCTAACAGACGAACCCGTTTATCCAGCTTATCCGGATTAACCGACCCGTCGCCCATTGGCGAGCTTGAAGCCTCCGCAAAACTGCCCGGATCGGACTTTGCCGCGGAAAAAACCTGTTTCGCCGCTTTGACGATATGGGGCGCGGATTCCAGCACGCTTCCCCAGGGAATGATTTTTAACGCCGTTATCCAGATTGCCATTTTTAACCTCGCTCTCAATCACATCTGGCAATACCATGATTCGCCATGATTCGCGTAGAAGTTACATTCTGGACAATACCGCTGCAACTGTTTCACCAATGGCAGAAGGCGTCGGACAGATTGTGACACCAAGGTCTCTCAGCATAGCGACTTTTTCTGCCGCACTTTCGCCCGGAGATGAGATAATCGCGCCGGCATGCCCCATGCGACGACCTTCAGGTGCGGTCAAGCCCGCGATATAGGCAATCACCGGCTTGCTCATATGATCTCTGGCAAAAATACCGGCTTGAACTTCCTGCGGCCCCCCGATTTCGCCAATCATGACGACTACTTCGGTTTCAGGATCTTCTTCAAATTTTTCCAGGATATCACGATGGGAGCTGCCTATAATCGGATCTCCGCCAATGCCTACCGACGTAGATATGCCGATACCCAGAATCCTCATCTGGTCCGCTGCTTCATAACCTAGCGTTCCAGACCGCCCGATAACCCCGACTTTACCTTTCTTATAGATGTGCCCGGGCATGATCCCCAGCATTGACCGGCCTGGGCTGATCGTACCGGCACAATTCGGGCCTGTAAGCACCATTCTATCTTCGATAGAAAAACGCCGCAAAAAGTTCTTGACCGTCATCATATCCTGTGTGGGGATCCCGTCAGTAATAGCCGCACAATATCTGATACCGGCCTCCGCCGCTTCCATGATCGAGTCCGCTGCAAACGCGGGTGGCACAAATACGATGGTGGCGTCGGCGTCGACTTGTTCCACAGCTTCCTTTACCGTATTGAAGACGGGTAGACCCAGGTGTTGCTGTCCGCCCTTGCCGGGGGTTACGCCTCCCACCACGTTTGAACCGTAGTTGATCATGTCCTGCGCATGGAAAGTACCGGTTTTACCTGTAAAGCCCTGAATTATAATGCGTGTGTTTTCATCAATTAAAATAGCCATTTACATTCCTTTACATTCTTTCGCAATCACCTCATTACGGGCTTGGACAACTTTATCCGCAGCTTCCGCCAACGTTTTCGCCGTGATAATGGGGAGGCCGCTCTCAGCAATGATGCGCTGACCTTCCTCAACATTTGTACCTGATAAGCGCACAACCAGCGGGACTTTAATACCAATATTGTTTACGGCATGCACGACGCCTTCCGCGATCCAGTCGCAACGGTTGATCCCGGCAAATATATTGACCAATATTGCCTTAACCCCTTTATCGGCCAATACCAGACGAAAGGCTTTTTCTGTACGCTCAGCAGATGCACCCCCGCCAACGTCAAGAAAATTTGCTGGCTCTCCGCCAGCCAACTGAATCATATCCATGGTAGCCATGGCCAGACCGGCGCCGTTAATCACGCAACCGATGTCGCCATCCAGTCCGATATAACTCAGTCCTTGATCGCCAGCCGCCATCTCCCGCGGGTCTCCCTGAGTTTTATCGCGCAATTCAGCAACTTCATGACGTCGAAACAGGGCGTTGTCGTCAAAGCTCATTTTTGCATCCAGCGCGATGAGTTCGCCGCTAGCCGTAACAACCAGGGGGTTGATTTCCAGCATATTCGCGTCGAGATCGCGTAACGCGCGATAACAACCTTTTATCGTTTTGACAGCATGGGTTAATTGCGAAGCTTCCAACCCTAGCGCAAAAGCCATCTCCCGTGCTTGAAAATCCAGGAGACCGACAGAGGGCTCAATGTAAACTTTTTTTATGGCATCAGGATCTGTTTCAGCCAACTCCTCGATTTCCATTCCGCCTCGGGCAGAACCTATCATGACGACCCGCTCTGAACTCCGATCGATCAAAAAGCAAAGATAGATTTCTTTGGCAATTTGCGTCCCTGCTTCAACGTAAACCCTTGAGCAAATTTTACCCATCGGCCCGGTTTGATGAGTTATCAAATATTTTCCCAATAATTCTTCCGCAGCCGCTTTAACTTCATCATGCGTGTTGCAGATCTTGATACCACCGGCTTTACCGCGCGCTCCTGAATGAATTTGTGCTTTTACTACCCAAACATTCCCGTCAATTTCTCTAGCCCGCTGCACGCTTTCATCCGGGCTGTAAGCCAGACCGCCTTCCGCGATCTTAACGCCATATTTCGTCAGAATCTCTTTCGCCTGATATTCGTGTATATCCAAGATGCATCACCTTATTTTATTGTCAAATAGTTTTATCCGGTTATCTCATGAGGCTGTTCAGCAGAACAGACTACGCCAATCGATGAGAACCATGCCCGTCTTAACAAGTCCCGGTACGGAATTGATCATTTTTGAAGGCACGAAACCATCCGTGCGATGCTGCCAATCGAAACAGATCAAGATTCACGGGCGCCACCCCCTCAACGCTCTATCATACTGGGCAATGATGGCTGGAAACTGGCCATGTACAGATGGGACTTCGGTGCAGCTACTGTTTTCAATAGAAATGGTTTCCCGCAATTCCATAACCTGATAAATCAACGACCAACAAAGAAAAAGGCCGCTAAACGCGGCCTCGAAAGTGCATTACACGCCTTTGGCGCGCATTGCCTCCGCCATTTTGACTACGTTGTTGGCCATCCTTGCGGAAGCGGCGTCGATAAGTCGGCCATCCAATGCAGCTGCGCCTTTACCTTGAGCGGCCGCCTCTTTTAAAGCATCCAGAATTCGTTGTGCTTTTTCGATTTCCGCGGCAGGCGGCGTAAATACATCGTTGGCGAGTGCGACTTGAGAAGGATGGATAGCCCATTTGCCTTCACAACCTAATGCCGCAGCCCTTCTCGCCGCTAATTTGAAGCCATCCGGATCTTTTATATCACCAAACGGGCCATCGATAGGACGTAACCCAAAGGCACGGCACGCCACGGTCATGCGGCTAATGGCGGCATGCCATTGATCACCCGGGTAGTCCGGATTGAGCCCCCCAATATTTGTCGTCCTGGCGCGATTACTGGCAGCATAATCAGCCACCCCGAAATGTAGTGCTTCAAGGCGGCCTGTGGCGCCGTTACGTGCAATATCTTCTACATTTGCCATTCCTAAAGCGGTTTCGATCAACGCCTCAATACCAATTCTGTTTTTTAGCCCTTGTTGCATTTCCAGCTGGTTCAGCATGGCTTCAACCATATAGACATCAGAATAAACTCCTACCTTCGGAATTAATATGGTATCCACCTTATCGCCTGCTTTCTCAACCAGATCCACCACGTCGCGCACCATGAATTGCGTGTCCAGGCCATTTATGCGTACCGAGACGGTAATGCCGTGCGCTTTCCAATCCAGATCATTGAGCGCTTCGATAACGTTTTTGCGCGCGGTCAACTTGTCGTCGGGAGCAACCGCGTCTTCAAGATCGAGGAAGATGAAATCCGCGCCACTTTTCAACGCCTTTTCAAACATGCCGGGGTTCGAACCGGGAACAGCTAATTCGCAGCGTTGGATGCGCAAGACGGACGCTTCATATAATGTATGACTCATTAATCTTCCTGATAGAATTTAATTGATTTGGAGGCGGAGTTGGGGGGGAGCTGCGGTATTTTCAATGTTCAGCCGAGGTTGAACATTGCAACCTGGCCCCATTTTGTTGTTTATTGATAACTCGCCATTCTACTTTTGAAGATGGTAATGTCAATTTACTTTTAATAAATAGAGGAAATCATCGACCGGAGTCCAGGCAAGCATTAGATGGACCGTCAGTTCCACCGTATTTTTTCCGCGATTAAATACATTATGAATGAGCGCGTTCTGGCGCTATTGTTTTTGATATCTTGATACCGCGCGGTTATGCTCCGCCAAATCATTGGAGAAGTGCGATTCGCCCTTTCCTTTGCCGACAAAATAGAGCGCTTTCGTCGTGGCGGGATTGAATACAGCCTGAATGGAGGCCAGTCCCGGCAAAGCGATGGGCGTTGGCGGTAAGCCGCGGCGAGTATAAGTATTGTATTCCTGATCAGTTAAAAGGTCTTTTTTTCGGAGATTGCCATCAAATTTGTCACCAAGACCATAAATAACGGTGGGATCGGTTTGCAGCAGCATGTTTAGTCTCAACCGGTTGAGGAAAACACCAGCCACCAGGCCGCGATCACTTTCCTTTCCGGTTTCTTTTTCGACGATTGAAGCGAGAATCAAGGCCTCGTAGGGGCTTGCCAGCGGCAGATCTGCCGAGCGCTCGGCCCACGCTTTGGCCATATGGTTCTGCATCACGTGATAGGCGCGTTTCAAAATTGCCACGTCACTGCTGCCACGAGCAAAAAAATAGGTATCGGGAAAAAACAATCCTTCCGCTGCGGTTTCGGTTGCGCCGATCAGTTGCAGAATTTCGCCGCTGGTCAAACCGGCAGTGTCGTGCCGAAGAGCCGGATGCTCATCCAGCGTCTGCCTGAGCTGAGAAAAGGTCCAGCCTTCTATAAATCTGATCTCGGTCTGATTGATGTCACCACTGGTGATACGTTCAAGCAATTGCAGCGGCGAAATACTGCGACCAATCTCATAATCGCCCGCCTTGACCGATGATGCAACTCCCATTACCCGCGACAGCAAGACAAAGGACCACATGTCCGGCAAAATGCCTGCATCGGCTAATTGCTTTGCGATGCTTTTTAAACTGCTGCCCGGCTTGATGGAAAATTCGTAAGGGACCGTAGGGGGCTGAACGGGGACATTAAGTTGGTAAGCGAGCCATCCAGTGAACAGCAAGACTCCGGCAAAGGCAAGAAAGATCAAGCGTTTTAGCGTACGCAAAAGAACCTCTGAATAAGTCCATGAAGCGCTCGGCCGGCAGCTCGGTTGGCAAAATCGGGATGATCGCAAACGCGTGAAGCGAGCGAGGGAGGGCCAGGAGTATGACGGAGTGGATGGACCATTTTACCGTAACCGAAAGACAAGTAACTTACGGACGGCGTTGCCAGCTCGATGCCGAAAGGACACTCCTTGACGCTGCACGAGAGGTCCGCGAAGCACGATAGCAAATCTGGATGCGGTTGCCGGGCTTCTGGAGTTCGCTTTTCCCCCGGGATGGCGCCTGCTTCGAAAGGCATTACTCCACCTGCACGATCTGGCCCACTTTTATAGATTCCTTCGTTTATAGATTCCCTGGTTTAGATTCCTTAGCCGGGAAAATCAGGCTTTACGGAAAATGAGTGTACCATTTGTGCCGCCAAAGCCAAACGAGTTTGACATTGCCGCGTTAATTTCCATTTTCCGAGCGGTATTGGGAACGCAATCCAGATCACACTGGGGATCCTGATCGAAAATATTAATAGTGGGCGGCGCCACCTGGTGATATAAGGCCAAGGCGCTAAATATGGCTTCGATCCCGCCAGCGGCGCCGAGCAGATGTCCGGTCATCGATTTTGTAGAGTTCACTACAAGTTTTTTCGCGTGTTCGCCAAAGCAGCGCTTCACCGCGACAGTCTCCGCTATATCTCCCAATGGCGTCGAGGTGCCGTGCGCGTTGATATAGTCCACTTCTGTGGAATTCATCCCTGCATTTCTAAGTGCATTATTCATACAGCGCGCGGCACCTTCTCCATCTTCGGAGGGTGCTGTCATATGGTAGGCGTCCGCGCTCATGCCAAAGCCGGCTAGCTCAGCGTAAATTTTAGCGCCGCGACGTTTGGCATGCTCCAGTTCTTCCAGAACCAGGATCCCGGCGCCTTCCCCCAGAACAAAGCCATCCCGACCCTTGTCCCATGGCCGACTGGCGGTAACAGGATCGTCGTTGCGGGTCGACAGCGCCCGCGCCGAGGCAAAGCCGCCAATAGCCAGTGGCGTAACACATGACTCAGCACCACCCGCCACCATCACATCCACATCTCCATACTCGATCAGCCGAGCTGAGTCGCCGATGCAGTGGGTGGCGGTGGTACAGGCAGTGACAATGGCGAGATTCGGTCCTTTGAAGCCAAACATAATGGACAAGTTACCCGCAATCATGTTTATGATGGTGCTGGGAATGAAAAATGGAGAGATCTTGCGCGGACCGCCAGCGTGATAAACATCGTGCGTGGCCTCGATCATCGGTAAACCGCCGATGCCGGAACCGATATTGACACCAACACGCTCGGCATCAAGACGGGTACTGGCTATATCGTCAATACCTGCGTCCCGGACCGCCTGGATTGCTGCCGCCATACCGTAGTGAATGAAGATATCCATACGACGCGCGTCTTTAACGGAAAGATACTCCGTAACGTCAAAATCCTTTACTTCTCCAGCTATCTGAGAAGCAAATGCGGAAGCATCAAAACGAGTAATTCGTGTAATGCCGGATTTTCCAGCGAGAACGTTAGTCCACGCATCTGAGACGGTGTTACCGACAGGCGAAATCATGCCCAGTCCGGTGATAACTACCCTACGCTTGGACAAGGTGGCTCCGATTAGGATGTGCTTGAAGCAAAAATTAATTGCTGTGGGAATTGATGTAGTCGATAGCCTGCTGAACAGTATTGATTTTCTCTGCCTGTTCATCAGGGATTTCGCATTCGAATTCTTCTTCCAGTGCCATAACCAGCTCTACGGTGTCAAGCGAATCGGCACCCAGGTCATCCACAAAAGAAGATTCGCTCTTGACGTCGGCCTCATTCACTCCTAACTGCTCAGCCACTATTTTTTTTATACGCTGCTCTACATTTTCCATCTAAATACCTCTTCCGGTAAGAAAAACGCCGTCATTCTAGCAAGTTTTTGGCATTAATAAAATCTGAACGCTTTGAAGCTCAAAAGTAATCAACCTGGTTCATAAAGGGGTTTCCTTGGTAATTTACGGTTGAATGGCAAAAAATTTATGGATGCCCTATTAATCCATATACATTCCGCCATTCACATGAAGAGTTGCGCCGGTAATATACGCTGCGCTTGGCGACGCAATGAAAGCGACTGCAGAAGCGACTTCTTCCGGACGCCCCAATCTGCCCAGAGGGACTTGCTGGAGCAGAAGTTGCTGTTGTTTTTCGGTGAGAGAGCGTGTCATGTCAGTCTCTATGAAACCGGGTGCAATACAATTGACAGTAATATTGCGGCTACCCACTTCACGCGCTAAAGATTTGCTGAAGCCAGATATGCCGGCTTTGGCAGCGGCATAGTTAGCCTGACCCATATTGCCGGTAGAGCCTACTACAGAGGAGATATTGATTATGCGCCCATAACGGGCCCTCATCATGGCTCTAAGCACAGCGCGGCTCAAACGGAATACTGATTTGAGATCCGTTTCCATGATTTCATCCCATTCCTCATCTTTCATTCGAAGAAGTAAGTTGTCGCGAGTGATGCCGGCATTATTCACCAGGATTGCGATATCGCCAAATTCCTCTTGTACAGCTTTAAGAACGCTTTCAATCTGCGCAGCATCGTTTACGTTCAATATCATGCCCGCGCCCTTGAGGCCCGCCTCCTTGAGGTAGCCGCTAATGACCTGAGCCCCTCCCTCAGTGGTGGCGGTGCCTACCACAACGGCATCTTGTCTAGCCAGCTCAAGCGCAATGGCCCGCCCTATGCCCCGGCTGGCGCCAGTTACGAAAGCAATTTGATTTTGCAGCATTATTCTCCAGTTCGCCCAGTCAAATCAACAACGATAACCTCTGCGCTATAAAAGCCGCAAGGCTCATCAATGGTATTGCAACCTACAACAATATGTCGGCCGCATGGTGAAGCGCTACGCTATCGGCGAGCGCCAGGCTCTGCAAATTTGCATCTATGCGTTTATTAAGCCCAGACAGCACTTTTCCTGGCCCACACTCCACCACGTGGGTAACGCCGGAGGAAGCAAAAGAACGAACGGTTTCGGTCCAGCGCACCGGGCTGCATAATTGCCGTATCAGAATTTTTTTAATGCCTTCCGTATTTTCGTGCCGCTGCGCATCAGCATTATGCAACAGTGGAGTTTCCGGCGACTGGAGCATGAGCGGTTCTAACCGCTTATGCAGCTTGTCAGCCGCCAGGCTCATCAGGGAACAATGCGACGGTATGCTTACAGGCAACATCAGCGCCCGCTTTGCGCCTTTAGACCGGGCCAGTTCCATCCCGCGCAGCACCGCACTTTTGTGGCCGGCAATCACTATCTGCCCAGGTGAATTAAAATTTGCCGGCTCCAGCAATTCTCCACATGAAGAGTTTGTGATTTCGTCGCAAAGCGCTTCCACCACCTCATCGTCAAGTCCGAGAATTGCCGCCATGGCACCCGTACCTTCCGGTACGGCCTGTTGCATTACGTCAGCTCGAAAACGCACCAAGGGCAGCGCATCCGAAAAAGCCAGGGCGCCCGACGCCACCAGGGCGGTATATTCTCCCAAGCTATGGCCGGCCATGAGTACCGGGTTCACGTTCCCCAGGCTCCGCCAAGCTCGATACACCGCGATCCCGGCCATCAGCATCAGCGGTTGAGTATTAACCGTCAGATTAAGCTCATCGGACGAACCATCATTGACCAGCGTCCAAAAATCCTGCCCGAGCACAGAAGATGCTTCGTCAAAGGTTTCACGCACAACAGGAAAATCAGCATAACCTTTCATCATGCCTATTGATTGCGAGCCCTGCCCAGGAAAAACACATGCAAATTTTACGGAAGCAGTCATTGTTGCCCGCATTCATTTGAACAGAATCGGCTGATAATTCTTTGATATCTTTGGATGGGAGTAAAATCGGGATAATAGTGCCGTATTAAATTAGGGAATAGCATTCTTCTAGTGCCTTATTGCGACAAACAATAAAAGCGAGGGATAATCAGTTGGTAAAAACAAGCTTCTTGTGATTTACGCAGAGGTTAGCAGCTTCTACCATGAAATTAATACCGCTCCCCAGGTAAATCCTCCTCCTACACCCTCCAGCAGTACATGCTGACCGGATTGAATGCGGCCATCTCGGACGGCAACATCCAATGCCAACGGAATGGAGGCGGCTGAAGTATTGCCATGCTTGTCTAGCGTGGCAACCACCTTCTCCATTGGTATACCCAATTTTTTTGCAGTGGAAATAATGATACGGATATTAGCCTGGTGGGGAATCAACCAATCAATATCGGACACCTCCAGATTGTTTTCCGCCAAGGCCTCGCGTACCACATCTTCCAGAACTTTTATAGCAAATTTGAAGACTGCATTGCCTTCCATCATAACAAACGGGCTGCCTTGAATCCTGCCACGAGAAAAACTCCCAGGCGCCGTCAGAATATCTTTATAGCTTCCGTCCGCATGTAAGTGGCTTGAAATTATTCCCGGGCGATCGCTCCGGGTGAGTACAACAGCACCCGCGCCGTCGCCAAATAGCACGCAGGTACTGCGGTCGCTCCAGTCGAGTATGCGTGAGTAGACTTCGGCCCCTACGACCAAAGCCGTACGATATTTTCCTGCACGAATAAACATATCGGCGGTGGCAAGCGCATAGATAAAGCCGCTGCACACCGCCTGTACGTCAAATGCGGCGCAATCCTTCACACCGAGCTTATCCTGCAGAATGCAGGCTGTACTGGGAAAAATTACGTCCGGCGTGGTGGTGGCAACAATAATCAGATCGATCTCTCCAGCATCAACCTTCGCTGCCTTCATTGCTTCACGGCTGGCATTGAGCGCAAGATCGCTCGCCATCTGGTCATCCGTAGCGATGTGCCGCTGCGCGATACCGGTGCGACTGCGTATCCACTCGTCGCTGGTATCCACCATTTGCTCAAGATCACGATTGGTGAGAATTTTTTCAGGCAGATAGCTGCCCGTCCCGATAACCCTGGAGTACATCATGCGCGCTTCTCTTCTGCCAGGGGCCGAGGATATGAGGATGAGTTTTCCGGATGATGTGGCAGTTGCGCAACGCGTTCGCTGATGTGATTCAGCATTCCGCCGCGAACCTCATCCACCGCCCGGGCAATAGCAAAACCAAACGCGTGACTATCAGCCGAGCCATGGCTTTTAATGACGACCCCACGCAATCCCAGCAAGCTGGCGCCATTGTACCGGCGGTGATCCACTCGACGCTTGAATGCATTAATGACTGGCGAGGCAATGAGTCCCGCAAATTTCGTGAACAGATTGCGCCTGAATTCCTCACGCAAGTAAGTGGAAAGCATTTGCGCCACCCCTTCCGACGTTTTCAGGGCCACATTCCCCACGAATCCGTCGCACACAACCACATCAGTTGTTCCTTTATAAATGTCGTTACCCTCGATATTGCCGTAAAAATTAAGTCCGCTGTTACGTAGCAGCTCTGCTGCCCGCTTCACTACCTCGTTGCCCTTGATCTCTTCCTCGCCTATATTCAGCAAGCCGATGCTGGGCTTCTCGTTATTTTCCACGGAAGAAACCAACGTGGCCCCCATCAACCCGAATTGAAGCAGATGCTCCGCGTTACAATCCACATTGGCGCCTAAGTCGAGGACATATGTGTGTCCCTTTATGGTGGGCAATACCACAGCCAGAGCCGGTCGATCGATTCCAGGAAGTGTTTTCAGCACGAACCGGGAAGTTGCTATCAATGCGCCGGTGTTACCCGCGCTGACACACGCCTGTGCTTCACCGCTCTTTACCAGATTGATAGCAACTCGCATCGAGGAGTTTTTCTTGCCGCGTAACGCCAGCGCCGGCGACTCGTCCATGCCCACTACTTCACTTGCGGCCTGAATCCTCAACCGGGGGCCAAGTGCAGCCTTGGCGACGCGCAATTCAGCTTCGATAACGTCGGGCAGCCCTACCAGAATGATGTCACTTCCGGTGTTACGATGGAGATACTCGACGACTGCAGGAACCGTCACATGAGGGCCGTGATCGCCACCCATGCAGTCTACAGCTACGGTGATATTCAATTTTGGGACGCCCTTGAGATGGGGATAAATTTAATATCCCCTGAACGGCGGGGCGATTTAATCTCCTTTTGATTTGACGACCTTTCTGCCCCGGTAATAACCCGTCGGACTGATGTGGTGACGCAAATGTACTTCGCCAGTGCCGGGATCTACCGTCAACGGCGAACTGGTCAGAGAATCATGCGAACGGTGCATGCCGCGCTTGGATGGGGATTTCTTATTCTGTTGGACTGCCATGGTATTCAGCTCCTTAAATATATTTTCAATGCAGGTTTTTCAGTGCCGCCAGTGCAGCAAAAAGAGATCTTTCCCCTGCCGTGTCCTTACTATCCTGCTTGATCGAACATTCACTTTCCCCGTGACGTGGGGAAGTTGGCAAACTCAGGATTATTTCATCCTCAATCAGCGCCACAACATCCATGTCGGGGGTCGCCAGAACACACTCGACTGATTCATCTTCATCAAGGCGACACAGCTCATTTTCATTTTGCGCCAGCAGCAGATACGCCTGCAAATCCAGCACATATCCGTATTCCCCCAGACAACGCTGGCAACGGAGATTTATCGACCCCTGAACATCTATTTTCAGGAGCGGCCTGGCATTTATGTCCAGCGCGCCAGTAATCGCGTACTGCAACTCGCCGCCCCCGGACGTCAGATAATCCTGTAACCGCTCGAACTCGGACAGTGCGATTTTACCATGATGCGCTTCGGCATTACGGGCAAAATCGAGAGCATCAATGATGAGCCGTACCGCCATAGGAGTAGAAATCTTTTTTATAAAATGAAAATGTGAATATTCTCTTTTGCGTATCGCCCACTACGCTGCTTCAATTTCATCCGTCAATGCTGTTCAATTGATAAATTTGCGTATTTAAGATTAAAATCTCGCGGGCATGTATTCTTGTGTGCATGTATGTATACGGTATACGGCGCGCATAATATATTTTTTGCCTCTGAGTGTCAAAAACCTGATAAAGATAAACTTTGAAAACACAACAAATTGCCCAGCCACTTGTATTGGGATCCAGTTCCATATATCGCCACGAACTGCTTCGGCGCCTGCAAATTCCATTTGAAGTTTATAATCCGGAAATAGATGAAACTCCGCTGGCTGGAGAGAGTCCTGACACTACTGCCTTGCGCTTGGCGGCCGCAAAGACTCGCATGGTTGCCGTAAATTACCCTGGTGCCTTGATCATAGGCGCTGACCAGGTGGCGGTATTGGGAGGGATTCAACTCGGCAAACCACTCAATCATGCAAATGCCACCCAGCAGTTGCGCCTCATCCGCGGAAAAGAGGTAGTGTTTCATACTGCATTGAGCCTTCTTAATAGCGATAAAGACAATATGCAGATACGGCTCGTCTCGTCCCGCGTCAAATTCCGAAAATTAAGCGATCAGCAAATTGACAACTATCTCGATAGAGAACAGCCGTATCACTGCGCCGGAAGCGCCAAACTGGAAGGATTGGGGATAGCGCTGATCGAACATATAGTAAGCGAGGATCCCAGTGCACTGATTGGGTTACCGCTGATTGCACTGGTGGAAATGCTGACGCGCGAAGGGGTAGAGATAGTGTGAATTCCGGTACTCTCTATCTCATTCCCGCTCCCTTGGGCCCATGCGATATCACCTGGATAATCCCCCCCGCTGTCCGGCAATGCATAGCGGCGCTGGATCATTATATTGTCGAGCATCCAAAAACCGCGAGGCAATTTCTGAAACAAATCGGTTGCGTCCTGCCATTACAGCAAATCAGCATGCAGGTATTGGATGAACACACTCACGCCAGGGAATATGAAAAACTGCTTGCACCCCTCCTCGAAGGTAGCGACATCGGACTTTTGTCTGAAGCGGGTTCTCCGGCGGTGGCGGACCCTGGGGCGGGATTAGTGCGCCTTGCTCATCAAAAAAAAATCCGGGTGATGCCACTGGTAGGACCATCCTCCATACTGCTGGCTTTGATGTCGTCGGGATTGAACGGTCAGCGCTTCACTTTTCACGGTTACCTTCCCGTTGAAAATAACAGGCGCGCCAAAAAAATAGCTGAGCTGGAAAAAGATTCGATAACTGGCGATCAAACCCAGATATTTATCGAAACGCCATATCGCAACCAAAAGTTACTGGAATCTATTCTTTTTAACTGCCGCGATGACACTGCTCTTTGCATCGCCTGCAATCTGACCTTGACAAATGAATTCATTTCAACCAGAACAGTCAAAGAATGGAAACATACTTTACCCGATATTCATAATAAACCCGCTATCTTTTTGCTGCAGGGTTGACTGACAGGCAAAATTGTAATCACCGCAACCCTCCACCGATTCCCGTGGTAATCAGCGCCTCCGCCGCTACAGCGCCGAAACGGCGAGCGAGACGCTCGCTGAATCCTTCCCGGGTCGTGTAATCCACAATGCGTTCGGCCTTGATAATTTCCCGCGCGACGTAGTCCGCACTGCCCATTGCGTCGACGAGCCCCAGCTCTATGCTTTTTTCGCCCGTCCAGACGATGCCGCTGAATATCTCTGGCGTTTCCTTCAGGCGCACCCCCCTTCCCTCCTTCACCACCTGGATAAATTGTTCGTGGATATCGTTGAGCATTTTTTTGGCGTATTCCTCCTGGCTGGGGTTGGTAGGCGAAAAAGGATCAAGAAAGCCTTTGTTTTCCCCTGCCGTGAGCAACCGCCGTTCGACGCCAAGCTTTTCCATTGCGCCGGTAAAACCGAATCCGTTCATCAGCACGCCGATGGAACCGACCATACTGGCCTTGTCCACGTAAATTTTATCGGCGGCGACGGCGACATAATAACCACCGGATGCGCAGATATCTTCTACCACGGCATAAAGAGGAATTTCAGGATACTCGGCACGCAGACGGCGGATCTCATCATTGATGTAGCCCGCCTGTACCGGACTCCCCCCCGGGCTGTTGATACGCAGAATCACACCCTGCGTTTTTGCATCCTTGAATGCATGTTGCAAGCCGGCATTAATATTATCAGCGCTGCTAACGCTATCGGGGGAGATTACGCCCCGCAACTCGACCAGGGCAGTATGTTTACGGGACATGGACATATCGTCCCCACCGAACCAGCCAGAAAAGATGAATAACAAAATAAACAAATAGATAAATGTAAGCGACTTGAAAAATACGCTCCATTGACGCGCCTTGCGTTGTTCCTGCAAAGAAGACAGCGCTAATTTTTCAAGCACCTGCTTTTCCCAACCTTCGGTGCGATTTTCTGATTCTGAATCTGCCATGTTATTTCAACCCCTCAAATGAAGTGATATAGCGAACTGCGCGGAACCGGGCCTACCAAAAACGTTACGCTTTCTCATCTATTTCCGCAAACCCATACTTTTCCTCTTGCATGAGTCAGCGATAGAATCCTGGCAGGCTCCATCTGTCGAAAAAATCAGGTATATCGCTCCCGCCGAGCCTATTATGGGCACAAAGGGGTGGTATCGGCATCCAGCTCAAGCAAAAACTTGCTTAGATCTTCCGCCAGCGGCGCTTCAATACGAAGCTTTCTCCCGGTTACCGGATGCGTAACTTCGACTGTAAAGGCATGCAGGAACATGCGCTTGAGACCTCGTTCGGGACCGCGCTTCATCAACTCCCTGTTCAACGCGAAGTCTCCATACTTATCGTCGCCCGCAATGGGGAAACCCAGATGAGCGAGATGCACGCGAATTTGATGAGTACGGCCCGTTTTTAACTCCGCTTCCAACAAACTGAAATTCTTCCAGGATTTTTTCAGATTAAAAACGGTGTGAGCGCTCTTTCCCTCTTCGCTTCCCTTCCCCTCGGCGATCACCGCCACGCGCCGTTCGCCTGCGGGCGTCACGTATTTCTTGAGAAACAGCTTGACGCTTTGTCTTGTGTTGTGCCACTTGCCTTTTACCAGCGTCAGATATCGCTTTTCCATCATCCCTGCACGGATCACCCGGTGCAGTTCAACGAGCGCAGCCCGATTCTTGGCCAGGAGCAAAATCCCGGAAGTCTCCCTGTCGAGACGATGGACCAGTTCCAGAAATTTCCAATCGGGATGCTGAGCACGCAATTGCTCGATGACACCGAAACTTACGCCGCTGCCTCCATGTACCGCAACTCCCGCAGGTTTATTGATGACGACAAGGGCTTCATCCTCAAATAAAATTTCGAACGGAATAAACTGGCTTTCAGCTACTTTCTTTTTGAATGGAGAATTTCTTTCCGCCATCCTCACCGGCGGTATACGTACCATATCGCCCAGTTGAAGATGGCAATCCGCACCGATGCGCTTGCTGTTAAGTCGCACCTGCCCGCTCCGCAATAGCTGGTAGATATGACTTTTAGGCACGTTTTTAAGGCGCTTGATCAAGAAATTATCGATACGCTGGCCTTTACTGTCCTCGCCTATAATTTCTGTAACTGCCGGACTCAGAGGAAATTCTTTGCCTAAATCCTTAGTTCTACTTATACTTGTCAATTCGGGGTTCCAGCCTATCCTTTATCCGGTGCGTGAAGTGGCGCTGTTGATGGGATTTTTTCCGAGGTATAAGAGCCAATCCCGAAATCTGGTTAACGTCGCTCACCACTAAAGTAGCGATAGTAATGGATTTACGCGCTCGAAGCACACGTCGATTTCAGTTTTCAGTTTCGTAGCGCCCGCTTGCGGGCAGCCATAGTCGAAGCCTGATTGAAACTTAATTTCCTGGTTCTGCTTGTCAGAAAAGCAGGGCCACTGTGACAAGCCAGAGAAATAGTCATCTTACACCAGCAGCCCGACATACATGACAAAGTTGCCTGACTAAAAGCTCTCGTATACGCTGCGTCGGGGACTTTCCCCTTTGCGCGTAGGCTATCTACCCGTGACCAGAGCGCGGGGGGCATAAAATGAAACGCATGCTATTTAATGCGACACAGCCGGAAGAACTGCGTGTCGCCATTGTTGATGGTCAAAAGCTTATTGACCTCGACATTGAATCTGCCGGCAAGGAACAACGCAAGAGCAATATCTACAAAGCAGTTATTACCCGCCTTGAGCCGAGCCTCGAAGCCGCTTTTGTCGAGTACGGCGGCGAACGGCATGGCTTTCTGCCATTCAAGGAAATTTCCCGCTCCTATTTCAAGGAAAATGCAGACCCGGCACGCGTTCGCGTCCAGGATGCGCTTCGTGAAGGCCAGGAGCTCATTGTTCAGGTGGACAAGGACGAACGCGGAACCAAGGGAGCTGCACTAACCACCTATATTTCCCTGGCTGGTCGCTATCTGGTCCTGATGCCCAACAATCCTCGCGGCGGAGGCGTATCGCGCCGCATAGAGGGCGAAGACCGCGCGGAACTGCGTGATGTCATGGCGCAACTGAGCATTCCTTCCGGCATGAGCATTATAGCCCGTACTGCTGGAATAGGGCGAAGTGAAGAAGAATTGCAGTGGGATCTTAATTATCTGCTGCAACTGTGGCGTGCCATTGAAGATGCTTCCAGCAGCCAAAGCGGCGCTTTCCTGATTTATCAGGAAAGCAGCCTGGTAATCCGCGCCATACGAGATTACTTTCATCAGGAGATCGGCGAAATCCTGATTGATACTGAAAGTATCTACGAGCAGGCGTGCCAGTTCATGAGCCACGTCATGCCGGCCAATGTCAATCGGGTCAAGCTTTACCGCGACGATGTGCCGCTATTTTCGCGTTTTCAGATTGAGCACCAGATCGAAACCGCTTATTCGCGTCAAGTCACACTACCCTCGGGCGGTGCGATCGTTATTGATCATACAGAAGCGCTGGTGTCGGTTGACGTAAACTCGGCGCGCGCCACTCGCGGTTCGGATATCGAACAAACTGCGCTCAACACGAACCTGGAAGCCGCCGAAGAAATCGCTCGGCAACTGCGCCTGCGCGACCTGGGCGGACTCGTAGTCATTGACTTCATCGATATGGAAATCGCTCGTAACCAGCGTGAGGTGGAAAATCGGCTGCACGATGCGTTGCGTTATGACCGCGCACGCGTGCAGATGGGCAAGATTTCCCGTTTTGGTCTGCTTGAATTATCGCGTCAGCGCCTGCGTCCTTCGCTGGGTGAGAGTAGTTATATCTCCTGCCCGCGTTGCCACGGTACCGGACACATCCGCGGCACTGATTCCTCTGCATTGCATATTCTAAGGATAATTCAGGAAGAAGCGATGAAAGAGAATACCGCCGTGCTTCACGCTCAGGTACCAGTTGATGTAGCCACCTATCTACTAAATGAGAAGCGCGCGGAAATTCATGCAATCGAAGCCCGATTAAAGGTAAGCGTAGTACTGATTCCGAACATTCATCTCGAAACGCCAAACTACAACATCACCCGCTTGCGTCATGACGATGTGAAACTGGGTGAAATTCAAACCAGCTATCAAATGGTGGAGAAACCGGCCACCGAAATTGCGTTACCGTCAGCTGCGCAAGAGGCCAAGCCGGCACGGCAACAAGCTGCCGTCCGAGGTATTACTCCGCCGCAACCCGCTCCGATACGTGAGCGTAAATCTCATCATGAACCTGAGCAGCTTTCTTTTCTGGATAGAATATTCAGCTGGTTCAAACAGATGGGCGTGGCAGAAAACAATGTGCGGCCAGAACAGATAAAGACCGGCCTGCAACGAGCAGAGCGCGGCCGTGGCCGTCGAGAGCGCGGGCGCGAAGCGCGCGATGTTGAGCACGAAAAAACACCGCGAGTCACTCAGCGTGGGCGCGACGATCGTGGTGAGCATGGCAGTGAAGCCGCTAATGCATCGAGTCTTACCCGAGACGCTGCGCCTCAACGTGGGGAACGTAGTGATGGGAAGTTGCAGAGTGAGCGGCCCATTCAAAAAAAGCATCCGCGACCACCACGCGAAGAGAAGATCCGAACCGACCTCAAGCCGCGGCCAGAAGAACAGCCGGTGGCTGAAGAGACTTTGCAGCAGGTCGAAGATGGTGGCCGCCGCAGACGTCGTGGTGGGAGACAGCGTGATCGAGGTGACCGCACCGAGCGGGCATCCCATGAAAATAAACAGCCAGCGGTAGCAGATTCTCACACCCAGCACGCTGACCAAGCGGCGCGTGAAGAAAGCCCTGTTCCGGAAGCCCTTTCCGCATCAACACAAGAGGCGTCGGCGCTCATCCTTACCCTTCCTCCTCTGCAAGCGGCGGAGGCACCTTCGGAGTCAACGGGCAGTCCTCATCCTGAATCATTGCATGAGGATGAAAACATGCCGGTAAATATGCCCGTGATGGCCCAGCCAGTGTCGGCAGTGCCGACCTCGGCCTTACCTGTTCCGATAGTGCCTGAGCCGGAAACAGAGCAGGATAAACAGCAAACCGTTCAGGTGCCTGCTCATGAGCCTATCAAGGAACTGGCGACCGTAAGCCCACCCGCCTCTATCACAACCATGCGGGAACCGTCTCCGGATGAAATTGAAATTGGCAAAACAAACAATGAAACTGCCGCGGCCGAAATCGAGGTTATGGCTCCTGTATCAGAACGGGAAGAAACCCGATTGCCTCAACGATCGGATGTAATCGAACCGTTGAACCTGGTCGCGAGTGGATTGATCATGATCGAAACACAACCGGACAAGATAAAAACGGCTGAAGCCGAGGCGGCAACAGAATCAGCGCTACCGCAGCGGCGGCGGAAAAGAACGCCTCCTCCTCCGGTAGTGAACCAGGACGAACCGTTGGTGCAAGTCGAAACGCATAAATAGGAATCGATATTTGCAAAAGATAAAAGGCGGGACAGAACACTCCCGCCTTTTTACTGCACCTGCGAAGTACTGGTTCAGGCGTCATTCTCTAGCCTCTGTCGGACTTAAAGGAAATCGACTACAAAGCGTCTGGCCGGTTCATATTTCGCCGCGATTCTTCAAGCCCACAGAGGCTGCCAGCTATTTTTCACCACGAACCCGGATGAGCAATCCGCGTCCCGCTTCCTCGACCAAATTCAGTACGTGTTCGAAACCCTGATTTCCTCCAAAATAAGGATCAGGCACCTCCTCCACGCCTTCCGAATACCGCTCACTGTATTGCATCAGCAACCCAAGCTTATGGCTGTATTGGGGCGGACATTCTCGTTCGAGTATGGCCAGATTGGCCTTATCCATCGCCAGAATATAGTCAAAAACCTCAAAATCCGTTTCATCCACCTGACGGGCGCGCAACCCGGTTGCGTCATAGCCTCGCTGCGCCGCCGCTTTCTGAGCGCGCGCGTCCGGCGGTGCACCGATATGATAATCATGCGTACCGGCAGAATCGATGTGGATGGCGTTCTCAAAGCCGGCAGCGGTAACTTGATGTCTGAAGACAACCTCCGCAGTGGGAGAGCGACAAATATTGCCCATGCAAACAAACAGAACACGAGTCTTGGTATTTTTTCCTCTGTTCATAATAATCAACAATACCTCCTTGTGTCCCTATTCCCTTACCCGAACATAATATTATAATACATCGCAATATCAAGTATTACCGGTGCTGTCGAGCAAGTTGAAGAATCGATATTCTCTATCTCTGCAATAGCGAACTTTCGAACAAGTGCGACGGCGAAGCGTTCCGGTCCACTGACCTGATAACTGAACCGGACAGTGGGAACGCTGTTGTGGACGGTTATCTAATAGGGCAACTTTGCGTCCGGTTTGACCTGCAAAATAACCTTGCGAAAATCCTTCTGTATACGGTTTAAAGCTGCCTCGCTGTCGGCTTCAAATCGTAGCACGATCACTGGCATCGTATTGGATGAGCGCGCCAATCCAAAACCGTCCTTATATTCGACACGTAGTCCGTCGGTGGTAATCACACGCTCAGGATTATCAAAGCGCGCAGTTTTCTGTAATTGCGCGATAACGCGGTAGTTCTCACCTTCCTGTAATCTTATCTGCAATTCAGGCGTGCTAAGGGCGTCCGGGATTTCATTTAGTGCAAGATTGATATCTGTTTTGGAACTGAGTAGCTCCAGCAGGCGCGCACCTGCATAAAGCCCATCATCAAATCCATACCAGCGTTCATTAAAAAAAATGTGTCCACTCATTTCTCCAGCCAGCAACGCACCGGTTTCTTTCAATTTGCCTTTTATAAACGAATGTCCCGTCTTCCACATGATAGGCTCGCCGCCATGTTGCTTGATCCAGGGAGCAAGATTGCGAGTACATTTCACGTCAAAAATGATCCGCCCGCCCGGATTTCTGGACAATACATCGGCAGCAAACAACATCAACTGTCGATCGGGATAAATGATGGCGCCATTCTTGGTTACAACCCCCACACGATCACCATCACCGTCGAAGGCAAGACCTATTTCCGCATCGGCAGTCTTAAGAGCCTTAATCAGATCTCGCAAGTTCTCGGGAACGGACGGGTCGGGATGATGATTAGGAAAAGTCCCGTCGACCTCACAGAACAGCTCGGTTACCTCGCATCCCAATCTACGATATAGCGTAGGCGCATAGCGGCCGGGTACACCATTACCGCAATCAATGACGATTTTCATCGGACGCGCCAGCTTCACATCTCTGGTTATGCGCTGGAGATATGTTTCCGCAATATCGTGCGTGCGATAGTCGCCTCTGCCGTAAAAAAAATCGTTATTTTCAAGCCGCCCACTCAAGGCTTGAATGGATTCGGCGGCCAAGGTTTCACCGCCCAATACCATCTTCAAGCCATTATATTCCGGAGGATTGTGGCTGCCGGTAACCATAACACCGGAATAATTACACAACATATGGGCAGCAAAGTAGAGCATGGGGGTGGCTACCATCCCGACGTCTATCACGTCGATACCGCTTTTTTGCAAACCTTTCGCAAGTGCCTGTGCCAGTTCCGGGCCTGATAATCTGCCATCCCGCCCTATCGCTATCGATGCAAGTCCGCGTGCTCGTGCTTCAGATCCGATAGCCTGACCAATGGCTTCGACGATTTCAGCGGTTAGTGTTTTCCCGACAATACCTCTAATATCGTAAGCCTTGAAAATTTCGTGCGGGAATGTGTCCATTAGAGTAGCGTGAGGTTGAATAGCAATATTTGGGTACAGCTCAACTAATACTTGAAAAAACAGCCATAGTCACCGATCAGGACTATGGCTTTCTGTTTTCAGCAATCAAATACTTGCTTTCGTTAATGATGACCTGACGCCGCACCCCCTTTAAGGGTGTAGCGCGTACCACAGTATGGACATAGTGCTTCGCCTGTGCCTTCTATCGGCAAGAACACGCGAGGATGCGAATTCCATAACAACATTGATGGCATCGGGCAATGAAGCGGTAAATCATCAGTAGTGATTTCTATTTGGCGCTCTTTATTATTGCTGGCGTGATTCTGCATCGTTTCTCTCAGCTCGTATCAAATATAGATCAGCGGAATCAGACATAGGTGAGCCATTCGGCATGATTTTCAGTCTTGCCTCTGGCACAGTCAAAAAACATGGCTTGCAGCCTTTCGGTTATCGGACCACGTTTTCCGCTGCCGATTCTACGATTATCAAGTTCCCGAATCGGGGTCACTTCCGCTGCAGTACCGGTAAAAAAGGCTTCATCAGCACAATAAACTTCATCGCGGGTAATTCGCTTCTCGATTATCGGAATTCCGATTTCTTCGGCAAGCTCCAGAATGGAAGCACGCGTAATACCCTCGAGGCAGGAAGTCATATCCGGCGTATAGAGCTTCCCATGCTTGATGATAAATATATTTTCGCCCGCTCCCTCCGCTACATAGCCGTCCACATCCAGCAGCAGCGCTTCATCATAGCCGTCAGTCGCAACCTCCTGATGAGCCAATATTGAATTTGCGTAGGTCGCGACCGACTTGGCGCGGCACATGTTGACGTTGACATGATGGCGAGAGAATGAGGACGTCTTGACACGAATGCCGTTTTCCAGGCCATCCGTGCCCAAATAAGCGCCCCATGGCCAGGCTGCGATAGCGACATGCACAGAAAGCGTCGTCGCTGCAATACCCATGGCTTCGGAACCGTAGAAAACGATCGGCCGGATATAGCACGATTCCAGCTTGTTCTGCCTGACCATATCGCGCTGCGCCTCCATCAGCGTCGCCTTGTCATAAGGTATTTTCATCATGAAAATATGTGCAGAATTAAACAAACGGTCGGTATGCTCCTGCAAACGAAAAATCGCGGCGCCTCGGGGCGTCTGATAGGCACGCAAACCCTCGAATACGCCTAACCCATAGTGCAGGGTGTGGGTAAGCACATGAGTGGTAGCATCACGCCACGGAATTACTTTTCCATCGCTCCAGATCACGCCGTCGCGGTCAGACATTGACATTCAGGGACTCCGGAGAGAATTGAGAATTGCGTATTCTAACGCATTTTTCCTTGAAAAATGAAAACGCTGGCTGTATGCACCCACTCCACCCTATATCAGCAGTTATCGTTGAAATTCAACAGCGCGTTTGCAAAGAGATAAACACAGATCAAGGATGATCGTCTAAAGACGGGATGTACCAAATACTTCATCCCACAATCGCAATACAGCCAAAGACCCGTCTTTCAAATAGCCTCCTTCAACTCGTGCAAACTTTCGCGATTCGCTTTCCGTTGATGGTATTCCCGCAAGGCCCGAGTCCCCGCTCAATCTTAAACGATGTTGAATTCGCCGGAATTCCCGATAGGCGCTGAGCGCTCGCTCCGCAGTTTCCCTTTGGATAAGCCCAAGTTTTCCAGCCAGCCGCAGCAGCGCGATGTTGCCGATGTTGTTGGTCAATTCCGGATGGTCGCAGGCATGGCCCAGAATCAGGTATTGCACAATGAATTCAACATCAATAATCCCACCGCGGTCGTGCTTGACATCGAACAACCCGCTGGAATTGGGATGGGCATCAAGCATTTTTTGCCGCATGGCCGACACTTCGCGCTTCAGGCTTTCCAGCTCGCGAGGCTGGCGAAGAACTTCCTTGCGGGTATGCTCGAAAGCTTCCCCTACATGAACATCTCCCGCTACGAACCGCGCCCGTGTTAATGCCTGATGCTCCCAAACCCAAGCATGATTTCGCTGGTATTGATCAAAAGCCTGGACCGAACTTACCAGCAAACCGCTGCTGCCGTTCGGGCGCAAGCGTAAATCGGTCTCATACAACAGGCCGGCTGAAGTGTAACTTGTAAGCCAGGAATTGATGCGCTGACTCAGCCTGGCGTATATTTCGGCTGCATCGGGATGGTTGTCGTCATAAAGAAAAATAATGTCGAGATCCGACGCATAGCCCAATTCTTTCCCTCCCAGCTTGCCATAGCCGATGATGCCAAAAGCAGGCGGTTTATCCCGGTGCTTTCTTCTCAACCCTGACCAAGCCAAGCCCAATACGGCATCCAGTATCAAATCTGCCAGATCGGTCAGGTAATCACTCAGGGTTTCCAGCGGCAGCAATCCTTCTACGTCCTGGGCGAGCAATTGAAATACCTGAGCATGTTGAAAATGCCGCAGTACATCCATTTGCTGTTCGATATCACTGCCTCCGGGTCCACCCGTTTTGTTTAATTGCTGAATCAACCTTGCCCTGGCTCGAGACCAATCCGGCGCGGCCTGAAGATCAGCAGGATTGAGCAATTCATCCAGCAAGATGGGATGCCTGCCCAAGTACTCGCTGGCCCACTGGCTTATGCTGACAAGTTTGGCTACCCGCTCCAAGGCCTGGGGATACTCCAGCAGCAGCGCGAGATAGGCTGCGCGCCGGCTCACGTTTTCCAGTAACTGCAGTAAACGCTCGAGTGTAGTGTCTGCCGAGGGGAACCTGGCAGACACTTCGATCAGGGCAGGGACGAGCGCATCAACCCGCTTTTTGCTCGCTTGCGGCAATTGGCGATATCGGGTGCTTACATGAAACTCCTGTAAGCGCCGCACAATTTTTTCCGCACTGGAAAATCCCATCGTAACCAGTTGCGTAGTGGCGGCCTCGGCTTCGATCCCGTCATCGTTTCTTTCCGGCCACAACCATGCGAAGGTGTGATGAGTTTGCGGTTTGCGTGGAGCAGCAAATATGTCCTCAAAATGCCGGGTAACATTGCAGCGATGGGTATCGAGTCTCTGCAAAAATTCACCATAGGAAGAGAAGCCCATGGAAACCGCTATCAACGGCTGATCGGTATGCGTTTCCGGCAACATCTGCGTTTGTTGATCATCAAGATACTGTAAGCGATGTTCAAGATTGCGCAGAAAGTGATAAGCATTCGTGAGCTCTAATACAATTTTATCTGGCAGTTGCTGTTTTTCACGCAGCAACGCTAATGTGGCGAGTGTAGAACGGATGCGCAAATCGGCGTCCCGCCCGCCGCGGATCAGCTGGAACAACTGGGCAATGAACTCGATCTCACGGATTCCGCCCGGTCCGAGCTTGATATCCCCATGCGTCTCGCGGCGATTTACCTCCCGGCGTATTTGCGCGTGTAAATCCCGCATGGATTCGTAAGCGCCAAAGTCCAGATATTTCCGAAACACGAACGGTTGTGCTATTTGTTCAATAATCACCGCCCTTTGTGCATGCGGGCCCGCTATTGCTCGGCCTTTGATCCAGGCGTAGCGCTCCCACTCGCGACCTTGGCTGATGAAATATTCTTCAAGCATGGCAAAGCTCATCACCAGCGGGCCGCTTTCGCCGTATGGACGTAATCGCATATCCACACGAAAAACGTAACCGTCTGGCGTGATATCGTTGAGGCTCCCAATCAGTTTCCGTCCAAGACGAGCAAAAAAATCATGATTGGATATAGATCTAGGACCGCTGGTTTCGCCGTCTTCCGGATAAACGAAAATCAGGTCTACATCGGACGAAACGTTGAGCTCGCAACCGCCCAGCTTTCCCATGGCAATCACCAGCATTTCCTGAATTTTGTTTTCGGTATTTCTTGGCTGGCCATAGCGGTCGGTATCAGCCAGCCAAGTCTGTTGACGCTCGAGTGCGAAGTCAATAGTGAGCTCCGCCAAATCGGTCATGCTCGTCATCACCTCGGCAAGACTCGCCAGGCCTCCCAGATCCCGTGCTGCCAGCCGCAGCATTACCCGCTTGCGCAGGCTGCGCAAAACCTTATTTAGACATGCCTCGTCATTTACAGCTTTGGCATTCGTGTTCACGAATGCTTGCATATCCTCTCGCAGAAAAGGAGACTGCAAATTTTGCTTGAGCTCAGCCAGTAATTCAGGCTCACTCTCCAGTATCCGGTATGCGTAACGACTGAACGGAAGGATGTGTTCGATTATTTCAGTTGCAGAACGATCGGTATGCATGGTCGAGATTCGGAGTTACAATAAATTATCAAAATATCTTTATTCCATCTGCATGGGTATTATGAGGTCATCAGGCTTGAACAAAGATGGCGCGGATATCTCTAATCTCTCTTTCACGCTTTTGCACCTTATCGCTTAGATCAAGTACAAACATACTTCCCGCTCATCCACGGGTAGAGAAGAACATATCGCCCCACGCAAACAAACCGGATCTATTTATTGAACTTATCAATAACGCCTCCCCCTCCTCCACGGTCCGGCTTGCTGTCCCGGCTGCTGACATGGGCGCTGATCGTGGTTGCAGCCTGTTTTTCCTTGCTGCTGCTATTGCTACGCTACTGGCTGCTTCCTGACATCGAGCAATATCGGGAAAATATCGCTTCTGCCATCAGCCATGCTTCCGGGCAGCACATAACGATAGGCGAGATCAGCGCAAATTGGGACGGACTACGTCCTCATATGATGCTGCGCGCCGTAAAAGTACATGATGAAGAGGGCGACATTACGTTGCTGTTGAATCAACTGTCAGGCACGCTTTCGTGGCGCTCAATATTACACGGCAAATTGTACTTTCGCGAAATCGAGATCGAACAGCCCGATCTAATCGTGCGCCGTGATACCAAAGGTGTGATCCATGTCGCCGGGTTCGCGCTCAGCAAAGAACTGACTGGGAGTGAAAACGATTTTTCCGATTGGCTTTTGAATCAGAATCAAGTCCGGATCAATAACGCCAGCATTCTCTGGCAGGATGACCAGCGTGGCGCGCCAGAACTGGAGTTACTCGTCAACTTGCGTCTTGAAAACAGGGGTCACCGTCATCGCTTCGGCATACGTGCCACGCCGCCTGCCGAGCTTGCCGCACAGCTGGATATGCGCGGCGATTTTACCGGCGAATCGCTGGCCAACTCCGACCTGTGGCAAGGCCGGCTGTTCATGCAGATAGATAATGCCGATATTGCCGCTTGGGGTGTCTGGCTGCCCTTTCCACAAGAAATCAGGCTAAATCGAGGCGTTGGAGCGCTACGCATGTGGGCCGGAATTGATGGGACTGATATGAAGAAGCTGACTGCGGACATGCGCTTACGTAATGTCAAAGCACAACTGGCGCCCGATTTACCCGAATTAGACCTTATCCGTTTGCAGGGTAGAGTCGGATGGCGAAAGATTAACGGCGGAGGCACTGAAGTTTTCGCGCACAAATTGAGTACTTCTGCTCGTGGCAAACGAAAGTGGATATTACAGCCGGTAAGTTTTTCGCTGCAGACGATACCTTCTAATGTGACTGAACCTCATAGCACGAAATTGAGTATCGACAATCTGGAACTGGAAGTTTTGAAAGATGCAGCGAACTACTTGCCAATCAGCGCGCCATTGCGAGAGCAGCTCAGCAAGATAGCGCCCCGCGGAGAAATTCGTCATATGAGGGTGAACTGGAGCGGTGAACTGCCAGCGCCTCCCAATTTCAGCGCAAAAGGAGGATTCACCAATTTGGGTATGAGAAAATCCGGAAGGCTGCCCGCGTTCAGTGGCGTTTCCGGTAATATTGACATTACCGAGCGAGGCGGCGCCCTGACCCTGAACTCTCAAAACGTAATCGTGGAATTGCCTGAAGTATTTCGTGCGCCGCTGGCGCTGGAAATCATCACCGGTCAGGCGAGCTGGAATGTTTTAGCCAATAAAGATTCCATTGCATTCAGGTTCAACAACATTGCCTTTTCCAATAAAAATGCTGCGGGGTTGGCTTACGGAACTTATCGTTTTACAGCTGACTCCCCGGGAAAAATCGATCTGGTAGCCCATCTGGCGCGCGCCGATGCACCTTATTTGATGCATTACATGCCGATAGCAGTGAATTATCGAGATTGGCTTGACGATTCGATCGTTGAGGCGGGAACGCTGGAAGCCCGGCTTCATCTCAAGGGAGACCTGAGCCAGTTTCCTTTCGCCCATAGTGAAAACGGTATTTTCAGGTTACAGGCAAAGGTGTCCGGGTTAACGCTGGATCACATCCCCGGATGGCCCCGCATAGAGAATATGTACGGGAATTTGCAATTTCATAACAGCCGCATGGAATTTGACGCTTCTCAAGCTGATATCTTTGGAACAAAATTAAGCCGGGTGAACTTAAACATTGCCGACATGGCTGCATCCGATGCCATCTTAAGAAGCGAAATGCAAGCAAGCGGCTCGACGCGGCAATTCTTGAAATTCGCTAAATCGAGCATGGGCAGTAGTGATAACGGCAGCCTTGTCGATAATATCAGCATAACTGGGGAGGGAAGACTGCTGCTCAAGCTCGATATTCCGCTGGATCATCCGGAAGCGGTCAAGCTATCAGGCAACTATCAGTTTATCGATAATCAGATTGATCCAGGCTCTCGCCTGCCCAACCTGAATAACGTCAACGGTGTAATGGCTTTTACCGGCTCGGGGATAAAGACAGAAAATATAACTGCCCATCTCCTCGGTGGACCGGTGGTTATAAACTCCGCGGATATGCCGGACGGTAGCATACGTTTATCCGCCGCTGGCAAGATCAACCTCAACAAGATGAGCGAAATTCCGCAGGGGTCAGCGCGCGCCGCGCCATTGTGGAGACGCTATTTACGAGGCGATACCGATTGGCTGGCCATCGTCGATATACGCAACAAGTTGGCGGATATATCTATCGAATCATCGCTGGTCGGCATTACCTCCGATTTACCTGAGCCTTTTTCCAAGGCTGCCGCCGACACTGCACTGCTACGTTTCGAAAGGAAAGCCATGGATTCGAATAGCGATGAGCTAAGCTTAAGCTATGGCGATCTGGTAATGGCGAAATTCGAACGCGGCCAGGACGATGCCGGCAATTACCACGTAGAGAGGGGTATAGTAAGTTTTGGCACAGCACCTGCTGTTTTGCCCCAAAACGGTATATCGGCGAGTGGCGAGGTGCCATCCCTGAATCTGGACCGATGGCGCAACATATTGGCGCACGCCGGTAATGAACCTGGGCCGCCTCTCGGCCTGACAAGCATCAATTTCCATATTGGTGCGCTCGACTTTCTGGGCAGACACTTGAAAGACGTCACACTGAACGCCGACCGGGAAGACGGGATATGGTATTCCACCATCACAAGCGAGCACATCAATGGTGGTATCAGCTGGGACCCATCCAGCAACGGTAAAATAGTGGCGCGATTGAACAGGTTGATTATTCCCGCCAATTCCCGCCCATCTAAATCAACCGTACGAGCACAGATCCAGCAGGAGAAAGACTTGCCCGCTCTTGACGTAACGGTAGATAATTTTTTTATTGGCGAGAAACAACTGGGTCAGCTCGAACTGGTAGCCAGCCAGGAGGAGAGGAACTGGCGCATCGAGAAACTGCATATATCCAATTCAGACAGTGCAATAACGGCGCGCGGCATCTGGTACAATCGCGCCGCACAACCCATTATGCGAGCTAATCTTACAGTAGAGGCGAGTGATATTGGCCTGTTTCTGGCGCGCCTCGGCCACCCAGATCGCGTGAAACGCGGCAGTGGCAAGCTTGAGGGCGTCTTGTCGTGGTCTGGCGGCCCTCAATCAGTAGATTATCCTACCCTCTCAGGCAGCTTCAAGGTGGATGCCAAGCGAGGGCAATTTCCTAAATTTGAGCCAGGGATTGGCAGACTGTTCGGTATTTTCGACCTGCGATCGTTACCACGAAGAATCACATTGGACTTCCATGATGTGTTCAGCGAAGGTTTCGGTTTCGATAATATCTCTGGCGGCGTGAAAATCGGCCGTGGGATAGCTGTCACCGATGATCTCAAAATAGAAGGACCCGCAGCAAAGGTTGCCATAAACGGTGAAATAAACCTGGAAGCAGAAACCCAAAAACTGCATATCACAGTTAATCCGTCATTAGGATTGGCGGCTCCGGTGGTCGGCGTGGCCTCTGCAATTGCAAATACGGCAATGCAAAACCCAACCCCATCCAATGAATATGATATTACCGGTACCTGGACCGATCCGACCGTTATCAAAAAGGCCGGGCGAGCACATGAATCAAGCGAATATGAACAATAAAATTGGGTGGGGTAGATGGCGTTTAGCGACTTGTATTGAACACGACACCAATCAGCTTTTTGGGGCGATTCTCCAATGTAACGACGCCAGGGGCCTCAAATCAAATACAAATGAACGGAGCGCTGCGGATAGCGCGTCAGCCGAATCCCATAATATCCCGAACCGGAACCATGATGGCAGGGCCGTTCGCAAAAGATGCACTTCAGTCCAATAGGCAAACTTTACGCAGCTCAATAAACTCAACACCTGCAGTCAATAAAGTGATGCTGTTATTTGGAACCTGATATTGTTCAGACAAAACACCTTAAAAGCTTGGCTCGGCTTTTGCTTCGAGATTATTCTTTCTACCATATCTATAGGCGCAACTGCGCCGAAGAAAAATCTTTATTAACAGACGGATTAAGGTTTGAGACAATCGAAAAAAAGGAAATTGAAAGCGCCCGAGATAGGATAATTGCCGATCAAGCTTGGTATCATGGGCAGGATACTCACGCATATGCCTGTATTGAAGGCTCTCGGATCATCGGTCTATGTTTTTTCTGGTACGGGGAGCGCTATAAGAAAAGAAACTTCTGGCCGCTCACAAATCAAGAAGCGAAGTTAGTACAATTATTCGTTCTTCCCGACATGCGCGGGCAGGGCATCGGTAAAAGTCTCATACAGTTCGCTACGGGAGATATGTCTCGTCGAGAGTTCAAGTACGTATATGCGCGCATCTGGCGATCGAATACGCCGTCTTTAAAAGCGTTCAAAAGTGCCAGCTGGAATCGTGTGGCAACCGTAATTGAAATTTTCCTGCGGGGAAGGAATAAGCCCTTCAGGTTGGAACTTGGCAGAGTCATCCCTCAAGAACGAGTAGATCAAAGTCCATCGTCCATCGCTGACTATCCTTAATAGGGCACTTAATCTGCCAGTAGTACCTTCACCAGCGGGCGGGTTCGAATTGACAAACAGTATGGATCTGTTGCGGCAGATGCTCCAACAGCCATAACGTTTGCTTTCGTCAAGCGAGATGCACGGCCGCGTCGGAAGGGTGCACTGTTGACTCGGCTCGGGCTGCCAGAACTCCTCTGTACCTGTTTGGACCGCGCATCTCGTCCCCTCCTACAAGGTGCTGTGTCCTGAACCGCCGCCTTGATACAAAGCCTTTGAGCCTGCTAAATACGTATTCGATTGCAACGAGTTCACTTTCGGCAATGTATTTCACTACGTTTCGCTTTAAGCGCGCCCTTTATAAAGATATCGTTTTCAGTTACTCTGTCTCACCTGCCCTACCAAGTTTGATCCGGGGCGCCAAGTATGGGTGAACTCAATATGGGCGCATTGAAGCTTTCTTGTTGCGGTCTATGGAATCTACATCATAACAATGTTCGATAACTCAGCCGTTCGCGACACGGATACCTCCAGAGAAGTAAAAAGTGGGCCTATCCGTATTGCTGCCATTCAGATGTCGGCGGGACCTAAAATAGCCGGCAACCTGGAAGAGGCCGCCCGGCTACTGGAAATAGCCGCCGCCCAAGGGGCCAAGCTCGCGGCGCTACCTGAATATTTCTGCATTATGGGCATGGAAGATGCCGATAAGGTAGCGGTGCGCGAGCAGGTTGATAGCGGACCGATACAGGAATTCCTGAGCAATATCGCGAAGCGTCTCGGTATCTGGTTGGTGGGTGGCTCTATACCGTTGGTATCGTCGAGGCCGGATAAGGTTAGAAATAGTTGTCTGGTGTATGATGACCAAGGAAAGCAGGTTGCCCGATACGACAAGATACATCTATTTGGCCTGGAACTCGGGAACGAGCGCTATGCTGAGGAAGAAACCATCGAAGCCGGCTGTGGCGTCGTTGCCCTGAAGACACCGTTTGGCCGGATCGGTCTTTCGATTTGTTACGATCTGCGTTTTCCGGAGCTTTACCGTTCCATGGGACAAGTGGATATCATTTTTGCTCCGGCTGCTTTTACCGCAACTACCGGCAAGGCGCATTGGGAAACATTGATTCGTGCCCGTGCAATTGAAAATCTCGCGTATGTGGTTGCTCCCGCACAGGGGGGTTATCATATCAATGGGCGGGAAACGCATGGAGACAGCATGATCGTCGACCCTTGGGGGGTAATACTCAATCGTCTGCCACGCGGAGCAGGCGTAGTGATTGCGGAGATTAACCCCGAATATCAGGCCAGTTTGCGCAATAGCTTGCCTGCGCTTAATCACCGTATTTTGCATCACTGTTAAGATTACCGATGATTTTTTTGGACCCCTGGATATTATGATCACAGAACCCATCATTCAACCTGGCGATCTATTCGCCACCGCCAACCAATGCCTGCTGGCGCC
Organism: Nitrosospira sp. Nsp11; assembly: GCF_900142705.1. Lineage (GTDB taxonomy): Bacteria > Pseudomonadota > Gammaproteobacteria > Burkholderiales > Nitrosomonadaceae > Nitrosospira. The sequence goes on from NZ_FRBV01000012.1 coordinate 32,174, forward strand.
TCACCAGATAGATACCGCCGGGCTGCAGAAGGTGTTTGGTCAAATGCTTACGCACCATGTCGAATATGCGGACCTGTATTTTCAATATAGTCGTTCCGAAGGCTGGGCTCTGGAAGAAGGCATAGTCAAATCAGGCACCTTTAATATTGATCAGGGAGTGGGTGTGCGCGCCGTGAGCGGCGACAAGACGGCGTTCGCCTATTCCGACGATATCAGCATGCCTGCTCTCGCTTCGGCTGCCGAAGCTACCCGTGCCATTGCGCGTACCGGTGTCGGGCAGTCGGTACAAGCAGTCAGGCGCAGCAAGGGACGCGAACTTTATCTGCCGCAGGACCCTATCGCCAGCCTTAAAGATACCGACAAGGTGGCGTTGCTCGAAAAACTCGAGGGCTACGCGCGCGCAGTTGACAAGCGCATTATCCAGGTAATGGCGTCTCTCGCGGGAGAGTATGAAGTGGTGCTGGTGGCGCGGAGCGACGGCCTGCTGGCAGCTGATGTCCGACCTCTCGTGCGGATCTCGGTGCAAGTCATCGCTGAAGAGAATGGGAAACGGGAACAAGGCGTCGCCGGAGGGGGCGGACGTTTTGATTATGCGTATTTCACCGACGAGGTGTTGCGCGATTATGCCGAGAAAGCCGTACATCAGGCCATCGTCAATTTGAATGCAAGACCTGCGCCGGCTGGAACCATGACGGTAGTATTGGGCGCGGGTTGGCCTGGAATACTGTTGCATGAGGCCATTGGCCATGGCCTGGAAGGAGATTTCAATCGCAAGGGTAGCTCCGCATTTTCTGGCCGCATCGGCGAACGTGTCGCTGCGACGGGCGTTACCGTGGTGGATGATGGCACGCTCGCACGGCGGCGCGGATCGCTTAATATCGATGACGAGGGAAATCCCACGCAGTGCACGGTCTTGATCGAAAACGGCATACTGAAGGGCTACCTTCAGGACAGCTTGAACGCTCGGCTAATGAACGTCCCGGTCACCGGTAATGCCAGACGCGAATCGTTTGCTCATATTCCTATGCCGCGCATGACTAATACGTATATGCTAAACGGGGATAAAAGTCCTGAAGAGATCATTGCGTCGGTGAAACATGGTTTATACGCAGTGAATTTTGGAGGCGGCCAAGTGGACATCACTAGCGGGAAATTCGTATTTTCCGCTGCTGAAGCGTATATGATCGAGGATGGGAAAATTTCTTATCCGGTGAAAGGTGCAACGCTGATAGGCAATGGTCCCGATATACTCACGCGGGTTTCGATGATCGGCAACGATATGTCGTTAGATCCCGGTGTCGGCACCTGCGGTAAAGAGGGCCAAAGTGTGCCGGTGGGCGTCGGTCAGCCTACGCTACGCATAGATGGATTAACGGTAGGCGGAACCGGTTAGAGGCTACAAATACGCAAACAAGCTGGAGTATCTCCGTTAACGCCGCGAACTTCGATAATCAGACACTCCCTGAAGCCGAAACCTGCACAAGAACCGATAATCTTTAGCGGGGCGTAAATAGTTACGGCCCGGCTGTGCTGCTCTTATCCGAAATCCCCTCCGACTTATCCTCAATTCTCATGATTCTGGTACCGGCCAACCTGTCATGCAGAAATTGGCGGTCGCGATCGAATAATGCCCAAACTATTCCGCCGCCAAAGAAAAAAACACCGATCACTGCAAATAAATAGCGCGCGAGGGCCTGTTTCAGATAAACCCGATCCCCGCTGGCGCTAACCACCCGAAGCTTCCAGGTTTGCATGGGCAGCGTTTGTCCGCCATGGGTCCAAAACCAGGTGAAATACATGCCCGCAATTACCAGAAGATAAAGCTGAAGCCCAGGCCGAAAAAATAGGGAACTGGTATCCCGGAACACCAGATGAAAAATAAAGCTGGCAATAAACAGAACAGCAATCAATATGAGAAATTCGTAAAGCATGCTCAGCAGTCGTCGCCCCAGTCCCGGGGCGGAGATTTTTATCGCTTCGGAAAACTCACTCACAGGACGTTCTTGTTATTTTTTGGATGCTGTTCTTGCTCTGATAGAGCGTCGGAAATATCTGGAACTAGCGCGTTCATTTGCTATTTCCCCTGTGATCTTCGGACGTCTGCTCGTATTCGCGCCATTTTCGCTTTATCTCATGACGCTTCTCCGGTGGCAGTTTTTTAATGGTTTTATATTTCTCCCGGACCAGCTCGCGCTGCTCAGGGGTGAGCGAAAACCAGTCGCGCATCTGCAACTGAGCGCGATGCTGCTCGGCAGGCGTCATGCCCGAGTATCGCTGGGCAATGCCTAGCCACTTCTTTTTTTTTGCGGAGTCCATATTGTTCCACTCCTGCGCAAGCGGAGCCAGGACTTCTCTTTGCTGCGGTTTCAATTTCTCCCAAGAGGGCTCGGCGGCCAAGGCGTCGGCGGAAAGTGAAAAACATAAGCAGAACACTACTAGTGCTGATCTAGCCATGCATCAAACCCGTCGTCTAGATAAGCATTTATCGGCAAATCGTCGACAAGTACCAGAATGTCGATTTCCTCGTTTTCGTCGCCTTGCTGCAGGGTCTGCCAGTAGAGAATACCCGCCAGGGTAAACAACAGCGCAATAATCGATAGCAACTTTCCCGTCTTGACCTGCCATTCATTCCCATTCCGCGCTGAGGCACCTTGTCCGACATTAGACACTGACTCGGCCGTATGGTAATTTTCGAGGGAAGCTCTGCGTGCAGATTGGAGTTGGTTTAGCGTACTCTGCTTGATATCATCAAGGCCGAGATCCAATAACTTCGTTATCTTCTTACCTACTTCGTGTTCGTTCATAGCTCGATTCCATTTTTTTCCAGCAATGCAGCAAGACGATGAGTTGCACGCGAGCAGTGAGTTTTCACGCTTCCTTCAGAACAACCCATGACCGCTGCCGCTTCTGCGACATCCATCTCTTCCCAGTAACGCAGAAGAAAAGCCTGCCGTTGACGTGCTGGAAGGGTTTCAATCGCTTTTTCCAGTAAATTAAGAAGTTGCGATTGCTCTAATTGCTCATGTGGATCACCAAAATTGGAGGGCCCATCCAGCTGTAAAGTTTCCAGCGGATCGTAATCTTCATTTTCCTTTTCCTGATTGCGGGGAATAAATGATGAAAACAGGGTAGTCCACAAGGAGCGGGTCTTTTGCCGCCGGTAAAAATCCCTTATGGTATTTTGCAGAATACGCTGAAACAGGAGAGGCAATTCTTCCAATGATTTGGAGGGATACTTTTCAACCAGTTTCGTCATCGAATCCTGAACAACATCCAGCGCCACATGTTCGTCTCTTACCGCGAACAATGCCTGTTTATACGCGCGCCGTTCGATTTCAGCTAGAAAACCGGAAAGTTCCTGTTGAGTAGCCAGGAGGGTTGCCTATTGGAAAATGAAAAAGCGGGAGATGATCTCATGCCCCGCCGCAATATTAGCAAATTTTTTTGGTTTGCCGAAACAGTTTACCTCTCACAAAGTCAGCTTCATAAGCTTATGATACGGCGGACCTTTAGAAAAGTAACATATTATCAGGCTGGCTTGGCCAGTCCCAGTAGGTACAGCTCATTTATCTACGGCGCACCAGCGCGAGGATGCGCCATAGTTGCGTGTTGGAGCAGTTGCACGCAAAGCACCACCAAAGATTCTGGAGCGCGCTGTCAACTGCGACCCCAGTATTGTGTTCCACTTGGGGTTTCGAAAGTGCTAAGGTCGAGATTCGTCGGGTTTAAGGTTTGCACTCATGCGACAATATGTCGCATTGCGATAATCATATTTCACGCCTATCATGGGCTTGTTTCAATCTGATAGACAACTTCGCGCAGGCCTCTGCACCTAAAAATCTCTGTATTACCCTCCATAATATCTATACGTAGGTATTCACGTTTAGTGGTAAAATTTCAAATACGGATTGCGACTGATTCTTAATTAGATTTACATTACTGATGCTCGATATTTTTGAAGCTCAAATTCTGAAAGTTCGGTCCGAGCCGGGCTTACTGGTAAGAAAAGCTCGCTATCGTTGTATCTGTAATTTTCTGCCCCAATCACGAATTATGCAGCTATTTTACCACTGCTCATGGGTAGTCCAAAAGAAGCTGTCTCTTATACTCAGCCCAGCGGAGGACATTCAATGATACGGCGTTTAGTTCTCATGTTAATGCTAAGTTTTGTAACTGCCGTTGCTGCGGCTGAAAGCGTCCGTCCTTTTACCGCGGGGAGCCTCCAGAAGGTTCTTGCGCCCCGGGAAGGTAAATCTTTCATTCTCGTTTTGTGGTCTCTTGAATGTCAATATTGCCCGACAGAGTTGAAGATGCTAAGCGAGCTCAAACGCAGCCATCCCAAGCTGGACGTCGTATTGATCGCCACCGATACAGTCAGCGATACGCCGCAACTTGCCTCCCGGGCGGAAAGCTACGGTATGAATAATACCGAGCAATGGGTTTTTGCAGAGGACATGCCAGAACGCTTGCGTCTTGAAATTGATAGTCGCTGGTATGGCGAAGTACCCAGGGCGTATTTTTATGATCGCAAGCACCAACGCGAGGTCAAGACCGGCCTCGTCAACAAAAAGTTTGTAGAAGATTGGCTGGCCCGCAATACGACAACCGACTCGTGATATCGAATATAAAGCGATGAAGCATAATCCTGCCTTTTTACCCGGCGTGATGTTTGTCCTCGCCGTCCATGGGGCGCTGCTCTACTATCTATTCAAACAACAATTGATCCCGCCGCCGCAACAGCTGGCGACGTTGATGGTGAACTTTATCCCTTCCTTCCAGCCGAAGGAAGAATCCAAGCCTGAGCCACCTCCCCCCTTGCCTAAGCCTCAGCCGCCAAAGAAGCCGAAATCACAGCAATTGGTTGCGGAAAAACCGGTAGTGGCCGAGAGTGAGCGGGTTGCACCCCCTTCCCTCCCCGAACCCGAACCAGAACCGGAGCCAGTGGCGGAAGCCGCTCCTCCCCAGATGTCGCCGGGACCCGTTACGCTCTCCTCGGAACTATCTGTCGCGTGCCCCGAACTGAACGCGCCCGCTTATCCCGCGCTTTCGCGGCGGCTAGGCGAAGAGGGCAAGTTGATGCTACGAGTGGAACTGGACGAAAAAGGTCATGTTAACGTAGTACAGGTAATCGATAGTAGCGGTTTTAAGCGTCTGGATGAAGCCGCCATGGCCGCGGTAAAAACCTGGCGATGCAATCCGCCCGTGCGCAATGGCCAGCCGGCCCGTGCCATTGCTCTGCAACCCTTCAACTTTGTACTCCAAGGAGATTGACCGATGGAAAAAAGTCTCGGCTTTTCAAATTTTCTCACCCAGCTCGATGGCGTGGGTATCAGCGTGCTTGTACTGCTCCTTACGCTTTCGGTGGCAAGCTGGTATTTGATACTCACCAAAGGTATCTCGAATTTTCTGGCCAACCGGCAGGCCGAAGCTTTTCTCAAGCGTTTCTGGAGCGCCGGTTCGCTACAGGAGGTGAACTCGACGCTGCACGAAGGCTCGGGTGATAATGCGTTTGCGCAATTGGCGCAACTTGCGTTGGAGGCTGCAGCTGACTCTGAAAAACACGGCTTGCAAAAACTTGCTGCGGCCGGCGGAGCAAGCGAGTTCATTACACGCGTATTACGTAATGGCCTCGACCAGGAAGCAACCCGCGTCGAAAACGGACTCACGGTAATAGCCTCGGCAGGTTCCGCCGCGCCTTATATCGGGCTATTCGGCACGGTATGGGGCATCTATCACGCACTGGTACAAATTGGACTATCCGGTCAGGGTACCTTGGATAAAGTCGCCGGCCCGGTGGGTGAAGCGTTGATTATGACGGCATTGGGACTGGCGGTGGCAATTCCGGCGGTTTTGGCCTATAACACATTCGTGCGGCGCAATCGCATCTGGCTGGCGCGCCTGGATGCCTTTGCTCACGATCTATTTGTACTGATTGCGGTGGGCGCCAAAAATAATAGCTCCGCTGGGGATGAGCGCCTGCTGCGCGTAGTCGCCCCCACAATGAATTCCGCGCTTGCACCCAATGAAAGGAGGTCGTGATGGCTTTTGGCAGCATGGATGGCGGCAACCGTCAGATGCCGATGTCCGAAATCAACGTGGTACCGTTGGTGGACGTGATGTTGGTATTACTTGTGATCTTCATCATCACCGCACCTTTGCTGACCCATTCAGTTAAAGTCGATCTGCCGAAAGCGTCGAGTAGCCCAAATATTACGCAACCGGATCACGTTGAATTTGCGCTTCGGGGCGACGCTAGCCTATACTGGAATGGTGAAGCGGTAACCATGGATCAGTTGGCGCCCCGGTTTGCCGCAGCGGCAAAACAGAATCCCGATATCGAGCTGCATATCCGCGCTGATAAGCATGTCCAGTACGAGCACGTGGCAAGGGTGATGTCTATCGCAGCAAAAGCCGGATTAGTACGAATTGGGTTTGTTACCGATCCGACTACACAATAGTAACGTCTGCCAAAACATAGTTGGGAAAACGGGATGCTAATGGCCAGAACTTTGAGCATATACATGCCATGTGGCAGACGCCTTGCCTCAACGGTCAGGATTATATGGCTCTAGCTGCTCGCACCCGATGGCGAAGCCTCCTGCTGCATGGTTCCATTGCTACCACGGCTCTCGGTCTGGGTTTGATGTCATGGTTCATCGCCAAGCCGATGGCCACCCGAATACACCAAACTGTACCAGGAGAACGGGTGACCATTACAGCCACACCGGATATTGACATCAGTCTGGATGCCGACAGCAGTGTAACTGTCAGCAACGCAAAGCCTCCCCAGATCGAATTGCTGCGAGGCAACGCTTATTTTGACGCCAAAGGCGGGGGGGCGGGCAAATTGCAAGTGAAAGTCGGTACAACGTATATCAACGATATCGGTACCCGTTTTAGCGTTAGTAAACGAGTAAATGGCGGTACTATTGCAGTGGCTGACGGTCAGGTAGAGATTCTGGTAGAGAATGGAACATATCTGGTCGGTGCCCACGAACAGGCGGATTTCGACGGCATAAGAGTCACCGGCCAGAGAGTGATCGCGGACGCAGACATAGCGGCGTGGCGCCAAAATCAATAAGAATCCGGCACAGCGTCACGTGGACCAACTTGCCAATGCGCTACCGATACCGCTATGTGATTTAATCATTCCCCTCAGCACTGCACCCACACCGGAAGCAGAGCAATGTTCGCCTCGGCGCCAACCTCAGGTGCATCAACTTTAAATAGCGCGTTTCATGAAACCCGTTGCAATCTTCAGGCACTTTCCAATAGAGGGTCCAGGTTATCTTGCCCCGTTTCTGGATTCCCATTCCATTCCTTACCAGCTCGTCAAGGTCGACTTTAATGAGGCATTACCCACCCGTGCCAACTATTTTAGCGGGCTGGTATTCATGGGTGGGCCCATGAGCGTAAACGATGATCTCCCATGGATTGCGCCCGCGCTTGCATTAATCCGGCAGGCGGTAACACACAATATTCCGGTTTTGGGCCATTGTCTTGGTGGGCAATTGATGGCGAAAGCGCTGGGAGGAGTGGTAAGCAGAAGCCCGGTCAGCGAAATCGGCTGGGGTAGAGTAAACGTCGCGGACAATCCTATTGCACGTGATTGGTTTGGAGAATTGTCGAGCTTTGAGGCGTTCCACTGGCATGGAGAAGGTTTTACCATTCCGGAGGGAGCGGCTCTCCTGCTTTCGAGTCCCTATTGCGAAAATCAGGCATTCGCAATGGGCACGCATCTGGCATTACAATGTCATGTCGAGATGACTGAGGAAATGGTGAAAGCCTGGTGCAAAGCAGGCGCTGAGGAAATTTCCAACAACCCTGGACCAACGGTGCAATCGGCAGAGGCAATACAGACGGGCCTGACCGAGCGAGTATCGGTACTGAATCAGATAGCTTGCCGCTTATATGAGCGTTGGATTTCCGGCCTTATGAACACAACAACCGGCTGAGATAATACGGCGAATCATTCGCGGAAATTCTGGAATTGCAGCGGAAATTCGGTGATCGATTTCTTGACGAGCTGTATCGCCTCTTGCAAGGTATCACGCTTTGCGCCTGAAATACGCACCGCGTCACCCTGGATACTGGCCTGAACCTTGAGCTTGCTATCCTTGATGAGCCTGATAATCTTTTTTCCAAGCTCGCTTTCCACCCCTGTTTTAACCGTGACTTGCTGTTTGACTTTATTGCCACTGATTTTTTCCGGCTTCCCTTCGTCCAGGCAACGCACATCGACACCACGCTTGGCGAGCTTGGCCATCAGAATATCCAGAACCTGACTCAGCTTGAAGTCGTCATCTGCGTAAACGGTAAGCGTGTAATCCGCTTGCTCCACGCGCGCATCCGATCCCTTGAAATCAAAGCGTGTGGTCACCTCCTTGTTCACCTGGTCAATTGCATTTCTGACTTCCTGCTTGTCAACTTCGGAAACAATGTCGAATGAAGGCACGATAGTCTCTTCCTGGTTTACGGACTGGGGCTGCGGCAAGTTTAACCGATGGAAAACATGAAGTGCAGCCCTGTAATTATTGCCTGTTTTTTAAATTTGCGGCGATACGCATTCGTAACGCGTTGAGCTTGATGAATCCAGCCGCATCCGTTTGATTATATGCGCCTTGATCTTCCTCAAAAGTGGCAATGTGCGAATCGAACAGAGAGTCTGTTTTAGAGTCTCGTCCGACTATGATCACGTTCCCTTTATAGAGCTTTATTCGCACCCAGCCGTTTACCGCCGTTTGGGATGCATCAATCATCGTTTGCATCATTCTGCGCTCCGGGCTCCACCAATAACCATTATAAATAAGTTCGGCATAGCGCGGCATCAGTTCGTCTTTAAGGTGGGCAACCTCACGGTCGAGGGTAATGGATTCGATGGCCCGATGCGCACGCAACATGATGGTGCCACCGGGGGTCTCATAGCATCCACGGGATTTCATGCCCACGTAACGATTTTCCACCAGATCCAGGCGCCCAATACCGTGCTTGCCACCTAACTGATTAAGTTCGGCAAGTACGTCCGCCGGGGAGAGTTTCCGGCTGTTTATGGCGATGATGTCGCCTTGCCTGAATTCCAGTTCGATATATTCTGCCTTATCCGGTGCGTTCTCGGGCGACACGCTCCATCGCCACATGGATTCCTCCGGCTCATGCGCAGGATCTTCAAGGATTCGACCTTCATAGGAAATATGCAACAGATTGGCGTCCATGCTGTAAGGGGACCCGCCCTTTTTCTTCATCTCCACCGGGATGCCATGCGTTTCCGCATATTTTAAAAGGCTTTCCCTGGAAGTAAGGTCCCATTCGCGCCATGGCGCAATCACCTGAATATCGGGCTGAAGCGCATAGTAGCCGAGCTCAAACCGCACCTGGTCATTACCTTTCCCTGTCGCGCCATGGGAAACCGCATTTGCTCCGGTTATCTGCGCTATCTCGATTTGCCGTTTGGCGATCAGCGGACGGGCGATACTGGTGCCAAGCAGATATTCGCCCTCATATACCGCATTGGCACGAAACATGGGAAAAACGAAATCACGCACGAATTCGTCACGCAGATCTTCGATGAAGATCTCCTTCACTCCCAATTGCGTCGCCTTTGCGCGCGCCGGCTCTACTTCCTCCCCTTGCCCGATGTCCGCAGTGAAAGTTACTACCTCACACTGATAGGTATCCTGCAACCACTTTAAAATTACCGATGTATCCAAGCCCCCGGAAAATGCAAGAACAACCTTATTAATTTTAGACACATCAACCTGCTTTATTTTTTTCATGCTTGGCTCGTCAATAGAAATGCGAATTGCGTTCTTGCAATATAACAGTTGAAAATTCGAGTTATCAGATTTCCGCCAACCTTCCCAACAGCAGATATTCTATCAATGCTTTTTGGGTATGCAGACGATTCTCGGCCTCTTCCCATACGATGGATTGAGGACCGTCGATAACCTCCGCCGCCACCTCTTCGCCGCGATGGGCAGGCAGGCAGTGCATGAACAGCGTTTCTTTCTTGGCGCAGGACATCATTTCCGCATCTACGCGAAAATCCGCAAAGTCTTTTTTCCGTTCCTCGGTTTCCGCTTCAAAGCCCATGCTGGTCCATACATCCGTCGTAACCAGATCCGCATCTCTCACTGCGTCATGCGGATCGGCAAATTCCTCATAGTGGTCAGTGCCGTAGAGGCCGGCTCGTTCCGGCTCCACTTCGTAACCGCGAGGCGTCGAGACATGCACGTTAAAATCGAACACCTCAGCTGCCTGGAGCCAGGTGTTGCAGACGTTATTTGAATCTCCGATCCACGCCACCGTCTTGCCGGAGATACTGCCGAACTGCTCAATAAAAGTAAAAATATCGCCCATGATCTGGCAGGGATGATATTCATCGGTCAGTCCGTTGATAACGGGTACTCGCGAGTGCGCCGCAAAACGCCTGATGATGTCGTGTTCATAGGTACGGATCATGACGATATCCACCATACGCGAAATCACGCGCGCTGCATCTTCTACAGGTTCGCCTCGGCCCAACTGGGTATCCCGGGTGGATAAATAAATCGCCGCACCGCCCAACTGATGCATACCGGCTTCAAATGAAAGTCGGGTACGAGTTGAATGCTTATCAAAGATCATGGCGAGAGTGCGATCCTGCAATGGCCAGTAGCGCCGGTACTGCTTGAACTCATGCTTGATCCAGCGTGCACGTTCGAACAGATATTCGAACTCCTCCCGGGAAAAATCGTTGAACTGTAAAAAATGCTTGATCTGCATGATATGCTGAACCATAGATTGAGCCGATTTGGAAAAATATGAGCTGGCCGTATTTTTCAAGGCTCATTTTTCGAGATTTACTATCTTGTCATGCCGCCAAAAATTCTTTCACCAGACCGGACAAGATGGCTACCACCTGTTCGGCCTCGTTCCGTTTAATCACTAGCGGCGGCAGGAGACGCACCACTTTATCCGAGGTTACGTTGATCAACAGTCCTTTCTTCAAGGCTGCCATTACGAGTTCGCCACAAGGTCTGGAGAGCTCGATGCCGATCATCAATCCCTGACCACGAATTTGTTTTACATCGGGCAAGTCGGCGAGCTGTGCCTTGAACATACTGCGCATGAAGTCGCCCACCTCCATCGCGTTCCTTAGCAAATCCGCTTCTTCGATTACCTTGAGCGTGGTCAGCGCAGCAGTACAGGCCAGCGGGTTGCCACCAAAAGTAGAGGCGTGGTTGCCGGGCTTGAATACTTCCGATGCCAAACCTTTTGCCAGACAGGCGCCAATGGGTACGCCCGAACCCAAGCCCTTGGCAAGTGTCACCACATCAGGAACGATGCCACTGTGCTGGAAAGCGAACCAGTTGCCGCTGCGGCCGATTCCACACTGCACCTCATCCAGCATCAGCAGCCAGCCGTTCTGATCGCACAAGTGGCGCAATCCTTGCAGGTAGCTTGCCTGCGGTACATTCACGCCGCCTTCGCCCTGATAGGGCTCAACCAATATGGCGACAACGTTCTTGTTGTGCACGCCCACCTGCGCCACTGCTTCCAGATCATTGTATGGAACCCGCGCAAAACCGGTGAGCAATGGTTCGAAACCTGCCTGCACCTTGCGATTGCCACTTGCAGTCAAGGTGGCCATAGTTCGGCCGTGAAAGGATTTCTCCATTACGATAATGGTGGGCAGATCTATATTTTTACCATGCCCATACAGTCTTGCCAGTTTGATCGCGGCTTCGTTTGCTTCGGCGCCCGAATTGCAGAAAAATGCGTTATCCATACCCGACAGTATGGCAAGCTGGCTGGCTAGCTGTTCCTGCTTTCCAATATGGTAAAGATTGGAAGTATGAATAAGCGTCCCGACCTGATGACAAAGCGCCTTCACAATCTCTGGATGGCAATGCCCCAAGCCGCATACGGCAACGCCTGCGAGGGCGTCGAGATAGCGGTTGCCCTCCTCATCCCACAGCCATACCCCCTCCCCCCTCGCAAATGTAACGGGCAGCGGCAGGTAGGTGTTCATCAAATTGGACATTTAAGAGGCCTCTGAATAAATTCTCTGTGAAGTAAACTGCCGGCAAAATCGGAATGATTGTATAGCGCGGGGCGAATATAGGGGCCGACTATAAAAAGCCAAAGCCGGGAAAGGCGCCGAGGTAGAGATATCTTCTGGCTGAGGCTCGCATGGGGCAGTGCTGTCGTCGGGCCCGCGTAGGACTTGTTCAGGGATTCCATAGTGGGTATCAATGTTTGCCAAGTCTGAAAGCGGCACGGCGGCCAAAGCCGCCGTGCGCCGCAAGAATAATTTTTAGGTGCAACCCATTATCTTTACCTATTTAACCAGCTTTTTCAAGCCCTTTTCCTCAGCAGCGGTAAGCAGCCTCAAACATGGCAAGTAGCCGTCGTAAACGATTCCATGCACTTCAACCCGTTTCTGGGAGCGCAGCATGCTGATAAGGTATCGCACAACCTCGTGCGTAATAGTCTGCCCCGGCACCAGCACCGGGATACCCGGCGGGTAGGGAGTAATTTGATCTGCGCAAACCTTGCCATCCAGATCGTTATTTATACGCTCCTGCTCATCCAGCAAAGGCATCAGTTCGCCACCGCAGTAGAACGCATCACGCGGCAGATATTTAAGATTGGTAAAACCGGGGATCTCCGGAATATGATAGAGCCTTCTTGGCGCGCGACCCTCACGCGCGATTCGCATCAGTGCATCATAAAGGCGCGACACTTTACTCCGGGTAGTACCAATGGTAAGAAGCAGAGTAAGAGTATTAAATGTAGACTTCTCCACTTGGATATTATAACGCTCGAACAATTCCCGGATCAAATCCTCCACGGCAAAGCCACAGCGGGAAATGTCCACGGTGACCTTGGTGCTGTCGAGCTGGATATTGTCATGCTTTACCTCATCAGGCATCAGATCGACAAGTTCCAGCACGCGAAAGACGCCGGTTGAATTGATCTGCTCGCGCACTTCCTGCGCCAATTCCAAAGTACGCGACAACAGCTTGTACCCTTCCAGCGTCGCCTGCTTACGGGCAACGTCGAGGCTGGCAATCATGCTGTACTGCGGACTGGTGGAAGTATGCATGTTGAAATTCTCGCGAAACAGATGCTCGTTGAAGCTGGGATCATTGATATGAATCATGCTGGACTGAGAAAAAGCCGACAGTACTTTGTGCGTACTCTGCGTCGCATAATCGGCGCCCGCCTCAAGCGCGGTCGGGCGGAAAGCCGGATGAAAACGGGCGAAACCGTACCAGGCTTCGTCGATGATAACTTTTATACCTTTCGCATGCGCTGCCTTGATGATGGGCGGCAAATCATAACGGAGCCCATCATAAGTGCAACTGGTAAGAATAAGCGCCTGCGCATCGGAATGTTCTTCGATGGCATTGAACAGAGTCTGTTTCGGTACCGGTCCATAAACACTGAATTTCTTGTTGACAGATGAGTCGAGATAAATCGGATGAGCGCCGGATAATACGACTCCATGGTGCACGGACTTGTGGCAGTTCCGATCGAGCAACAGCTTCTCGCCCGGGGCGAGCAACGTCTGGAATATCACCTTATTGGCAGTAGAGGTGCCGTTAGTGGCAAAGAAGGTTCTCCGCGCGCCAAAGGCCTTTGCCGCAACCTTTTGCGCTTCAGCAATGACGCCGGTTGGCTCCATCAGCGAATCGAGCATCGGTACCGAGACCGATAGATCGGCACGAAAAATATGCTCACCGATAAACTGATAAAAATCGCTGGCCCAGGGGCTGTCGCGTAGCGAATCGCCTGAGGAATGACCCGGCGTATGCCAGGCATCCTTAGCCATCAATACGTAATTTTTGAGCTGATCATAAAAAGGTGTGCGTGCTTTTTCCTGAAGCTGAGCATTAAGGATGCGGTACATCCCACGATAATCGCGCTCTTCGCGGTAGAAATAGCCATCAACCGTTTCGGTAAAGAGGGCATCCACCACTTCATCCTCTTTCTCCTGGGCAATTAAAATATAGATATCCAGCTCAGGGCGAAAACGGGTAATTTCCTGCACCAGCTTCAATGCGGTCATTTGCAGGTTGCGGGAACCCTTCTCACCATTTTTCAACGTATAAAGCGTATCGTCCACCAGTACCGATTGAATATCGCCGTCATCCTGGATCGCTTGCAGTGCTTCGCGTGCAGTGGTAACGCCGGCAAAAGTGATGCCCAACGGGTTTTCCAGGGACTTGGCGGCGCTATTCAATCCCTTGATGAATTCCTTCAGTATCAGGTTCTCGTCATTGATGATGAGAATTCGGCTCGTGGGTTTCTTCATGAACACCATTTCTTAAAATATGAAAATCGCTTTATGCGCCAAAACAATGGTGATTGCAAGTCGCAGGATATCTAAATAAACCGTCGCGAGTCGCATTTTTCCGGCTGAAATGCAGCCGGGGTTGGAACAGTCTATAGTGACAGGATGAAACTGTTCGTCCTCACGCTGCGTAGTGGTATGGCAGCAATGCTGCTCCTGTTGCCGACGTTCGTTCCGGCTGCGCCGGTGGTGGTAACGACGGTAGAAGGTCCTATTGCGCCAGCCAGCGCTGATTTCGTCCAGCGCAGCCTGGAGCGTGCAGCCGCCGAGGGTGCGCTACTTGTCGTATTGCAACTGGATACGCCGGGCGGCCTCGATTCTTCGATGCGGCAGATCATACGCGGCATTCTTGCCTCACCCGTGCCGGTAGCGGCCTTCGTGGCGCCGAGCGGAGCCCGGGCAGCAAGTGCCGGGACCTATATCCTTTATGCCAGCCACATCGCAGCGATGGCACCCGGTACAAATCTGGGTGCGGCGACCCCGGTACAGATCGGCGGTCTGCCTGAGCCTGAGCCGAAACCAGAGCCTGGGCCTGAAACCAGGCCCAAACCGTCTCAAAACTCATCCGCAAATCAGGCAGACGAGACCGGCGACCGGGATATAGCGACAGAAGACAGGATGCCCAAAAAAGACGCAATGTCGCGCAAAATAATCCACGATGCCGCGGCTTATATACGCGCGCTTGCGCAGATGCGAAAGCGCAACGTTGAATGGGCGGAACGCGCTGTGCATGAAGCCGTAAGCTTATCAGCAGCCGACGCCCTGAATCTCAAGGTCATCGATTATGTCGCTGCTGACGTGCCAGATTTGTTAAGGCAGCTGAATGGCCGGGAAGTGACCATACTCGGGCAGAACCTGACCCTTGATACCCTTTCAGCCACAATACAAGCTGTCCAGCCCGATTGGCGTACAAGACTACTCGCCGTCATTACCAATCCCAGCGTCGCATACATACTGATGCTTATCGGCATTTACGGATTGTTCTTCGAGTTTTCCAATCCAGGTTTTGTATTGCCCGGCGTGGCGGGCGCCATCTGCCTCTTGCTTGCCCTGTACGCATTCCAGTTACTGCCGGTCAGCTATGCCGGACTCGCCTTGATTCTGCTCGGCATCGCGTTCATCACGGCAGAAGCCTTTTTACCGAGCTTCGGCGCACTTGGCGTTGGCGGGATGATTGCTTTTATAGCCGGCTCGTTAATGCTGATCGACACCGACCTTCCCGGCTACGGCATTCCCTGGCCCATGATCGCTGGGATATCCGTGGCTAGCGCACTATTTCTGATTTCCGTCGCCGGCATGGCGCTGAAATCACGGCACAACCCCATCGTCAGCGGCCATGAAGCGATGATCGGCGCCGTGGGCGAGATGCTGGAGGATACTTCCAGCGAAGGCATGGTGCGCGTTCATGGCGAGTTGTGGAGCGCGCATAGTGAGCAACCTCTGGCCCGAGGACAGAAAGTGCGCGTAACAGAAATCGACGGTCTGGTTTTACATGTGGTCCCGGCAGAGAAATAGTCCAGAGAAATAACCAAAGGAGATTTCCATGTTCGCCAATTTTGGTTTTTTTAGTACACTCATTATCATCCTTATCGCAGTGCTTTTCTCGGCATTTCGCATATTACGGGAATATGAGCGTGGGGTGATCTTTCTGCTTGGCCGCTTTCAAACAGTCAAAGGCCCCGGCCTGATCATAATAATCCCCGGCATTCAGAAAATGGTGCGAGTCGACCTGCGTACTGTGGTCATGGATGTCCCCAGCCAAGACGTGATTTCGCGCGACAACGTTTCGGTAAAGGTCAACGCGGTGGTGTATTTTCGGGTAGTCGATCCACAAAAATCCATCATCCAGGTGGAAAATTTCCTTGCCGCCACCAGTCAGTTTGCACAGACTACTCTGCGTTCCGTGCTGGGCAAGCATGAGCTGGATGAAATGCTGGCGGAACGTGAGAAGCTCAATCTGGATATTCAGAAGGTGCTGGATATTCAGACCGACGCCTGGGGCATCAAGGTATCCAACGTCGAGATAAAACATGTGGATATTGATGAATCCATGATAAGAGCCATTGCCAGGCAGGCGGAGGCAGAGCGTGAGCGTCGCGCAAAAGTGATTCATGCCGAAGGCGAATTGCAGGCATCGGACAAATTGATGCAAGCGGCGCAAATTCTTTCCCAGCAAACCGGGGCAATGCAGTTGCGCTATCTCCAAACGCTCACAAACATCGCCAGTGATAAATCCAATACCATTATTTTTCCCATACCGATGGATCTGGTATCGCCTCTAATGGATGTCCTCAAGAATCGTAATCCGGAAATTCCCTGACGACTGAGGATCGAGGACGGCTGATTTTCTATACACCAGCCCCGCTGTATCTGCGTGAGCACCGATAACGCGGACTTCACCCGGCTAAAACCGATCCTTTCCTGCTCAAGACGCAGATTCGTGCGTATCCCGTGGCATGGTGTTGCACTCTAGCTCTACTTCGTTTGCTGTGATCGACTTACGGTGGGACTTTCACCCACAAGTGCGCCCCTATGCTGCCGCATAACAAAAAAGCCCGGAAACCCGGGCTTTTTTTATGCTGTCGAACGATCAGGAGGCCATCGTCTTAATGGCGGCCGATAGCCGGCTTTTATGGCGAGCTGCCTTATTCTTGTGGATGATACCCTTGTCCGCAATGGAATCTATAGTACCGATGGAAGCCGCGAACGCAGCCTGTGCAATGGTTTTGTCGGTAGACTCGATAGCTTTTCTCACATGCTTGATTGCGGTGCGCAATTCCGAGCGCAGGCTCGTATTACGGTCGCGCTGGCTGACATTTTGTCTCGCACGTTTTCTGGCTTGTGCACTATTGGCCATTAAAATTCCTCGAATTAAATGTTACGCAAATTTTATAAATGATACGGATGTTCCCGGCATATTGCAAGGAAAACCGAGAGTATTATAAGCCTTGGACGTCCCAAGATTCTCTAAACATCAACCGGTTCTTCTCAAAGGTATTACTTTGAGTTCTCTTTCATCAGGGGTTGCGTCAACGCAATGAATGTTAGGCTCCATCTCATGGATTCATCCATAACATACGTCGGTATAAATGCAAAGCCGGGTACTTTAAACATACTGAAGTTGACGAAGCCATACCTATCAGGTAGACTTTGAGTCAAGGAATATTCTGCGGTAAATTTCGTCTACACTTCAGTTCTTACGTCGGTAAAATACAGATATTAGAACACATCGAAATGAAAACAATAAATATTGTTGCCGCGTTGCCCCTGCTTGGCTTGCTGGCTTCGTTGAGTTCTCCCGTAACAGCAACCGTCGATAATTCCGATATCCCGCCGGAGCAGGATGCCCCAACCGGAAGCAACCACGAAGCCATAGCGAAATACTATGAAGATGAGGCCAGAAAGCGGCATGAGATTGTGGCCAAATACTATGAAGATGAAGCCAGGAAGGCACAGGCAAAGACGAGAGAATTAAAACTGTTACTTGAGCATTACGAGGAAAAAAGCTATCTCTACGGGAAAAAATCTCAGGATCTGCAAGCGCATACCACCGCGTTAATACGCAAGTATGAAAAAGCCGCGAAGGCGGATGCGAAGGAAGCTGCCACTCACCGGCAGATCGCCTTAAAATTTAAAGAAAAAAATTACGCTGCCGCACCCAGCGTACAAGAATTTAGGGTCGTAAATGAATCTCACTAGTGGGTTTCGACAGGATAACTGAGGATTTTTCGCCAGGCCGAGCAATCCCGCCAGCCTGGCGCAATGCGTTGGCATTGCCCCCACCCCTTCCACCCTATTGATCCTTAGCGCCCAAAATCCACCCATCTTTGCCGATGCGAATAAGGCGGTGTTGCGCTATCGGCGAGCACGGAAATCTTTAAAACCTGATCGACCTATGTCGGTGGTTTCCGACGCCGGGGTTGCTTCAACTGATGAAATCGATGAACGATCCGGACGTCCGGCGGGCGCTTTATTTCGTTATCTGCTTTTGAAGTCACCGGAGACATGATAGTGCGCAATCCGTTTCACAATGATAACCTCGGTAAATTGATCCTCCGCGTTACGGTAGGAACGCTGATACTTTTCCATGGCGTACACAAGATACTCAATCCAGGCTCTCTCGATTTCATCAGCAAGCAACTCACTGGCAATAATCTACCTCAGGCCCTGGCTTATGGGGTTTATCTGGGTGAGGTTATCGCACCCCTAATGATAATCCTGGGAATTTTTTCACGCCTCGGCGGTTTACTTGTTTTCGGCAATATGATGTTTGCACTTTTTCTGGCACACCGCAGCCAGCTGTTTACTTTGACGACTTCAGGTGGCTGGGCGCTGGAATTACAGGGTTTTTATCTATTTTCGGGTCTCGCGGTATTATTCCTGGGCAGCGGCCGGATGGCAATCAGACCGGATTAGTGTGGTAGCATAGTCAGCTCTACCGTTTAAGCTGTTTACAAGATTAATTAGCACGGGTAATTACCACCATGAGCACCGTCAATTCTGGAAAATACCGCTGGCATTCATTCGACGATCTGTCAGCTTTACAGGAAGCAGCGCTAGGCGCCATTCTCGACGGTGCCTCGATGGCGATACAGGAACGCGGACGTTTCAATCTCGTACTGGCTGGCGGTGAAACCCCGCGAGGAATTTATCAGCGGTTGCGATCGGCCCCTACGGATTGGACTGCCTGGCACATCTATTTTGGCGATGAGCGCTGCATGCCGCCAACGGTGGAAGAGTTGAATTTTTGTATGGCCGGGGAAGCATGGCTTAAGCATGTGCCCATTCCCCCCAGCCAGGTACATGCAATACCGAGCGAGATTCGTGCGGATAAAGCAGCTAATGAATATGCACAAACCCTACGGGGCGTTGACATGTTCGATCTGACCTTGCTTGGGCTCGGGGAAGATGGCCATACTGCAAGCCTTTTTCCCGGTAACGAATGGGGCACTGCTCCGGATTCTCCCGATGCACTGGCGATTTTCAATTCGCCCAAGCGGCCGCCCCAGCGGGTATCGCTCAGTGCCGCGCGGCTAAGCCGTTCACGTCAGATAATTTTTCTGGTGAGTGGCGCATCGAAGCATAAAGCAGTGGCAAGGTGGCGTGCTGGGGAGAATATCCCTGCGCGAGCGATAATGGGTGAAACGGGTGTCGATGTGCTGGTGGAATCCGCTTTATTGCTGCCGCTTGCGGGATGATGCACTGAACCCTCAGGCAGAAGAGAAAAGAAAGAGAAAGGCAAAAAAAAGGAGTAGAAGCTACTCCTTTTTAGGCAAAAATCTGAATCTACAAAGATCACCACCGCGAGCCATGCATTCGTGGTGCTCAACCTTGGTATCGGTAAACGTTTCCATCAGGCCTTTATCCAGGTGGCAGATTTCCAGATCTTTTACCGCCATCTGATGAAAGACACAGTTATCGGCTTCAATAACCGGCTCGCCGCCCGGCAATGTCGCATTTCTCGCATTGTAACCGAGCTGATCCATTACCTCGGCAAGCTTTTCAACCTTTTCCTGTTGCGTGGTCAGTTCCGGGTACTGGCTTCGTATCTGCCGCGCTATACCTGCGCCAATATCATTCAACCGCTTACCCATGTTTTCCGCACCTTCTTCACGCTGAACCGACGCCAGCACCAGTTGCGCAAGCCACGAATATTGACGGGGAAAACTTTCCTGGCCAAGCTCGGTGAGAACATAAAGTTGCTGAGGACGGCCTCCTCCAGATGGGCGCGTAGCACCTGCCGCAATCAATCCTGCCGCTTCCAGGGATGCGAGGTGCTGTCGCACGGCATTTCGGGTAATTTCAAGCCCTTTCGAAAGCTCATCCACACTCATGCCGGTTCTGTTTCCACGCAATAGCTTGAGTAACTGCTTTTGACGCGCACCCATTTTATTAACCATTTGGTTATACCTCCTTGCCCCCTCTGCTTTAAAAATTCGAAAAAATTGTTATAACGCATTTATCACTATACGCTATCTTGATACTTTACACATAAAATAGTTGACAAATTCAAGCTCATTCCATACAATTTTTTCTCAGATAAATAATTTATTGTAGCCCTTGCTTCGCCACTTTTGGAGCACTCGCTCGATTCTAAAGGAGAGCGCGGCATGAGAACAAGAAATTTATTCCCAGCCTTATCCCTCATCTTATTGGCCGCCTGCGCGCAGATGAGCCCTCACGAAGCCCTTCAGAACACCAATATCAGAAAAGCCTCCCAGAATGCCAGAACGCGCAGCGACCATGATGCTCTGACGCAGTATTTTGAAAATACAGCGAGAGAAATGCAGGCGAAGGCGAAGGAGCAAAAGAAATTACTTGAGCACTACGAAGAGAAAGGCTATCTCTATGGCCGTCGAGCCCAAGATTTGAAATCGCATACTTCTGCTTTGGTTCGTAAATACGAAGCAAACGCGGAAGAAAGCATAAAAGAAGCCGCGGCTCACCGGCAAATGGCATCAGAACAGGCACAACGCGAATTTGCCGCCCGCGAAGGGCAAATTGTAGATGCTGCGAAGCTCAATCCCAATTCCAATTAGGTTCCAACTGACCCCCAACGAAACCATCACGAAACATGCCGGTCTAGCCTGGCTGGCGGTTCAGTCCCTCCATGCCGGAAATCTTGGCAAGCCCAGGAAAAAATCCATATCGTGATTGGGCCAAAGCTGTGCGTTTTCTGCGCGCGCGAGCGCCTTTAGCTTACGAATGCTCGCGAGCGCCAGTGCTTCGTTATCCTGCCAGCAGTAGCCCGGAGCGATTTCTTCGTCCAGGTTTTCCACCAGATCCGCTGCATCCCCACACAAGATGACTGGCGGCCCTTTTTGCAGTTCAATGAACAGCGACATATGTCCGGCAGTATGCCCAGGGCTGGCAACCGCTTGCACGCCAGGGGTCAGCATATACTCTCCAGTCATTATCTCCCATTGCCCCGCACTCGCCAGCTCATCGGCAAACACGCTGCCATCCTGCCCGGTGCGCGCTGCCGCCACTTCCTCAGCCTGAACATGCACATCGCAACCCGGCAGGTCGCAAAGGCCGCCTGCGTGGTCGAAATGCAAATGCCCGATAAACACGACATCGATATCGGATGGCCCGAGCCCCAACCGTGCAAGATAGCGAGGGATACGTTGCCCTTCCTCCATGGCAGGCGGCGCGAATGAATGACGCATGGGCTCGAAATATTTTGTGCGCAACGCTGGATCAGCAAGCTTGCGATAGTCGCAACCGACATCATAGAGGATGCGTCCATTTGGCGTTTCGACCAAATAGGCAAGAATCGGCGCATCGATATACCTGCCATGGCCGCGGTTGCGTGTCGAGATTGTCTTCTCGTAGCGATGCGTGCCTGTCAACAGTGGCCAAATCTTCGTATCGCGAGACATATTAATTTCCCAGTGTTTCCAGACCTCGCCAATGCAGATTGACGTCCTCAGTCACTTCAATGGTGTTCAGTCTCGAATGCCGAGTGTTCTGACTGTTCGGGGTGTTCGGGGTGTTCGGGGTGTTCGGGGTGTTCGGCGGTTTCGTCAATACTTGAATGATTCATCTTGCCGAATATCAGATGAGCGGAAAAATTCAATCCCAAAGGCACCAGCAATGCAACCACCAGCAATGCCGCCAGTGCGGTGTTAACGCTTACGTCGATTTCTCCGCGCGCTATTTTCCTGAGAACCCATATAGCCAGACAAAGCAATCCAGTCAGGATTATGACGCTAATGATTACTAAACCGCTATCAGCCATGGTTTACCCGGTTTTTGATCGACAATATTACCGTAATTACGGGTTACTGTTACGCCCAAAATTACGGTTTAGCGTGCCATGAAATGCTGAATGCAACCAGAAAGCAGCAATGTCGAAACTGGACAAGCTCGAATGACACGGGCTTAATCGAATCGGCCAGAAAACCTATCTTAAACTTGGACTTGAGGGAAAGCTTGCGATTGACATCCTCGATTATCCCCTTTAGTATTAAGCCCGGATTCGCGCGGGGCGAACTCCGGAATAAAAACATAGGCAGAATTACAATTCTAACGATGAGTAGATCGCTAATCGTTAAGCTGGTCGCGTTCAAGGTGTTTTTTCCTTTGGCCAGGGATGTCGAGAATTGTAAGTACCGTTAAGCAAGAGCGGCTGCTATTTCATTAAAACGTAACGTATAGTAAAGGAAAGTGATTATGAAAAAAACCATAACGATGTTTGCGAGTCTAGCTTTGGGGTTGCTGTTAGTAGGAACCGCGCAGGCAAACGAGCAAAAATTCAAGGTAGTTATCAATGCTTATGACACTACAATTCCTGAGCTCAATATAGAAGGTGTGACAGTCAAGAATATTCGCGCGTTCAACGTTATCAACGCGCCCGAGACTTTGGCTGTGAAAAAAGATACCAAGGTAACGATTACCGTAGAAAACAAATCTCCCATCAGCGAGGGATTTTCCATTGACGAATATGGAATTAAAGAAGTACTCAAGGCCGGAGAAACAAAAGATATTACTTTGGTAGCGAAGAAGAGCGGTGCGTTTACAATCTACTGCCAGCTCCATCCTTTGAATGTCCATTTATCGGGCACCTTGAACGTCATAGACTAAAGTACTTTGTACGAAGCCTATGAAGTAGCAGGATCGGCGGCACAGTAGAAAAAACGGAAGCAGCGAAGCTAACATCGACAACAACAGATTGGCGTGCCAATTTGGTCAATGTCAGCTTCGAAGCTGCCGAGCGCCGAAGCAGAAGTGGTATGGCAGGGCTCTTAAGATCGGAATGCAATAGTTGATAAGGTGCATTTAATCTGCCATACCGTGGCTGTTCATAATAAGCCTGATACTGCTTAGAAAGGTTATGGAGTATTTCCAGGGAGTAAGTATTGCTCACCCGGAACAATGAAACCCGCTACGCAGCGGGTTTTTTATTTGTAGTAAGTAGCATCGATTTAACAGGATAAGCCTCTTCAAAAGCTGGATTACTAAGTTTGATAGAAGTGTGTCTTTATCGACTTGGGCGGCCACGCTCAACCGCTTCTGCGTAAACACCAACCCCTTCCTATCACGCCCATACTCCAACCCTTCATTATCGCTTGGATCGTATTTTGTATGCCACCGAACAGATAAAACTCGTCAAAAGAGCATAATAAAACCTCAAATCAAAACGAGGAGAATTAAAATGACTCTCGGAACGATTCTTATGATTGTGCTGATACTTGCCCTGGTGGGTGCGATTCCAACATGGGGTTACAGCAGCGGCTGGGGTTATGGACCGAGTGGCGGTATCGGATTCGTGCTGTTAATAGTGCTTATTTTGGTTTTGTTGGGGCACATCTAGCTTGCTAAGCTGAAAGCTATGCGGAATTACGAGAAGAGGCCCGCCAGTAGCGTATAGATGACAGATAGCCCCATGCCGAACCATGCGAGCTAGTAGTATTTGTATGAACTGGTGCGGGGATATCGCTACCAGGGCGACGAAGGCGATGAAGAAGAGGATGAGCAGGGCCATCGGCAAAAAAAAGTATATTCCCATACTTTCTGGGTGGAATAACATCAGTTGTTCAAATTTTTCTAATAACTGAAGAATCGCAGCATTAAATACCAATAGGGTCAGACTTAGTCTGACCCTATTGGCTCTCGATCGGGAGTCGCTGGTTTACGAAGTGCGGTCGGCCTGCTTTGCCTTCCACTGCGCGTAAAGGCCCTCTTCGTCCGCAGGCTTCAACGGCCGTAGCACTACTTCCTGCTGCAAGGGTGGGCGAGCCATCTGTGCATAGACGTCAGCAGTCGACAGTCCATATGGCTCGCCCTCATCGTTGGAATAGGCGAACCATGCCCGATGGATACCGCACAGGTGCATTGCGGCCAGGCACATGGGGCATGGGTGACCGCTGGCGTAGATTTCGCAGCCATCCAGATCGGGACGGCCCAGCACACGGCTGGCTTGGCGGATCGCCTGCATTTCAGCGTGACAGGTCGGATCCTGCGTACTATGAATCTCGTTTACCGCTTGGGCGATCACCTGCCCTTGGTATACCAGCACCGCACCGAAAGGCCGACCCCCGGCCTTGATATTGGCCCGGGCCAGCGCCAGGGCTTCTCGCATGTGCTGCTCGCTGCTCATGATTGTGCCTTCTTGTAACCCAAGGTCGAGTATGGCGAGCCAGTTGTTTCACCTCACTGATGATGAGGTAGCTTATGATTGCCCGTTCGTTGTTTATAGGACCATGCCGAGGGTTCTCGTTGTGGAGATATGCGGCTGAGATAACCAGCGTTTCAGTGTGAATATTAATAAAACAGGAAAGATATGGCAACAAAAACCCGCCTGAGCGGGTTCTGGGCTGCGGTACGAGGCTCATTCTGCCAGAAGGTCTACCGGCACATCCAGCGCGCGCGCCAACGCTGACAATACTGCTATTGTTCCTGTCCGCTTACCGTTCTCGATCTGGCTCAAGAATGCCTTGCTTATCCCAGCGCTATCTGCCAAGGCTTGCAGGGTCAACTTGCGATAATTGCGCCACGCCTTTATCCGATGCGCGCCGTCGAGAGTCGCATACAGGACTTCTGCAGGAATGCGGTTGCCATCGTCAGCCGCCTTAGCCGCTTCATAAAGCGCAATGTCGTCCATATCAATAAAAACCTATAATTCCGCGCACGCTTCGCGTCAGAAGACAATGATGATGTCCGCACCCAAGCATATTCCCAAGCGCAGATTGCTTTTTGCGCAGTTTCGTATAAAATTTTATACACAACTATACACCACATGAAGCCCAAAAAAGAGATTCGGTGGATAGGTTCCGCCTATGAAGACCTGCTGGCATTTCCCGACGACCCACGTCGCATAGCCGGATTTCAGCTAGGAAAAGTACAGGCCGGCTTGGAGCCGGAAGACTGGCGGGCATTCGACGAGGCGGGTACCGGTACACGAGAAATTCGCATTCGGGAAAGCAGCGGCATTTACCGGGTGATGTATGTAAATTCGAGGAAGCGGTATATGTGCTGCATTGCTTCCAGAAAAAAGTGCAGGCAACCAGCAGGCGCGACAAAGATATTGCAGAGGCGCGTTATCGTGCCGTAATCAGCATGAGGAGAGACAGGAAATGAAGATCGATATCGAAATCGGACATGTGACCAAGCCTGGAGCGAATCTGTTTCTGGAGCTTGGTTTCCCGGCCGAGGAAGCAGAGCGACTGCAAGAAGCCTCTCGGAAACAGATCAACGACACGCAATTACTCAAGGAACAACTGATGCTGGAACTGGCGGAATGGATCGCGCAGCATCACCTCAAACAAACGGAAGCCGCAAAAATCCTGATGGTGTCGCGGCCCCGAGTCTCCGACGTAATAAACAGGAAAACAGCCAAGTTCACCATTGATACGCTAGTGGAAATGCTGAGCCGGATTGGCAAGCCGGTGCGGTTAGCGGTGGATTAATACTGGGCTACACCCACTGGTTTTCGTATATCACTTTGCGTAAGGTCCAAGTAGCAAAAATGGCCGTTTCTCAAGCTCTTGCTCTGCTTCTTCGGGTTTTTCCAGTAAGGATGAGTCATTCCAAGGATCATCTACCTGCACCCATTTATTACGATATTTGCGCAGAGTGTGTAGATCATCTTTCAAAATACTGTCGATTGGAGCAGTATTGATCAATTCGACCAAACGTTCTGTGTTCGTACTCGAATATTCCGATCTCAGACAGGTTTCACAATCTGATAGAAGAATCTATGGAGCCAAAATCGGTTGATGAGAATCGTTCCGGCCGTCTAGACCACACGTACTCGAACTCGCGGAAGCAACCAATATTGTCTTTTATGTTGACTCAATCGAGTCTGGAGTATTTGCGTTAGGACGGTGCTATGATAGCGACATACTCGTTTTATCCAGTTATTTCAATATCTTAACGATAAGTACATTTTAACAATTCTTCATCATTCTCTCAAGCGCTACAACCAATGCGTCAATGGAGTTCCGCTTGTAAGAATTCAATGCATTTTTTGGGTCATTAGCAATGGATTGGGCTACTGCACATTTAATTCTAGCTAAAATTGAGTCACTCCATGGTTTTCCTTGATCCATTGCCACGTTCTTAACTCGATCTGACCATTTTTTATTGCTTTTGAATTTTGTTACCCCCAGGTCGATTCCAAATTGTGAAAGCACGGAATCTTTATACAATTCTAGCATTACACAGTCTTCGAACTCAGCATTATCCATTCCGAGGCAATTAATCATTGTGCAACTGTTGAGTGATATTAATGACGCTTTCTCTGCCTTATCGAAGGCCATTTTTCCAGCTTCATCTCCATCAAGAAGCGAGTGCGTTAGGCAAAGAAAATTCTTTAGAAGGGAAAGTTTGTATGAGAGATTGCCAGCCCCACCTAGTGGCTCGATTACTAAAGTATTATTTTTTAAAGCCTTCGAAATTTTTTCGCTAAGATGGGGGAGCAATGATTTTAGCGCGAGAACGTCTTCTTCGCCTTCTACAACCAATGCAAAGCTCGCATTTGTGAGATTGTCAGAGGCCCTTATTCCAAGCAAATCTCTAATAGATCCGACATTTTTTGCTGGGGTTGCTTTCCCATCGCTAATAATAATATTTGATTTTATATCCGCACGATCAACAAACAACGGATTATGAGTGGTAATGATTACCTGGCTTGTTTCTGAAATTGTTCTAATAATTTCATTTACTTGGTGGATTGCCCCAGGATGTAGGTGGGATTCCGGTTCCTCGATTGCCAATATGGAGGCCCCACCCCTTGAATTGTGGTTCTTGAGCAAACCTAAGGCTGCGAGGCTTTTAACTCCGTCACCCTTATATTCGATACTTGTCGGCGTGCCGTCATCAATAACAACGCTAAAATCACGCCGAAGAGCAACCCGTCTGTTAGATTCGGGAATTTCAATTTTTACGCTGGTGATATTTGGCAAAAACTCATTTAAAGGTACTTGTACTCTAAGTGCCAAATCGTCAAGTATCGGTTGTTGCAACTTCGCAATGGTATCTAGTGCAGCCAAATAAAATTGATTGGTTTCAAGTGTCCGCAACTCCTGCGAAAGCATCTTTCCAATCAATTCAAGGGCTTCATTGTCTGTTCGTACCGCTGGAATGTAATTAAAATATATTCTATCAGCAACAAATTTTGCGATTTTGGCCGACTGTGTTGAAAGTGACTTGGTTCCTTTGCCCGGCTTTATAAGTTTTATTGCGGGCGTATTATCTTTTCCCACTCGGATCTCTAAGGGTAAGGCGCCATTAAAATTCGAACCTATTTCAGTTTTGAAACCAGCAATATCATCATCGTCTAGAAGAAACTCAAGTTTAAATATAGTTTGATTGGTTGCCTTTCGCTGTTGGAGTTGCACGGGAAAATCTCGCTTCCAATCATATGGCTGTTCATCTGAATACAGTCTTACCGATCTTTTTATTATGGCGTTTGCGGCATGTACCTGCAAAATTAACATTGCGACTTGCAATGACCTAAGAATATTAGATTTTCCTTCATTATTCTTTCCGATCAACACGGTGGTGTCTGATATGGCTATTTTATGTGCCGCAGTGATGCTGCGATAATTTGTGACCGAGAAAAAAGAAAGTTTCAAAATCTAATAACCTTAATAAGTGAACATTAACGCTAGAGTTCTGCCACGACCTGAAGGAGTAGGCAACTTGATTGGCATGCCAAAATGCTCACTACTAACAGACATTCACCCAATTTAAACTATTTAAATATGTCGAGCGTCAGTAGCGCAAAAACATTCTTTGTGCAACGGGCCCCCAAGTTAGCGAATATCGCAATATCATTGCAAGCACCGGCACTTTGCGCATTGT
Organism: Nitrosospira sp. Nsp11; assembly: GCF_900142705.1. Classification (GTDB taxonomy): domain Bacteria; phylum Pseudomonadota; class Gammaproteobacteria; order Burkholderiales; family Nitrosomonadaceae; genus Nitrosospira. The sequence continues at coordinate 60,321 of NZ_FRBV01000012.1, forward strand.
AGAGCTTTTAATGATGAGCCATTGGACGAAAGTTCATCCGGGAGCACCTGGGGAGTTGAAGTGTTCAGAACTGTGGCTTCATTCCTTCGAATTCGACGATTCCAACCTCGTGGAATTGCACCACATTAAAGAGGGTCGTCTAAGCGGGCGGTAACGCATGTACCGATGAAATGTTAGCGCTTAGGCTGCGCGTGTTGTACTTGAATCGGAAAATTCGCGCGCTGAGAAATAGTGGGGATTTGTTCGAATGCCCCGGGGGACGCCACCCCCATCTGTTTTGCGAGGTCAGCGACGACGGCCTTAATTCGCTAAGGTTCAAGGGCTTTAATTTGGTGGAATTACACTAAATTAGAATTTTTTAAGACCCTATAGAGAACCTATAGGGTCAGACTGAGCTAACCCGCGTTTTCCGGACGGTTTAATTCGGAACCTTTCTGCTGGCCTTCTCGAATACTACCGGGCTGACATATCCCAGAGTTTGATGGATCCGCTGACGATTATAGAAGAGCTCAATATAGCTGAAGATCGCTGTCCTGGCGCTTTCGCGGCTTTGGAAGTCGGTATGATGGATGAGCTCGTTCTTCAAGTTCGAGAAGAAGCTTTCAGCCACCGCGTTGTCGTAAGCACTGCCTTTTGAGCCCATGCTCGGCATGCATTCCCGCCTTTGCCATCTGCTCACAATATCTTTGGCTCCAATAGATGGCGCCCTGATCTGTGTGATGAATCAAGTCCGGCTTGGGTGCGCGATGCTCAATTGCCATGTTCAGCGCGCCCAGTGTCAAGGCCTCGTTGGGTCGATCTCCCATGGACCAGCCTACGACTCTGCGCGAGTACAGATCAAGCAACACTGCCAAGTAAAGCCAACCGGCCCGTGTGCGAATGAAGGTCATGTCACCTACCCAAACCAGATTAGGTTGGCGGGCATGAAAGCGTCGCTCTATCCGATCGGGTGCCGCCTGGGGAAGCTTGTGATGCTCGACCGTGATCCGGAACCGGCGCTTGCGTTGTGCTTCGATCCCCGCCTGACTGCGTAATCTGGCGACACGATGCTTGCCGCAAGCAATGCCTGCCTGGTTGAGCGCCCTCCAGGTCTTGACTGCGCCATAATTCTTACACGTTTGCTCATGTAGCCGGCGGATTTGGCCGAGCAATTGACGATTGGCAAGAGTCCGTGCAGACGGACCGCGCTCCTGCCACTCATAAAATCCGCTGCGCGAAACAGTCAATACCTGGCACATGGCTGAGAGGTGGAACTGCTGACGATGTTGGGCAATGAACTCGTACTTCACGGCAGTTCCCGCGCAAAGTACGCTGCGGCCTTTTTTAAGATGTCGCGCTCCTCGATCACCCTTTTGAGTTCAGCGCGCAATCGCTCATTCTCACTGCGCTCATCTTCGGGCTTGCGCCCCGACCCATGAAAGGCCTGTTCTTTGCCAACTTTGCCCAGTTGCGCCTGCCACTTGTATAACTGGTTGCGGGCAATCCCCAGTTCCAATGCAATCTTTGTGGCAGGCTTCTGTCCAAGTTCCAGAAGCCTGACTGCCTCAAGTTTGAATTCCTTGCTGTAGCGATTTCGCTCACGCTCGGAATTCTGTTTCCCAACATTCTTCTCCATTTGGCACCTCCGTTCACATTGTCTACCTTCTAATGTGTCCGGAAAAGCCGGGTTAGCTCAGACTCCATTGATACGAATAAACCTTCACAATGGCGCTGTCCAAAAAAAAGACCTCGAATTCGAGGGAATATCTGTTGCTCGAATTTTTCAAGTAACTGAATGTATTCTATGGGGTCACACATTGAACGTTGAATATGAAGACATCACCGCTAAATCAAGGGTATCTGCGCAATCTCATCCATCCGTATGATGCCGTTTATCAGCCAAGTATTAGGATGTAGAGAATGAGTACCCATGGCGAAGAGCATGCCTTTTTCAGGATATTCGGTTCCAAATACTTTCTGCATGTGCTGAATTGCCTGGGCTTCTCCGTAACGTTCACGCCAATGAAAGAATGTGGCATCGGTTTCCCAGTCCTGACAGGTACCCTCGCGATCACCATCATCGGTCTGGTAGCGATACTTGAATCTGAACGGGCATGGTTCTAGCGGAAGCAATTCCTTTTGGTAAAACATATCCTGCTGGGTGCAAATCAGTTCATACCCACTTCTCTCCTGAGCAAGCTCGCTCGGGGATTTACGAGCTATGGTTAAACAGGGATTTTTAGGGCGCAACAGGGCAAAAGTTTTTCCTTGTGCCGAAACCGCATTGAGCCCCGTTACTTCCAGCTTGGCGAGCAGTCGCTCTTTTTCATTTTTCGGCAGCCTACCGATAATCTCGATCGAGTTCTGATCCACCCTGCGGCTTTCAGGGCGAAAATCATCTTTCGGTTTCTTCCAGCGAAAGCGGATGTGATCCCATCGACGAAATTTCTTTGCGTCTTCCAGTCTGCGAAAGGTGACAGGGTAGAGACGGAGCCATTCCGCGTTCGGGGTAATGCCGGCACAACAAACAGTCTCGCCATACTTCTGGCTGATATGCGGAGTTGCCTTGACAAGAATAACCGCCTCGCCCTCGCCCTCTGTATCAAACATGGGCGGCTTCTGGAAAAACTGTCTGGATGCTTTGCAGATGCGCGACACCTTTCTGCACGCCGATGGGCTGAATACGCTGGCCGGTATCAGCAGCTATAGCTTTCGCCACGATCGTACGATGACATTCTTCGGGGTTGCGCTCATAGCATAGAAGGCACGATACACTGGAGCTCGCTAAACCTATCGCCGTCTGAAGATCGGCCACCGCCCCTGCTGTTTTCATGTGGCTGGTGAATATCCGGAGGAATGCTTCGTGGTCACCAGAACGCGCAGCCTCACGGCCTTCCTTAGGATCACCAAGTCCTTTCAGATGGACATAATCAACGTCATTCGCCTGCAACAATTCACGGAGAATATTTTTCGAGAAACCTTTTCTGCGTGAAAGTGGATATTCCCGAACATCGATGATCCTTTCGATATTGGCAACCTTAAGGGTGGCAATGAAATCCTCTATCGCAGAGTTTTCATAGCCAAGGGTGTAGAGTTTACCTGCCATAACTATTCAACCGCTCTGTGAATCTATGGGGTCACAAACCTATACGAATCTAAGGTGCGAATCTATGGGGTGCGAATCTATGAGGTCGGATTCGATTGATAAGATCACTACCAGTTTTGCGGAGCGCTCCGCAAAATGCTTGTTTTTTGCAAGACACAAAAAGCGCTAAAACCCTTGCTGTTATTGGCTCCCCGACCAGGGCTCGAACCTGGGACCTGCGGATTAACAGTCTACTGCGTTTTCTTGGAAAATCCGGCGGTTATGTAAAATTCATTTCCGCAAATGATGGTTTTCTGACCCGCATGGCTGTTAGGTTTTAGAAGATTTGCGGAAATGCCAAATCATTATTTTGTTGGCTCAACCTTCTCGCCCGCACGAGCGCGAACGTAATGTTCGGTCATCTTTATGGTGCTGTGACCAAGTTGTTTTTGAGCCTGAACCATATCTCCGGAGTCGGCTTTATCCGTCCCAGCTTTGGCCCGTAAGTCACGGAACTGGTACGCCTCGATTGCGTCTTTCAGTCTAGGGTTTGCTTTGATTGCCGCGACCCTGGCGGCGTCGAAACGATACCGTAAAGCCTCCCTACCTAATTGCTGACCAGATTCGTTACACACCAATGCCAGGCTGCGAACCTTGAATGTTTGCTTGCGTTCCATGATGCGTTTTATCACGTCGACCAGTTGCCCGGATATTCCCATGCGCAGCTTCTTCTTTGTTTTTCCTTGGTTGATCCATAGCACGCCTTCCCTTATATCGGGCTCTTTCATCTTGAGGACGTCAGCGGGGCGCTGCCCTGTCAAATACGCCAGATCCAGGGCGTCGCGTAAAGCAACATCCGCTTCTTTCCATACAGCCTCGAAAACCGAATCCTCGATGTAAACATCCCTGCCCTCTTCCGTGAATCCCTTAACGCCGGCGCACGGGTTGGGCAAATCAGTTATGCCGGACGATCGCGCAAAATTCCATATCGTGGAGATTAAAGCCCTCTCCCGATTCGCCCTGACGGGGGCTGATTGACCCCTCCATTCCATATACTGCTGGATGCTGTGCGGCTTTATCCCGCTTAGTGGCGCAGGTGGGTCATTAAAGAACTTCATAATGAAAACCAGTTGCGCTTCGTAATCGCGTTGAGTGCGCGCGGCCTTCTCTTTAAACAGCCGGGAAAGAAGGTACCTATCTGCAGCATATTTCAAGGTGACCAAAGCCAGATGAACGGGCTTTGCATCTATTTCTAATTCTGCCCACTTCTTGACGGCCATCGGGTAGTCGGTTCCAAGCGCGATCTCTTTACGAGGCTTACCGCCGGTATCGTAATAATAATACGTGACCTCCCCTCGCCTCCTGGCGCGCATCCCGGCGGGTAAATTGCTGTTGACTGTTGGACGCCTTCCCATTCGTTTAATCTACGCTGTTTTCGTTAATTTGAGAATATTCGACTGCCAAACCGGTGGCGGCGGCACATTTTCTTTTACACCATTCACCGCTGCCCACGTGGTTATTGGACGGCCTTTCGCATTCACACGGAAAGCGATCCCCATGTCCCGGAGCTGCGCTACCTGAAGCTGCTCACGTGTCTTGCCATCGCGACCGCGTGCGATGCCTGTCAGCACTGCAACCTCTTCGGGGGTCAGGAACATCTAATGATCCCAGGCATCATTCGTCATTTAAACACCCCTCTTATATGCTCTTGACACTCCAAGTAGCACCACTCAACTATCCAGAATCCAACGGCCAGCATTAAACCGTCCTCAACAATGCCGCGGACCGGTGACAATAACTGCCACAGGCCCAGCCATCCAATCATTCTGATGAGCCGTCCCCCTTTAAAGAAAGGGGTGATAATCACCACTGCAATTAAAAACCCTGCAAAATGCTCGGGCGTGAGATTGAGATTCATGCCGTCGAGGCCGCCGCGTTATGTTCCGACACAATCTGCATCGCGACCTTTACTGCCAGCCCTATGTTCTCGTGAACCACCAGGCAGACATCCTCCCCGCCCCTGGTTTCTATGGCGACTGCCGCCATTTTGATTTCGGGTATCTGTGAGGAACTCACCACTTTCCAACCTGCGCTCCGCGCCCCTACCAGCCTGTTATGGGCTGCAATAATTTCGGATCGCCGTTGCTCGGCCTCTACTTTTGTGCCGCCGTAGATCGTGCCACAATCGATGGTTTCTTCTTTTTCATCATCCAGGGCTATCACTGCCCACCAGATGCCGCACTTATCTTGCTTGGCCTCGCCAGAGGGCACCCAGAGACGATTATCAGCGCTCACTTTCATTAAATCCTCCCTCATCAGCCCCTCATCTTGTGAACTAATACGCCTGGCTTTGGACTGATAGTCCCTTCCGGTAGCTGATGGTCGGTGATCGGGTTTGGTTGCGGTAAACCGCCCTTTGTATCCGGTTCGCCAAGGAATCCGCTGGCCACCGTATTTCCAGTAACGCGCGAATAATCCACCTCAACCTTTACGCTGTTGATGATCACCTGGGACACATCGGCAATGGCTTTAGCGCGATCGATGTCCATGGGCTTTTCTTTGTCCTTCAGGGATTCCAGGGTGTCGAATAGGTGCCCCCGTAAATCAGTTATGTTGTGCGCCATTTTTCCTTAATCTCCTATTGATGGTTTTAACGATGAGACCCCTCAATCTGACAACCTCTAATAGAGGCGCGGGCAAATTGTTGCAGCTGTAGCGGGTGATATACTCAACTCTGGTCAAGCATTCCAAATTCGCGATATTGCAGTTTTCCTTGTTCCCATCTTTGAATTTCAGCAGTGAGCCTTGAGGGGGATAAGATCCGTGATGTTGCTTCCATACCTCATAATGTAAGAGCTTGAACTTTCTACAGCCCTCTTCCGTCTTGACCATGACGTACCCACCATGCAATCGGGTATCGCCCACCTTGCGCTTTCGTGGAGGTATCGAACCTTTTTTGAACCTTACATTTCCCTCAAAATCCGCTGATTTTTTAATGCCGAGAACATGGGCCATTTGATGAGTGGCTGCCACGGAGCGCTTAAGCTGTTTGGCTATTTCTACAGTGCCCCCGGCTGGAAATAACCTAGCCAGCAAATCCTTTTCCTCATCTGTCCACGGTTTTCCCATGATTTGGAAAATCTTCTGATGACCTATAAAGGCTTAATAGAGGCGGTATCGTCCGGAAACGAGCGAGCCCATTCCAGCGCCTCGTCTTTCGTGTTAATCGTTACCGTGCCTCTCTTCGTGCATGACAGCAGGAAACCGGTTAGAAAGACGATGAAGAGCGTCCCGGTAAAGAACGTCCACCACGCGCTGCCATGGCTCACATAGATGCACAGCAAGAGCATGGAAAATACGAACAGGGTTCCTATCAGGCGGTGTACCAACGACGTTTGTTTAACGACGATTGTTTTGTGATTGCTCATTTGAAAGGTTTCCTTAACTGGTAACGGGTTAAAAGCCATCGATCAGAAACATGGCAACGAACAGCACGGAGATCAGAATTTGAAATGTTTCCATGCCAGCACCTACGCCTTGATCAGCGCCAAGCCAGGCACAAACAACACCATGGCCGAGAAGCTACCTATTGCGCCCGCGAACATCACTTTCGCTATGCCGATCGCAATATTCATTGCGTCCAATTCGTCCGCCCTGATCTCGGTAATAACATCCATGATCCCGCCTATGAACGCCCACCAGACACCGGCATAAAGGCCTGTCGCGACGCCAGCAATGCACATTAATATTCCGACTAACCTTATCCCGCTCATGATCTGGGCGCGTCTCGGTTCGGGCCGCCAGGCTTTGTGGTGGAAACCGATACAGCGGAGATTCCCGGTCCAATGATTTCAATACGACCTTCGTCAAACCATTCGCTCGGGCTGATCTTTCCGTCTCGCACTGGTGCCGCCAAACTGTATTGATCGCATCCCATGAGGTATTGCGCCCGACCTATGATGATTCCCTCATAACCCGTTACCTTGTCTCTGCCTTGCTGTCCCAACTCAATCATTTGTTACTCCTGATGGTTAAAAGCCTTTCTTTTCGCCTCGCCTGCCGAGGGACTTATGGTGGCCGGCACTTCTGGTTTGTCCGGATGGAACGAGAGAATAATTACATAACTGTAATAATAAATCAATACAAATATGTAATAAATCACATGTGAAATTGTTTAGATTTAGCGAAAACCTGTTGCTTATCTCGATAAAGTGTGTATAATTACACACATGAAGAGCAAAGACATAATCAAGAGGTTGCAAAGCGAAGGCTGGATTTTGGATCGCGTTAAAGGATCGCATCACCAGTTCAAGCTAAATGGGAAAGGGCTGGTGACTGTTAAGCATCCTGATTCCGACATACCGGAAGGAACGCTACGCAATATCTACCGTCAAGCTGGATGGAAATGGAGATAATATGAAATTCGCATTAGCACTACACTCCGATGATGGAGTTAAATACGGCGTGACTGTCCCGGATCTTCCGGGCTGCTTCTCTGGAGGGGATACCCTGGATGAGGCGATTGAGATGGCTCGCGAGGCCATTGACTTACATTGTGAGGGGCTTTACGAAAACGATCTTGGTATTCCGGATGCCCACCCATTATCTGAGCATATGGCGAATCCAGATTTGGCTGGCGCTGTATGGGCGATTGTGGAGGTGGATGTAGGAAGGTTTCTCTCTAAGCCGGTCCGGTTGAACATTTCATTACCGGAGGGCCTGGTGCGCAGCATTGACGAATACGCCAGCGCTCACCATATGACCAGGTCAGGGTTTCTCGCCAAGGCGGCGCAAGAGGCTATGAAGGGATAGAGCGGATAGCGGCAAGGCCGTTATCGCTCGATAACCGCCTCTTGTGGGAGTGACATATCCGGCTTCTGGTAACCACCGGAAGCAAAGCCGGTACCCGCCCCCGTCTTGGTGGATGTATGGGAGTACCGCTCTAGTTTTCCGTTATCTCCGAATACAAAACTTACCATGGTTGATCGAACGTCCGCACCTCCGGCAAATGCGCCAACTATCGGAATGAATGATGCCGGCCGTGCCTGAGAGTGCATGAACGAATAAACCATCACTGTTCGGCCTGATGAAACAGTTGTTGAGGTCGGGGCGCCCAGTCTTTCAATTACGTCATTTACTGTAGTCACCCCTTCTTTAAAGCCGGCCAACTGGTCCTGTGATATTTCCTTCCCTACCGTGGCGCAGGCAGATAACGCTAACGCCATTGCGGCGATTACGATACCTTTCATTATTTTCCTTATTGTTGAGTCAAAGCGAAATCATATCACTTCGTTAGCGCTTTTCATTCATCCGCGCAGCTATCCTGACCAGTCTGGCCAGCAAGACGGTGAGAGCGCCAATTAGATAGGTCAGGAAGTTTTTCAGTTTTACTCCCTCTTTAAACGAAATCAGTCCAATAATAAACCCCTAAACAGCTCATCTCTATGCTTTCCCCTGTTTTCTAATAACACTTTTAATTAGATGATACAAAAGCATAACCACCATTCCAATCGCGAATGTTGGGCTTTTGTAGGCTTCCCCCGCGGTGTTCACGGTGTAATTCCCATGTCTGTACATCGCTGTAATTGCGAAACCAATGCAATCTCCGCTTTCCGCATCTGCCACGATGGTTTTGGCGGCTTCGACGGTATCGTGCGATATTTTGTTCTGAACAAGCTTAAATGGAGTTTCCATCTTTTTTCCTTTTTTCCGTAAAATAATCGTCCGGAAGTAGGTCGCCGCTCCTTATTGTTTCGCCCATGCCATACCCTTGCGCGCGCGCCTTGGGGCCCTTGTCCGGCCTCATGCGGCGCTCAGGCTTCGTCAATTCTGATGACGGAGCTGAGATGGTGTCAGCGACGCTAGAACTGGTATTAACCGATGGCAGCGATTCCCCCAAGGCAAGCCACTTTTCCCTTGCCTTTGGATCCATTCGCTCTACCAAGTCGAGCAATTTCAATTGATCCTCTGTAAGGGTTGCCACAGGTTTATCGCTTTGCCGATCGAAATACCCACGACCCAGATGCAATTCGTCCTCTAGCGTCCTCGCTTTCTTTTCTCCGAATACTCGCTTCCCGCTAAGCAGTCCAGAGATTTCCCCTTGATTTTGGTTGCAAGCGGCGAGCAGATCCGTTTGCTTGCCATTAAACCTTTCGTCAATTAAACGCCTGAGTCTTGCGCGGCGTATTGCTTGAATATCCATTCGGCGATTCTCTATTCATATTACAGAAAAGTAAAATACAAAACTGTATTGCAATTCACATTACAGTAATGTAATATTTATGCATGAAAACTTTACGTACGTATCTAAAATCCCTTTCTCGTGTCGAGCGAGCCGAGTTTGCCCTACGTTGTGGCACCACCATTGGGTATCTCCAGAAGGCTGCATGCGCCAATGATCGTTTAGGCGAAACCCTTGTAATTGCATTGGAGCGCGAAAGCGGCGGTGCCTTGACGGTTGCCGAACTGCTACCTGACTTTTCTGAAGCGCTGAAACAGTCCGGCTATTGCAAGCCATCCACCGATACCGAGTAAGAGTCGCTCCGTGATCTCCCCTTCTTTTCTGCATGGCTTTTCCTCCCTCTTGGGCTGTGCTGTTTTCCCTCCCTTCGTGGAGGTTTTTTCTTTGTTCGGAAATGTGTTTGTGAAATCGCATGATCGAATCATGCGCCACAAAGCAACTATCCGAAACATTCTTTGGAGCATGAAATGAATGTCAGTGAAGCGGCGCACAGAATCGGTATGGACGTCGGCATGAAAAGGCTGGCGGATATGACCGGGATGGATTACGACCTGCTGCGCGCCAAGTTAAGCCTGAACAATCCACGCAACCACCTCCATTTGAAGGAATCAGTTCTTCTGCAATCCGCTTCGGGCCGGGCAGACATTCTTCATGCCATGGCGGAAGAGCTCGGATACGTGGCAATGCCCCTTCCTGAAATTACCTCCACCAGCCTCCCCCGCGCCATCACCAGGGCGTGCGCTGAGTTCGGCGATTACATGCGGAAAGTGGATGACGTTTTCGACGATGGCGAAGTGACCCCAAATGAGGTCAAGGCATTGGAAAAAGAGCTAACGGAAATGATCGCAGCTGCAACCCGCCTTCAAGCCGTTCTCGTCGGAACCGGCAAAAAACAGCCTGAAACTATCCTTTGAACAAACCCCTTTGGAGTACCCCATGGCAAGGACCGCTAGCCAGCAAAGCGAAACTGTTACGGCAACAAAGTCAGATCCTCAAATTGAGGAATCGGCACTTGAAGACAGAGTCTTTGAGGCGCGAGACATTCTTAATGTCGCCATAAAACAGATGGACTTCATTCAATATTTCACGCTTGTTCCCGAACGGGGTGGCGGCGTGGAACTTCAGCCGCGACAAGTCACCGGCCTTTCTTTTTGCATGGGAGATGTCATTAACCGTCTGGAAAAGGTCGAGAGTTTGCTGAATGGAAAGGAGGATCTGGGTCATGAATAACTCGGCGCCCGCGGAACCGCCCCTCGACGCAAGAAACATCCTCAATCATGTCATTAGCCAGATTTACTTCATTCAGACCATCACGGTTAGAAAGCCCGACGACGAACTAAGTCTTCATTCCGAGGCTGTTTGCGGACTCTACTACACGCTGGACAATGTGATTGACAAGCTTAACGAAATAGCGCGGCAAATGGATGAAGGGGGAAACAATGGCTAAAGCAACTCCACTCACTAATGAGCCTACCGTCGCTCCCGTTAAGGGCTTCCTCGATGTAGAGAACGACCTTTGCGAGGCCGCTTATCTGGTTGAATTCCTGCGTACATCAATGACGCGAACTCTCGAAGAAGAACACGAGTTGACGTTTTCATACGGGGAAAGCCGCGCACTCGTAAGTTTGATGCAAAACCTTGAAGATCAGATCCATCGCTCGGTAAGCGGGTTGATTGCCATAAAAGAGGTATCTATCCATGGATAAATCCACTACTCAGGAGTTCCGATCCGGCGCTATAGCTAGTTTCGAAGCTCTTCGCATCATTACCCGCATTGCCTCTACCCAAGACCTGGGCGAGAACAAGGATCCCGACGCTGAAGATCGTAAGTTCTTTTTCCTACGGGATCAGGAACTGATTAAAACCGCATTGCTTAACTCTGCGGGGCCTATCTCGCCATTTATACGTGGATTTCTATGCGTACTCGGAGAGTACATTGGCTCTACCGTGGAGACCGGGGGGGCCGATCTGTATATCTGGAAACCAGCTTGCTTGATGAGCGTACAGCAGCGCGAGGCAGAGGTGGATGAGATATTTAGTGATGAGATTCCAGGGCTAGCCCCTCGATTTATCTCAATCAGGGAAACCCTGGATCAGGAGGCGCTGTTTGCCGAATCCGCCGATGAGGAAGCCAAAAGCGTACCGGCTAAAGAGGTAACTCTCGATGGCTAAATCCAAAAGCACGACCGCTCCAGTCTACAAATCCACAGCACGCCGCACATACATACCAACGACGGACCGCCCCTTCACATGGCAAGAACTTCCTTTTAATTTCCGCTCAAAGCGGAGCAGTAGCCATTGGCACGTTCCGCCCACGGATGATTATGGCCTCGCCTGCCGCACAGGTCGCGAATATGCAGCTCATTTCATCCAATTCCTGAAGGACAACCCTTCCTCCGTGGGCATGCCCATCCTTGGGTCCATCGCGGGAGCCATTGATTTCTCCGATGAGTCGGGCGCCAAGGGCTATTGGGTAGGATTTTTTGCTCATCTAGAGCGGTACATCCATGCTGGCGCCCTGGGTATAAACGTTTTTGATGATGCGGATAAGCTGAACGCGCACCAGATTAAGCTAGTAGCTGATTACGAGAATGAGGGCGGCCAGTGAACGGACCCATCCCAAACAACGTTAGCTGCGCTACAAATAAAGCGCCCGCTCACCTTTTCACAAAAGCCACTCTCATTGCTCGCGCAATACCTCTGAGCAAAACATCACAGGAAAAGAGAAAGGCCGTCCGCCAATGGTTCGCCGTAATGAAGGAGTTTTTGAGTTAATGGTTATGCACGCGCATAGGCTAGCTACCGAAAAGACGGACCCCTCCGCCCGTCCTGGCGTTGTGCTTCTTTTAGCGGAGCATGGAGGCGGATATGGAGAATCGAATTATCTCGCGTGAGCGGCTGTTCTCATTTAAGGATTCGGCGGTCACCGAGGTGACTGTTTTCCTTACAGTGAGAAAGGGCGAGGAGCCGGTGATTGAGACAGAGCCTGGCGTCCTAAATCGCACGAAAGGAATAGATGTGAGGCTTTCCAGCCTCCTAAAAATAGCGCCCATAGAAGAGGAGATATATCAGGAGGTAGGTGACGGGCCAGAACTTGAGAAGTTAGACAAAGCCCGCGTGATCAAAGCTGTTCAAGAGTCCCTGAAGAGAATACCCGTTGCCTTGGGGAAATTTGAAATTGTTTGGGTTCCTGATGACGGAGTCCCATTCTGATGCGCGATTACGGGAAAATTCAAACCTCGTTCTGGGCTAGCGAGGACATAAAGAAACTGAGTGATGATGGAAGAATGTTAGCGCTCTACTTATTATCCAGTCCACACACAACACAAATAGGATGTTTCCGTCTTCCTGATGGATATGTTTGTGATGACCTTTCATGGACTCAGGGAAGGGTTTCGAAAGGGTTTAAAGACCTATGTGATAAAGGTTTCGCAACCCGAGATGAAGCGTCAAAGTGGGTTGTGATCCACCATTTTACGAAATGGAACGAGATAGAGAATCCAAATCAAGCAAAAGCAGCAATAAAGCTATTCGAGCAGGTGCCTGATTCCAGCTTAGTAAAGCCAATGCTGGCGCGGTCTTTGCGTGAATTTTCTCCAAGATTCCCAGTTGAGATACTTAATTCTTTTGAAGGGGTTTCGAAAGGGTTACATAAACCCTTTCTTAACCAGGAACAGGAACAGGAAAAGGAACAGGAACAGAATATAAAACCATTGTCGCCCGTTCCGAGCGACCGCCCCGAGTGCCAGGAAGTTTTTGATCATTGGCGAAAGGAAATGAATCACGAAAAAGCCATTCTCGACCCCAAACGATTGAAGTTAATCAAGCAAGCGCTTGCGATGGGGTACACCGTGGATGACTTGAGGGCGGCAATTGACGGTTGCAAGTTATCCCCTTACCACCAGGGGCAAAACGATAGTAAATCGAAATACGACGGTCTTGACTTAATTCTCAGGGATGCAGGAAAGATCGATAAGTTCATGGCGATTTCGAGAGAAGCAACGGTGTCTCCGAAAAGAGAATTTGTCCACGCATGACAGCAGAAAACCTTATTTCCCGGCTTACGAAAGTCAAGAAAACCGGACCGGATCGCTGGCTTGCATGCTGTCCCGCACATGACGATAAAAGCCCAAGCCTGGCGATCAAGGAGCTCGGCGATCAACGCATATTGCTTCACTGCTTCGCCGGTTGCTCGCCTCAAGAAATCCTTGATGCTATCGGACTAACATTCGACGAATTGTTTCCAGAAAAGCTTATGGATCACGGCAAGCCCTTACGCAAACCTTTCCCCGCTGCTGACGTGCTGGAAGCCGTATCCACCGAAACCCTTATTGTGGCGATGACTGCTAGTCGACTGGCTAACGATAAGGACATAACTGTGGGCGATTGGCAGAGGCTTCATGTAGCGGCGCAACGAATAATGGCCGCGAGGGACATGGTCAATGGCTAACCCCGAGCGCGGCGCGCAAATACTGGACGCGGCTATCGAGCGTAAACCGAAACTCATTAGCCCTTATGTCCATTCTGAAGAGGTTCTCGAGCTATGGCGAAACGGCATGCCATCTGGCGACAGCACCGGATGGGCTTCGCTGGATCAGTATTACACCGTCTTGCCTGGGCAGATAACGACGGTAACCGGATGGCCGGGCTCGGGCAAATCGGAGTTCATAGACGCCCTTCTTCTGAACCTTTCGCGGCGTAACTGGAAGTTTGCTGTATTCAGTTTCGAGAATCAGCCAGTTGCGTTTCACGTAACAAAGATGCTGGAAAAAATATCGGGCAAACCGTTCGGCGCTGGTCCCACTACACGGATTACCGAAGACGAACTGTGCCTGTTGACCGAAGAACTGCATCAATCGTTCGCGTTCACGGAAGCCACAAGCGGCGCCTTTTCTCTGAAGGACGTACTGGATGCTGCGCAAGCATTTCTAACCAAGTTTTTAGACGCTAAACGCGGCGTCGTTATCGATCCGTGGAATGAGCTCGAACATTGGAGAGCAGGAAACCTGAGTGAAACAGAGTACATATCCCAAGCACTGTCTACCGTCAGGAACTGGGCGCGAATCAATCAGGTGCACGTTTGGATAGTCGCTCATCCGCAAAAGGTAAGGCGAGAAGATGGGAAGCTACCGGTGCCCCGCCCGGACATGATAAGCGGTTCGCAGCACTGGTGGAATAAGACCGATTGCGCTCTGACTGTATGGCGAGACGCTGCCTTTCCTGATTCTCAAGAGGTGGATATTCATATTCAAAAAGTCAGATTCAAACACATTGGAAGGCCAGGGATGGTGACGTTAAGGTATGACCGGGTCACGGGTCGGTATCACGAATTGAGGGGCAGATAGATGGCAAACACGGCGTCAAGTAAAGCATGATTGAAGCGCTGGTGGTAAACCGGCTCATAAAATGGGCCAGGTGGAAACTGGATACAGGCGTGGCGTTGGGCTATCCGTCTCAAAGCAGCTTTACGCGGCTTGTCCCGCCACCGCCCTACTTCCACGACCCGCGCATAGATGCTGATTGCCTGCTCACTGATCGCGCCGTAAACCTGCTGCCTGAAGTTTATAAGCTCGTCATCCGGTTGGAATACATCGATGCGATACCAAGTGAGATGCAGCGCGCACATTGCTATGGTAAGTCTCGCCGAACATACAGGGATGACAGGACTACAGCCTACACCATGCTTGGCCATTTAATTGATACACTGATGTCTTCGAGACAAGAGGCGGGGCATGAATATTTATAAGTTATCGCATGTATCAGAGGAATATTCCAAGGACGTCGGCTATCTGGGAGATTGTGAAGCTGTTGAGCTTGTCGTAGCAAGGACGGAAAACGATGCCTTCAAGTACTGGCGCTCTCCGAACGTTTCACTTGCTGACGTTACGGTGGAGTTGATAGGCACAGCCTCTGAGGGAATTAATCCAGGCAGACTATGTGGCAGCGTGCGTTTGTTAAATAACGCTTGATTAGCCCGCCAATATCCTATACAGTACTGTTTCAGTTAGAAGTCCGCGCGAAGAACGGAAAGACCATTAAACCACCTCCCCTACGGTGGTTTTTTTCGCCCAGGATTTACGCTAAACCCCGATAAATAATTCCAGATAGCCCTCTGACATTAAGTTGTCAGGGGGCTTTTCTTTGCCCGTCATTTGGAGAATCAATGCCTAAATACGCACACGCCGATGTACTGGGCGGCGGCCTGAATGCACTCAAGAACGGCGCCGACCAAATGTGGCTCCTGAAAGGCTACGTCGCCAAGGATAGCTTTGCCACAGCGAGCGGCAATAAAATCGCGTCGGTTGCCATGGACAACACGGATCCAACTACGGATTATTCGATTGCTGGTGCTGACGGCGCAGCTTTGGTCCTTACCATTGCGGCCAAGAGCGGTACCGCTTCCGGAAGTTCTACAGTCGGCGATGATCTGCACGTTGCTTTGGTCGACACCGTAAACAGCAAGGTCTTGTACGTTACGGACGAAACTACCAATCAGCCAATCACCAGCGGTAACCCGGTCAACTTCCCGAGCCTGACTTATATCAGCGGACAACCGGCGTAATCATGGTTACGCTAACTACGGAGCAAAAAGCCATCCTCAACGGAGAGATTGACCTCGACCCGAAAAGCAAGGGCTATGCTTCTCGCCTAGCCAACCAACCAGGGCATGCAGTTGATCTGTTCAACGGATACACAGAGTTGATGCACAAGGAGCGGCTTATTACAAATCTGACGCTCCCCTCCATACTGGGCACCTCGCTGGCACGCAGCATCCGGACCAAACTAGAGGCCCTGGCACCAACTGATATTGTCATTGCCGACTTTGTGCACGCTATGGGCTCACAGCCTGGGGGAAATATTGGAGATCCCAAAGCGGTCGAGATGATCGGGATACTGAGAACAATAGGGGAGAACGGCTTCACGTCTGAGGAGGCTGACGCACTGGTGGCTCTGTCCCTGCTTCCCGCCTCTAGGGCCGAAGTTCTTGGCTTGCCTTACATGACAGAAGAAATCCTGAGAGACCGATAAGATGCCAACATTCACGCAAGCACAAGGAGCAAAGAGTCCACCAGTGATAACAATGGGCCCTCTCCTTAGCGATACATATATCGCTTCTTCCGCTATTGATCTTGGACCGAACATACCGCTTGATGTAACTGTAGAAGCGGTAGTCACAGTCACTTCCCCTACTGGGGATCAGCAAGTACTCCTATTCGCTCAGCTATCCCTGGATGGGGTAGATTTTGGCAGCGGCCCGACAAGCGGCACAGTTGCTACGGATGAAGTCGATCTACATTGGATTGGCACTTTGCCGTGCAAAACTACAGGGACGCACCGCAAGGCTTTTAGCCTGTCTGGTCTGCCTGTTGCTCGCCATATCAAGCTCATAGCCCGCAACCGTACAGGCGTCACATTGGCATCGGGCTTTGTGTATAAAGCCGATATAACTGGCGTTGCGTAAGTGTCGTCTATAATCCTGCCGCAACGGCTGAAGACGCAGCCGCAATACTCGCTGCAACCAGCGCCGGAGTATGCCGACGCAGTAATACTGGCGCCGTTTCAGACTGATGGGCGTAACATTGCCAACAGCAATCATCTAAACTCATTTGTCGGAGTCACCACGCCGGTAATTCGAGATCATGGCCGTGCCATGAGGTTCACCGGCTCAAGCTCCTACCGAAGTGATCAGCAGATTGTTCATGCTGGGAAGAAAATCACACTATTTGCCTGGGTTCGTCCTGGCATTGTCCATAACTCCTACTTCCGGTTTCTTGCAACCGACTACGGGACAGGACTTTATCTCGGCTCTGATTCTTTCGGCAAATATGCTTTCACGGTAAGTGGAGTGGCGATAGATGGCAATGGGGCGGGGCAGCAAGTAATTGGAAAGAGGGATTTCGTTCTTGGCGTATACGATGGCAATAGCGCAATCCTTTATGTCAACGGGAGGGAGGTAAGCAGGATAGCGGTTTCAGCACCCACTTCATTGCAGTATCTTGGAGTCGGCGCTGCACCGAATGGAACAAGCCCGTGGACGGGGGACGTAGACACGATAGGACTCTTCTATCGGGCATTCTCTGCTGGCGAAGTTCAAGAGATATACGGGAATCCCGCTAGACTTTTTAAAGCGCCAGCAAGAAAGTTATGGGCTGCCTCATCTGGCGGCACAACTCACGATCTAACGATCTCCAGCGCCATTCAGCCGAACGTCGCGAGCGCGGCAGTAATTAGCCAAACCCATGTACTGGCAGGCGCAAATGGCGCTCAAGCCAACACGAGCGCAACTGGCGCAATAACCCAAACGCACGTGATAGCTGTGCAGACATCTGCGCAGCAGAATACAGCAGGCGCGGGCGCAATCACGCAGTCACATTTGCTGGCAGGTGCAAGCAGCTCGCAGGCCAACACCGGAACAGCAGGCGCGGTATCGCAAACTCATGCGCTCAGCGCAACTGGATCCACGCAGGCGAATGCCGCAAGCGTCGGCGCTGTTTCCGTAGGAGTTGTCCATAATCTCGCGGCCTCGCCCTCAACTCAGGCCAATGCCGGCGCAAGCGGTGCAATCTCGCAGGCGCATGTACTGATTTGTCCGGCAAGCGTGCAAGACAATGTCGCGGCGGCCAGCGCGATTGTACAGGCGCATATCCTGAGCGGCGCATCGGGCCTACAAACGAATCTAGCAAGCTCTGGCTCACTCGGACCAAGTGGCTTATTGCCTACGCCATCATGGCGAACAAAGATTGTGGATGGCGAAAACAGGACCCTATCAGCATGACTGGTTTCGAAAGCGACACACTCGGCGATTACATAATCAAAGACCCTGACGCAGATCTCGATTACGCGTTGGATTGGTCAGCGTGGCTCGATGGTGACACGATCAACACTGTCACATGGACGGTAGGCGCCGGCCTGACCAAGCATGATGAGGCTGTGAGTGGCGACATCACTACGGTGTGGTTAAAAGGCGGCAACGCTGGGCAAACCTATTGGGTATCTTGTCGCATAGTCACCGCGAATGTAATACCGCGTACCGAGGATAGAAGCTTTCGCGTGATGGTAAGGCAGCGATGATCAAGGTAAGCGTAAAGGCGGATATAAGCAAGGCCTTGGCCAAGCTCGGCAGCATACCCAAAGAGGTAATGGATAAGGCTGTGCCACGCGCATTGAACAAGGTAGCAGCAGAGACCAGAACCGAATCATCACGCAGTATCCGGGCGGTAGGCTATAACCTCGGAGTTAACACGATCAAGCGGCGGATAGATATTAGAAAAGCCAATCGTAACGTTCTGAAGGCAGTCCTTCGGGTGACTGGTAAGCCGATCCCATTAATCAACTATGCGGCAAGACAAACCAAGAAGGGTGTGTCTGTCAAGGTCAAGAGCGGCCGCAAGGTAATCCAGCACGCCTTCATAGCTACCATGCCCACAGGACACATAGGTGTAGTGGTACGTGTAGGCACGGCACACAAGATGAATAGGAAGAACGTATGGTCAGGCCTACCTATCAAGCAGTTGTTCGGACCAAGCATACCAACAGCATTCAGTAATGAAGTAGTGCAACAAACACTTAGAGATAAGATCAAGAATAGATTTCCAATCCTACTCAAGCATGAACTGCAATATCTATCTCTTAAGAGGTAAAAGGTACTTACTTTCATAGTAATCAGGCGGGTGCCATGACCGCGAATTTCGCGCAGATGTTTTGCCTCTCCTCACTTCCTTCCTTTAATGGGTAAATTAGTAAACAAGCGGGAGCTCTCGGAAATCGTGGGAGTGTCCGAGCGAACGCTAACCAGTTGGCAGAAAGACGGGCTTCCTATTGCCGGACGCGCGGCCCGCGGAGCATCCGGTCAGTACGATACAGAGAAAGTGATCGCCTGGATGATTGCCCGCCAGGTCGGGAAGGTTGAAGAAGAATCCCCTAAAGACCGGCTCTCTCGTTTACAGGGCGACAAGGTAGAAATTGAGATTTCCGAGAAGCTGAAAGAGCTTATCCCTGTCTCTGAGATCGAGCCTGCTTGGTTCGCAATGGTGGCTTCTGCTCGCTCCTTCCTGCGCTCACAACCGGATAGGCTGGCTCAACTATTGGAAGTAACGGATGGAGTGGAGGCTAAGAGAGACTTAATCGCTGAGACATTTGATGACGCATTACGGAAACTCGCAGAGTACGAGCCAACTGAAGACGCTGATGAAGCGGGTAACGAAGACGTTCAACCCGCCTCCGAAGATGACAGTGGCTCAGTGGGCCGAGAAGTATAGATACATATCAGCCGAGAACAGCGCTCTACCGGGAAAATATAGTTTAGCCATTACCCCATATCTTCGGGGCATCCTCGAGTGCATCAACGATCGCGGGGTTAGAAAGGTGGTATGCCAGAAATCGGCACAGGTTGGCTGGACAGATGGGGTGATCAATAACCTCATAGGTTACCTGATCCATATTGCCCCGGCGCCCGCTATTGTCATGTTTCCGCGTGACCAGAACGCGAAGGATTACAACGTAGAAAAGTTTAACCCGATGGTAGAAGCCACGCCTGTTTTAGCTGCGCTGGTGGAAACGAAAACAAGAACGGCCGATAACACGCAAAATCGAAAAAAGTTTCCCGGCGGGTTCCTGAAATTCATCGGATCGAATAGCACCGGTGGGGTCAAGTCAACCCCCGCCAAGATCATGATCGTTGAAGAGCCAGACGACTGTAACCTGAACATCAAGGGACAGGGCGACTCGATCAAGCTCCTCGAGGAGCGCGGCAAAACATACCACGACAGCAAGGTTGTCGCTGGCGGCACGCCGAGCATTAAGGGCGTATCAAGCATAGCCGCTGAGCTTCTGGCCAGCGACCAGCGCAAGAACTTTGTTCCCTGCCACGAATGCGGCGAATCACATGTACTGGCCTGGGAAAACGTACATTGGCAAAGCGATGAGACGCGCACTCACGCGATATACGGAAAAGCATTGCCTGAGTCCGCGTATTACGTTTGCCCACATTGCGCAGTGATCTGGAATGACGCGCAGAAGAATAGAGCGGTTCGGAACGGAGTATGGAAGGCTACCGCAGAGTTCCGGGGCGTCGCGGGGTTTTACCTTAACGAGCTCTATAGCCCGTTTGCTGAGAGCAAGTTAAGCCGGCTGGTTGAAAAGTATCTCGCCGCTCAACTTGAAGCCGATCAGGGAGACATCGGTGCACTTATCGCTTTTTGGAATTCGTCACTTGGATTGCCTTGGGAATACCAAAGCGACATTCCAAGCGAGGATGATCTTAAAGACAGAGCGGAAGAATACGATGAGTTTACTATCCCTTGGGGCGGGCTTGTGCTTACAGCGGGCGTTGACGTGCAGCATGATCGACTCGCTGTCGTTATTCGCGCATGGGGCCGTGGAGAGGAAAGTTGGCTTGTGTATTGGGGTGAGTTATACGGAGATACCAAAGTCCCGGAGAAAGGCGCCTGGGTGGATTTAGACGCTCTGCTGACACGCGAATTCATCCATGCCAGCGGAACAACACTCAGGATTCGGGCGGTGAGTATCGATTCATCGGATGGAGCAACATCGGATCCGGTTTATAGCTATGTCCGGAAGCGTTTGAAGCTGAAATATATGGCGGTTAAAGGTGCCTCCACCGATGACGCGAGAGAGATTTTCGCAACACCGCGCGCCTCCGTCGACACGAACAGGCAGCACAAATCTAACAAGCACGGACTGAAGCCTTTCATTGTTGGCACGACCCGAGCGAAAGACCTAATTCTGGACGGCAGGCTGCAGTTGGCCGGTACCGGACCCGGTCGCATGCACTGGTACCGATCAGTGAGGCCGGATTATTGGGAGCAGTTGGTCAGCGAGGTTAAAGTTCCGCACCGCACAATCAAGCGGAAGAAAGTCTGGACGGCGAAGGCTGGCGTGCGAAATGAAGCGTTGGACTGTGAGGTTTACGCTCTTCATGCAACCCGCTCTCTTAAGACAAACCTATTTAAAGAATCGGCCTGGCTTAATCTTGAAAGCCAATTGCAAAAGCCGGAGACGATTAAGCCTGAAACACGAGCGATTGAGGCTGACAAACCGGTAATTAAACCCAAACCCGCGCCGTTTAACCCCGGCAAGAAGGGGTATTCGGCCTCTAGGTGGTGATATGAATATATTTAATTGCTTGCAGCGGGGCGACTCTGCCTCATGGAGTGACAGTTCATTCACTGATGCCCAAGGTGTCCGCTATGACAGTAGCGCATATACGCTTGTCTATGAGTTACGCGGCCCGGCCTCTGTGACGCTCGATGCTGTTGCTGATGGGCAAGGATGGAAAACGACCTTGACGCTTGAGCAAAGCGGCACCCTTCTGCCGGGAATCTACACTTTCGCGGCATACGCTAAGGCTGCAGGTGTGCGAGTAACTGCTGCGACCGGCACCCTTACGATCACGCCGGATCTGTCGCTCGCAACTGTCGGGCACGATTCGCGCAGCATGGCAGAGAAAGCCTTAGCGGATGCAGAAGCCGCGCTGGCGAATCTAAACGCGAGCGGAAAGCGTATACGGGAATATTCCATCGGTTCACGTTCAGCGAAATACTACACTGCTGCTGAGTTGCTCGAGGCTATCAGCTTTTGGAAGATAAAGGTACGCAACGAACGGCACATCAAGGCCATGGCGAACGGCTTGGGGAATCCCTCTAATCTCCTTGCGAGGTTTCGATGAGCGAAGGTTCGGTAGTTCTGGCGAAGTGGAATAAGGAGCGCGCGCTACTTAAGGCACAAGCAGCCAAACCAGCGCAGCGCTCATACGCTGGCGCACAATTTACCCGGCTGACATCCGACTGGACCGCTTTAAATACCTCTGCCGATTCTGAGATATTGACAAGCCTTCGGGCCTTGCGCGCACGGTCGCGCCAGATGGTACGCGACAACGGGCATGCTAAAAACGCTGTCCGGATCGTACAGAATAATGTGGTGGGTGAC
Source organism: Nitrosospira sp. Nsp11 (assembly GCF_900142705.1). Taxonomy (GTDB): domain Bacteria; phylum Pseudomonadota; class Gammaproteobacteria; order Burkholderiales; family Nitrosomonadaceae; genus Nitrosospira. Next base: position 82,574 of record NZ_FRBV01000012.1, read on the forward strand.
GGCATTGGTATGCAAGCCCAGGTGGTCAATGGGCGCGGCAAACTGATGGAGAAAATTAACGATCGGATCGAGGTGGCATGGAATAAGTGGATTCAATCGAATACCTGCCATGTTGCCGGAAAGTTGGGTCTCACGGAGATTCTTCGTGTCACGATGGGGCAGCAGGTAGAGGCCGGCGAAATCTTGATTCGCAAAATAAGGCAACCATTCGGCGGGGGAAAAGTTCCTCTCTCCCTGGAAGTGATCGAGGCTGATCGGCTGATGGATCAATTCCAAACCGCAAAGGCCCCCAACGGCAACACCATCCGCATGGGCGTAGAAATGGACCAGTGGGGAAGGCCCATTGCTTACTGGCTGCATCCCGTTCACCCAGGCGATTACACATTCGCTTCGTTCGTTCCGGCGAAATTCCTGCGCGTGCCCGCGGAAGATATTATCCATCCGTTCGTGATCGATCGATGGCCGCAAAGCCGGGGCGTGCCCTGGTTCCACGCTGTGCTGAAAAAGATACACGACATGGGCGGGTACTCAGAGGCCGAGATTGTTGCGGCGCGCGCATCTGCCAATATCGTCGGGTTTATTACAACATTGGACGAGGCGCCGGCGGATGATCTTGCCAATGGGCAGCGGGTTATTGATGTCGAGCCTGGGACATTCAAGCAGTTGCTGCCGGGCGAAAGTTTTACCGGTTTCAATCCAAGCCGACCCAATGCTGCGCTTGAGCCTTTCATGCGGTACATGTTGCGGGAAATGGCTGCCGGTATCGGTGTAAGTTATGAATCTCTTTCCCGGGATTATTCACAATCCAATTATTCTAGCAGCCGCTTGTCGCTGCTCGATGACCGGGATTTGTGGCGAGTTTTGCAAGGGTGGCTGATTCGCGGCGTAATGCATAACATTTACTGCGATTGGATGGAAGCGGCTGTCATATCGGGGGATCTGAATATCCCTCTCGATTATTACGAGGACAGAGAAAAGTACCAGGCAGTTCGCTTCAGGCCGCGCGGCTGGGGCTGGATCGATCCGGTCAAGGAAGTTAAGGCGTTCCAGATCGCAGTTCGTAGCGGATTCATGACTGTCTCGGATGTGATAGCGCAAACTGGCGGCGGCGTTGATGCCGAGGATACCTTTAAGGCTAGGCGTCAAGAACTGGACCTAATGAAAGAGTTGTACTTATCTTTCGATACTGATCCCGCAGCAGTTGATTTGCCGGGTGAATCACAACCGACGGCCGTTGATCCCCAGGACGAGGATGTGCCGCCTGAAAAAAACGATGATGCAAAAAAAGAATGACCCGCTTCGGCGGGTTTTTTTATGGGAGCAAGAATGATTAGGAAACGTCCGACGAAGCTTAAGCCGCAAACCCGCGTCGTCTCGAGGATTGTCGATGTTGATGGCAAGCGCGCTCTGACCGACCAAGAGACCCGAACGGTAAGCCTCTCGTTCAGCTCGGAAGAGCCTGTCGATATGTGGTACGGCACCGAGATCCTGAGTCACGCCAAAGGTGCTGTGCGGGTGAATGGGGCGCGACAGGCGAATATGCCGCTACTGTTCAATCACAACCGTAACGACCTTTTGGGCATCGTTGAAGACATCGAGATAAAAGGCGGCCGCGGCTATGCCACGGTTCGCTTCGGAAAGGATGAGCGCGGTGATTGGGCGATGCGACAGGCCGATGATGGCGTTTTGTGCAACGTGTCCTTTATGTACCGGGTATTCAAGTTTGAAGAGGATACCGAGAAAGAAATTTACACGGCTACCGATTGGGAGCCTTACGAAATATCTCTGGTCACTGTTCCCGCCGACGCTACTGTCGGCGTCGGGCGTGGGGCTGGCGATGAAGAGCGGGATGTGGAAATCATCCCCGTACCGAAACCGGCGTCAGCCGAAACTTTAAAGGAAACGACAATGTTTAAAAAGCATTATGTAGTACAAGACGCGGCTGGCGATGGCACGGGTGGCTCAGTCGGCGGCGCTTCTGCCGTGGTAGTCATTGACGCCAATCGCGAACGCCAGACCGGCGCCGAAGCGGAGCGGGCACGTATTGCTCAAATAGAAGGGCTGTGCAATCAACACAAAATCGATCCGGAAGTGAAGCGCGGTTTTATCCAGAAAGGAGCTACCGTTGAAGTCGCGCGCGGCGCAGTGCTGGACATTCTACAAGCACGGAATACTCAGCAAGCTGTGGATCTCGGTCAAGGTGCGCATGCTGATATGAGCGAACGCGAAAAGGCTGGATATTCCGTCATCCGCGCATTGAATGCTTCGCTCTCGAACAGTTGGAAAGAGGCCGGTTTCGAGTTGGAAGTATCCACCGCCATCGCCAAACGCCTGGGGCGCGGTCCGCAAAGCGAACGCAGCTTCTTCATTCCGACGAATATCCCGTTTGCCGCTCGCGCAGCATACGCAGCGGGCGCACCTGCAACGGGTGGCGCGCTGGTAGCAACCAACCTTATGGCCGGTTCGTTCATCGAGGTTTTGCGGAACAAGGCGCGCGTCATGCAAATGGGTGCCACCGTCCTCTCCGGGCTCGTCGGCAACGTCGACATCCCGCGTCAAACCGGCGCGTCTTCGACTTACTGGACATCGGAAACTGGCAACACCACGGAATCGGAAGCTACGTTCGACAAGATCTCCTTGACGCTGAAAACCATCGGCACGTTCAGTCAGATCAGTCGCAACATGCTGCTGCAGTCGACTCCCGATATAGACATGATTGTGCGCGCGGACTTGATCGCTCAACTCGCGCTCGGCATTGATATTGCAGCCTTGTCCGGTAGCGGCTCATCTGCGCAACCTCTCGGCATCGCCAACGTATCTGGCATCGGCTCCGTTGTCGGCGGCACCAATGGCGCGGCTTTGACCATCGATCATTTGATCGATATGGAAACGGCTGTCATGGCCGCAAATGCCCCGGAAGAGTCTCTGGCATACATGGCAAACGCCAAATCGGTAGGTGCTCTCAAGAAACTCAAATCTACCACCGGTCAATATCTCTGGTCCGGCTCGGCAGTTGGCCAGCGCTCCGGCACCCCTGGCGAGATCAACGGCTATCCTGTTGCCCGTACCAATCAAGCCCGTGGCAACCTGACCAAAGGCACCGCCTCCGGCATCTGCTCCGAAGTCTTCTTCGGCGCCTGGAACGAGTTGCTGATCGGCGAATGGGGTGTGCTGGAAATTGTGCCGAATCCGTATGACTCCGCCGTTTACAAAAACGGTGGCGTACTGATCCGCGCCCTTCAGTCGATCGACATCGGCGTGCGTCACGCCGCCAGCTTCTCTACGATGTCTGACGCCCTGACCACCTAATTCCAGGGCATTTTATTTCACACACCAGCGGGCCGAAAGGCCCGTTTTTAATACTCCAATTCCAAAGGAATGAAATGAAGAAATATATCGTTCGTGATGGCTTCGTGGTTACCACGCAAGTAAGAGCCAATGATGGAAAAGTTTTCGATAAAACGTCCGTCAGCGGTGAAACGATTGAGCTCGAGGATGACGCAGCGGCTCAGCACCTGCATAAGCTTGAGCTGGCGGACGCGAAAGATCGGGCAGCCGCTTTAAAGGCTGAGAAAGAGCGGAAGGCGTCCACCCTCGCGGCTACCGATAGCACTGCCTTGATTCAGCAGTTGGTCGGCGCCCTAGCGGCCGCACAGAAGCCAGCGCAAACACCGCCCGCTGAGTAATGTTCAAAGAAGATTCGTTCCTGGATGATTTTGGCGTGCCCTGCTTGAAAGCGCAGGGCAACGTCTCATTCCTGGGGATCTTGGACATGCCGGACAACAGCGTGGATTTCTCTGGAGCTGGTGCGCTGTCGACTGATTATTCCCTCACCTACCTAACCACTGAAGTGTCGTTCAAACGAGATGACGTGATAACGGTGAACCGCGTGAAGTACACCGCCCGGGGCGCAGGGGAAAAGCAGGATGACGGCGTTTTTTCAAAGGTGATGCTGCAAAAATGAATACATATCGAATCAAGAATGGCGAACGCCTGATCATGGACGGCAAGACGCTGGAAGGCGGCGAACTCATTGAGTTGCCTGCTGACCTGGCTGAAATGCATAAGTCACGGCTCGATCTCGTGCCGCCGCCCAAAGCTGGAAAGGTTGATGCCAAGCAAGCGTGAGCAAATCCTGTCGGCAGTGGTAACCCTGCTGACAGGCGCAACGCCGGCAGGAGCGAACGTATTTCGTTCGCGCGTGACAGCAATTGGACGGGAGGAATCGCCGGCAATCATCGTGCGACCGGAAGAGGATATTCCAGAGAAACAGTTTGCCGGGATGACCATTTCCACGCTGGCTATGGCGATCGACGTTTACACCAGAGGCGATGTACCGGATCAACTGGCCGATCCAATCATAGCTGCCGCCCACGCGCGGATCATGGCTGACCCGACCCTAAGCGGCCTTGCGTCACTGACACTGCAAGGCCCGGCCAAGTGGGAGATGCACGAAGCGGATCAGACGGCGGGGTTCGCCACGTTCCTCTACCACGTCAGATACACAACGAAAGTTTACGATTTAACCCAATAAAGGAGCAACAAATGCAAACCATTTTTGGTGCCGGTAGCTTATGGGGCACACCATTGACCGATGCGACCGGCGCGGCTGTTGCTGTCCCTTCGCCTGTTCAGTTCGGACTGTCACAGGAAATCTCCATCGACATGTCGTTCGATAACAAACTGCTGTATGGACAGAATCAATTCCCGGTAAAGGCCGGGCGCGGCAAGGGCAAAATATCCGGCAAGGTCAAAAATGCCCAGGTCAACGGCGCGATGTGGAATAGCATTTTCTTCGGCCAAACGCTCTCGGCAGGGATAGCGAACATCAAGCAGGATTCCGTCGGCATTCTCATTCCCGCCACGCCATTCACAATCACGGCGGGCGCGGCAGATTCTCTCGTTGCGATCAAGATCCCAGATGCGGGCACATGGGCGACTGATCTGGGCGTAGTGACTGCCGGTGGATTGCCGATGAAGCGCGTGACAGCCGCTCCCGCAACCGGGCAATACACCGTTTCGGCCGGCGTCTATCTGTTTGCCGCGGCTGACCTGGGCCTGAAGGTATTCATCAATTATGGATACACCGCTGCCAGCACTGTCGCGACAAAATCCAGCGTAGCGAATCTGCCGATGGGTTATGCACCCACCTTCCGTGCCGACATTCTCCTGCCGTTTGAAGGCAAGGCCGTGACCTATACGTTCTACTCCTGCCTCGCCTCAAAGCTCACCGTGGCTACCAAACTGGATGATTTCGTGGTTCCGGAAATCGACTTCGATTGTTTCGCGGATGCCCAGGGCCGGATATTCGATTATTCGATGTCGGAGTAAACCATGATCAATGGCATAAAAATGAAGTTGGGCGGGACGACCTACATCGTGCCGCCGCTTTCCCTCGGCGCTATCGAGCTCATGCAAGAGCGGATCAGTAAGTTTCAGGTTGGCGCCAGTCTCGAGTCTGTCGGGACCGTGATCGACGCCCTGCATTCGGCGCTATCAAGGAACTATCCTGACATGACAAGGGGAAAGGTAGCCGAAATGGTTGACCTCGGCGACATGCAGGAAGTTATGGAAGCGATCATGGATGTCGGCGGGCTCAAGCGAAAGGCGCTGGAACTGGGGGAAGCTCAGCCGGGGAAGTAGACTGGTTTGAGCTGTATTCCCGCGTCTGCGCCAATACCGGGTGGACGTGGGATTACGTTCGGGATCACGTCGACATTCCCCGGCTGGCAGCGATGAACAAGTATTGGGAATATCACCCGCCAGTTCACGTCATGATTGCCGGGTATCTGGGCATAAAGCCAGAATCAAAACCTAAAAAGATGAGCGAAGCGGAAATCGCGCAACTGATGAAGCAGTTCCCAACAGGATAACCAATGGCAGATAAAGACGTCTCACTGGGCATCAGCGCGGAAGATGCCGGGCTAAATGCCGCCGTGGCTGCTGCGCAAAAGGTGGTGCAAAACGCTACCTCACAGATGGGCAAGAGCTTTGATTCGGTGAACGGGTCCATCAAAAAAATGCAGGACGTCTTTGCGGG
>NZ_FRBV01000014.1 GCF_900142705.1 Nitrosospira sp. Nsp11
GGATACATGAGCAAGCGGCAATTGCTTGATATTCAGCGTAACTATGAAGAGCAGCGTTTCCAGATACAAACTACCGCTCAGCAAGCGCGCATCGATGCAATGAAGGGCGACCCCAATTATGACCCGGTTGCCTTGCAGAAGCTGCTTGATCAAATGGCGGAGATTCAGTTCAAACACGCGCTCGACGTGGAAAAGATCAATTCCGCCATGCAGCTTGATGTCAAGGAAAAGTGGGATGGAGTCCTCTTCCCGATCAAGGATGCTTTCGACCGAACCATCAACGGCATGATCCAGGGCACATTGACATGGCGAAAAGCCATGCTGAATATCGGCGACAACATCGCGGCCTCGTTCATCAAATCAGCGGTCAACATGGCGACGGCCTGGGCCGCGGCTGAGCTCCGGAAAACCGCCGCGACACAGACGGGCACAGTGATGCGGGCTTTCTTGGAAAAGATGGGCCTGATCGACACTACAGCTTCGCGCGCAACCGCCGCCACAGCAGCAGTGATAGCGGCGAAAGTTTCCGCAGCCGGCATTATACCGGCTGAAGCCGCGATCGCAGCTGGTGGCGCAGCTGCTGCTGTGGCGCCCATTCCGATTGTAGGTCCTGCCCTGGCAGCCGCAGCATTTGCTGAAACGATGGCCATGGTCTTGAGCGGCCTGGCGGTTGCTTCAGCAGAAGGCGGCTATGACATCCCTGCCGGCATAAACCCAATGACTCAACTTCACGAACGCGAAATGGTTCTGCCGGCTGAGCACGCGGATGCGATCAGGAATATGACCGGGGATGCCTCAACTGTACATATCCATACCTCGGGCGGTGATTTCATCCATAAAAATGATCTTGCCAAGCTATTGACGCAGCTAAATCGAAATTTTGCATGGCACCGTAAATGAGTAACGCAGTGTTTCCCACACTACCGGGCTTATCATGGTCCACCGGCAAGCATCCGATATTCAAAACCAAAATTCAGGAGTCCGTCTCTGGCCGTGAGTTGCGCTCATCGTTTCAGGCATACCCTCTTTGGCGTTTCACGCTGTCGTATGAGTTCCTGCGCGGCGATTCCAATGATGACCTAAAAAAGCTATTGGCATTTTTCCTTGTTGTGCGCGGTTCCTGGGATTCGTTCCTGTATTCCGATCCAGATTTTAATTCAGTCACTGATTATCAGTTCGGCGTGGGGGATGGAAGCACGACTCAATACCAGCTGACCCGGGCAATCAGCGCCGGCGGGAACGCTTTCGTGGAACCGGTACAAAACGTCAACCTGCTGACCAACATCAAGAGGGCCGGGATCACTCAAACCAGCCCGGCCAATTACAGCATCAGCAGTACTGGCCTGGTGACATTTGTCAGCGCACCCGCCGCCTCTGCTTCTCTTACCTGGACCGGAACATATTATTACCGCTGCCGTTTCATGATGGACGAAGGCGGCTTCGATCAATTCATGAAACAGCTCTGGGAGCTCAAGAAATGCGAGTTCAAGGGCGCGCCAGGTAACAAGGTATGAAGACTGCATCTGCCGCAATGATAAGCCTGCTCGCCAGCAAGCAAAATCTGCTTATGGCCGATCTGTACACCTTCACTCTGGTCGGCGGGTTCGTTGCCCGTTACACCGGAGCGGATGCCGATCTCACAGTGGGCGGGAATACTTTCAGCAGCGCCGGCCCGATAATCACTCGCAGCAAAATTTCTAACAAAGCCGGGCTGGAAGTGCAAACCATGGACATGACTGTCTTTGCCGACAGCACGATGCTCTTGAATGGCAAGCCGTGGCTGCAAGCTGCCCGAAGTGGCGATCTGGACGGTGCGCGCGTACTGGTTGAGCGCGTTTTCATGCCCACATTTGGCGATACCAGCGCGGGCAAGCTGTGGGCGTTTTCGGGGAACGTTGCGGATATTGAAGTAAGCCGCACTGAGGCGCGACTTACAGTTAAATCCGATCTGGAAAAACTCAATCAGCAATGGCCGCGAAACATGTATCAGCCTGGGTGCCTGCATACACTATATGACACCGGCTGCACGCTTAATAAGACGGGTTTCAGGACGGCATCCAACGTCACTCCCGGGTCAAATGTGACGCAGATCAATTGCGGTCTGTCCCAGGCGTCTGGCTATTTTTCCCTGGGGACTATGGAATTCACCAGCGGTGCGAATGCCGGCATTACACGCACGATCAAACAATACACGCCAGGCGTGATAGTCCTGGCGTTGCCGCTTGTGGTTCCCCCTGCAATTGGTGACACATTCGTCGCCTATGCCGGGTGCGATAAGCAGCAATCGACATGCTCCAGCAAGTTTTCGAACCTCGCGAACTTCCGGGGATCCCCATATGTTCCGGTACCGGAAACAGTGCTATGAGTGGTAAACGTGTCGCCATTGTCGATCAGGCAATGACTTGGCTAAAAACCCCATGGCATCATCAAGGCCGCGTCAAAGGTGCGGGTGTGGACTGTGCATATTTTCTGGTGGAAGTGTTCGCCGATGCCGGATTGATTCCCCGCATTGACTTGGGCGAATACCCGCCTGACTGGCATATACACAGGGACGAACCGCGCTTCCTGAATGTCCTGAAAAACTACGCGGATTTGACCGAGCAGGATCCTCTCCCTGGCGACATCGCCATGTTTCGGTTTGGCCGGACAGCCTCGCACGGATCCATTGTTGTCGAGTGGCCGCTCATCATTCACGCTTACAAAGACGAGCGCATGGTCACAATATCGGACGCCTCTCGCGGACCGCTAGCCGATCGGCTTGATGGAATCTATCGATTAAGGGGATTGGCGTGAGCGGCTTTTTCGGCGGACAAAAACAACCGAACAACACCGCGCCAATTATCGCGTCGGTCAGATTGCAGACGTCTGCATATGGTAGCGTGGTACCGGTCGTTTTCGGGCGCGCGCGAGTGTCAGGAAACTTGCTCTGGTATGGGGACTTTACGCCGGTCGCGCACACCGCAACGCAGTCGGCCGGCGGCAAGGGTGGCCCAAGCGGCAAACAAAAATCCACGACTTACAGCTATCAAGCTGCGGTCATCATCGGCTTGTGTGAAGGGCCGGTAATTGGCATCCGGACGATTTGGCAAGGGAAGGAAATTCATAATACTTCCGACCTGAACCTGTCCCTATACACCGGATCATATTCGCAGTCCGCTGCACCGTACATGAGTACGAATCACTCTGACCAGGCGCTCGGGTATCGTGGCACGGCATACCTTTTCTCGCCGGTCTACCAACTCGATGATCAGGCGGCGCTGCCGAATCACTCTTTTGAGGTTGATGGACTGCGTCAGTACGGCGGTGCGATTGTCGATGCAAACCCCAGGGACGTGCTTTCCAGTGTTTTGACGGATGCAAACTTCGGCATGGGGTTTTCTGCATCTTTGATAGGCGACCTGACTCAGTATTCTCAGTTCTGCGTGGCCAGCGGGATATTTATCTCCCCGGCATATACGCAACAGGAAACCGCCCACGGCGTAATTGAACGCTTGCTACAGCTCGGCAATAGCAATGCGGTTTGGTCTGAAGATCGGTTCCGGGTCGTGCCTTATGGCGATGCCCCCGTCACTGGCAATGGGGAGACCTTCACCCCGGACCTGACCCCGCAATACGACTTGTCAGACGATGATTTCCTCGATAATGATGATCCCGTCAGAGCGCGTCGTAGCACGCAGGCCGATGCGTTTAACCAGATCAACATCAAATTTTTCAACCGCGCGAATCAATACGCGGAGGAACCCGCCGAGTTCAAGGATCAAGCGGCTATCGAAATGCACGGACTCAGGGCAGGCAACCCTATCAACCTGGATGAGATCACTGATCCCGCCGTCGCCAGGACTGTAGTGCAACTGATCGGCCAACGCGACCTATATCAGCGCAACTCGTATGAGTTCCGCCTTGGCTGGAAATACGCCCGGCTCGAGCCGATGGATATAGTCACCTTGACGGATCCCGGCCTCGGGCTAAACCGGACGCCCGTCAGAATCATGGAAATCGAGGAAGACGAGGACGGGGGGTTGTCCATCAAGGCCGAAGAAGTCCTGTCCGGCGTGAGCTCGAGCGCGGTTTACTCAAGCCAGGAGGTTGGCGGATATAGCGCGGATTACAACATATCCCCGGGAGACTCAAACGCGCCGGTTATTTTCGAACCTCCTACCTCACTGTCAGTTACCCCCCAGATCTGGATGGCAACATCAGGCGGCGTCAACTGGGGTAGCTGTGAGGTTTGGGTATCGAGGGACAACGCCACCTATTCACGGGTTGGGCTGATCTCCGGACCGGCACGGCACGGCACCGGCGCGCTGGCCAACGGATCAGATCCTGACGTTGCAAATACTCTTGCTGTTGATGTGACTGCGTCAAAGGCTGTATTGACGGGGGGAACATTGGCTGACCGAGATCAACTCAATACGCTGTGCCTGATCGGTAATGAGCTGGTTTCATTCCAGACCGCCACCTTGACCTCGCCGTACCACTACAGCTTGACCGGCTTGCGGCGTGGCGCGTATGGGTCGAGCAAGTCCGCATGGACAGCGGGGACTCGATTTGCCCGGCTTGATCAGGCCATATTCAAATATGACTATGACCCGGAAATGATCGGCACCACGATCTATATCAAGCTAAGGTCACTTAATATTTATGGACTAGCGGCGCAAGATTTGGCCGAGCTCACCGCCACGCCATACGCGGTAACCGGATCCTATCTTGGGACTATCACCGGCTTCGCACTGGAGCAGGCATTCACTGGCACAGGGGCCAAGGTGAAGTGGAATGCATACGCCGGTGCGACCTCCTACAAAATTGAGGTATGGCGAGCGGGCGTGCTGAAGCGCACAGTAAGCGGGATCGGATCGACAAGCTACCAGTACACATTTGAGGACATGACGGCCGACGGCGGTCCCTGGCGCTCGGTTGACCTGAAGCTGTACGCGGTGTCTGGGAATGGCTCATCAGTGAGCGGGGCAGCCCTCACAGTAACCAATCCCCAGATAGCGGTGCCTTCGGGGCTTTCCGCAACCGCCGGCATAGGCAATACCACCATTGCCGCCACCTTGCCCTCCGATACGGACTATGGCGGCATGCTGGTATACGGATCGCTTTCAAGCGGATTCACGCCGGGCCCAGGCAATCTGCTATATGACGGACCCAACAATTCCGAAACCTTCAACGGCCTTCCGGCTGGTGTTGCCAGATTCTATAGGGTCGCCTTCTATGACCAGTTTGGAAAGGATGGCCTGAATTTAAGCTCTGAAGTCACGGCAATGCCGCTATCTTCAGGCGGCATTACCTCGGTAGCGGATCTGTCGACGGCAGGAACCCATGAGGGGCAAGTGGTCTACTTGACCAGCGACGAAAAGCTCCATCGCTGGAATGGTTCGGCCTGGGTTACGTGGGTTGATGGTACTGATCTACTGGCCAAATCAGTGACGGCCGGGCAAATGAGCGTAACGAACTTGGCTGCCATAAGTGCAGACCTGGGCACGATTACAGCGGGAACCATCACGTTCGCCGGCGCCGGGCATATCAAGGGCGGGCAGACTGCATACAATACCGGCACGGGCCTATTCCTCGGGCACTCCGGCGCAACCTATAAACTCAGCGTAGGCAATCCTGCCGGTAAAGCCCTGCTATGGGATGGCACAAACCTGACGGTGCAGGGCGATATTATTGCTACTGGAAATATAAGCGCTAATGCGGTCACTCAAGTCGGGGCCGCGTATACGTTAGCGCCAATTACTGGCGGCTCACTACAGTATCTATCTGTAAACAAAATGTCTGACGGCCGTCTGCTTGTAAACTTCTCATGCTTTATAAAGCCGGGTAGTGATGGCTTTGCTGCCAGTTCCGAGGTCGCCGTATTTGTGAATGGAGTGCAGGTTTATAGGGAATCGGTTATCGTCACATCCACACAAGCAAAAAGTTTGTGTTTTTATTTTCCTTACGTCGATGCTTCGCCTTCAGGGACTAAGACCTATGAACTAAAAGCAATGAGCGGTGCAAATTGTGCATATTCCGCTAGATCGATTGTCGCCACGGAGCTAAAACGATGAATTTCCTTGTTTATGAGACTACCACGGGCGCGATAGTGCGGTCGGGTCAATGTCAAGATGATATGTTGGATAGTCAATCTCGATCTGGCGAAACCGCAATCGAAGGCGAAGCCGATGATGCAACCCAATATGTTGATAGTGGGGTTGTCTCTTCTCGGCCTACAATCACCGCAACCTGGAGTAAGCTGGAAGTTATAGCAAATGGAAGCGATACAACAACATTGGGAAGCTCACTCCCAAACCCCACGGAAGTTTTTGTTTTCGTTCCTGATGGCGCTGTGGCTCCGGAAATGGAGATAGTTACTTCTGGAACATTTTCATTTGCAACACCTATCGTCGGTTCTTACACGATAAATGTAATACCGCCATTCCCGTATCAGCCACACACTCAGATCATCACAGCTATATGATTATCCAGCCAGTATTAGCGCCAACTCTATCTGGCTTGACGGCTACCCCTGCGTTAAAAAGCAACCTGCTCAAATGGTCCGCTTTAAATGATCCGTTGCTGTTTGGTGCCGAAGTATGGGCGTCTAGAACAAATGACCGCGCAGGCTCCTCCAGACTCGCCACTGTTTACGATAATGCATTCACGCACGCGACAGATTCGGGAGAAACTTGGTATTACTGGATCCGTGCGGTAAGCATATACAGCAGGGCAGACGGCGAATGGTATCCGCTGTCTGCAACGGAGGGGGTGTCTTCAACTGCGCTCCTAACCCAGACCACAGACATGGCGCCGAATTCAGTCACCAGCATCTCTGTGGCGCAGGGTGCCGGGACAATAACGCAAACAAATTATTCGGTATGGGAGAACATATTTTCCATCCCATTTTTGGGAACAGGCAATAAACACCTAATCACTGTATCTCATTCCGCTAACTCCAATTTAATAACAGTGGGTGCTTCTCAAGGGCTAAAGAGCGTAGAGCGGTTAACCCTGAATGAATACACGGTCTATAGAACCGGCGCGGTTTCGGTCACCAGTGGCTCAAAAATTGTTACAGGAGTCGGAACGTCCTGGCTGTCCGGTTTGGTCGTCGGCAATTACTTTTTTATCCCTGGCGGATTCAAATATCCTATCGCTTCCATCGATGGTGATACGCAAATCACTTTGTCTACCAATTATGTCGGGTCATCGGCTTCCGGAGTTTCATACTTCATAATCACCAATATCAATACGGTATTGGTGCTGTCTCAGGACACTAGAAATTTCTCGATTGTAGGAACATACGTGATTTCCAGTAACCAGCAGTTTAATCATGTATGGGCGCTTGATTCAATCAGCGGAAAGCTATATGACATTATTCTGGATTGGTCCATAGCAAGAGATAACACGAGCTGGGCGTTAAGCCAATCTTCGATTCTGAGAACAGTCATTCTTCAGGAGTTAAAGCGGTGAGCAACTATGTAATTTATCAAGCGACTACCGGGGTTGTGAGCATGCTTATACAAACCAGCGACCCTGTTTTTTTGCAACTAAATACGCCTGCAGGATGTAAATATATTGAGACATCTATAACTAACTTAACTGATATTGCAGGGGTAGACCCGGCTAATGAAACGATAATTTTAGCTGGTTAACAGATAGCATTTTTGAACACAGAGCCGCCATTGAGCGGCTTTTTTTATGGGGGTTGAGATGTCAATGTTCCAGCGCGCACGCATCAAAGAAATAGAAGAAAGGATTAAAGCCATGGACGCAAAAGTAGGTGCAAAAGCGTACGTGACACTCGACAAGCTGGCGGAATTCCCACGCATCACGTTGATCGTCGCTGGCGCTGTGCTTGTGATATTTGCCCTACTGGCCGCGAAGTAAAGGAATCCTTGGGCGCTTTTTGCAATGCTGACTGCCGTGAAGATTCAGAACGATTCGACCGAGCGAGGGCTAGAAATGGGCTGTGAAGGGGAAGAGAAAGAGGAAAGGAGGAGGCGCGGTCCGTCGAATCACACGCTGTCGTGGAGCGGGATTATCGCGGTAGCCGGTCTGCTTGCATCGGGCGTGGCGACTTACAACGCCGTGCAGAACGATATTGCGGCGCTCAAGCGCGGCGAGGTTTATCAGGAGCGCACTAATGAGCGCTTGAGCGCTGAGATTAAGTCGGCAAGGGTCGAGCAGCGGGAAACCATGAAGGAGTTTAACGAGAAGCTCGACAGGGTTATCGAGCATTGGTCAAGGAGGAAATGATGCATTACTTACTAATAATCGTGGCCTTCCTGGCCGTCGCCTGCTCTGTGCCGCCGGGCGCTTTTAAACCTGATCCGTCGCCGATTGAAGTGGCGGTGGATGAGCCGCGACAGGAAATAAAGGAGCGGGGAAAGCCTGAAGTGAAGCCAGAGCCTAAGCCGAGGGCGGTTATTAAAACTCCGACATGCAAAGGCATCGATACTGGTGACGAGAAAGAATCTTTTAATCTGAAACTCGACTGCATGCTGGATGGAAAATGAAGTTCGTTGAGAACTGGGAAGCGATTCTAAAGGGCGCCTGGAGCGTACGACTGGCCGCTGTCGCGTCTGCTCTTATCAGCGCATCAGAATCGGCATCGTCAGTCGTGCCGACCGGGATCTTCGGTATTACGCCGGAACTGGTTGCTGATGCAGCGTTAGTGCTGCGGTATCTCGGCTATGCAACTTATGCGGCTGGGGCATTCGTTGCTAGGTTCATGGATCAGGGAATAGCAGTTGCGCAGATTCAGGCGGCACTGGACGCAGCGAAGGAGCGATCATGAAACCATCTGTAAATCAGGTCCGCTCGGCAGTTGCTGTCATGATGGTGAGCGCAAGCCTGTACGTTGGCATCGCTCAGCATGAGGGCTATGTCGAGGTCGCCGCGCCACCAGTCGCTGGTGACGTACCTACTAACGGATTTGGCTCTACTGCTGGCGTCCGACTGGGAGATAAAACAACGCCAGTCCGAGCCATGATCCGCCTGCTTAACGAGATCGAGGATGTCTATGCGGCCGGCGTGCGAAAGTGCGTCACGGTGCCGCTGTATCAGCACGAATTCGACGCATACGTGAGTCTTGCCTATAACGTGGGCGTAGGCGCAGTGTGCCGCAAAGCCGATAAGCGAACAGTTGACGATCAAGGTAAGCCGAAGCAACCGGAGCCGGACAGATTAATCGATGTGCTGAATAAAGCTGATTACGACGAAGCCTGTAGGCGCATCAAGTCATTTAATAGGTTCCAAGGAAAGGTTATGCGCGGCCTGACCATTCGCCGCGAGGCTGAATACAAGCAGTGCTTGGGGTTGGCGTGAATAATTTCGTTCCATGGTTCGTGACTGCTGTTATGTGCAGTTTGATGGCTATGGTTTTCTATTCCTATGCCAACTGGCTTCCGATAAGAGTATTCGATGTTTTTCTGATGGCCTGGATGAGTTGGGCGGCCATCGTTGTCGTTCGCGGTTACTTCAAGATTTACGCGATCTTTGATCGGATGGACAGGAGAGCTAAGGATGGTCGGGTGTGAACGGTCTGCCCGATAACTTTGTGATCGTTGACGGCCTGCTCACAGTCGAGCCGATTCTGCAACCGTCCTGGCTGATCCGCCGTCGCTTAAGCGAGGACTCTATGACCGGCCCTTATGTTTGGGTTGCGACCATAGCGCAAGCGGAAATCGGATACGAGGTAAAAGGGTATCTGGCAAGGGATGAATATCCTATGGTATTGAGCGAACGCCGGGCCATGAAACGTATCGTTAGCCAACTCGGATTCTCATCTGGTGGCTATGGACGAGCTGACAAGAACGGGGCTGAACGAGTATCGCATGCGTTTGAGGTTGGCGGCAAAATTGCACAAAAATCAGGCGATTGAGAAGCGCCACAATCGATTTAAATCATGGGGTTAAGGGTATGACAAGGGTGCGATATTAAGCCAAACATTCAGTTCAGTTTGCGAAATTGTGCAAACTCATAATCGAGGCAAACATGTATGTATTGATCGGGATATTTTTAGGTGGACTGACTCTTGGTGGACTGGTTTCATGGAAGGTAACGGCGGATCACTTCGAGGCCGGGATGCTGAAAGAGCAGAGACAGGAAATTAAGATCGTCGCAAAACGCGACGATGTGACGGCCGTATCAGGAACTCAAGCAGTCGCTGCCCAGGAAAAGATAAGAACCGTTTTCAGAGACCGAACCATTTACCGAGATCGAGAGGTGCCAGTTGAAGTCATTAAGCGCATGGATAGCGGCTGCGTTATCCCTAATCATTTTGTCAGCATGTGGAACTCAGCCAACCAGGGGACCGTTCCCGACGCCACCAGCGGAATTGATGAAACAGCCAGTGACGTTAGGCTCACAGACATTGAGTGGCAGAAAGAGCGAGAAGCCGAAATCTGCCTTGCCAATACCGAGCAATTGATTGGGTTACAGGGATGGATTAAGGGGCAGAAGGCGGTAGAGTAGCGATGTCGTAGGTTTTGTTGGTTTGAACATACTAATTTGTAGACCCTGTTTCGGCGGGTTTTTTGTTGGATTTAAGCAATTCGGGGTCGCCATATTTGTCGTAACAAGCCTCAGCAATCGCCCTGGCAGCCATGTCGCTACTCACATTTTTCATATTTTGAAGAATGCAATCATGGTAATTGTCTGGTTCTTGCATTCGGTTACAAGAAGATATTTGAGCAATTAGCCCGAAAATGGCTAGAAATTTTAGTGATCGTTTCAAGAATTTTCTTGGCTGTGAAAACTTTAGTGTAGCCCAACCTCATCAATAATCAACCGCATTCACGTTAGGGAATCTAGGTCGCCCCGCGCGTATTTTTATGCCCGCTACTGGGCCCAAGCTGATAATGGAGGTGATCGGCAAATCACCTACTTTGCGCCGGGTTGCCACGCCGGGATTGGGTTTAGGGGTGATCGGCAAAATATGCAGATTAATTAAGTATCTGAGTTATCCGGGAATTCCGTATAACTGAACATTTGAACTAGGGTGAAATTCACTTCAGTTGGTAAGAATTTCTTACATACTGAATTTGATGGAATATCAGTTGTTAGAATTTTTCTAGTTGATATTCTAATTCCCTCGAATTCGAGGGTTTTGAACTAGTGCAAATTTTGCACTAGTTGATCAGCAATAAAGAAGGGCGGTCAAATGATGCGTCAACATCATCTGGCCACCTTAACCCACAGAATACAGCTGTGAGCCAAAGCCAAGGCCCTCCTGCTACGTACGCAGCGCGGGGGAGCTTAGCACAACATTCTCGCCATTTCGAGAGGCTCATATGTCAGCACCTATTATCCCGTGGCTTGGCGGCAAGCGCCGCCTGGCCGATCGTCTTATCCCCCTCTTCCCTCCGCATGAGTGCTACGTGGAAGTATTTTGCGGCGGGGCGGCGCTCTATTTCCTCCGACCAACGCCGGCGCCAGTTGAAATCATCAATGACATTAATGGCGATTTGGTTTCGCTCTACCGCGTGGTGCAACATCACCTTGTAGAGTTCGTTCGGCAATTCCAGTGGTCACTCACCAGCCGGCAGCTTTTTGAATGGCTGAAAATGACGCGAGTCGAAACGCTCACGGACATTCAGCGAGCAGCCCGCTTTTATTATCTGCAGCAGTATGCCTTCGGTGGAAAGGTCCACGGGCAGAACTTCGGTACAGCGACCACGACACCAGCGATCAATCTGTGCCGTATCGAGGAAAGCTTATCGGCTGCACATATTCGCTTGGCCAGCACTACGATAGAAAATTTGCCATGGGGCGAATGCATCGATCGCTACGATAGGCCGCACTCTTTTTTCTACCTGGACCCGCCCTACTGGCGGACCGAAGGTTACGGCGTGCCGTTTGAATTTGAGCAGTACGAGCACATGGCCAACCGACTAAGGTCGATGAAGGGAAAGGCAATGGTAAGTATCAACGATCATCCCGAGATCCGGCGTGTATTTGATGGGCTGCCCATGTTGGGGTTGACCATCCAATATGCGGTCTGCGGGGCTCATGAACGTAAAGCCAGCGGAGAGCTAGTAATTACTAATTACGACACTGGAAGCGCGAGCGGTTTGTTTCAATAAAGCAGAATTGCGGAAAAGTAGCAGAATTGCGGAAAAAAACGGGAGGCGCGAAAACGCCGAAACCCTTGCTGTTATTGGCTCCCCGACCAGGGCTCGAACCTGGGACCTGCGGATTAACAGTCCGTCGCTCTACCGACTGAGCTATCGGGGAATTGGAGAGGTGCATATACTAATAGCTTGAGCGAGGCTGGTCAATCAAAACCGCCCATCAGTAGCTGGTGACAAGGCCTGAATTCAGCCTGAAACGGTCTCCTCAGGCCGTTTTGAGCAGATTGTCGGCAAGTCACGTAGCGCAACGTAATCTAACGAAGAACCAAGGCGTGAAAAGAACTCGCGTTCGAGCGAGCTTGGCAGGTAGACGTGGATTAGTGAGAGATAGAACAGAATGACCGACAGTTACTCAACCGCTGGCGCTTCCGTGACATCACAGGAGCGCCAGCGGTTTATTCACTGAAGGCGCTTTTTAATAGTCCTTGTCGGGAACGACAATAACTTTTTCCGAGGAGGTTCCAGGATCTCCCTTTGGACCTTGTGGTCCAGACTTGCTGGTATCTATCGATAGGCAGCCTGCAACTCCAGCAAGCATGACAATCACCGTAAATAGTTTTAATTTTTTCATTTCGATTATCCTTTTAATAAGTACGGCATTGAAAACCGCCGCGTATACAAGATAACCTGAAGCTCTAGCTCTAACTGTCTGTTACCGTACATAGGGGCGTTGCTGCACGCTCTTCTACCCGGTAAAAGAGGATTGGGTTTTTTTCGTGTTTTTGCCTCCACCAACTACTTATTAATTGATCAGCCCAAGTTCCGGGTATCTGCGCCCTCTTCTCATAGGGTCAGTTCATCCAGTTTGCGTATTATAAAGTCCTGAAGCGAGCGGCCTGGCATTCTGCTTGCGAGGCACCACAACCCCTAGCAGGATTAGGCCAGCAAGCATCAAGGCATAAGACTCGGGCTCTGGAATAGTGGCGACAAAGCCGCCTGCAATAACCTGCCCCAGGTTGTTGACACCGTAGGACTCCGTCAAAGGGTCGCCGGGCAGGTTTACCAGTGAATTAAGGTCTGTCATGCCGCTTCCATTTGGACCCGTGACAAAAGCATGAAAATCGCTGATCGATTCCTCCGGCAGCAGGGGAATTTGGGCCGCGCCCACCACTTGCCCGGCGTTATTGACGCCGTACGCCACACTTTCATCTCCGCCCAGCGTGCCGAGGTCGGTCAAGCCCGCCCCATTGGCGCCGGAAATAAAAGCATGTGAATTCGACTGCCCTACTGCCTGCCCTGTATCGTTTACGCCATACGCAAAGGTATCTCCGCCCAAGGTGCCGAGGTCCGCCATGTTCGCACCATTAGCACCTGTGATGAACGCACGTTGATCCCCGCTATTCGTAAATGAGTCGCCCACTACCTGTCCGGCGCTGTTGATGCCATGGGCCGCGCTGTAATCTCCTCCCAGCGTACCCAGGTCAGTCATGTTCCCACCCTTAGCATCGGTAGTAAAAGCACGGAAGGATTTATCACCGCTCGTCAGGGAGATTCCTACCGCTTGCCCGGCGGTGTTAATGCCATAGGCCCAACTGGTGCTCCCACCCAAGGTGCCGAGATCAGTCATGCCGACCCCATTGGGGCCAGTGATAAAAGCATGGTAAGCTTTATCCCCGGTTATGAGGGAACGTCCCACAACCTGTCCGGCAGCATTGATGCCATAGGCCCAGCTGTCGCTTCCACCCAAGGTACCAAGGTCTTTGATGCCTGTGCCATCGGAACCCGTAATGAAAGCGTGCGTATTTCCGCCAG
This sequence comes from Nitrosospira sp. Nsp11, assembly GCF_900142705.1. Lineage (GTDB taxonomy): Bacteria > Pseudomonadota > Gammaproteobacteria > Burkholderiales > Nitrosomonadaceae > Nitrosospira. The sequence goes on from NZ_FRBV01000014.1 coordinate 13,872, forward strand.
ACGTTCTGGACCAGCCCACCACCTGTCCGGCATCGTTGATGCCGCGAGCAAAAGCATCTATCCCGCCCAAAGTTCCGATATCGACCACTGCTTTGCTGCTGGGGTCTACGATGAAGGAACGGAAGCCGGCAAAAGCCGTCGGCACAAAACCGAGGCTGACGCCCAAGGCTGCAACCAGGACAAGGTTTCGGACTTTACAGCTGGAGATAGCTTTCATGTTTTATCTACTCCCGTAAACGTTGCCGCTTGGGAAATATACGGTCTAATTACATTTCAGGATAGACCATGTAATGGAAATTTCAAGGTGAAAAAATAGGCTCATGACTTTCTGTTTACGGTGCCGATCTTGAATCTACCGGCTACCGTCATGCTATTGCCTGAGCTCAAGGTATTGCAGGAAATACGATTGACCAATTGCCTTTTGCACGTCGCCAAATATTTGTATCGCGACTCCAAAGCCGGTGCTATCCGTGCCCGGGTTTTATTTTACGAATCGATTATGAATGACGATTGAGCGCATGAAAAAGATTTCCCGCAATGACCCGTGCCCATGCAATAGCGGCCGGAAGTACAAGCACTGCTGCCAGAAGCATGAAGCCGGGACTTCATCCGCCTCCTCCGCTCCATCCGCTCCGTCCATTTCGGAATACCTCCAGGCAGGGATTCAGTATCATCAAGGCGGAGACCTGCCTCGGGCTCAGGCCATTTATCAACGAATACTCCAAGTAGTGCCGGATCATCCCGGTGCGCTGCATTTCATGGGATTAATAGCGAGGCAGATGGGAAAGACCGAGATCGCCATCGAGCTCATCGGCAGAGCACTCCTGTTCAAACCGGACTATGCGGAAGCCCATGGTAATTTAGGGAACGCCCTTAAGCAGCAAGGCAGGATGGATGAGGCGATCGCCAGTTATCGCACCGCACTCGGGCTCAAGCCGGACATGGTGGAGGTATACGTCAACCTGGGCAATGCACTCAAGGAACAGGGCAAACTGGAGGAAGCTATTGCCAGTTATCGGAAAGCGCTGACATTCGATCGGGATTTTGCTGAGATACACACTAATCTTGGGAACGCACTGAGAGAACAAGGCAAGCCGAATGAAGCGATCGCAAGCTATCGCAGAGCGCTCATGCTCAAACCGGACTCCGCCGAGGCGCACAATAACCTGGGGAATATGCTGGTCGAACGAGGCAATCCCGAAGACGCCGTCGCCAGTTTTCAAAAAGCGCTCATTTTCAGGCCGGACTTTGCCGAGGCGCACAGCAATCTGGGAAATGCGCTTAGCGAACTGGGCAGACTGGATGAGGCAATTGCGAGCTATCGCAATGCGCTCGCTCGCAAACTGGATTATGCCGAGGCATACAGTAATCTGGCTAATGCGCTGAAAGAGCAAGGAAAGCTGGACGAGGCGGTAATCAATTATCAATGTGCGCTACGAATTAGCGAAAACCCGGAAATAAAAAGTGGGTTTGCCGAGTGCATAAGAAATGTTTACCTTACTCATGAGATTCCCGGCATTCGTGCTTTTATCACTCGAGCCCTATCCGAGGCATGGATCCGCCCGGCTGAGCTCGGAAACCCGGCTGTATCGCTCATCAAGTTGAATCCGGGCATCAGGCAATGCATAGACCGGGCAAATAGCGCCTGGCCTGGGTTCGAAATCCCCGGTTCTAACGGCTCTAGTGGGCAATTCGGTTCCGATAGTCCGGATAACGTGGATAGCCTGTCCGGCTTCGCCAGTGTCTGCAACGACCTCTTGCTGCAGTGCTTGCTGGAGACTATGCCGGTATGCGACATGGAACTGGAGCGGTTTTTAACCATGGCAAGATATGCCATGCTACGTGCCGCCATCCACGAGCACGATCACAACAGAGTCTCCGTTGATTCATCGGCCATTTTTTGCGATGCTTTTCAGAATGCACCGGAAGCGAAAGCGCTGGTTTTTTATTGCGCGGTGGCTCGACAGTGCTTTATCAACGAATACATTTTTGCCTGTTCAGACGAGGAATTAGAACTGGCACAACGACTGAAGGATCGCCTTGCTGCCGCTTTGGCAGACTCGCTACCGGTTTCCCCGTTATGGCTGGTTGCTGTGGCGGCGTATTTCCCGCTGATTTCAGTGAGTTCCTCCGAGGCCCTTGTACAGCTGGCCGATATACAGCCCGCCCTTGTACATCCGCTGCTGGGTCGTTCCTTGCCCGATACCCTGGCTGCGCTGCTAGTGCAACAAGTATGGGAACCGCTGGAAGAACGGCGGCTCCGCTCCCTCATCCCGCATCTGACCCCTATCGTTGACGATATGTCACGCCTGGTGCAGAAGCAGTATGAGGAAAACCCGTATCCAAGATGGGTCAAACTGCCCTCATATCGGAAATCCATTTCGGTCAATCGCTATCTGCGCAACCGATTTTCTTTTTCAAAGTTCATTCCGATGAGCCGGCTTGATGAGGCTGACGCAAGAATCGATATTCTGATAGCCGGATGCGGAACAGGCCAACATTCGATTGCAACAGCCCAGCGATATGGCAATGCTAACGTCCTTGCCGTGGACTTGAGTTTAACGAGCCTGTGTTACGCAAGGAGAAAGACCGAGGAGCTGGGTTTGGGAAACATTGAATATGCACAGGCCGACATTACCAGCTTAAGCACCCTCAGTTCGCCTGAAATGGGCGGCCGAATGTTTGACCTCATCGAATCGGTCGGCGTGCTTCATCACCTTGCAAAACCGCTGGCAGGGTGGCGAGAACTGCTTGCTTTACTACGCCCCGGCGGATTAATGCGTTTGGGCTTCTACAGCGCATTTGCCAGACAAAATGAAACTGATGCGAGGCTTTATATTGCCGAAAAGGGATATGCACCGAATACGGAAGATATCCGACGCTGTCGGCAGGCTATGATGTCTCCCGAAAATGCGCCAGGATTCCGAAAAGTTTTGTCCGCCAGGGACTTTTATACGATGAGCGAGTGCCGTGATTCGCTATTTCATGTTCAAGAGCATCACTATACGCTGCCTCAGCTAAAAGAAAACCTGCTGGAACTGGACCTCGCGTTTCTCGGATTTACACTTGAATCCGACGTTTCCAAACGATATAGAGAGCGTTTTCCCGAGGATATATCCCAAACCGACCTGGATAAATGGCACACCTTTGAGCTCGAAAACCCTGACACGTTTAGAGGCATGTATCAGTTCTGGTTACAGAAACCGGCGAATATCCAGCATTGATAGAAGAAGGAAGTTGCAATAGACAGCGGTTCAACTCCTCCGATTATTTCAAGGAAAACCCTATCTACTCGATGGAGATTTTCCTTGACATTCTGAAGTAATCCACACTGTCATAATAATCGCACAAATTCCCAAAATCATCCCCTTCAAACTCGCATGAGGCTTAGCTCTTGAGATATCTGATTGATTCTAAACTAATATTCAAAAGTTCAAAAAATAGCCAAGTAAGAAAATACTGTTACGGGTACGTGACTTACCCAACCTGTGAAGAGGTTATCAACAAACTTATCCACAGCAATTGTGGACAATAAAACTCCTCCCGCCCCTACCAAAAACATCCTTCCTCAAAGCAATGTGAGAGACTTTATGGCTTGGTAACTGCTACATATGGTCTTTCGAGCTTTAAAGCTTTTTTTCTTTGCTCATGTCAACTCGCCTTTGGTTAACCCAGCCACTCCAGCTATTTCATTAGGTTGGCCGGATTTTCATACTCCTCCAGGCGAAGCGCGGTTTCCACGGCTTTTCTCGCTTCTTCTACTGTCTTGACACGCGAAAGATCAACTGCCGGATTAGGATAGCTGTGCCAGAATGAAAAACCTGCGGCCGTGATCCATAGGAGGCCTCTGACGTGCTGGTCTATAAATACCTCTTGATGATGTTCGTCAATTATTTTCCATTCCAAGTCCATAGCTCAAGCTCCTCAGCAGGTTATAATGTGAAACTGTTAGTAACTGCAGAACCCATCAATCCATTGAGCCCTTGCGTTAGGGCACGTCGCGCCCACCGGTGCGTATATCGCATCTCCGACTCTCAATCGAGGCGAAAAACTGGTTCAACCCCGCCGAGCTTGTGGCGGCAACCCCTGTTTCGAGATGCTCGAGTAAGAGGGGATCGAAGCCCAGTCTACCAAAATTATATGCATTGTTTAACTCACCTTGGAGAAAATATGGTTCGGAGTGTCAAGACACGCAGGAATATTTTGTTACCCATTGCCGTGGCGGTGATGCTTGCCGGTCCAGTGGCAAAAGCTGATACGGTTACCGAATGGAGCCGCAAGGCCGGTGATATTCTTGTTGATTCCGGGTTGGGACCACTGCCGGTTGATCGCGCGCTGGCTATCGTTCACGCTTCCGTATACGAAGCGGTGAATGCAATCACCCGGCGCTATCCTGTCAGCGACGTCAAGCTTAAAGCGGCCCCAGGGGCCTCAATCGACGCCGCTATTGCGTCAGCAAACCGTGCCACCCTGGTGAAACTCGTACCATCGCGGCTGGCGGAAATCGACGTTGCTTACCAGGCGGCGCTGATTACCATCGCCAATGGCCGGGCCAAGACCGAAGGTATTACAGTAGGGAATGAAGCAGCAGCGGCGATTCTAGCCATGCGCGCTGGCGATGGGGCGACAGCGGGTGAAACATACCGGCCGCGCACCTCTCCAGGCGTCTATGTGCCTACGGTAATACCGGAGGCGCCCCAATGGGCGAAGATGAAACCATGGCTGATGACAAATCCTGCTCAGTTCCGTCCCGGCCCTCCCCCGCAGCTTGACAGCGCGATATGGGCGCGCGACTACAACGAGGTCAAGACGCTCGGCGGTAAGCACAGCGATCGCCGTACTACCGAACAAACCGATATCGCCCTCTTCTGGGAAGAAGTGATGCCGCCGATTTACCATGGGGTTGTACGCTCCGTTGCCGAGGTTGACGGAAGAGACATTACCCAGAATGCACGCTTGTTCGCGGCTGTAACTCAAGCATCGCACGATGCGTTAATCGCCGTGTTTGATGCAAAGTATCATTATGGCTTCTGGCGACCGGTCACCGCGATCCGTAACGGGGACATCGATGGAAACGACGCAACGGAACGAGACCCGTCCTGGCTGCCTTTCATTGAGACACCGATGCACCCCGAATATCCATGCGCGCATTGCATCGTTGCTGGGGCGGTTGGCGCGGTGCTGCAAGCGGAGATCGGAAAAGGACCTATGCCCCTCCTGACAACCATCAGTAACGCGGCGGGTGGCGTAGCGCGAAGCTGGACGAAAATTGATGATCTTACGCAAGAAGTAAATAATGCACGCATTTACGATGGCGTGCACTACCGCAATTCCGCAGAGGTGGGCGCTGCCATGGGCCGGCAGATCGGCGAACTGGCCGTAACGAAGTATTTGCGGCCACTCAAGTAGAGCGGTCAGGGCGGGGTACCGGCAACCGGTATCTTTCGGCGCAACAACGCCGGCAGACACCCAACTCCAGGTTACAGTAGCGGTTCCCCATACCCAGCAGCAGCGTACGATTTAAACACCTCACCATACGCGTTCGACCCATCGAAAGATAAATTTCGCAAACTCGCGCCGGATGTAAATTCCTGGAATCAACACAAGCCCTGCCATAAAACGGCAAAGTTTTTTCTTGACATTTTGGCAATAATCCACATTCGGCCACAAGCAATACGCAATCGGTACGATTGCCCAAAATCGCCTTGGGCCAACCTCCCGAGTACTAGCCTCCTGTTCAAGCCGCTGATAACAAATGCAGTTCTGTAAAGATTAAAAAACCGCCAAAAGCAGAAACATTGTTACATAAAGACCACTTAGTCATCATGCACATAGGTTATCAACAAACTTATCCACAGGAAATGTGAACAACAAATTGCTTGCCACCACTTCTCCAAGCAGCCTGGATCCGTTATAGCGCGCCCTACCCGCTACCACCTCCGGGAACCAAAGTAAATCGCCTCTGACTAATGTATTTATGTGCCCTACATCACGTTGAAGGTGGAACAAGGTTGAATTTTTTCTATTGCTGATTCTTGTGAGGAGAAAAAAGTGAAAAAACATGACGACCCGGATGGACCCACCGCCGTTACTGCTTTGCTTGATCATGGAGCGGAAGTTTTTACGAAAAAAAAGTTCACGCACTCTCAGTCAAAGGCTCAGCAACGTGGAAACGACATAAAAAACGACCGGCAAGAAAAAATGTCCGCTATCAGATCGAGGTCCGCGCAGGAACAATCGAACCGGAACTAGGCGTAAGCTGGCAAGGCGACAAGCATAGGGTTTATAACGCGGCATTACCCCGCCGTAAAGCCAGGTTCGAACTCCGCGCATTCCTATATTCCGCAATTTCAGGCAGGAATCCCGCCACAGCGGCGCATATTCCATTGGTCTTCAGTTTCAGCAGAGAAACGATTTGTCTTTAGATGTAACCCCCTGTTCCGGCTACATGAGTGGAAAGTTTCAACTCACCCGTATATTCTTGAACTGCCACGGATCACTCCTATCCACATCTTCACTGAATAGCCATCCCCTATCGCACAGAGGAGTCCAATCGGTATATACACCCAGAATTTCTCCGAGATAAGGCCGTGCGATCTTCAAAGTGAGCTCATGGTCAATGTCGTCGGGCTCGACCACACCCGCATCAGGATTTTGAAGCACCCATGCCATGCCGGCCAGAACTCCCGCCACAACCTGCAAGCTTGTTGCATTGTTGTGTGGCATTAGCCGCCGCGCTTCCTGTATCGACAAACGTGAGCCGTACCAGTAGGCCCCCTTGGCGTTACCCATGAGCAGGACGCCAAGTTCATCCACCCCGTCCGCTATTTCATCACGAAGGATTCGCTTGTTGGACTGCAAGCGCCAATTCCTGCCTGCCAATTCGTGAATGGAAAGCACGGCGTCGTCACAAGGAAGGTACGCGTAATGCACCGTGGGACGATAAATTACTTTTTCGTTTTCTTTCAACGTAAGATGATCGGCGATGGAAATAGATTCGCTATGCGTAATTAGAAAACCCTGATAGGAGCCACCGAGCGGAACCCAGCTGCGCACACGTGTAGCAGCGCCAGGCTGGTTAAGGTAAATGGCAGCGTCACAACCAAATCCATGCCGTGCACCGTCCCGCGGCCAATGACGCTCATGACTTCCCCACCCCAGTTCTGAAGGCTGAAGACTTTCGCCCACGAACCCTTCGACCGACCAGGTATTGATAAACTCATCGTCACGCTTACGCTGGTTGGTAGTCTGAGTATCTCGCTCAGCGATGTGGATCGTTTTAATTTCAAGGCGAGACGCCAGCTCGGCCCAATCTCCGGCGCTTACCGGCCTCTTTATTGTCAAGCCGGTATCCGCGGCGATATTAAGCAACGCCTGTTTGACAAAGGCAGAAGCAAGACCAGGGTTGGCGCCGTGAGCTACGAGTGCCGTGGGGCCTCCCCGCTTTTCGCGTGCGAACGCAAGGGCTTTTTCGCGCAATGCATAATTCGAGCGCAACGATACCGATATCGATTTGTCGGTATACCCGCCCAACCATGGCTCAATACAAGTATCAAGGTATAGTGAGCCGCGCTGCCAGCACAGCTCGATCAAGGCAAGGCTGGAAACGTCCACCGACAGGTTGAGCAGGAAATCTCCCTTGTTCAGCCATGGCCCGATTGCGGCAGGGTAGTTTTCTTCTGTCAGCATATGAAGCATAAATTCCACGCCGAATTGCCGCGCAATATCCCGGCCACTCTCATCAGCGGAAATTATCCTGACCTGTTCAGGGCGTATTTCAAGATGTTGAAACAATAGCCTGAGCAAGGCTTGCCCGATGCTGCCGAAACCTACTATTATCAGCTTACCGTTCAAACGCCCGTATTTGTCATACCCTGTCTTTTCCATACTGAGATTTTCCTGTGCTTCTTTGAACATATTCTCCCTCTTTCCCTGGCGCCTGCTGGACAAATGTTTCCCATTGGACAAACTTGAAAACCGGCCAAACAAAATCCCATCGCTCGCGCTCGCTTTGGCCCTGCGTTGCCTTGTTACCCGGACCGTCAGGAACTGCACGTAGCAGATTGGGTCAAACTTGTATTCTAGCGCTTCGTATTTCTTTTTGGAGGAGAGCGGCAAAATGACTAATTGTATCCTGCCACAGCATGAAAATCATACTCATCCGCATGGACCCGAATGCGGCCACACAGGTATCGTGCACAACGGGCATGTCGATTACCTGCATGACGGGCATCTGCATCACCCGCACGGCAACCATTTCGATGAGCATGTGATAGACATAACCACGGCCAATCCTGAAAGCTGTACGCCTGAACATCAATGCGCGGGCCATGCGCAAGAACATATACATGGACCTGACTGCGGCCATGAAGCCGTGCCGCATGGCGATCACATGGACTATCTTGTCGATGGCCACCTCCATCACCCGCATGACGACCATTGCGATGATCACGGGGCAGTTACGGTGGCATGATCCGGGAATTGCTGACAAGGTACGAGCGGGTCCGGGCAGGAGCCATACACGATGGGAATTCTACATCGGAACAGGTAAGAGGCTTGGTGCGCCGGCTTCGCGCTCGCTTCGTTTAGGCGGACGAAGCTGCCTTGCGGGTCGTTGCTTTATCCGGGGGTAAATCCTGCTCTACCGATTGCGGCTGATCGCGGTGAGAAATCTTCGGACGGTGAAACCCGCCATGCGGGTCGTTGTTTTATCCTCGAGGGTAAATTCCTCCCTGCTGGTTTGTAGGTCGGGCTTCGCCCGACATTGTCATTAGCGCAGGGTGAAGTAGCTCAATCTCGTAAATATCCCGGCCTTGTTGCGGCGGTGAATACGCGCTGTAGCTGGAAACGACCGAAGGCTCCAAATGACCCGTGACCTGCTCAAGGTCCCCTAGCCGCAGTCCTTGGCGTACAAGATAGGCGATATAGCTGTGCCGGATTGCTTCGGCGGTAATTTGCTGGGGATCAGGCAAACCCGAGTCCACTGCCGCACAGATTAATGCGGCGGAAAGATCGATGCGCGTCCCTGGGTCATCCGGGTTCCATACAGGATGACCCCCTGACTGCATGAGCGACGATTTAACGGAATTGCTCAGAGGAATGATTCTGGGCGACCTTCCTGCCATATTGATGGCTGCGGCATCCAGATCGATCTGGTCGGCCGTCAACGATGCGGCTTCATCGATAGTCAATCCGCTGAGCAATAAGCCAATCAGTTGTTTTCCCTTTAGATTGGCAGCGTTGAGCAAGATTCTTAGCTGATGACTGGAAAGCTCCCGGCACGCCGGGGCTGCCAAGGCATTGTTTGTTTTTTGCCCCATTTGGCCCGCCGTGGCGCCGAGCGCGGCATGAGAATGTTCGATTAATGGGGCAGAGGGGGCCGGATGGCCCTGCACGCCAAAAACCGCAACAAGCGGCTGCTGTTCTTTTTTTTGCGTTGCCAAATACTCGAAAACCCATACGCTAAAGAGCCCTAGCAATAGCGACCCTACAATGGCTATCAAAGCGTCCCGGCTATAATTGGGCCTGAGTGGTTCCACCGGTTCAAAAGCCCTGCTAATGACAGTTACCTGCGGATATTTATCTTTGCGGCCGGTTTTGACTTGTACCAACCGCTCCTGCGCGTCTCGATAAAGTGTCTCCAAACCTTCCAGATCGGTTTTCAAGGCATCGTGCTCAGCAAATTTGGATGTGAATGCTGATGCTTGCCGTTTATGCTCACTCAATTGAGCACGAATTTCTCTAACAGTTTGTTGTGCGGCCGCATACGCCATCTCGGCATCTGTCAATGCCACGCTTGCGCCGTATTTACGTTTATTATTGACTGCGATCTCCAGTTCCTTGATTTGCTCTGGAATAGATCTCAAATCAGGTTGCAGATTTAAATACTCCCGTGTAAATTTTTTATCGAGTTCCGCCAGCTTTTCGCGCAAATCCCGCAAACGCGATTCAAGATTAACCAGGCTGCCCTTCTCATCATCGGGAACCACCGCCTTTCCCCGGCCAATGGCGGTCTGGATAGAACTCAGGTGGGCCCTCGCCTTCACTTCATCCTCACTGGCCTTGTTGAGGGAATCGTTCAGGCCTTTAAGGCGGGCTGCTGCTTCATTCTCCTCACGTTGCGTGGAAGAGATATCGTGGTTTTTTCGGAAAGCCTCCAGCTCTAGCCGGGCAGAGCTAACCTTATCAGCCAGCCGCTTTACCTCGTCCTCCACAATATGTTCGGTATCGGTTGTCAATCTTTTGACTTCTTCAGTCCGTGCATCCAGGTACACATCTATCCACGTGTTAATGAGCAGCGGCAAGAACTTTGCATCGGGCCCTTCTGCCTTTATCTCAACGAGATTGGTTTCAGCGATGGGATCGACATTCAACAAATTCTGAATATCGGATGCAGTCAGCCGTTGCAGAGATTTGCCTGCTGATGTCGCCTTGAGTCGCGACACAGTCTCTGCAGCAAGCTCGTGCCGCAGAAAAATCTGTCGCTGAATAGCGACATGCTGAATATCCGCCTCGCTGCTTCCACGGTCTATGGCTGTCATCGCCGAAGTCAGCAAGGTGGCGCCGCTACCGTAAATTGCTGGTCGGCTGTAAACATAAGCCAGGCTTATAGCAAGGCTGATTAGAAATACCAGGCTGAAGATGCTGAATCTGCGGGACCGGTACCAGGGATGCTCATCCGTGTCGCCTGCGGCACGGAAATCTGGGGTAAAGCGGGAATCAATTCTGTTTTTCATAAACCGGGTTACATCCAAAAATTCGATATAGCGAACGCAATCCAGGTTTCAATGGATAGGCAAAATAATAGCCGGATATGTTCAGGAATAGCAATTAGATAAAGATTCGGCAAACTTATATCACGCTACAAGCAAAAGGCGTGCTAGCTTTGCATTGAGATAAAGGAAAGTAAATTCATCGTATTGTTTCCATGCAGCACCTGTCCATCAAATAGATGGTTACGAAGATCAAATAGAACGTCAACAGACCAGACGACACGATAGCAACCTCACCACTTTCATGTCAGGCGTTCTCATCAGTTCTGCGAAAACGCGAACTTATAAAATCTTGTGCCACAAATGCAGCTTCCGTTCGGTTCCGCACGAACGAAACCCGATCCGTTCCCGGACAATGTGCGCAATTCGAGAAATGAAGCTTTCATATTACTGTAAAAGTTTCGTTTTAAGCTGAAGACGTAGCTGGAGCGGTATACGCTTTTCGAAAGCGGGCAAAAAAATATTGGAAGCCCTTAAACGCCCTTCGCCCTTTTTGGCGAACAACTGCTTCGGAAACTTATTATGGTTTATTCAGCTTTTTTATTTATTCCCTTCAGGGGCGCACAATGAAAAAACGTAATGATCAGGATGTGTTCGGCCTAGCTTCTGCATTGTTTGATCTCAGGTCGGCAGCCTTCCGACAAAAAATGTTTAGACATTTCCAATCGAGTGGCCACCAGCATTGGGTAAATATCGAAAAAATACCGGAAAGGAAAAAGCATGAGAGCATCACACTTTATAAAGAAAGCGCTTGACTGAAAGCCTGGCTGGCGTCCTGCATCTTCACCCGGCTCAGGCATTCCCGTCATGGCTACGGTGTTGCCGAGCTATCGCCGACAACACAAATTGCGCTTGAAACCCCCGGGTTATGCAGTGGCCTCGTGACTGGAAAATTTCGATGAGTCACGAGACACTTCCGGCCTCTCTTCTTATATTCATTTAATCCCATGCCCTACCCCATGGCATTGATGCCCGCAGTGTTTGTGGGCCACGGCAACCCGATGAATGCGATCTCCCGCAACTCATATACTGCGGCGTGGTCCGCGATCGGCGCCTCGCTCACCCACAGACCCAAAGCTATTCTCTGCATTTCGGCACACTGGTACGTGCCGAAAACAGCAATCACGGCCATGGCGCATCCGCGGACTATTCACGACTTTGGCGGATTTCCCCCGGAGCTTCATCAAGTTCAGTATCCCGCACCGGGTTCCCTTGAGTTCGCTGCAGAAGTCGCGGATTTGCTGATGCCAGTTGCGGTCATGGACACAAGCTGGGGTCTTGATCACGGCGCCTGGTCAGTTCTCATGCACATTTTTCCCGACGCCGATATTCCCATCGTCCAATTGAGCATAGATGAAACCCGGGAAGCGGCCTGGCATTACGACACGGCCCGACGCCTGGCGCCATTGCGCGATCAGGGAGTGCTTATCCTGGGCAGTGGGAATATCGTACATAATTTGCACGCGTATGCATGGGGAAAGCACAATGTAGAACCATACGATTGGGCTGTCCGGTTCGAGAATGTCGTACGTGAAGCGTTAAGCTCGGGCGATGTCGATTCTCTCATAGCGTATGACAAACTGGGGCAGGACGCATTGTTATCGGTACCCACCCCAGAGCATTACCTTCCGTTTCTCTACGTCCTTGCACAACGCCGGAAAGATGAGAAAATCAGTTTCCCGGTGGAAGGATTTGATGGCGGCTCAATTTCCATGTTGGCCGTAAAGATCGGCTGAGATCAGCCTTGCTCATGACCCGGCGATACCGATGGGTACCCCAGGTTTTCAAAGGCGGCCGTAATGGTATGCCGCTGTCTTTTCCTGTCGGCTCACGCGCTCTCGTATCGCATCTTCATACTCCGCAAATCCCATGAGTGCGTGGGGTTGCGTTGATCCTTGCGTAGCCTTCAGCAGCGCATGCGCCCCAAGCTGCGCGGATTCAATCGCTAATTCAATTCCCATTCCGCTGAGCGGATCTGGCGCATAAGCAGCATCACCGACAGCGATCCAGCCTTCTCCCGACATCCTGTCGAACACCTGGGCGCCAGCCATACGGCCGGATATTTGTATCTTTCCTGATGCAGCCGACAGTAGAGGTGCGAGCAGCCGAGTGTTGCGAAGCTCGCGAACAAAAAATTCCTTCAGGGAGGCAGGCCTTTTTTTAACCTCATCGCGATCAGTACAGAAACCGGCAAAGTAACTGCCGTCCCCGACGGGCAATGCATACCACCAACCGTTGTCCATACCCTCGACATAAAGCGTATTCCCGGGCGATGGAACTGACCCGCTAACCGGCGTTCGTAAGAACGTCATCAAGGCAATCTTCGATGGTTCGGCTACGGGTGACCGGTCAACAAACTGTGCGGCCACGCGGCCGGTAGCAAGGACTAGAAAACTGGCAGAGGCATGACTTCCGGCCTCATCCCCGACGGTTGCGGCGGCCGAGCGCATCAGGAGATGCCACTGATCTCCGCTGCGCTCGATTCCCACAATTTTGGCATCGTCAATGATCAATACGCCCGCCATGCAAGCCACGTCACGCAGCGCCCGGTCGAAAAGCGGGCGCTCTATTGCGATACCGGCACCCCATGGATTAAACATTGCGTTAAATGTGACGGGCTCGGGCGTATCCCATAATGATATCGTCTCGTGGACTTCTACCCCGAGCGATGCCTTCTGAAAAAAATCGGGGCTGTAGCGTTCAATAAGGTGACGCGCGTGGCCAGACACGAGTTCGATGCCGCCTGCGGCATAACCGCCCCAATGTACGAGACCCACGCGCGCGCCGCCGCGCGCGAGCATGAGCGCGCATATCGCACCCGCCGGTCCACCGCCGACGACAGCAATATCTAAACTTCGGCTAAGCCCGGGCATGCGCTGCAACGCCGGTTGTTGCACTTGAAAAATGCCCAGGTTCAACACTGACCCCGTTATCCACCAGCGAAGCTGTAGCTATATTGATATCATTATCAGAATACGCAGTGGAAAAGCTGATTTAATGTCTGGATCGAGAGCAGCGATTTCACCCGGCGCATCGATCGCGCAGGCGTATACTCATTCTGTACTAACATGATTTTATATGGAAGAATTCATTAGAAAAGAAGGTTTCCGGTGCGGAACATATTGCCCTGCAGGGATCGGTCTGCGGCAGAAAACCAAAACCGCATCTAATTCCAGCTTGCCATTATGAAAGAGGATATCGACCATGAATCCGGATAAGAGAATGCAAAATCATCGCGTCATGTTGAGTCGTCGCATGATATTGAAAGCATCGGCTGCAATATTCGCTACAGGCATATTGCCATCGCTCACTACAGTTTTTGCGCAACCGGCCCTGAACCGGACACAAGATCAGATCCTGGGTCCCTTTTATCCGATCATGAGCAAACCCGATCGCAGCGGAGACCTGACTCGGGTACCCGGCGGGTCGGGGCGTGCAAAGGGACAGCTTCTTATGGTTACCGGGCGCGTGCGGAATCCTGCAGGAAACCCAGTGGCAGGCGCGGAGATCGAAATATGGCAGGCCAATGCTTTCGGCCGCTATACGCATCCCGACGATACGAACCCGGCGCCGCTCGATCCGAATTTCCAGGGTTTCGGCGCGGTAACCACCGGTCCCGATGGCCTCTATCAGTTCAAAACAATCAAACCCATACATTATCCCGCGGGAATCACCGGCATCAGGCCGGCGCATATTCATTTTGACGTCAAGGGCCGCCACGACGTCCTCGTAACGCAGATGTACTTCGAAGGCGATCCATACAATGACAAGGATCCATACCTCCAGAGCACTCCCGATCCGGAAGCGTTGATCGTAAAGCTGCACTCACCAAGAACAGAAGAGCCTGAATTCATGGTCGCGGTATTCGATATTATATTCAGAGGCTAATGTCGCTGGCTGGTTACGCATACCTGAACCTCGGCCGGTTATATAGCGAATGGCGAAGGGATCACTGTAAGTTTTACGTATGCATGACCTTGAGAATTCAATGATTATTGTGATCAACAGGACATGAAATACCTCGGTCATCTCTCGACGAATGATCCTTTTTATACATACCTTCGCAACGATATTATTCCTCTGCTGGACGTCGGCATAAATTCTCCCGACTTCCGTGTATATCAACTACCGGCGTCCAACCACGTCTACCTCTACGAAGACAGCCACAGCCACACCCGCATTATCGGAAAATTTTTTGGCGGCGTCGCCGGCTTCGGGCCGGAGGTCGCCTTTCATCGAATGGAGCGAGAATTCAATAACCTGAATTATCTCCGAAGCATCGGCTTTAAAGGCTATCCGCATTACGTCGCGCGCCCCTTGGGGCGAAACGCCGATCTGAATAAGGTATTGGTAGAAGAATTCTGCTACGGCACGCCGCTTGCGGACTTCATCGTCAAGGCGATTCGCGAAAACGCCCGCGATATTCTTTTTCAAAAACTTGCTGCACTCGCCTATTTTCTCGCAACACTGCACAACCGAACTGCACACGACAGCAAAGTAGACTTCAACAAAGACGGTGTATATTTCGATCGCATTATGGAACAATTGACCAATGCCCGGCGTGTCGAGCGGGACGAAGCTTTGGAGTTTTACCGGTTCAAGGACCAGTGGCGGGAGAAAACCTTTATGTGGGAAGACCAACAGGTCCTTGTTCACAGCGATGTCACCCCGGCTAATATTCTGTTTGGCGACGGCCCCTGGGTGATCGTTATCGATCTGGAACGGATGAAATCGGCGGACAGGGTTTTTGATCTTGGGAGAGTGGTCGGAGAACTCAAGCATTTCTTCATGCAGAAAACCGGTGATAAATGGCTGGCCGAGCCGTTTATCGGGCATTTTCTATGGGAGTATGCCTGTCACTTTCCTGATCGTGACGCCGCTTTCGGCGCCATCACCCGGCGTATCCCCTTTTATTCGGGACTCACCCTCCTGCGCATCGCCCGCAATGCATGGATCGGTAAGAAATATAGCCGCCAATTACTGGATGAAGCCAAAAAAACGTTGAGGTAATCATGACGATAAAAGGCATTCTATTTGATCTCTACGGCACTCTGATCGATATCGAGACCAATGAGTCGATGGAGGAAATCTACCGCGCGATTGCTCACTATCTGACCTACCAGGGAGTATATTTGCACCGCTGGGAAGTAAGGGAGCGTTATTATCAAATCATGAAGCAGCAGAAGGAAGCGCGCGGGGAGGAATATCCTGAAATTGATGTAGAAGCCATATGGAACGAATTACTCATGCAGGAAGGCATCCGGTCAGCGCCCATCCGGGGGCAAGTAGCGAAGGTTATTTCCCATATTTACCGCGGCATATCCTGCAATCGCCTTCAGCTATATCCCGGCGTCAAGCAAGTATTGAATGAATTGCGGATGAGCTACCGCCTGGCCCTCATCTCGGATGCCCAGTC
Organism: Nitrosospira sp. Nsp11; assembly: GCF_900142705.1. GTDB lineage: Bacteria > Pseudomonadota > Gammaproteobacteria > Burkholderiales > Nitrosomonadaceae > Nitrosospira. Next base: position 30,060 of record NZ_FRBV01000014.1, read on the forward strand.
CTGTTTTGCGCAGCCTGAAATCCGTGCCGTCGGGCTGGAAGGCTACTTCGAGTCTACCGTTATCTCCAGCCATTATGGCTTCAGAAAACCCGACTCCCGTCTTTTTCAACGAACGCTCGGCAACATGAACCTCAAACCGGCTGAAGTGATCTGGGTGGGTAATGACATGTTCCGAGACATCTATGGAGCGAAGTTACTGGGAATCAAGAATATCTTCATTGATTCCAACCAAGGCGCAAAATCCTATAAGGATGTGGCTCCGGATTACCGTGCCCAGAAATTCGCGGACGTTCTCAAAGGCGTGGCGATGCTGAGACAAGCGAACGCTACTGCTACTATTAACCCGGATACCTGAACTTCAATCGGTTAACGAAGGGTGCTGAAAGTGTAAAATCGCTGTCACTTGGTATGAAAACACTACAGCTATGTTCCGCGCCCTCATCGTTTATCTTGAGGTTGGCAAATATTGCCTTATCCGCTGGACGTGCCACCCGAATTTGCGACGTTCCCGCATCTAACTTATAGCCAACTGGTAAGATCCTCCGGGCTTCGGCGCCTTCGAATTTTGAGACAGCACCTCGGGTGAGGAAAGAATGCCGAACTTCAGGCTGTACCTGCGGTTTTGAGGAGCCAGTCTTTGTCCATTTGACATTCAACAGAAATTCTTCGTTATGCGGTAAGTTTGGCGAAGCCCAGCATGTCAGGCCTTCGCGCTTCTGCATGCAAGTAGACCAGTCCTCCACCGCCTTCGATGCGACAGGATGCCCGACAGCGGACCTCTGCATGAAAAACTCCGCTGCCTGGGATGAATCCACCGTTGAATTCTTCGAGCAATAGCCGCTCTTCCACTGCGTGAATCGCTCCTCATTCAAGACGAGGCCCGATGAGCCTGCCCCGGAGTTCGCACCGGTGCTCGTTCCACCATCGTCGAGAGTGAAGAGCCCATATGAAAGACCTAACGAGCCATCATCGGCGGATTGACGCGCGCGCTTGACTGCGGTCAATGCTTGCGCGAAATTCAAGGAACATAATTCTGCGTATAGCGATCGATCTCTCAGCCGAGCATCGGCTTGGGGATACTCGCTATAGAACCCATTCGTAAGAATATTATGACAGGTACTTTCAGCAGCGGACGCGCTTCCCGGCAAAATAAAGGCGATAAACGGCATGGATAAAATGAAGGCAATGACGGCATTTCGGTTTTTCATGATGTTCCTCCGCGGCAGTAAGCATAGTATAGCTAAGATGGGCCGTTTGGATAAGACGAAGGACTGTCGACTCTAATACCATTTTTTGCGCTGAGCCAAATCAAGAAGGCGATTGATACCTATACAACATCCTGACCCGTATGATTCTGCATCGCGCTCTTATATGATGCTTCCTGGTCTATGGGGAAGAAATCCATTGAGTAGCAGCGAATTCCCGGAGCGCTCTTTAATACTGCGCTTTGTTAGCCATCACACAGAAAAGCGCTTTACTCTATGCTCAACTAGCGGCAGGCAGAAGCTCTGCCATTATTCCATGGTTGGCAAGATGATCAGAAGAGCCATACGTCATCAACTGGAAGGCCCTTCTCTCTGGAGTGGCCTCCGCTTTTTTAATATCCGATGATAAAGTTCCTTTCTCGCTCAACCGTAATATGATGAGTCGGAACCCATGGCTCATCGTTTTGCTTTACGCCGCCTTTTCAACGCTTTGGATTGTCGTTGCGGGCTATTTGATCTCGCTCTCCCATGATGATCCGGTTTTGCGGAGCCGTGCCTATCTCGCGAAAGAACTGATTCTTGTCGCGATCAGTAGTGTCATGTTTTATCTGCTGCTTAAGTGGAGTCGAAACAACGTCATTCCTTCGGGGTCACCCGGACCGGATTCCGGAAACGTCTCGTTAAATCGGTTATTGCTGATATTTTTCTCGATGGCCATGGTCGCACCCCTGGTTAGTATCGGCATCGTCAAGATATATGAGCCACAAATAGAGCGGGATGCATATGCGAATCTTCAAACTATCGTTGACCTTAAAGCAGAACAGATCGAGCTTTGGCTGGCCGAGCGACACGGGGATGCGGAAGCATTAGCGATGAGTCAGGCGCTCGTCGAGCGGATAGTGAATCTGAAGCGCGATACCGATGGGCGCCTGCAACAGCTCATTCGCAGCCGGTTGGACGCGGTTCGGCAGGCCTATAGCTACGAGTCTGTACTGCTGATGGATATAAAAGGACAGCCTCTGCTGGCGTTAGGCGATGCGCATAAACTGCCTGCTATTACCAGGACATTACTGACTGCTGCCTTGCAGACGCGCGAGATACAGAGCAGTGACCTGTTTCTGGACGAAAGTGGGGAAGCCCGGCTGGATATCGTAGTGCCTCTGGTTCACGATGGCATGAGCAACGAGGCTGTCGCAGTCGTCGTTTTGCGCGCGGATCTCGAACAATTTCTGGTTCCGCTGGTGGAAAAATGGCCCGGTCGCAGCCCCAGCGCGGAGACACTGCTAATCCGTAAAGCAGGTGAAAATATCACCTATCTTAATAAATTGCGCCACACCGGAAGCTCCGGGGGCGCCACGTTGCAACGCCAATCGTTAGCCGCGAGGGAAAACTTGCCTGGCGCCATTGCAGCACGAGAAGGCCAGCGTGGAACGGCGAGTGGAACCGATTATCGCGGGGAGCCGGTCATCGCAGTTTACCGGCCAATTTCCGGCTCTGCCTGGCAGCTGCTCGCAAAAATCGATCATAGTGAGGTACTTGCCCAATTATGGACCCTGGTATTCTGGGTCAGCGTGGTAATTTTAATTGCGATGGCTACGGTAGGCGTAATGTTGCTGCTGCTCTGGCGTCAGCAGCAACGCGCTCATCAACTGGAGTTGATTGTCCGCACTGCCGAGCAAGACCGCCTCCTCAAGTATTTTTACGAATTGCCATTTATCGGTATGGCAATCATCTCTCCCGAAACCAGGCGCTGGCTGCGATTCAACAACCAGTTATGCGAAATGCTTGGTTATTCCCGCGAGGAACTCACCGAAAAGAATCTGGCTGAGATGACATATCCGGCGGACATGAAAAAAGACATTGCCGATCTGGAACGTGTCCTGCGGGGAGAGTCGGAAGGCTATGCAACGAACAAACGTTTCCTCCGCAAAGATGGTTCGATTGTGATGGCCAACATGGATGTCAAATGCGTACACAGAAATAGTGGCGAAGTTCATTACGTCGTCACCATGATCCGCGATGTAACCGAGCAGGAGCGGCAAAAGGCCGAAATTCTTGCTGCGCAAAGTCAGTTGCAAGCCACGCTGGATGCCATACCCGATCTGCTATTCGAGCTAGACCTCGACGGCTGCTGCCATGCCTATCATTCCGCACGCACTTACCTGCCTGGTTCTCCTGTTGAAGATTTGCTTGGCAAGAAAATTTCAGATGTTCTTCCGCCGAGCGCGGCAGATATTGTCCTGTCAGCATTGCTGGAGGCTCAGAAAAAAGGGCTGTCATCCGGCAAGCAAGTAGAACTGGAGCTTTCAGGAGAAAAAGGCAGGTTGTGGTTTGAACTCTCCGTCTCCCGAAAGCAGCTGAGTGCCGAGCTGGAGCCTCGCTTCATTGTTCTCGCGCGAGATATCACCGAACGTAAGGCATCCGAACAGCGCATCATGCAACTTGCTCACTACGATCCTCTCACTGCGCTTCCTAACCGCGCGTTGCTGGCGGATCGGATGAAGGTCGCGATTAAACGCGCCGAACGGCGTTCTGGCCGGCTCGCCCTGCTATTCGTGGATCTCGACCGTTTCAAGCCGATCAACGATTCGCTTGGACACGACATTGGCGATCATTTGCTTAAAGCTGTGGCGGAACGCATGCAAGCTTCAGTTCGTAGCGTTGATACGGTAAGCCGGGTCGGAGGCGACGAATTTGTTGTCCTATTGAGCGAGATCGAAACGACAGAGGATGCGGCACGCGTTGCGGAAAAACTTATTTTTGGATTATCGCAGCCATATCTGATTGAAGAGCATGAGTTGCTGTTGACCGCAAGCATCGGCATTTGCATCTATCCGGACAATGGTAAGGAATCCAATATTCTGTTACGCAATGCAGATGCCTCGATGTACACCGCTAAGGAAGCCGGCCGAAACCGTTATCAATTCTACTCGCGTGACATGACGGTGCGGGCAATCGAACGGGTCAGTCTTGAACACGATCTGCGGGGCGCAGCTGAACGCGGCGAAATATTTTTGGTGTACCAGCCGCAAATCGAGCTTGCGACGGAGCGAATAATCGGCGCGGAGGTGCTGATGCGCTGGCAGCACCCTATGCGCGGGCTCATTTCGCCGATTCGATTCATTCCCGTCGCAGAGGATAGCGGCTTGATTCTCGCAATGGGAGAATGGGCGCTGCGCGAAGCCTGCGGGCAGGCCCGGATATGGCGCGATCGCGGGTTACTGGATATATGTATCTCGGTCAACGTTTCGGCGGTCCAATTCCGTCAAACCGATTTTGTCGTTACCGTTGAGCGCGCACTCAGGGATGCAGGACTATCGCACGGCAACCTGGAGCTGGAACTCACCGAAAGCGTAGTGATGCAGGGGATGGAGCCTACCCTGGGGAAATTACGGGAACTGGACGCTCTTGGAGTAAAGGTCGCAATCGATGACTTTGGCACCGGCTACTCGAGCCTCTCATACCTGCGGCAGTTTACGGTCGCTAGATTGAAAATCGATCAGTCCTTCGTACGGGACTTGCCGGGCAATGTTGACGCTAAAGCCATCGCGGCGGCGATTGTGGCCATGGGCCTTAGCCTCGGCTTGCGCATTATTGCCGAGGGCGTGGAGACCAAAGCGCAGGCGGAATTTCTGCAAAGCGTCTCATGCAAGGAAGGCCAGGGTTATCTGTATGCCTGGCCTATGGCAGCCGACGAGTTTGAAGCATGGGTAGCGGAATGGCAGAGCCGAACAGACAAGAAGTCGCACGCAGTTTGAATCGAAGAATCGAAGAAGCAAAGGCGCATCGAAATTCGTCAAAATATCAGTTGAGGGGAGCCTGAGACACTCCGTGAAAATCGTGATTCTTCCCGCGCGTTTGTTTCTACCTGTATTGCGGCTTGGCCACTCTTGCTTAATTCTTCTCTTCCCGATTCTCGGTCCTCTCCTTTTTGACTGGATTCTGCAGTGTATAACCCTCCTCATTTGCCTTGTAACCGCCATAAGCGCCTACGCCCGCTGCTGCCAGCAGCCAGCAGCCCGACAGCATAGGCACTGTCAGTAAAAGCGTTACCAGATAAAGCAATGACCGTACTTTCATTAGCGATCTCCTGAAGTTAAAAAATGCTGGTTTTGTGATCCCGCTTAAAGCAGCGTATCGCTAAAATCATAGGTGAATGAGTGTTAAAGTCTGTGCGGTTGCAAACGTTTGTCATTGCGTACGCGCAGTATACTAGAACATAAACGGGTCCTTACTACCCTTTTTATTACCCTTATTACCGCCGCCATCGCGAGCGCGTTCGAAGCGCCGCCGACTTGACTGTATAGCTATGATACGTCAAAGACGATTTCATACTTCCAAATGAAATGAGCATCGGATCATGGCGCTCTTACTCGATCATGAATTCTGTCAATGACAGGCAAACCGGAATGATTACGCGAGCCATATGCAGAAGCTGTAGCCCCTGCGATTCCACCGAAAAATTCCCAAAGGAGACAGGTATGAAAGTATCCGAGCTTAAAGACGAACTGCTCGATTACTGGGCGGCGAAAGCAAATGGTGCAACGGAAGTGCACGTAATTGATTCACACTGCGTCATCAATCATGTTCGCTGGGAACCGTCGCTCGACTGGTCGCAAGGCGGGCCTATTATAGAAAGAGAGGGAATTAACCTCAGTCATAGCCTGGAGCCAGGTTCGGAGCACTGTACAGCATATATGAGATCCGGAAGAAACCGGCAAAAAGGGCTCACGCCCTTGATCGCCGCTATGCGGTGCTATGTCGATTTCAAGTTCGGCGAGGAAGTTGAGGAGTAATGCCCGAGCTGTCACTTATAAACCTGGGACGGCATTGGAGAAAGGATGCGACGCGACACGCGGGCATGATGCGATAACATATGGCAAACATAAAACTGAAAGCACACTTGCGCGAAGCATCGCAACCTGCACGGATTCTGGCCGTCCAAGCATTTTCCCGCGCGGCCGGAGCTCCACTCGTACATGGCAACAGCATCCGCCTCCTCAAGGATGCAAAAGAGAATTACCCTGCATGGCTTGAAGCGATCCGTTCGGCGGAAAAGAACGTTCATTTTGAAAATTATATTATTCGTGACGATAATATCGGCAAGCAGTTTGCCGATGCGCTTATCGCAAAAGCAAAAGAAGGCTCCCGGGTAAGAGTGCTATACGATTGGATGGGCGCCCTGACCGAAACGTCGGGCAGCTACTGGCGGCGCCTCAGCGACGGCGGCGTCGAAGTGCGCTGCTTCAATCCACCGAGCTTCAACAGCCCGTTGGGCTGGGTGAGCCGGCTTCACCGAAAGTCGCTTTCCGTGGATAATCGTGTTGCGTTTGTCAGCGGATTATGCGTTGGGCAGATGTGGGCAGGTTATCCCGAACGGGATATTCCACCATGGCGCGATACGGGCATCGCAGTGCGCGGCCCGGTAGTTGCCGATGTGGTACAGTCATTTTCCCGCGCTTGGGCTGAGGTTGGGCCGGAAATCCCTGCCGACGAACTGCCGGACCAGAAGTCAATTCCTATAGAAGGTACGGTCGATATGAGGGTGCTGGGTCATGTCGCAGCCACCGCTGGATTATATCGTCTCGAACAACTGATAGCGGTATTGGCGCAAAAAACCCTCTGGCTTACCGATGCCTACTTCGTTGGCACCACGAGCTACGTGCAAGCGCTGAGAGGCGCGGCGATGGATGGCGTGGATGTCCGTTTGCTGGTGCCGGGATCGAGTGGCGACCTCAAGTTTTTGCGGCCGATATCGCGCGCCGGTTATCGTCCTCTGCTGGAAGCCGGGGTGCGTGTATTTGAATGGAATGGATCGATGTTGCATGCCAAGACTGCCGTTGCGGACGGACGGTGGGCACGTGTCGGATCAAGCAACCTCAATCTGGCCAGTTGGCTCGGCAATTGGGAATTGGATGTTGCCGTGGAAAACCTGGGGTTCGCACATGAAATGGAGCAGATGTATCTACAGGATCTGGACAACGCCACCGAAATCGTGCTCAGTGAAAAAAACCGTGTCCATCCGGTCGAGGAGCCCGAGCCTCCCCCCAAGTCGCAACGCGCAGGGATGGGTAGCGGCAAGAGCGGAAGCGCAGGAAGGCTTACCGCCGGCGCGATCCGTGTAGGCAATACCGTGGGGGCAGCCATTACCAATCGCCTTGTCCTTGGCGCTGCGGAGGCGAAAATCATGCTGTCCGGGGGCGCTGCGCTGCTGGTTCTGGCCGTGCTTGCGCTGGTGCAACCGCTGCTGATAGTGGTTCCTTTCGCGTTGATCGCTGGCTGGTTTGGTATTTCACTGCTGCTCCAAGCCTACCTGTTACACAAAAGCAGGAAAAACGGTAACGTGTCCGATGTGCCGCCCAGCAGAAACAAGGACAACGTGGTCGAGATTCCGGGCTTGCGCCGTGAGTCTGCTGCCGAGCCACCCCCCCGAGAACCGAGCGACGCGCAAGACGGACCTTGAGGCAAGTTACCGGATGTCCAGCGGACAGACCGATCCTCTCATTCTCTTTTCTTAAAAAGATAATATTGGCCTTCCAGCTTCCACTCCATTACTGATGGAAAGGCCGGCTCCGCCATGGTGCAATATCAAATGCGACGTTGCATTATCGGCTGACGGTTTTCACGCGCTCTCGTCTGATTATTTCATCGATTAATGTCTGGAATTGCTCCCGCGCCTCCTGTTTGACGAACACATCCCCCACCATGGCAGGCATCCATACACCGGGAACAAGAACCGCATGATAGATGATGCGCGTTTGCCCTCGTTCTGGCCGCAGTTCCGTGGTCTCCTCCATTTTACGCATATTGCCGCTAATCATGCGTTCGTGGATTCTCTCGAAGGGAACCAGCTTTATTTCTCGTACTGATTCGAATGAAAAGACAATGAAACCGTATTTCGTGATACTTTTTTGCAAAACATGGCAGTGGTTGCCCATTCTGCCAGTGACCCTGCTGGACAGAATACCTGGATTAAACTGGGGTGTGTTTTCGAAATCGGTCAGTACGGCCCAAGCCTTCTGGGGCGCAACCGGAACGACAAAACTGACGTCAATGATGATCTGCTCGCCATCATTCTGTACGTCGACCCTGATATTTTTATCATGGGGTTCGAGTATCTGCTTGACGGGATTCAAAACCTGTACGTTTTCACTCCTGGGCTGATTCTCCTCTTGCGACCAAGCTGAATCTCCCAGAAACAGATTCAGGAGAATGGCAGCGAAAATGACTTGAAATTTATTCATCGTTCAGAACCTGTAGTTCTGCATTGGGGTTTATTATTCGCCGATTTTTGCAAAGGAACAATATTTTTTTTGATGAGCATGAATGAAGGTATTGACGGTACGGTACTACACGCCAATCGGTTTACCCCGCTATGAATTTTTCCGGTTTCACTTCCCTGGAGTCTGTCGGATTTAAAGGAAATCAGCTGCCAAGCGCCTGGCCCGTTCATATTTCGCCGCTTTTTCAACCTACAGGAAATAACTATTGGCCTTCAAAATTCTCGAATCTGCCCTCACTCATTCACTTTTTCACTTCGATTCTTCAAGTCCGACCTGCTGCTGGACTACAATAGCAAAACGACGGGCTCGAAAGTTAGCCATAGGCACATCGCCAATCTCAGGAGAAATCCCCATGAGTCTATTCCACCCCCGTATCGGCCCGGCGCTGCCGCCGGATGCGAACACCTCCATATCAGGCGCATCGAGAGCGGTACAAAGCCCCCTTACCCTGGTCATGACTATCCGTTCACCTGAAGATTTCAACATCCTCGATGAGCGAATAAAAAAAATCCAATCGGCGCCGCTAGAAAAAAATCCCGTCTGGGTGGCGCTGGATAAGCTCAAGATCGTACATTTCGCGCGTTTCGTATTCCTAGAAAATAAAACCAAGCTGGCGATAATTACGACATACGATGGCTCGTTCGACGATTATCTCAATGAGTTCATCGACGAGATAGGCGACGTGTTCAACGTGCTTCTCCAGCACATGAAGGACGCGCCGCCCCTGCCCGTGCAGCGCAATCGCAGCGCTTTCCGGGACTACATAAAAGCTAACGATCTGGGCGGCATTCCGCCTTTCTACAGCGCCTACCCACAGGCAACGGTGCTGGATATACAGGCTTCGCTGAGTCAGACCTGAAGGTAGCCCTCTGATAATCCTCCTATTTTTCAGTTCCCTTTCCGCCGCCTGACTTGCTTCCAATGCCTGACTTGCCATATGAAGACATCCAGGGTTTCATCCTCCGCACTTATGCGATGCCGGTCCTACGTGTAATTGCCTTGAAGGTAGAACAAGCGGAGCCTGCCCGACGATTTTTGGGCGGATTGGTCAATGGCAGTAATGGTGGCCATGCCGATACCACCGATGTTGCGCCCAAGCTCGCGACCGCCACGGATTGGACGGTAAAACCGCAATATTGCCTCAATGTCGGGCTTACCTACACGGGCCTTGCCGCGCTTGGGCTCCCCGCCTCCTCGCTTGCATCCTTTCCGGAAGAATTTGTGGCAGGCGCCGCAGCCCGTGCCGAGAGGGTAGGAGATACAGGAGAAAGCAGTCCAAAGCATTGGAAGAGCCCATTCGCCAGTCCTGATCTACATATCTTGCTGCTTCTCTTCGCCGAAACGGAGGATGTGCTGGTACAAGCCACCGATCAGCTCAGGGCAGCTTATCCGCACGGCGCAATGTCCGAGCTTTCCGTGCAGGAAGCCCGAAGCCTGCCTGAAAGCAAGGCACACTTCGGGTATCGTGATGGCTTCGCGCAACCGTCCATCGATGGCGGGCTTCCGCCGGTGATGCCGGATGTACTTCCAAAAGCGCCGGCTGGAGAATTCCTTCTCGGCTACCCCAGCCAGTATGCTGACTTTACTTATCCGGTGCCTGCCCCTACCGCGCTTGGCCGAAACGGGAGCTTTGCGGCTTTTCGCATTCTGGCCCAGGACTGCCACGGCTTCGAACAGTTTCTGGCAGAAACTGCCCGTCAAACCGGGCTCGACCCGGAATTGATAGCCGCCAAGCTCTGCGGCCGCTGGCGAAACGGCGTTCCGCTTTCCCTTTCGCCTCATTCCGCGGACGAACAAATCCCCCTGGAGCAGCGCAACAGCTTCGACTACGTACCCAGCGACAGCGTGCCGGATGCATTCGATGATGCTCGCGGCTACCGTTGTCCGCTGGGATCGCATATTCGCCGCATGAATCCGCGCCACTCCGTGGTAGCCGGAAACGGCGGCCTCAAGCATCGCATTATCCGCCGCGGCCTTCCCTATGGGCCCCCTTATGATTCGGCCAATCCCGATGATGGAGTCGAGCGCGGGTTATTGGGTCTGTTTATCGGCGTAAGCCTCAAGGATCAGTTCGAATTTTTGATGTCTGACTGGAGCAATAAGGGAAGCTTTGCACCCGGCTTGCGCAATACCAAAGATCCCGTCATCGGGAATAACTCGGCCTCAGGCGCAACTTTTCTCATTCCCATGGAAAATCAGAAGCATCCGGTCGAGCTTACCGGACTTTCCCGTTTTGTCACCTGCCGTGGCGCAGCTTATTGTTTCCTTCCCAGCGCCACCGCGCTTCGTTATATTTCCGCTTTACCCGACGCGCCGCTTTCCTGACAGAACAAATAGCCTTATCTGTGCATGCAATTAGAGAAAAAGCGCGTGCCTGACGAAACTGAACCCTATACCCTATTTCAGACAGTTCCGGCAGTAGCGATGGCCAACGCGAATAAACGGGCCGATTCGCTAGCTAGGCGATTTGCCCAGTGACCTGATGTGTCCAAAACATTAAGGGAAGATAGACCGGAACGGTTGCCGCAAGAGCGATCAATAAGGACCACATGATATGAAACCCATACCGTTCAGAGCTTCTCCAGAAACTCCTGAAGGACTACAGCTTCATTGCACTCTTCGTCTTTGGCGCCATACATCAGCGTGACCCTTCCTTTTTTTATCTGTTCTTTGAGCAGCGCAACCTGCTTATCGTTTTCCCTGAGTTCCGCCCGATAACGCGTCTTGAACTCGGTCCACTTGCCGTGGTCATGGGCAAACCACTTTCGAAGATCGGTGCTTGGCGCAATTTCCTTTAGCCAGATATCGACGCTTGCTTTCTCTTTTGTCAACCCCCGAGGCCAAAGCCTGTCGACCAGGATGCGCACCCCATCTTCTTTCTTCGGCGGTTGATAAACGCGTTTTATGCTGATATTCATCTGTGGGTCTTCTCCGCAGTAGTCTGCCGATAACTCACCAGCAGGGCGCTTGCCGTTACTGACTTATATCGCAATGAAGTCTGGATAAGCAAGGTATGATATCGTTCAAGCACAGCTTTGGTTCCAGCTAACCAGAAAGACAGCAATGCAACGCTCCATTTTCTGGTACGACGCACAACAGGATGAAAGGCCATGCATGCAGGACTAGACGACAGTCGTCGCCCCGGATCTCATGTTATCTCATACTCATGTCGGTCTCAAGAACCAAGGCTGCTCTCCTCCAGCAGGCCTTACCGTGAAGGAGTATGCATTTTGAATGCGATGACATCAATGATAGAAACGAAGGTTCACTGTAGTTCGCTATATGCTCAGGCGCTGGCTTGGCTTGATAGATTGTGTCGAACGTAAAATAATCTGTGAGGAGGAAAAATGCGGAAAACTGGATTTACCGTGGAAACGGTCGCCCTGGCATTGCTGTATATAGCGTTTTGCACGTCCGTAAAAGCCGAACTCATCGGTGAAGTGGACACTGCTTTCCGGTGGATGGGAAAGGATGACCGGGTGGTCATGGAAGCGTATGACGACCCCAAGGTTCACGGCATAACATGCTACGTTTCGCGTGCCAGGACGGGAGGTCTAAAAGGTACGGTAGGTCTGGCAGAGGACAGGGCAGAGGCGTCCATTGCGTGTCGGCAAGTAACCGAATCGATCCATTTTCCCGAGAAGATCCCAAGGCAGGAAGATGTATTTACCGAACGCATGTCTATTTTATTCAAGCGCCTGCATATCGTTCGCGTCGTGGATGCCAAGCGCAACACGCTCATTTACTTAACCTATTCCGATAAGTTGATAGAAGGCAGTCCACAAAATAGTATTACCGCTGTTCCGGTAGCACGCAATAATCCCATACCGGTCAAGTAGGGTTGCGGTGGTTGGCAATAATTCGGGATTGTGGCAGAAGCATTAAAGCTATCCTCAAAAAGTACTGTCCAGGAAAATACTATCTGGAGTAATTGCCCGCTTCAACGACCCGTCCGGGCATCTTTCAGGGAATCACCGCTTCAATCGCTCTATATTCGGAATGAGACGCGTTACCGTACGTGCGCTACCGTACGGACTCATCATTAATTCATGCATAGCATTACGTGTTGATGCTGTGCACCTCCAAACAAAACCAGGCTGCAAAGATAAAAACCGGTAGGTAAACCAGTTGAGCAGCTGAGAAAGCGATCACAATCCATAATTAATCATCTTAAAGGAGGCACCCATGAACATAGTTCTTCGTACGCGATCCACCCTGGCCATTGTTGCGTTAATAGCCGGCACACTGGCTGGGGGCGCAGGATTCGCGACCGCTGGCGAAATCAAGGTCAATCTGAGCGGCGATCAGGAAGTACCCCCTGTGCAGACCTCCGCATCCGGCAGCGGCACGATAACGGTCGATGACGACAGATCTGTCAAAGGCACGATAACTACCTCCGATTTAAAGGGAACGGGTGCGCATATTCATGAGGGAGCGGTTGGCAAAAATGGGCCGGACATCATCACGCTCAAGAAGAGTTCCGATAACGAATGGTCCGTTCCCGGTGATGCAAAGTTGACTGACGCCCAATACGATGCCTACAAGGCAGGAAATCTCTATGTTAACGTTCATAGCGACGCGAACAAGAGCGGAGAGATACGCGGGCAATTAAAACGTGATCTGGGCGCCGGCTCCCGTTAAATGACTCGCGATTACTGATTACTGAATTGCCCTGTCAGCAGGCGGGGTAATCATTGAGATATGTCCAGAGAGTGCCTCACCATGACAAAATACTTTCAGACCGGGTCGTATAGAACCGGTCGGCCCCATGGGCATGAGCCGTATCCCGGCAAACCAGTACAGGATCCCCCTCGCCCCATCGATCCCGACAAACCACGGGAAGATCCCCAACCCTTCGACCCGGACAAGCCGGTGGATCCCCGCCCGTATGATCCCGATCCAACGCCGGGAGATCCAATCATCGATCCAGCGGACGAGCCTCTACTCCAAGCAGGATGAACAGTATTCAGGGCGTTGCCCGGCAGCACTGCGCGAGCAATATCGGAGGCGTCCGGTTCTTTCCTCAGCAAGACTGAGAGCACAATCGCGGCGCCCCAAGCAAATCCGGGCGTCATTTCAGTGTTATGCCCTCCCGGCTCTTGTCGACTTGAGCTGTCGTGACCAGGCTGGCATGGTTACCCCATGCGTTGCGGATATACGACAATACCAGCGCAACCTCACCATCATGCAGGGTCTGGGCGAATGGCGGCATGCCGTAAGGGCGTGGGTTACCCATGGTGGCTGGAGGATAGCCGCCATTGAGAACGCTGCGAATCGCGTTGATCGGGGGCGTCATTGTGACACTCCGGCTGCCCGCCAGAGGCGGATAAACACCTGGAGCGCCCTGACCGGACGCGCCGTGGCAATCCTGGCAGTGCTTCTCATAAATCGCGGCGCCTTGCCGAAACCAGGCCTGGACCTGTTCTGTCATGGCTGGACCTTTAATCAGGGAAAGTGAATTGCTCTCGGGTAATGACTGCAGATAGATGGCCATTGCACGTGCATCCTCTTTTGTCAGATGCTGGAGGCTTTCCATGACAACCTGCGCCATGGGACCCGATGTGGTCGCTTGCGGTGAAACACCTGTCGTGAGCAACTGGACGATTTCATCGATTCGCCAATGGGCAAAACCTGCTTCCAGGCCTGAGGTAAGGGACGGTGCATACCAGTTTGAACCCATAATCTGCCCGCCTCCCAGCGCGTCATCCCCGGCTGTCGCGCCCAGCGGATTGCGCTCCGCATGGCAGGCGTTGCAATGGCCGAGCCCCTGCACCAGATAGGCGCCCCGATTCCACTCGGCGCTTTTTCCCGGCTCGGGCTGATAGACGCCGGGCTTGAAGTATACGGCGCGCCAGACACTCAACAATAATTGATAATCGTAGGGAAACTTGATCTGGCTCGGCGCATTGCGTTGCGCAACGGGAGCAAGCGTCTGCAGATGGGCGAAGATCGAATCAGAGTCCTCGCGCGTGATTTTTGTATATTCGGTATAAGGAAATGCGGGGTATAAAGGCCGTCCATCGCGTGACTTCCCCTCGTGCAGCGCTTTCCAGAAATCTTCTTCGCTCCAGCGGCCGATCCCGGTTTCCTTATCCGGGGTGATATTGGTCGTGATGAAGGTGCCGAAGGGTGTGGAAAGACTACGCCCCCCTGCGTAAGCCGGCCCACTCTGGGCCGTATGGCATCCCATGCAATTACCTGCGCGCGCAAGGTAGGCTCCGCGGCTCAGCGATTGCTCGGTGAATATCGTCTTCCGGGTATTTGCTGCTTTTCCTGGAGGGGACGCACCGATCAGGGTAAACGACGTACCCATAACAGCGAGACCCGCCAGACCGGCGAGTAGGGCTATCACGACAGCGATCCTGCGTTTCATTGGACGGTAGCGCTTTGAACGATGCTGCCGCAACGCCGTGCCATTTCAACCGGAAGCGTGCCAGCCGGCCCACTATTCTCCGGTATGGGCTGGGCGGCCAGCCATGCCGCAACTGCGTTCGTCTCTTCGGTAGTAAGCTGCTTTGCGATTTCCGACATGCAATCCGCAGTCTGACCGCGTATCAGTCCTCCATTTCGCCAGGCACCGAACTGGGCGATCATGTAAATGCGCGGAAGACCCAGCAAGCCCGGAATAAATGGCGCCGTACCCATCAGTTCGTTACCATGGCATTGAATGCAAGCCGGAATCTGTCGTGCGGGGTCTCCCTGATTGATAAGCTGCCGGGCGAGCTTGATTTGGGCCGATGACGCAGCCATGCGCTCGGGTGGCGGGAAAGGCTGTTTAAGCCCCGAAAAGTAGGCGGCCATTTCCAGCAGATACTGGTCCGTCATATTTGCAAGCAGCAGGGTCATGGGCTGGTAATAACGCAGTCCATCCCGGAAACTGCGCAACTGGTTAAAAAGATATCCTTTTGGCTTGCCTGCGATACGTGGATAGTACGCGTCTCGCCCTACCTTGTCTTCGAGGCCGTGGCAGGCAACGCAGGGCTTAACCCGCTCCGCCATGGTGTCGGGCACCTCAACCGGCGCAGCGGCGGAAACTGCCTCTACCGCATTGGCGAGCCCGGCAGAAAATAACAACGTCGCTAAAATAAGTCGTCTCATGGACCGCTGTTTGCTGATCTATAGGATTTCACTGATGAGACTGTGGCAGCCTGCCAAAGTTGCTAGAGTTGATAAGGGCGGAGGCGGAGGCTGAAGCTCACCCTCTTAGGAAATGCGGGCAGGCTCAGGCTTATCCTGTCGCTGCCCGAGACATTTCTCTCATTGGAACTTCCACACGAACGGATAATCAGCCAAAACCTGGCCTGCTACCGGCGCTTGCTCCAGCAAGTTTTAGAGGGATTAAATCCCGACTACTGTGTTTGTCGGATAGCAGGGGATAGGCAGGTCAGGCATAATAACTTTGGAGTATTTAATAATAACACTTTACCAGTTCGAGCCTGACTTGGCTCATTCGAATCCTGATCATTTTGTTGAAGCAGAAACCTGTCTGGAATGGCAGAGTGTGTCATCAAAACAACGCTGCCATTGCTTGTGTTGAAATGCAAGCCATCAATGATGAGGAGCAACAACAGGGCTCAAGCCCGGCGGCTGCTAGCGTGGCTCAACTGCGGGAAATATTTGAGTGCCGGGATGATGTTGCTGGCTCCATGAGATGATGGCTGCCAGTACAGGCCTCAGACTTTCGCCCTTCTCGGTCAGGGAATACTCGTAACGTACCGGCTTCTGCTGATAGGCTCGCCGCGTAATAAGGCCTGTGGCTTCCAATTTTTTCAACCTGTCGGCAAGGATATTTGAAGCGATTTTTTCGGCTGACGATATCAATTCCAGATAACGGCTCTTGCCTAAAATCAAATCCCGGACAATAAGCAGCGTCCATTTATCACCAAAAATATCCAGCGCATGGGTAATGGGGCAGCATGACCTTTCGAAGGCAACTTTTCCTTCCGCCATCTTGTCATCTTTCATAACTTGCTTCATAACTTGCCTGCAGGAAAAATTGGTGAGTTAATAATAGTATAGTTACTTGCACTTTGCAATACAGTAAGATAAGCTTCGTGGACTTGCTTATTGCAAGTAATATCGGAGGATAAAAATGTCAAAACCGTTATCTCATAGCCAGCGCCAGGCACCTATCCACGAATCTCTTCAGCCGCTATTAATTGGTGGACTGAAAGGCATCGAAAAGGAAAGCCTCCGAATTGACCGGAAGGGATTCATATCACTGTCTCCTCATCCGATTGAGCTAGGAGCCGCATTGACCCATCCGCACATAACAACGGATTATTCCGAGGCTTTGCTTGAGTTGATCACACCAGCATTATCGGATGGAAAGGAAACGTTGAATTTTTTGACGGACTTGCATAAATACGTCTGTGCAAATATTAATGACGAATTATTGCTGGCAGCAAGTATGCCTGTCGGTGCTTTACGGGACTCGGCAATTCCTATCGCCAGATATGGCTCCTCCAATGTAGGAATGATGAAGCACATATATCGCCGCGGTTTAGGTTACCGCTATGGCCGTTGCATGCAGGTAATCGCCGGGATCCATTTTAATTACTCGCTTCCTGAACAATTCTGGCCGGAATACCAGCAGTTCAAGAAGCATACGGGTGACCTGCAATCATTCGTCACCAATGCTTATATGGAAATGATCAGAAACCTGCAGCGCTATGGCTGGCTCATCCTTTACCTGTTTGGCTCTTCACCTGCGGTCAGTAAAAGTTTCGTCGATAGCCGTAACTCTGCTTGTTCCCATACTTTGGAGAAATTTGACGATACCTCATATTACAAACCTTTTGCAACTTCACTGAGGATGAGTGAGATTGGATATGTAAATCCGGTTCAGGCAATGTTTCATATTTCCTTTAATAGCCTTGATGAATATATAAGGGATTTGGCCAGCGCGACAACGAAATCCTATCTGGATTACGAAAAAATCGGCATAAAGGCAGGTGATCAATATCAGCAATTAAACACTAATTTTCTACAAATCGAGAACGAATATTACACCTCGGTACGGCCGAAACAGCCTACAAGGCCCAATGAGAGACCGCTCAAGGCCCTGAGAAGCAGAGGGATCGAATATATCGAAATCCGATCACTTGATATTGATATTTTTGAACCTGCGGGAATCTCGATCGAAACGACACGGTTTCTTGAAGCGCTTAGCCTGTATTGTTTATTTCGCGGAAACTTGGGCCATGACTTGAAGCAGTATGAGGAGGTTAATAATAATGCGTTATCCGTTGCCAACCAGGGAAGAGATCCCACGCTGAAGCTATCCGACAAAGGACAGGCAGTCTCCCTGCAAGAATGGGGGTTGAAGTTGTGCGAGGAAATGCAGGAGATTTGCGAGGTTCTGGATAAAGGGAATGACAATAAACCCTATACACAGGCATTACACAAACAGTGGGAAGTTGTTTGTCACTCCGAGCTGACTTCTTCAGCAAGAATGCTGTTGGCAATGCGGGACCAGAAGCTTTCGATTACTGAACTGGTGTTGCAAAAATCGGATGAATACGCACGTTATTTTCGGAATACACCACTTGAGACCTCGGTAAAGAAAAGCTTTGATGCCCAAGTCGAAGCGTCGCTGAAGCAACAGGAACGGTTGGATACAATGGCCGAGATCCCGTTCGATAAGTACTTGAGTAATTATTTTTCTGAAGACGCCACCGCTAATGAAACGTGTTTGAAAGAATCTAAAAAAAACCTGGTCCTGGATTGGAACACCTGATAGACGAATTGCGGGTAGTCAAAGAAGCGAAGCAAGAACCAAAACGACGCGAGGCACGTGCTGAAGCCGCGGTTGCAAGAAGGCGGAGATAGTTATTCCAGGCATTTTCAGGAGTTTCCCAATCATCCCCTCGTTCGAAATAGTGCCCCGTGAAATCCTACTTCTTATGACCCTGGCAATCGAGGTCAAGCAGATACACAAGCGTTGCGACAATGATCCGCCAGTGGTTTTGCTTTCCTGCTACAAGTCGGGATCGGGCTATCGGTCTATCGAATTATGGGATTGGCTGAGCGATAGCGCGGCCGATCAAAAGCTGCATTTCCTTGCAGTGTGTAGTCGTGTCTCATAGCTGCCCGCAGAGAAAATTATACGTGAGTAAAATAAGCAATAGTGACTTGCAGTTCGCAATACATTAGGATAAGCTTTCGTTACTGGTTCATTGCAAGTTGAAACGACGCTTTGGAGCGCTGATGGTAATACTTTATCAATTGGAACGTACGTGGGGCATTCCGAATCTCAGCCATTTCTGCTGCAAAACAGAAACTTATTTAAGAATGGCGGACATTAAATATGCTGTTAAAGCGACGCTCCCGTTGTTTGCGCCGAAAGGTAAAGTGCCTTACATCGAAGATGGAGATCTCAAATTAGCGGACTCGCGCTTTATCGTACGACACCTTAAAACCCGATATAAAGATCTGGATGAGGACTTAACCCCGGCAGAATCGGCACTGTCGCTGGCAATGCAGCGGTTGCTTGAAGAGCATCTGTTCTGGGCCACAATGTATTCGAGATGGCAGTATACGGATGCAAATTGGCAAGTGAATAAGAAAGCGATTTTTAGTGTTCTGCCCCCTGTTATTCGCGATGTGGCGGCAATCTATTATCGTCGCAGGATTCAGCGCCAGATTTTGGGGCATGGAACGGGGCGGCATAACGCCGAGGAGGTTTTCGAACTCGGTATGCAGGATATTGATGCGCTGTCAGCATGCCTCGGGGGGAAAAAATATTTCCTGGGAGATAAGCCGACCAGCCTGGATGCGAGTGCCTTCGGATTTCTCATCAATACGTTCGGCTGCCCGATCGAGTCGCCACTAAAGGAACATGGCTTGACGAAGGACAACTTGAGAAATTATATCGAGCGAATCAAGCTGCAATATTATTCCGACCTGGGGGCTGCTTAGTATTATGTAGCTCTACCGCTGAAGGATAAATCTCATAATGTTTATAAAGCCTTGCCGGTGAGTCTTGCGGGAGCTTTCACTCGGAACAAACATACAAAATATTTGCCCAAATATCAGCCAGGCCGCCCATCGCCAACTCAGCCGTTGATGACCTTCCCGACTCGATTTCATTTCCAACTCGCATAAGCCGGGCCTTGCGCCTGCGGATAAACGTTATTCTGCTAGACTGAATCATGAATAACACGATTCCTGTAGACGGAGGCGTAAATGTTCGGCTCAAATATACTGGAAGTGGCAATCGGTATCATTTTCGTCTACTTGCTCCTGAGCCTCATATGCACGGCCCTTAATGAGGGAATCGCGTCGCTCATTGACAAGCGGGGAAGAAACCTCATGGGGGGAATTAAAAATCTTCTCAATGATCCGCAGTTCACCGGGTTGGCGCAGCAAGTCTACAACCACGGACTGATAGGCGGCATCTCGCAGTATGCTTCCAATCCGAACAAAATAACCCGCTTGCCCTCCTATATGTCGGGGCAGAACTTCTCGCTGGCTTTGCTCGATATTCTTGGCGCACGCGGGATTATCGCGGGTAAGTATGGCGATCTTCTGGCTATCGCAGAAAACGCGGACGACGCGTACGGAAAAGCCGTCGAAGCAGCAGCCGCAACGCCGGCTAATCCTCAGTTCGCCGAAGCCGTCAATCAGGCAAAGGCGGCTCAGGAACGAGCCCGGGCAGCCTTGGAGGCTATTGCGGACGAGGCAAAGGCGGCATACGACAAAGCCATCCAATCCGCCACCAGCGCTCCAACAGACGCAGATCTTGCCCATCTTGCAACACAGGCAAGGAATAACGTTGAAACCATAAACGCTGCAATTAAAATGCTCGATGCGCGCCGCGCCGCGATTGCATCCGCAAAAAATCCCAAGAAGGCCAAGCTGCTTCTGACAGCTGGCACGACTCTGAAAGAGGCGCTTGCCTTCGCCCGTACTTTCGCCGCCCAGTCTCCCGATCCATTGGGCAATATTCAGGAAGGGCTGAAAAGGCTGCCCGAAGGTGACACAAAAGAAACGCTTCTTGTCCTTATAGACAAAACGCGGCGCGAAGTCGCTGCTGTCGAGCACCAGGCGGAAGCATTCCGGAGAAATCTCGAAGGCTGGTTCAACAATGCCATGGAAAGGGTTGGCGGCTGGTACAAGCGCTGGACCCAGCGCGTGCTGCTTTTTTTGGCGACCGCGGTAGTTGTTATTTCCAATGCCGATACGGTCATGCTCATTCAACGGCTTTCAAAGGATAATGCTTTGCGCGCGTCGCTGGTCGCTGCGGCAGAGGATGCCGTAAAGGCCCAGCCTGCCTTGGAGTTGCCTGCTCCCCCTATGGAAGGGGCAGCATCTCAGCCCGCGCAATCGCCCCCAATCGAAGCAAAAAATAACACTCCGGGTTTGCAAGCGGTTCTTAAAACGGCAGAGAGCATCAGGTTGCCGGTAGGATGGTCATTTAACCCCAGCGACGCCGGACATTTTCGAAACCCCGAGCTGTCGTGGGATTACGCAGGCTGGGCGTTTTACAAGCTGTTCGGCCTGCTGGTTTCCATACTTGCCGTATCGATGGGGGCCCCCTTCTGGTTTGATACATTAAGCAAATTCGTCAATTTGCGCAGCGCCGGTACTCCACCTGGCGAAACCAGCAAAAGTGCACGTCAGCCTACCCTGTAAATTTCAGGAAATATGATTTTCGGAGTATTACGTGATGCGATGCAAAACAGCATCGGGAGATCAGAGACTTTCCATGTCCATACTCATTGTCGTCGAGGAACCCGATGCCTGGCCTCTCGAGATTCCAGGTGTAACGATCATATCGGCGCGAACATATTTGACTGATCCAGGGTTCGCCATAAACCATGGCGCCGGCCAAACCCACCATTCCCTGAATCGCTCCGCCAGGGTTTTCAACCTTTGCAAATCCTACCATTACCAGGGCTCGGGCTATTATGTTTCGCTGCTCGCAGAGGCCCGTGGGCATAAACCGCTGCCCAAGGTCGGCGCAATCGAGGATTTGCAATCCCAGAATCTGATACGCCACCTTACCGAGGATCTGAGCGCCTTGATTCAGCGTTTGCTTGCACCGCTGGCAATGAACGACTTCGAACTCCACATCTATTTCGGCCGCACCACAGATAGTCGCTATAACAGACTCAGCCATCAGCTTTTCAATCTGTTACAGGTGCCGCTCCTGTCCGCCCGCTTCGAACGCCATCGCAACCAATGGAGCTTGCGCAGCATACGGGCGATCGACGCAAGCGATATTCCCGCCTGCCACCAGGAGCTTGCGGTGCTTGCAGCAACTGAGTACTTCAAGGTCAAGGGCCGCAGGCTATGGCAGAAGAAACACATTTCCCGCTTCGATCTCGCAATCCTTCACGATCCGGGTAATCCTGAACCTCCTTCCAATGCAAAAGCTTTGCACAAATTCAGGGATGCGGCAGAGGAATTGAGCATGCGCGTAAAATTTATTACCCGCGCCGATATCGGCCGGTTGCCTCAATTCGACGCGCTGTTCATCCGCGATACAACCTTTGTCAATCACTATACTTATTACTTCTCGAGACTGGCATTTGCGGAAAGGCTGGTGGTGATAGACGATCCCGAATCCATCCTCAAGTGCAACAATAAGGTCTATCTGGCTGAACTCCTCGCTCGGCACAATATACCCACCCCCAAAACGTTGTTGGCGCACCGGGACAACATCGCCCGAATCATCCCTGAGCTCGGTCTCCCCTGCATACTGAAGCAGCCGGACAGTTCATTCTCGCGCGGGGTGGTAAAAATCGAAACAGAAGCCGAACTGCTGCCCCGGATAACCGAGCTGCTGGCCAAATCGGTACTCGTTATTGCCCAGGAATGGCTGCCTACCGCATTCGACTGGCGAGTCGGCATACTCGACCGGAAACCATTATTCGTTGCCAAATATTACTTCCCCCCCGGACACTGGCAGGTCATCAAGCGCGATGTGCAGAAACGCAAAATGAGCGAAGGTTCCACTCAAGCCATCCCGCTGGGCGAAACACCACCAGAAGTAGTCGGAATTGCACTCAAATCGGCCAACCTCATTGGTGATGGCTTCTATGGCGTGGATATCAAGCAATCCGGTAACCGCTGCTACGTGATCGAAGTCAACGACAATCCCAATGTGGATGCCGGCAACGAAGACGGCGTGCTCAAGGATGTACTTTACCGGGAAGTGATGGGCGTTTTTCTGAAGCGTATCGAAGCCCGGGAACGAGACCATAAAAGCGCCAGTAGCGAAACCTGACGATAATTTTTAAGGTTTTCCTGGCGCTGGCCGCGTAGCCTTCAATATAGAGAATATCGTTATAAATGCTACTTCCTGCTCGTTGATTGTCATCATTCAGATTAGCCACAATTCAAGCACTAGCAACGCTTTAAGCCACGCGGAGATAGCTGGATTGCCAACGGGTCCTCGGATGCGAAGCCGGGAGGGTTCTTTTTACTGTCCAGCTACAGAATGCGCCATAATGTAAAATAAAATTTTCTGGCGTAGCGAATATTATTAATATTAAACAGGTATTCCTTATTCCACATAATCGTTTGTTTAGTTGAACACACATCCATAGAAGAATCTCATGCAACCCCGACGAAACTATTCGCTTACCAAACGGATTTTTGGATTGGGGCTAGCTAGCCTCGTCAGCCTGAGCCATGCAGCGCCGCTTATCGTATTACCGGCGGGCGAGATCACCCGCTTAAGCTATGCTGGCCAGGAGTTCTTCGACGACAAAAACGGAAACCACCTGCCCGATAGGGGAGACGTATTTAAAGGCATAGTGAATATCACCCGAATTCACGGTGTTGCAAGCGGAGCGGACTTTTCAAGCCAGCTGGCAGACAACGAACTGACAGGTCGCTTTCAATTTTCCATAATCGATCAGTCGAGCGATTTTGGCCACCTTGAATTTGGCTTGTTACCAGGAGACTTTTTTAATTTTTATGTGGGACAGGGATCGACCAAGAACTTCGATCCTTCCTCGTCGAATGCCTATGATCGAGCTTCAGATGGTCAATTTTGGCTCGGACTACAGCCGGGAGGGGTTTTTGAAAGCGTAAACGACAGGCAACCGAACGGATCCACCCTCAACCGGGCATGGGCCGACATTACGGCAAACAACACCGGCTATTTCCTTCGTAGTGATTTGCTTCGCACTATTCTTGGTAAAGATGCTCAGCACAGAGTAGGAAACCAATTCCATGGCGATCATTCCACGCAGGCGATTTTTGATAATCAAGTTGCTGGGCCCTCATCGTTCCCTTCCCAGTTCACCTTCAATATCTTTGGCGAATTCGATGTTTTCGCGGTGCCTGAGCCT
Source organism: Nitrosospira sp. Nsp11 (assembly GCF_900142705.1). GTDB lineage: Bacteria > Pseudomonadota > Gammaproteobacteria > Burkholderiales > Nitrosomonadaceae > Nitrosospira. The sequence continues at coordinate 53,853 of NZ_FRBV01000014.1, forward strand.
CCTACGCCGCTCCTCATTCTGCTTGGCATGACGATCGGATTGAGTTTTCGAAGATGCCGAAATATGTCGAGACGATTACAGGATCGAATTACGCCGCTTAATGCGGCAGGAAGCTCTTAAGAAAATTGGGTTGCCGGATCAGGTGGCGCTAATCAGATCTGCTCAACTCTGATCAGAGTCAGGTAGCCGCGCTCGATCGTGAGGTTGATAAAAGTCCAGGATCGGACCTGCCGGAACAATACCGTTGGGATTGATAGTTGGATGGCTGCGGTAATAGTGTGCCTTGATGTGCTGCATGTTCACCGTCTCTGCAATGTTGGGCCACTGGTATAGCTCGCGGGTGAAACCCCAAAGATTCGGGTACTCCGTCAGACGCCTGAGATTACATTTAAAGTGGCCATGGTAGACCGAATCGAAGCGAACCAGCGTGGTGAAAAGCCGCCAGTCGGCTTCGGTGACATGCCCGCCCACAAGATAGCGCTGACGTGAGAGACGCTGATCGAGGTCGTCCAGGCGTTGAAATAAAACCGCGACTGCATTCTCGTAGACCTGCTGATCGGTGGCAAAACCTGCCTTATAAACTCCATTGTTGACGTCGTGATAGACGCGGTCGTTAATCTCGTCGATTTGGGGCAGCAGCGCATCCGGCACAAAATTTTCTCCCGTGGCGCCGATGCCATCAAAGGCAGTATTCAGCATGCGGATAATCTCGCCTGATTCGTTGTTGACGATCGTGTTCCGCTGCAAATCCCACAGCACCGGCACCGTCACCCTGCCGCTATATTCCGGAGCGGCGCGCAGGTAGACTTCATAAAGATAGCGCGCCTTGCCAACAGGATCAGGCACCACGCCGGGAGCCTGATCGAACGTCCAGCCGTGGTCGCCCATGTAGGGATTGACCACGGAGACGCTTATCATGTCGCCCAAACCTTTCAGCGCGCGAAAAATCAGTGTGCGATGTGCCCATGGGCAGGCCAGGGAAATATAGAGGTGGTAGCGGCCCGCCTCGGCGGGAAATCCACCCTCACCGCTCTGCCCGGGACTGCCATCGCGTGTGATCCAGTTGTGAAACTGGGCATTCGTACGGACGAAGCTGCCGCCCGTCGATTTTGTGTCGTACCATTCGTCTACCCATTTGCCTTTGACGAGCAAACCCATCTTTACCTCCTCTATCTCGCCGATTTGATGTCTAGCAGTGTAACGTAAGTCAGGATGGTTACGAAGGGCTGGAAGATCAGCCAGAGACAAGTGTTGCAGTACGTCGGTGTCCACTCAAATGGGATCAACGGTGGTTACTGCCCAGCAAGCTGGCTGAGAGTTCGATGGCCCAGATGATCGAGTGAACGGATTAACCAGCACTTCTATTAGAAATAATTCTAATAGAAGTGGTTGGATAAATTTTGATAGCACAACGATACAAAGGTATCAATATCGTGAAGTAGGTCGGGCTACGCCCGACGCTAATTTACGATCGTCGGGCGTAGCCCGACCTACTTCAGGCAACAGCCGCAATGTCTGATTCTATTGCGTTGACGGGTAAGATGGTTTCAACTTGATCTCCAGCGGAGGTGCAAAAAAAGCTGGCTCACATGGCCTCATCTGCCCAATCGACAAGCAACGCGCCAACTCCGCATGCGGCGCCGATAAGGCAAACCACTATCCATCCGCCCCAAGCCCAGGCGATTCCCGCAGCGGCCGCGCCGGCCGCCCCGCCGAGGAAGAAAAGACCTACGAAAAGGCCGTTGAGCCGACCGAGTGCCTCCGGATGGAGAAGATTGATGACTCGACGGCCAAGGTTGTGGTCACCGACGACGCCGATATCGAGCAAAATCGCACCCGCACCCATGAGAAGAAGGGACAAGAGCGGCGTCGCAACATGCGACGATCCCGCCCATCCCGCAAGCGCGAAGGCCACCACTACTAGTAGATGGGATGCGATTGTCCCCGATCGCGTCCAGCCGAGATCGCCCGCTCGCCCGACAAACGGCGTCACCGCTGCGCCGGTTGCGCCGACGAGTGCGAACAAAGCGATTTCACGTTGGTCGAGTTCAAACGGCAGTTGCATCAACTTGAGTGCGACAGCAGTCCAGAATAGGCTAAATGCGGCCATGGTCAAGCTCGCCGTGAACGCTCGCCGTCGCAGCACAGGCTCCGCGCGCAATAGATGCCAAAGCGAGGCGATTAAAAACGGATAAGTCGAGCGCGCCACTGGCCGGCGTTCGGGCAGCCTCCCAGCGAGCGTGAACGCGAGCGTCGCCAGGGCGAATGCGCTCACGCCGTAAAAAGCGCGCCATCCAAAGTTAGCGGTGATGATGCTCGCAAGTGGCCTCGACAGTACAATGCCGAGCATTAGGCCGCCCATGATGTCCCCGATGACGCGGCCGCGCTGCTCTGGCGACACCATGGAGGCAGCGACCGGGACCAGGATGTGGATAGCAGAACACGCGGCCCCAAGAATGAAAAGAATCGCCAGCAGCAACGCCGCGCTTGGAGCGAAGGCAGCGGCGATAGCACTTATCGCCGCGCATCCGATCATCCTGACGATCAGCTTGCGATTTTCCAGGAGATCGGCCAGCGGAACCAGAAGGAAGAGACCAAAGGCGTAGCCGAGCAAGGTCGCCATAGAGACGAGCCCGCCGCTTGCTTCAGCGAGGCCAAGCGATGGGCCGATCAGGCCGATTAAGGTCTGCGGAGCGTAGAGATTGGTAACGACGACCCCTACGGACGTCGCGAAGAGCGCTGTGAGGGGCCCGGTAAGCGGTATTTCTCCCTTGGTCGAGGGATCGGTGGGAGTCTCGCGCGGCGTTACGGACATGATGGATTTTATTCTAATTGGAGTCCACCGATTTACCAGAAGCAGGTCTGGCACAGTTCGCCGCTGCGTGTTGAATGAACGTGATCAGGCGCATAATATCGGTACAGTTGGGGAAAGCTTCAATCGATTTTCGGCTCCGCCACGGATTCCCGGCTGTAATCGAAATCAAATCTCTCCTTCCACACCACCTGCGCGATTTTAACTTCAAAAAAGCGTTTCCCGCCAATTGACGGCTTCCTGTTCAATCCTTTGCCGGTGGTAATCGCGTTAATTCTGCAACATGAACGTTTCGTATTCCAGGCGGTTGAATTTGTGCGAGAGGATAAAGAGGCTGAGAAACGCGGATAACGTTACCGAGGCGGCAAATCCATAACCGAAGGTTTCCGCGCCCAGGTGCAATGTGGCAAAGGTGAACAGCAGGTTCGTGATAAAGAAACATGCAGTAATGATCAGCACCTCTCGGCGAGCATCCAGATAGAACAGCACGTTGAGTATCGCCATCAACAGCACCTGTACACTGACTGCAACGACGTCGATATAGAACAAATGTATATATAGCGGGGAAATACCTACTGCGTGCAGCAGCTCCCTGCCCCATAACAGGCACAGCATGACCGTCAGGCCCTGTACTTTGAAGATCTCGTAGATTCCCTGCCGGGCGGCGTACACCATCTGGTCCCGTCTATATTCAATATGCATAAGCGTATCGCCTTCCCGGACTGCGCGGTAAAAACGCTCATGCTGTTGCGCGAAATCAGCCTCCATGCTTACCAGAAATACGGCCATGCCGGGCAAAATGAACAGATAGGCCAGAAAAATCGGAAGATCGTAAATGATGGAAGCGCGCAAAGGGCCAATGACTGCCTCGGAAGTATGCGGCACAAACCAGAATATGAACTTATCCACCCAGACGGCCAGATAATAAAGGGTACCGACAGCAAATAAACTATAGAAACTCCTGCGTTGGTTGAGAAAATCAAACTTGAGCAGCGAGTTCCCGGGATATTCGCGGACAATATGGCGCAGAAATGAAAACAGCAGGTAGGCGTGCCCGGTCAGCACGCCCAGCAATAGCCCATTCAGTTCCCAAGGCGACGCCACAAGCGCTACCGCGATGCCAAGTAAATAACCTTTTCCCAATGTCCGGACTATGCGGCGATAGGCCTTCATTCCCGACAGAAAAATAAGGGTGATCCAGGCGCCGCTCAGCACGACAAAATTGCTCAGCAATAACAAGTTCTGGAAAAATGGTCCGGTAAAAAACCAGAAAATGGCAGGCGCGGCCCATAGGAAACCGACCCCCATGGTAATCGTAAGGACGCCAAACAAGTTGGGTAACACCTCTGCCTGGGCGCTCGCATAAGCCCGATCCGCAACAAAGCGCGTAAACATCAACTGCATGCCCCCGGTCCAGATTAATGAAGTTGCCATAAGGTAGGTTACGCAGATCTGGAAGGCATTAACTTCCCGCTGGGCGACCCCCAGCGCGACGGCAAGAATGCCGATCATCATGATGCTCAGAATAGATATTACCCACGGACCGCCGCTAACCAGACCCGCGTAGCCGTATGCGCGCAATACCGACCAATAGCTGTCGCGCTCGAGCATTTTGCGAATCTCAAAACCTATACCGCCCATATTCAACCTAAATCCAATAGTTGGACGAGGGGAAGTGTACGGTTTTTGGGGTGCAGGGCAAGGCTCAATGACGCGGAATGCGACCGCGCAGAGCGGAGCAGTGCCTTCCGCAGGAAGGTGCGACCCCGAAGCGGGATGCGGGTGCCCCCTTGCGTGTGGAACGCGATCGCGGCATCCCCTGCGCTGCCCGATCCCCGCTGCGCGGAGCCCCTCGGGCGACGCTTCGGGGCGCCATTCCATTCCAAGAAGTTGCAACGCAGCCATGTGCAAAAACTGTGCAATTCACCCCGTAGTGCCATCACCCGGGAGGTGGCCGTCAAATAATATGAAATATTATTATTAATCATAACGCTGATCTATCAAATGAGCGGTGAACTACCGGATTCAGGTTCAAGCCACTTTCACGGGTTGTTTAGCTGAATCCGGCACCGAATCCAATGCTTTCGCATAAAGATTCCGATAGGATGAGAACATTAACTTGTCGTCATAGTAGCGCTTCACTCGCTCAAGCCCAGCCTGTTGTGCCGCGTGCCATCGCGCGGTGTTATTGAGCAGTTCAAGCGCCGCTTTCGCCGTTCCCTCGGGGTCGGCGATGAAAACCACGCTTCCCGCCGCGCCGAGAGCGCGGTCTTCCTGGCTGTTTCCCTCGATAAGTTCGCGGCATGAGCCTACATCGGTGGCGACACACGGAACACCACTGGCAAACGCCTCCAGTACGACCAGGGGCAACGCTTCGCTGATTGAGGTCAATACCATCAGACCCAGCTGCGGAAGAATTTCAAGCACGTTTTGAAAGCCCATGAATTTGACATGATTTTGCAGCCCGAGGCTTGATGCCAGTTCTTTGCACTCATTCACATAGGACGGGTCTTCATCTTCCGGGCCGGCAATCCATCCTTCCGCATCGGGCCGTTCATTGACCAGCATGCGTAACGTCCGAATGAAGGTCTTGATGTCCTTGATGGGCACCACCCGCCCGATCAATCCCAGCACCGGCGGAATTTTTTCAGGGCGTTTTTCAAACGCGACCCGATAGCGCTGCAGATCGATCCCGTTAGTAATGACAAGCGTTTTTTCCGCCGCCGCCCCATCCGCGATCTGCCTCAGGCGATTGCCCTCGTACAGGCTGACAATGGGCGATGCTTGCGCGTAGGCCATGCGGCCGATCTGTTCATAAAATCTTATCCAGAGGCCACGGATATATCCCATTTCATCATGCAGGGTATTACATACATCGTCATTGTGATCCTGGATCCATGTGGCTTGCGCCAGATCGATCTTCCGCTCCTTCGTATAGATACCGTGCTCCGTCAGCACGAAGGGAATATTGCGGCGCAGGCGAATCATCGCGCCCAGCAATCCCGCATACCCTGTCGAGATGGCGTGTACAGCGCGTACGGGTGGCAGCCCGGCGGCAATATCCGCCAGCACGAACAGAGGCGCGTGCATGGCGCGTATCGCCCAGAAATAGGCAACAAACGAGGGCTCCGTGCAACGCTCGCGGTACTGGCGGGTGATGTAATCCCATGAAGCTTCGCTATAGAGAAAATCTTCGTGGCTGATGCCACCGGCGGAACCCAGGCGAGAAAACGCTTTTGTCATTTTCTCGCCGGGCATTGTCAACGACTGGCGCATGTGCGCATGCAGCTCATCCATTTCCGAGAAAGCCGTGCGGTCGCCTTTGCATGCAATCGGTTTAAGCCGCTTATCCTGGTGCAGCAAATAATGTGTTTCCACGTGCGTTACATTCGGCGGGAATTGATACTGCGCGGGGCCATACATTTTCCTTTCGCCGCCGATAAAAATAACGGCAAATTTGATTTCCGGCAAACCGGCGATGATCTGGTGTACCCATGAGGATACGCCGCCCCGAACGTATGGGTAGGTCCCTTCCAGCAACAGGGCAATATCGGCCACCGGACCTGCCGCCGAACCTGCTACCGTCCCCGCTGCCTTGGCTCGAACGATGTCATTCATTTGTTCCACCACGCCCTTACCAAAGCCAGTTCGTGCCCTCTCTCGCCGGGCCGCGTCAGTGCCGATAAATAAACCTTCACTTCCGGGAATCTTCGCTCACTGAAGGCTATTTCGGCAAGCCATGGCAGAATTTTCTGCTCATCCGTTCCCCCGGCTCGTGCGTTGGCAAATGCCTCTCCAGCGAGCGCGAGATCACCTGATTCCAGCAAAATCCGCCCGTACAACAGCCAGCTATCCGCATCGGACATAACGGATGCGCCTGCTTTATCCGCCACATCCGGTACAGTTGACCCACCAGCCGATGATTCATCGCCTGCGGAGGCGAGTACAGCTTCCGCAAGTACAGTTTCCATATGGCGTCGCGCGGTTTGCAGCCAATGCTGCTTCACGGCCCCTTGTACCAGACGGTGATATACCAGTTCCCAACACAAAGCAGCAATCGCTTTATGGCAGGCATTGCGCATGCGCACCGGAACGTCCGGCAGTCCTTCGGTCAGGGCCAAAATATGGTTGGTCAGATTTTTTTCGCTACTGTCTCTCATGGCGTAAGCCAGCAGTCGCACATCATCGACGGGATCGCACGTTGCCTTCGACCAGATTGTCATGGCTTCGCGCGGCGCCATATGCCGCGTCGCCATCACCGCCTTCAGCCGCTTCAACGGTCGCCCGGCAAAATGCACAATCTGACGCAACGCACCCTGGCTGTAGGGCGGTGTCGGGAAAATGACAGGTGGCGAAAACGGCAGCTCAGGCAAGGCAATAATCTTTACATTGTGGGAAGAACGGCTGCGCGGGCGTTGTAAAGCGCTGGTGATGCTCCACAGTATGCCAAGCGCACCGAGGACCGGTAAAATCCATATAAAGGCAACCAGAAAACTCAGGCTTCTTCTCGCGGGCAACTTGTAACGGCGCGGCAGCAATTGCCAGAAGCCCCGGGCAAGAAAATAGGATGAAACAGAGTGGGATAACACCGCCGCCAGCACTATCCAGTTCGCCGCCCAGGCCGCTATCCAATCGCTGGCACTCAACCAGAGCAGTAAGCCGGCCAGTACCTCGGCTGCCACTCCCCATTGTATGGACGTCCGATACATCAGTGCGGCTCCAAAGAACGAATCGTTCGCGGATCGATATCGTTGATGGCTATCAGCTCGCTCGTTACTCTTCCAAGAATATCATCCACCCGCTGCATCCATGCTTGCGCGTTCGCGGTATCGGTCAAGGGGAGCAGAAGCCAGATGACCGGCTTTTCCTCATCTTTAGCCATACACATCAGGTCGACAGCGCGGACCGAAGACCGCAGTTGCCCATAAACGTTCAGGACATCGCCGGGAGCGCCCGACAACCTCAGGAGCGTTGCATCGAGCTTGAATCTTAAAAAATCCTGATGCACACGCTCAAACGAAGCAATAAAGCGTCCGGTAGAAGAATCGGCTGTGCCAAAACGAAGGTGGTCGACGCCATGCGCCACAAGCACCGCAATAAGTCTTAAGTTATTTTCTTGAAAAGCAAAGAACGGCATGGATCTAACCACCAGCATTGCATGAATTTCGCCGGTCGAGTCAGCCAGAGGAATAGCGGCCAACAACTGGTTTTGCTCCATGGCGTATTCGCTTATAAGGTTTACCGCCGCCAGCTCGCCGCTTTCGAGCGCGCTTGTCACCACGGGGTCATCGTCGCTTATCGAAAAATTTTCACCGATACACGCTAGAATTCTGCCCGTATCGATCCGGTCGGCCGCTATCCCCACTATGCATGCTTGCGTCAGCGCACCATATTCTGCTATGAACTCGATAAGCCGCTGTAACGAAGATGCATTCAGCCCATCAATACCATCGAGCGTCGATTGCAAGTTCATGATGCCTTCACGCAATGAAGATCCACTATTAGCGACAGTTTGCTCCAGGCGGTCGTGCGACAGGCGTAACAGTTGATAACTGCGCGTAAATTCCTCCAGGCGTTCCGCGCGATATTGGTAGGCGCCTTCCAGCCGGTGTAACCGGCGTCCCCACATATCGCGAAACTCTCCCGCCACCATCGCCACGACAACAACGCCGATTGCCCATGGCAGTGGAAAACCGGTCGCAATTTGCCATTGCTGATTGATAGCCACCCCTAATATTGCCAATATAAGCAAAGCACTGACAAAACCATAGACGAATCCATACCGTAACCCAGCCAGCAAAGGAGCGAGGAGCGGCCACGGAAACCCGCCATTCAGCCGGAAAGGATCATGCTGCTGAGTAATGAATGATGCCGCGATCACAATCGCGGTCAGTACAAACGTCTCGAACCAACCGCCCCAGACCGACACGGGCGTATTGACATCGATGACTTCAATACCTTCCAGCCAAGGTTTTTTCATGGCTTGGCAGGCTCCTTATCTGGCCGGGGTGTCATTTGCAATTCACGGATTTTCGCGAGGGTTTCACGACATACCTCCAATTCTGTATTTAAAGAGCTTTGATTAGGCGCTGCTTCTCCAGCGAGCCATCGATTGGCCCGGTCAACGTCATCTATGGACAACGGCAATATTTTCGGGGAAGAAGGCGCCCCGGGCCGCTGCTCCAGATGAGTGGAAATTGCGGATAACTGTGCGGAAACAGCCGGATGATCTTTATTTTTTACCGTACCGGCGAATGCTTCCCATGCTGGCGTTTGAAGGCGCTCGCGCTGACGCCGCAGCGCAAAATAACGCGCGTTGTCCAGCGCCTTTGTAAAACCCCAACGCTCGCGCATCGATTGCCATTTTTCCAGGTTATCCGCATCCCCGGACTGCGTCAGCGGATCTTTCAGTCCACGAAAGTAATCTGCCAGGCGCGGAGGATATTCCACTTCGGTTTGGGCGAAACGCTGTGAAGCAAACATTTGCAAGGCGCTGAAGCGGACCTGGTTTGCGTTGGCGAGGCAGTCTGACCATTCCATATTATCGGCTAATGTCAATGTCCACAAAAAATCCCGAGGCCTCGTCTCTAACGATCTCAAATACCGCGCCGCTGCCTGGACGGGTTTACCCAGAGTGTGCTCTGCCGCTGCCAGGGCTTCGGTCAAGGGCGGGTTTACCACCGATTGATTCCCGGATGGGTTACGGTACGGTTGAACGACAACCTCAAGCAATGCCTGATCGATATTTTTGTCGGACAATAGCAGCCAGATCATTGCCTCCGTAACTTCAGGGTCAGGACCTCGCAGTCGCAAGAGCTCCCGCAACGCCTGGCGCGCTGCGTCTCGCCCTCCGCTTGCCATTTTCCGCATGGATCGGAAATACCAGTAATCTGGCGCTTGCGCTATCGAAGGCAGTGGTTCGGCCAGCGAGAGCCATTGATCGAGCTCTTCCAGATTTTTTCGCTTCCATGAAAAACGCATGAGTCGCTGCAAATCTTCTATACGCCGCAGCCGATCCCATCCATAACGTGCAAGTTGCTCACCTTTTTTATCGTCGCGATGACGTGCCGCCAGACGTTGCAGGTGTTCGAGTATATTCACATCGTTTGGCCGAAGCGCCAGCGCCTTTTCGTAAGCTTTGCTTGCGTAGGTATCCTGGCCCAACTGCGTAGAGACTCTAGCCAGCAATAACCAGTACTCTTCAGCATACGCAGGGTCAGGGGACTTGATTCCACGAAGCAGTAGCTCGAAGCTTTTCTGCGTTTCCCCCGCTTCTTCATATACCCGAGCCAGCGCCAATTGTTGCTGTCCATTTCGCGTATCGGGCATTTCCTCATACACCTTGAGCGCCGCGCGAGGCTTACCCTGGAGAATCAATAAATCCGCCAATGCTTTCATTGTTGGCGGAGGATTATCAAAGCGCTCTGCATGCCGCCGCAATTGCTGTTCCACATGTGAAGGCTGGGCAATGCTGAGACCAGCCTTGACGTAAGCCTCTGCTTCGGCAGTGGCAAGCCTGCGGCGCAGCATGATGGCCTCGAGCAATTTTACCAGCGTGTCGTAATCCGGTTTCGCCTGCGCAAGTGCAAATGCTCGCGTCTCCGCCTCGTTATCGGCCTTATGAAGCGCGAAAGACAACCATAGAGCCAGCGCGTCGTCGGATTGCCCATTCCAGTCATAAATATGGGCAAGCAAACGGTGGCGATCGCTGCCGACGACGAGGGATGACCGCAACATAGCCGCGCGGGAGAGACTTTCGTCCAACAGACCCATCGAAATTTGCAATCGTATAACACGTTCGGCTAGCACGCGGTCTCCCGGCGATAATTCGCTCGATTTTTTCAGCCAGGTCAACGCATGTTCGCGATCTGCAAGCGGTTCGGCGATATTGGCGCCCAGCAATAAAAGCTCCGCATCGCCCTTGACACTGTCAGGGCTGGAAGCACCGCCGTTCAGGACTTGCACCGCGGCCTTCAAAGCCTCACGATCGATGCCCGCCTGAAGATAGGCGCGCAAGCAGGATTTCGCAATTTCCTTTTTCTTCGCCGGCATTTGTTCAATCACAAACGCTTTGCACAGATCGCGTGCGGCCAACCTGGGCTGATTTGCTGCTATGCGCTGCTTTGCGGCAAAAACAAGCCAACGCGCTTTCCTTTCGCCAGATTCATTTCGACGGACATGCAATTGCTCGAAAATTTCCGCCAATACTGAGGGCTCGCCAAACTGCTCCGCCAAGACAACCACTTGGTTCAGTTCGGCTTCATTATGCGAAATGCGTAATAGTGAAGGGATGAGTTCAGCAATGCGGGTCCGCAACGACGCTTCGACATCCTTGGCGGGATGCCGGTAAAGCTGCTGCAGCGAGAGTTTCAGCTCCGCCATGCGAATTTCATAGGTCAGCTTCGATTCCGGAGCGCGTCGCAAAGGATCGATAGCAAGGACAGCCTCGTCAGTCATGCCCGCCTCTGTCAGCACCTGAACGAACGACAAGCGCAATGGAGCGTTCTCGGGGTCCGACTGGACAAGAACGCGAAGGTAAGCGACTGACAAGGCGTCTTTTGCCGATAGATTGGCTGGGTCCCTGAACGCAGGCTGCCGGGGAAACAAAACCCAGAAAGCAATCAGCAATACCGCGCTCAGGAACATTAGCGCGGGTGCATTTAGCAAGGATTCTCGCTGCGTTTCAACACTCAAGCTGAAATTCCCCGGATGCGTTGTCCGCGGATACCACATATAAGGAATGCGAGCCCTCACGACGCGGGGTCAATGGCTTGCCACCCATGCTCAATGCGCACGATATCGGCACACTGACAGCCAACTCTCCGCGTGCTTCAAACAATAGCGTAGCTGAACCATCGGAATTGACATGCCAGGATTTCAGCGGCGCACCGGCCTCTATCAACCGCAAGGCTGAATTTGCATCTCGCTTGCTGCGCCTCTGGCTGAGGACGGCATAATTGCGTGCCAGATAAATATAACGGTCCGCATTTCGTTCCGAATACCCGACAATATCGGCCGATATTTCCGGTTTCATTTCCGAGGCAGGTACTCGTACCGTCCTGAGCGCGTCTCCAAACAGCATCCAATCACCTTCAAGATCGCGCGCAATGCTCGCTGTTTGAAAAGCGCTCACGCGCTGAACGTATTCGTCGACCCAGATGCCAAGCACATTCTCTTTACGCTGCTCATCGGCCAACTGATCCAGAAGCTCCGCTCCCCGCGCGTGCAACAGCGCATCAGCATTGATCGATATGGATGAAACACGCAACCGCCGTCCCACATCGAGAACATCGAGCTGCCGGTTCCAATCGCTGACCCTACCGAAATTGAGCGCTTCCCCATACCAGAGTTGCGCAAACAACGGCTCGGCAGTCAATGGCGTCAACACTTGCGTGCCCCATTCGGTCGGACGCAGCGCCGGGGAAAGATCGGCGAAAGATAACGATCCGCTCTGCCAGCGCAGGCCGCCTCCACCATAATTGGGCAGGCTTTCTTTTTTGGCCGCTGCCAAAGCTGCTGGTCCTGGCTTGCCATCGCCAGACCAGATAAGCAACAGCGGCGAACTGGGCGCAATCGATTGCAGGAACGGGATGGTTCCCGCGGTTTCGCGCGTTATATCCGCCGCATAACCTTCCATAAACACGCTATAGCGGTAAGGCTGCTGATCGGCATCCGTCTTCCCCTCGAACACGCCCCAATAAAAAGGGTGGCTGTATGTGTGGCTCGCCAATCGAACCTGCGGCATCGCAGCCAACTGCCGCAATTTGCTACGCTGATCTTCGCTGCTCACTTCTGCTTCTATTACACCCAGCGTTATCGGCGCGCTGTTTTTTTCGATCCATGCTCGAAGCCGGCCGATTGCTTCAACGCCATACTCGTCTTTAGCAAACAGACGGTCGCCGCGCACTTCGATAATACCGAGGCGGCGTCCGTTTTCTGTCGTCATATCGAACACTGGCTGCATCGGCAGACGCAATGCAGCCTGAAAAAAAGAAAAAGGGTCCAGCAGCCATTCACGGCGGCCCGATGCGTTTTCGCTTAAAATGTGAGGGTGTAACGCATACCCTCCCCACGTGCCGACGGAGACCGGATGAAATAGCTGGTCCCCATCGCTCAATGTCAACCACGCCTGGTTGCGCTCGCGAACACGAACGCCAGGCGTACCGCTTCCCACTACCGGCGCCGTACTCGGCCGGCCCAGACGCTCGTTGACGTCGCCAAGCTTGAGCATGCTGGTGGTGGGTTGCAGTTCTCCCTGATAGTCGATCAGATCGCGGCAGGCGATCCCTGCCGGCAAATTACCCATGAATACCACCGGCAAGCCGGCGTCAACTTCTGTTTTCAACCGCGCGCATACGTTCTCATAGCGGCCCGTACCGTCCGCGCTGTCTTCGCCCAGCCATGCGATGACCCCGGCATAACGGCCTACGAGGGGTTCGATAGGCAAAGGAAGTTGATCGACATACCAATAGTCCATCGCAAGGCCAAGATATTCCAGCGGCATGGCTGCATGCTTGAATAGCTCATGATCCATCTGTTGCGCGGGCGTGCCGTTAATGACTGCGAGTAATTTGCGCGGAGCCAGGCGCAGGCGGCCCTGCCCCAGCCAAGTCAGGTCGCCATTGGCGACCCACGGCATGAATCCGAGCTTGACAATCTGACGCGCTGTTTTTTCGGCTTCAACCCAGTTGCCCGGTTCGACGTAATCGAGCACGGTAATCGGTACTTTAAATTCGTTTTGCGCACGCTTGAGCTGGTTGAGAAGCCATTCCCGATTTTCTTCCTTGGTGGGTGCATGCTTGCCCGTCACAGGATCAAAGCCGTGAAAAAGAGATTCGGCTACCATGCCATCCGCGTATTGGCTGGCGCGGTCCAGCACTTCAAAACCCCGATTGAGGATCAGCTTGCAGCCAGGAAAGCGGCGCTTTACCTCTGCAAGCAATGCAACCAGTCCTTTTTCCTGTTCCTCGCGCTGCTTGCCTTCACTGGTCACAATCAGATAGCTGTCGACGGTATCGAGGAAAAACGCGCGGTACCCATCCTGCCATAGGCGGCCAAAATGGTGCTCCAGCAAATATTCGTGCCAAGCGGGATCGTTCATGTTCATCACCAGGCTATTCCATGCCGGGTTGACGCCGATCGACCATTTCGTTTTGATGCGCCCCATGTCCTCGCTATTGCGTGCAATCTCACCGAATGAAACATAAGCAAATATCAGTGAATTCAGATTCAGCAATGCTGTTTTCTCGTGCGGCAAAATCTGGCTTGGTTGTATGACGATCTGGTCAAAATGGCGCAAATCCTCCACCGGCGGCCGACTGCCATAATAAAAAGCAATGTCGCGCTGCTCGAGCACATCAGCGAATACCGCAGATGTCATTAACAGAAACGGCAGCAAAAACTGCCAGATGCAGAAACGGAAAGATAACATTTCGCTGTTGAGCATTTAAGTCCCTTTGCTAGCGTTAGGGGAACAAGTAAAAACGAAACAGAGCTGATCTGTTCCACCTGCTAGCAGCTTTGATGCTGGCTGAGCCTTGACAACACTGGGTTCGGTGAGGCGGTTAGCAAAACTTGTTGAGATATCCTTGCAGATCTGGATACCCTTTGCTGGATGAGCTCCTGGCATTCCCCGACGGGAATGATTTGATGGTGTTACCTTGGCGACCAAATTGCCGGGCGTTTCCGCTTGGCAGTCCTGCCAGGAATGCCCCCTGTGCGGTGTGGCAACAGGCCTTTATCGGTTCGCTGCCCGTAAAAAAAGCCCATAAAGACATCAAATGCCGGGGCAGCAGGCCCCACTCAACCCTCCGCAACATTTCATAGCGGGACCCGGTTGCATGATGATGAAAAAAAACCTCCATAAAGTTGTCCCGTTCATTAGCTTAGTGGATAAGGTAGCGGCGTGACCTCCAGCGATGGGCCAGCCAGCGATTTCCAGTGAACCACTGCGGCCTCGACACTACTTGTCTGAATGACCGCCAGCACGTCGAAGCCGCCATCAGGGGAAGGTGATGCGTTGACTACCATGCCTATGGATTGTTCCCCCATATCAGCACCGAATAGCTCGTCTCCGGCCTCAACCGGGTTTTCGGATACCCTCGGCCGGATATTCGCCAGATACATGCGACGTTTGATTTTACCTAAATATTGACTGCGAGCCACGATTTCCTGGCCGGGATAGCAACCTTTTTGAAAACTCACTCCGCCGATGGCCTCCAGATTTGCCATTTGCGGCACGAACTGCTCCTGAGTGGCGGGAGTAATGATGGGAATACCGGCTTTGATTTCCAGCCAGTCCCAACAGGACGCACCCACCGGTATGGCATCCTTGCTCAAACCTTCCCATATTGCCGGCGCCTTCTCCGGCGCGACGACCAGTTCAAATCGATTCTGCGCAAGGCGAATGATGCTCGCCGATTCGCCTTGAATCACGCCGAGACGAGAAGCGGGAATCTGACCCAGATTTTTCCGCACCAACGCCTCGGCATCGTCCCCCGCCACGCCCAAACGAATCTGAATATCGCTGGTGTCGCCAAGCTTTACTTTGGCGCGCAACACATACATGGCCAAACGCTTCTGTATGCCTAGCCCCAGTTCTGCGGGCAATTGCATGACGTAACCGCCGCCATTGCTGCTACTCTGGCTCCAGATCAGAAAACTTGCCAGTAACCTGCCTTTCGGATTGCAATAGCCTCCATAAAGAGCAGCGGAAGCATTGACCTGGTTCACGTCGCAACTCAACTGCCCCTGCAGGAAAGATTGCGCATCCTCCCCCGAGAATTGGATCAGGCCAAAGTGTGAGAGGTCGCTTACTACCGTAGCGGAACGGGTACTCTCAAGTTCGGCGGCGTTATGGCCATAGTCGACGACGCGGCCATCCTGGATAATGGCGCCACGGTTGCGCAGATATGCTTGCCAGATAAGGTTCATACAGAACGATGTATGGCTATGGAAAGTATTAATTATAAAGCATACGCTGCGGATGAGCGGCAAATCGCCAGGAATGAGATAATTCGACCATGGCTGACTTCGTGCCTCCGTCTCTTCCCCCGCTACTGGTTGTCCGGCTCAAACCCTCCAGGCGCCTTGCCGTAATGCTGAGCTTCGCTCATTTCGCGGCGATCGGCCTGCTATGGCCGCTGATATTGCCCGCATCAGCCAAACTGACGGGTTCCGCCATGCTGATCTTCAGCCTTGTTTTCTACCTGAGGCGTTACGCTTTGTTACGCTCGCCAGATTCGGTAATGAATATCGAATTATCAGAAGAAATGATTTGCACGCTTGAAACACGTCGCGGCGACCGCATCGTTTGTGCACTCCTCGGCAGCAGCTTTGTCGCGCCTTATCTGACGTTGCTCGAACTAAAGCCGCTAAAGCGCCAGGAATACACAGAATTACCTTTCCCTCCAAGCCACCCGAAACGACGGCGAGGATTTTTCGCGCGCAGCATTGTGATTCTACCGGACGGAATAGATGCCGAACAGTTCAGGCAGCTGCGAGTGCTGCTGCGGTGGAAATGGAAAGATCCGAAGGAAAAAAACCTGACAGGCCCAGGTTGAGGTATATCGTTCCAATATGTGCCGAGCATGCTATATTCAACTGAGTACCCAGGCATAGTCCCAGACGGCTCGGGTACCGTCAAATATTGGCGCTACCATTGAACCGGCATTTCCAGAAATTTCCATTTTAATAAAGCAAAAGCTACGGCTTGAGCCAATCCAAAAAAATCGGGCCGAGTATCATCCGATACACTGGTTTTAAGCGCGGCGACTAGAAAAATACCAGCGAGGCGCTGCCGCTCAGACGTGTTACCGTGTAAAAATCTCGTTGTCCGCTTATTGATATGACCGAGAACTTGTGTATGGTCGTTATACCGAAAGTCTTGACGGGTACCGTCTGCTCTCCCGGTATCTGCACATGCGGCAGCAGGATGCTGAAAGTAGTTCCACCGGTATCGACAGTCATGCGGATGGTCACACTGACAAGGATGCCGACTTCGGTCTCGACACTACGAATCTCTTCTCCGCTAAAGCTGAGCGTCTGCTGCCGGTCTTGGTAGGTAAAACGCGGCTTTCCGTCAAAGCTGGTGGTTGAATATGTAACATGGAGATGCTTACCGCTGAGTTGATACTGGTTTGGGATCTGGGTGGCAGGCTGGTCCGGTTGCATGGATAACTCCTTCATTAAAGTTAATCTCGCAAGACGACGATAATAGGCCGCATTAAAGAGGAGGATTAGCTTATCAATATGCAGCGTAAAGGCGCTGGCTAGAGACGCTGGCTTTGCCAACTCCCACTGATAATATAGATCACGGCATTCAAAAAGCAAGAAACGAAAAAAGATCAACGAATCGAGAATGAGCCAGTGATACAGGTAACGCCGGTACAGTATCACTTTCAATTGCTCTGGATCTGCTCGAAAATTCCACCCTTGGGAAATGCATTTTCTGTGCTTCTGCCAGCCGCCAAAAACATCGTCGATGGTGAACAGCTCCAGGCGAGGGAACCGGTTCGCGTATCCGGCGCTCACATGCTCATCGCGGGGGCGAAAAAAATGCTTGCTTACAATGTCCTGAGGCAAGGGAGTATAGAGATAGTTAATGTAGGCGGCAGCCACACCGTGCCCTCCGTCCATATCGCCCGAGACAAGACTCATAGTGGGCTCGGCCACTATCGACGATGACGGCAGATGAGTATCGGAAACTGCTCGGATCACGTACCAGACTGGTGTCGTTCTCGCAGGTTCCAAACGCACTCGGTACCGTAAAGCCGGCCTGCGCCAGATGATTGAAATGGCTCACCGTGTCGGGGCTCGCGTACGGGTGGATGGTGCGGCGGCACGGGTAAAATCGCGACACCGTGCGTCCATCGCTGGCACTATGCAACACTTATGCGGATATCGATGTGCTGGTAGCGCCGCTGAACCGTCTGTACAGCGGCCGCTATAATTATTAAGCCAGCTTTGTAAAAGAGAAGTGAGTAAGTCTGCCTCATGTCAGAATATAAGTGGAAGGCTTCATCATTACGTGCGTTTGAGCAATGGCAGAATGACAATATGAGTTTAATAACATGAACTTTCAGCAACTGCGCATCATCCACGAAACAGTTCGGCAGAACTACAATCTCACCGACGCGGCAAACGCCCTGTTTACTTCGCAATCCGGCGTCAGCAAGCATATAAAAGATCTGGAAGATGAACTGGGCGTCGAGTTGTTCATACGCAAGGGGAAACGGCTGCTCGGATTGACCGATCCGGGGAAGGAACTGGTGAAGATAGTCGAACGCATCCTGCTCGATGCAAAAAATGTCAAGCGTCTAGCTGAGCAATTCAGCAACCGGAAGCAAGGGCGGCTAACCATTGCAACTACGCATACTCAGGCACGGTATGCCTTGCCACCGGTGGTGACTCAATTCAAAAAGGCGTTTCCACAGGTGCATCTCGTCCTGCATCAGGCTAGCCCCGACGAGATCGTATCGATGTTGCTCGACGGCCATGCAGATATCGGCATTGCCACCGAGGCGCTGCAGAGCGTTTCGGAGTTGGCATCCTTTCCCTACTACTCCTGGCATCACGCCGTCATCGTGCCGCATGGGCATCCATTGGAATCCGTCTCTCTCCTTACCCTTGAGGCAATTGCCGAGTTTCCAGTCATCACTTACCATGAAGGTTTCACCGGGCGGACAGGGATCGACCAGACATTTGCAAAGGCAGGATTGTTACTCGATATCGCGATGTCGGCACTGGACGCCGACGTCATCAAGACCTACGTCGAACTCGGGCTGGGAGTGGGCATTGTCGCCTCCATGGCGTTCAGCCCGGTGCGGGATACGAAGCTCAACCTGCTCGATAGCTCGCACCTGTTCGAAAAAAATACGACCAATATCTCCGTGCGGCGTGGCCACTACCTGCGCGGCTATGCTTACCGCTTTATCGAGCTGTGCCTGCCATCGCTGACGGAGGCGGCTATCCGCACAGGCGTCAAGCCCGAGGTGGACATAGAGCTGGGCACCTGAATTGAACCGCCTGCTTCGTACTCCCGGTCTCCGTCACATGACTTCAACCAGAACCTTTACTCTTGTTATTTCATTCATGCAGGATGGCGCAGTACAAGGTATGGCATGCGCCAAAACAAATTACACGTCGCCCCCCAGGAATCCGCCGCTTTGATGATTCCATAGCCGCGCGTAAAGGCCGTTGAGCGTTATGAGGCTTTGATGGTGGCCTTCTTCTACAATACGACCCTTATCTATCACGATCAGGCGATCCATCGCAGCTATAGT
This sequence comes from Nitrosospira sp. Nsp11, assembly GCF_900142705.1. Classification (GTDB taxonomy): domain Bacteria; phylum Pseudomonadota; class Gammaproteobacteria; order Burkholderiales; family Nitrosomonadaceae; genus Nitrosospira. The sequence continues at coordinate 72,948 of NZ_FRBV01000014.1, forward strand.
TGACAAGCGATGGGCGATTGCGATCACTGTCTTGCCTTGCATCAGTCGATACAAGCTGGACTGAATGGCTAATTCCACCTCGGAGTCCAGAGCGCTGGTCGCTTCATCGAGCAGGAGGATCGGCGCATCTTTCAGCATGGCACGAGCTATCGCAATCCGCTGGCGTTGACCACCCGAAAGCTTTATCCCCCGCTCGCCCACATGCGCATCATAGCCTTTACGCCCCATGGGGTCGGTCAGCCCGGCTATAAAATCGTGTGCTTCGGCTCTTTTCGCAGCGGCGATCATATTCTCATCGCTCGCATCCGGCAGCCCATATGAAATGTTATCCCTTACTGAGCGATGCATGAGTGAAGTATCCTGCGTGACCATGCCGATGTTGGCGCGCAAACTGTTTTGGGTAACATATTTAATATCCTGTCCATCGATCAATATGCGCCCCTGCTCGATATCATAAAATCTGAGCAGCAGGTTTACGAGCGTAGATTTACCTGCGCCTGAACGTCCAACCAGTCCAATTTTTTCACCCGGCTTGATATGTAACGAGAGGCGATCTATTACGGGTGTATCTCCTCCATAACAGAAGAGCACTTCCTCAAACTTGATATCAGCATTATTGATCCGCAACGGTTTTGCGTCAGGATAATCGGTTACCAGGTGCGCGCGGGATAAGGTATTGATACCATCTCTCACAGTGCCGACATGTTCGAATAGCGAAGCCATTTCCCACATGACCCAATGAGACATGCCGTTGAGCCGTAGCGACATTGCACCGACGACAGCAACCGCGCCGACGCCTATTTCACCCTTAGTCCATAACAGCAACGCCACGCCAACCGCACTGATGATAAGCGCCGCGCCCATGATCTGATTAACCGTCTCAAAGCTGCTGATCAATCGCATTTGGCTATGCACCGTTTTCAGAAACTCCTGCATAGCCGATCTCGCGTAGCTCGCTTCCCTGCCCGCATGAGAGAAGAGCTTGACCGTTGCAATATTGGTGTAGGCGTCGCTTATGCGTCCTGTCATGAGGGAACGTGCATCGGCCTGGGATTGAGAAACCCGGCTCATACGTGGAACAAAAAACCACAATGTGAAAATATAGAGGGTTAACCACGCCATGAAAGGCAGCAACATCCAGACATTGAAATTACCGACCACTGCAACCAGCGTAAAAAAGTAAATCGTTACGTAAACGAGGATGTCTCCCAGAATAAAACAGACGTCACGTAGGGCGAGAGCGGTTTGCATGACCTTGGCCGCTACGCGACCCGCAAATTCGTCCTGATAAAAATTCATGCTCTGATTTAGCATCAGCCGATGGAAATTCCAGCGTAGCCGCATCGGAAAATTTCCCCCTAATACCTGGTGTTTAATGAGATTTTGCAATCCGACCAATAAGGGGCTTGCCGCCAATATTCCGGCAAACAGGAGAAGCGTGTACCGTTCTTGTTGCCATAGCAGAGAAGGCGGGATTTCGCTGAGCCAGTCGACCACCTTCCCCAGTATTGCAAACAATATTGCCTCGAACGCGCCTATAAACGCGGTAAGCAGGGTCATCGCAACAAGATATCGTCTTACGCCATCTGTCGCTTCCCATACGAAAGATGAAAAGCGTTTTGGAGGAATTTTGTCCTGGGAATCTGGATAGGGATAAATCAGTTTTTCGAAGTAACTAAACATTTAACCTAAATCCGGTAGTTGACCGCTTATTTTATAGATCAGTGCTATGATTAATAACAATATTTCATATTATTTAACGTTCACCTTCCGGGTGAGGCCGCTACGGGTAAATCATCCAATAGCGGCTGTAACGGCAAAACCTCTGATTGCTAAAATGCATTAAATTTGATATTTGGCCGCCGCATGGCTACATTGAAATACGATTATGACCATCGCAGCCTGAAGCTGAAACAAAATATACAATAGCACCTATTCTCTAATGCGATATCCGATCAACGATCGCGGCGCCGTCCAGTCAGGCTGAATGGCATGCGGTCAAGGAAGTGGAATCTGGAGCATACATGCCTGGCGCCTATGCACATCTCACGCTGGTTAATCTGATCAGGGAACCGGTCCGGCTCGAAAGCCGCGGTTTAACGCCTGAAGCAATCGTTCCGGTACTGGATTACTTCCGGTTCTGCGAGCTTGGCGCGGTCAGCCCGGATTATCCTTATCTGGATCTCGCTCATCCCGATGCTTGTCAGTGGGCGGATAGAATGCATTATCAGAAAACCGGCGATATGATCAAAGCAGGAATTGATTTTATTAGAAAACTGAGCGGTGCATCGCAGCAGAAAACATTTGCCTGGCTGCTGGGATACACGAGCCATGTCGTAACAGATGTGACAATTCATCCCGTTATCGAGCTGAAAGTAGGCGAATATCAAAAGAACAAGGATAAGCATAGAATCTGCGAGATGCATCAGGATGCCTACATATTTCAGCGATTGAATATCGGTGAAATTGGTTTAGGCGAGCATCTGGATTCGGGAATCTGGGGATGCTGCGATAAACCCGACAGCGGAAAGCTCGATCCCATAATCGTCATGACCTGGCAACGAATGCTCGAGACATGCTATCCCGACCCCTATCAGCGCAATTCCCCGATCATCGACAACTGGCATGGCGCATTCAAGTTCATCGTTGACAAAGCGGAAGAAGGAGGCGCGCTTCCCCCCTTTGCGCGACACGTCGCCGCGAACATCGGGTTGACCTATCCGGCTATAGCCGATCTCGACAATCAATATCTGAAGGGTTTGGCCACCCCTCTCGGTTCGATGGATTACGATCAGATTTTCGAACGGGCGATGGAAAACGTCCTTACCGCCTGGTCATATATTGCCGGTGCGGTGTTCACGAACGATGACAAGTACCAGACGGCATCCGTCAACTGGAATCTGGATACCGGAAGAGACGTTGACGGCAACTATGTCTATTGGAAGAGCCCCGCATGAGCAGAACCACTGCTGCCAGCGCCATTAGCGTTACGATTACGATTGGTTTCCTGGCGGCCTGCACTGTCAGCCAGCGAGGCCCCGATAGTGAGGAAATGTATGTCAAAGCCTCCGCACTGACAAAACTATCGGCCGCGGTAGAGTCGACGGTGCGCTACAAAAACCCCCCACCCGGCCTTGGCGACAGCGAATTGCTGGAACTCGCCACCCGGCACGATCCGGTGCTACTGGAAAATTTTCAAGGTTATAAGCTCAGGGTGCTGCGGCAGGAACGCCACTCGGTTGTACTCGTATGCGACGCGACCGGCACCCGTGCTCTTCTGGAAGATGCGGGCTGTTCCGGGCCGATGGATCACGAGCGCTGGATCGGAAAGACGGAGGCATGCGAGTTCTCCATCGATACGAAACAGGTTTGTGGCGCAAATTGATACTCATATTCATTTACGCCCAGCCAGAATCAATGGAATATATAGTCTCATGCGACATTCCGTTTCCTCTGCAAACGCCGGGCCTACGTTTCCAACCTGTTTGACCTGTTCGTTCATAAATCCAGTTTGACCACGAGGAGGATCAGAACCATGGCCGAACCCGCCATTCAAGACCGTGCTGCCGGCGCCATCATGGGCGCCTTTATCGGAGACGCTCTGGGCCTTGGCCCTCACTGGTACTATGACCTGGAGGAGCTTCACCGCGACTACGGCGACTGGATCACAACTTATACGGACCCCAAACCGGGCCGTTACCATGATGGCCTCAAGGCAGGTCAGTTGTCGCAGGCAGGCATTATTCTCAGGCTCATGCTCCGTTCTCTCGTCGAGCGAGGCGGCTATGACGAAGCAGATTTCTGCAAGCGCATGGATGAAGAGCTGTTTCCTTTGCTTGATGGTACTCCAGCGAACGGACCTGGCGGATATACAAGTCAGTCCATCCGCAATGCCTGGCGCAAGCGCGTCCAGCAGAAACTGCCCTGGGGGCAGACGGGTGGCCATGCCGATACTACCGAAGCCATCGAACGCACGCTCGCCTTAGCCGTCCGCTATGCGACTCAGCCTCACGAATTGGCGACAGCTATTTCCGACAATACCCGCCTTACCCAGATCGACGATGTCGTGCTTTCGATGACGGTCGCTTACGGGGCGGTGCTCAGCCTCCTGGTGCAAGGGCATAAGCTCGATAAAAATCTGTCCAGCAAGCTGATGCAATTAGTGAAGACGGGCGAACTGCCTTTTCATGCGGTAACGCAATCAGATTTGCAACCGCCCCGCCCCGGGGACCCGGACCCGCCCGTCGCCGGGCGGTTCGCATCACCTGATGCCCTGCTGACACCCTCGTATGTTTCCATCGCCGCCACGGACCCGGGAATCCAGATAGACCCTCCATGGAAAGTGTCACTTGTATACGGCATGCCTTGCGCCATCTATCACCAACTTCCCGCGGCCTACTACCTTACTGCCCGCTTCCCTCAGGATTTCGAATCCGCTGTGCTGCACGCCGTAAATGGCGGAGGGCAAAACCAGGCTCGCGCCATTTTGACTGGGGCGCTAGCTGGAGCCCAAGCCGGGCTGTCGGGCATCCCCCAGCGCTTCCTCGACGGCCTGGAAGAAGGCGAAACACTCAGGCAGCTTGCAGTGGACCTGGCCGCGCAAGCAGGCACACCGCATGCCCCGCCAGAGAGAGCAAAAAAGCAGTAGCCCGGAAAACGATCGGAGAGGTACGCCCGGAGTGTGTGAGTCGAATGGCTCCTCTAGAAGCGCATAAGGATTCCCTTTTGCTACACTGGAACAAACAATGCAAGGTATTGTTTTTTTCGTTCGCTTTGGCTTTGGCGGTGTAGATTCGATTTAAACCATGGAGGAGATAAATCATGAACTACGTTGATGGATTCGTTGTCGCCGTGCCTACAGTCAATCGGGAAATCTATCGGGAGCATGCCGCAAAGGCTGCCATAGTATTCAAGGAGTACGGCGCGCTGAACGTCGTCGAGTGTTGGGGTGATGACGTGCCCGAGGGCAAGCTGACGTCATTTCCGATGGCGGTCAAGTGCCAGGCGGACGAGACGGTGGTGTTCTCGTGGGTGACGTGGCCCTCGCGTCAAGTGCGCGATGAAGCCTGGAAGAAGGTAATGGTCGACCCGCGAATGCAGCCGGAGGCCAACTCAATGCCATTTGACGGCAAGCGTCTGATCTACGGTGGATTCGAGGTGCTGGTAGAGGCGTGACATAGCCGTTTTTATGTTTGTATTATGCGCTCTCTGCTACTTTAGGAACGACAATAACAGTGCTAAGTATGGTTCTACCTGCTCCCCGTAATTAGTCGTCCCTGAAATACGTCCGTAAGCCTTACAGATATTAACGTTGAGGGGTATACAAGGTCTGAGGAAATTGCCAGAATTGAAGTTATT
>NZ_FRBV01000018.1 GCF_900142705.1 Nitrosospira sp. Nsp11
TCCGCCGCTGCCGCCATTCCCAGTCCGGAATACAATGCGGTCGCCACAATCCCAACTATGGTTGCTGCTGCTTTGCTACTCATATCTCCCCCCACCTGGTCGCTGATTGCCAATGACGAAAATCCTTATCCAAAGCGGATATAGAAACCTTGATAATTACCGGCTTTATCAGCTTCTTCCGCGGAGAAATCCAAGGTCGCTCCGGTTGGGCATTAAAGATAATCGGACTCTCTTATCCGGTATCAAATCGTATTGCGCAACGCACCGCGAAACCTTGATAAATGTCAACTTTCATGAAGGTTTTCGGAAAAAACAGACTTGGGATCATCGCTTGACTAATCTCGCGCTATAACGCTATTGGCGCCGAGCAAGGGGTGCGCACGAGCAGCTTGATTGCCGCTCAAGAGACAGTTCTTGCCGGATGACGAAGGCAAAGCATTAGCGACGCGTAACTTCAGGGATGAATGCTGAGGCAGGTGACTTTACGGATGAGTCTCGAGTCCTGGATGGTGAAGCGGGAAACTCCTTTCAGCTTTTGTGTATTATTCGACTAAGGATATTTCCGTTAGCCCTTTCCAAGGCGCCCACGCTTATGTTCGAGCCACCAAAAACCAGGCGGGGCTGTCCCGGCATGCAAATATTCAGTCGAACCGTAACGTATAAAGCACATCTATCGCATTATCAATACCCGCCCTCGTGACGAGATTGATTCTGGGGGTAAGGGTATAGGTAAGTTTGGTTACGCCGACCACAGCCGTCAGTCCTTGTTCATAGCTGATATAGGCTCGCGTCGAAAGCCGTTTGCCGACAACGCCGACCTGCCCCATCAAGGCATCGCTTCCCGCCTGCTTTATGGTTAGCTCATCCACGCCGATCGCCTGGCTGATCTTGTCCGTGATGCCCCCCGATTGCCCGCCCAGAATAGACGCGGCCGCAGCGAGCAACAATGATGCATCCGCCTTTCCTCCAGGGGCGCGGCCCAGCGCGATCCATGAAAGTTTCTCGAGATCGGGCACAAGCGGGGTAGATACCAGTCGTACTTTAGGTTGTCGCACGCTTCCGGCCACTTCGACGCCGGCCTCTACCGGCAGCCCCTTGCGCACAGCAAGCACATTTAGCGCGGGATCGTTAATTGGTCCCTTGAAATCGACGATACCCCGCTCTACCGCCAGACGTTGGCCATAAGCTTCGAAGCTGGTATCGCGCGCAGCGATAGTGCCAATGGCTTGCAATCGATGCCCCGGCTCGCCGCGCAGGCTCAACTGGCCGGCCAGTCTTCCCTCGAGACCTGACGCATGGATATAGAATTGATCGCCCAGATCCAGGTTGGCCTCCATATCGACCCGCAGGCCCTTCCGGTCGGGCTGATGGTCAGTGGACGCTCCTCCGGTAACGATGACATCATCCGGCAAGTGCGGGCTACCGGCTGCTGGCTGGGCAATTAACCCCACGTTTGCGGCAAGGCTGCCCTTCAAGGTGAGCATGTTGTTGGCCAGGCTGGCACGGCCATTTCCCGAAGCAATGATCCAGCGATCCGGTCGCTGTGCCAGCGGCACGAGATCGGCGATAATTTCCAGATTACCGCGTTGCCCCTTTAAATCCATCATGCCCGATGCGCTCAGGCTACCCGGTCCCTTGGCGAGCTTCAGGTTTTTGAGCAGTCGGTCATTGGGCGGGGGTACATGGGGGGCGGTAAAATTCAGAACCTCCATATACAAGGATTCCTGGTCGAAGCTCGCCGCCAGCTTTCCCTGCTCAAGCCGCACGCCCTGCTCCAGCAGCGCCAACGCCAGATCGTCGCCGTGTATCTGCCCTTCCAGACGCGGACTGCCGAAAGTTCCGACGACATCCGCTCGTAAGGCAAGCCGCCCCCCCGTCCTTATATTGTCATCGAATGCCGGTCCAGCCCAGGAAATATCATCCATATCGACGAGTAGATTTCCGGTGAGGGCTGCATCGGGTAGTACAGTCCAGTTCATGGCAGACTCGGCAGATCTTGTGACAGGCATGGAGATTGAGGCACTCGCCTCACCCAGGCGCTTTCCTCTTGCTTTGAATTCTCCCGCTAATCTCCCGTCTACGGCCTGGGCTGCGAGCTGGAGCGTCTGCAAACCCAGTGGCAGCGGCGAGTCGCCCGGCAATATCCAATCGCCGCTTTCACGTGCAATGTTAAGGCTGCCCACCAGCCGCGTCCCCGATGCGATATCCCATTTGCCGCCCAGCCGAAGCACCTCATTATCTTTCGACCCGATCTTGACTGCATCGGCGCCAGGGCGCAGTCCAATCCCGGTAAAATAACCCTTACTACTCCATTTTTGAGGCGTCCACTCAATTCCGTTGATCTGCGCGATTCCGCCGGCAACGATAAACTTTGCTGCGCCAAACGATACGTGCCTGGCGCTAATACCCAGCGGCGCCATACCTGCCAGCTGAAGGGAAAATCGGCCGGTTCCCGACAGTTCGGACACTTCTCCCAGCCATTGCGCATCTTCCCACTGCTGAACCGGCTTGTTCAATTCCCCCGCTGCTCGCAGCGCCAGACTCTGTTGGTCATTCAGGCGAGCCGCTATCCGCACTTCGTGCCGCGATCTTTTACCTTCCACTTCCAGCCTCAGATTTTGCAACATCGTTTTGGTCTTTGTTGCATAATCCGCCGCCGTTATCGTTAATGCGACGATGTCGCCATGCAGGCTGCCACTGGCCCCAATGGCGCCAAAATGGTGCTCGCCTGGAAGTGCGAGATTATTTCCTTTTGCATTAAACGTCATATCCGGCCATTGAAATCCACGTTCTGAAAAATCGGCAGAACCGCTCTCCAGCACCACTTTGGCAGTAAGGGAGCCGCTGAATCCGTGCCCGATCTGTACAAGAGCCGGTGCGGCAAGCTCAACCTGCAGCTGGTCGCCCTTGCGGCCGAAGCCTCCGCGCGCGGTGACATGATTGCTGCCGAGCCGCACCTCGACCTCACCCTTGGCTCTACTGAAACCTGCAATTTCGACCCGACCATGGCCACTCACGGGCTGTTTCGCCACGTGACTGTTCCCCATCTTGAAATTTATTGTGCCTGCGGGGCCAGTCACTGTCCCGCCTGCCGCTTCGGGTTCCAGTTCGCCCGCCAGCTCCACCGCCGCGTTGAGGCTGGTTTGCGGCGCCTGTGCAAATGCGGAAACATCGAAATTCTGGAGGCTGCCTTTGAAATTAAATGCCTGTGGCCCACTTAGCCCAAGTTTGCCTAGACCTGCAAGCCGGGACCGGCCATGGCTGAGGTGCAGCTTATCCAGCGTCAAGGCGTCACCTGCCCGTACCACATGGGCGTCCAGAGACAGCGTCCTGTCGTGAAGCGACAGAATAGCGTTTTGATTCTGCATGTCGCCGCTGAGCTTTACCTTACCATTCAGGCGCGCCGGGCGCAGGCGCGTATCAAGCCTGGCGGGATCGATGCGACTGATTATCAGATCCGCTGATCCTGTCGCGTCCTTAAGCTGCCAGGCAAGGCTTCCTGAAACGGTTCCCCCACCTGTCGTCATCAACGTCAAATCGTTGAACTGGAGCAATTCGGCAGATAGTATCGGTTGCGCACGCGCCTGAACCACAGGTAAGCCGCCCTGGTTAAGCGGCTTTGGCGCATTGTTCTCTGCGAAAATGCTGCCCGCAAGCTGCCCGGCAGCGACCTCGTGCAAATTTGCCTGCACCGTAAGACTCGCTGCTGGCGCATCGGCAGAAAAAACATGCGGATCAAGCCCGCTCACAGACAAGCCTAGGCCGGCGATAAAAACAGGACCATAGGGCTGTAGTTGTGCTTCGCCCTGCCCTGTCAATCCCCCGCCGCTCCCTTTCGCCGTAATATGGAGCCGCTCCAGGTTGCCTTTGATGATCGCGGAAATACGCGAACCGCTGGTTTCAATCGTCGGGAAATCGAAATTCATAAACTCGGCCAATTCTGCCTCGGCATGCAGATCGAACGGCTTGGTACCGTCCAACTGCCCCGACGCGATCAGCCTGCCGAATTCGAGGTTGATGCGCAACCCGGATAACTGATGCCTCCGGCCGTTGCTTTCCAACCCTGCCGTGAACTCTGTCGCCACAAATGCGGGCCTGCCGCCCTCTTCATTCATTACGCGTAACGTACCAATATGGAGTTTGTGCAAAGACAGCGAAAAAGGTAATTCCAGGCTTGCGGGCAAAGATTTTGGTTGCGAAGAGGGTGGCGAAACTATCTCCACTTCTTTCGCGGATAGCGCTGTAATCTTCAAATGGCCCGAACGCAACTCACCGGGTTGCCAGTTCAGTTGTACATCTCTTGCAATGACAACCAGATCATCATTCGCAAAGCGAATGGTCCTTGCGGTAATTGATTCGGAAAGCGCTCCATCCAGTCCTTCAAGCGAGAGCTTGCCGCCGCTGATATGGGATACTGCTGATGCGAGGGATTTCAGTCCCGAAGTGCTTGTTGATAGCCAGAGACCGATGCCCGCGGTCAGGATAATGAGGGCAGCAAACACTAGCGCCGTCCATTGCCATTTTTTCATAACTGATTTTTCAGTTTGGCCTTCGTCTGGAAAGTTCGGCATAGCGTTTTTTTAGAACGCCACGGCGATCGAAAAATGCAGGCGTAATTTGCCGTCACGTTGCCCGCGCGCGAGATCGAGCGCCAGCGGCCCAACGGGGCTACGCCAGCGGACACCCCCTCCATATCCAACCGCAAGGTCAAGCTGACGTACACTATCGGCAGCGTCACCGATATCGGTAAAGACGGCAGCGCCCCACTCACGCGTGAACCAGTGGTTGTATTCAATCGTACCAGTGGCCAGGGCTCGGCCGCCCACTATGGCTTCACCCTCGCGTACACCCAAACGCTGAAATGCATAACCTCGCACCGACTGGATGCCACCCGCGCGGAACAGGTATTCCTGAGGGATGCCGAAGCGCGATGGTGAAAACGTATACCCCAGTTCTCCGCGCAGCAACAGCACGTCGCGTTTCCCGATGGGGTACCAGAATTGGTGTCTTATATAGGTGCGCAGAAAATCTTGATCAGATAGCGCCTGTTTGCTTCCACCGCCGATACGCAGTTCCGTTACATTGCCATCCCGCGGAAATAAAGGGTCGTCCACCGAACGATAGCGTAACTGCCCGTCCAGTACCAAAGTCTGGTTTATCTGGTGCAGGCCTCCTGTTGGCGCCCGGTCTTCCCGTTGCCAGTTAAGCGCGAAGCGGGTTTCCGTTTTGTCATGCAACTGATTACGGCTTATGCCCACCTTTTCGCGTACGGTTTCCAGTTCCTGAATAAAAGTTCTTTCGGCGCCTGCTCCCAGGGAAAACCAGCGGCCGGCCTGGTCCCGCATGCTTTCGACGGTGGTAGATAGAGTTTGACGCTTTTGTTCCAGCCGCAATCCGCCATTCAGCAGTAACGCACGGTCCAGAAAATTATTGTTGGTGTAATTGATCTCGCCTCGCCCGCCGGTATTGGAACTGTAGCCCGCCCCAACCGAGACGCGCTGCGATTGAGCCTCCGATAAAACGACCTCCACCGGTGCTGCCTGATGCGTCACTGCATCAGGTTTAATGTTGACGGCTGCTGAGTTGAACTGCGGCAGGTTTTGCAGTTTCGTCTGGAATGAGAGCAACTGGTCTCGTCGATAAGAATCGCCAGTTCTGAACGGAGCCAGTCCAGTTATCAGCGTGCGATCGTAGCGGCTGAGCCCTTTTATCTCCAGATCCCCAAAGCGGAAAGCAGGACCGGAGTCCACTACAACCAATAGCCGCGCCTCATGAGTATCGGAATCCACCTCCGCCTTGCTTTCCTCTATCTCCGCGGCGGCATAATCCTCCGTCGCCACGCTGGATAAGAGTATTGCTTTGGCTTCTTCCCACGCTGGCGAGCGAAATGGCTGACCCGCGCCCAGGGACCAGGCAGCTCGCAGCTCTTCGATACGAGCGCGCCGCCCGGGCTCATCAGCTGCCAGATCTCCCCTGAATTCGATATCGACCTCAGTAACGAGGGTGCGGGGTCCCGGCATGACTTCCAGCACCGGGATTGTCGTGGGGGTGGTATGGGGCGTCGCCGAATGCAAGGTTATGGTCGGTGTGAAGTAGCCTTCGGTCGCGAGCAACTCGCTTATCTGCTTCCGGGCCCGGCGCATGAAAGTCGCGCGGTCGGTTTCATCGACCAGTTGCGTAATCGGCAGCTGAAAATGTGTTTTCAGCAAATCACGCAACGGCTCCGGGGCCGAAACAGTGACCATCGGCGGCGTGTTTTTGGCGACGGACTGCTGTGCACTGACGGCGCCGCTATTTCCCAGCGTGAAAAGGATGAGCACCAGAAGCCGTGGTGATATCCGTATTCGCGCCGGGTGGAAATAAGAAAAGGATTTCGCAACAGACATGGACGAGGGCGGGCTGTTTGAATACGCTACCAGAGCCCGCGAAAAATAAGTGAATCTGGACGGTGAATTGAGAGACTGGCGTATGCCCCTACAGCTGTTTATCGAGCTGGGAGCCAGCAATACCATTGATTTCTATGCAATTTCGCCTATGCTTCTATTTGGCGGTCCAGGCGGACTAACAAAGTAGAACTCATTTAGTGTTTCGCCGTCAAGCCGAGGGGTCGCAGGGCCGCTCATTGAGTGCGCCGTTCTGGCTAACGAAATAAAATGCAGTTTTAATCCTGTATGCCCTGTGCTGAAGCGACTTTTTTGTGCATATCATGCATACGCCATGCGCAAACCTTCGCGCGGCCCGCGCCATGCTGAACAAACCCTTTGCCGAATTGTCTCTAGGCACAAGCACTTTGCAATGAGGAAATGGTATGGATAAGATAAAACAGATGGGAAATCCCATAGACAAGAAAACACAAATCAATTTCTGGTACGTCATTATTGCGATACTCGGCATTCTGGTTGTACAGAATATGTACACGAAATACACAAAGGTTGAGCCAATCCCTTACAGCCGCTTTCATGAATTGCTCGATCAGGACAAGATCGCGGAGATCGCGATCACCGAAAATCATATTTACGGCACGCTCAAGAACGAAGGCGCAGATGGCATAAAGGATTTCGTTACCACGCGCGTAGAGTCCGAACTGGCTGATAAGCTGGATAAGCACAACGTTACTTATACCGGAGTGGTTCAGAGCACGTGGGTTCGGGACTTGCTGTCCTGGCTCCTACCGATGGCTATTTTTGTCGGAATCTGGCTATTTATCATTCGACGCATGAATCCGGGGGGAATGAGCGGCGGCCTGATGTCGATCGGCAAAAGCCGTGCCAAAGTATTCGTGGAGACAGAAACCAAAGTCACCTTCACGGATGTCGCCGGCGTCGATGAAGCAAAAGAAGAATTGGTGGAAATCATCAATTTCCTGAAGGACCCCAAAGAGTATGGCCGCCTGGGCGGACGCGTGCCCAAAGGTATCCTGCTGGTGGGACCGCCCGGTACCGGCAAGACGCTCTTGGCCCGCGCGGTCGCAGGCGAGGCGGGTGTCCCGTTTTTTTCCATTTCCGGCTCCGAGTTCGTCGAGATGTTCGTCGGCGTCGGCGCTGCCCGAGTGCGCGATTTATTTGAGCAGGCACGACAAATGGCGCCCGCCATTATTTTTATCGATGAGCTGGATTCACTGGGGCGAGCTCGTGGCGCATATGGGATGGGCGGGCACGACGAAAAAGAACAAACACTGAACCAGTTATTGGCTGAGCTTGATGGTTTCGATCCAAAAAGCGGCGTGGTGCTTCTGGCCGCAACCAACCGGCCCGAGATCCTCGATCCCGCATTGTTGCGGGCTGGGCGGTTCGACCGCCAGGTGCTGGTGGATCGGCCGGACAAATTGGGCCGTGAACAGATTCTCGCCGTTCACCTGAAAAAAGTGTCGCTCGATACCAATGTCAAGCCTGAGCAGATCGCGGCGTTGACCCCGGGCTTCACTGGAGCAGATCTGGCGAATCTGGTCAATGAAGCGGCCCTGCTTGCAACCCGGCGATCCGGTACGTCAGTAACAATGGATGATTTTAATAACGCGATAGAGCGCGTCGTTGCCGGCCTTGAGAAACGCAACCGTCTGCTTAACCCCGAAGAGCGGCGCGTCGTCGCATTCCATGAGCTAGGCCATGCTCTGGTAGCACTGGCCTTGCCAGGCACTGACGAGGTGCACAAAATTTCCATCATTCCCCGCGGCATCGGCGCACTGGGCTACACGATCCAGCGTCCCACGGAAGACCGGTTTCTAATGAGGCAGGCCGAGCTGGAAAACAAAATGGCCGTACTGCTGGGCGGCCGCGCGGCGGAGCAAGTGGTATTCAGTGAGATATCGACCGGCGCATCCGATGATCTTATCCGCGCAACGGACCTCGCGCGCGCGATGGTGCTGCGCTACGGCATGAGCGACGCCTTGGGCCACGTCGCCTATGATCGCGAACGATCGACTTACCTTCAGCCCGGCATACCGATGCCTCAAAGCCGGGACTATAGCGAGGAAACCGCAAATGCGGTCGATAGCGCCGTGCGCACGCTTGTCGATCATGCCCTGGAACGCGCAATTGGCGTTCTAACGGTTAACCGTGCGCTGCTTGATCGGGCCGCTGACGAACTGCTCAAGACCGAGACCCTGAACGAGCCTCAGATAGAAGTGTTAAAGCGCGAGATAGTCGCGCAAATCGCGCCTCCGGCGATAGCCTGATGTCGAAGAAGAGCCGATAAGCGGGACGGGTTTCGTCTAGCTTGCCAACCCTCATCATTTTTTTAAAAAATATAAAAAATATTTTATACGCGAACGCTGATTCATGTATACTCGCCGCTTCGATGAAAAGCCCCTACTGTCTTTCCGGGTTTTTATCGGTTCATCGTTCCTGACCTCTCTTCGATTTTCAAGCCTCCAACGGAAATTGTGCGGTACCGTGGTTAGCGGCGATGTCTTATATGTACGCTTGCGCCAACGGTATTTTGCCCATCAATTTCGGCAACCTTTTCTGTTTGCGCGCGTTAAAGCGCTTCTATGAGTCCGGGTTTCTGGCCGAGACAAGCGCAAAAGAAATTGCTCCCTGCATGTCAATAACTGCAAGCAGCAAAACTTTTGATCATGCTCCGTTTGGCCTCGAACCTCGAATTTTTATGAGGTGCATATTTTTTCACTTAATAGGAAAAAAACAACGTGTCTTTTGAAAATCTGAATCTACACCCGCTTATCCTCAAAGCTATTATCGACTCCGGCTACACCACACCCACCGCCATTCAGGAACAAGCCATTCCCGAATTACTGGCTGGTCACGACATCATGGCTTCCGCCCAGACGGGTACAGGCAAAACTGCTGCATTCATGTTGCCGGCGCTGCACCGCCTTGCCACGCCATCCAGTGTACACAGCCGTGGACCACGCGTGCTGGTCCTGACGCCGACGCGCGAGCTCGCACTTCAGGTATCCGAATCCGCTGCCAAATACGGCAAGCATCTGCCCCGCGTCAGGGTCGTGAGCATTCTTGGCGGCATGCCATACCCGCTGCAAAATAAACTGCTTTCGCAACCGGTAGATATTCTGGTAGCGACGCCTGGACGGTTGATCGACCATATCCAGCGGGGCCGTATCGATTTTTCGCGCCTGGAAATGCTGGTGCTGGACGAAGCCGACCGCATGCTCGACATGGGCTTTATCGATGATGTGGAAAGAATCGCTTCCGCTACGCCGGCAACTCGCCAAACCCTGCTGTTTTCAGCCACCCTGGATAGCGCGATAGACAATGTCGCGGCGCGGCTGCTGAAAGCCCCGAAACGCATTCAGGTTGCGGCACAGCAGGCGCGACTCGATAATATCGAGCAACGGCTGCATTATGTCGACGACCTTTCTCACAAAAATCGACTGCTGGATCATCTTTTACGTGATCTGGCCTTGAAACAGGCCATCGTCTTTACCGCCACCAAGCGCGATGCAGATACGCTTGCAGATAACCTTTCCGCCCAGGGCCATGAAGCCGCGGCATTACACGGCGACATGAATCAGCGTGATCGTACGCGTACGCTAACCAAGCTGCGCGGCGGCGCACTGCGGGTGCTCGTGGCAACCGACGTAGCGGCACGTGGAATCGACGTGGTAGGCATCACCCACGTCATCAATTTCGATCTGCCAAAATTTGCTGAAGACTATGTGCATCGTATTGGTCGCACCGGCCGTGCCGGCGCATCAGGGATCGCAGTATCATTTGCTTCGGGCAAAGACGGCATTACCTTGAAAAAGATCGAACGCTTCACCGGGCAGCGAATCGAATCGCACGTGGTGCCTGGTCTTGAGCCCCGATTCAAGCCGCGCACCGGAACGGGTGGCGCGCCCAGCGTCGCCCATAAGCGCAATCGCACATGGGCGAACGACGGCGGACGCTCCAGCACTCCCAATAGTGCCAACGGAAACTGGGATAATAGCCGCAGCCGTTCGTTTGGTGATAATCGTACGGGTACGCGGAGTACTGCAGCGGGAAATACATTCAGAAATAGCAGCGCTCCCGGATCTCACTTCAGAACCAAATAACAGATCACGTTTAATGTGAATGGCCCGGATTCAGCGGTTTCAACGCTGAATCCGGGCCGTTTTCATTAAATGGTACAGTTCCCCGATATGCCATACCAGTTGCCAGGGTATGGCAGCATGGCACGAATAAATCGTTCTCTTATTCTGGCTGGTTACGCATGAAATCGGCAGTCTGATAGAAAGCCTTGGCGAGATTTTTGCACAATTCCTCGTCCAGCCCAACGTCCGCCATGGCACGATTCATGCAACCCAACCACTGGTCACGCTCCGGAGCGGCTATGGGGAAAGGCTTATGGCGGGTTCGCAGGCGCGGTTCGCCATGTTTTTCGGTATACAAAGATGGACCGCCTGTCCAACCGGATAGAAACATGAACAACTTGTCTCTCGAACTGGCCAAATCTTGCGGATGAAGTTTACGTATGCCGTAATAGTCCGGGTCCTCATCCATCAGGTCGTAAAAGCGGTCTACCAGGCGACGAACAGCTGTTTCACCACCCATCAGTTCATAAGCTTCTACAAGATGCACTTCACTCTCCTATCTTATTCTTCAACCATCAGTCGCTATACAAGCGCTACGACAAGCGTGCAACGCGCGGCCCCGGCCGTTCCTGTTTTCCCGGCAGTGGCTCGCGTTTTCCAAGCATGTGCAGGATACAGTAAACGCCGGCGGCAGCAAGCAGATGCTTTGCCGTATGACCGCTTATCAAATGACCGAGATCATAAATTTCCTGATCCTCGAGTTCCGCAAGCTTGGCAAAGCCATAGAACGTAAGCACCACGTAAATATCAGCGCCGCGGGTATATCTCGACCGGAAAAAAATGGCAAGCAGAAGAACCGCCAGCAATGAATAGAACTGTACGAAGACGTAAAAGTTCAGATTGCCGACGCCATGCTGTTCACTCCAGTGCCAATGCACCACCGTTCCTGCTCCAATCGTGATCAACACAGGCAGCAACCGCGAGCCCAGCTTTGGATTGACGCGCTCGTTGAGCGCTGCGGCGAGCAGTGCGGTTATACCGATGGCAATCGGTAGCCGGTCCCACATCAGGCGGTCGTTATCGGGCATCAGGTGATAATAACCTGAGCCAAAGCAAGTCATTGCCACGCTCAGGAAAAGAATCAGGTAAGGCCAGCGTTCGCGCGACTCGATGAAAACTTCAGCTACCTGCGACCGGCCAGCGCGCAGTATAAGCAAAAACTTCAAGCCGGCTATTCCAACAAACAGAAAGGCAATATTTGAAAATACATTTAAAAAATTGGGAATGCCGAAATAGGCGCGCGCATCGGCAAACTGATGATATTTTAGGGGCTGGGGAATAGGCGGCACAATCGCTGCAATCAGGAACATCCCGCCCGAAAGAATACCCAGCCACCACAACCGGGAACGCATCCGATCCTCCATGCCCTTTCTCCCGAGATATATCCACTGCAGCGCTTCACCGCCGCATTTGCGCAACCGCTTCCTCCACCCGTTCCACTGCAATAACCTCGATGCCGGAAATTGCCTGCTTCGGCTTGTTGGCCTTGGGAACGATAGCCTGAACAAAACCCAGCTTCGCGGCTTCTTTCAGCCGTTCCTGGCCGCGCTGGACCGGACGTATTTCTCCCGCCAGCCCGACTTCACCGAACACCACCGTTTTTTCTGGCAGCGGCTTGTTCTTGAGTGAAGAAACAATAGCCAGCAATACCGCCAGATCTGCACCCGGCTCTGTGATTTTCACACCGCCCACCGCATTGACGAACACATCCTGATCAAAGCATGCAATGCCCGCATGGCGGTGCAATACCGCCAGCAACATCGCCAGGCGATTCTGTTCCAGCCCCACGCTGAGCCTTCTGGCATTAGGCGCATGTGCCTCATCCACCAGTGCCTGGATTTCCACCAGCAGCGGCCGGGTGCCTTCCTGTGTCACCATGATGCACGAGCCCGGCACCTGTCCCCCGTGGTGGGAAAGAAACAGAGCCGAAGGATTGCTCACCTCGCGCAAACCTTTTTCGTTCATGGCGAACACGCCAAGTTCGTTCACCGCGCCAAAGCGGTTTTTGAAAGCTCGAATCAGGCGAAAACTGGAATGGGTGTCGCCCTCGAAGTAGAGCACCGTGTCCACCATATGCTCCAGCACGCGCGGACCGGCCAACGCCCCTTCCTTGGTGACATGGCCCACCAGAATGATGCACGTGCCGCTTGCCTTGGCGAGCCGCGTCAGTTGAGCGGCGCACTCGCGCACCTGGGCGACCGAACCCGGCGCCGACTGCAGCGCGTCGGAATAAATCGTCTGTATGGAATCGATTACCGCGACATCCGGTTTGCGTTCCGCCAATGCTGACTGGATTTTTTCCAGCCGTATTTCGGCCAAAAAATGTATCGCCTTTGCATCCAGGGTCATGCGTTTTGCCCGTAGCGCCACCTGCTGCGCCGACTCTTCGCCGCTTACATACAATACATTGGCCGTGGCGGATATCTGCGACATATGACATAGTGCTTGCAGCAGCAACGTTGATTTTCCTATTCCCGGATCCCCCCCTAGCAGCACCACACCGCCATGCACCAGGCCGCCGCCCAATACCCGGTCAAATTCGGCCATGCCGGTGGAGTAACGCGGCTCTTCCCCCGTCTTCACCCCGCTCAAGCTTTGCACCTGTCCTGTTTCGGATACCGGCGTAAAACGGGTCACGGCTTTTTCGGCGATTGCCTCGACCAGTGTGTTCCATGCCTGGCAATGCGGGCACTGCCCCTGCCATTTCAAGGTCTGGCCGCCGCACTCGGTGCAGGAATAGGTGGATTTGGGTTTAGCCATAGAAAATTATTTTGGGCGGAATGGCTCCGCAGTTTGTGGATAATCCTGTCATTTCACAATTCCGGAAAATACGTTTTGAATAAGTAAATTGATTTATTAATGCCATGGTCTATATATAGCAATTGCGCTTATATTACAAAAATTATTCGTATTCGATGAAGGACGCATTACCGTCCTCATCAGCGATCAGGCAAACCCAAGCGTCACGTGCGGATCTGCCGGGCAAAACTACGTGGTCCCGTAAGCGAAACCAACGGTGCGCCGATTGACGCTATATAATCCATTGGTCGTCAATAGCAACAACGCGGTATTTTCTTATAGCCGGGGTTTCCTGATGAGCACGTCCCCCAACGATAGCCCCTCGAACATCTCGATTCCCGGCGCGTACTCGCCGCTCAAGTTACAGACGTTCAGATTTTTCTGGCTCGCATCTCTCGGTTCCAATATCGGTACCTGGATCAATGCGGTAGCCTCCGGCTGGGTGATGACCGACCTTTCCCCCTCCCCAGTAATGGTGTCGCTCGTACAGGCGGCGGCATCATTGCCGATGGTACTGTTCGCGCTGGTCGCCGGCGCGCTCACCGATATCGTCGACCGACGCCGCTATTTGCTTGCAACACAAATATGGATGGCGCTTGCCGCCGCCACACTGGCTTTCCTGTCCGCCATCGATCAGCTCGATGCCTGGTACCTCTTGATCCTGACCTTCGCCATGGGCATCGGGGCATCGATGGCAACACCTGCAATGAACGTCACCGGTCCCGAGCTTGTTCCCAGAAACCTGCTGCCGCAGGCCGTCGCCCTGAGTTCGCTATCGATGAATCTCTCGCGCTCCATCGGCCCGGCCATTGGCGGCCTTTTACTGTCCCAGCTGGGGCCGTGGGCGGCCTATAGCCTTAACGCAATCTCGTTTATCGGCATGATACTGATGTTGTGGCACTGGAAACCTGAACCGGATGAGCGCTCTCTGCCGCCTGAGCGCTTCTTCCAGGCGCTGCGCGCGGGATTGCGCTATGCACGCATGGCCTCACCGTTTCGCGCGGTTCTGATCCGCGCCACAGCTTTCATTGTCTTCACGATTTCCGCATGGGCGCTCCTCCCGCTGATTGCGCGCAATGAGCTCGCGGGCGGTCCGGCAACCTATGGATTCCTCCTGACCTTTGTCGGCATTGGCGCGGTTGGTGCCGTTATTAGTTTACCGAGGCTTCAGGCGCATGTCTCGCGCGACCGCCTGGTACTTGTCGCGAGCATAGTGTATGCGTTGACCGTCGTAGCCTTGGCGACGATCCGGAGCGAAGCAATATTGTACGGAGTCATGCTGGTTTCCGGCGCCACGTGGGTCACTGTCCTGTCTTCGCTGCAGGTCGCGGCGCAGATCTCGGTGCCCACCTGGGTTCGGGGACGTGCGTTATCGCTCTACATCATGGTGATCTCCGCCGGAATGGCGCTCGGCAGTCTGCTATGGGGGTGGTTTGCCTCGGAAGCTGGCATTCCGGCAGCCCTGGTGGTCTCGGCTGCGGGCGCCGTGGCGGCAGCACTGGCTGCGCGCGGATTCAGCCTGGGTGCCCAGGAAGCACCTGACTTGGCGCCATCTGATCATTGGGCGCCGCACCCGCCCGCCGCTGCGGAACTTGACCGGCGCCGGGGCCCGGTCCTGGTGACTATCGAGTACGAGGTTGCGCTAGACCAGCGCGTTGCCTTCCTGGATGCGATACAACCGCTCGGCGCATTACGCCGCCGCGATGGTGCGTTTGCCTGGGGCATCTTTGAGGATATTACCGTGCCCGGCCGCTACATCGAGCTCTTCCAGCATGACTCATGGCTCGACCATTTGCGTCAGCATACGCGTGTCACGCGCGAGGATCAGCGTGTTCAGGAAAATGTCCTCCGCTTTCACACAGGTAGCAAAGCCCCAACTGTTTCTCATTTTGTGGGCGGTGCACCAGCGACGCTCACGGATAGGTCAGTTGCGGCGAGCCCATAAAAGAGCGGACTTGCCTTGCTGCCAGCCTGTCGCGCTTGAAGAATCGCAGCGAAAAAGTGACTGGTGAGGGCAGATGGTGCCGATTTTGAAGGCCAATAGTTATTCTATTGGTCGAAAAAGCGGCAAAATATGAACCGCCCAAATGCTTTTGCGCTTTTGCGCTTTTGCAGCCGATTTCCTTTAAATTCGATAGGCTGCCAGGTTCGTGCTTCGGTCTCGTCGACTGCGGGTGCGTTCGCCGCAGCCG
Organism: Nitrosospira sp. Nsp11; assembly: GCF_900142705.1. Lineage (GTDB taxonomy): Bacteria > Pseudomonadota > Gammaproteobacteria > Burkholderiales > Nitrosomonadaceae > Nitrosospira. Next base: position 15,541 of record NZ_FRBV01000018.1, read on the forward strand.
TTTCCCTGCCCTTATTTTCGTTATCCACAAGGAGAACAAACCATGCTAGATATACGTCACGCCCAGGATCGCGGCCATGCCAATCTCGGCTGGCTGAATTCGTGGCACAGTTTTTCTTTTGGGGATTACTACGACCCCAAACATACGCAGTTTCGTGCGTTGCGCGTAATCAACGATGATACCGTCGAACCGGGACGTGGTTTTGGTACGCATGGCCACCGCGATATGGAAATCGTCAGCTATGTGCTGGAAGGCGCGCTTGCGCACGAGGACAGCATGGGCACCGGCTCCATTATTCGTCCAGGCAGCGTGCAGCGCATGAGTGCAGGCACGGGTGTGCAACATAGCGAATTCAATCCCTCCCAGAGTGAAAAAGCCCATTTTCTGCAAATCTGGTTCTTGCCCAACAAGACAGGAATTTCCCCCAGCTATGAAGAAAAATACTTTGACGACACCGAGAAGCGCGGGCGGTTAAGATTGATTGCTTCGCCGGATAGCGCTGATGGATCCGTAAAAATTCACGCCGATGCGAAGCTATTCGCCGCGCTGGTGGATGACGGCGAACGGGTTGAGCAAACTATCGTCCCGGGTGGCTATGTTTATGTTCACGTCGCGCGCGGCGAGGTATCGCTGAACGGTACCCGCTTGCACGCAGGCGATGGCGCAAGTCTTATCGATGAAAGTCACCTGGTTCTCGATCAAGGCCAGAAAGCGGAGGTACTTGTTTTCGAGCTGGCATAGCTGACAGAGCTATAAAGGTAGAGGGCAGAGGGGAAGGGGCTGCAAGTCCAAACGACTTGAGCCAAAATGGCGAATGCTGGGCGGAGGATGAGCCCAAACTGTACCTTACCTCAACCAGCGGAATCCGCTTGAAAACGCGGTGTGCGCCGCTTAAACAAGCTGTGTATCAGGTTGCCACTGGATCACTATACCCGGTTCTCCCGCCGTCGCCTGAAAATCGGAATTCACGCCGATTCCCGGTACGCATACGAGATGTTCCCCACTGAATATCAGCGGCAGCATTTCCCGCTCCCATGATGGGAGCGATGCCTCGCGTAAAAGATTCTTGAGGCTGCGGCGCGGGCGTTTTCGATCCGGCTGCAAACGCTCCCCGCCATGTCGCGGACGAATCGTGACCGGATGCTCTGAGAGTTTTTGTAGATTGATCCCCATGCCTCTATCGTGCGCGAATATAAGCGTACCGCCGAGCTCGGCAATGATCAGTTGCTTTTCTCCATGCCATGGCACCTGCCAATCCACGGCTGGCAATTCATCAGGTCTTGAGATGTCCCGGTTGCGCACGTGAACCATGCCTCTGAAGCAGCGAACTTCGGTATTGCCGAAAATCACCCGCAGTTTTGCATCTGGGCGGGAGGACAGCAATTGCCGCAAGATTTCTTCGAGCTTTGTCGTGCTGGGGAGTATCGCGCCCTGCTGCGCCAAAGTGTAGCGCAACAGGTTTCTGGCCCGAGGAAAACTCAATTTACGCAAGTCTTCAATGTGAAGTCTTCCAGGGACAATGCATTCCCTGCTGTCGGCCTCGGCTAATTCATCCAGCAGGGCGGATGCCTCCGCCATATGCCGGCTTGCGCGCAGGAAAGTTGTGCGATAAGAAGGGAAACGCTTTTCCAGTAGAGGGAAAAGCTCATGGCGCAGGAAATTCCGATCGAAAGATACATCTTCGTTGCTCTCATCGGTGACCCACTGCAATCCATTCTTTCTGGCATAATCTTCGATCTCGCGCCGGGACACGTCAAGTAATGGTCTGAGTATTCGCGGCCTGTCATCCAGCGGCGCCGACTTCCCGTCAACGGCTTCTAATCCTTGTTTACCGTTTGCCTGCGCCAGATTCCTGACGACCGGCATAGCCCCCAAGCCCTTCACACCCGCTCCGCGCAGCAATTGCAGCAACAGGGTTTCAGCCTGGTCGTCCAGATGCTGGGCCAGCACCACATAATTGGCTTCGATTTTTTCGAATATCCGGTAGCGCTCGTCACGAGCCAGCGCTTCCAGGCTGACGCCTGGTTCCCGCCTGATTTTCAGTTTGGCAACTTCAAGCGGAATGCTTCTGGATCGGCATAGATCCCGGCAAAATTCGCTCCACCTGTCTGTGTTGGCGCTAATGCCGTGGTTGACGTGAATGGCCGAGAGCGAAAACTGCATTTCAACCGATACCGGGATCAGCAAATCCAGCAGCACGACCGAGTCCACCCCGCCGCTCAACGCGACGGCCAGACGATCTCCTGGCTGAACTTGTTCATGCAGCACATTCTCAGTCCTGCGCGAAATGCTATTTGATTTTGACTTCCTTGAATTTGCCATATCCCATCAGCCGCTCAAAACGTTTCTCCAGCAATAATTCCGTGGAGTAGCCTTGTAACTGCTTGAGCGATTCCTGCAATGATTTCCTGGCGGACTGCATGGTAGCCAGATAATCGCGATGCGCTCCGCCTGGTGGCTCACTGATGATCTTGTCAATCAACCCCAAGGTTTTGAGGCGATGAGCGGTAATGCCCATGATCTCGGCAGCTTCCGGCGCCTTGTCCGCGCTCTTCCATAAAATGGAGGCACAACCTTCAGGAGAGATGACGGAGTATGTTGCGTATTGCAGCATCTGCACCACATCTCCCACCGCCACTGCCAGCGCCCCGCCAGAACCGCCCTCGCCGATAACCGTGCAGATCACCGGCACTTTCAGTTCCGCCAGTACAAAAAGATTTCGTCCGATAGCCTCTGACTGGCCGCGCTCTTCCGCGCCGATGCCCGGTGACGCGCCCGGCGTATCGATGAATGTGATTAAAGGCACGTTGAATTTTTCCGCCAGGCGCATCAGGCGCAATGCCTTGCGATAGCCTTCAGGCTGGGGCATGCCAAAGTTGCGATGAATTTTTTCCTTGGTGTCGCGTCCTTTTTGCTGTCCGATAACCATTACCGCCTGCCCGTTAAACCGTGCTAATCCGCCAATGATGGCGTAATCATCGGCAAAACTCCTGTCCCCGTGAAGCTCTTCAAAATCGGTGAATAGATGCTGGATGTAATCAAGCGTATAAGGACGCTGTGGATGCCGGGCGACCTGCGAAATCTGCCATGGAGTCAGCTTGGAATATATGCTGTTCGTCAGTGACTGGCTTTTCTTTTGCAGACGCAGGATTTCAGCCGAGATATCCACCGCTGAGTCGTCTTGTGCAAAACGCAGTTCTTCAATTTTTGCTTCAAGCTCAGCGATGGGCTGCTCGAAATCCAGGAAGGTAATTTTCATGCAACACGGGCGTAAATTTAAAAACGTAATGATACAGGATCATGCGGCACCCCAAAAACGCATTCCGGGTAAAGAATGAAAACGAAAGCAATTCGGGCCCTACCTGCACCGGGTTCGAACGAATCTTCAGCATTTTTTCGTTTTATTTTCAAGGCAGGTGTCTCAATAGCAGAGGCCTTCTTTATCGAATATGTCGTGTACGGGATGCAGGAACGGTCACAAGAAATTCATAGGAAATTTACGGAGAATTTCGCACTTGACTTTATTTTTGGCAGATAATTAATTTTATTTGTAATGTTTCTGATCCTTTTAAAAGCGAAATCCTGAATGGACCGCACTTCAGAACAGAGAAACCGCGCGATGTTTACCGTAGTCGGTATCCTGTTATTGGCCATTCTGAACTTGGGTGAGGTGCATGCGAATAACTTGGGAAACCTCTTCAGGGAAAGCGGTATGCAGGTCGGCGGCTGGATTAATGGTGGAGCGACATACAACGCGAATAACCCATCCGATGGGTTCAATGGTGCCGTCACTTTCGCTGACCGGGCCAATCGATTTCAGTTGAATCAATTTAATTTATTTATACAGCGTGCCGTGCCATCGGAAGGCACAGAATGGGATCTCGGTGGCCGTTTCGATTTTCTGTTCGGTACGGATGCTATTTATACCCAGGCTTTCGGCATTTCCGCTTTCGATGAGAATACCGGCGCGCCCTCGGATAGGGGGAATTGGGATCTCAATTTGTGCTGTAAATCGACACGCACTTATGGCATAGCGCTTCCGCAGGCCTATCTGGAGGCATACGTGCCGATCGGTAACGGCCTCAATATCAAGGCTGGGCATTTCTACACGCCACTTGGTTATGAAACCGTTCCCGCTCCCGATAATTTCTTTTATACCCATGCATACATCCTTAACAGTGGCGAGCCGTTTACCCATACGGGCCTGTTGGGCAACTATACAGTCAATGCCAACTGGTCACTTCTGGGTGGCGCAACCACAGGCAGCGCAACGGGCGGTTGGGATGGAGGTTTTGATAAGCAACTGGATAACTGGGGCGGCTTGGCTGGCGTGCTTTGGACGAGTGACGACAAGAGAACCGCTGCGAATGTCGGCGGCACCTATGCGCAGACAGCGACAAATGAACCCTGGATCATGTATAGCGTCGTGCTACAGCACAGGATCACTCCTAAAACTCACCTGGTCGTGCACCATACGCACGGCTGGGCCAGCAAGATTTTCCTGGGGAACGAGATCAAGAATGCTGAATGGTACAGCATCAATACGCACCTGACCTATAACCTTCTCAATGACTTATCTATTGGCATTCGCGCCGAACGCTTTACCGATAGAAACGGTTGGCGTGTCTTCTCACCCTACCGGATACTTTCCGCAACCAACAACAGAGGCATTAGTTATGCGGGCAACATCCCGTTCATCGGTGCCCCCGCCAATTATTACGCAGTTACGCTGGGTATGAACTGGAAACCAGCCAAGAGACTGAAAGTGGACTGGAAGCCGATGCAGAAGCTCAATGTTCGCCCGAACATCCGTTATGACCGAGCGGATGGCATAGACATGGCATTCCGGCCATTTGACGGCAGGAAGGACCAATTTTTGTTCTCGCTGGATGCCACGATCCCATTTTGACGCATGCATGTATTTACCGTTAGGGCGGCTCAGTTGACGGCTGTATCAGTACTCCTCGCAAAATACGTGTAAAATGGAGGGTTTTTCAAATCCTTTTTCAGGCATATTACTTTGATCACCACAGCCAATATTACCATTCAATTCGGGGCCAAGCCCCTGTTCGAGAATGTCTCGGTCAAATTCGGCGACGGAAACCGCTATGGTCTGATCGGCGCCAACGGCAGCGGCAAATCCACTTTCATGAAAATCCTCGGGGGCGACCTTGAGCCGTCTTCCGGCAATGTCAGCGTTGATGCTGGTGAACGCGTGGGAAAATTGCGCCAGGATCAGTTCGCTTTCGAAAACTGCCTGGTAATCGACACCGTGATGATGGGGCACGATGAGTTGTGGCGCGTAAAACAGGAGCGCGACGCGATCTATGCCAACCCGGACGCCAGCGAAGCGGAGTACATGCATGCGGCGGAACTTGAAGCGCGATTTGCCGAGCTGGACGGGTATTCGGCCGAAGCGCGTGCCGGAGAATTATTGATGGGAGTGGGTATCCCGTTGCCCCAGCACACGGGCCTGATGAGCGCGATAGCGCCCGGATTCAAATTACGCATACTGCTGGCGCAGGCGTTGTTTGCCGATCCGGACATCCTGCTGCTGGATGAGCCTACCAACAACCTCGATATCAACACTATCCGCTGGCTTGAAGACGTCATCAACGCCAGCAAGAGTACCATCGTCATCATCTCTCATGACCGCCATTTTTTGAACAGCGTCTGCACCCACATGGCCGATCTGGATTATGGGGAGATCCGCATCTACCCCGGAAACTACGACGATTACATGACCGCGTCTACGCAGGTGCGGGAGCGTATGCTGACCGACAACGCAAAGAAGAAAACGCAGATTGCGGAATTGCAGTCGTTCGTCAGCCGCTTTTCCGCCAATGCTTCCAAAGCACGGCAGGCCACCAGCCGCGCGCGCCAGATCGAGAAGATAAAACTGGAAGATGTAAAACCTTCCAGCCGGCAGTATCCCTACATCCGCATTGACGTGGACGAGCGTGAAAAGCTGCATCGTCTCGCGGTGTCGGTGCAAAGCATCGACAAGCAGTTCCCTGGCATGGAAAAGCCGCTACTTCACAAATTCAGCCTTAACGTCGAGGCCGGCGAGAAAATCGCCATCATCGGCCCCAACGGTATCGGTAAGACCACGCTGCTGCGCTGTCTGGCCGGGGATCTGGCGCCCGATGCAGGACAGGTGAAATGGACGGAGAAGGCTCGCCCTGGTTACTTTGGCCAGGATCATGCCGCTGACTTCGAAACGGACATGTCGCTCACAGACTGGATGACGCAATGGCGGCGCCAAAACGATGATGATCAGGCTGTGCGCAGCGTGCTTGGAAGACTGCTGTTTTCCGGCGATGAAGTAAAAAAGTCAGTGACGGTAATTTCGGGAGGAGAAGAAGGGCGGATGTTGTTTGGTAAACTCATGTTGCAGAAAAACAATGTATTGCTCATGGACGAACCGACCAACCATCTCGACATGGAGTCCATCGAATCCCTCAATGCCGCATTGGAAAAATATACGGGGACATTGATCTTTGTCTCCCATGACCGTGAATTCGTATCCTCGCTGGCAACTCATATTATCGAAATGAAGCCGGATGGAATCAATGATTTCAAGGGTAGCTATGAAGATTATTTGAGGGGAAGTCAAGTCGCCGTACCCGACAACTCCGGCTCCCGGAGCGGTAACCCGGCACCCAAAGAAAAAATCCGCGCTTCATCCCGATGACCTGTTGTCCGCGCCCGGCAGCGCGGCGCGGTAACGCTCCCAGTCGAAGCAGGGACCCGGATCCGTCTTCCGGCCCGGCGCGATATCCGAATGCCCGACAATACCGGTAATGGGATATCTGCTCTGAAGCGTTCGGGTGAGTGCTGCCAGAGCCTGGTATTGGAGATCGGTAAAAGGCGTCGTATCACTGCCCTCAAGCTCTACACCGATGGAAAAATCATTACAGCAGCTCTTGCCCTGCCAACAGGATTCGCCCGCATGCCAAGCACGTTTTTCGCACGAAACAAACTGGATAGTCTCGCCGTTTCGCCGGATAAAAAAATGCGCAGAAACCGTAAGGTTGCGAAGGGCCTGATAGTAAGGATGAGCCTCCGGATCAATCCTGTTGGTGAATAATTGGATCACGCCATCACCGCCAAATTCTTCCGGCGGCAGGCTGATGTTATGGATCACTAGCAGGCTTATCTCACAATCAACGGGACGTTCGTCGCAATTAGGGGAAAGAATAAAACGTGTCCCGTCCAGACAGCCCACCGCATCAATTTTCATCCGATGGCTGCCTTTAGATGCTGCTCTCACGCTTGGACCTTGCTCGCATCGTCGGTTTTGGTCACGTAGCGCTACGACTGCAAATGCAACCGACGATGCTCATCGCTACAAAAAAACTTGCCTTCTGAAGCGATACTTTCACTTCTGGGCAAATGTACACCGCAATGAATGCAGCGCACCATGTCCTCACCTTCAATTGATGACGACTCTTTACGCGCCTCTTCCCGCTGCTTTTTAATCGCGCGTCGATAACTCCGTATTACCCAGATGAAAAATACAACAATAAGGGCAAAGAATAACAGTCTACCCAACGCGTAATCTCCGCTTCAGTATCAAGATTTGTCGTGTATGTTAGTGAAAGGCTTGTCGTCACATTCTACTGCTTGGATGATCCCGCGCAAGCCTCATAATAGAGAGGATATGCCTGATTCCGCTCCATCCGTGGCTTTCATTTCCACGAAAGCAGATACGCAGATTGTCGCGGAGGTGGATTCTATTGATGCCAGATTCCGCTGTCGAGCCCAGGATACATCAAGCGATCTCAATCGCTGCCATCGTCATGTGGCACAGATCGCTCAAGGGCCTTCTCAACTGTCAGGCACGAGCGTGCGAGGAGCGGGATGCCAGGAGCAAACCTGGTCCCACAGCGAATGCGCTACTATCGGCCTCGACCAGAAAACGATTTTGCTGCAGGAACTTACTTTCCATAATCTTGCGAGTTGCCCCGTTCAGGCGAGACAAAATTGGAAAGAAAAAGAACTAAACGAATGGTCGGGGTGAGAGGATTCGAACCTCCGACTCCTGCGTCCCGAACGCAGTACTCTACCAGGCTGAGCTACACCCCGAATCAGTTGTTTTCAAATACTTATTTTTGTTACATGCAACCAGCTTCACCTTCTCAAGCCCGTGGGCAGCAATTGTACGCAGGAAGAGATATCCGGGCAATCGGGAACTGCTCGGAAACGCTCAAAATTGAGTAAAAGCCCGATCGATTATCCCGGCGCGGAGACCGGCTAGTAATTACGCGCCACCGCAAATATGCTCAGTTGTAATAAAGATTCCTTATATTTCGAATCAGGCAGCGATGAAATCGTTTTGGATGCCGTCTCGGATTCGGATTGTGCTCGCTGCTTGGCGTACTCCAGCGCACCGGTTTGCTGTATAACCTCCAGGACGGGCTGGAAACCGCCCTCCCCGCCCTGCTCTATGGCATTGCGTATTATCGCTGCTTGCGCACTTGATCCTGTTTTCATTGCGTAAATAAGCGGCAGCGTAGGCTTGCCTTCAGCCAGGTCATCTCCCAGATTCTTGCCTGTTTCATGATAGTCCCCCGAGTAATCGAGCATGTCATCGGTTAATTGGAATGCAGTGCCGAGATGCATGCCATAGGCGGCCATCGCCTCCTCCTCAGCCGGAGTGGCATTGCCGAGGATCGCGCCGAGCCGGGTCGCCGCTTCAAACAGCTTCGCGGTTTTATAACGGATCACTCGCAAGTAATTTTCCTCGTCGACGTCCGGATCACGACAGTTGAGCAATTGCAATACTTCGCCTTCGGCAATGGTATTGGTCGCGTCCGCCAATACTCGCATGATGCGCATGTTGTCCACTTCCACCATCATCTGGAACGCACGAGAATAGAGAAAATCTCCCACCAATACGCTGGCGGCATTCCCGAACAAGGCATTTGCTGTTGCCTTGCTTCGCCGCAACTCGGAAGCATCCACGACATCGTCGTGCAGCAGCGTTGCGGTATGAATGAACTCCACGACTGCCGCAAGATTGTAGTGATATCGCCCGACATAGCGAAATGCATTGGCGGAAAGAATCACAAGGGCGGGCCGCAAGCGCTTCCCACCGCTGTTGATGATGTATTCGCTTACCTGACGGATGAGCCCCACATCGGAGTAGAGTTTCTCTCGAATAACTGCATCTACCTCGCCCATATCCTGGACGATAAGACTTCTGATACGTTCAATTGACACTGAGGTTCCTGCAAAAAAGATGCCATGGTAGAAACGTCCCTGCCACTGTGTCAAGTTCGATAGCGGACGTACCCCGACATTTTGGCACAAAACTGATTCGCAACAGGCCTTTGACCTTAAGCAGACGACTATGTATAATTCGCGTTCACCTCTTTCAGGTCACTCTCGTACGAGAGCATAGGAACCCAATATGTATGCAATCATTAAAACCGGCGGAAAGCAGTATCGTGTTGAAGCCGGACTAAAACTCAAAATAGAACAGGTACCGGCAGATATTGGGAGTGAACTCCTGATCGACCAGGTCTTGATGGTTGCCGATGGGGACAACATTTCGGTGGGCAAACCTTTGCTCGATGGCGCTTCGGTCAAAGCCACCGTGCTGGAGCAAGGCAGGCACGCCAAGGTGCGTATTTTCAAGCTGCGCCGACGCAAGCACTACCAGAAACATCAAGGGCACCGGCAGAATTACACCGAAATCCAGATTACTGGCATTTCGGTCTAGGAGAGTTTACCATGGCACATAAGAAAGCAGGCGGCAGCTCCAGAAATGGTCGTGATTCGAATTCCAAACGCCTGGGAGTAAAAACTTTTGGCGGCGAATTGATTCCCGCTGGAAGTATCATAATTCGTCAGCGCGGCACGAGAGTTCATGCTGGCGAGAACGTTGGCATGGGCAAGGACCACACGTTATTCGCCAAGATAGATGGCAAGGTCAACTTCGGCGTCAAGGGCTCGCCACAACGTAAGATAGTGAGCGTCATACCGATCTAGTTTTTAACTGATCTCCGCTTAAAGAGCCCTGTCATATCGATAGGGCTTTTTTGTTTGTACCGCCGATAACAGGCAAGATCATCCATGAAATATATAGACGAAGCAATAATCCATGCGATCGCAGGCAAGGGGGGCGACGGCGTAGCAAGTTTCCGCCGCGAAAAATTCATTCCTAAAGGCGGCCCTTCGGGCGGCGACGGTGGGCGCGGCGGCAGTATTTTTGCCATTGCCGACCGCAACATCAATACCCTGGTGGATTACCGTTTCGCTCATACGCATCGCGCCAAGAAAGGGGAAAATGGCCGCGGCTCGGATTGCTACGGGAAAGGGGCCGAAGACATTGTATTACGCATGCCGGTGGGCACCGTTATCACAAACGCCAACACCGGAGAAGTGATTGCCGACCTGGAGCAGAACGAGCAGAAAGTTTTGCTTGCCAAAGGCGGCAAAGGTGGGCTTGGGAACCTGCATTTTAAATCCAGTATAAATCGCACACCCCGCCAATTTACGCTGGGCGAACCCGGAGAGGAATTCGACCTTAAGCTGGAGCTCAAGGTCTTGGCGGATGTGGGGCTTCTGGGCATGCCCAATGCCGGCAAATCCACACTGATCCGCGCAGTGTCGGCGGCTCGCCCGAAAGTAGCGGATTATCCTTTCACTACGTTACATCCCAACCTGGGCCTGGTACGCGTGGACCAGAACCGCAGCTTCGTGATGGCGGATATTCCCGGCCTGATAGAGGGTGCAGCGGAAGGTGCGGGATTGGGTCACCGCTTCCTTAAACATCTCACTCGTACCCGTCTGTTGCTGCATATCGTGGACGTAGCGCCGCTGGATGAAAATGTCGATCCCGTGCGCGAAGCCAAAGCCATCGTGAACGAGCTCAGTCAATATGATGAATCTCTGTATCAAAAGCCGCGTTGGCTGGTACTCAACAAGGTCGACCTGCTGCCCGAAGACGAGCGGGAGAAAGCCTGCAAAAAATTCATACGCAGCCTCGGCTGGAAAGGGAAGAGCTTTATTGTTTCGGCACTGGCCGGTGAAGGCTGCAAGGAACTGACCTACGCCATCATGAATTATCTGGAGCAAGAAGCAGGAATTGCAAATCCGGAGCCTGTGCCAACTGACGAGCATCATCCGGAATCGTAGGTCGCCAGCTTTTCTTTATGAGGGAAATGACAAGTCTACATGCCATCTATCTCATCCTTTGGCCCAGCCTGGTGCATGCAAGTAATCCGCCGACCACAACGTATAATCAGATATGGAATCCATTTTAAAACAGTCGCGGCGTATCGTTATCAAGGTTGGCAGCAGCCTCGTCACCAACCAGGGACAGGGACTGGATCATACCGCGCTCGCACGTTGGGCGGAGCAAATTGCCAACCTCAAGGAAATGGGCAAGGAGGTCGTGCTGGTCTCTTCCGGCGCGATAGCGGAAGGTATGCGGCGCCTGAAATGGAAAAAACGTCCTCGTGCACTGCATGAATTGCAAGCTGCTGCCGCAGTCGGACAAATGGGACTGGTGCAGGCCTATGAACATTGTTTTCGCACCCATGGAATCCAGGCTGCGCAAATACTGCTCACTCACGAAGATTTGTCCGACCGGAAACGCTACCTAAATGCGCGCTCGACGCTGATCACGCTATTAAGCATGAACGTCATCCCGGTTATCAATGAAAATGACACCGTGGCGACCGACGAAATACGCTTTGGCGATAACGATACGCTTGCTGCACTGGTAACCAACCTGATTGAAGCCGATGTGCTTGTGATTCTTACGGATCAGGGCGGATTATTTACGGCCGACCCCCGCAAGGATGCGCACGCAAAGCTCGTGGAAGAAGCCAGGGCTGGGGATCCCGCCATTGAAGCGATGGCCGGCGGAGCGGGCAGCGACATAGGCCGAGGGGGCATGCTGACGAAGGTAATAGCGGCGAAGCGAGCGGCACGCAGCGGTGCTCACACCATCATCGCATCCGGTCATGAGGCCGATGTCCTGATTCGTCTCGCAAGGGGAGAAGCCGTCGGCACGCAACTGCTGGCGGAAACGCTGACGCTGGCCGCGCGTAAGCAATGGCTGGCGGATCACCTGCAAATTCGCGGAAATGTCATGCTGGATGAGGGCGCCGTGGAAGCGCTTGCAGTGGGCGGTAAAAGCCTTTTACCGATAGGCGTTACAAATGTCATCGGCACCTTCGAGCGCGGCGAGCTGGTAGGCTGCCTGGATCCCGTTGGACGGGAAATTGCACGGGGACTGGTCAATTACAATGCCGCGGAAACCCGGAGAATTTTGCGGCGCGCAAGTAACGAAATCGAGACTGTTCTGGGTTATTTAGGCGAACCGGAACTCATCCACAGGGATAATATGGTCCTGCTTTAATATCGTAGAATATTGCCTTGTTCAATTTCTCCGAGAAACGTTCAATGAAGCTCACGAAAATAGACAATAATTTTTCCGCCAGCCCACAGATCAGTGTTGAGGATTTGCTTGATATCAAAGCGGCTGGTTTCAGAAGTGTAATCTGCAATCGACCGGACAGCGAGGACGGGGGCGCCCATCCGGATCACAACCTTCTTGAATCAGCGGCAAAAGAAGCAGGCCTCAAATTTGCCTACCTTCCGGTTGTGCCGGGGCAAATAAATGACGCTCAGGTTGCGGGATTCAAGTTGGCGATCGATAAACTGCCCGGCCCCATACTTGGCTACTGCCGTCTGGGGATTCGCTCGAAAGTGCTTTACGAGCGTGCGCGGTGAAAATCACGACCTGATCTGCCAGTCTCGAAGAAATTTTCACGCAGGTAGCAAAAGCACGCTTCCGCCTAATATCTTACTGCTCGCGGGTGGATTCCTGCTTTCAATGCCTGGATAGCCTCATCCGCATCCCTCACCATATCGAACCCCAGCGGACAGAAAAAATACCTGTAGAGCGCGCGCGGGGCGTAGTTCTGGTTAAGCGTTTCGAGGTCGGTCCATTTCGACCTTCCTGCCCGCGTCCAGGTATGGTCATTCCGGCCGTAGGCATAAGTTCTTTTTTCGGCGGTCTGGCAACGTATTCCTTCGTAGCTCACGTTCATCCCGCCTTGCGATGACTTGATCACGAGGGTGTAGCGCACTACGCCATCCTCTCCAACCGTGATGGACAAGGCGTCGACATAGTGAAGGTTCGTGCTGACGGGACCCGCATCGAATTGCAGCAGATTTTCCGTCTCCGGATAGGGAGGCAATTGCGCCTGAAGTTCGACCCAAGGTCTCTCATGATCAAATTCATACTCGAATTTTTGCTGCTGCGCGTAAGCTGCAACCGGCAAAAAGCTTAGCAACAGCAGGAATCTTTTCATCAGGCGGTCAAGTCCTTGATCAAGGATTCGCGTACCGCTGCTGGCACCGGCTCAGCCAAAACCCCGTAGGCATGATGATCGATACCCATGCTCAAGGACGCGCCCTGATGCAGCGCTTTTATCATCTCCCCTGTGAGCTCGAAACGCAGAAAATGCACCGCGGATGTCTTCTCTCCATTTTCACGCTCCATGTCTTCATCGGCGATGGCGTAAACCGGATCAAAGCCATTTATCCCGACCCAAACCTTATCTTCTATACCGATCAGTTTCGCCAGCCTGGCGGCGCGCTCGACCGGGTCAGGATATTCAATCATCATGGTTGCTTTCCAGTTGGCGCCGTCCGGAACCAGAGGACCGTACGCATCCAGTTCAGCAAGTATGCCATCTTCATCAAAAATCTTCTCTGCCCGCAGCATTTCCTGGATTTGATATCGTACCGTCAACTCGTCCTCGAAAATAAGCGTGACATTCTCGCCCAGATGGACCTTGCGTTTTTTTTTATGCGCCATTACGCGAGCACGGAACTCCTGCCTCACTTTGGCATAGGTTTCCAGGGTCATCAGACTACCAGGAGTAATCGAGGGCATGAATTATTATTCCATTGCATTAAAAAAATTACGCCACGTCGGCTTCGTTCCCTGTTCCTCGCGGCACTTCACTTATGAGTGCTGTCTTCGCGGCTTGTCTCTCTCTATTCCCCATTCTCGAACTGGAATAACAGAAACAAAAAAGCAAAGGCGATTACTCAGCCAATCGTTCAGTCAAGCCCATAGGCCATCCGGATCAGCGTCAACGGATGCTGCTTCTGCGCCTTGGTATCACCCATACCCTGCTCGATGTGCCGTGCGGCGATGGCGCAGTCAGAACTGATGTAATCGGGAGCGGAAGCCCCCATTTGCCTGAATACCGGTTTGCCGATTTTCATGGAATCGGCAAAGTGTTCGCTTTTTACTCCCCAAGTCCCATCATGGCCGGAGCATCGCTCCACGACGCTCACTTTCGTATCGGGAACCATCTGCAGCATTTCCCTGGTTTTCTGCCCGATGTTCTGAACGCGCAAATGGCAGGGAATGTGGTACGAAATATTGCCCAGCGGCTGTTTAAAATCGGTTTTCAGCAAACCGTCCCGGTTGCGCAACATCAGATATTCAAATGGATCGAACATTGCTGCTGCTACTGCTTTCACATCCTCATCCTCAGGAAACATGAGCGGCAGTTCCTGCTTGTACATAAGCGTGCAAGAAGGCACAGGTGTAAGTATTGCGTACCCTTCCTTCGCAAGTTTCGCCAATGGGGGAATATTCCTGGTTTTAAGCGCTTTCACCGCATCCAGGTCACCCAGTTCCAGCTTCGGCATCCCACAACAGGCTTCTTTTTCAACCAGACGCGTGGGAATTCGGTTGTGGTCAAGAACTTTCAATAAATCGTGCCCTATGCCGGGCTCATTGTAATTGACATAGCAGGTAGCATAAATCGCAACCTTCCCCGATGTCCTGACACCGTCATGCACTTCGAAAGATTGGTTGAGCCTGGCGTTCGGGCGAAATTTATGACTGTCATAGTCCGGCAGTTTCCGCTCGGCGTGAATACCCAGTACGTTATCCATCAGCTTACGGGCGACCGGCGCCTTGTTAACCGCGTTTACCACCTCAGCCACTACCGGAATGGCGGCCAGTTTACCCATGAGATCGGTACTGGAAAGCAATTTATCACGGAAGCGGACGTCACCTTTTTTGTGCTTGACGGCCTTCGCGCGCAGCATCAGATGAGGAAAATCCACATTCCATGGATGCGGGGGGACATAGGGACATTTGGCCATGAAACACATATCGCAGAGATAACACCGATCGACTACCTCCCAGAATTTCTGCTTCTCCACCCCATCGAGTTCACCGGTGCTTCCCTCGTCTATAAGATCAAACAAGCTCGGAAATGCCGTGCATAGGCTGACGCAACGGCGGCAACCATGACAAATGTCGAAGACACGCTCCATTTCACTGAATAGCTTCGGCTCGTCATAAAAATCCGGATTTTCCCAGTCGAGCGGATGACGCGTGGGACGCTCCAGACTGCCTTCTCGAGTGGTCATGGCGATATGAAAATGTATAGGGATAAAACAGGTGGAACTTCAGAGCAGAACGTCACAGCGGAACAATCGGGCCGGATCGAATGCTGGCACTCGACCCGGTCATTCCTGTCCTGCAACTACTCAATCAGCCAGGTTATCCAGAACCTTCTGGAAACGATTGGCATGGGAGCGCTCAGCCTTGCCCAACGTCTCGAACCAGTCGGCGATTTCGTCGAAACCTTCATCGCGAGCAGACTTGGCCATGCCAGGATACATATCGGTATATTCATGCGTCTCGCCCGCTATCGCGGTTTGCAGGTTGGCGCGAGATGAGCCGAATGGCATACCTGTAGCCGGATCGCCGCAAGTTTCCAGATACTCCAGATGTCCATGGGCATGCCCGGTTTCCCCCTCCGCCGTCGTGCGGAAGATGTTTGCCACATCATCCTGACCTTCAACAGCCGCTTTGCTTGCAAAATAAAGATAACGGCGATTGGCCTGAGATTCTCCGGCAAAGGCAGCTTTCAAGTTTTCTTCTGTTTTTGATCCTTTCAGTTCCATGTTTCCCCTCCTGTTATTTAAGTACCAACAATCAAACCGACATATCCACCGACCATCCGACATGGATGCTCGAATAACATGAATTCAAGTGGCCCAAAGCCAGGCCAAAACTAAACCCTGAGAGACTATCGAAGGGCCTTCACCTTGTCAACCGGTCGACTTGCATACGGTTTATGCCTGTGTGCGCCCCGTTGCACCTAACGAGGTTAGTCGTACTGAACAATATCCCAAAAAAATAACCTGCGTTCACAGTGAACCAGGTGGAGATGGCGATAAATAAAAAGTGATAAGCCGAGAAGGCAAAATATTGCCCTATACGTGCAACCTATACGCGCAAAATTCCGCTCGATCGACCTCTTTACTCAGGTAACCAGATTCTGCGGCTTTCCGGCCGCCCAGGCTTCAATATTGTCGATTAGCTGATCGGCGAGAAAGCGCATCGCCTCGGCTGAGGCCCAAGCGATATGTGGCGTAAGAATGAAATTGGGGCGGCGCAGGTCGAGCAATGGATTCCCGTCTTTAGGCGGCTCGACAGTGAGTACGTCAAAGCCAGCGCCTGCAATAATGCCTTCTTGCAGGGCCTGAACCAGCGCTGCCTCATCGACAAGTCCACCCCGCGCGGTATTGATCAGCAACGCGCTGCGCTTCATCTTGCGCAATTCATCAATGCCGATCATGTTGCGCGTAACTGGCGACAATGGGCAATGCAACGAGAGTATATCCGACTCGGCGAGTACCTGATCGAAAGGAGTGAGCAGCACATCTTTTTTCTTGGTGGACGGATGGTACGCAAATAAAACGCGCATGCCGAACCCGCGCGCAATTTCAGCGGTGCCGCGCCCGATAGCGCCTTCGCCGATTATGCCCATGGTCGCGCCGAACAATTCGCTTATATTATGCGTAAACAAACAGAACTGTTCCGATTTCTGCCACGCCCCCCGCTCAATCTCCTGCCGGTACGCCAGCAAGTTGCGGCGTAACGCGAGCACCATCGCAAACACGTGCTCCGGTACGGTATGGATCGCATAATTGCGGATATTCGACACCGCGATACCACGCTTGCGGCAGGATGCAATATCGATGGCGTCATATCCGGTTGCGGCAATCGCTATCATTTTCAGCTTGGGCAATTCCGCGAGAATCTCGTCGCTCAATCCCAACTTATTGATGATGGCTACAGTCGCACGCTGCAGGTGCGGCACGATCTGATCAGAAGTCGTTTGCGCGTATTCCTCGTACGTATGCTCAAAATTCGGTCGACGTACCTTCACCTTTAGTGAATCCCGCTCCGGAAAAACGACGTGATGGCTCATGTGTATTTTTTTCCCTTATTCAACCTGGAGAATCCAGATAATTCTGGCATAAAAGCCCCGACGATAACTAAGCGATAACTGAGCCGGCAACTCTGATTGAATACAGGGCACAGGACGAAAACCATGCCCCGTCCGCGGCAGTATAGTGATCCAGAAGACCCGCTTTGCCGAACCAGACGGGACGGCGGCAACCACAGGCGCCGGTGCCGGCCGGCCGATTGATCATGTTACTCTCGATTCATCGTGGCAGAAAACAGGCTTGCTGAGATAATCATCAGCCCGCCGATCCATTCCCTGGGCGTCATCGCCTCATCAGTCAGGAAATAGGCTGCAATCGCCGCTACCACCAACTCGAAAAGCATGATTACGATGGCCTGATTCGCGGGCGTGTGCGCCAAGCCGTATTGCACAACCAAACTCAGGGCGAACACGATCAATCCGACGCCCAACAGGAGCAGATACGTTTCTGTAGAAATGTCGCTCATTACGGGCGGGTCAACCAGAAACAGGCTGTAACCGAATGCCACCAGCGCGACACCGGTCCATACCGCCACCGATTTTACCTGAACACTATGGTATTGGTCTTTGCGGCTCAGCACATTCGAGAGTGCAAACATGAAGCCAGCTGATAATCCCATCCAGTCACCATAAGAGGAAGGCAATGAAAAACCGTTTTCCGGCTGCCACAGCATGACTATCGCACCTGCCAAAGAAAAAACGATAACCAGATAACCGTGTAAACTCAATATTTCATTCAGCAGAAGACGAGAGAACACGATTGTCCATAGCGGTGCGAGATAAAATAAAAGCAGGACACGCATGACCTCGCCGTGAATGACGCCGAGTACGTAGGCGAGATTGGTCCAGCCTGCAAACAGGCCAATCCAGAACAATAGATGTGGCTCGCCGCCGAGCACCTGCGATCTGTGCAAATATTTCCGGAATATAAGCAGCCCCAGCAGTAAGGCAATTGCGTAAGTGACCGAGGTCGCGATGGCGCCGCTTATCCTGGCTTGTTCCAGCAATCGATAGGGATACCACAGCAGGCCCCAGATACTTGCTCCTATGAGCAGCGCCGCCACGGGAAAATCATTTTGTTTCGTTTTGTTCATTTTGGTTGGTCGCAAGACGCCTGCCCTTTATAATCCTGCTTCGATCAATAGACTAAAGCCACGGAGGTAGCAGATTGCTGTACAAAGCAGCCTGCCCCAGCCTACCAAATTGAATCCCAATCTCGACCGCCTGCAACCTTATCCCTTCCAGAAGCTCAATAAGCTGTATGAAGGAATCGAGCTAAATACGGCTCTTCCTCCCATCAGCCTGCACATAGGCGAGCCCAAACATACCACACCGGATTTTATTCGCCAGGCTTTGACGGAGAATCTCGGCGGGATGGCCTTCTACCCCACCACCCTTGGCGCCCGATCACTGCGAGCGCGCATAGCCGCTTGGCTGATAAAGCGCTATCACGTGCCCGCCGTCGATCCTGACACACAGGTTATTCCGGTTAACGGGAGCCGCGAAGCGCTGTTCTCTTTTGCCCAGGCAGTAATTAACCCATCGCCTCCAGACGCCATTGTGGTTTGTCCGAACCCCTTTTATCAAATATACGAAGGTGCGGCTTTGCTGGCGGGCGCCACTCCATATTTCCTGAATACGCGAGCGGAAAATAATTTTGCCCTCGACTATGCACAACTGTCGGGCGATATCTGGTCGCGCACGCAACTGGTGTATGTCTGCTCCCCTGGTAACCCTACGGGCAGGGTAATGTCGATGGATGAGTGGAAGCACCTATTCGAGCTTTCCGATCGCTATGGCTTCGTTATTGCGTCTGATGAGTGTTATTCCGAGATCTATTTCGATGAGGCTTCTCCACCGCTTGGCGCACTTGAGGCTGCCCAACGTCTTGGTCGCACCGGCTTCCCCAGGTTGGTTATATTCAGCAGTCTGTCGAAAAGGTCTAATGTGCCAGGTATGCGCTCGGGTTTCGTAGCGGGAGATGCGGCGTTACTGGCAAAATTTTTGCTCTATCGTACCTACCATGGCAGTGCAATGAACCCGGCAGTGCAGGCGGCGAGCGAGGCAGCCTGGAGTGACGAGTTTCATGTTATCGAGAACCGCAGTCTGTACCGGGAAAAATTCGATGCGGTTACTGAATCGTTGCAGGAAACTCTGCAGGTGTCCATGCCGGATGCCGCATTTTATTTATGGATGAAAACACCGTGCAGTGACGTCGAGTTCGCCCGGCAGCTTTATCGCGATTATAATGTAACGGTTTTACCCGGCAGCTATCTGGGACGATATGCGCACGGGATCAATCCTGGCGGAAATTTCATTCGTATCGCCCTCGTTGCTCCGCTGGAAGAATGCATTGAAGCAACTGGACGCATAAAAATGCTGGTAGCGGACTTGCAGCGCGAACGACGGAAAATTTGAATCGATATAATATCTAAAGCAGATTAAGGAAAATCATGGATCAGCTCCAAAGTACCATTGAAGAAGCATTCGAACGCCGCGCCGAGATTACACCGCGTAATGTCGAGGCCAAACTCAAGGAATCCGTTGCCCAGGTACTTGAAATGCTCGATGGCGGTAAACTGCGGGTGGCAGAGAAAATAAATGGCGAATGGAATACGCATCAATGGATAAAAAAAGCGGTGCTGCTTTCTTTTCGCATAGAAGACAATAGCTTCATCAAGGGCGGTTTCTCCAACTATTTCGATAAAGTGCCCTCCAAGTTTGCGGATTACAGTTCAAAGGATTTTCGTAATGGAGGCTTCCGCGTGGTGCCCCCCGCGACAGTAAGAAAAGGCTCGTTTATTGCCGGTAACGTGGTATTAATGCCTTCGTATGTCAATATCGGCGCGTACGTCGATGAAGGCGCAATGGTCGATACCTGGGCCACCGTGGGTTCCTGTGCCCAGATAGGCAAGAATGTACATCTGTCCGGCGGCGTGGGGATAGGGGGCGTACTCGAACCGGTGCAGGCCAATCCCACTATCATCGAGGATAATTGCTTTATTGGTGCACGTTCGGAAATCGTCGAAGGGGTAATTGTTGGGGAAAATTCCGTAATTTCCATGGGTGTATATATAGGCCAGAGCACCAAGATCTATAATCGGGAAAGCGGCGAGATAAGCTATGGCCGTATTCCGCCGGGATCTGTGGTTGTTTCGGGTAATTTACCCTCTGCGGATGGGAAATACAGCCTTTATTGCGCGGTCATCGTTAAACAGGTCGATGCGAAAACCCGCGCAAAAACTGGTATCAATGAGCTTCTGCGCGGGATATAGGCCGCAAATCATCCTTCGTCATATCAACCGCCGGCGCCCACGTTATTCGTCCGGCAAAAAAATATGGCTTTCGTCATTTTGGCTTGAATCGATATTGGGTCTAAATCAGCAGTAGCGTGCTTTGCACGCTACTGGAAACCGGTTTCCCCCGGCATGACATTCATATCGCTTGCCCTGATCAACAGTACAACAGTAAAAAATCAGCAGGTAATATTCAAACTCCCGCGCATCCGCAAGCCGGTTTTTTTCAGGAAATATCCCATGCACAATGACACAATCGCGCTCGCAAAGGCGCTAATCGCCCGTCGTTCCCTAACGCCACTCGATAATGGTTGCCAGGAAATTCTGATCAGCCGCCTGGAACCGATCGGCTTCAATATTGAAAAAATACGCTGCGGCGAAGTGGATAATTTATGGGCCCGGCGTGGAACCGGTTCTCCACTATTGTGTTTCGCCGGACACACTGATGTGGTGCCGACTGGCCCGCTCGACAAATGGGAAAGCGACCCCTTCAAACCTGAAATCCGGGATGGCAAGCTTTATGGTAGAGGCGCAGCCGACATGAAAGGATCACTTGCGGCTTTCATTACCGCAATTGAGGTTTTTGTTGCCGAACACCCGAATCATGGCGGTTCTATTGCGTTGCTTGTCACCTCGGACGAAGAAGGGGTGGCAACAGACGGTACCGTCAGAGTGGTGGAGGCTCTCAAAGCCCGTAATGAGCTGATCGACTACTGCATCGTCGGCGAACCCACCTGCGTGGACAAGCTTGGCGATACCATCAAAAATGGCAGACGCGGTTCACTATCCGGGACATTGACAGTGAGAGGTATACAGGGCCATATTGCTTATCCTCATCTGGCAAAAAATCCGATACACCTTGCCGCCCCAGCGATTGCGGAACTGGCACAGACCCAATGGGATGAAGGCAACGAATATTTTCCGCCCACTACCTGGCAGATTTCCAACATAAATGGCGGTGCCGGCGCTACCAACGTCATTCCCGGCGAAGTCACCCTGTTGTTCAATTTCCGTTTCTCGACCGCAAGTACGGTCGAATCGCTAAAAGCCAGGGTGCATGAAATCCTGAACCGGCAAAACCTCGATTATCACTTGCTGTGGGAGCTCTCCGGCAAGCCCTATCTCACGCCCAGGGGCAACCTCGTGGAAGCAGTGAGCCACGCTATCAGAACCCTGACGCGAATCGAGCCGCAGCTATCCACTTCCGGTGGTACCTCCGACGGGCGTTTCATCGCGGACATCTGCCCGGAGGTAGTGGAGATGGGGCCGCGCAACGCCACCATTCACAAACTCAACGAATATGTGGAAGTAGAGGACCTGGAACAGTTACCGCAAATTTATCGGCTGACGCTTGAGAATTTGTTGCTTAAATAATCCCACTCTACCTGAACCGCAAGCTTCCAGCAGGATGGAGGGAGCGCCGCCCAGCCCGCCAAGAATGGATAAGATAGGTACAGCCTATAGCAGCCTATGACGTTCATCATATCGAATAAAATCTATGTACCGTGAAGCAAAAACGCAACTTCAAACCGTCCGCGACCTGCTGCGCTTCGCGGTAAGCCGCTTTAACGACGCGGGTCTTTTCTTCGGCCATGGCTCAACCTCGGCATATGATGAGGCGGTGTATCTGGTTTTGCACACTCTGCACTTGCCGCTCGATCAACTGGAACCATTTCTGGATGCTCGCCTCACCTCGGTCGAGCTGGATCAGGTATTGGGCATACTCAGGCGTCGCGCAACCGAAAAAATCCCGGCTGCTTATCTCACTAACGAAGCCTGGCTGGGCGATTTCAGTTTTTATGTGGATGAACGTGCGATCGTGCCGCGCTCCTTCATTGCCGAATTGCTGCAAGAGCAACTCGCGCCGTGGATTGAAGAGCCGGGCAACATCCATTCCGCGCTTGATCTTTGTACCGGATCGGGATGCCTTGCCGTGCTGCTTGCCCACGCTTTCGAAAACGCTGCGATAGATGCTGCGGACATTTCACATGAGGCGCTGCAAGTTGCCCAAAAGAACGTATCGGATTACGACCTGGAACATAGAATCAGTCTTGTTCGGTCTGATTTATTTGCTGCATTGGCAGGACGTCGTTACGATCTCATCATCAGCAATCCGCCTTATGTCAGCGCGAAATCAATGGCAACTCTTCCCGAAGAATATTGCCATGAACCGCGCAGCGCACTGGCGAGCGGCGAAGATGGTCTGGAAGCAACCCGGGCAATATTGCTCCAGGCGTCCGATTATCTGACAGATCGGGGAATTCTGATTGTCGAGATCGGGCATAATCGTCAAGCGCTGGAACAGGCCTTTCCTCTGACGCCTTTCACCTGGCTTGAAACCAGCGCCGGGGATGAGTTTGTTTTTCTTCTGAGGCGCAACCAGCTTCCTGAATAGTTACCCTGAAGTTGCGTTGAACGGTGGTTTACATACACCGCAAGTGTGGTTGGGGTGATCACCAACGCCCATGTTTCCTATATTCCATATTACGACATTTTGTAGCGGACTCCGGATGGGCCGTAAATGATGAGGTGAGGTGCTGTTTCCTTATTGGCTCATAGCCACCAGCTCCAGCAGACGCTTTATCTCCACCTCATCCAGCTCGATCCATTTTCCTCGTTTCAGGCGCGGCGGCAGATTAATTGGGCCAAAACGCACGCGCATCAGGCGGCTCACTGTCATTCCCACTTTCTCGAACATGCGGCGCACTTCGCGATTCCTGCCTTCTTTCAATATCACGCGATACCAGTGGTTGGAACCCTCTCCGCCTTGATCGGATAAATGTTCGAATTTTGCCAGACCATCTTCCAGCTCCACGCCGGTGGTCAACAGTTCCGTTACTTCAGGCGTCAGGCGCCCCATGATCCGCACCGCATACTCGCGCTCGACTTCAAAGCGCGGATGCATCAAACGATTAGCCAATTCGCCATCTGTCGTAAAGATCAGCAGCCCGCTGGTGTTGTAATCCAGCCTGCCAATGGCTATCCATTTGGAAGACCGCATTTGCGGCAGTTTTTCGAAGACTGATGGACGGCCTTGTGGATCGTCGCGACTGACTATCTCCCCTTCCGGCTTGTGATAAAGCATGACTCGGGGCAACCGTTCACGGGACTTGAGATGAATCACGCGCTTGCCCACACGAACAATATCCTCAGGTCCCGCGCGGTCGCCGATAGTTGCGACCTTTCCATTGATGGTGGTGTGCCCGGCAGCGATCAACTCCTCCATTTCACGCCTTGATCCCAACCCTGCCTGCGCCAGCAACTTATGCAGTTTTTGCGTGATGGGCGGTGCCGAGGCAGAAATCGGTTCAACTCCCGCTACCGTCGCAGCTATTTTTTTCTTTGCCGGCCTGAGCGGACTGTGCGCCAGCGATCTCGACAGCCTGGACGATTTTGGCGGCTTCGGCAACCTGGCTGTCATCTTGGTCTCAACTTTCTGTTTGTGGTTTATCACGACTTACACTTCGGCACTTGGATGCCATCTGGGGTAGAGAACGTCATTCCATTACTTCACTTTACTTTATAGCCTTACGATTATGCTGACAGCAGCGGAACAGATCGGTGAAACGGCATTTCGGCACAAACCATTAACTGATAATGCGCCCTTACCTGCTCGGACCAGGTCAAACCTGAAATAACGATCCTGGATGTTTTCTTGCCGGAACTAGATCTCTCTACGCTCAATCACCGCTTGCGCCAGCGTACCGCTATCCACGTGTTCCAGTTCGCCGCCAACCGGCAACCCGCGTGCAATACGCGTGACCTTCAGATCTTTGTTATGCAGCAGTTCGCTAATGTAATGAGCGGTCGCCTCCCCTTCCACAGTGAAATTGGTGGCGAGCATTACTTCCCGCACTACGCCATCCTGAGTCCGCCTCAGCAGACGATCAAGATGAATTTCCTTGGGGCCGATGCCATCCAATGGCGAAAGTCTTCCCATCAGTACGAAATACAGGCCTTTGTAGCAGTGCGCCTGCTCCATCATCAGCAGATCGGCTGGCATTTCGACCACGCATAGCAATGCGGCGTCGCGCCGTTGAGAAAGGCATAATTCGCATATCACTTCTTCTGTGAAGTTATTGCATTTCTCACAATGCCTGATATGTTGCAGCGCATAATCGAGCGAACTGGCGAGGCGCCGTGCGCCCTCATGATCGCGTTGCAACAAGTGATACGCCATTCGCTGTGCTGACCGGGGGCCTACCCCAGGAAGACAGCGCAAGGCGTCGATCAGATCCTCGAGGCTGGTTGGCGTTTTCACTTAAAAAACGTGATAAAAAAGCACTGAAACGAACATAGAATCTACTGAAGTAAGTCGACATGACGAATATCAATCCATTAGTCACAGTCACATATTTTTCATGTACAGCTAAAATGGCAGCTTCATTCCCGGCGGCAGCGGCAGCCCGGAGGTGAAGCCGGCCATTTTTTCCTGAGTGGTAGCTTCCACTCGTCGCACAGCGTCGTTTACCGCAGCAGCAATCAGGTCTTCTAGCATATCCTTATCGTCACCGATGAGGCTGCTGTCGATACTGACGCGCTTTACATCATAACGACAGGTCATTACCACCTTGACCATGCCCGCTCCGGATTGGCCTTCGACTTCTATCGAAGCCAATTTTTCCTGCATATTTTTCATGTTCTCCTGCATCTGCTGAGCCTGTTTCATCAGATTGCCCAAGCCGCCTTTCATCATTTTTACCTCCGCTATTGAATAGGTTTGATCGAAGAAACGATCAGTTTTGCATCGAAATGCTCCACCAGTTCTCGTACAAACAGGTCGGATTCGATAGCTGCAACGGCCTGCGAGTGCTTCTCCTGCTTTTCACGACTACCAAGTTCCGCAGGTGTTAAACCAGTGATAATTCCAATGGAAAACTTCAGCCGAACCGGCTTTCCCAAATGCTCCCTCAAAGCAGTTTGCATCCTTTCCTGGTAAGCCTTATCAAGCAGGTGCTTATGCGTCTCGGGCACGCAGAATTCGATTTCGTTCGGCAAGACATTCTTCACTTCGCAGTGCTGAGCCAGCATTTTGGCCAAGCCGCTCAGCTTTAACTGATTTACCATCACTCTCCAGCCGTCGCTGAACGAGCTTAAGTTTATGTCAAAATCCGGCTTAACCGTTGTTTCGATTGTAACTGACAACGATGGGCGTTTAATTTCCAAATTAGTGCGGCTGCTTGGGCCTCTTGCCGCAGCCTCGGCTGCAGTTTTGTCCTGGCCTCCCGTTGAAGCCGCCGTCATATCGTCGGGTATGAAAGCCAGCATTCGCATCAGCGTCATAGTGAAGCCGGCATACTCATCCGGCGCCCGGCTCAGGTCGTCGCGACCATTTATGGCAATCTGATAAAACAATTGAATATCTTCCGGCAAAAAGACTTTGGCCAGTGCGAAAATCTGTTCTCGCTCCGGCGCATCCTCGCCGATAGCCGACGGCACGACTTGCGCCAGCGCAACACGGTGCAGCAGCGTTGCCATATCCTGCAGCGCAGCGTCAAGCGACAGGCTGCGGTTTTCCATCGCATCGGCTATCGCCAGCATCTTCGCCCCGTCTTTTTGCGACAAGGCATCCAGCAAGTCGTAAAGATAGCTCTGGTCAATCGCGCCAAGCATGTCGCGCATTCCGGCTTCTTCGATCTTCCCCTCGCCAAAAGCAATCGCCTGATCCAGTATGCTCAAGGCATCGCGCATGCTGCCCTGCGCCGAGCGTGCAAGCAATTGTAACGACGTTTCATCGCAGCTTATATGCTCCTGCTCAAGCACATGCTTGAGATGCGCAGCAATTAGCTGCACCGGAATTTGCTTCAGGTTGAATTGCAGGCAACGAGACAGAACCGTTACAGGAATCTTCTGGGGGTCGGTAGTGGCAAGTATGAACTTGACGTGCTCCGGCGGCTCTTCCAGCGTCTTTAGCATGGCATTGAAAGCCGATTTGGAGAGCATGTGTACTTCGTCAATAATGTAAACCTTGTAGCGAGCCACCGTAGGGGCGTAAAGTGCGTTCTCCAGCAGTTCGCGCATCTTTTCGACTTGCGTATTGGAGGCCGCGTCCATTTCAATCAAATCGATGAAGCGCCCGCCATCAATCTCGGTGCAAGCGGAACACACGCCGCAAGGCGTCGAGGAGACACCTGTCTGGCAGTTGAGAGCCTTGGCTAAAATACGCGCGATAGTGGTCTTGCCGATACCACGGGTTCCTGTAAATAGATAGGCATGATGCAACCGTTTTTGCTCAAGCGCGTTGGTAAGCGCCCTAACTACGTGATCCTGCCCGGTCAGCTCGGAAAAGCTCTTCGGTCGCCATTTACGGGCAAGAACCTGGGTCTGGGACATGATATCGAGAGATGACTATTTTAGGCTGGATTATAGATCGGAAAGAATCTGGGATTTGTTCTGTTTACAGCAGGGTGGAGGGAACCGGCAATGACGTGGTTCCCTCCACCTGTGCAAACAAAAAAGGGTGGCGAGCCTAACCCCCGGCACTTGCAGAAAATAGCTGTGGCTGCTTCCTTCCGGACCTGACCAGATTCACTACTATGCAATGCGGGGAGGCCCGCCATATAAAGCTGAAATTCAAATAATGAGGATAACGACGCTGCACATCCATCAATTGTACTATTGTGCACTGAGTTACGTCTTGCGTCTACCGGCACAGTGACCGGCTAAGCCTACGTTCCGATGGGAATTAATATTCAGACAGACAATTCTACGTCGGTAATGAGTCGGACAGAACTGATCGGAAAAACTTTTCCCACCATTGCATTGTAGGAATATGCGGTCAGGACTCGGCCTAGCATGAATTTGATGAGACTGACAGCACCGCATCTGCGGGCTATACCGCGCAACGAGCTCCGCCCTCAACGAAACGCAGAGGGCGGAGCGGTAAAGTTACAGTACAGATTTAGACAACGTTATCCAGAATGGATCTACTTTGATTATTCCATTGTACATCCAGAAGGTTGGAGAAGCGTGCGATGATTTGCACGGCAAGGCCACCTGCAAACAGCGCTGCCCATGCCAAGACTACGAAACCCCAATGCAACGGCGCGCTGAAAAGTTCTTCCATGAACCAGAAGGCATGGCCCCACTCGTTAAGACCCACGTTCGGCAGACTCATCACCGGTCCGCTGATGGCCATTACCAAAGGAAACGAAGTTCCCTTGTTGTAGAGAGGCAACCGCGTTTTTGCGTACAGGTAAGTCGCTATCCCCATGATGATGTACATCGGAAATGAGCCATAAAAAAGCGGGATATGGCTGGGTGTGAAGCTCGTATCGCGAATGATCACCTGATGCCATGATGCGTCTTGCTCGGTGAAGAAACTTGACCCGAAATAAACAGCGAACAGATATACGCCGAGCCACATGAGGAAATAAAAATAGCGCTTGATTTCCTGTTTCACCGTTAGGCTGGCCAATTGCGCCTCGCTATCACGCGTCTTCCATATCCAACCCCAGACAACAAGCGCTACGACCGGCCACAGCATCATTTGAAAACGCCATAGTCCCATCCAGATTTGCTCGAACTCCGGTTCCATCGAGTCCATCCCATGCGAGTAGGCATAAGTGCGTTGGAACCAGACCCAGAAAATGGCAATCCCCAGTATAGGCAAAAGGCCCATTTTGTAATACTTGGAGTCGTACCACTCAGACATATCGTAGCGAGCACTGCTCACCTTTGTTTGATGTGTAGCTAATTTTTCTGGCGTAGTTGTAGACATTACCAACTCCTATTTTGTAAGTTAATTAAGAATTTCCAGACCAGAAACGTGGGGAGCCCAAATTAAAAACAAAAACTACCAGTTTTGCTTGGACTGAATAAATTTCAATATGGTTCCAAGGTATTTTCCGCAGCGACCAAGGTTTCGCTTGATGCCATCGTCACCATTGCAAGTTCCTTTAAAAAAAATGTTTAAACTACCAGTCCAAATTAGACAAATTTAGTTCTCGATAGTTCGCAGCGTGCTGCTTATAACGATCGAATAATCCGCTTTCTTCGATAAAGCAACGATTTCAAACGATAATGTAAGCATTCGCAAACTCCTGTTTCAAACAATCAAGAACTTCCTGTTTCCCAAAGGATCTACTAGTCCTTGTTCGACTCAGCCTCTACAGTTTAGTTCCCCCTAATCACGTCGAGGGTATTTACTCCAGCCTTGCGCTTATTACGATAATTGCACTGATGGGGATAAACGAACAATCGGCTTGGGTCCCGGCGAGTCTTGTTGAGCTGGAACTATAAGAAAGCATTCCTGCCCATATAGCTCATATTTTCCGAAAAACCGGCACCAAAAACAAACCCCGCCGATCAGGCGGGGCGGGGTTTGTCCATGCGACTTACCTGATATCAATCAGCTAGCCTTGCAGCTTATTATTGTTTCTACGCTTTACCATACCACCCATCAACAACAGCCCTGCTACCAGCATGGCATAAGTCTCCGGTTCCGGAACGCTCGGCACTTGTGTCAAAGTAAAGGTGGAGGTGTTACCGGCGCCGGGATCGAACGGGCTCAGGTTAAAGGTCGCGTCGGCCACACCGCCAGCCGCTAAATTTCCGGTAAAGTTAAGGTTACGGGGACCACTTGAGCCATCGAGCGTAAAGTCACCAAACGTTGACTGATTATGGGCAGTAAATACAACGCCATTACCCTGGTTAACGTGAAAGAAACCACCCGCAAGACGAGCGCATGCCTGACCACTGAAGGCCGTCGATTTTTTGTGCAGGCGAATCAGGCGACGGTGGAGATAAAGCCGAATTTCGTCAGTGCCTTGATCCAGCGAGGGGCATTACGTTGTACTGAAAGCGCTTCATAGTCAGTGGCCGAATCCCGGTAGTGTTGGTTCCGCTTGAGCATGAAGAAGATGGTGCGCAATATTTTGTGTGCCAAGGCGACGATCGAGCGTTTGTGGCCACGTCGCACGATCAGCGCCTGGAACTTTGACTTGAAGACAGACGTGGTGCGGCTGGCGGCATGCGCGAATTCGCAAAGAAGCCGTCGGACATAGAGATTGCCTTTGCGGACACGACCTGATTTACACTTCCCCGCCGACTCGTTGTTGCCCGGACAGATGCCGACCCAGGACGCGAGTCGATCAGCGCTCCCGAAGGCATCCATATCGCTGCCGATTTCAACCAGTAGCATGGCCGCGCCGATCAGATCGACGCCAGGCAGGGTTTGCAGCAAGGCCAGGGCGTTGCGTTGGCCAGCCAGCCCTTCCAGCAGGCTGCCGCTGAGTACCGCGATGCTTTATCTTGCCATAGGGTTTGGCTTGGGTCCAGGAGAGCATGCAAAACGGGGGGGGAGGCTAGGCTGCCTTTTTAAGGTTTTCCGTGCCGGCCGATCGAAAGGCGGAATACCAAACTTCGCGCGCAGCCAGGAAGGCGAGGCATCACGCAATAGCTGCACGGTTGTGATGCCGACAGCATGCAGCTGCAGGCCGATACGTCGTCCCACGCCCCAGACTTCGCCTACAGGGGTTGTACGCCCGAACCCTCGGAATTTTTCTAATGCCGGTAGAAACAGGGAAAATTAGGACGAATCTTTCTTGCATGTAAATTTAATCAATTGATATTTATGCTATTAAATTTTCAGAATAACTTTAACCTAATCGATCTTGGATCAATTTTAGCTAATATAGAATTTCAATAACATATTGATTTAATATAACATTGAAAATTCCGCAGGTTTGGGCTTACCCCCATCTAGGCCCATTGGGAGCGAAGCTACAATCTGACGACATATAGGAACCCGCGACCGGAAGGTGATGACATGATTAGCGTAGCACCTCACAGAGATCGTTCATTCCGTCCCCATCGGAAAGATCCATTAATCTCAACAAAGGCATATCGGGTGCCATATGGGACAGCAGCATAAAGTCGTCGGCGACTCCTGCCCGCATTAGCTCGTTAACCTTGCTATCCAGCAATTCGGCAAGCGCTCGCCTTTGAGAAACACGATAGGTGTCATCACTGGCAGGTGCGGATCCGCCGCGAGGCGAGGCTGGCGTCAGATTGTAGCTTCGATCCCAATGGGCCTATTAAACTAAGCACCAACCTTGAGGACCATTTTCCCGAGCTTAAGAGCAGAGAAATGTCAGGAATTTTTACACTCTGCACGCCGCAAACCCAAGAGTCGACGAAACGGACGCTCACCTCGTTAGCCAGCGTCAAATCCATTGTCGCATGGCTGATCTGTCCTCCGGTATATTGGACGCCCGAACCCTCGGAATTTTTCTGATGCCGGTAGAAACAGGGAAAATTAGGACGAATCTTTCTTGCATGTAAATTTAATCAATTGATATTTATGCTATTAAAATTTTCAGAATAACTTTAACCTAATCGATCTTGAATCAATTTTAGCTAAATTAGAATTTCAATAACATATTGATTTAATATAACATTGAAAATTCCGCAGGTTCGGGCTTACCCCCATCTAGGCCCATTGGGAGCGAAGCTACAATCTGACGACATATAGGAACTTGCGACCGGAAGGTGATGACATGATTAGCGTAGCACCTCACAGAGATCGTTCATTCCGTCCCCATCGGAAAGATCCATTAATCTCAACAAAGGCATATCGGGGGCCATATGGGACAGCAGCATAAGGTCGTCGGCGACTCCTGCCCGCATTAGCTCGTTAACCTTGCTATCCAGCAATTCGGCAAGCGCTCGCCTTTGAGAAACACGATAGGTGTCACCACTGGCAGGTGCGGATCCGCCGCGAGGCGAGGCTGGCGTCAGATTGTAGCTTCGCTCCCAATGGGCCTATTAAACTAAGCACCAACCTTGAGGACCATTTTCCCGAGCTTAAGAGCAGAGAAATGTCAGGAATTTTTACACTCTGCACGCCGCAAACCCAAGAGTCGACGAAACGGACGCTCACCTCGTTAGCCAGCGTCAAATCCATTGTCGCATGGCTGATCTGTCCTCCGGTATATTGGACATGGCAACCCGTGGATGATCCGCTGGCACTGGCGCACGCTTAATCTTATTCCATAGTAGCTTTCCAGGTGTTGTGTCAGAAGCTTTCCACTCCATTCTCGTTCCGGATATCCGAGCAAGCATGGTGGCCTTTGCAAGTCGAGCACAAGGCCTTGCATCTGCTCGTCGGCCAGCCTAGTGCGGCGTCCACCCGAATGGTGATCACGTAATCCCTCCATGCCATAGTTAGAGAAGGCATGCACCCAGCGTTGGATCGTGCGCGGATTCTCGCCAAACCACTGTGCAACCTCGTAGCAACTGCGATTCTCAGCGACCAGCAATACGCAGTGCAAACGGTGTAGAAAATGCGGCTCACAGGAAGTTTTAACTGAGGCACGAATCAGCTCCCGAATCCAGTTTGCGTTGGGGAGACTGAGTTTTTGCAAGGCGTCAACCTACGTCGATGATTAGCTGCGGAGTTCGGTGCATGCGGCGATGATTATGTCGCAAGAAACATTGCAGCAATTGGGGCATGGTGATTGCTTGAAATATATCAGGATCTAAAAATTATTAATAAACTGCTAGCCGCGCCCCGTAGTTTTATCAGGCTTCGGGTTCCCAGGCCCCAGTTTTGGACCCCTAAGTCTCAGTTTCAGACTTCTAAGTGGACTTCGCTCGATTCCTCTCAGGAGCTATTAACCTTATCGGGCTGGAGGAAAGAAATATGTCTGCTATCACACACAAGACCTTCTATTGCACATTGGCCATGCTAGTTTTCACGGCGGCCACACCAGCGGCGAAGGCGGCAACACCCCTTACCCAGGCTCAATTGCTGACGGAACTTATGATAGAGAGCCAAGGAGATAACGCCGGCTATCTAGGGCTGATGTTCGGCCCTGATGCAAACAAACACACGTCACTTGTTGGGGTGTCGGTCTAATTGTGTACAACCTTTTATATAACGAATAACAATTTAGGAGGTATGTGATGAAAATACCAAAATACTTGTCGAGACTGTCATTGACTATGATCGTAGCGCTTTACGGCGCCTCCCCAGCATTGGCGACGCCATTTTTGGGTTCGGCGCAAAGTTTCGCGGTACTGGGCGCCTCGACGGTGACCAATACCGGTCCGACCACCATCTGGGGAGATCTGGGTGTCTACCCAGGCACTTCAATCACGGGCCTGGGGAGCATCACCCTCACAGGAACGGTACACCAAACTGATGCGGTCGCGCAGCAAGCTCAGGCTGATGCCCTCAGTGCGTACAATACTCTTGCAGCTCAGGCGGTCACTAGCGACCTAACGGGTCAGGATCTGGGTGGACTCACGCTCACTCCCGGCGTCTATTTCTTTTCGTCGTCGGCTCAATTGACGGGAACGCTCAATCTAGACGCCCAAAACGATCCCAATGCACTCTTCGTTTTTGAGATAGGAAGCGCGCTCACGACCGCAAGCAACTCGGTTGTCAACGTGCTCAATGGCGGTGCAAATAACGGCGTATTTTGGCAAGTCGGCAGCTCCGCGACTCTGGGTACCAGCACGCTCTTCGCAGGAAACATTCTCGCGGATCAGAGCATCACCCTGAATACCACCGCAAAGATTCTGTGCGGTAGGGCCATCGCGCTACATGCTGCGGTGACAATGGACACCAACACCATCTCCAACGACTGCACGGGCGGCGGCGACATAGGCAGCGGGCGCAATGACTTCGGCAGTGTCGGCTTCAGCGATTCCGGCGGCAGCGGCGGTGGTGGTCAGACCGTTCCCGAGCCAGCCACACTGGCATTGCTGGGCCTCGGACTTGTAGGACTCAGATTTAGTCGACGTTGGCACGGTTGAGATAAACAGTCCAATGACCGTAAGCGTCGACCAAACACCGTCCTTGACGAGCCGTTCAATGCATCGAATAAATGGAGGAAATGACTGAACGGCAGAACTGAAGATATCGGACGATCAGCGATATGTGTAAGGACGTGGCGCAGCCACGTCCTCGCGATCGACGCCGTTTAATTTTTCCGTACCAATGAGGGGGTAATCGTCCTTTTAGTGCGGTTGCATAGCCAAGGGAGCGTGCCACCATAAGGATAAAATTTAATCATGGCGCAATTTTCGCGCGCGAAAGTCCATCCCTTATCTACCAGAAGTGGCCCCAAGAATTTGAACAAACCCATAAGTGGAAAATCTGCTACCTTTTGATGGTCCCTGCGGGACTTTGATATGGAGCAGAGAAATGGCAAAAAGAGCAAGACGGACGCACTCAGCGGCGTTCAAAGCCAAAGTGGCACTGGCAGCGCTGGCTGGTGACAAGACGCTGGCCGAACTGGCGCAGCGGTTTGAAGTTCACCCCAACCAGATTACCGAGTGGAAACGGCAACTGGGCGAACGGGCCGTCGACGTGTTTGGCGGAGGAAGCACTGCGGCGGAGCCACCGGTTGATTTGAAGGTGTTGCACGCCAAGATTGGGCAACTGACATTGGAGAATGATTTTTTAGAAGGTGCGCTCACCAAGGTGGGATTGCTGAGCGCAAGGCGATGATTGACGTCCACCACGCACTTCCGATCAGCCGTCAGGTCCAGTTGGCCGGCATCAACCGGGGCAGCGTGTATTATCTGCCCAAACCAGTCAGCGCCACGGATCTGGCGCTCATGCGCCGCATTGACGAATTGCACCTGGAACATCCGTTCATGGGCGCGCGCATGCTGCGCGACCAACTACGAGCGGGTGTACTTGCATGCCTATGACTCGATCGCTGAAGCCAGAGTATCCATTATGCAATACATGGACTGGTACAACCGATCCAGGCCACATTCGAGCCTGGGCAAGAAAACGCCTGATGAGGCTTATGCCGCGATGCTGCCGACGGTTGAACTGGCAGCGTGAGAACCAGCAGAGATTCCACTTAAAATGTTCAGGTTGTTGTTCAAACAATTGAGACCACTTCTCAAAATACCTGCTTAAGCCGCACGGGAATTAGCGAACTGGGTAAGGACAGATTTTTGAGAAACGCCAATACAATAATTTTCTATCGACCGAAAAAGCGGCGAAATATGAACCGGCCAGATACTTTTGCAGCCGATTTCCTTAGGGGATGCCGTGAAAAGGGTTGTTTAACCGAAACTTAGGAGAAGGCGCGACGCCCCGCCATACGCGGGGTTTGTCTTTTCTGGCGATTGCTCAATGAGTGATTGAGCAGAGAAGTCTGCATCGCTCCACACATAGGAGCCATACAGCACAAAGCCCCAGCTTGGGGTTGGGGCTAAACGCTTTGATTTTGGTTGCGGGGGCAGGATTTGAACCTACGACCTTCGGGTTATGAGCCCGACGAGCTGCCAGACTGCTCCACCCCGCGTCAGAGGAATACGATTATATCAACCTACCCATGGCAAGGTCAAATCTTATTGCTCCGTAAACTTGGACTGGGAACTGCCATAGATAGTCTGGTTTTACGAAAAAGTTTTCTTTTCTTGACTTAAGCTACTAAAGCTTGGCCTATATGTCGTTAAGGGTAAAAAAATGTCCAAATATGGCCGTTCGAATTACAGCAACCCTCAAGCCCAACACGGAGCACCGCGTCAGTATTATATTGCGCGCTATTTCTCCCTGAATTCCCGCTGCAAGCCGATATTTTCCGAAATGAACCATTTCATGTTTCTTATGAGAGTTAGCGCACAGATATCGACGCAAAGTAGCAGCAAAATTTGCGGTTTAAGGCCTGAGAATTTGCCATTGCTCAAACTCGCCATCAATCAGCTAGGTTACAAGGATAGTCGGCCAATTGAATATTCAAGCAATATGATCACTGAAACCGACATTCATAACGCAAAAATCCTGATCGTTGACGACCAGGAATCAAATGTCCATCTCCTGGAAAGCGTGTTAAACACTGCAAACTACACTTCCATCAGTTCGACGATGGATCCCTATAAGGTTTATGAATTGCATCGGCAGAATCATTATGATCTGATTTTGCTTGATCTCAAAATGCCTGGCATGGACGGATTTCAGGTGCTGGAAGCCTTGAAGGAGATCGAAGCGGACGGATACCTCTCCGTACTGGTCATTACCGCTAATCCTGACTGTAAGCTCCGCGCCCTCCAATCCGGGGCAAAAGATTTCGTCAGTAAACCGTTTGATATGGCCGAGGTGCTTGCCCGGGTTCACAATCTGCTGGAAGTGCGTTTGTTGCATCAGCGGTCGCGCAGTTATGCTAAAACCCAGGAATTCATGGCACTGCATGACCCTTTGACTGGGCTTTCCAACAGGCGGCTTCTGGTGGAAAGAGTCTCCCAGGCAATTATCCACGCAAAAAGATACGACAGCATCATGGCGGTTATATATCTGGATCTGGATGGCTTCAGGCAGATCAATAACACCCTGGGTCACGACGTCGGCGATTTGCTTCTAAAATTGGTCGCAGCACGCCTGGTGGCGGCTGTGCGCCAGGAAGATACCGTAGCGCGACTTGGCGGTGATGAATTTGTGATCGCAATGCCGCATGTCAGTAACGTCAATGGTGTAACACTTGCGGCGGAAAAAATTATCAAAGTGCTGTCACAACCTTATAATATTCAGGGGAATAATGTTTGGGTCACAGCGAGTGCGGGTATCGGTCTTTATCCGTTCAATGGCAAAGATGTCAATACGCTTTTGAAAAATGCGGACGCAGCTCTGCTGGATGCCAAGCAAGCAAACAAGAATACCTATCGAATTTCGGAGCGAGCATATATGTGATGGCCAATTCTGTTTCGCGTAAACTCGCGAGCTCGATTCGAGTTTGGCAAAGTATTTCCGTGTCAACAATATAAATTTGTCAGGAAAGAATATTGCGGAATATGGGTATCGAGTTCGCGGTGCCCGTTTCGCTCCGATGTTTATCCCGGACAGACGTGCTAGTAGGTCCGACATTTCTGGTCGGAGATGGCAAAAGTCAGTTACGGAGAAATAGTCGCTTTTACCATTACCATCTACAGAACGATGGAGTATCTTAGGCAAATTCGAAAAAAATCGATTAATTGCCAGTGAATAGGGAACAGAAAATGATTAGTACTCCCGACATTCTTAACGCTAAAATCCTGATTGTCGATGATCAGGAAGCTAATGTCCGGCTGCTTGAGCAAATGCTGAGCGACGCACGTTATACCTGTATTGCCTCGACAATGAATCCACGCGAGGTGTCCGGGCTCTATCGCCAGAACCGTTATGATCTGGTTCTTCTCGATCTGCAAATGCCGGGCATGGATGGCTTTCAGGTGTTGGAAGCCCTGAAGCAAATTGAACCGAAAGGCTATTTGCCAGTACTCGTAATCACTGCCCAGCCAGGTCATAAGCTGCGAGCGCTTCAGGCCGGTGCGAAAGATTTTGTCAGCAAGCCATTCGATCTGGTCGAAGTCCAGACACGTATCCACAACATGCTGGAAGTACGCCTGTTATATAAGCAACTCGAGAATTATAATAAAAAGCTGGAACAAACCGTGGCGGAGCGAACTGCGGAACTACGCGAGAGCGAAGCGCGCTTTCGCCGGTTGACCGAACTGGCGTCTGACTGGTACTGGGAACAAGACGAGAAAGGTCGTTTTACCAAGGTTTATGGACCCGTCCTTGATATGCTCGGGATCGGGGTTGATAAACTGATGGGTGAGCATAGGGAAGATAGTGGAACGCGCTGGAATGAATCCGAGTATGCAGCATTCAAGGCAAATATCACGGCACGACGGCCTTTTATCGATTTTGTCTACAGCCGCACTAAAGCCGATGGCTCCAAACAATATCTGATGGTTAGCGGAGAACCGATGTTCGACTCGTCTGGCCGCTTCACCGGTTATCGCGGAATAGGTAAAGATGTTACCGACAGCATGCGGTCAAAACAAAATTCATAACCTTGTTCCGATCCCTGAATAAATCCCGGGTTTACCAGTAGCTAGTATTACAACACATAACTAACGAAACATTTGCTATGCTGTCGCATACTTATCCTGTGACGAGGAGTTGGCCATGCGACAGACTGAATTGCATCTTACCGACAAGGATCGCGAATTGATTGAGTCGTACCGTGCGAGCGGTTTACACCATGCCCGGGAAGTCAATCGGGCACACGTCCTGTCCGCCCTGGACAGGGGCATACCGGAAGCCCAGATCATGGCGGTTCTCGGCATGGGCCGTACCGCTATCTGGAGAATACGGGCGGCATACTTGGAAGGCGGCGCGGAGCATGCGTTGCATGACCTGCCACGCCCCGGCAAACCTC
Source organism: Nitrosospira sp. Nsp11 (assembly GCF_900142705.1). Classification (GTDB taxonomy): domain Bacteria; phylum Pseudomonadota; class Gammaproteobacteria; order Burkholderiales; family Nitrosomonadaceae; genus Nitrosospira. The sequence continues at coordinate 53,299 of NZ_FRBV01000018.1, forward strand.
GACGGTACGATATGGGCATCGAAGCCAGGATTTGCACCCTGGCTTGCTCGCAACCGCCGGCCGGCGCCAAGCGATGGACGCTTGAATTGCTGGAGCAGGCCGCGCAAGCGCAGGCGGGGGTTGGCCCCATCAGCCGCGAGACCGTCCGCCGGTTGCTAAAAAAAAAAATGCATCAAGCCGTGGCGCAAGCTGATGTGGTGTGTCGGCACATTGACGCAGGAGTATCGGCAACGCATGTACGATCTGCTCGACCTCTACGCTCACCCGTTGCGGCCGGGCGAACCCGTCGTCTGTCTGGACGAGAAGAGCAAGCAGTTGCTCAAGGATTCTCGTGCGCCTTTGCCGATGCGTCCCGGAACACCTGTGCGGCTGGATTATGAATACGTGCGTGCCGGTACGTGCAACCTGTTTGTGGCCGTGGAGCCCAAGGGTGGCCAGCGAACCGTCAAAGTCACCGATCGCCGCACCAAAGCCGACTTCGTGACCTTCGTCCAGTACTTGCTCCAGCAGGTCTATGCCAAGGCGAAGCGCGTCCATTTGGTGCTGGACAACCTCAATACCCATTTCCGCAAGGGCTTCGAGGAGATGCTCGGCGTCAAGGAAGCCCGCGCGCTGTTGCGTCGAGCCGTATTCCACTACACGCCGAAACACGCCAGTTGGCTCAACATGGCTGAAATCGAATCGGCATCCTGGATCGCCAGTGTCTGAATCGGCGTCTGCCCGATCGAACCACGCTCCCCACCGAAGTCGATGTTTGGCAGCAGCGCCGCAACGCCGAATGCCGTTGCATCGAATGGTCATTTACCCGGCGGGATGCGGACAAGAAAATGGCGCGGCATTATGTTTCTTAATTAGTCGTCCCTGAAAAACCTCATCTTTAACAAACTTCCATCATTAATCGATGGTTCTCTTCATTTTGTTTTTGTCCGAGGCATTGCAAGCATTCCAGGATTTGGGCGTACAAAAGCGCCAACCGGCGCAGGATTTTGCGCAGGTTGTGCCCAGCGCCACATAACAAGGCGTTCATGGCATCCCCTCGGGCGCCCTTGAGGAAGTTTCTCCCCAGGCGCCCATCTGCTTTCATGTGCCCAATCACCGGCTCCACGGCATTACGGCGCTTGAGCTTCTTCCTGATGGCTGCGGTGACACCCCGTTTGGCACCAGCGATCCACACCTTAAGCCCGTCCAGGGCGATGCCGTGGCCCCGATAGCCCCGGTCCACGTACGCTTCCCGCGGCATCATTCCCGTCAGCCGCTGGGTCTGCACCAATGA